>NZ_JALNUT010000001.1:0-1189621 GCF_026540945.1 Sphingomonas sp. GC_Shp_3
CGCTTCAGGCGCGGGGTGGCGGCAGCGCGGGCGGGGTTCCGCTGTCCGGATCGAGCTTGGTGAGTGCAGGGGCGGCCGGAAGCGTCCGTGCGAAGACCGGCGCGGGCAGCGCGCCGGCGCGCAGCGTTTCGGGCGGGATGCAGCCGAGGCAGGCATGCGCGGGCATCGCCTCGTGATGCCGCTCGGCGGGCGTGCCGTGCTCTGCTGCCATCGTCATGCCGCCCGCGTCGTGGCACGGCATCGCCGCCGCCGGTTGGCAGCCGAGCGTGGCGAGCAGGACGCAGAGGAGCAGGCGGAGCAGCATCGCGCGCTGCTTAGCCGCTTTCCGATATCGTGACCACCGCTACGATACCGGAAAGCGCCGTACCCGTCAGACGTTGAAGCGGAACAGCATCACGTCGCCGTCCTGCACGACATATTCTTTGCCTTCCTGACGCAGCTTGCCGGCATCGCGCGCGCCGGTCTCGCCCTTGAAGGCGACGTAATCGGCAAACGCTATCGTCTCGGCGCGGATGAAGCCGCGTTCGAAATCGGTGTGGATCTCGCCCGCAGCGTTCGGAGCCTTGGCGCCGACATGGACGGTCCACGCGCGCGCTTCCTTGGGGCCGACGGTGAAGAAGGTCAGCAGCTTGAGCAATTTGTACCCGGCGGTGATGACGCGAGCGAGGCCGGTTTCTTCCAGGCCCAGTTCCGCCAGAAACTCGCCGCGATCCTCCTGCGGCATGGTGGCGATCTCCGCCTCGATCGCGGCGGAGACGACCACCGCCTGCGCGCCCTCGGCCTTGGCCTTCTCGAACACGCGCGCGGACAACGCATTGCCGTTTGCCGCATCACCCTCATCGACGTTGCAGACGTACAGCACCGGCTTGGAGGTGAGCAGCTGCGCCTGCGCGAACACGCGCGCTTCCTCCTCGTCCTTCGGCACGGTCAGCCGTGCGGGCTTGCCCTCGCGCAGCAGGTCGAGCGCCTGACCCAGCACCGCGACGCCGATCTTGGCCTCCTTGTCGCCCTGCGCCGCCTTCTTGGCGAGGTTCGGTACGCGCTTTTCAAGGCTTTCGAGGTCGGACAGCATCAGCTCGGTCTCGACCGTCTCGGCATCGGCGATCGGATCGACCTTGCCCTCGACATGAGTCACGTCGCCATCCTCGAAGCAGCGCAGCACATGCACGATCGCATCGACCTCGCGGATGTTGCCGAGGAACTGGTTGCCGAGGCCTTCGCCCTTCGACGCGCCACGCACCAGCCCGGCAATGTCGACGAAGGCGAGCTGCGTCTCGACGATCTTGGCCGATCCGGCGATCTCGGCAAGTTGATACAGACGCGCATCCGGCACCGCGACGTTGCCGACGTTGGGCTCGATCGTGCAGAACGGATAGTTCGCCGCCTGCGCCGCCGCGGTCTGCGTCAGCGCGTTGAACAGGGTGGATTTGCCGACGTTCGGCAGGCCCACGATACCACAGCGGAAACCCATTTTATCGTCCTTGAATGCTGGTGCGCCGCAGCGGGCGCGCGTTGGTGTCGCCGATAGCGGCTGCGGCGGCGGAAGGCCAGATCAGCTATAGTTGAAGCTGATGCTGATCCGGTCCTGCTTGGCGGTGCCGGCGATCACCTCGTGGCGCAGCCAGCTTTCCCACAGCAGCACCGTGCCCGGTTCCGGCGTAACGTGGGCGAACGTCCGCATCGCTTCGGGCGCATCCTCGCGGCGGGTCGGCGCGGCCATCATGAAGGGCAGGCGCGGGTCCTCGAAGCGGATCGCGCCGGCGCCCGGCGGCACCGCGACATAGAGCGTGCCCGACACCACCGAATGCGGGTGGATATGCCCGGAATGCATGCCGCCGGGCTTGAGAACGTTGACCCACAGGCTGTCGAGCTTGAGCTTGCGCCCGCCGAGATCGAACGCGCACGCCTCCGCAAAGGCGGCGACATGCTTGTTCAGTTTCCTGACGAGATCGCCGAACGCCGGATCACGCTGCGGCAGGTCGTTGAGCGAGGCGTAGCTGGTGTAGCCGCGATAGTTATGCGCCTTCGACCAGCCGCGGCCGGCGCGATCTTCCGACGCGAACATCAGGCAGGATTGCTCCAGTTCGTCGAGCAGCGCGGCATCGCCGAGCGCGCCGTCATAGACGGGCGTGGCGAACAGGCTCCGGATCGTCATTTGCCATCCCCCAGCCGCAACGCGACATCGTTCATGAAGCGTACGTCGTCACCCTTGGCCAGCCACGCCGCCTCCGCCGCGACCGCGCCGAACATATCGGACAGCGGGTCCATCTCCGCCTTCGCATAATTGCCGAGCACATAGGGCGACACCTTGTCCTTGTGCCCCGGATGACCGATGCCAAGCCGGATGCGGCGGAACGCGTTACCAATATGCGCCTCGGTCGAGCGCAAGCCGTTATGCCCGGCGGTGCCGCCGCCCACTTTCACCTTCACCCGGAACGGCGCGATATCGAGTTCGTCGTGGAACACGGTGACGTCACTCTCGGCGAGTTTGTAGAAGCGCATCGCCTCGCCGACGCTGCGGCCGCTTTCGTTCATGAACGTGGCGGGTTTCAGCAGCAGGATCTTTTCCGAGCCGACCCGGCCTTCCTGGGTCCAGCCCTGAAACGCCTTCTTCACGGCTGAAAAATTGTAAAAATCCGCGATCGTGTCGATCGCCATGAAGCCGACATTGTGACGGTTCAGCGCATATTGCGCGCCGGGATTACCAAGACCGACCCAAATCTGCACGTCACACTGCTCCAAAAACGAAAAGGGCAGGGAGGCTTGCGCTTCCCTGCCCAAATCCTGCCCGATCGGGGAAGGCTTACGCCTCGCTCTCCGGGGCTGCGTCGGCGGCCTGCGCTTCGGCGACGGCGGCGTCGGCCGCATCGTCGGCGACGGTCGGCACGGTCGGCGGGACAATCGTCGCGATGGTGAAGTCGCGGTCGGTGATCGCGGCGGTCACGCCCTGCGGCAGGTCTACGTTCGAGATGTGGATCGAATCGCCGATCTCGCGGCCAGCCAGCGAGATGGTGATGTCGTCCGGGATCGCCGCTGCGTCGCAGACCAGCTCGATCTCGTGCTTGACGATGTTGAGCACACCCTTGCCGGTCTTGATGCCGGGAGCCTCGTCCTCATCGGTGAACACGACCGGCACGCTGACGTGAACCGTGGTGTGTGCGCCGATGCGCAGGAAGTCGACGTGAACCGGACGCTCCGTGACCGCGTCGAACGCGACATCCTTGGGGAGCGTGCGGACGCTCTCGCCACCGGCGTCGATCATGACCTGCGAGTTCATGAAGTGGCCCGTCATGAGGAGACGCATCAGCGCCTTTTCCTCGACGTGGATCGCCAGCGGCTCCTGGTTGTTACCATAGACGACGGCGGGTACGCGGCCTGCGCGACGTAGCGAACGGGAGGCTCCCTTGCCAACCTTATCGCGCGTCTCGGCTGCGAGCGTCAGTTGTTCGCTCATTGCATGTCTCCGAAATACGTTTGGATCAAAGTCCGGTCAGGCCTCCAGGGATGACCCTGACCGGAAGCCGGCGCGCATAGCCGAAGCGCGCGAAAAGGGCAAGGTGCGACGCTGCTCGAAATGATGCGCGCCGCTTCCTACATCGTCGGCATAACACAAGAGGAGAGTGAGATGTCCGACCACGTTGTCCAATGGAACAAGGAACTGCGACTGCTGCTCGACCAGATGCAGGCGCGCCCTTCCGCTGACTGGACGGCGGAACGCGAGCGGGTTCGGGTGTTGACCGGTTTGATCGCGGCGCGTCAGCCGGTCGCCGCCGGGGCGCAGGGCTGAGTTTCGATCGCCAGCAACAGTTCGGCAATCCTTTGATCGTTGCGAGGTGCGGCGGCAGCCGCCAAAGCGCCCCGCAATGATGTTCAAGCTTCTGTCGATCGCCGCTCTCGTAGCCGCTGCCGTTCCCGCCCACGCGCAATCGGTGCAGCCGTGGCCGGATCTTGTGGTGGTGAAACCGCTGGGCGACGGCTGGGTCGGTTCCGGCGAGGTAGTCGGCCGCGCCGGCGGCGAAGAGCGCCAGTCGCAGTTCGAATCGCGGTTGCAGATCGGCCATACGCTGGGTCGATCGCTAACCGCTTGGGCGGGGTGGGTGCATTTCGCCAATTTCGTGCCGGGCGCGCCGAACACTGCCGAGGATCAGGCGGTCGAACAGCTCAACTGGGCGATCGGTTCGGTCGGTAGCGTGCGGTTTGCCACGCGTAGCCGGCTCGAACAGCGCTTCCTGAGCAATCTGCCTGGTACGAACTGGCGGTTCCGCCAGCAATTGCGCGCGGTTTATGCAACCGGTGGCGTCAAGTCGGTCGGGCTGGTGTTATGGAGCGAGCCGTTCCTCGCGCTCAACCGGACGCCCGGGCAGCGCCATACGCTCGACCAGCTGCGCAGCTTCGCCGGTGTGACGGTGCCGGTGGCGCGCACGCTCGATTTCGAGGTCGGCTACCTCAACCAGCGGGTCTACCGCGCCAACGATACGCTGGTGAATCACGCGATCCCGCTGGTGCTGACCTATCGGTTCTGACGGAGCCGCAGGTCAGTACCGGATCCGGGTCGCCGTCAGGTGCTTCCTTGCCAGCAGCGTCTGCACGCTGTGATCGCCGGCGAGGTGCCCCGCGCCGACCGCGATGAACACCGTGCCAGGCTGCTCCATCCGCTTGGCGATCCAGTCCGCCCAGCGCGCGTTGCGATCCCATAACAGAACTTGGCGGAGTGCGGGCTGCTTGCTGAGATCCTCGTTCATCATCCGCCCAAGGCCATCGGCATCGCCTTTACCCCAAAGATTGACCATCTTGTTCATTTCCGATGGGAATTTGTCGATATCCTCGACTCCCGACATCAGGAACGAGACCTGTGCGGCCTGCGGCAGATCATGGAAATAGCCGAGTTGCTGGCCCAGCGTCTCCAGCCCGGTGACCGGCTTGCCGGCCGCCTTGGCGGCTGCATCAAGCTGTATCTCGACGCCGTCGTCGCGGCCGAAGCCGGTCTTCTGCATTTCGAGCTGGCCGATCGTCGCGCCTGCGAACCACGGTTCGAAGCGGTCGAAGGCATCCGGCTTCTGGCCGAGCTTGGCGAGGCCGGCGGCATACTCCGCGCGCTTGTCCGCCGGGATCTTCTCGGTCAGCGTCGGCCCGGTCGGAGAAAGTGCGAGCGGCAGCATCACCTTCTGCGCTTCCTCGGGCGAGGGCATCGGGATTTCTAGGACGAGGCTGTCGCTCGCGTCGAACGCCTTTTTCACCGCCTCGTCGAACCAGCTCAGCCCCGGCTTCAGCGCGTGGATCGTGCCGAACAGGTAGATGGTGGTGTCCTTGTCCTTCACCACCCACAAGGCGGGATCGACATCCTTCACCGCCGGCGCGGGCCGCGCACAGGCAGGCGTCGCCATGATGATCGTCGCCGCCAGCAAGGTCTTCAGAAAGCGCATCGTGTGAGTCCCGCTCAAATCCATCTGTCGGGCCGATGATAGAAAGCAGGCGTTTGCGCCACCTTAATCGTTCCCGACCGGCCCAAGCGCGCTGTTGACCCTCGGAAAGCCATACGCCAAAGCCGGCCATCATCACCGAGAGGGTATTTCCTTGGCCGCAAGCCACCCGTCTGCCGAGACGCCCACGCAAGCCGCTGCCGCGCCTCTGAGTTTCCAGCGCATGATCCTGACGCTCCACGATTACTGGAGCGCGCACGGCTGCCTGATCCTGCAACCCTATGACATGGAAATGGGCGCGGGCACCTTCCATCCGGCGACGACGCTGCGCGCGCTCGGCCCCGATCCGTGGAACGCCGCCTTCGTCCAGCCATGCCGCCGCCCGACCGATGGCCGCTATGGCGAGAACCCCAACCGGCTCCAGCATTATTACCAGTATCAGGTGATCCTGAAACCGAGCCCTTCGAACTTGCAGGAACTGTATCTCGGCAGCCTCGCCGCGATCGGCATCGATTTCACCCGCCACGACATCCGCTTCGTCGAGGATGACTGGGAAAGCCCGACGCTCGGCGCGTGGGGGCTCGGCTGGGAAGTGTGGTGCGACGGCATGGAGGTGACGCAGTTCACCTACTTCCAGCAGATGGGCGGCTATGACTGCAAACCCGTCGCCGGCGAACTGACCTATGGGCTGGAGCGGCTCGCGCTGTACCTTCAGAACAAGGACAGCGTCTATGATCTCGCCTTCAACGACGCGGGCGTCAGCTACGGCGACGTGTTCCTCGAGAATGAGCGCGAGATGTCGAAGTGGAACTTCGAGATCGCCGATACCGAGCGGCTGTTCGACCTGTTCCGCAAGGCGACCGCCGAGTGCGAGAATTGCCTGGAGGCGAAGCTGCCGATCCCGGCCTACGAACAGGCGATCAAGGCGAGCCACGTCTTCAACCTGTTGCAGGCGCGCGGCGTGATCTCGGTGGCGGAGCGACAGGCGTATATGGGCCGGGTCCGCGATCTCGCGAAGGGCGCGTGCGCGGCGTACATGGAGAAGAACGCGGAGGGCTGGCAGGCGCGCTTCCCGGGGTGGGCGGCGTGATGGCGGCGATGGTCCCGCCGTTCGCTGACGTGACGATTATCAAGGCGATTCACCGTGGCTGACTTCCTCCTCGAACTCCGCTCGGAAGAAATCCCGGCGCGCATGCAGGACAAGGCGCGCGACGATCTTGCCCGGCTGTTCGCGGCCGAACTCGCCAAGTCCGGGCTGCATACCGATGCGATCGTCACCTTCGCCACGCCGCGCCGGCTTGCGCTGATCGCGCGCGACCTGCCGGTGGCGACTGCCGCCGTCTCCGAGGAGACCAAGGGGCCGAAGACCAGCGCACCCCCGCAGGCGCTGGAAGGATTCCTGCGCAAGACCGGGCTCTCCCGTGACCAGCTCGTCGAGCGTGACGGCGTGTTCTTCGCCCTCGTCGAGCGGGCGGGCCGCGCCACCGCCGACGTGCTGGCCGAAGCGATCCCCGCCGTGATCCGCGCCTTTCCATGGCCCAAGTCGATGCGCTGGGGCGCAGCGTCGCTCTCCACCGAATCGATCCGCTGGGTACGGCCGCTGCAAGGCATCGTCGCGCTGTTCGGTGAAGATGTGGTGCCGTGCGAGGTCGCTGGCGTCACGTCGGGCGCGCAGACGGTCGGCCATCGCTTCCACCATCCCGGCGTCATCACGATCGGCTCGGCGAGCGATTATGTCGAGAAGCTACATGCCTGCCACGTCATCGTCGATCAGGACGAACGTCGCCAGATCATCGCGCTTGGCGCGACGATGGCGGCGCGCAAGGCCGGCCTCGAACTGGTCCGCGACGAGGGGCTGCTGACCGAGAACGCCGGGCTGACCGAATGGCCGGTGCCGCTGCTCGGCCGCTTCGACGAAGCCTTCCTCGCCGTACCGCCCGAGGTGATCCAGCTTACCGCGCGGGTGAACCAAAAATATTTCGTGTGCCGCGATATGTCCGGCAATTTGGCGAACGCGTTCGTCTGCACCGCCAATATCGACGCGGTCGACGGCGGCGAGAAGATCGTCGAGGGCAACCAGAAGGTGCTCGCCGCGCGGTTGAGCGACGCGAAGTTCTTCTACGAAACCGATCTCAAGGTGCCGCTGGCGGATCAGGCGGCCAAGCTCGACCGCATCGTGTTTCACGAGAAGCTCGGCACGGTTGCCGACAAGGTGGAGCGCGTGGCGAAGCTGGCGGAATGGCTGGCGAGCGAAGGCATCGTGCCGGGCTGCGACCCGGCGCTCGCGCGGCGCGCGGCGGAACTGTGCAAGGCCGATCTCGTCACCGGCATGGTCGGCGAATTTCCGGAATTGCAGGGCCTGATGGGCGGCTATTACGCCGCCGCGCAGGGCGAGCCGGCGGAAGTCGCCGAGGCGATCCGCGATCATTACAAGCCGGTGGGGCAGGGCGATGACGTGCCGACCGCGCCGGTTACGGTGGCGGTGTCGCTGGCGGATAAGCTGGATACTCTACGTGGGTTTTTCCTGATCGAGGAACTGCCGACTGGATCGAAAGACCCGTTCGCGCTTCGGCGCGCGGCATTGGGGGTCATCCGTCTGATCGTCGCCAACGGCTTGCGCGGCAGCCTCGGTGTATGGCTGACTAAGGCGGTGGACTTGCATATCGAGGCGTATCTGGCTGCGGCAAGTATATCCTCGCCAAGTACACCGATGTATCTTGATGTCTCTGGCGACGTGCAGCGGTTGATGGCGAACGGCGAGGAACTGATCCGCTTCCCGGTCGCGGCGAATGCGCGGAGCTACGCGGGTTTGCGCGCGGCAGGACTGCATCCCTCACCACCTATCGAGTTCTTCGCCGACCGCCTTAAAGTTCAGCAGCGCGAAGCCGGCGTCCGCCACGACCTGATCGACGCGGTGTTCGCGCTAGGCGGCGAGGACGATCTTGTTCGCCTGCTCGCGCGCGTGCAGGCGTTGCAGGCGTTCATCCGCACCGAGGATGGCGCGAACCTGCTCGCCGGGTACAAGCGTGCGGCGAACATCCTCAAGAAGGAGGGGTTCACCGGTTCCGATGCGGTGAGCGATTATACGCCCGAGGCGGCCGAGGCCGCGCTCATCGCCGCGCTCGACGCGGCCGAGCCAGCCGCCGACGATGCCGTCGCGCACGAGGATTTCGAGGCGGCGATGGCCGCGCTCGCCACGCTGCGTGCGCCGATCGACGCGTTTTTCCAAAGCGTGATCGTCAACGATCCCGATCCCGCCAAACGTACCGCACGGCTGGCGCTGCTCTCGCGGGTGCGCACGGCGGTGCACGGTGTGGCGGATTTCGCCCGGATCGAGGGCTGATCGGCAGTACGCGATTACTCCGACAAACCTCGAAGCGAGCGCAATCCAGCGGCCGACCGCCGTCCCGCCCGCGGCTTGAACAAAGCCGTGTTGCGTTGCACAAACCGGAAAACAACATCCACGGAGAAGACGACATGGCGAGCACCTTGGCCGAAGCATCGACTGCGACCGACCAGCGCTATGTCTACCGCTTCGGTGGCGGTGTTTCGGATGGCGGCAAGGGGGATCGCAACCTGCTTGGCGGCAAGGGTGCCAACCTTGCCGAGATGGCGTCGATCGGCCTGCCGGTGCCGCCGGGCTTCACCATCTCGACCGAAATGTGCACCCGCTATTACGACGAGGGCGGCCAGTTCCCCCAGTCGCTGCGCGACGAGGTGGCCGCCGGCATCGCGCATATCGAGGGCGTGACCGGCAAGATGTTCGGGGATGCTGGCGACCCGTTGCTGGTGTCGGTCCGCTCGGGCGCGCGGGCGTCGATGCCCGGCATGATGGATACCGTGCTCAACCTCGGTCTTAATGACGCGACCGTCGAGGGGCTTGCTGCCACCTCCGGAGACACGCGCTTCGCGTGGGACAGCTATCGTCGCTTCATCCAGATGTATTCGGACGTGGTGCTAGAGCTCGATCACGGTGCGTTCGAGGAAGCGCTGGAGATCGCCAAGGAGGACAACGGCTATTTCCTCGACACCGATCTGACCGCCGACGACCTGCGCAAGCTCGTCGCCGAGTACAAGGCCCTGGTCGAACAGCAATGGGGGAAGCCGTTCCCGCAGGACGTGCATGACCAGTTGTGGGGTGCGGTCGGCGCGGTGTTCGGCTCGTGGCAGTCGGAGCGCGCAAAGGTCTATCGCCGGCTCAACGATATCCCCGCCGCCTGGGGCACCGCCGTCAACATACAGGCGATGGTGTTCGGCAACATGGGCGAAACCTCGGCCACGGGCGTCGCCTTCACGCGTGACCCCGCCAAGGGTGATCGCGCCTATTACGGCGAGTTCCTCATCAACGCGCAGGGCGAGGACGTCGTCGCCGGTATCCGCACGCCGCAATATCTCACCAAGGCCGCTAGGCAAGCGGCCGGTGCCAAGCCCGCATCGATGGAGGAGGCGATGCCGGAGACCTTCACCGAACTTGCCAAGGTGTTCGACCTGCTCGAAACGCACTATCGCGACATGCAGGACATCGAGTTCACCGTGCAGCAGGGCAAGCTGTGGATGCTCCAGACCCGCTCGGGCAAGCGCACCGCCAAGGCCGCGCTCAAGATCGCGGTCGAGATGGCGGAGGAGGGGCTCATCACCCGCGAGGAGGCGATCGCGCGGGTCGAGCCGCAGGCGCTCGACCAGTTGCTCCACCCGACGCTCGATCCCAAGGCGACGCGCGACGTGCTGACCAAGGGGCTGCCCGCCTCGCCGGGCGCCGCCTCCGGTGCGGCGGTGTTCGACAGCGACACCGCCGAGAAGCGTGCGGCGGCAGGCGACAGCGTGATCCTGATCCGCGTCGAAACCTCGCCTGAGGACATTCACGGCATGTACGCCGCCAAAGGCATCCTCACCGCGCGCGGCGGCATGACCAGCCACGCGGCGGTGGTGGCGCGCGGCATGGGGCGGCCGTGCGTGTCGGGTGCTGGCTCGATCGCGATCGACGCCAAGGCGCGCGTGATGCGGGTCGGCGGCCGCGAGATCGCGGAGGGCGAGATCGTCACGATCGACGGCACCACCGGCGAGGTGATGGCCGGCGCGGTGCCGACAGTGCAGCCCGAGCTGTCGGGCGACTTCGGTACGCTGATGGGCTGGGCCGATCAGGTCCGCCGTCTCAAGGTGCGCGCCAATGCCGAGACGCCGCTCGACGCCAGGGTCGCGCGCGAGTTCGGCGCAGAGGGCATCGGTCTCTGCCGTACCGAACATATGTTCTTCGATGCCGAACGGATCACCAATGTCCGTCAGATGATCCTGGCCGAGAACGAGGCGGGCAGGCGATCGGCGCTGGAGAAGCTGCTGCCGGAACAGCGCAGCGACTTCGTGCAGTTGTTCGAGGTGATGGCCGGATTGCCGGTAACAATCCGATTGCTCGATCCGCCGCTGCACGAGTTCCTGCCGCATCAGGAGGCTGAGTTCGCAGAGGTGGCATCGGCGGCTGGCATCGACATCGACACGCTCAAGCGCCGCGCTGCCGAGTTGCACGAGTTCAACCCGATGCTCGGTCATCGCGGTTGCCGGCTCGGTGTGACCTATCCCGAGATCTACGAGATGCAGGCGCGCGCGATCTTCGAGGCGGCGATCGAGGTTGCCGAGAAGTCGGGGGCAGCGCCGATCCCCGAGGTGATGATCCCGCTGGTCGGTACGCGCCGCGAGCTGGAACTGATGAAGACCGTGGTCGACAAGGCCGCGCAAGCGGTTTTTGCCGACAAGGGCCGCACGATCGAGTATCTCGTCGGCACGATGATCGAACTGCCACGCGCCGCGCTGATGGCGGGCGAGATCGCTGAGGTCGGTGAGTTCTTCTCGTTTGGCACCAACGATCTGACCCAGACGACTCTTGGCGTGTCGCGGGACGACGCGGCCCGCTTCCTTAACACCTATGTCGAGCAAGGCATCTACGCCAAGGACCCGTTCGTCAGCCTCGATATCGAAGGCGTCGGGCAGTTGATCGAGCTGGCGGCCGAACGCGGCCGGGCGAGCCGACCCGGCATTAAACTTGGCATATGCGGCGAGCATGGCGGCGACCCGGCATCGATCGCCTTCTGTGAGCGAACCGGGCTCGATTACGTCAGCGCTTCGCCATATCGCGTGCCGATCGCGCGGCTGGCGGCGGCGCAGGCGGCGCTTGCGGCTAAGGGGTGAGAGACGGGCGGGCCGGTGGTCGGCTCGCCCGCGTCATCGTGAACGACACCGGCTGCTTGTCTCGGGCGTTTGATGACTGCTCGGTGGCGCCGCCGTGATCGCCTTGGCGGTGTTCAGCGGGGTGTGCGGGGGCGGTCTGCCCTGTCGCCCAGATCGTCGACGCGCAACGCCGCGGCTTGCTGCCGCCATTGCCGGCCCGTAATATACCCGGCGGGTAACGCGAGCCGGAGTTCAAGTGCCATTTCGTCCTGATCGGACAAGTGCTCGATATCCGCAAACCGTGCGATGCCGAGTTCAGAAAGGCGCATAGCGAGCGCTGCATCGATGCCGTCGATCCGCGTCAGCGCGTCTTGCTCAGTCACGAAAGGCGTTTCGACCGTGCCGACGCCGCTTGCAAGCTCCGGGAAGGCTTCGGCGATCGGCGGCGGTGCAGCCGTTTCGCCGGGCGTGAGCGGCGGGATGATGGGATCGCTCGGGTCGCCATCCAGCGCAGACGCAGCGCTGTCGCCGTCGCGCATCGCCGGCTCCGCGGTTTCGACCGGCGGGGCAGCAGGTGCAGGCGTGGCAGCCCTGAACGTCGCGATGCGAGTCTCTGCTTCAGCGAGGCGGTCCACCATCGCCTGATGCGTTGCCTCGAGCGTCGCAGCGTGTCGCGCGAGCGTGTTCAGCCGGCTTTGCGACTGTGCACGAAACGTCGCGAAGTCGCGCATCAGCTTGCGCATACCTTCGCCGTCATTGACCGTGTTGGGGTTGGTCGCGAACCCGAGCAACCAGGCCACCACCGCCACCGCGCAAAGAACGAGCAATTGCAACGGCGAAGTGAACAACATGTACGCGAACCCTTAACGGAATGATTACCATTCCTGTGACGGCGGCATCCAAGGGTATCAAGCCCGCGCTGCCGTCGGCGTGCCCCGAAATCTGCGCCGCTTCGGGACTCGTCAGTGTCCGCCGTGGATGAACGCGTCCGAGATCGAACACGCCGCAGGGCCCAAAATTACCACGAACAAGGTCGGCAGGATGAACAGGATCAGCGGAATGGTCATGATCGCGGGCAGTCGCGCGGCCTTTTCTTCCGCACGCATCATGCGTTCGTTTCGGAACTCGGCGGACAGCACGCGCAGCGCCGAAGCGAGCGGTGTGCCGTATTTTTCCGTCTGAATCATCGTTGTAACCACGCCCTTCACCGCATCGAGCTTCACGCGCGATGCGAGGTTTTCGAACGCCTGGCGTCGTTCGGCAAGGAAGCCAAGCTCGATCGCGGTCAGTGTGAACTCGTCACCCAATTCGGGGTAGGCCTTGCCGAGTTCGCGCGCTACTCGCCCAAACGCGGCGTCGACGGTGAGTCCCGCCTCGGCACAGATCACCAGCAGATCGAGCGCATCGGGCAAGCCCTTACGGATCGCGTCCGAACGCTTCTTGATCTTGTTGTTGAGGAAAAGGTCGGGCGCCTTGTACGACAGGATGAAGCTGCCCGCGACGAGACCATAAGCCTTCAACGGCGACCAGGTCTGGAACGTGTCGGTGCCGTAAACAAGGTACAGCATTGGGCCGCCGCAGATGATCGGCAGCACCAGCCGGCCGAAGATCACCGCGACGGCATATTCCTTAGACCGGATACCGGCCTGGAGAAGCTTGATCTGCGCCGCCTTGACCTGGCTGTCTTGCAACATGCTGAGCGAGGTCAGGAACGCCTTGATCCGATCGGTCGTCTCGTTCTTTGTAACAAGCTTGGCGCGGCGCTTGGTCGAGGCGGTGATACCGGCCTTCAGCTGTTCGCGACGATCGTTCAACGCTTTGACGCGCTTGGTCATCGGATCGTTCACGGTCGTTGCCGCGTAGATGGCAAGCAGCACCGCGAGCGCCGCCACGGCCGCGAGCAACGTCGCGACGGCGAAGACATCGATCCCGAGGATCTTTGGTCCGGCTGTAGAGCCCATGATCGTCCCGCTCGCCTCTGGTTAGATTTCGAAATTGACCATCTTGGCCATGATGAACGCGCCGATACCCATCCACAGCAAGCCGCCGAGGCCGGCCACCATCAGCCGCTGATCGACGAAGAAGTTCTGCATGTATGTCGCGTTGATCATCCAGATCATCGAGAACACGATGAACGGCAGCGAACCGACGATATAGGCCGACGCCTTGGATTCGGACGACATCGCCTTGATCTTGAGCTTCATCTGGCCGCGCATGCGCAGCACCGTGGCGAGGTTGGAGAGCGTCTCGGCAAGGTTGCCGCCGGTCTCGCGCTGGATCGCGATGGTGATGCAGAAGAACTGGAATTCGGGCGTGCCGAGACGGTCTGCGGTGTCTTGCAGCGCCGCATCCAGCGTGCGCCCGATGCGCATCTTGTCGGTGATAGAGCGGAACTCCACGCCGATCGGCCCTTCGACTTCTTGACCCACCACGCCGATCGTCTCGGTGATCGGCAGCCCGGAGCGCAGGCCGCGCACCAGCAGCTCGATCGCGTCCGGGAACTTGGCGGTGAACTTGCCGATCCGCCGTTTGATGAAGAACCCCACCGCCATATGCGGAATGCCGGCACCCATCGCCACGCCGAGCAGGATCGACGGCGCCAGCGGCATGTGCAGGATCATCAGCACCAGCGCCACCACCACCGCGCAGCCGAGCGTGGCCATGCCGTACTTGCCGACCGTCCACGGCTTGCCGGTCATCGCCAACCGCTTCTTGAGCAGCGCGGGGCGCGGCAGGAAGCGCATTGCCGCCGCGTCCATCTTGTTACCGCGTGACGCGGCAACACGGCGAGCCTGTACGGCCGCGAGTGCGGAGGCGGATTCGCTATGCCGCTCACGCACGGACGACAGTCGCCGCGCGCGCGCGCGCTCAGGCGAGGGGCCGGCGAACGCGAACACCACCAGCGCCAGCGTGCCGAGCGCACCAATGCTGATAAAAATGAGCGACATCATATCCATCGCGGTTTCAATCGTTCCGTAGGGTCGGGGACGAGATCACTTCTTCTTGAGCGCGCGCTTGGGCATCATCGCCTTGAGATCACCAAACTTGCCGAGCAGCGATTGCCCCTTGGGCTTCTTCTTGCCGCCGGGCGCAACCACCCCGTCGGCATCGCCGACGGACATGATCTGCGTCGCGATCTCGGTCAGCGGGACCACCGTTTTCGAGGCCTTGCCCGCTTCGGCGACGGTCTTGCCCAGCTTCGCGGCCTGCGCGGCAAGCTTCTGGTCGAGCGGTACGAAATAGTCGATTTTCCGCTCGATCGACCCTTCGAAATCCTTGCGGCTGATTTCCAGCATGGCGGCAGGCAAGACCTTGTTGGCAACGACGACGATTTGCGTCATCGGCGCGTTCGATTTGAGCCACGACAGCAGCCGGATCGTGTCACGTGCCGCTGCCAGCGTCATTTCGGTGACGATCACCGCGACCTGAAGCTCGGAGACAAGGTGCGGATGCTGTACCAGCATCCCACGCGGCAGATCGACGATCGTGCACTCGAAGGCGAGGCGCATTTCCTCCTGCAATTGGTAGAAGGCGGCACCATCCGTCATGACCGGCGCGTTGATCGGCGCTTCGGCCGATAGCACCGACAGGTTCTCGCCCGCCTTCACCATCGCACGTTCGATGAACAGGCCGTCGATGCGGCTGGGGTTCTCGATAGCGTCGGTCAGGCCGCGGCCGGGCTCGAGATCAAGCGCGAGCGCGCCCGTCCCGAAATGCACGTCGAGATCAAGGATTGCGGTGTTGCGGGGGCCACGCTGGCTGATCAGCCACGCGACCGACGTGGCGATCGTCGATGCACCGACACCACCGCGCGCGCCGATGAACGCGGTCGCGCAATGCGGGCGCTCGCCGGTGTCCTCGGTTACTTTGGGTGCGTTGAACACCGCCTGCGCGTGCGTTAGCGCCTCGCGCAGCACCGCTGGATTGAGCGGCTTCAGCAGATAATCCTGAATCCCGCTAACGATCAGATCGCGGTATAGCCGCACATCGTTGACCTGACCGGCGGCGATGACGACGGTTCCTGGTTCACACACCTCGGCAAGCGCGTTGATGTCGTTCAGCGGATCACCGCTCTCTGACAGATCGACCAGCAAAATCTGCGGGCTGGCCGAGACCGACAACGACTGAACCGCGTTGCGTAGTCCGCCCTTGTTCACCTTCTCGGGCGGCCATCCCATCTCTGCGGCAACACCGCGGATCGCATCGGCGGTGGTTTCGTCGCACACATAGGCGACGAAGGGATCACGCAGCCCGATCTTGCTCATGTTGAAGGGTGCGTTCATTTCGAGCTGGTTCCCTTGAGGCCGCCAGCCCCGGTTGGCGTGGCTTTGCGGAACGTGTCGATCGCCTTGCTCGCGGCAAACGTATCGGTCATGCCGCTGCCCGACTGACCACGCACCAGATCCATCGGATTGGCGACCATTGCGGCGAGGTTGGAGTTGATTGCGCAACCCTGATTCGATCCGGTCTGATTTTCGTAGTTGGGTTGGCTGACGCGGCTGAAATCGGGGCAGCCCGGGACGGTCGCCTTCATCCGGCTTACCACGACGCGAAGCATGCCGGGTGCCGGAGGAGCATCCGTCATCGGCGCATCGTCCGAGAGCAATAGGCCATAGCGAGCAACCTGTGTCGCGACCTGGTCGTGCGCTGCTGGCGCGTAGCCGTTGGGATCGTCGATCGCGACATGATCGCCGTAGCCGAGCCGCAGCGCCGCCATCCACCCGGCCAGCCGCTGCGCCTCACCGGGTGCGAGGCCGCTGCGAGTCGTCGCCACGTCGAACACGTAGTCGTTGCGGGATACCACGGGCTGGTGAACTGACTCTAGGCCGCGGTTCTGGGTGCCCGTGCATGCTGCGGCGGCGAGCGCCGCAATCAGGATCCATTGTTTGCGCATGGCGAAATCCTTGCGAATAAACATCAGTTGGAGTCGAAGCCGGGCGTGGCGACCGCGGCGGATTTCTTGCGAGGCGGTGCGGTCACGGCCTGTGCCTTGTCGAGCGGGGCGGGGACGCCGGGCTGCGACGGCGCGAACGGCAGCGGTGCGACCGCGCCCAGCCCCGGCTGCGCCGTCACCGGCGCGGCGAGCGTCGGTTTGGGCCGCTGGCCTCCAGTGGTGCCGCCGCCCAACTGCCCGGTCAGGATCTGGCTGAGGTCGGTCGGCGCCTTGTAGCCATCCGTCGGCAGCGCGATCTGGTTCGCGTCGACCGGCTTGACGAGATACGGGGTGATGACGATCACCAGCTCGGTTTCGTTGCGGTTGAACGCATTGGAGCGGAACAGCGCACCGAGGACGGGCAAGTCGCCGACGCCCGGCGCCTTGGTAATCGAGTTGTTGTGGTCGTTCTGGAGCAGACCGGCGATCATGAAGCTCTGGCCGGAGCCGAGTTCCACCGTCGTTTCCGCCCGCCGCGTAGTCAGTGCCGGAATTGTCGTGCCGGCAATCGTGACCGCGCCCTGCGACGAAAGCTGGGACACTTCGGGGCGGACCCGCAGCGATATGCGACCGTCCGCCAGCACGGTCGGCGTATAGGCGAGGCTGACGCCGTACTGCTTGTACTCGACGGACACCGCGCCCAGGCCTTGGCTGATCGGGATCGGGATTTCGCCGCCAGCGAGGAACGTGCCGGTTTCGCCCGAGAGCGCAGTGAGGTTCGGGTTTGCGAGCGTCGTCACCTGACCGTCCGTCTCGCCGAGATCGAGCGTGGAGAGCAGGTTGAACCCAAGCAGTTTGCCCGCGGCGGCAATCGTCGTGCCCGTAACAGCTGCAGTGACTGCGCTGTTGTTCGGGGTTGCGGTTGTGGCGTTTGTGAACATTCCGCCGTTGGGGTAATATTGCGGGACGGTTCGGCCCTGGCCTAACCCGAACTGGAACCCACCGGGCTTGTCATAGCTCGTCAGGTTTACGCCCAGGTTCTTGACGAAGCTGCGGCTTACCTCGGCGAAACGGACTTGCAGGTTGACCTGAAGCGGCGTCGCGGTCTTCAACCGCGACAGCACCTTTATGTTGTCGCCCACGAAGGACTGAACCAGACGCTCAGCCTCGGCACCATCGCCCGGACTGTTGATCGTGCCGGTAAGCAGCACCAGCCCGTTCATCGTCGTCGCGGTGATATGTGCGTCCGGCATCGCCAAGTTGAGCATCTGCTGGATCGTGTCGAAGTTGTTGCCCACGCGGACGGTGGCCGCATAGACGACCGCGCCGCCCGCCGCCGTGGCGGACACCGTCGTCTCGCCGGTGCCCTTACCGAAGATGTAGAGCTGCGTCGGCGAGCGGACCTGTACGTCCGCGATCGCGTCGCTTGCCACGAACACGTCGGTGATCGGGCGGGGCAGGTTGATAAGGCGACCGCGACCGGTGCTGACCTGCAACACCGTGCTGGGCGAAGCGGCGGCCACCACTGGACGCCGCGCATTGGAGGCGGCAGGGCGATTGCGCGGCGCGGCGGTGGCGCCCCCCGCGGCCAGCGCTACGGCCAGCGGCCAGCCGATCGTCTTCGATACAGTGCGCATATTACTTCTTCCCCCCAACCGCGACATCGGTCACGGCATTGCCCCGGGCGACCCGCACGACCGGCCCCTTCGTGGCCGCTGCCGCCGCGGCTCCTGCCGGCGTCGACGTGTCGATCGGCTTGCCCGGTACGGTGCTGCGCTGGAAACGCGACACGTCGGCGCCCGTTTCGAACGACGTACTGCCCGCGCTGGGCTGTGCGGCGACCCTGGCGATCATCGCTCTTTCCGCCTTGGGATCGCTCCCGTTCGGCACGTCGACCGCGCCACTGGCGATCGCCTGATCAAGCTCGGATTGGTTGTCGGCGAGGCTGCGCAGCGACAGCGACAGCGAACCGAGCGTTTGCGAGACAGCGATCTGCTCCGCCATCTTCGGCGTCGCCTCGAGCGTTACCATCGAGAAGGTGCGGACCTGCGTCTTGCCGTTCTCGTCGACGGTATTGTCGGTGCGTTGATCGGTGGCGAGCACGCGCAGGTTGCGCATGATCGTCTCCGCCACCTTCAGCGGCGCACCATCACCGCCGCCGACGACATTCTGCGTCAGCACGAGATCGATGCGGTCGCCCGGGAATACAAAGCCGGCAACGCTGCTCTGCTGCGAGACGGGAACCGTAACCGCGCGCATCCCGGCGCCAAGCGCAGCGGCAAGGAACCCGCGGTCACCCGGCTTGACGAGTGCGCCCTGCGTGATCGGCTGACCGGCGGTGATCGGGTTGCGCACGACCGTACCTTGCAGCGTCTTGGCATCGAAACCGCCCTGGTGGATGAAGTAGGCGTTCTCGACCAAATCTTTCGGCCATGGCTGGTACTTCACCGCCGTCGCGTCGAGGATGGTGCCGACCGGAAGCGAGCGCGTCGCCACCAGCACTTCAGGCCCATCGACGCGCGCGGCCGCCACCGCGGCAACCGCCTGAGGCGCCGGTGTCCCGACGATCAGGCTGCGCGCCATGAACGCCGTAACGGCGGCGACGACGAGCGCACCCAACAGCAAAAAGATCTTACGACTGTTCATCTCAGGCCTTTCGACGCCCGGTAAAAATCCGGCTCAAACCATTATAGGAGAGTGGTTAAGATGCAGTTCACGCAGCGCGAGCAAAGCGGCGAAGGCGATTGCGACACCGTACGGGATCTCGATCTCGCCGCCTTTTCGCGCGCCGCGATCGAGCACCATCAAAACCGTCAGCACGCCGCCAGCGATCGACATCACCACCAGCATCCACACCAGCAGTTGCAGCGGGAACCATAACGCAAGCGCACCGATCATCTTGACGTCGCCGCCGCCCATCCAGCCGAGCGCGAACGCGCCACAGAACAGCGCGAACACGATGGCCGCGATACCTAGCTGCAATGCCATATCCGGCCATGGCGTCATCCCGCTCGCCCACCACGATAGCGGCGCAAGCAGCGCGATCGTCAGGTTCTTCCAGTTGGCGATCTCGCGGGTGCGCACATCCTCGATGCCGGCCCACAGCAGCAGGAGCGCGAGGACGCCCGTCAGGAATGCAATGATTGTCCCACCCATCGGAAAAGCTCCTAGACGGGATGGCTTTCAAAAAAGTAACCAAGACCGATGCTGTCGCCGCAACTCTATCGCCGTGTCATCCCCGCCGGCGCGACGGTGGGACGCTGGCGCGCGCCCGATGGGTGGGTGATGCGTCGGTTCGACTGGCCGGCAGAAGGGCGCTCACGCGGCAGCATCCTGTTTCAGGCGGGGCGCGGCGATGTGTTCGAGAAATATCTCGAGACGCTAGCGCATTGGCATGCGCAGGGTTGGTCTGTCACCGCATTCGACTGGCGAGGGCAGGGTGGTTCCGGGCGGTGTTCGCCCGATGCCCATGTTGGGCATGTCGATCGCTTTTCACTCTACATCGACGATTTCGAACAGTTTTGGCGGGCGTGGCATGTGGGGGCGGCTGAACCGCGCGTCGCGGTAGGTCATTCGATGGGCGGACATCTGGTCCTCCGCGCGATGACGGAGCGCGCGATTTCCCCTGATGCGGCGGTGCTGGTGGCGCCGATGCTGGGGCTCAACAGCCCGATCGGCGCCGGCCTTGGCGAATGGGGTGCGCGCCTGTTCGGCCGTATCGGCGATCCGGCGCGCCGGGCTTGGCGCGGCAACGAGATTCCAGCAACTACCGAGACCCGCCAGGCATTGCTGACCCACGACAACGACCGGTACCAGGACGAGATCTACTGGCAGAAGTCGCAACCCGGCCTCCTGCTCGGGCCACCGAGCTGGCGCTGGCTCGCCGAGGCGTTTGCCTCGACCCGGGCGATGCGCCGCGATCCACGCCTGGGTGAAATGCGGGTTCCAACGCTGATGCTGGTCGCCGATTACGACAAGCTCGTGTCCGCCCGCGCGGCGGTCCGAGTGGCGGCAAAGCTGCCTGACGTGCGGCTGGTGCGCTTCGGAAAGGAGTGCGCGCATGAAATCCTGCGGGAGGTTGATCCGGTGCGCAACCGTGCGCTGGGCGAGATCGATTCGTTTCTCGGCGCGCGGCTACGCGGTGGCGAATGACCGGCTATGACGTGGCGATCGTCGGGGCCGGAATGGCCGGCGCCAGTCTCGCGGCGGCGATCGGTACGCGTGCGCGCGTGCTGCTGATCGAGGCGGAGGATGCGCCGGGTTATCATGCGACGGGTCGCTCCGCGGCGTTCTGGTCCGAGACGTACGGCGGGCCGGATGTACAACCGCTCACCACCGCCTCCGGTCCGTTCCTGCAAGCCGGCGGTTTCCTCGATCCACTTGGGGCGCTGCACATCGGGCGAACGAAAGATGCGGCGGCGGGAGGTGCGTTTCTGGCGGACTTCGCGGGTAGCGGGATTGCGCTGGATCGCGTCGATCCGGCCCGCCGGATCCCCGGGCTGCGGCCCGAATGGACGCTTGGCATCGCCGAGCCGAGCAGCACCTATATCGATGTGGCGGCGCTTCACGCGCAGTATCTCGCCGTCGCGCGGCGGGCAGGCGCAGCGCTGGTGACGAGCGCACCGCTGCACATGGCATCGCGCGAGGGGGGGGCATGGGTGTTGCAGGCAGGCGGCGTGACCTACCGGGCCGCCATCCTCGTCAACGCCGCCGGGGCGTGGGCCGATGCGGTCGCGTGTCTCGCCGGAGCGGCGCCGATCGGCGTGCAGCCGTATCGCCGCACCATGATCCAGTTGCTGACCGATCCGCCTGCGCCCGCCGATCTGCCGCTGGTCGTCGACATTGCCGGCGGTTTCTACTTCAAGCCCACGGCGGACGGACGCGTGTGGCTCAGCCCACATGACGAGACCGCGTGCGCGCCGTGCGATGCGCAGCCGGAGGATCTGGATGTCGCGCTCGCGATCGACCGGCTGGAACAGGTGGTGGACTGGCGTGTCACGAAGGTGGAGCGGCGCTGGGCAGGTTTGCGGAGCTTCGCACCGGACCGCCTGCCGGTATACGGCTTCGACGCGCGCATGCCCGGGTTCTTCTGGTGCGCAGGGCAGGGCGGATTCGGCATCCAGACCGCGCCCGCGGCGGCCGCGTTGACGGCGGGGCTGCTGCTCGGGTGCGCGCCCGACCCGTCTGTCGCGGCGATCGATCCCGCGCGCTACGCACCCGACCGTCTGGTCGCGCTGGCCTGAGCAAGTTCGCGCTGCTAGTCTCCCGGCAATACCAACGGCGGTGAGCATGACCCATACGTTTGTGATCGAGCGGACACGGCCTGCGGGTCCGTCGCTAAGTTCGCATACAAAGGCGGAGTGATCTTCAGGGCCGGTGGTTTCGAGGAGACGTAGCGCCGACCCCGCGACTCAGAGGATCGCGCGAACCTTCTCCGGCGGACGCGCGAGCACTACGCCGTTTTCGGTTTCCACCAACGGGCGCTGGATCAGGATCGGATCGGCCAACATCGCGTCCAGCACGGCCTCGTCGCTCATGGTGGTGACGTCCAGCCCGCGATCAGTCGCTTCGTTCGCGCGAACGCCTTCGGCCGGCGTCATCCCGGCGCGGGCATATAGTGCGGCGAGCTTGTCACGGCTTGGCGGGGTCTTGAGGTATTCGATCACCTCGACCTCGACACCAGGTGTTCCTTCCAAGATCGCCAGCGTGGTCCGTGAGGTGCCGCAGCGCGGGTTGTGCCAGATCGTCGCCTTCATGCTTCCGCCTCCTTGACGAAATCCACGTCGCGCCGCTCCGGCCCGATCGCGGTCCAGAAGATGATGACCACCAGTGTGATCCCCGCCACCATTGCCAGCGCGAGGCCGTAATCGCCGCCGTGCCGCTCGGCGATGTCGGCCTGGATGACGGCGTTACGCGCCGCGATCAGGTTGCCCAGTTGATAGGCGAACCCCGGAAACATCCCTCGCACCGCCGCCGGCGACAGTTCGTTAAGGTGGACCGGCACGATCCCCCATGCGCCCTGCACCGCAACCTGCATCAGGAACGCGCCCGCCGCCAGCATCACCGGCGTGACCGAGAACGCCCATAGCGGGATGACCGGCACCGCGCAAAGGCAGCCGATGATGATCGCACGCTTGCGTCCGATCCGTTCCGACCAGATGCCAAAGCCGATCCCGCCGACGATCGCACCCGCGTTCATCACCATTGCGATCAGCCCGGCGGTCTGCGTGGAGAGGTGATGCTGCGCCTTGAGGAAGGTCGGGTAGATATCCTGAGTGCCGTGGCTGAAGAAGTTGAACGCGGTCATCAGCACGACGAGGTACAGCGCGATCTTCCAGTTGGCGGCGAGCGCGGCGAACGGGTTGACGCGCGGCTTCTTGGCGAGCGCCTCGTAGGCTGGGCTTTCCTCGACGTGCATGCGGATCAGGAACACCAGGATGGCTGGGATCACGCCGATCAGGAACATGCCGCGCCAGCCGATATGATCGAACAGCAGGAAGAACACCAAGCTGGCGAGGAAATAGCCCGACGGATAGCCCGATTGCAGCAGGCCTGACACCGGCCCGCGCAGTTTGGCGGGGATGCTCTCCATTACGAGGCTTGCGCCGATCCCCCATTCACCGCCCATCGCGAAGCCGAACAGCGCGCGGATCACGAACAATGAGGTGAGCGACCAGGCGAACGCGGACAGCACCGAGAAAGCGGAGAAGGCAAGGATGACGATCATCATCACCGGCCGCCGCCCGAAACGATCGGCGGCGAGGCCGAATACCAGCGCGCCGAACGGGCGTGCGGCGAGCGTATAAAACGTCGCCAGGGCGGTGGTCTTTACATCGGTGCCGAATTCCTTGGCCACGGCGGAGAACATGAAGACCATCAGGAAGAAGTCGAACGCATCGAGCGTCCAGCCGAGATAGCTCGCCCAGATCGAGCTTTTCTGCGCCGGGGTTAGCGCTTTCAGGTCGGCGATGACGGCCATGTCTGGTCCTTGCGGTGGGGGGACACCTTAGGGAGCGGGGGCGGGGTTGGGCAAGGGTGCGGTGGCTTCATCGCACTCCGGTCGCGGCAGGCTACGTCTACGGGATGGAGCGTTGCGAGCGAACGTGAGAAGGAGTGGCCGCACTAACCTTGCCGACAGGATTGTGCCGGGAAGGTTAGTGGGCGTCGACCAAGCGAAAAGGCTCAGCCCAGATTCTCCGGCCGCGCCAGCCAGTCTTCCAGCCACTTGATGGTATAGTCGCCCGCCTGAAACTCGGGATCATCGAGCAGCGCCTGATGCAGCGGGATCGTCGTCTTCACGCCGTCGATCACGAACTCCTCAAGCGCACGGCGCAGTCGCAGCAGACAGCCCTCGCGGGTGCGGCCGTAGACGATCAGCTTGGCGATCATCGAGTCGTAGTAAGGCGGGATGCGATAGCCCGCATAAAGCCCGCTATCGACGCGGACGTGCATGCCGCCCGGTGCGTGGTAATATTCGATCTTGCCGGGGGAGGGTGCGAAGGTGCGCGGATCCTCGGCGTTGATGCGACATTCGATCGCGTGGCCGCGGAACTCCAATTCCTCCTGCCGGACCGAGAGCGGATGCCCCTCGGCGATGCGGATCTGCTCGCGCACCAGATCCATGCCGGTGATCGCTTCCGTCACCGGATGTTCGACCTGCAAGCGGGTGTTCATCTCGATGAAATAGAACTCGCCGTCTTCCCACAGGAACTCGATCGTGCCGGCGCCGCGATAACCCATGTCGGCCATCGCCTTGGCGACGATACCGCCCATCCGCGCGCGATCCTCGGGGCCGAGCACGGGGGAGGGGGCTTCTTCCAGCACTTTCTGGTGGCGGCGCTGGAGCGAGCAGTCGCGCTCGCCCAGGTGGATCGCGTTGCCGTTGCCGTCGCCGAACACCTGGAACTCGATGTGGCGCGGGTTGCCGAGATATTTTTCGAGATAGACGGTAGCATCGCCGAACGCGGCCTTAGCCTCGCGGCCGGCCTGCTGCATCAGAGTTTCGAGCTCGTCCTCGGATGTGCACACCTTCATGCCACGCCCGCCGCCGCCCGATGCGGCCTTGATGATCACCGGGTAACCGATGCTCGCCGCTATCGCGCGGGCTTCCGCGACATCGCTGATCGCGCCGTCCGAACCCGGCACCAGCGGCAGGCCGAGCGCGCCGGCGGTGCGCTTGGCCTCGACCTTGTCACCCATCGTGCGGATATGCTCGGGCTTGGGGCCGACGAAAATTAGCCCGTGCGCCTCGACAATTTCGGCGAACTTGGCGTTCTCCGACAGGAAGCCGTAGCCTGGGTGGATCGCGTCCGCGCCGGAAATCTCCGCCGCCGAGATGATGTTGGGGATGTTGAGATAGCTCTCGGCAGCCGAAGGCGGGCCGATGCAGATCGCCTGATCGGCGAGCCGCACGTGCATCGCATCGGCGTCGGCGGTGGAATGCACCGCCACCGTCTGGATGCCCATTTCATGACACGCGCGGTGAATGCGCAGCGCGATCTCGCCGCGATTGGCGATCAGCAGCTTCTTGATGTCGGGCATATTACGCTACGACCACCAGCGGCTGGTCGAACTCGACCGGCTGGCCGTTCTCGACCAGCAGCGCCTTCACCGTGCCGGCCGACGGCGCGACGATAGGGTTCATCACCTTCATCGCCTCGACGATGAGCAAGGTGTCGCCCGCCGCAACTGTATCACCGACAGACACGAACGCCTTGGCGCCGGGTTCGGCCGAGAGATAGACCGTGCCGACCATCGGCGATTTCACCGCATTGGCGCTGACGGCGGCAGGCGCGGCGACGATCTCCGGCGCGGCGAGCGCGGGCGCGGCCGCCGCCGGGGCGGTGGGCGCTGCATAGTGCATTGGCGCGGGTGCGACCTGCGCGGCCTTGCGGGCGATACGGATCTTGCGGTCGCCGTCCTCGACCTCGATCTCGGTCAGATCGGTCGCGTCGAGCATCTCGGCGAGCTGGCGGACCAGATCGACGTCGATCCGCATTGCGTCGTTGGTGGTGTTGTCGGTCATGCGACCCCCGTTATCCCTGATTTTGCTCTGGTTCAAACGGCGCGTCCTGTCAGAACCGCGCCGCCGCTTCAAGCGCCAGCATGTAGGAATACGCACCGAACCCCGCCACGGTGCCCTTCGCGGCCATGCCGACGTAGCTTTTGTGGCGAAACGCCTCGCGCGTGTGCGGGTTCGAGAGATGCACCTCGATCACCGGCGTCCTGATGCCCTTGATCGCATCGTGGATCGCGATGGAGGTGTGGGTGTGTGCGCCGGCGTTGAGCAGCACCGCCTTCGCGCCCACCGCCTGCGCCTCGTGCAGCCAGTCGACGAGATGGCCCTCATGATTGGACTGCCGCACGTCGACCGACAGATCGAGTTCGCGCGCGCGATCCTCGAGCATGCCGGCGATGTCGTCGAGCGTCTCGTCGCCATAGATCTCCGGCTCGCGCGTGCCGAGCAGGTTGAGGTTCGGGCCGTTGAGGACGAAGATGGTGTCGGGCATCGTGGACTTTCGTTTGGCGGTGCGCGCGCCTATCTACGCCACGCAGGCGCGCCGGGCGAGATCAATTTGGGAATCGATATGCACACTGACGGAACCCTCTCGATCACCATCAACGGTGAGCATCGCCGGGTGCGCGCCGGGCTGACGCTCGCCGACCTCGCCGCCGACATGGGGCTGCTGCCGGAGAAGGTCGCGGTGGAGCGCAACCTGTCGGTGGTGCCGCGCTCGACATTGAAGGATGTGCTGGTCGAGGATGGCGATACGCTGGAGATCGTGCATTTCGTCGGAGGTGGCGATCACGCCGCACCGGTCGCAGCCGACACGTGGAGCGTGGCTGGGCGGACGTTTCGCTCGCGGCTGATCGTCGGCACCGGCAAGTACAAGGATTTCGCGCAGAACGCTGCCGCGCTGGAAGCCTCGGGCGCGGAGATCGTCACCGTCGCGGTTCGGCGCGTCAACGTGTCGGACCCGAACGCGCCGATGCTGACCGACTTCATTGACCCCAAGAAGGTGACGTACCTGCCCAACACCGCAGGCTGCTTCGATGCCGAGTCCGCGATCCGCACGCTGCGGCTGGCACGCGAGGCGGGCGGTTGGGATCTGGTCAAGCTCGAGGTGCTGGGCGAGGCCAAGACGCTCTACCCCGACATGGTCGAGACGCTGCGCGCGACCGAGGTGCTCGCCAAGGAGGGCTTTCTGCCGATGGTCTATTGCGTGGACGATCCGATCGCGGCGAAGCGGCTGGAGAACGCCGGCGCGGTGGCGATCATGCCGCTGGGCGCGCCGATCGGTTCGGGGCTCGGCATCCAGAATCAGGTGACGATCCGGCTGATCGTCGAGGGCGCCGGCGTGCCGGTGCTGGTCGATGCCGGTGTCGGCACTGCATCCGACGCGGCGGCGGCAATGGAACTCGGCTGCGACGGCGTGCTGATGAACACCGCGATCGCTGAGGCGAAGGACCCGATCATGATGGCCGCCGCGATGAAGGCGGGCGTGGAGGCCGGGCGGCTGGCCTATCTTGCCGGGCGGATGGGCAAGCGTCGCTATGCCGATCCGTCGAGTCCGCTCTCAGGCCTGATCTGACGTCTCGCCATAGCTGATCTGGATCATTGAGGTGGAACAACGATGGGGTCCGACCGTTGTTTAAGCAGGTAGCGTCACGCACCTGCGCGACGCGGCAACCGACAGGAGATTCCATCATGGGTGAACTCGTCGACAAGATCAAAGGCAACGTCAACGAAGCGCTTGGCAAGGCCAAGCAGCAGAGCGACGATCCGGTAACGCGGGCCGACGGCGCTGATCAGGAAGCGACCGGCAAAGGCCAGCAGCTCAAAGGCAAGGTCAAGGGCCTGCTTGGCGACGACATCTGAGTCATCGCCTGTGTAGAAGATATAGCCGCTCCGGGACACCGGGGCGGCTTTTTCGTGTGAGACTTATGCTGCTCCGTCCCGCAGCATCGCACCGGCGGTGATGGCGCGCATCTCCGTCTTCAGGTGGAGCAGCTTGACTCCCGGCTCGGCCAGCGCCCGCTGCAAAGCCGGCGCGAACGCTTCGGTCGCCTCTACCGTTTCCGCCCAGCAGCCATACGCCCGTGCAAGCGCGGCGAAATCGGGATTACCCAGCCGGGTGCCGCTGACGCGACCGGGATAGTCGCGCTCCTGATGCATGCGGATCGTGCCATAACCACCGTTGTCGATCACCAGCACCAGCATGTTCGCACCGTGTGTCACCGCCGTCGCGAGTTCCTGGCCGTTCATCAGGAAACAGCCGTCACCGGCGAGCGCGACGATCATGCGTTGCGGATGACGCAGCGCGGCAGCGGTGGCGGCGGGAACACCGTAGCCCATTGCGCCCGCGGTCGGCGCAAGCTGGCTGACCGGGCCGGCATAGCGCCAGTAGCGGTGCCACCAGCCGCTGTAGTTTCCAGCACCGTTGCAGATGATCGTGTCGGCCGGCAGCATGTCGCGCATTGCCGCCACGCAGGGGCCGAGATCGAGCGCCAGGCCATCGCGCGGGGCGGGTGTGGACCAGCCGAGATAATCGTCGTGCGCCTCCGCACCCGCCGCCAGCGCTGTCATGTCGATCGACAGCAACGCGTCCCCGAACGAGGCCATGTCTGCGCAAATCGCGAGATCGGTGCGATAGGTGCTGCCGAGCTCAACCGGGTCCGGATGGACGTGGACCAGCGTTTGTCCAGGATGATCGGGCGTGATGAGCGCGTAGCCATCGGTCGTTGCTTCGCCCAATCGCGGACCGACCACCAGCAGCAGATCGGCGGCGCGTACGCGCTCGACCAGCTTCGGATTGGGGCCATATCCCAGGTTGCCTGCCCACACCGTGCAGTCGTTCGGCACCGCATCCTGCCGCCGGAACGCGCAGGCGATCGGCACGCCGCTGCGCTCGGCCCATGCCACGATGTCGCGCGCGGCGGTGCCGGTCCAGCCGGCGCCGCCGACGATCATCACCGGCCGTTCGGCCGTATCGAGCAGTCCGGCCAGCGCGCGCAGTTCGATCGGGTCGACCGCCTGGATGATCCGTTCGACACAGGGGCGGTCGATCGCTTCGACAACATCCTTGAGCATGTCCTCGGGCAGCGCGAGGACGACCGGACCGGGCCGCCCGCTGATCGCTGTCGCATAGGCGCGCGCGACATATTCGGGGATGCGACGCGCGTCGTCAATCCGCGCCGCCCACTTGGCGATCGGTGTGAACATCGCCTCAAAATTGATCTCCTGAAACGCCTCGCGATCACGCGTGGCGCGATCGACATCGCCGATGAACAGGATCATCGGTTGGCTGTCCTGCATCGCGACATGGACGCCGATCGAGGCGTTGGTTGCGCCCGGCCCGCGTGTGACGAAGGCGATGCCGGGCCGCCCGGTCAACGCACCGTCCGCGCACGCCATGAAGGCGACGCCGCCTTCTTGCCGGCATACCACAACGTCGATCGCTGGCGTGTCATGCAGCGCGTCCAACACCGCCAGGAAACTCTCGCCCGGTACGGTGAAGATCCGGTCGCTGCCTTGGGCGAGCAACTGATCGACGAGGATGCGGCCGCCGGTGCGGGCGAAAGGGGGGGAGATCATCATCGCCAGGAGCTTAAACGCTGGGCAGCGGCTTGTCGAAGGGTGGTGATCTCGACCTACGCCTCGCACTACTTCCCTAGCAAAGACCAAGGTCCAAGTGGCGTTGTGTTGGGATGGGAGCTGAGCGCTCAGCACCGCGCGTTGAATGAACGGATCGCCGCCCGCCTAGCAAAGGAGCAGAGGGCTTGCAGATTAGTGCGCAAGCGCGTTCGGAACCCGCGTTGATGGAACGCCGGAAATGTCGAGATAGTTTACATACCCATTACGGGCATGCTGGCCGTTAACCTTATAAGCCGCTCGTTCTCGTTACTTTTGCTAATTTGGCACGCGTTCTGCAAAGCTAACAGCAGCCGAGCGGTAACGCTTCAGCAGGACGGGCCGATGCTGCCCCCGATCTCGCGTCGGTCCGTCCGCACCCGGCTCACGCACCGGGTGCGGTGGAACCATTATCCTCAGGCGGCCTTGACCAGCCCGGCATCGGTGAGAAGCTGCGACAGTTCGCCGCTCTCGTACATCTCCATCATGATGTCCGACCCGCCGACGAACTCACCCTTCACGTAAAGCTGCGGGATGGTAGGCCAGTCGGAGAACTGCTTGATGCCCTGACGCACGCCCTGATCCTGCAATACGTCCACGCTGTCGAACTCGACGCCAACGTGGTTGAGGATGGCGACCGCGCGGCTGGAGAAGCCGCACTGCGGAAACAACGGGCTGCCCTTCATGAACAGCAGCACGTCGCTCTTGGTCACCATGGCGGCGAGGCGGGCCTGGGTATCGTCGTTGGTCTCGGGGGTCATAACGCTTCCTTCACTCTGGAACGGCGGTGGTAAGTTGCAGGGCGTGGAGCACGCCCCCCATGCGGTCACCCAGCGCGGCGTAGACCGCACGCTGTTGCTTGACGCGGGGGAGCCCGCGGAACATCTCGCTGGTGACGCGGGCGGCCCAATGGTCGTTATCGCCGGCGAGGTCGGTCATCTCGACCTTCGCGTCGGGAATCGCGGCGACGATCAGCGCCTCGATCTCATGTGCGGCCATCGGCATCTATTCGGACGCCAGCAGCTGGCGGCGTGCCTCGACGGTACGCTCGTCGATGGCGCGGCGGACCGTGGCCTCGTCGCACTCGACATTCGCGGCGGTCAGATCGCCGAGCAGCTTGCGCACCATGTCGTCGTCGCCACCCTCTTCAAGATCGGCGTGGACGATCGATGTGGCGTAGGTGTCGGCTTCTTCCTTGGTTAGCTTCATCAGATCGGCCGCCCAATAGCCGAGCAGACGGTTGCGGCGCGCGTGAATGCGAAACGCAGCTTCCTCGTCACGGGCGAATTTGGCTTCGAATGCGCGCTCGCGTTCGTCGAAAGTGGTCATCTGGCGCTTCCCCTAAAGCCTGAAACTGTCTCCTGCGAGATAGGGAAGCCGTACCGGGTGCGCAACCGCGCCCTGCGCCGGGGGTCAGGCGCTGGCGTGAAACCGCTCGCCCGCCATCCACGGGCGGCTCTCGGCCAGACCAGCCTCATAGCCCGAGATTGCCGTATCGCGCGCCAGCGTAAGGCCGATCTCGTCGAGGCCCTCCATCAGGCACTGGCGGCGGAACGGATCGAGCGCGAACGGGAAGCGATCCTGAAACGGCGTGGTGACCGTCATGGTTTCGAGATCGATCGATACGGCGTCGGTCTTCGCGACTTCGATCAGCCGATCGATCGCATCCTGCGGCAAGACAACCGTGACGATGCCGTTCTTGAACGCGTTGCCGGAAAAGATGTCGGAGAAGCTTGGCGCGATCACGGCGGAGATGCCCATGTCGGCGAGCGCCCACGCGGCATGTTCGCGGCTAGACCCGCAACCGAAATTGTCGCCGGCGATCAGTACGGGCGCACCGGCGTAACGCGGATCGTCGAAGATATTGCCGCTTTCCGCCCGCACCGTCTCGAACGCGCCCTTGCCCAGCCCCTCGCGCGTGACCGTCTTCAGCCAGTGCGCAGGGATGATGACGTCGGTGTCGATGTTCTTCGCGCCCCACGGATAAGCGCGGCCGGAGACGTGGGTGACAGGCTTCATCTAGGTGCTTCCCCAAGGACCATCACAGAGTGTCGGCGTACTTTACACCGGCACTCGCGCGATCAATGTTCGCCGATGACCGCCGCAACGCGGATCGGACGCGCGGTGGCGGCATACGCGGCAATGCCGCTTACAACCGTGCCCATGATAAGGAGGATCAATGCGCGCTTCATGATATTACCCCTGTGTCGAACTCGCGGACGTCACTCAACCGGCCGTTGATCGCGGCCGCAGCCGCCATCGCGGGGGAGACCAGATGCGTCCGCGCACCCGGGCCCTGCCGCCCTACAAAATTGCGATTGGATGTGGAAGCGCAGCGTTCGCCCGGCGGCACTTTATCCGGGTTCATCGCCAGGCACATCGAACAGCCCGGCTCGCGCCATTCGAATCCGGCTTCGACGAAGATGCGATCCAGCCCCTCCGCCTCGGCCTGACGCTTGACGAGACCGGAGCCGGGCACGACCAGCGCGCGCACGCCCGCAGCGACATGGCGGCCGCCGGCGATCGCGGCGGCGGCGCGCAGATCCTCGATACGGCTGTTGGTGCAACTGCCGATGAAAACGTGCTGCACCGGCACCTGCGCCATCGGCGTGCCGGGGGTGAGGCCCATGTAATCGAGCGATTTTTGTGCGGCGACCTGCTTCGACGGATCCGCGAAACTCATCGGATCGGGCACGGTGCCGGTGATCGGCACGACGTCCTCGGGGCTGGTGCCCCAGGTGAGCGACGGCGCGATTTCGGTCGCGTCGATCAGCACGGTGCGATCGTACACCGCGCCTGGATCGCTCGGCAGGGTGCGCCAATAGGCGACGGCGGCGTCCCATGCGGCACCCTTCGGCGCCATCGGCCGGTCTTTCAGATAGGCGAAAGTGGTCTCGTCTGGCGCGATCAGGCCAGCGCGCGCGCCGCCCTCGATCGACATGTTGGCGATGGTCAGCCGGCCCTCGACCGACAGATCGCGGATCGTCGAGCCGGTATATTCGATCACGTAACCTGTGCCGCCCGCCGCGCCGATCTTGCCGATGACGTGGAGGATGACGTCCTTCGCGGTCACGCCGGCACCGAGCGTGCCCTCGACGCGAATCTCCATGGTCTTGGAGGGCGAGAGCAGCAGGGTTTGCGTCGCCAGCACATGCTCGACCTCTGACGTGCCGATGCCGAACGCGAGCGCGCCGATCGCGCCGTGCGCCGACGTGTGGCTGTCACCGCAGACCAGGATCGTGCCGGGCAGGGTGAAGCCTTGCTCCGGACCGATGACGTGGACGATGCCCTGTGCGGGCGCGGTCGCGTCGATATAGTCGATGCCGAATTCGGCGGTGTTGCGCGTCAGCATATCGAGCTGCTGCGCGCTTTCCGGGTCGGTGATCGGCAGGCGATGCCCCTGCGCGTCGACGCGCGGCGTGGTCGGCAGATTATGATCCGGCACCGCGAGCGTCAGATCGGGGCGGCGCACCGTGCGGCCGTTGACACGCAGACCGGCAAAAGCCTGCGGGCTCGTCACCTCATGAACGAGGTGGCGGTCTATATAAAGGAGGCACGTCCCGTCATCGCGCTTCTCGACGATATGCGCGTTCCAGATCTTTTCGTAGAGTGTTTGCGGATTAGCCATGATGCGCGCGGTTTAGCCATTTAGTGCGCGGCTGCAACCTTTGGCTGCATGTTCATTGCGTGAGAGCCGCTTGCCACCGTTTACCATAATCGCCAAACCGCGCCTATCAGGGTTGTTGCTTAGGCATCATTCGCCAAGAACATGGTGGAGGAAGGCTACGCTATCCGACAGCACCGGTGCCTTCCCTCTGAACGGTATCGACAGCGCCATCGCCACGTTTTCATGAGTCAGATCGGGGTAGTCTCGGAACGCGGCAGTCGCGCCGAGCGACTTCAGCCGCCGCGTGAGATTGGCGGCGTTGCGCGGCTGCACTTCGGTATCGCCGGAGGAGGTGACGAGCAGCATCGGCGGCGCATCGGCGCGCGCATAGGTGATTGGCTGGGTGGTGCGCGGATCACGCGTACCCTTGAAGGCTTCGACCGCGCGCGGCGAAGTCCAGGGGTAGAAATCATACGGCCCGGACAGGCCGACCACCGCCTTGATTGTGTCCCGCGGCATGCCTTCGTTGGCGAGATAGTGCGTGTCGAGGGCGAGCAGCGTGGCGATATAGGCACCGGCGGAATGGCCGGCGACCGCGATGCGGGCGGGATCGCCGCCGTATGCAGCGATGTGATCGCGCGTCCATTTCACCGCATCCGCGCCATCCTCGACGAACGCGGGAAATCGAACGCTTGGAACCTTGCGGTAATCCGGCACCACGACGACGAAGCCCTGCTTTGCAAACGCACGCGCTGCAAAACCATAGGCATCGTGCGAGCCGGCTACCCAGCCGCCGCCGTAGAAGAAGATCAGAACTGGCAGCGCCTTGCCCGTGGCCCCGGTCGGCCGCCACACGTCGAGGGTCTGGCCATGGTTGCCGAAGCCAAGATCATGGCCCGGCCGTTCGGCACCCCAGCCTCCACCAAGCGCGCCGTCCAGGAAGGTGAGCTGACCCGGCGGCGTCAGCAATGTCAGGATGGCGACGAGACCGGCGGCGAGCAGCGCCAGCCCAATCGCGGCAACGCGGAGGATCAAGCCGCCTGCAACGGCAGATAGTGCGCGGTGGTCCGGTCGGCGACCTCCCCCTCGGTCACGCCGGGTGCGAGTTCGACCAGCGCGAACGGGCTGTCATGATCGGGGCGGCTGAACACGCACAGATCGGTAATAATCATGTCCACCACGTTCTTGCCGGTCAGCGGCAGCGTACAGGCGGGGATGAACTTGGCGTCACCGTTCTTGCTGGTATGCTCCATCACGACGATGATCTTCTTCACGCCGGCGACGAGATCCATCGCACCGCCCATGCCCTTGATCATCTTGCCGGGGATCATCCAGTTGGCAATGTCGCCGTTTTCGGCAACCTCCATCGCGCCCAGCACGGTGAGGTCGATATGGCCGCCGCGGATCATCGCGAAGCTCTGGTCAGACCCGAAATAAGCGCTCTGCGGCAGTTCGCTGATCGTCTGTTTGCCGGCGTTGATGAGATCGGCATCCTCCTCGCCCGCGAAGGGGAAGGGGCCGATGCCGAGCATGCCGTTCTCGGACTGCAGCGTCACTTCCACGCCCGCCGGGATGTGGTTCGCCACCAGCGTCGGAATGCCGATGCCGAGGTTGACGTAGAAACCATCCTGCAATTCGCGTGCGGCGCGCGCGGCCATGTCGTCACGGGTCCAGGCCATTACTTACTCTCCGTGGTAGCGGGGTCGGGTAGGGGCGCCGATCCGGGCGTCCAGCGTTTGTCGGCGGGGTAAACCTCCGCCTGCGTGCCCTTGAGCGCGGTGCCGTAAACCGGGTTCGGCAGCATGAACCAGCCGTGGCCCCACAGCAGGCGGATCTCGCGTCCCGCTGGAAGCTGGCGGCGCGCGGCGATGGTGAGGTCGCTGGCGTTGAACAGATCGCTGAAATCGCCGAGCTGATCGCCGACCATCGCGATCACGCAGTGGTGCAGCGAAATGTCCTGACGGCGCGCATCCTTGCCGTTGCCGGTGCTGCCGCCGTCGCCCTTCAGCCAGAGGTTCTTGCCGTACGCGACCGGGCCGACGCCAAGTCCGTTGAGCATCGCCGCGGTCTCGTCCGCATTCGCGCCCGAGCGGTTCGAGTTGAAGATCACCTCGACATGCGCGTCGCGCGCGACCTTGATGGCGTCTTGCACGCCGGGAACGAGCGAGACCGCCCTGCTGCCCGACTTTTCCCACGCGTCCCAGCGCTCCGCGCTATAGCCGCCGCCTGCCGCAAGGCTGGCCTGCTCGAAGCCGAGGTTGAGCACCACCGTCTCGTCGATGTCGAACACCACCGCCATCGGCTTCTGTTCGCACGGCAGGAAGGCTGGTTTCTGGAGCCTCGCGCCGGGAGCGAGCACGACCGACCGGACATTACGCCCGATCGCACGATCCGCCGCGATACCGAGGAGGTACGTCTCCAGCGCGTTATAGGTCTGGATATACGCGGCGGCGGCTTCGCCCGAGCCGTAGAGATATTGCTCGCCCGCCGGTACCGCTATCGAACGCGACGGCGGCGACAGTGCCTTGCTGTGTCCGCGCGGCGTGGCGCGCCGATCGCGCCGGCGGATCAGGCGAGACGGCGTAGCGGTCATCGCCACCGTGATCGGCTGCACCATCGCCACGTGACCCGCGGGCGAAGCGGTGTCCGGTCCCGCATACGTGGCCTGGATGACGGGCGCGGCATCCGATGACGTCCGGTAGACGGCATGGTCGGTACCGGTCTCGCTCCGACCCGCCAGACGCGCGTCGTCACGGTTGCCCATGTCGTTGGCCGTTACCGGCACCGTCGCAAAACCTTGCAGCAGCAGAAAGGCCGCAGGGAGCAGGGCAGGCAGTCGCTTCAAGCGGCGCGTTCCCGCACGGTACGGAACTCGATCTTCTTGTCGTACGGGCTGCCGACGATCATCCGCTTCACGTAGATGCCGGGCAGGTGGATGGTATCGGGATCGAGGCTGCCGACCGGCACTACTTCCTCGACTTCCGCTACGCACACCCGCCCGGCGGTCGCCATCGGTGCGTTGAAATTGCGCGCGGTCTTGCGGAAGATGAGGTTGCCGCTCTCGTCCGCCTTCCAGCCCTTGATGATCGACAGATCGGCACGGATGCCGCGCTCGAGGATGTAATCTTCCCCATCGAAGCTCTTCACTTCCTTGCCCTCGGCCACCAGCGTGCCGACACCGGTCTTCGTATAAAATCCGGGGATGCCGGCACCGCCTGCGCGGCAGCGTTCGGCAAGCGTCCCCTGCGGGCAGAACTCGACCTCGAGTTCGCCAGCCAGATACTGCCGCTCGAATTCCTTGTTCTCGCCGACATAGGAGGAGATCATCTTCTTGACCTGCCGGGTGCGTAGCAGCTTGCCGAGCCCCTCGCCGTCGATGCCCGCATTGTTGCTGGCGATCGTCAGATCCTTCGTGCCGGCATCGCGGATCGCGTCGATCAGGCGCTCGGGAATGCCGGACAGGCCGAAGCCGCCCGCACAGATCGTCATGCCGTCGTGGAGCAGACCGTCAAGCGCGGCGGCGGCGTTCGGATAGAGCTTCTGCATGGATACTCCTTGACGATCCCCGGCGGATAGGGGCGCGGTGCGGCGGTGGTCAAGGGAGCATGCGCCCGCGCTATTGACTACGCTTGTAATCATGTGTGATTACAAGCGTAATCGGATTTAGGAGCGAGTCGTGGCGGAACGGATCAGCGATGCCGAACATGCGGTGATGGAGGTGCTGTGGGAAGACAGCCCGCTCACTGCGCAGGACGTGTCGGAACGCGTCGCCGTCACGCGTGACTGGTCGGCCAACACGGTCAAGACGTTGCTCGGCCGTCTGCTCGCCAAGAAGGTGATCGCGCATGAGGCGGATGGGCGGCGCTATCTCTACCGTCCGCTCGTCCCGCGCGAAGACTATGTCGCAGGCGAATCGCGGCGGCTGATCGACCGGCTGTTTGGCGGCAAGCTGACCCCGCTGGTCGCCCATCTCGCCGAGCGGGATGCGCTGTCGGCGCAGGATATCGCGGAGATCGAGGCTTTGCTGAAAGGTCTGAAATCATGATCGGCTGGATGATCGAAGGGCTGATCGCCTCGGGCGTGCTGATGGCGCTGGTGCTGCTGATCCGGCACCCGGTGCGGCGCGCGTTCGGTGCCGACGTGGCCTATGCCTTGTGGGCGTTGCCGGTGTTGCGTCTGGTGCTGCCGCCCTTACCTGCGACGGTGCCGCGTCTGGTACCGCAGGCGGTTCACCACGCGGCGATTCTGCCGGTCAGGCGGGCAAGCGAGCCGATCGCGGTGATGTTGGCCGCCCCAGCCGCCGGAGCAGGGCAGGCGGCGCAGGCGTTCGACTGGACGGTGTTCGTGCCGGTATTGGCGGCGGTCTGGCTGATCGGCGCGCTGGCGTTCGCCGGCTTCCACATCCTCGCGCACCGGCAGTTCTGCCGCGATCTGCTTGCCGAGGCGGCGCCGGTCGAGGCGCGTGGCGACATCGCCGTGATCGAAACGCCGGCGGCGCGCGGTCCGCTCGCGTTCGGCATCTGGCGTCGCTACGTCGCGTTCCCGGCCGATTTCAGCGCGCGCTACGATGATGCCGAGCGCGATCTCGCGTTGGCGCACGAGCTTGGCCACCATGCGCGCGGCGATCTGATCGCGAACTGGATTGCGCTGGCGGTGTTGGCGCTACACTGGTTCAATCCGGTCGCCTGGTACGCGTTCCGCGCGTTTCGTACCGATCAGGAAGTGGCGAATGACGCGCGCGTGTTGGCCGGTCGACCGGCGATCACGCGGCACACCTATGCCTGCGCGATCCTGAAAGCGGCGCATGGCGGCGCGGTGTCGGCGGCATGTCACCTCCATACCATCGACGATCTGAAAGGGCGGCTGCGGATGCTGACCACCCGTCGCATTTCGCGTGCGCGGCTGGCCGGCGGCGCGGCGACGGTGGCGCTGGTCGGCGTGGCGGCGCTGGGGCTGACCGCGTCGGGCACGCAGGCGGCGGAGCATGTCCGCGTGCGGGTGAAGACGGTTACGGGCGTCGATCTGGCGACGATCGATCGGATCGCGCCTCTCGTGGCGCCGCTCCCGATCACGCCGATAGCGACTGGTGACCGGCGTGCCCCACTTCCGCCGCTGGCACCAGATGCGCCACGCATCGCCGGCGCGCCGCCCTTGCCACCCATGTCCGACGTTAGTGTCGACGCGCCTTCCCAGCCACCAGCCGCCGCTTCGCACATTACTACGGCCGTGGAGAAGATCGTCACTACCGACGGCCGCGAGATGCGCCGTCACAGCGTCCGCATCGACGATGAGGATATCGCCACCGACGACAGGTTCGCCAATCTGCCGCAGGTCGTCTCGTCCAACTGCGGCGACAGTGCGGAACGCCCGCTGGTGATCCATGACGAGCAGGGAGGGCGGCGTCGCATCACCGTCTGCAACGACCGGATCGAGAAAGCCGCCGCGCACGCCACCGCAATGGCGACGAGTGGCGCAGTTATGCAACGCAATGCCTATCGCTCGGCTATGGCAGGTTTGCGCAAGGCGCGCGCCAACGTCACCGACAATACGCGGATGCCCGCCGAGGGCCGCCGGGAAGCGCTTGCCGCGATCGTCCGGTCACTGGCCGAACTGGACGCGGACATGGCGCGGGCGCGCTGAGGCTGGACGCGCGGCGCGGGCTTGCGTTCGACGCGCCGCGCCGCCACATCGCGGTGATGGACGAACAGCAGACCGGCATCGCGCAACCGCTGGAGCCGCTGGTCGCGCGGCTGCTCGCGCCCAATCCGTCGCCGTTTACGTATACCGGCACGCAGCTCTATCTGGTCGGTCAGCGTGAACTTGCGGTGATCGATCCCGGTCCCGATGCACCCGAGCATATCGACGCGATCGTCGCTGCGATCGCCGGGCGGCCAGTCGGCGCGATCGTCATCACCCACACGCACCGCGATCACAGTCCGGCGTCGCGTCCGCTCGCGGCGATCACCGGCGCGCCGATCGTCGGCTGCGCCCCGCTCGCGCAAGCCAACACCGGCCCCAGGCTGGAGGCCGGGTTCGACACCGATTACGCGCCGGACCGCGTGCTTGCGGACGGCGACACGGTGGCGGGGGAGGGCTGGACGCTCAGCGCGATCCATACGCCGGGACACACGTCCAACCACCTCTGTTTCGCGCTTGCCGAGGCGAACGCGCTGTTCAGCGGCGATCATGTCATGGGCTGGTCCACCAGTGTGGTTGCGCCGCCCGATGGCGACATGACCGACTATATGGCCAGCCTCGACAAGGTGTTGCGGCGCGACGATCGCATCTATTACCCGGCGCATGGCGATCCGATCGACAATCCGCGCCGGCTGGTGCGCGGCATGATGGGCCACCGCAAGCAGCGCGAGGGGCAGATCCTGCGGCTGCTGCGCGATGGTGCACGCCCGCTGCCGGAGATGGTGGAACGCATGTACGTGGGCCTTGACCCGAGGCTGCGCCCCGCCGCCGGGTGCTCGGTGCTGGCGCACCTGATCGACCTGCGCGGGCGTGGGTTGGTGGCGGAGCATGGCGAGGTCTGGTCGCATGTCGGCTGAGCCCGCACCCCCGCGTGCCTCGGCGTGGATCGTGCCCGCGATCGCCGGCGCGGTGTTCCTGGCGGTGCTGGTTGCGCTCGGCGTGGGCGGCTACCTCGTCTACAGACATTATACCGTCAGCTACACGGTCGAGCGCGAGAGCGACGGGGTGACGATCTCCAAGGTGGTCGACGCGAAACTCGCCGGGGCGACCGACCTTCGCGTCAGCATGTTGACCGGTACCGTGCAGGCGACCGCCTCCGACGCGGGCTGGGGCGGGGTGTTGCCGTCGGGGCTGGTGTTCAAGGCTCCATTCGAGGCGGACTATTTCGTCGATCTCGCCAAGCTCGATCGCAGCCACTTCTTCTGGAACGCGACGTCGCGAACGCTGATCGTCACGCCGCCCGACGTGCGCGTCGACAGTGTCAACGTCGACGAGGCACGCGCGACCGTGGACCAGACGACCGGCCTCCTCGTCACGCGCGGTGCGATGGCGCGCCTGCGGCAGCGTGCTTCCGGCCGCGCCGAGCAGGTGGTGCAGCGCGAAGCAACCGCCGCGAAGAACATGATGCGCGCGCGCGAGGCGGCGCGGCGCGAGATCGCCGATCTGTATCAGCGCCCGCTCACCATCGCCGGGCTCGACGCGCATGTCGTCGTGCAGTTCGAGGGCGAGGGCAACCGGAACAGCGAGCAATGGGACCGTAGCCGTTCACTCGACGAGATCCTCGCCGCCGGCAAGTGAAGACCGGCTGACAAGCGTCGCGTGAGCGCCTATCTGCACGCGCGAGGGAGACCAAGCGCATGACCGTCCAGACCCAAGACCTGCAAGGGCTCGACCTGCGCGCCGAGATCGACCGGCTGCGCAAGGAGCGCAACGCGGTCATCCTCGCGCATTATTATCAGAAGCCTGAGATACAGGATCTCGCCGATTTTGTTGGTGACAGTCTCGACCTCTCGCGCAAGGCACAGGCGACTGATGCCGACGTGATCGCGTTTTGCGGCGTTCGCTTCATGGCGGAAACGGCCAAGATCCTCAGCCCGGAAAAGATCGTGGTGCTGCCCGACATGGATGCCGGGTGTTCGCTGGAGGATTCGTGCCCGCCCGAGCAGTTCGCGGCGTTTCGCGCGGCGCACCCGGATCATATCGCGCTGACGTACATCAACTGCTCGACCGAGGTGAAGGCGCTCTCCGACGTGATCGTCACCTCGTCCTCGGCCGAGAAGATCCTGTCGCAGATCCCCGCCGACCAAAAGATCATCTTCGGCCCGGACAAGAACCTCGGCGGCTATCTTGCGCGCAAGACGGGTCGCGAGATGCTGCTGTGGCCCGGCGTGTGCATCGTGCACGAGGCGTTCAGCGAGACCGAGCTGCTCAAGCTTCAGATCGCCAATCCGGGCGCGCCGATTGCCGCGCATCCGGAATGCCCGCCCTATATCCTCGACCATGCCGATTACGTCGGCTCTACCAGCGGCATCCTCGCCTTCGCCGACACGATGCCGGGCGACACGCTGATCGTCGCGACCGAGCCGCACATCATCCACCAGATGCAGAAGGCGGCGCCTGCCAAGACCTTCATCGGTGCGCCCGGCGCGGACGGGAACTGCAACTGCAACATCTGCCCGTACATGGCGCTCAATACGATGGAGAAGCTCTACGTCGCGCTGCGCGACCTGACGCCGCGCATCGAGATCGAGGAAGGGCTGCGGCTGCGCGCGAAGAAGAGCCTGGACGCGATGCTGGCGATGGCGTCGGGTACGGTGGGGCTGGGTGATCTCGGCCCGTTCGTTGCAGCGTGATCGTCGCCTAACGGGGCTGTCCTACGCACCGTAATATGTGATCTTTGCGCACCCTCGTAACTGGGGGTGTCGTGATGACCGGGATTATTACCGCTCGCGCCGGGGATATTGTCGAGCGGTTCGCGCCGCGGGCGGTGCCGAACTATCAACAGGCGTTTGCGCATGGCGACGGGCTGCTTATCGCGCATGGCGTTACCACGCCGTTGCGGCTGGCGCACTTCATGGCGCAGGTACTGCATGAAACCGGCGCGCTGACACAATTGGTCGAGAACGGCAGGTATTCGGCAAAGGCGCTCGGCGCCATCTGGGATGCCGGCAACTGGCACGGCTATTTCGCCGATCGCGCGGCCTGCGTGCAGATGGCCGACCACTGCCGGCGCGACGAGGGCGTAGCGCTGTTCAGTCTGGTGTACGGCGGCAGGCTCGGCAACGGTCCGGCCGCAACACGGGACGGCTGGACGTATCGTGGACGCGGCATCCTGCAAACCACCGGCCGCGCCGCCTATGCGACGGCGTCCGCGCGGCATGGCGTGGATTTCGTCGGCGATCCCGATCTTGTCACATCCGCCGAACACGCGCTCAAACCCGCGCTTGCGCAATGGTCCGACCGTAACTGCAACGCCGCCGCCGACCGCAACGATCTCGCGGGGGTCACGCGACTGGTCAACGGCGGCGCGGTTGGCCTGGCCGAACGCGCGGCATGGTTCGCGCGGATTGCGGCTTTCGCGGGCGTGCCGGCGCGTTTTAATTCGTGACAGGAAAGCGAATTGCCAGCACCTTGCTGTCCGGAGGTGGTCGGTGTCGACTCAGTGTCTCTCTACCCAGGCGCAGCAGGTGGCGATCATCGACTTCGAGGCGTCGTGTCTGCCGGAGGCGGGAGAGTCCTATCCGATCGAAGTCGCGCTCGCGAAGGTCGATGGATCGACCCGGAGCTGGTTGATCCGTCCGTCACCCGATTGGCTGTTCTGGGATTGGTCGAGCGAGGCGGAGCAGCTTCACGGCATAACCCGCGAGATGCTGCTGCAGCATGGCCAACATCCGGATGAGGTGCTCCAGGAACTGGTTGCGGAGGCAGGAGATTGCGCGATCTACGCGGATTGCGATCTCGACGCCTATTGGTTGGAAACGCTGGCGCAAGCGTGCGACCGGGCACCGCCGTTTACCGTCCGATATCTGGGTGAACTGCTCTGTGCGGAAGGTGCGTCGCGCGGCGATGTCGTTTCCGCACTGGAGCGGGCGAAGCTTTTGCTGCCGGCCGAACACGTCGCGCGGGACGATGCCAGCCGACTTGCGCTCGCGTTGCGACTGCTGGCGGTGTCGCGCCGTCGCTGATCTTGCATAGGTGCAGCGGTGTCGATGAACCCGCGCCGAAGCCCATGCCGCTTTCCTCCCCCTAATCGTTACGGCTCCGAATGCCTATCTTCAGGGCCGACATCACAGCGGCAAAGGCGTATCGCACATGGAAAAACGCATACTCGGCAACAGCGGGCTTGAAGTTTCGGCGCTCGGCTTCGGCTGCATGGGGCTGAATTCCAGCTACGGTCAGGGAATATCCAAGGACGAAAGCGTCACCCTGCTGCGCAAAGCGGTCGATCTCGGCGTGACGTTCTTCGATACCGCCGAAGTCTATGGGCCGTTCACCAATGAGGTGATCGTCGGCGAGGCGCTGCGTCCGGTGCGCGATCAGGTGGTGATCGCCACCAAGTTCGGCTTCAACGCGGACAAGGGTGTCGGCGGCGGGCTCAACAGCCGGCCCGATCATATCCGTGAGGTGTGCGACGCTTCGCTCAAGCGCCTCGGCGTGGACGTGATCGATCTGTTCTACCAGCACCGCGTCGACACCGCTGTCCCGATCGAGGACGTTGCCGGCACGCTCAAGGATCTGATCACGGAGGGTAAGGTCCGCCATTCCGGCATGTCGGAAGCCGCCGCCGCTACGGTTCGGCGGGCGCACGCGGTGCAGCCGGTCGCGGCGCTCCAGAACGAATATTCGCTGTGGACGCGTGACCCGGAGACTAACGGCATTCTTGACACATGCGAGGAACTCGGCATCGGGCTGGTGCCTTACAGTCCGCTTGGTCGCGGTTTTCTGACCGGCGCACTCGGGGCGGGCGAACTGACCGAAGGCGATTTCCGCAAGATGCTGCCGCGCTTCACGCCCGAGGCAATGGCGAAGAACCGGGCGCTGATCGATCGCATCAAGGCCATCGCTCAGGCGAAGGAAGCGACACCCGCGCAGATCGCGCTTGCGTGGCTGCTCGCGCGGCGGCCCTGGATTGTGCCGATCCCCGGCACGACCAAGCTGCACCGGCTTGAGGAAAATCTCGGTGCGACGGGCGTGACGTTGAGTGAGGACGAACTCGCCGAGATCGCCAGCGCGCTTTCGGAGATCGACGTCGAGGGTGCGCGCTACCCGCAACATTTGATGGCCGCGACCGGTAATTGACCCTGGCAACCGTTCCCGCGCCGAGTTTCGCTGCGTCGACCAGCGAGACACGGCGCGGGAACGGTGCCGTTGCGGGAACTGAATAGGCTTGAACAACACACTGTCGTTGAGAGGGCCGATCTGGCAAAGCCGGGCCATCTTCTAGTGGTGCGGGACAGGTTGATGCCTTTTCATCTCGATCGATTCAACCTCGACGCCTTCGTGGCGTCGACGCTTGCCGAGGATCTGGGGGAGGGCGGCGACATCACCGCCACTGCCGTAATCCCGGCAGAGGCGCGGTTCAGCGGCGTGATGGATAGCCGCGATGCCATCGTCGTTGCCGGGCTCGGCGTGGCGGAGGCGTTCTTCCGCGCGCTCGACCCAGGCGTGGTGATCGAGCGGCTGGTCGAGGATGGCGACAGCGTTTCCCCTGGCACCGACTTGCTGCGGCTTCGCGGATCAGCACGTGCGATGCTCACCGCCGAACGGTCTGCGTTGAACACCGTGCAGCATCTGTCCGGCGTGGCGAGGATGACCCGCGCCTATGTCGATGCGATCGCGGGGACGGGCGCGACCCTGCTCGATACGCGTAAGACCATCCCGGGCCTGCGCGTACTGGAGAAATATGCAACGCGAATGGGCGGCGCGACCAATCACCGCATGGGGTTGTGGGATTCTGCGATGATCAAGGACAATCACGTCGCGGTGGCGGGGGACATCGGTGAGGCGGTGCGGCGCGCGAAAGCGGCAGGGATCGCCAGCATCATCGCCGAGGTCGACACAGTGGAGCAGATCGCGCCCGCGCTGGAAGCCGGAGCGACGCACCTCCTGCTCGACAACATGCCGCCCGCGGTGTTGCGCGAGGCGGTGGCGCTGGTGGCCGGCCGGGTGCCGACCGAAGCGTCGGGTGGGGTTCGGCTCGACACGATCCGCGCCATTGCGGAAAGCGGCGTTACGTATGTAAGCGTCGGTCGGATCACCCAGTCGGCGCCGGCTGCCGACATCGGTCTTGATTTCGCCGCGCTTTCCTGACTTTCGCGGGCGCATGGTTGAGGGGACGACGCGCATGAAACTCTATCGTATCTTGCCGCTGCTTGCGGTGGCGCTGCCCGGGCTCGCACAGGCGCAGGCGCTGCAATGTGCGATACCCGCGTCAGTGCCGCGCCCGCACCCGGAACTTCCGTCCGACAAGGAACCGGTGCGGAACTTACCGATCGGCAGCTACACACTCGCGCTGACCTGGGCACCGGAATATTGCCAGGCGCATCGCCGCGATAACAGTGCCGATATGGAATGTGGCGGTGGCAACCGTTTCGGTTTCACGCTGCACGGGCTGTGGCCGGACGGTGTCGGCCCGGAGTGGCCGCAATATTGTCAGGCTACAGCGATCCTGCCCGCCGCGCTGATCAAGCAACATCTGTGCGCGACCCCTTCGGCCCAGTTGATGCAGCACGAATGGGCCAAGCACGGCACCTGCATGCCCAACGCACCGGCGGATTACTTCAAGCGCTCGACCGGGTTGTACGCCAAGCTGCGCTATCCCGATATGGACGCATTATCCCGTAAGGCGCTGACGGCAGGCGCTTTCGCGGCGGCGTTTGCAGCCGCAAACCCGGGACTGCCTGCCAGTGCGATCCGCGTCACCGCGAATGGCAAGGGGTGGCTGAACGAACTGTGGCTATGCCTCGACCGGAGTTTCGCTTTTGAACGGTGCAAGCCGAACTCTGGCGGCGTCACCTCGGGGACGGCGTTGAAGATCTGGCGCGGGCGGCGCTAGGAAATCGCGAGAAACGTCGGCAGATACTGGTCGCGATCCACAGCCAGCCGCCTAAGGTTGGCTAGCGCTGCTCGACGATAACACTCGACGGGAAATGCTTGTCGAGGTGGCGCCGGATGATCTTCAGATTGCGTGAATTCGAGCGGAACAGCGCGTCCGGAATGGCGCCGACGAACGGGATCAGGCCCAGGGCGAAGTCCACGCCAACGTTGCCCATCATCCGCGCCATCTGCGTCTTGGACATGCCGAGATTGCGCGCTTCCCAAACCATGTACGCCCCCATTGCCGCGCCGACCGCGTCACCGCCGATCGGAATTAGATCCAGGATCACGTCGAGGCCGATTTTCCGGTTGATTCCGGGGATCACGAACAATCCTTCGAGCAGGTGCTCCAGCGCTTCGATACGCTTGCGCACAGCCGCCACATCGGTCCCGACATATCCGGCGGCGCGGCCGTGCAGCGGTTCGGGCTTGATGCGGGTGGCCTGGGTCATGGAACCTCAATTGGTGTCGGAGCGCAGCCGATTCAACGGGTGCCACGCGCGCGAGTTCCCCGTCCACGCCTTCAGCCGCAGCGACACCAGCGACCAGCGCAACGGCTGCGCCACCGGGACGTATGCTACATCGGCGGCGAGCGCGGCATCGGCCTCCGCGATGTGGCGCGCGCGCTCGGTCAACGTCGGCGCGTCCCGTGCGGCATCTAGCGCAGCCTGCGCGATGTCGCTGCACGGCTGGCACGCGGTGGCGAGGTACCACCGCGCGCTGTCGTACGGCGCCACCGCATCGACCAGCCGGAGTGCCGCAGGCTCGTTCCAGCCGACGCGCTGCGGTACGATGCCGATCCGGATCAGGGCTGCGGCGACCTGAGCGTAGAGGGTCGTCGCACCTGGCCCGGCGGGCAGCGCCACGCGCAGCACGAGCGGCTCCGGATGACCCTGCCGCCACTGCCGCACGCGCTCGGCGGGTGACAACACCGCGTCGTCGCCCAACTGCCATGCCGGCACCGCCGGCGGTGCCGCCGAGTCGAGTTGCTCGGGCAGGATCGTCGGCGTCGAAGCCCAGCCCGGCGCGAATGCGGCGACGACCGCGTTGCGATCGATGCCGCGCGCAACTGCGGCGCGGTTCGCGGGATCGGCGAGAAAGCCGCTACGGTCCGCGATCGCGAACCCGAACAGCCCGGCAGCGGGATCGATCCTGACGTTTGCAGGCGCGATCGTCGTTTGCGCGAGCAGCGGCCAATCCGCGAACGTGCCGCCACTCACCAGATCCGATCGCTGATGTGCGAACCGCAGGATCGCCTTGGCCGCGCGCTCCCCGATCAGGCGGACGGTCGCTTCGGGCGGCGGGGTGTCGTCGCCGTCGTCGCTAGCCTGTTCCAAATCGGGCGCGGGGCGTAGCACCAGCCGTGGACCGCGCGCGGCGACGATGCGAAATGGACCGCTGCCGCCCGGCGGCGCGGCGCGAACGATCGCCAGTTCGGGCTGCGCGAAGAGTTTCAGCAGGTCAGGTCGCGGACGCGTGAGCCGTACTTCGATGACCTCCGGCGTCATCTCGACGATCTCGTCGATGGCGGTGAGAAACGGGCGTAGCGGGTTGCGTGAGGTGCGGGCGAGCTGTCGCTTGAGGATCGCCACTACCTCAGCGGCGGTGACCGGCTTGCCGTCGCTCCACGCCGCGTCGCGGATGCGGAAAATATAGCTCATGCCGCCGTCGATCACGGTCCAACGTTCGGCGACGCCGGGCTCGATCTGGCCGCTTGCATCGAACCGGACCAGCCCTTCCGCTACGGAATCGAGCAGCAACCGGTCGGGCCCGGCAAGCCCGCCACGGACCGGATCCTTCAGTTCGGGCCGTTCGCCGATGACGCTCGCCACGACCGCGCCCGCGTCACGACGCACGTCGCACCCGGCGAGGCCAAAAAGCAGCATGAAGGCAAGGCGGCGGCGCATCGGCGACCCTATTGCCACCGCTTCGCTGCTGCCGCTACCGCGCAAAGCACGCCGACTTCGCATTCGCGATTCCGCTCCTCGGCTTGATCGGGCGAGCCAAACGGCTCCACTGGGAGCGGTTGCAGGTCTTGCGTTGGCGTCGATCATACGTAATCCGCAACGCATCCAAGCTCTTGCTTCACCGCTTGAACTTGACGGTGAACGAATGCGATAATCCTGTTGAAGCATTGGCCGGTTCTATTGACAGTGATGGGCCGACCGTGCTGGTAGCGCTATCAAACCGATAGACGAGCGGAGTGGGATATGAGGGGCGATACCGCGATTGTTGCGAGCCTGCCGGCTGACTGGCGGAGCGGGCGTTTTCTCGGCCGCGTGGAGACCCACGCTGGCCCCAGCCCGGTGCTGGTGCTGGAGGGCGAGGTGTTCGACATGTCGCAGGTCGCGCCAACCGTCTCGGCGCTGGTTGAAGCTGGCGATTTCTCCGGCAAGGGCGGCACGTCGCTCGGCACGCTCGATGCCGCCGATATCAAGGTACTCAGCCCGGTCGATCTTCAGTGCGTCAAGGCGTGCGGCGTGACGTTCGCGGTGTCGGCGGTGGAACGTGTCATCGAGGAGCGTGCGCGTGGCGATTGGGCGGCGGCGGGCGCGATCCGTGACAGCCTTGAGGCGCGCGTGGGCGGCTCGATCCGTTCGGTGCAGCCGGGTTCGTCGGAAGCGGCCGAGCTGAAGGCGGCGCTGGTCGAAGCCGGGCTGTGGTCGCAATATCTCGAAGTCGCGATCGGCCCGGATGCGGAGGTGTTCACCAAGGCGCCGGTGCTTTCCACCGTAGGGCCGGGCGACGAGATCGGCATCCGTTCCGATTCGAGCTGGAACAACCCCGAACCGGAAATCGCATTGCTGGTCGACAGCAAGGGCCAGGTGGTGGGCGCGTGTCTCGGCAACGACGTCAATCTGCGCGATTTCGAAGGGCGTTCGGCGCTGCTGCTCGGCAAGGCAAAGGACAACAATGCGTCCTGCTCGCTCGGCCCGCTGGTGCGGTTGTTCGACGACAGCTTCACCATCGACGACGTACGCAAGGCCGAGGTGAAGCTGACCATCGCCGGCGAAGACAATTACCGGCTCGAGGGTGCCAGCAACATGGCCGAAATCAGCCGTGATCCGCTCGATCTCGTCAAGCAGACGCTGAGCGAACATCAATATCCCGATGGCTTCGTGCTGTTTCTCGGCACGCTGTTCGCGCCGGTGCAGGACCGTGACGAGCCGGGCCGTGGCTTCACCCACAAGGTCGGCGACACCGTGACGATCGAAAGCGACCGGCTTGGCCGCCTCGTCAATCGGGTGGTGTTCTCGCGCGACGCCGCGCCGTGGGAGCTCGGCATCGGCGCGTTCATCGCCAACCTCGCCAAGCGCGGCCTGCTTGGGCACGCGGCATGAGCGGGGCAGTCTACCCAAGTCTCAAGGGCAAACGCGTATTGGTGACGGGCGGCGCCACCGGCATCGGCGCCGGCCTCGTCGAGGCGTTCGCGCGGCAGGGCGCGCGCGTCGCGTTTCTCGATATCAACGCGGAAGCCGGCGAGGCGCATGCCGCGCAGTACGAGGGTGTCGTGTTCCGCCCGTGCGATCTGCGCGACCTTTCGGCGCTGCAGGGCACGATCGACGCGATCCTTGGTGAGTTCGGCGGCATCGACGTGCTGGTCAACAACGCGGCCAGTGATGATCGTCATACCATTGACGAGGTGACGCCCGCCTATTGGGACGAGCGGATGGCGACCAATTTGCGCCACCTGTTCTTCGCCGCACAAGCGGTGGTGCCGGGCATGCGCGCGAACGGCGGCGGCGTGATCCTCAACTTCGGTTCGATCAGCTGGCATCTCGGCCTGCCCGGGATCGCGCTGTACGAAACCGCGAAGGCGGCGATCGAAGGCATGACGAAGGCGATGGCGCGCGACCTCGGCCGCGACAACATCCGCGTATCGACCATCGTGCCGGGCAACGTGCAGACGCCGCGCCAGGAACGCTGGTACACGCCGGAAGGCGAGGCGGAGATCGTCGCCGCGCAGTGTCTGGACGGGCGCATCCAGCCCGCCGACGTGGCGGCACTGGTGCTGTTCCTGGCATCTGACGATGCTCGCATGTGTACCGGTCACGATTATTTCGTCGATGCCGGCTGGCGCTGATCGCTGATCGCGGTACGAGTACGGAATACGAGGGGTCGGCAAGGACCGACGGGGCATAACAAGGAGCAGGATGTGACAGGAACGGCGGCAATTTCGCCCGGACAAAAGCTGAATATCGGCTTCATCGCCCTGATCGTGGCGGTGGCGACGATCGGCGGCTTTATGTTCGGCTACGATTCGGGTGTCATCAACGGCACGCAAAAGGGGCTGGAGGCGGCGTTCTCGCTCGGCAAGTTTGGTCTCGGCATCAACGTCGGCGCCATCCTGGTCGGTTCGTCGATCGGTGCGTTCCTCGCGGGGCGGATGGCCGATGCGATCGGCCGCCGCAACGTGATGATGCTGTCGGCGGTGCTGTTCCTTATCAGCGCGCTGGTCGCTGGCGCCGCAGGCAGTTCGTTGATCTTCATTTGCGCGCGCATCCTCGGCGGCCTCGGCGTCGGGGCGGCAAGCGTGATCTCGCCGGTCTACATCTCGGAAGTGACGCCGGCGGCGATCCGCGGTCGCCTGTCGAGCGTGCAGCAGGTGATGATCATCACCGGTCTGACCGGCGCGTTCGTCGCCAACTACGCGGTGGCGCGTTATGCCGGTGGATCGACTGCGGACTTCTGGTTGGGTTTCACCGCCTGGCGCTGGATGTTCTGGCTGCAGGCGGTTCCGGCCGCGATCTATCTGACGGCGCTGTTCTTCATCCCGGAAAGTCCGCGCTTCCTGGTCGCCAAGGGTCGTGAGGCCGAGGCGCACACCGTGCTGACCAAGCTGTTCGGCTCGAACGAGGCGGACCGCAAGGTCGCTGAAATCCGTGCGAGCCTCGCCGGCGATCACCACAAGCCGAAGATGTCGGACCTGATCGACAAGACGACCGGCAAGATCCGCCCGATCCTCTGGACGGGTATCGGTCTGGCCGTGTTCCAGCAGCTCGTCGGCATCAACGTCGTGTTCTACTACGGCGCCACACTTTGGGAGGCGGTTGGTTTCTCCGAAAACGACGCCTTGATGATCAACATCCTGTCGGGTGTGCTGTCGATCGCTGCATGCGTGTTCACCATCGCGACCGTCGACAAGATCGGCCGCAAGCCGCTGCTGCTGATCGGTTCGGCCGGCATGACGGTGACGCTCGGCACGGTCGCCTGGGCGTTCTCGACGGCTGTGACCGGCGCCGATGGCGCCGTGGCGCTGCCGGGCAGCAACGGGCTGATCGCGCTGATCGCCGCCAACCTGTACACCGTGTTCTTCAACATGAGCTGGGGCCCGATCATGTGGGTCATGCTCGGCGAGATGTTCCCGAACCAGATTCGCGGTTCGGGGCTGGCGGTATCCGGCTTCGCGCAGTGGATCGCCAACGCGGTGGTCTCCGTCAGCTTCCCGACGCTCGCCAAGACGCCGGGTCTCGCGGTCACCTACGTGGGATATGCCACCTTCGCGGCAATCTCGTTCTTCTTCGTGCAGAAGATGGTCCGGGAAACGCGCGGACGCGAACTGGAGGCGATGGAAGGCTGAGTGCCGCGCCGCTCCCCGTCGGGGAGCGGCAGTACGCCAGACACGAAGAGGGGCGGCCGCTTGGCAAAGCGGCCGCCCCTTTTTGTTAGCGGGTCAGAGCGCTTCGCGCGCGTGTTTGGCGATCTGTATCGCGACGTCGTGGTGCGGGGATCGCACGGTCGGCCGGCGACGAGGCGCGGCGTCGGACTGGCGGCGGATCAGTTCGTACTCGGCAAGCAGATGTTGCGAGGGCACACCCGTCTCGTCCGCCTTGCGCGCCTTGATCTCGCGGACGAGCAGGTCGACCGCCATGCGCGACATATCGGTGACGGGCTGACGGATCGTGGTCAGCTCGGGCCAGATCGTGGTGGCAAGCGCGGTATCGTCAAACCCGCAGACGGTCAGATCGCCCGGCACATCCAGCCCACGCCGGTGCGCGATCGCCACCGCCGCCGCCGCCATGTCGTCATTCGACGCGAAGATCGCGGACGGCGGATCGGCAAGCTCCAGCAACTGGTCTGCCGCGTCGAGGCCGGATCGATAGGTAAACAGCCCCTCGGCGATCAGCTCCGGCGCGTCGGCGAGGTTCAGATCGGCCAATGCCGCGCGATATCCCTCCAGCCGCTCACCGCTCGCAGTAAGATTGCGGTTGCCGGTGATGAACCCGATCCGCCGATGGCCAAGCGATCCCAGGTGTCGCGTCATGTCATACGCAGCCTGGCGATCGTCAATGCTGACCGACATCGCCCAATCCGGCGCATGACCGGTCGACAGAGCGACGATAGGTATGTCGCAATCCGCCAGCGCCTCCAGGATCACCTGTGAGTCGCCGAGCGGTGGCGGCAGTACAAGGCCGTCGATGCGGCCGCGCAGCAGGTGTTCGATCGCCGCGCCTTCGGTGCCTTCCTCGTCGCATTTCTCGACGATGATCTGCACGTTGGCACGGCTCGCCTGATCGAGGCTGCCAACCAGCAACGCGCTCAGATAGGCGAAGCTGGGGTTGGAATAGAGCAGGCCGATGCGAATTTCGTCGCCGCCTGCCAGGGTGCGCGCTGCGGCACTTGGCCGGTAGTTGAGCGCGGTGATCGCCGCCTCGACGCGACGTCGCGTCTCGTCGCGAACGTTCGCCTCATGGTTGATGACTCGGCTCACCGTCATCGGTGATACGCCCGCCTTGGCCGCAACATCGCTGATCGTCGGCACATTGCGTTGGCGCCGGGGGCGGGGTTCCTTCACATGCAAACCTTTCGCACAGCAGATTACGGACACGCGACATTTGCGCAAGGCCGATGCGCGCAACTTTCCCGGCATGTGCAGTCGTGCGGCAGTATATGGGCGATTACTGCCGCGCCGTCTCGATCATTTTCCTTGGCCCGGCGCCAATGGAAAGCTCAGTTGCTTGTACCACGTCAAATCGTGCTGCGGCGGCGCCGCGCCGGCTGGAAGCGGCAAATGGTTGACCGACATCCAGTAAGCAAGGCTTGCATCGCGCCACCATCGCGCCTCGCGCTCCTGCACGGCGAGATACGTGGCGGTCTTCTGCCAGCGTTCCGCATCGATGAGCGGCTTCAAAGTCGCCCAGCGCGTACGCATGTCGGCGACGTAAGCAACGCCGCGATCATAATCCGCGACCATTTCGGCCCATAACGTGCGACCGGACGCCATCTTGCGATCCCACTTCACATGATGAAACCAGAGCAGGTCCCGCTCCGGCGTCAACGCGGGATCGGCGAAGATCTTGGCGACCGGCGGGGCGTATTGCGCAACCGCGTTGCTGCCCGTGGCGGTGCGGTCGAAGCCGATGCCACCCGCATCCGCATGATTGTAATATGTCGGGTTCCATTCCGGCCGCTTGAGATCGGAGATCCACGGTCCTGGTCCGTAATGGCCTGATGTACTCATTTGATGCGCAAGCCCGAGCGGCGTCATGTAATCGACCACCGCCTCGCGGGAGCCTTGCATCATCTGCGTGACGGTACCGACGACGCGCGGGTTGGTGCCGAACGTCTGCTCCGCCCATTCACGCGCGATCGTTTGGGACGACAACGACGGATCCCACGCCAGCCGACCGAACGCATACCAGTTCGCCTGGTTGAACGTCGATCCGGACCAATCGCGGTCACGCCCGATGTTGGCGACCCCGGCCATGCCGGTCAGCGTATGCCCTTCCAGCGACCCGTCGATGACCTTGGCGACTGTGGAGCCCGGTCCCTTCTCGAACGTGTCGGCGTCGAGGGTTTCCGTGAACAGTGGCCCAAGGTAGGCGAGGTGCGTCGCGAAGCCGAGATATTCCTTGGTGATCTGGAATTCCATCATCAGCGGCGTCTTCGGCATAGCCCCGAATAGCGGATGGAATGGCTCACGCGGCTGGAAATCGATCGCACCGTTCTTGACCTGCACGATCACGTTGGGCGCGAATTTCCCGTCGAGCGGCTTGAACTCGTCATAGGCCTGTTTGGCGCGGTCCTCTGCGTTGGTTTCGGCATAAACGAAGGCGCGCCACATGATGATGCCGCCATGCGGGGCGACCGCCGCCGCCATCATGTTGGCGCCATCGGCGTGGGTACGGTGGTAATCGCGGGGGCCGGGCTGACCCTCGCTATTCGCTTTGACGAGGAAGCCGCCGAAATCGGGAATGGCGCGGTAGATCTCGTCCGCCTTCGCCTTCCACCAAGCGGCAACCTGAGGGTCGAGCGGATCGGCGGTCTTGAGGCCGCCAATCTCGATCGGTGCGGAGAAACGCGCCGACAGATACACCTTGATACCATAGGGCCGGAACACGTCGGCGAGTGCGGCGGCCTTGGCGATATAGGGCGCCGTCAAGCTGGTCGGACTGGCGTTGACGTTGTTTAGGACGGTCCCGTTGATGCCGATCGACGCATTGGCGCGGGCGTAATCCACGTAGCGCGGATCACGGAAATCGGGGAGGGTCCACCAGTCCCACAGCGATTGCCCCGCGTAGCCGCGTTCCACCGTGCCGTCGAGGTTATCCCAATGATCCAGGACGCGCAGTTTGATACGTGGGCTTGAGGTCAGCGTCGCGGTGGCCAGTGCGTTCCCGGTATGCACGTAGCGGATCAACGCGAAGGCCCCGTAGAGGATCGCGCGATCGCTGTTGCCGGTAATCAGCGTCACCGCGCGCCCGCCGATCCACACCGGTCGCACTGCATAGCCTTCCTCGCCCAGCGTACCGAGACCGAGCTTCAGCGCGGTCACTTGAGGGGAGGTGGTGCGCGCGAGCAGCACCTCCCGCGCGCCCGCGGGTAGCCCACGGCGAAGTTCGGCGGCGGCGACGCTGAGTGTCGGCGTGGATTGCTGCGCGACGACCGACGTTGCGGCGTGCTCGCCGTTTCGCAGCCACAGGTCGTAGCCGTCATCGGCATGGGCAACGCCACTGGTCATACCAAATATCGCAACTGCGCCCAACAGCGATTGAATTGCCTTCACATGCCTCTCCTTGGTGCCGCGTCGCCATTGACAACCGCCCGTATCCTCGTGATTGACAGGGGTATCATCAGCACGGCACCACAGCAATGCCGCGCGTGAACACGCGGGAGGAAGTGCTGGGATGGAACACACGCCTGCGGCCAATCGGCAGTCGAGGGACTGTTCACACCCATTTTGCACTTCCCCAGCGACGCTTCTGTCGGCATATGACCTGACCAATTCTAGGAGGCTGGTCAGATCATGAAGCTCAGCGCTGTAAACAGCCGCCGCAGTCTCCTGCGTCTGACTGCCGACAGGTCGATGGCGACACTCGCCGCGCAGCGCAAGCGTTGCCGCCGCCCTGGACCGCGTACGCACCGCCTGAGCGATGCCGCCTTGAGTGAAGTGATCGAGTCCGACCTGCCCGGCATCGTGGCGGCGCCGAGATGCTCCGACTTTGAAACCATCAATCTTGAATTCGCCTGAGGATAGTCATGCCAAAGATCGTTTCCGCCCGCGTCATCATCACCTCGCCGGGACGTAACTTCGTCACGCTCAAGATCGAATGCGACGACGGCACTACCGGGGTCGGCGATGCGACGCTTAATGGCCGCGAACTGGCGGTGGCGAGCTATCTCGCCGATCATGTCGTCCCGTGCCTGATCGGCCGTGACGCGCACCGTATCGAGGATATCTGGCAGTATCTCTACAAGGGTGCATATTGGCGGCGCGGCCCGGTGACGATGAGCGCGATCGCCGCAGTCGACATGGCGCTATGGGATATCAAGGGCAAGATCGCCGGTCTGCCGGTCTATCAACTGCTCGGCGGTGCGGCGCGTGAGAACGTGATGGTGTACGGTCACGCCAACGGCACGACCATCGAGGATACGATCGCCGCTGCGCTCGAATATCAGGCGCAAGGCTATAAGGCGATCCGCATTCAATGCGGTGTGCCCGGCATGCCCTCCACCTATGGTGTGTCCAAGGACAAGTACTTCTATGAGCCCGCCGACGCCGATCTGCCGACCGAGAACGTCTGGAACACGAGCAAGTACCTTCGGATCGTGCCCGAGCTGTTCAAGGCGGCACGCGAGGCGCTCGGCTGGGACGTGCACCTGCTCCATGACATTCACCATCGGTTGACGCCGATCGAGGCGGGGCGGCTCGGTAAGGATCTCGAGCAATACCGTCCATTCTGGCTCGAGGACGCCACTCCGGCCGAGAACCAGGAATCGTTCAAACTGATCCGCCAGCACACCACCACGCCGCTGGCGGTGGGGGAGATCTTCAATTCGATCTGGGACTGCAAGGATCTCATCCAGAACCAACTGATCGACTATATCCGCGCCACCGTGGTCCACGCCGGCGGCATCACGCACCTGCGCCGCATCGCGGCGTTCGCGGACATGTATCAGGTCCGCACCGGCTGCCACGGCGCGACCGATCTGTCGCCGGTATGCATGGCGGCGGCGCTGCACTTCGATTTGTCGGTGCCGAACTTCGGCGTTCAGGAATATATGCGCCACACACCCGAAACCGACGCGGTATTTCCGCACGCCTACACGTTCGAAAACGGCGCGATGCATCCCGGTGACGCGCCCGGCCTGGGCGTCGACATCGACGAGGAACTCGCCAAGGGGTACGAGTACAAGCGCGCGTTCCTGCCGGTAAACCGTCTTGGAGACGGCACGATGTTCAGCTGGTGATCGCTGCCGTGCGAATGTTTTCACCGTTACGATTCCCAGTGTAATCCTCGGGGCCGGTCGCCTGGCCGGCCCCGTTTTCTTTTGGAGGATCCGCGATGCGTCCGATGTTGAACTTTGCGCTGTTGCTGCTGAGCACGGGCGGTGTCGCCACCGCCGCACAGGCGGCAGGGCCCGGTTGTTCGTGGCAGGCGGCCTGGGCGTCCTCGCAAATGGCGCCCGCCACCGCCGACGCTTTGCCCGCCAATGGGATGGCCGGCGCCACGCTGCGCGAAGTCGTCCGCCCGACGCTTGCGGGCAAGACGCTGCGGGTGCGGTTTTCCAACGCGTTCGGGCGGGAGCCACTCGTCATCCTTGGTGCGGGCGTGGCGCGTTCCGCCGACAACCACAGCGATCGCATCGTCGCCGCATCGCGGCGGACGCTGACATTCTCAGGCATGAACAGCATCACCATCCCGGCCGGCGGCGACTGGCTGTCGGACCCTGTATCGTTCGATCTTGCCGCGTTCGACGATCTCGCAATCTCCCTGCGCGTCAACGGCGATGTGGCGAGCCAGACCTCCCACCCGGGGTCGCGCGCGACCTCATATCTCGCGCCCGGCGACAGTGTCGCGGCGGAAAGCCTGCCCGGCGCGACCAAGTTCGACCACTGGTACATGCTATCCGGCGTGGAGGTGCAGCGGTGCGCGCCACCGAATGGCGTCGTCGCGCTGGGCGACTCGATTACGGACGGCCACGGCGCCACCACGAACGGCAACGATCGCTGGACAGACGTGCTGGCGCGGCGGCTCGGCGGCCAGACGGCGGTGCTGAATGAAGGGATCGGTGGCAACCGCGTGTTGCTCGATGGACTCGGACCGAATGCGGTGTCGCGGCTCGACCGCGACGTGCTGGCGCTGCCGGGTGCGCGCTCCGTCATCCTGCTGGAAGGGATCAACGATCTCGGTACGTTCACCCGGCTGGAGACGAAGACACCCGAGCAGCGCCGCGCCTTCGTCGCGCAACTGACGGCGGGGTACGCGCAAATCGTCGAGCGGGCGCATGCGCGCGGGATCAAGGTTTATGGCGCGACGCTGACGCCGTACATGGGCAGCGACTACTACCACCCCGACGCGGGTAGCGAGGCCGACCGCCAAGCGATCAATAGCTGGATCCGTGCGCCCGGCCACTTCGACGGCGTGGTCGATTTCGACAAGGTGACGCGCGATCCCGCAGATCCGTCGCGCCTCGCGGCGGCGTTCGATTCAGGCGATCACCTGCATCCCGGCCCCGCCGGCTACAAGGCGATGGGTGATGCAGTGCCGCTGGCGCTACTGCGGTAACGTTTGCGAAAAGCAAGCGTTCAGCTCGGCCCGTTCGCCGCGGGCAACACCCTGCACCAAACGAAAGCAGGCCCGGAACCACGCGGTTCCGGGCCTGCTGTTTTGGAGAGAACGGGGAGGGGCAACCCTCCCCACCCGATCACACGAAGCGGTTGACGAGGTTCTCGAGCCGCTCCTGCTGGCCCGACCGCGGCTTGGGATCAAGCTGCTTCTCGACTGCGAGGTCGGCGATGCCGGCAAGGTCCAGCCCACCGATCTGCGTACCGAGATCACCCGTCCAGCCGGCATAACGCTCGGTCTTGATCTGGTCGACGCGACCGTCCTCGATCAGTGCGGCCGCCGCGAGCAGGCCGCGCGCCACCGTGTCGATGCCGCCGATATGACCGTAGAACAGGTCGACCGGGTCCATCGACTGGCGCCGCACCTTCGAATCGAAGTTGAAGCCGCCATCGGTGAAGCCGCCGGCGCGGATGATCTCGACCATCGCCAGCGTCAACTCTTCCGCCGAGTTGGGGAATTGGTCGGTATCCCAGCCGTTCTGATGGTCGCCGCGGTTGGCGTCGATCGAACCGAACAGGCCGAGCGCGTTGGCCGTCGCGATCTCATGCTCGAAAGTGTGGCCGGCGAGGGTCGCGTGGTTCGCCTCGATGTTGACGCGCACTTCGTTCTCGAGGCCATAGCGCTTGAGGAAGCCGTACACCGTTGCGGTGTCGAAGTCGTACTGGTGCTTGGTCGGCTCGTGCGGCTTCGGTTCGATCAGGATCGTGCCCTTGAAGCCAATCTTGTGCTTGTGCTCGACGACGAGGCTCAAGAAACGCCCGAAATTGTCGAGTTCGCGCTTAAGATCGGTGTTGAGCAGCGTCTCGTAACCCTCGCGACCACCCCACAAAACGTAGTTCGAGCCGCCGAGCCGATGCGTCGCCTCAAGTGCGTCACGCACCTGCATCGCGCCGAATGCATAGACCTCGGGGTCGGGATTGGTCGCGCCGCCGGCGGCGAAGCGCGGGTGGCTGAACAGGTTGGCGGTACCCCACAGCAACTTGCGGCCCGATGAAGCCTGCAATTTCTCGAGGTGGTCGACCGCTTCGGCGAAGAACTGGCGATGCTCGGTGACGTTCTTGGCATCGGCCATCACATCGACGTCGTGGAAGCAGTAGAATGGCAGGTCGAGCTTCTGGAAGAAGTCGAACGCGACCTCACGCTTCATCGTCGCGGCGGCGCTATCGTTGGCGCCGGCATGCCACGGGCGGTTGAAGGTGCCGCCGCCGAACACGTCGCTGCCCGGCCAGCAGAAGGTATGCCAGAAGCATGCGGCGAAGCGGAGGTGATCCTCCATGCGCTTGCCGAGGACCATCTTGTCCTTGTCGTAGAACCGATAGGCCAGCTCGTTGGTGCTGTCCGGGCCTTCGTACGTGATCTTCGGGATATTGGCGAAATAGTCGATGGCCATCAGGCACTCCTGGATGCGTTGAGAGGGGTGATCTTGGAATAGGCTTGGCGGAACGCGTCGAGCTTCGGAGCGAGCCGGTCAACCAGAGATGCGTCGGGTTCGATGGTATGCGCGACCGGTGGTGCGACGCAGACCTCCGCCGGGCTGCCGCCATCGACGGCAAGCTGCGCGAGCCGCGCCGCGCCGAGCGCCGGGCCGACCTCGCCGCCCTGCAGATAGACCAGCGGCGTGTTCAGTGCGGCGGCCAACGTCTGCCCCCAGTAGCGCGAGCGCGCGCCGCCCCCGATCACCGACAATTGCTTCACCTCGGTGCCGGCACCGCGTAGCGCGTCCAGCCCATCGGCCAGCGCGAACGCGACGCCTTCCAGCACCGTCTGCGCGAGCCGCTCCGGCCCGGTATCGTTGTCGAGGCGGAGGAACGCGCCGCGCACCTCGGCATCGTTATGCGGGGTACGTTCGCCTGACAGATACGGGAGGAACAGCTCCGGGCCGCTCGCCGGGCCAACGGTTTCGGCGCGCGCGAACAGATCGGCGGCACCGGCCGCACCGGTCAGCCGCGCCACCCAGTCGATGCAGGACGCGGCCGAGAGGTGCACCGCCATCTGGTGCCACATCTCAGGCAGGCAGTGGCAGAAGGCGTGGACCGCGCTGGCAGGATTGGGCTTGAAGCGGTCGTTCGCTACAAAGATCACGCCCGACGTGCCGAGCGACAGCAATGCATCGCCATCCTTGACCACGCCGACGCCGGCCGCGCCTGCCGCATTGTCACCGCCGCCGCCGGCGACCGGCACCTGCGGCACGCCCCACAGTTCGGAAACCGCCGCGCTCAACCGTCCGGTCGCGTCCGGCCCTTCGACCAGCGCGGGCATCTGGCTCACGTCCAGCCCGCACGCGGCGAGGAGTTCGTCGCTCCACCTGCGACCAGCCACGTCCAGCCACAGCGTGCCGGCGGCGTCGGACATGTCCGATGCCTTTTCGCCGGTCATCAGCAGCCGCACGTAATCCTTGGGCAGCAATACCAGCCGGGTTTTGGCGAACACCTCCGGCTCGTGCTTGCGCACCCACGCCAGTTTCGGCGCGGTGAAGCCGGGCATGACGATGTTGCCGCCGATCGTGCGGAACGCGGGCGTCGCCGCCTCCAGCTCGGCACATTCGGCGGCGCTGCGGCCATCGTTCCACAGGATCGCCGGGCGCAGCGGCTTGTCGTCCGCGCCGAGCAGGGTCGCGCCGTGCATATGCCCGGCGAGGCCGATGCCGCGCACTTCGCGCCGCACGTCCGCGTCGATCGCCTGCACGGCGGCGGTGGTCGCCGTCCACCAGCTATCCGGGTCCTGCTCCGACCACAAAGGCTGGGGACGCTGCACGGTGAGCGGGGCGGTGCCTTGCCCGATCACCGTGCCATGTACGTCTATCACGACGGCCTTTACGCCCGACGTGCCGATATCGATGCCGAGGAACATGCGGGCTTATTTCACCATCGGATCGATGGTCTTGATCGAACCATCGGGATTGAAGAACAGCTCGGTCACCTTGACGTTGCGCAGGTGGTTCTTGTTGCTGAGCTGCGTGTCGGCATAGAACAGCCACCACTTGCCGGCGTCCTGGATGATCGAATGATGCGTCGTCCACCCCTGCACCGGCAGCAGGAAATGCCCGCGATATTTGAACGGACCATATGGGCTGGTGCCGGTCGCATAGGCGAGGAAGTGCGTGTCGCCGGTCGAATAGGTGTAATAATAGGTGCCGCCGCGCTTGAACATCCACGAGCCTTCGAAGAAGCGCTTGTCATGTTCGCCGCCCTTCACCGGCTGGCCGTCCGCGCCTAGGATCACCGCGTTGCGCGGCTTCTCGGCAAAGCTCTTCATGTCCGCGTTCATCCGCACGACCTGACCCGACAGCGCGGGCTGGTCGTCCTTGAGCAGATCGGTATCGCTGCCGTTGGGATCGTACACGCCGTTCTTCCAGCGCTGAAGCTGGCCACCCCAGATACCGCCGAAATACATGTAGGTCTTGCCGTCTGTGTCGGTGAACACCGCCGGGTCCATCGAGAAGCTGCCGGCGATCGGCTTGGGATCGGCCTTGAACGGGCCCATCGGGTTCTTCGAGGTGGCGACGCCGATCTTGAACGCGCCGAGGCCGTTCTTGTCCTTGGATTTGTCGCGGGCCGGGAAGTACAGATAATAGGTGCCGTTCTTATAGGCGGCATCCGGCGCCCACATCTGCTTGGACACCCACGGCACGTCCTTGGCGTCGAGCGCGACCGGGCCGATCGTGACCGGGCCGCCGATCCGGTCCATGCGCAACACACGGTAGTCATGCATGGCATATTCGTTGCCGAGATCGTCGTCGGGCGTATCGGTCGGCACGTCGTGCGACGGATAGACGTAGATCTTGCCGTTGAAGACGTGCGCCGAAGGGTCGGCGGTGTAGATCGACGTGACCAGCGGCTGAGACAGGAACTTGGATTTATCCGCGCCACCGTTTTGAGCGGTTGCGGCGGTCGCGCCCGCGCACAGCAGCGCGGCGACCATCAGGCGTTTGCGAAATGTCATGCCGTTCATCACCCTCTTTAGCCTTCTCGTGAGGCTCGCATTGAATAGATAGCGCTACCATATCCGCGAAGATCGGCTGTGGCAACGCCGTGTGGGCAGGCTTTGTGCGGGCATAGCAATGCCGCCGCGCTATTAAATGAAGCGGCAGCGCGGCGATGCACGCCGATCTTTTCATACGGCTCGACTAACGCGGCTTCGCGGTGTCTCCGGGGGGTCGGGGAGCTTGGCGACCATGTGATCGCGCGCGCCTTTGCGGAGAAATACGTCACCCAGCCTGTTGCGATGGGTTCGCGAAAAGGCGGGCAGGGGCGGTTGACGTTGCCGGGCGGGTCTGTAGAGCGCTGCGGGTTACGCTCGCGGCGACGCAGCGCCGCCAGCGCGGCCGGTCGTTCAGCCGCGAGTCCTGGTTAGACGAAACGGAACCTGCCTCATGAACGCGCCTGTCCACACGCCGCGCCTGCTGCCCGAACATACCAGCTTCCACGCCGTCGCGGTGAATTGGGTGCGCCACTGGAACGAGCATCTGTTCAGCTTCGCGATCGAACGGCCGGCGTCGCTGCGCTTCCGCTCGGGCGAGTTCGTGATGATCGGCCTTGATGACGGTGCCAAGCCGCTGATGCGCGCCTATTCGATCGCCAGCCCGGCCTATGCCGAGGAACTCGAGTTTCTGTCGATCAAGGTCCAGGACGGCCCGCTCACCTCGCGGTTGCAAGCGATCCAACCGGGCGACCAACTTTACCTGGCGCGCAAGCCCGTTGGTACGCTGGTGTGTGATGCGCTGCTGCCCGGCAGCCGGCTATTCCTGCTATCGACCGGAACCGGCCTTGCGCCGTTCCTCAGCCTGATCCGCGATCCCGACGTGTACGATCGCTTCTCGCAGATCATCGTCGTCCACAGCGTGCGCCGTGTCAGCGATCTCGCCTATCACGACGAACTCGCCGGCCGTCTCGCCGATGATCCGCTCGTCGCGGATCAGGCTGCCGAGCAGTTCCACTATATCCCGACCGTCACGCGCGAGCCGTTCCACACGTCGAAGCGCATCAACGGCCTGATCGAGGACGGCACGCTGTTCAAGGACCTCGTCGGCGCCAACAAGCTCGATCCGGAGACCGACCGGGTGATGCTGTGTGGCAGTAATGCGATGATCCACGAATTCGCCACGATGCTGGAGTCCGAAGGCTTCAGCGAAGGCTCGAACGCCAACCCGGGACATTTCGTAATCGAACGCGCCTTCGTCGGCTGACGCGCGGCTGCGTCGCGTCTCTGCGCAACGCCGGTCGTACCCTGTCCATATCATGAGATGGACGACCTCAACCGCGCCTAGCCGTGTCGGAGGCACTGCCGCTGACAAGGCGGTGGCGCGGCGTTGCGCTGTTAGCTGAGGTCGAGAAAGGTGCCGCGCGACGCCGTCGCGAAGTGTTGAGGCGCGATCGCCCTTTGAAGTGGTGCGGACGGCGGGACTCGAACCCGCACTCCGAAGAGGGAGATTTTAAGTCTCCTGCGTCTACCGATTTCGCCACGTCCGCATGTGCGATCCGCCAAACCGCAGGATGCGCCAGTCGTCAAGACGATGATGTCTCAGACGTTAAGTCGCAGGCGCATTTCTTTGCCCGGTTTGAAATACGGCACCCGCTTGGCGGTGACGTCGACCACTTCGCCCGTGCGCGGATTGCGACCCGTGCGAGCGTCGCGGGCGCGCGTTGAAAAGGCACCAAAGCCGCGCAGTTCGACTCGGCCCCCGGCAGCAAGCCGCTTGCAGATCTCGTCGAAAAACGTGGTGACGATCGCCTCGATGTCACGCAGCGCAAGATCGGGATTTTCATCGGCCAGCATCTGGACCAGTTCCGATCGAATCATTGCGCTATAAGCTCCCGAGAGGCGAATCGAAGCAGAATGCCGCGTCGATCATCCCCTTTCGGCGCGCATCTCTTGCATACACTTAGATCAATCCACCCGAATGTAAACGCAAAATGGGACCGAACGCGTCTTAGTTGAGCGTTCGGTCCCATTCCGGGATGTCGGTGGCCGACGCTGCCGGCCACTCTTAGATCAGCTTAGCGCTTCTCGTCGCGCGCCTTGAGCGCGAGGCCGAGGATGTCGCCCAGCGACGCGCCCGAGTCGGACGAACCATACTGCGCCACGGCCTGCTTCTCTTCGGAGATCTGCATCGCCTTGACCGAGAAGGTCGGCTTCTTCGAACGATCGAAGCCGGTCACCATCGCGTCGAACTTCTGCCCGACCTGGAACCGCTCCGGACGCTGCTCGTCGCGGTCGCGGCCGAGATCGGTGCGCTTGATGAAGCCGGTCGCGCCATCGTCGCCGACCTGAACCTCGAGGCCCGCATCGCGAACTTCGAGAACCGTCACGGTGACGACCGCGTTCTTGTTCAGGCCCGAACCCGAACCACCGCCCGCTGCCGGGGCACCCGACGGCGCGCCACGCTCAAGCTGCTTCATGCCAAGCGAGATACGCTCCTTCTCGGCATCGATGTCGAGCACGACCGCCTGAACGACCTCGCCCTTGCGATGCAGGTTGAGCGCGTCCTCGCCCGATACGCCCCAGGCGATGTCCGACATGTGGACCATGCCGTCGACGTCGTTGTCGAGGCCGATGAACAGGCCGAATTCGGTTGCGTTCTTGACTTCGCCCTCGACGGTCGAACCGATCGGATGCGCCTCCAGGAAAGCCTCCCACGGATTGGCCTGTGCCTGCTTGAGGCCGAGCGAGATGCGGCGCTTGTCGGGATCGACCTCGAGCACGACGACATCGACTTCCTGCGAGGTCGAGACGATCTTGCCGGGATGGACGTTCTTCTTGGTCCACGACATTTCGGACACGTGGACGAGGCCCTCGATGCCCGCTTCCAGCTCGACGAACGCACCATATTCGGTGATGTTCGTGACGCGGCCGGTGAGCTTCGCACCAACCGGATACTTGGCCGATGCACCATCCCACGGATCGCTCTCGAGCTGCTTCATGCCGAGCGAGATGCGTTGCGTGTCCTTGTTGATGCGGATGATCTGAACCTTGACGGTATCGCCAATGTTGAGAACTTCCGAAGGATGGCCGACGCGCTTGTAGCTGAGATCGGTGACGTGCAGCAGGCCATCGATACCGCCGAGGTCGACGAACGCACCGTAATCGGTGATGTTCTTGACGACGCCGTCGATGATCTGACCCTCGGCAAGGCTCAGGATCAAGCCCGAACGCTGCTCGGCGCGGGTTTCCTCGAGGATCGCGCGACGCGACACGACGATGTTGCCGCGCTTGCGGTCCATCTTCAGGATCTGGAAGGGCTGGGGGATATCCATCAGCGGCGTGACGTCACGAACCGGACGAATATCGACCTGCGAACCCGGCAGGAACGCCACGGCGCCGTTCAGGTCGACCGTGAAGCCGCCCTTGACGCGGCCGAAGATGACGCCCTCGACGCGTGCGGTCTTGGCGAATTCGGTTTCGAGCGTGTCCCATGCGGCTTCGCGGCGGGCGCGATCGCGCGACAGCATCGCTTCGCCGTGCACGTTCTCGACGCGATCGACATAGACTTCGACTTCGTCGCCAACCTTGAGATCGGCCTTCTGGCCCGGCGCCGCGAATTCGCGCAGCGGCACGCGGCCCTCGGACTTGAGGCCAACGTCGATCACGGCGAGATCGTTCTCGATGCCGGTGACGGTGCCCTTGACGACGCGACCTTCAAAGCTGTCGGCGCCGCCGAGCGTCTGTTCGAGGAGAGCCGCGAAATCGTCGCGGGAGGGGGATGCGAGAGTCGCCATAAAGGAGAGGGTTCCTAGTCTTCTGTTCCGGCCGGCCGGTTGTCTCCGGCGGTCTTCTAGCCGATCCGCCGCGAAGGCCTCATGCCGTCGCGGCATCCTGGCAAACCAATGAAGCGGAGGATGACCCTTTCAAAGCGAAAAGGGCGCAGGAGGACAAACCTCCGCGCCTTCCTCCGCGAGCACCTGCCCGCCGGACCCAATGCTCATAGCGGGTAGCGCGACCGATAGCAAGTTGGTGTCCTTTATCGTTACACCTCCGGTTAAGTACAGCGTTGACTGCCGGGGGGCAGAAGCGGAGCCTGTGCCGTCGGTAATAGCCGGCTGAGAAAACGGGCTGTGGAGAGGGTGCGTAATGATGCTGCGATGCAGGCGGGGAGCTGTGGTTGCGCTCGAGGTTCGCGTGAGCGGGGTGTTGCTGGAACGGGCGCGGCGCGACGCGGAGGTGGACCGGTTGATCGGCCCGGCGCTGGCGGCGATCTGAACGCGACCGGAAGCGGCGGCGAACAACGCCGCTTCCCCTACCGGAAGCACTCGACCGGCAGTCTACTGCGTGCGTTCCGCTTTCAGTCTGACTTGCCTATCGACGAGTTCGACCGCGCGTTTGACGGCAGCCTCGATCGAAAGAAAGCTGGTATCGAGCAGTGCGGCGTCGTTCGCCGCCACCAGCGGTGCGCTCGACCGCATCGAGTCCCGCTGGTCACGTGCGCGGATGTCCGCCAGCACCTTGTCCATGCTCACCTGACCACCACGCTCGCGCAGTTCGGCATGGCGGCGGCGCGCGCGGATCGTCGGGGTCGCCTTGACGAACAGCTTGGCGTCTGCATCTGGCGCGATTACCGTGCCGATGTCGCGCCCGTCCAGCACCGCGCCACCCGGCTGGTTGGCGAAGCGGCGCTGCCGGTGCAGCAACGCCGCGCGCACCAGCGGGTGCGCCGACACGATCGACGCACATTTGCCCATTTCGTCATCGCGCAGCACCGGATCGGCCAGCAGGCTCTCGTCGAAATCGCACGCCGCGACCGCATCGGCCTCGATGGCGGGATCGAGTTCGTGCCGCGTGACGTTTGCCGCGACCGCGCGGTACAACAGGCCGGTGTCTAGATAAGGCAGGCGATAATGCGTGGCGAGCGCGCGTGCGATCGTGCCTTTGCCGGAGGCGGCGGGTCCATCGACGGCGATAATCATGCGGCAGGCACCAAGGTTTCGCCGCGCAACAGATCGAGCGACTGGAAGAAGACGGGATAGCTCGTCGCGATCGGCGATGCGTCGTCAAGCGTGATCGAGGCGCGGGCGTTGAGCGCGGCAATCGCCATGCTCATCGCGATACGGTGGTCGAGGTGAGTCCGCACCGTCCCGCCACCAGCTATCGCGCCGCCGCCATTGCCCTGCACGCAGAGCCCGTCCTCATACTCCTCCGTCCGCACGCCGCACGCGCCGAGCGCGGCTGCCATCGCTGCGATCCGGTCGGACTCCTTTACCCGCAATTCGTGCGCGCCGCGCGCAACCGTGCGGCCCTCGGCAAACGCTGCGGCCACAAACAGAATCGGATATTCGTCGATCATGCTTGGCGCGAGTTCTGCCGGCACCTCGATCGCGCGTAAATGCGCATGGCGGACGCGCAGGTCCGCGACCGGTTCGCCGCCGACCTCGCGCGGGTTCAGTTCGGTGATATCGGCGCCCATCATGCGTAGCGCGGTGAAGATGCCCGCCCGTGTCGGATTGAGGCCGACGTTCTCGACCACTATGTCTGATCCCGGCACGATCGTCGCCGCGACGACGAGGAACGCGGCGGACGACGGATCACCCGGTACGACGATCCGTTGTGGGCGCAGCTCGGCCTCACCCGTGATCGCGATGATCTTGCCCGCGGCATCGTCCTCCACGGTTACGGTAGCGCCGAACCCGCGCAGCATCCGCTCGCTGTGATCGCGGGTCGCGATCGGCTCGATCACGCGCGTGATCCCGGGCGTGTTGAGGCCGGCGAGCAGCACGGCCGACTTCACCTGTGCCGACGCGACCGGCAACGTATAGTCGATCGGCACCGCCGGATTAATGCCGCGCAGGATCAACGGCAGGCGACCGCCGGGATATGCGGTAAACTCGGCACCCATCCGCGACAGCGGCTCGATCACCCGGCCCATCGGTCGTTTGGTGAGCGAGGCGTCGCCGGTGAACGCGGCGGTAATGGCATGGCTTGCGACCAGCCCCATCAGCAGCCGGGTCGAGGTGCCGGAATTGCCCATCTCCAGCGCGCCCTGCGGCTGGAGCAGCCCGCCCACGCCGACGCCGTTAATGCGCCAGATGCCGTCCGCGCCACGTTCTATCTGCGCGCCCATCGCACGCAGCGCGGCGGCGGTGGCGAGCACGTCCTCCCCCTCCAGCAGCCCTTCAACGCGGCTCTCGCCGACCGCCAGCGCAGAGAACATCAGCGCGCGGTGGCTGATCGACTTGTCGCCGGGTACGGCAACGTGGCCGGTCAGTGGGCCGGAGGCGAAGATCTCACGCGGCGAGGGAGTAGGGTGGGGCATGTGTTTCCGAGTATCTGCGGGTCCGGGCTTTTGACAGCGCCCTTGCGCTATGGCAAGGCGCGCGCCACTTTGACGACGACAACCCTCAGGGTATTATCAGATTGAAAGGTCCACTCGGCACATGATTAAGCCGGAATGGGGCACGAAGCGCTCGTGCCCGAAATGCGCAACGCGTTTCTATGATCTCGGCAAGGACGATCCCGTCACCTGCATCGAATGCGGGTCGACCTGGCAGCCTGAGCCCATCCTCAAATCGAAGCAGCCGCTGCCGTTCGACGCGCCGAAGCCCGACGCGAAGAAGGACGAGGATCTGAGCGGTGACGACGAGACGTTGGACATCGGCGAGGACGAGGAGCCGTCGCCCGATGACGAGGTCGATCTCGGCGGCGACGACGATCTCGGGGTCGAGGCACCGACCGAAGACGAAGAGCATTGATCTGAAAAAATGCTGGCAAGCGGCGATTTCGCCGCTTGCCAAGCCAGCGACGCCCGGCTAGGGCGTCGCCTCCCAAGGCCGGAAGGCCTAGACGAATGGGGCCGTAGCTCAGCTGGGAGAGCGTTCGCATGGCATGCGAAAGGTCAGGGGTTCGATCCCCCTCGGCTCCACCATTCCTCCACCGCGGTCGCAAGGTTTTCGCCCGCCGCACGCGACATAAACCGCTATCTCAAAAGCCCGATGGCGCTGTGCCCAATCAAAGGCGCGGCGGTAGTTGGCTGATCAATCGCGTCCTTATGGCGGTATTTGCCTTTCCCTGAAATGCCGTCGCTTGCGTTCGCCGCTTTGCAGACGATGCTTCCCCTCGCTTGCGTCACTCTGCGGCGGACCTTGCCGTGTCTCCCGCATCCGGCTACGCGGTTGGCGAGCCTGGCGGGTCAATCCGCCGGTCTCATGATCGCGCTGGTGCCTGTAACGGGCTTAAAACGGGAACGCGGTGAGGGAGGTCTGCTCCCGAAGCCGAGGCTGTCCCTGCAACTGTAAGCGGCGAGTGTGATGCACTTCGTCCCCTCCAATGCCGGATGGGGCAGCCACTGGGCCTAACACGATATCGTGCAGGCGCCTGGGAAGGCCGTGAAGCATGCGACGACCCGTGAGCCAGGAGACCTGCCAGCGTCCGGTCGCTCTCGCCCTGGTCCAGGGGATGGCCGTGGCACGGACCTGTCCGTTCGAGCGACGTCACCAGCGGCGGGGGCCGCATCGGTGTCGTGGGTCCGGCGCAGGGCGTCCGGCGGGTCCGCTGCGTCGACCGTCGTTGACGGTAGGCCCCCGCCCGACGTTGCTCGGCGCCCGGGGGATATGGTCGATGCGGCCAATCGATACGACACCTTACCGTCACCGGATCGGCGGCGTTTACGCGTTCCTGATCGCGGCCAACGTCGCGGCGTGGCTATGGGCGTTCGCGCTGTTCCATGCGCAACCGCTGATGCTGGGTACTGCACTGCTGGCGTGGGGGCTTGGGCTGCGCCATGCGGTCGATGCCGACCACATCGCCGCGATCGACAACGTCACGCGCAAGCTGATGCAGGACGGAAAGCGGCCCGCTACCGTTGGTTTCTGGTTCGCCATTGGCCACAGTACGATCATCCTGCTGGCATCCGTCGGCATCGCCTTCACCGCCTCCGCTCTCGCGCGGTTCGAGGCGCTGAAAGCGACCGGCGGCGTGGTGGCAACGATCGTGTCCGCCGGGTTCCTGTTCACGATCGCGGCGATGAACCTCGTCATCCTGCGGGCGGTCTGGCGCACGTTCCAGCATGTCCGCGCAGGCGGCATCTATGTCGACGAGGATCTCGACATCCTGCTCGGCGGGCGCGGGTTGCTCGCGCGGTTGTTCCGGCCGTTGTTCCGGCTCGTCTCGACAAGCTGGCACATGGCGCCGCTCGGATTCCTGTTCGGGCTCGGCTTCGACACCGCGACCGAGGTGGCGATCCTCGGCCTGTCGGCGGCGCAGGCGAGCCATGCATTCGCGATCGGGCCGGTGCTGGTGCTGCCGGTGCTGTTCGCAGCCGGGATGGCGCTGGTCGACACCACCGACGGCATCCTCATGCTCGGCGCATACGAATGGGCGTTCGTGAAGCCGATTCGAAAACTCTACTACAACATTACCATCACGGCGGTTTCCGCGCTGGTCGCGATCGTGATCGGGGGCATCGAAACGCTGTCGCTGCTGGGCGACAAGCTGGGCCTGCATGGCGGCATCTGGTCGGCGGCGGCCGATCTCGGTGCGCGGTTCAACCTGCTCGGCTTCGGCATTATCGGTCTGTTCCTGCTGTGCTGGGCGGCGAGCTGGGCGATTTTCCGCTGGCAGCGCTTCGACGAGATCGAGGTGCGGCAGGGGGTGTGATCGCGCATTCCCGTCAGCGCTCGATCACGCGGTCCGCGATCGGCTCGCGCGCCTGCCAGCCGCGTCGCTCGAGTTCGGGGACCGTCGCGGGTTCTGCCGGGTAGCCGATGCAGAGCAGGCCGATCAGCGTCCAGTCCCCCGGCACGTCCAGCATCGCCGTGACGACGGCCGGGTCAAGGATCGACACCCAGCCGAGGCCGATGCCGCGTGCGGCTGCGGCGAGCCACATCGTGTGTATCGCCATCACGGTCGAATAGCGCAGCGCCTCGGGCATGGTAGCGATGCCGAGGCGTTGTCCTGCACTGGGCGCTTCGTCCGAGAACACTGCCATGATCTCGGGCGCTTCCCGGAGGCCGTGCAGCTTCAGCCTGCGATACCGTTGCCGGATATCCTCGTCCGCCAGCGAAGCCGCCGCAGCCGCGCTACAGGTGTCGACGTGGCCCGCCAAGGCTTCCCGCAGATCGGGCGAGCGGACGCGCACGAAGCGCCAGGGCTGGGCATTTCCGACCGATGGCGCGAGCGCGGCGCTGTGCAGGAGGTGCTGCATGTCCGCTTCTGCGACCGGCTCGGCTCGGAAATGGCGCACGTCGCGGCGCCATTGCAGTACATCGGTCAGGCCTGTCTCGAACCGACGAGGTGCCTCGTTCTGCACGAGGCTCCGGCGCAGCAGATAGATGTCCATGATCCAGCCATGTTCGCGCCGCAGTGCCGCGCGCCGCAGCACAATCTCCTGACCGACCGCGCGCAAAGGGCCGGCGATGAGCGTCTGTTGCGCCATGCCGAGATAAGCGCCCCACCAGATCTCAATGCCCTCGGTATCCAGCGTCTCGAACGCGCCGCCGCCGTCGAGCATCACGGCAAGCGTGTCGACGCCCGCCGGCCAGCCGCCGTCGCGCAGCCGCCGTCCGGTCGTAATGAGGACCGGCGCGGCAAGGTCGTTGAGCGGGATGGCGTGCGCGGCGGTCAGCGCCTGGAGCGCGGTGATACCCGGCACGACGCGCACCCGCATGTCCATACCGCCCGCCCGCAGTCGTTCGGCGATGCGCAGCGTGCTGTCGTACAGCGAGGGGTCACCCCACACCAGCAACGCCAGCTTGCCGCCATCCGGCAGGTGCGTGCTGATCTGGGTTCGCCACGCGGCCGCGATGCCGTCATGCCATGCATCAACCGCGGCGTGGTAGGGCGCCGCATCGTCTCGTTCGGGCAGATCGAACGCGACGACACGCGTCGGACCGGTGAGCACCGCCGCGCAGATTGCCCGCCGCAGCGCCATCAGATCCGAGGCGCGCTCGCCCTTGCGCGGCAACAGGATGAGGTCGGCCGCGTTCATCGCCGTGCGCGCCGCGTCCGTCAGCTGTGCGGGGTCGCCGGTGCCGATGCCGATCAGGTGGAGATCGATGACGATGTCCGCGCCCCGAAGTTCGCCGTTGCCGCTCAACGTTGCTGCGCGATCATGTGGAAGAACGTGCCGGTGATGGCGCCCCGATACGACCCGCTCTCCGTCACCTCGGTTCCCTCCGCGTCGACGACGCTGGCGAGTTCCGCATCGGGCTGTTCGGCTATGGTCGAATAATGAAACTCATGACCGGTCAGGATCGCGCCGGTGGGGAGCGCACCGAGCGGCGCGTTCAGGGTGGCCCGTCGGTAGCCGAGGTGCATCCTGCGCTGCGCGAAGCTCGTGACCAGGCCGAGCAGACCCGTCATGCGATGCCGCACGCCATCCGCGTCGACCAGTCCTTCGCCGAGCACCATGTACCCGCCGCACTCGCCATGAACAGGCCGTGTGAGGGCATGGTCGTGCAGGCCGGCGTGGAAGTTCCGCGCCGCAGCCAGCCTGCCCGCGTGAAGTTCCGGATAGCCGCCGGGCAGCCAGACCAGATCGGCATGTGCGGCCGGCCGTTCGTCGGCAAGCGGCGAGAACGGCAGGATCTCTGCCCCGACACGTCTCCACTCATCGAGCATATGGGGATAGGTGAAGGAGAAGGCCGCGTCCTGCGCCAGCGCAATCCGCTGCGCGGGCGGTGTCCCCGTCGTGGCGGCGGCAGCAAGACTGTTGCCGGCGGCAGCGACCGCCCGAAGCGCCGCGATGTCGATATGCGCGCGCACGAACGCCGAATAGCCTTCGATCCGCTCATCCAGATCGGCATGTTCCGCCGCCTGCACTAGCCCCAGATGCCGCTCCGGCAGCTTGAGGTCGCCCCGACGCGGCAATGCGCCAAACACCCGGATACCCGCCGCCGCCATGCCGTTGCGCGCGAGCCGTTCGTGGCGCGGACTTGCGACACGGTTCAGGATAACGCCGGCCACATCGATGCTCTGATCGAAGCGCGCAAAGCCGAGCGCGGTTGCCGCCGCCGACTGCGCCTGGCCGGACACGTCGATCACCAGCACGACCGGCCAGCCCATGTGTCTGGCGAGGTCCGCGCTCGCGCCGTTGCCCGTTGCGCCGGCGCGCGCCACACCGTCGAACAGCCCCATCGACCCTTCCGCCAGTACCAGTTCCGCGTCGCGCGCATGGGCGGCGATCCCGTCGAGCATGGCGGCTGGCATCGCCCAACTGTCGAGGTTGAACGATGCACGACCGCTGGCGGCGCGGTGAAAGGCGGGGTCGATGTAATCGGGGCCGCTCTTGAAGGGCTGGACTACCACGCCATCATTGCGGAGCGCGCGCAGCAGACCGAGCATCACCGTCGTCTTGCCGGTGCCCGATGCCGGTGCGGCGATCAGCAGCCCCGGCGTCATGCCACGCCCCCGGCAAAGCGGGAGTCCGCACTCTGCGGGCGGAAGCGACGGTCGTAGCCTTCGGCATACAGGCTGCTTTCGACGAACCCGGTGTCGTCGAGCACCTTTCCCACGAAGATCAGCGCCGTACGCTCCGGTTTGCCTGCAACCGCCTGCGATAGGGTGGCGAGTGTCGCGCGGATGATCTGTTGATCGGGCCAGCTTGCCCGCCACACGACCGCGACGGGGCAATGTCCGCCATATACGGGCGTGAGTTCGGCAACGACATGGGGCAGATTGTGGATCGACAGATGGATGGCCAGCGTTGCCCCCGACCGGGCGAACGTGGCCAGCGTCTCGGACGGCGGCATCGCGCTCGCCCGGCCGGGCGTCCGGGTCAGCACCACCGACTGCGCCACGCCGGGCAGCGTCAGTTCGACCTCCAGCACGGCGGCCGCGGCGGCGAAGGCGGGTACGCCCGGCGTGATCGTGAAGGGAATATCCATCGCACGCAGCCGACGAAGCTGTTCGCCCATCGCGGACCAGATCGACATATCGCCCGAGTGCAGCCGTGCGATGTCATGGCCGCAATCGTGCGCGGCGCGAACTTCCGTCATAATTTCATCGAGGGTCAGCGGCGCGGTGTTGACGATATGTGCGCCCGGCGGACAGTAGTCGAGAAGCGCCTCCGGCACCAGGGAACCCGCATACAGGCATACCGCCGAACCGGCGATGCGATCACGGCCGCGCAGCGTCAGCAGGTCGGGCGCGCCGGGGCCGGCGCCGATGAAGTGGACGGTCATTGGTCAAATCCTTGCGCGATGGCACAGCTCGCCATGCGGTCTGGGGAGATATGGCGGCTGGCGAGCAGACGTGCCCCCGGACCGGCAGCGGCGAGCGCGGCGGCTTCGGCGACGCTGCCGGTGCCCCGGTAGCGCAGGCTTGCCGATGCGCGGGTTAGTGTCGGCACAGCCGTCAGCGCGCCGGCAGCGACCGAAATGACAGGCAGGCCGAGCGCGTCGCCCAGACGTTCGACAAGCATGATCTTGTCGGTGGGTGCTGCGAGTGCGGTTACGCGGGGATGACCCGTTTGCGCGATGTCCAGTGCCGCATGCAACGCGCCGAGATCGGCGGTCGCGCGGAAGCCGAAGCCGGCGACGATCATGCCGTTACCGTCCATTGCACGACCGGGTAGCTCGCCCGCCAGCCACGCCGTGAACCGAGCGCGGCGGCTTCGGACAGTTCGATCCGCAGCAGGCTACCGCCCCGCTGCGCATGCCAACGCGACAGCAAAGCCTCCGATTCCAGCGTCACCGCATTGGCGACCAGCCGCGTCTTCGGAGCCATCAGCGGCCAGAGGGCGACCAGTAGATCGTCAGACAGGCCGCCACCGACGAACACGGCTTGCGGCGGGGGGTGTCCAACCAGAACGGCCGGCGCACGTCCTTCGACGACGCGCAGCCGGTCGACGCCCAACGCTGCGGCGTTGGCGCGAACGCGGGCGGCGCGAACCGGATCGACCTCGAACGCGGTGGCTTGCGTAGAGGGGTGGGCGAGCAGCCACTCGATGCCGATCGACCCCGACCCGGCGCCGATATCCCACAGCGTCTCATGCGCGCGGGGGGCAAGCGCGGAGAGAGTTAGCGCGCGGACCGGGCGCTTGCTCAACTGCCCGTCGTGATCGAACCAAGCGTCGGCTAGGCCACTGGTGTGGGGCAGGGTTTCGCCGTCGCCCGCGCACACTACCCCGACCGCAACCGGGTGACCGATGTCCGTGAACGCAAGGTCCGCTGCGGTCGTCGTGCGGATGCGTTCGTGCGGGCCGCCGAGCGACTCCAGTATCGAAAGCGCCGATGCGCCGAAGCTGCGGCTGACGAGGTATTCGGCAAGCGTCGCCACCGCCGCCCCGTCACGCAGCAACACGATGGCGCGGCGGCCGGGCGCGAGGTGCGGGCGCAACCGGGTCAGCGGCGCAGCGTGCAGGCCGAGGCAGGCGGTATCCTCCAGCGGCCAGCCGAGCCGCGCGGCGGCGAGGCTGAAGGTGCCGGGCACCGGATGTGCTACCCACTCACCGGCGGCGAGGTGGCGCGCCAGCACGCTGCCCGCGCCGAACCAGAACGGATCGCCCGACGCGAGCATCACCACCCGGCGGCCACGCTGGCCGAGCAGCCACGGCAGCCCCGCCTCGAACGGGACTGGCCACGGCTGCACCAGAACCGTAGAGCCGGGCAGCAGCGCGAGATGGCGCGTCGCGCCGGTGACGATCTCTGCCACAGCCAGCGCGGCGCGGGCGGGGGCGGACAGGCCGTCCATGCCGTCCTCTCCGATGCCGATGATGGTCAGCCAGGGAGCGTCAGCCATGCCCAATCTCCTCCTGCTCGGCGGCACGACCGAGGCCAGTGCGCTCGCCGTGCGGTTGGCGGCGCGGGGCGATCTGGCGGTGCTGAGCTATGCCGGTCGGGTGGCGACGCCCAAGGCGCAGCCGCTGCCGGTACGCGTCGGCGGGTTCGGTGGAATGGACGGGCTCGCCAGCTATCTGCGCGACCACCGCGTCAGCCATGTCGTCGATGCGACGCACCCGTTCGCGGCGCGGATCAGCGCCAACGCGGTCGCCGCCTGTACGGCGGTCGGCGTGCCGCTCGTCGCGCTGACCCGGCCCGCGTGGCAGGCGGTGGCGGGCGATCGCTGGATGCACGTCGCGGATATCGACGCGGCGGTGGCGGCGCTCGCCGGGCCGGCGCGCCGGGTGATGCTCGCGCTCGGGCGGATGCATGTCGAAGCGTTCCTCGCGCAACCGCAGCACCACTATCTGCTGCGCTTCGTCGATACGCCCGACACACTGCCGCCGCTGCCCCAGCACGATCTGGTGGTGGATCGCGGGCCGTTCACCGCCGAGGGCGACCGGCGGCTGATGGTGGCGCACGGGGTCGATCTGGTGGTGTGCAAGAATGCCGGCGGCAGCGGGGCCGAGGCCAAGCTGATCGCCGCGCGCGCACTCGGCCTGCCGGTGCTGCTGATCGACCGCCCGGTGCTGCCGCTGCGGACCGAGTACAGCCGCGTCGATGAGGTGCTGGACTGGATAGATCATGTGGCGGACCGGGGCGTGTAGAGGATCGGTCCGCGCGGCCGTGCGATGACGCGGGTTAGGCTGGAGCCGACGATCACCATCGTGCGCATGTCGGCCATTTCCGCCCTTGCATCGGGCAGCGCGACGATGTGCAAGTGCTCCTCCGGCGTGGAAACGGCGCGCGCGAACAGCACCGGTCGATCGTCACGGCAAGTCTCGCGCAGCACCGCCAGCGCGCGGCCGAACCCGTCCGGTCGCGCCTTCGAGCGTGGATTATAGAAGGCGATCGCGAAATCCGCCTCCGCCGCGAGCCGCACGCGGCGCTCGATCAAATCCCAGGGCTTGAGATTGTCGGACAGGTTAATCGCGCAGAAATCATGGCCGAGCGGGGCGCCCGCGCGCGCACTCGCCGCCAGCATAGCGGTGATGCCGGGCAGCACCCGGATATCGAGATCGCGCCATGCCGGTGGCCCAGCCTCGACGGCTTCAAACACCGCCGCCGCCATCGCGAACACGCCGGGATCACCCGAAGACACCACCACCACGCGCGCGCCCGCCGCGGCGAGGGTCAGGGCGTGGCCGGCGCGATCAAGCTCGACGCGGTTGTCGGTGGCGTGCAGCCGCAACCCCTCGCGCGGGGCGATGCGGGCGACATAGGGGATGTAGCCGATCACGTCGGTCGCCTGCGCGAGTGCCTCGGTGACTTCTGGGGTAACCAGCGCCGCGTCGCCCGGGCCGAGGCCGGCGATGGCGAGCCAGCCCGTCATGGCCTGCGCCCCTGGCCATGGATCAGCAGGATCGAGAAATACGGCGCGACCGCAGCGGCATCGCACAGCCGTGTCACGCGCTGTTCGGGCATGGCGGCATATTCGACCAGCCACGCCGCCTCCGTGCGACCGGCGGCGGCGACCGCGCGGCGCAGCTTGTCGAGGTGGCGGCCGATCTTCATCACCACCAGCGCATCGGTATCGCGGATGCGGCGGGTGAGCTCGTCCTCCGGCATCGTTCCCATCAGCACGGTCAGCACGTCGTCGCCCCAGGTGATAGGCGCGCCGCTCGCCGTCCACGCGCCAGACATGCCGGTGATGCCGGGGACGATGCGCACCTCGGCCTGCGCTTGCAGGCGGGTGTAGAGGTGCATGAACGATCCGTAGAAGAACGGATCGCCCTCGCACAGCACTACCACGTCCTCGCCGGTTCCGGTGAGGCCGCGCAGATGATCGACACAGCGCGCGTAGAAGGCGGCAAGCTGTTGGTTGTAGCGCGGGTCGCTCACCGGGATTTCGGTGGTGACGGGATATTCCATGGCGTGTTCGCAAACATCGGCGCGCAGCATCCCCTCGACGATTTTCCGCGCCTGTCCGGCGCGACCGGCCTTGCGAAAATAGGCGATGTGGCGCGCCTGCCGCACCAGCCGGTCGGCGCGAACGCTCATCAGATCGGCGGCGCCGGGGCCGAGGCCGACACCGTGGATGGTTCCAGTCGTCATTCTTTAGTGCTTGCCAGCGCGTTGACGGCGGCGACGGTGATCGCGCTGCCCCCCATGCGGCCGTGCACGATCCCGCACGGCACCGGTTGCGCCGCCCACAGCGCGTCCTTGGATTCCACCGCGCCGACGAAGCCGACCGGGCAACCGATGATCGCGGCGGGGCGCGGACAGTCCGGATCCTCAAGCATGTTGAGCAAGTGGAACAGCGCGGTCGGGGCGTTGCCGATCGCCACCACCGCACCGGCGAGCTGCGGGCGCCACAATTCCAGCGCGGCGGCGGAGCGGGTGTTGGCCATTTCGCGGGAAAGCTCGGCCACGCGCGGGTCGCGCAGCGTGCAGATCACCGGGTTGGTGGCGGGCAGGCGCGCGCGGGTGATGCCCTCGCTCACCATATGCGCATCGCACAGGATCGGCGCGCCCGCCTGCAGCGCGTGGCGGGCGGCGGCGACGAAGCCGGCGGAGAAGCGGATGTGCGCGGCGAGATCGACGATGCCGGCGGCGTGGATCATGCGTACGGCGACGGCTTCCTCATCCTCGGCGAAGCGGGCAAGATCGGCCTCGGCGCGGATCATCGCGAAGGACTGGCGATAGATCGCCGCGCCGTCGGTCTGGTAGGTATACGGCATCAGACGGCTCCGGGTTCGGCGAGTATGTGGTCGGGGATGGTATCGGGGTGGAGCCCGGTGCGGATCGGCGGATCACTGGCGCGTCCGTGGCGGACCAGATCGAAGCGACCGTCGCGCCCGACCAGCACCACGTCGGCCGACAGCGCGCGCGCGCAGCCCTTGGCGCAGCCCGAGACGTGGAGCGTGCCGGCGACGTGTGGCGCGAGCCGCTGGGCGAGCGCGCGGGTGGCGACGCTGGCCTGCGGGCAGGCGGGTGCGCCGACACAGGCATCGGCGCGGATCGCTGCTTCATCGGCGGGGAACAGCGGGGGTGTGCCCGGAGCGATGCCCTCGAAGATCAGCGCGCGCCACGGCGTCACCCGCACCGTGCGCACCGCATGGGCGGTCAGGTAGCGTGCCAGCGTGTTGGCGTGGATGCGACCGAACGGCAGCGGCGAGGCCGGCGCGCGCAGATCGGCGGCGGCGGGGCGGGCGTTACCGCTCGCCCAATCCGGCAGTGGGACGGGGTGGCGGGTTATGCGCCCCGCCTCGCGTCCGCCGCTGGCGACGAACCAGTGCGCCAGCGCAATCAGTGTGGCGATCTCCGCGCCGGGTGCGAGCGGCACGCCGGTGGCACGGCCCTCGGCACGCAGCATCAGTGCGCCCGCTGCGCTGCGTTCGATGCGCAGGTCGCCGGGGTCGCCCAGCAGCACCGGTGCCGTGCCCGCATCGATCACGAATCCGAACTTGCTTGGTAGAACCGGCAGGTCGTTCAGACGTGCGCGCAACTCGGTGGCGAGGCGGTGGGTGTCGTCGCCGATGCACCAGTTGGGCGCGACGAGGAGATTGGCGTGGGCCTCGCGCGCCGGATCGGCGTCAGTCAGGCCGATCGCGACCAGCCGCTCGACCATCGTCGGCCAGCCTGCTTCGGTGACGCCGCGGATCTGGAGGTTGGCGCGGCTGGTCGCATCGATCTCGCCGTTGCCATGGGCGAGCGCGGCGGCGCACAGGCCGAGCGCCTGTTCGCGGGTGAGCCGGGCGAGGCGCGGGCGCACGCGCACCAGCAGGCCGTCGCCGGCCGCCATCGGTCGGTATGCGTCCGGGCACCAGCCCTTCACCACGAACCCGCTCACGATGCCGCTTCCAGCCGGGCGAGGATCGAGTTGCGCCGGGTCGGCCACAGCCCGCTCGCATGGAGTGCGGCGAAGCGCGCCTCCATCGCCGCCAGCGCCTGTGGATTGTCGCGGGCGAGGAAGGCGCGCACCTCGTCGCGGCCGAGCGTGGCGTCGTAATAGGCGTCGATCAGCTCCACGCCGACGACGCCGGCGAGATGCGCGAACGCGCCGAGGTGGTCGAGCGTGGCGGCGATCTGGGCGCCGCCGCGAAAACCGTGGCGCATCATGCCCTCGACCCAGCCGGGGTGCGCAGCGCGGGCGTGGACGACGCGGGCGATTTCCTCGCGGAGCGGCCGCGCGGTGGGGCGGGCGGGGTCGCGCGCGTCGAGGTGATACAGCGCCGCGCTGCCACCGGTGATCGCCTGCGCGGCGGCGAACCCGGCCTGATGCGCGGCGTAATCGACGGCGAGCAGCAGGTCGGTCTCGGGCAGGTCCTGGAGGTGGACGAAGGCGTCGGCGGCGGCGACGCGTGCGGCGATGCCGGCGGGATCGGCGCGACCCTCGCCACCGTCGAGCGCGTGGGCGGAAGCCGCCAGCCAGGCTTCGCCGGCGGCGAGGCGGGCAGCGTCGGTATAGGTCTCGCCCGCGTCGCCCATGCCGATGCCGTAGCCACCGGGGGCGGGGCCATAGACGCGCGCACCGGGGCTGGTGCCGACGAACGGGTTCCAGTCGGCGGCTTCGTCGCGGCGGGCGAGCGCGTCCACCGCCTGCCCAAACATCGCGCACAACGCCGGAAAGGCATCGCGGAACAGGCCGGACACGCGCAGCGTCACGTCGATACGCGGGCGGTCGAGCCGGGCAAGCGGCAGGATTTCCACGCCGGTGACACGGTCAGACGCCATGTCCCACACTGGCTCCGCGCCGAGCAGGTGGAGCGCCATTGCGAACTCCTCGCCGGCGGTACGCATCGTCGCCGACGCCCACAGATCGACGACGAGGCCGCGCGGATAATCGCCCTCGTCCTGCAAATGGCGGCGGATCAGTTCGTCCGCGAGCATCATGCCTTGCGCATGCGCGGACCGCGACGGCACCGCGCGCGGATCGGTGGTGTAGAGGTTGCGCCCGGTCGGCAGCACGTCGGTGCGACCACGGTAGGGCGAGCCGGACGGACCGGGGGCGACGCGCCGCCCGCCCACCGCCGCGAGCAGCCCGGCGCGTTCCGCCGCCCCGTGTGGCCCGCGCCCGAAGACGTGCAGGCCATCGCCGAACTGGCTGGCCTTCACGTCGCACACGAAGGTGTCGATCCGGGTGATCGCCGCCGCATCGTCGGGCGCGGTGGCGAGCGCGAGCGTGTCTTCGAGACCGGCGGCGCGCGCCTCGTCGCGGATGTCGGCCTGCAGGCGGGTGCGGCGCGCGGGGTCGAGCCCGTCGGCGTTGGAGAACTCGTCTAGCAGCGCTTCGAGACGGCCGAGGCCGGCGCCGGTGGTGGTGGTCGCCAGCGGCGGGGGTACGTGGCCGAGCGTGACCGCGCCTATGCGGCGCTTCGCCTGCGCCGCCTCGCCGGGATCATTGACGATGAACGGGTAGATCACCGGCAGCGCCCCGGTCAGCGCCTCCGGCCAGCAGGCGTCGGACAATGCGACCGATTTGCCCGGCAGCCATTCGAGCGTGCCGTGCGCGCCGATATGGATTAGCGCGTCCGCCTGCGTGCGGAGCCACAGGTAGAAGGCGACATAACCGTGGCGCGGGGTGCGCGACAGGTCGTGATATTGCGCGGTCCGGTCGGCGGGGTCGCCGCGCTCGGGCTGCAACGCGACGATCGCCGCGCCACGGCGGACGGCGGCGAAGTGGAACGCGTCGGCGTGTACGGCGGGATCGGCCTCCGGCTCGCCCCAGGTGGCGGTCAGATCGGCGCGCAGTGTTTCCGGCAGGGTCGCCAGCGCGGCGCGATAGGTCGACAGCGGCCACGCCATTTCGCGGGTGGTGAGGCCACCCGCGAGCGTGTCACCCGTTGTAACCGCATAGCCCGCGCCGGCGAGATCGGCGAGGATCGCTTCCGCCGAAGCGAGCGCATCGAGCCCGACCGCGTGCGCCATCTGATAGGCCTTGCCCGGGTATGTGGACAGCACCAGCGCGAGCCGCTGTGTCGCGCGCGGGCGGGTGGCGAGCGCGACCCACGCCGTCACCCGATCGACGATGGCGGCGATGCGGGCGGGATCGGCGCGATGCTCGCGGCGTGCGAACTGGAGATCGTCGTCGCGCGGGGCGGCCTCCTTGAAGCTGGCGACCCCAGCGAAAATGCGCCCGTCGACCTCCGGCAGCACGACATGCATGGCGAGATCGGCCGGGGACAGCCCGCGCGCCGCCGCTGCCCACGCGGCGCGATCCGAGGTAGCGAGCGCGAGCTGGAACACCGGCACGTCCGCCGCATCGAGCGGAGTGTCGTCGCCTTGCCCCCGCGCGGAAAAGGCGGTGGCGTTGAGGATCGCCACCGGCGCCAGTGCCGCCACCCAGCGCCGCAGCCAGCCGCCCGCGCCGGGTGCCTTCAGCGATGGCACGAACAGGGCGAGCACGTCGAACCCGCGCGCATCCAGCGCATCGTGCAGCGTTTCGATCGGGTGCAGATCGGCGGCGGTGAGGTAGGAGCGGTAGAAGACCACCAGCACCACCGGCCGCCGCGCGGTCAGCGCGAATGCGGCGGGGCAGGTGACGCCGGCTTGCCGCTGCCACCCGCCGACCTCGGCGATTGGCCCGGCCTCCGCCACCGGCGCGCTCTCGAACCCCGCAGCCATCGCGAGCAGCGCCAGTGCCGCCTGCGCCGCCACCGCGCCACCGGCATCGCACAGCTCGGCGAGCCGCCGCAGCACGTCGGTCGGCAGGGTGGAGGCGGCATCAAGCTGTGCGTCGATCCGCCCGTCCGCAGGCAGCACCGCCAGCGCGATGCCGCGCGTGCGCGCCAGCAGCGCAAGCTGTTGCAGGCCGTAGGGCCAGTAGGATTGCCCGCCGATCAGCCGGACGAGGATGCCGCGCGCGCCGCTCAGCGTCTGCGCGACGTAGGTATCCACCGACAGCGGGTGCGCGAGCGCGGCGAGATTGGCGAGGCGCAACCCCGGCAGCGGCGCGCCGGTCGCCCGAGCACGTCGCCACCCGCCCGCGAACGCGCCGAGATCGCTGTCGGAGAAGGACAGCATCACCAGATCGGCGGGGCTTTGCCCGAGATCCTGCGGCGATGCGGTCTCCTCCAGCCCGTGGCTCTCGCGGAAGACGACGTGCATCGTCGCTCAGCCCGCCAGCGCCGCCGTGATTGCCGGCGTGTCGATGTGGCCGCGCTCGGCGATCACCACCAGTTGCGTGGTGCGGCGCTCGTCGCCACGCCACGGCCGGTCGTATTGCGTGCGCACCCGCGCGCCGACCGCCTGCACCAGCAGCCGCATCGGCTTGCCCGCCACCGCCGCATAGCCCTTGACGCGCAGGATGGCGTGTTCGGTGGCGAGCCGCTCGATCCGCGCGGCGAGATCGGCGGGGGTCGAGACGTCACCCAGTTCGACGACGATGCTGTCGAAATCGTCATGCTCATGATCGTCTTCGCCATCGTGATGCGAGGGGCGGGCGGCGATATCGTCCTCCGCCGCCGCGCCAAGGCCGAGGATCACGCGCGGATCGACCACGCCGTCGATCAGCTCGACCACCGGCAGCGGGCGTACCGATTCGGCGGCGATCACTGCGCGCGCCGCCGCAACGCCTTCCGGCCCGGCGAGATCGACCTTGGTGAGCAGCACCATGTCGGCGCAGGCGAGCTGATCCTCGAACACTTCGGACAAAGGCGTCTCATGGTCGACGCTCGGATCGGCGGCGCGTTGCGCGTCGACGGCGGCGAGATCGGGCGCGAACCGCCCGGCGGCGACCGCCTCCGCATCCGCCAGCGCGATTACGCCGTCGACGGTGATGCGCGACCGGATCGCCGGCCAGTCGAACGCTTTGAGCAGAGGCTTGGGCAGCGCGAGGCCGGAGGTTTCGATGAGGATATGGTCGGGCCGGGGATCGAGCGCGAGCAGCGTCTCGACAGTGGGGATGAAGTCATCTGCGACGGTGCAGCAGATGCAGCCGTTGGCGAGTTCGATCACGTTCTCTGCCGGGCAATCCGGGATCGCGCAGCCTTTCAGGATATCGCCATCGACGCCGAGCGTACCGAATTCGTTGACGATCACCGCGAGGCGTTTGCCGCCTGCGTTGCGGATCAGGTGGCTGATGAGCGTCGTCTTGCCGGCGCCAAGGAAGCCGGTAACGATGGTGACGGGGATCTTCAAAAGATCGGTCATGGTATTCTCCGCACGCGCCTGAGCAGAGACGGACGGGGCGCCATGTGGCACGGCCAGGCAGCGGCAGGCGGGCGCGTCTCGGCGCCTGTCGCAACAGACCGATGCGACCCCAGCCGCACGGATTCGTCGCTCAGACGGAGAACCGTGCCGCGGCCATCCCCTGGACCAAGGCAAGAGCGACCAGACGCCGGCAGGTCTCCTGGCTCACGGGTCAAAGCTCGATTGCGCGCCTTCCCAGGCCGATCGGCCCAGTGGCTGCCCTGTGCGTGACGGGGCGTTGCGCATCTCGCTCACCGCTTACAGTTGCAGGGACAGCCGTGGCATTGGAGGCGAACCCCCGCACCACATTCCCATTCAAGCCCCTCGCGGGGCACCGACGCGATCAGTGAGGAGCGGTGAAACCGGCCCTCATCGCGCGGCTTAGACCGAAAAGCGGGTCATGCCAATTCGCTTCGTCTTGCCGCCTGCCAGCGGCGGTAGCCGATACCTGCCAGAATCGTCATCGCGAGGTACAGCCCGGCGGTCAGCCACAGCCCCTTGGCGACGAACATCGCGACGTAGAGCGTGTCGACCACGATCCACAGCAGCCAGTTGGCGGCGTGGCGGCGCGCCACCCAATATTGCGCGACGAGGCTGAAGCTGCTCAGCGTCGCATCCGCCCACGGCAGCGCGGCATTGGTATAGCGGCTGGTGAACCACCCGATCGCCACCGCGCCGACCGCGCCGGCGGCGAGCGCGGCGATGGCGTGGCGCGGGGCGAGCGGCGCCACCAGCACCGCGCCGCTATCATCGGTGCGGCGCGACCATGCCGACCAGCCGTAGACGATCGCGGCGCCGAACACCGCCTGCAACGCCATGTCGGCATAGAGCCGCACGTCTAGGAACAGCTTGAAATAGAGCGCGCAGGCCAGCAGGTTGACCGGCCAGCACAGCATCCGCCGCTTGGCGGTGAGCCACACGCCGAGGATACTGGCGATAACGGCGGCGATCTCCAGCGGCGACATCAGGATGCGCGCAGATTGTGGAGGAAGGCGCGCCCGGCCGGGCTGCCGAACCAGTCGGCATGGGCGATCAGATAGCCGTCCCACGCCAGCGCGGCATCGGCGGGCGCGGCGACGATGCCGGCGAAATAGTCGACTTCGGACAGCGCGAACTCGACGTGGACGAGCGGGAGCAGCGCGGCGATGGTCTCGCGGTCGTCGTTGCTCAACGGGCGGATCGTCGCATAGCCGGCGAGCAGGGCCTGCGCCGCGCCTGCATCCGCGAAGTCGGTCGCCTGCCAGTTCGGGTGCAGCCACTGGAAGGCGGTGCGCTCGATCGCGGTGGCGAGATCGTGCAGCGCGGAGGTGCGATCGGCGAGGCCGAAGTCGAACACGGTCGCGACCTTGCCGGTGTTGGTCCACAGCAGGTTGGAGGGGTGCCAGTCGTTATGCGTCCACAGTGGCGGCTGCGCGGCGAGGCGATCGGCCAGCCCGGTGCCGAAGGTGGCGAACAGCCGCGCCAGCTCTGCGCGCCATGGCCGGTCGGCGAGATAGGCGGCCAGCGCCGGTCGCGCGGCGACATACGTGTCGGCAGCGGCGAGCGGATCGGCTGCGGGGAGGATCGAGAGGCTCGCCACCAGCGGCTGCGCGCGGCGGGCAGGCGCGGGGTAGCCCTGCGCCGCATCGTGCAGCCGCGCCAGCGCAACGCCGGCGGCGTGGGCGTGGGTGTGCGACAGGAACGGCGTCCACGAATGACGATCCCGGTACAGGTCCGCGCCGGGGGACTGGCGGTGGAGTTCGTAGCTGCCGGCGTGGGTGGCGACCACGCTGGTGCGGTCTCCCGTGTGCATCACCTCGGGCACCGTTATGCCGGCAGTGCGGAGATGGGCGATGAACCCGTGTTCCTCCGCGAGTCCCTCGGCAGAGCGTACGCGGAGATCGTGCCGTTTGAGCAGGAAGGTGCCGCGCTGCGCCTCCACCAAAGTCGCGGCGGAGAATGGGCGCGGCGAGTGCCAGCGCAGAGCGTGCATCTCCCCGGCGTCGGGGAAGTGAGCGAGCACCGCCGCCGCCTCGTCCACCGTGATCGGTGCCCAGGTCGGCGCGACCGTCTGGGTGCCCATGCCGTGGACCTGATGGCTGGCGGTCGCCACGCCTTAGAACGCGCGCGACAGCGTTGCGCTTACCGCGCGCCCGCTGCCGATGTAATAAGCGGGGGCGGCGCCGGCGATGCCCGTGCCGCCACGCCCGACCGTATCATGCGCGTTGGGGGTGACCGCCTCCACGCCGGACAGGACGTGCGGGTCGGTGACGTTGATCGCGTTGAGGCGCAGGTCGGTGCGCTTGCCGTCGAGCAGGTCGGCGAGGTGCATGCCGATCGACAGGTCGAGCGTGGCATATTCCTTGATGCTCTCGTCGTTGACGAAGGTGGCATATTGGCGATCGACGTATTTCAGCGCGAAGCTGCCGAACAGCCGCCCGTCGTCATAGGTGCCGCCGAAGCCGATCTGGTAGGTCGGGCTGGAAACGGCATGCTTGCCCTTGGTCGGCAGCAGATCGTCGCCGATCGGGATATCGTCGTCGAGCCGGGCGTGGAGATACTCGCCCGACAAGTAGAAGCTCACGCCCCTGGCCGGGCGATAGTCGATCTCGGCATCCACGCCGTAGCTGGTCTGACTGCCGGCGTTGAGCGTCGAGTTGATCTGCGCGCCGCCGAGATCGACCACGGTGCCAAGCTGACGGTTGCGGAAATGGTAGTGGAAGCCCGTTACAGACCCGGACAGGCTCGGGCCGATGTAGCGGTAGCCGATTTCCTCCGACACCGAATATTCGTTCTTCAGCGCGGTGGTGCCTTTGCCCACGAGCTCACCGGAATCGTAGCTGTTGTAGAGCGTGTACTCGTCTGGCGCGCGGAAATTGGTGGTGATGTTGGCGAACAATTGCTGCCGGTCGTCGAGCTGGTAATGCACCGCCGCGCGGGGGAGGGCGGCGAAACTGTCGAACCGCACGCGGTCCTGCGGGCCGGGCAAATAGTTGCGGCCGTTGTGCAGTACGTCGACGCCCTTGAAGCCGATATCGACACGCAGGCGCGGAGTGAGCGCGATACTGTCCGCCACGAAGAAACTCTTTGTGACGGTGACGGTGCGTTCGTTCTCATAGGCGAGCAGGCGGCCATCGGCGGTGCGGATCGCTTTGTCCTGATAGCCCCACGGATCGACCGGGCGGCCATCGTCGCGGATCGCCGTATAGGTCTGCAGCACGCGGTCCGTGCCATAGTCGAACCACAGCCCGGCGGTGAGGGTGTGCGCACCCGCCTCCAGCGTCAGCTTGCCGACGCCGCCGCCACGGAATTGGTCCCCGGTGAAGTTGCCGAGCACGGTGGCGGTGCCATCCACCGCGCCGGGCAGCGCGATCGGTTGACTGAGTTCCTCGGTGCCGAGGAAATTACCGCTGGTGGATAGCTGCGTGCCGTAAGGCGAGTTGCCATAGCCGAACTGCAGGTAACCCGTGGTGTCGAGCGTCAGCCGGTCCGACAATTTCACATGCAGCGGCGCGGACACGTAGATGTTGCGGAACGGCGCGCGGTACAGCCGCCAGTAGTTGGTGTCGCCGTCGCTATAGCTTTTGTCGTAGTTGAAGCCGCGCCCTTCCGCCTGCCAGTCGGCGAGGGTGGGGCTGGGATAGGTCGAGGAGTTGGCGTCGTTGAACGACACCGACAGGCTGGCGCGGTTGCCGTCGCCCCATTCGTTGAGCAGCTTGGCGTCAACGTGCTGGCGCAGATCGTAGCCCGCGCCACGCCAGTTGTCCGCGCGCGTGTTCGAATAGGAGAGGAACGCCTTGAGGCCGGTGTTGCCGATCGTGCCAGTATCGAACCGCGCGAAGGCGCGCCGCATGTTGTATTCGCCGATCGACAGATCGACCAGCCCGCCACGCTCCGACTTGGGATTGTCGAGCGACAGCGACAACAGCCCGCCCGCGCCGCCGACGGTGGGGGAATCGATATCGACCGCGCCTTGCGCCAGCGTGATCTGGCGGAGGTTCTCGGCATCGGCGAACTGCGCGGGGTAGGCGTAATAATAGCCGATGTCGTTCTGCGGTGCGCCCTCCATCAGCACGCCGATCTCGTCCTGCCCCAACCCGCGCAGGGTCAGGCTGGAGGTGGTCGACAGGCCGTACGGGTCGCTTGACGAGACGTTGGCGCCGGGTAGCAGGTTGACGAGCTGGAACGCGTTGAGCGTCGGCGCCTGTTTGGTGATGAAGTCGGCGGAGATCGCGCTGCGCGCTTGTGGCGCGCTCTGGTCGGGCAGCAGCCCTTCGGGGTCGGGATTGCCGACGACGCGGATGTCGGCGGGCGGCGTATCGTCCGGGCCGGGCGCGGCGGCGGCGGGCGCGGCGAGCAGCAGCGCGGGCAGCACGACGGCGCTCAGACCCGCTGTTTGGATCTCTAGTCGGAAATTAGAACGTACCGGCATCGTCTCGCGTCCACTCCATGCGAAGGGACAACGGGAGACCGCCAGCCCTCCCTACGCCGGTATCAACCGGATCAGGTTCAGCGGGTCGTGAGCTGCTGCCCACCTCTCAGCCACACATCAGCGGCCCCCCGGGGATGGCGTCGCTTAGGCGGTCGGCAGCAATGTGGGAAGTCGTAATGTGTCGGTGGTGGTCGACGGGAGCGGTGCCCGATCCCGGAGGATCGGGCTATCGCCGTCGTGCCGTCAGCCGATGCCGCGTTCCAGCAGGCGCATCAACCGGCTAGAGAACGCGCGCGGATCGACCGGGAGTTCGCCATCGGCGATGCGCGCCTCGTCGAACAGCAGGTGCGCCGCGTCAGCGCGCGCCGCCTGATCACCGTCGTCAACCGCGCTCAGTTTCTCGACGAGCGCGTGGCGCGGGTTGATTTCCAGCACTGGCTTTGCCGCCGCGTCGAGCCGGCCGGCGTTGGCGAGCAGCTTTTCAAGCTGGCGGTCCATGCCGTGTTCCGGCGCAACCAGGCACACCGCGCTTTCGGTGAGGCGATCGGACACGCGCACGTCCGAGACCGCATCGCCGAGTGTTTCCTTCACGAAGGCGATGAAGCCGTTGACCGCATCCGACGCGGCGGCAGCGGGCTCGGCGCCGTCCGGCAGCGGGATAAGGCTGAGATCGGCAAGACCCTGCGTGACCGACTTGAACGGCTTGCCGTCATAATCCACCCCGGCGGTAATCCAGAAGCTGTCGACGTGATCGGCGAGCAGCAGCACTTCGATACCACGCGCGCGGAACCCTTCGAGCTGCGGCGAGGTGGCGAGCCGCTCGAGATCCGTGCCGGTCGCGTAATAGATCGCGGTCTGATTGTCCTTCAGACCGGCGGCATAGTCCTTCAGCGAACGCCATTCACCATTGGAGGTGGTGGTCTTGAAGCGCGCGAGGCCGAGCAACGTCTCGCGGCGGCTGAAATCCTCGTACAAACCCTCTTTCAGAACCGCGCCGAAATTGTCCCACAGCTTGAGGTACCGTTCGGTGTCGTTGGCGGCCAGTTTATCGAGTTCCGACAGCACGCGGTTGGCGACCGCCTTCTGAATCGCGGCGAGCACCGGGCTCTCCTGGATCATCTCGCGCGAGACGTTGAGCGGCAGATCGTTGGAATGCACCAACCCGCGCACGAAGCGCAGGTAGCGCGGCAGGATCTCCGCATCGTCGGTGATGAAAACGCGGCGAACATAGAGCTTCATGCGGCCGGCGCGATCGGGATCGAACAGGTCGAACGGCTTGGTTTCCGGCACGAACGCCAGCACGGTATATTCGTGCAGACCCTCGGCGCGGTAGTGCAGCGTCAGCGCGGGCTCGTCGAACTGACCGGCGGCGCTGCGGTAGAAATCCTTGTATTCCTCGGGCGTGATTTCGGATTTCGGCTTGGTCCACAGCGCAGCGCCGTCGGCGATCTGCTTCGGCTCGGCGTCGGGGTTTTCCTTCAGGAAGATCGGCACCGGCACGTGACCCGACTGCGTCTTGATCGTGCGCTCGACCGCGAAGGCGTCGGTGTAGTTCGCGGCATCCTCCTTGAGGTGGAGCAGCACGCGCGTACCCCGCGCCGGCGCCTCGGCTGTATCGACCGGCTGGATCGTATAGGTGCCGAGCCCGTCCGATGACCAGGATGCTGCCGTGTCGCCACCAGCCCGGCGCGAGAAAACCTCGACCCGATCCGCGACCATGAACGCCGAATAGAAACCGACGCCGAACTGGCCGATCAGGTGGCTGTCCCCGGCATCCTTGGCGCCGGCGATCTTGTCCATGAACGCCTTGGTGCCCGAGCGCGCGATCGTGCCCAGCGCCTCGCCAAGCTCGGCCTCGGTCATGCCGATGCCGTTGTCCTCGATGGTCAGGCGCCGCGCCTCGGCGTCGAGCGTGACGGTGATGCGCGGCTGGCCGTCGTCGCCGAGCAGGCTGGCGTCGCTCAGCCCCTCGTAGCGCAGCTTCTCGCAAGCATCGGCCGCGTTCGAGATCAACTCGCGCAGGAAGACGTCCTTGTCCGAATAGACCGAGTGCACCATCAGGTGCAGAAGCTTGGCGACATCGGCCTCGAAAGAACGGGTTTCGGGCGTGGTTTCGATCGTCGTCGTCATGCTGGTTCCCCATGATCTTTCAGGTTGAACGCCGCAGATGGCCGAGCGGTCGGAGGCTTTCAAGATGCTGCACGCCATCTTCCTGTCGATGATGTACGAAGCAGCGGAGCCGTCGCGATGCTGGGGAGTTGTTGCGGAATGGAAATGAAGCCGCTGCCACGCGACGCCGTGCTGATCGTCAACACGCATTCGCGTAAAGGGCAAGATCTTTACGAGGAGGCGCGCACCAAGCTGGCGGCGGCCGGCATCACGCTGCTGGCGACCCACGCGGTCGATGATCCCAAGGATCTTGCCACCGTCGCCCGCAAGGCGATCGCGGAGGGGGCGCCGATGGTGATCGTTGGCGGTGGCGATGGCACTCTGGCGGGCGTGGTCGACGAACTGGTCGGCAAGGTCTGCGTGTTCGGGGTGCTTCCGCTCGGCACCGCCAACAGCTTCGCTCGGTCGCTCGGCCTGCCGCTCGATCTCGACTCCGCGATCGCGGCGATCGCGCATGGGCGACGCAGGCGCGTAGATCTCGGCATGATCGATGGCGACCATTTCGTGAACGGCGCGTCGATCGGCCTGTCGACGATGATCGGCGAAACCGTGCCGCACAAGCTCAAGCGGTATGCCGGGCGCGTCGGCTATCTGGCGTGGGCGTTGAAGTGCGCGGTGCGGTTCTGCGCATTCCGGCTTGAACTGGATGACGGCACGCAGCTCCACCGCCTCTGGGCGACCGAGGTCCGCATCCTCAACGGGACGCACCACGGCGGCGTCGAGCTGTCGGAGGAAGGTGGCGTGGCGTCGCGCGACCTGCTGATCCAAGCGGTAGTCGGCACCAGCAAGCTGGCGCTCGCCAAGGACTGGTCGGCGAAGTTCTTCAAGCTGCGCGATCGTAATGCCGGGAGCAGGGATTTTCGCGGCAAGACGTTCCGCATCGTAACTGACCCACCACAGCGCATCTCGATCGACGGGGAGGTGCTGGCGTGCACCCCGGTCACCGCGAGCGTCGCGCCCGCCGCGATCGAGGTGGCGGTGACGGCGTAACCGCTAGTTGGCGCCGCCGCCCGCGCGCGGGTAGTCCCGCCACAGCCACTCCAGCGCGCCCGGCAGCGTCTGGGCGACGACATCCCCGTCGACGTGAACCGCGTCTGCCGCTTTGACGTAGCGATAGTCGTACCCTTTGGCATCGAGCGCGGCGGCCATGCGGTCGTTCGCGAGCGGCCAGTTGTGGTAGCTCTCCTCCGGGTCCTGCCAGTGAAGATCATGCTCGCCGACTTCCATCCAGATGCGGATCGGCTTACGGGGCGCCGCCGGGATCAGCCGGGCGGCATAGTCCCATGCCCCGTGCGGCGTGGCCGGGTCGGCAGGGGATGCCTGATTCACGAAGGTGCCTGAGTAAGACAGCACCTTGCCATACCATTCCGGGTGGAACCAGGCCATGGTGAAGGCGGCCGCCGCGCCCGAACTGCCGCCCATCGTCGCGCGCCCATTGGGGTCGCTGGTGAACCGCACACCGTACAGCGCCTGTACGCGCGGCAGGACTTCTTGCTCGACAAACCGCGCATAGCGGTCGGACACGGTGTCGTACTCGAGACCGCGCTGCGACCCTTGCGCGTCGCCGCCGCCCGACTGGATCATCACCGCCACCATCGGCGGCACGCGGTGCTGCGCGATCAGACTGTCGAGCGCGGCGGCGACACGGGCCGCATAGTCCCGCCCGTCCTGCACCACCAGCAACGGCACTGCCGTTCCCGCCCGGTAGCCGTTGGGAATGTAAACGAACACGTCCCGGCGGTACGGCGCGGGTGCGGATTGCTGCTCCGCCGGGGCGGCGAGCCGGTTGCCATACGCGTCGCGGCGGCGCGTGGAGTCGGTATCGATCTGGCGGATGCCAGGGTAGATGCCGCTCTCGCTAGAGCGCATGATGAAGCTGTGCAATGTTCCGCTGACCCGACCCGGAAGCGCTGTCATCTCCGTCGCGTCGCGGTACGGTGGCGCGATACGAACCTCGTCGGCGGACGCTGCCGTCGCGGCAAGGGCCGCCGCGATCATTGCCAAAGCTTTCGGTGCCATCGTGCCGCTCCATTGATTGGCCCGCGAGAGGCAGGCGTTTGGCCGAATGTGCGTCAAGAGGCTGCTGGTGCCAAGCGTAGCGATGGACCTCCTTGCGCGTTGGCACCGCCTGTCGCTTCTTCAGAAGTATCGCGCGTCATGACCACCGAACCACTTTCTGCGATGCAACGGCTTTCGGCCGGATTGGCGGGAAAAACCGCTGGCGATTTCCACCTCGACCACAGCGACTTAGAAAATCGGGCGGAACGTGTTCGATAGGCGAGGGGTTATCACATCGCCAGCCAGACCGGAGATCCTGCTTGCCGTCATCCCTGTCCTGCATCCTTTCCGTCGGCGACGTGTCGGCGGACCAAGACCGAATAAATGATCGCGTCCTGACCGCAGCGGCGGAGGCCGGATACCAGGCGGTATTGTGGCAAGTGCCCGCAGGCTCGGGCGGGTCCAGCGATAGCTTGATCGGTGCCGCACAATCCGTCTGCGCGGCAGCAGGGCTGGCATTGCTGCTCGACATCGACATCAGCGATTTCCCGGTTGCGCATCCGCTCGTCGCGCAGGAGCCTGCGCTGTTCGCCATGCGACGTGCGGCCGATCCCGAACGACCGGTCGATCCACGCAAGCCAATGGCCATGTCCGGCGAGGCACTGGCCCGGCTTCGGTCGGACGATGCGACACGTGTCCTGCTGGCACCGATTGCCGAGCGGTTGCTGGGGTTCGTCGCCGCTGGCGTGCGAGGCTTCCGCTTGCTTCATCCGGAGCGGATTGCCCCCGAGTTCCTTGCCGCCCTCGTCACGCGGTTGCGCGCGCAGGACGAAGCAGTGGTGGTGATCGCCGGACCGGGCCTGTCGCGAGAGGCGGCGCGTGCGTTGCGAGGGCTGCCGCTCGACGGGATCATGTCATCGTTCGGCTGGTGGGACATGCGCGCGGCCTGGCTTGTCGAGGAGCAGGAAGACCTCCGCTCGGTCGCGCCGCTGTTGGCCGAGCCGCGTGGTGCGCAGCTTTCGCAAGCGAATGCCCCGCGCAGCCTGTTGGCGGCGGCGGTAAGCGCCGACGGCATCATCGTCCCGCTCGACGTGTTCGAGCGCGATCCGGCAATCGCCGGCCGCGCAGTCGCCGCAGTGCAGGCCGTCGCGGCGTTTGGTGGCGAGATGCGGCGGGTCGGCGGCTCCGGCGGTGCGGTGACCGCATGGCTGCGCGCCGACTCGCGCGACGTCCGCCGGGCGGAGGCGGCGCTGCTCACATTCGTAAACACGAGTTCAGAGGGGCGGCCCGCTCCCGACCCGTCGATCGTGCTCCAGACGATCGGGGCTGCCTTCGAATCTTTCGGTGCCGACGCGTTCGAACCGCTCGATGCCGGCGAGGTGCGGATGCTGACGGCTAAGCGTGGCGCGTCAATCACGCTGGATGCCGTGCCCGACCTTGCCGCAGCGGCACAGGCGCCGCGCTTGGTGGTCGAGGACGTGATCCCGCATGTCGACGGTGGCTTCCCGGTCAAGCGCGTAACCGGCGAGGTGGTGATGGTCGAAGCGACGATCTTCGCCGACGGGCATGAGCAACTCGCCGCCGAGTTGCTGTGGCGGTGCGCCGACGAAGAGGAATGGACGGTCGTCCCGCTGGAGGAGCGACCGAACTATCGCTGGCATGCCCAGTTCGTGCCGTTGCGGCTTGGCCGGCATGAGTTCGTGGTTGAGGCTTGGCTGGACCGGTTCGGCGGCTTCACGCGGGATTTCCGCAAGAAGCTGGACGCGGGCGTCGCGCAAACGGTCGACCATGCCGAGGGGCGTCTGCTGGTCGAGCAAGCGCGCGACCGCACCACCGGCGCGTTGCAGGTGGAGCTGACCCGGTTTGCGGATGCGCTGGCGCGGGACGACGATGCGCTGCTTCTCCTGTCGGACGATCTTGCCGCCGTCATGCAGCAGGCGGACGATCGCCCGCACCGGCTGCGATCCGCCGTCCAGCCGCTCGATGCCGAACGTTTGGCGGCGCGCTATTCGAGCTGGTACGAATTGTTCCCGCGATCGCAGGCGGTCGGTCGTCACGGCACGTTTGCCGACGTGATCGAGCGACTGCCGGCGGTGCGCGATATGGGGTTCGACACGCTGTATTTCCCGCCGATCCACCCGATCGGCACGACCAATCGCAAGGGGCCGAACAACACGTTGACTCCGGCGCCGGGTGATCCCGGTAGCCCCTATGCGATTGGCGCGGCTGCGGGCGGGCATGACGCGATCCATCCGGAACTGGGCAGTCTCGACGATTTCCTCGCGCTGATCGACGCCGCGCACGAGCATGGGCTGGAGATCGCGCTCGACTTCGCGATCCAGTGTTCTCCGGATCATCCGTGGCTCAAGGATCATCCCGGCTGGTTCGCGTGGCGACCCGACGGGTCGATGAAATACGCCGAGAACCCACCGAAGAAGTATCAGGATATCGTCAACGTCGACTTCTATGGTCCGGACGCGGTGCCGGGGCTGTGGACTGAATTGCGCGACGTCATCCTTTTGTGGGTGGAACGCGGTGTAAAAACCTTCCGGGTCGACAATCCGCACACCAAGACGCTGCCGTTCTGGGAGTGGATGATCGGCGATGTGCGCGGTCGCCACCCCGAGGTGATCTTCCTGGCGGAGGCATTCACCAAGCCGGCGATGATGTACCGGCTCGCCAAGGTCGGCTTCTCGCAGAGCTACACCTATTTCACCTGGCGCGATCGCAAGGCGGAGCTGATCGAGTATATCACCGAACTCACCACCACCGCGCCGAAGGAGTTCTATCGCCCGCACTTCTTCGTCAACACGCCCGACATCAACCCGATATTCCTGCAGACCTCCGGGCGGCCGGGTTTCCGCATCCGTGCGGTGCTGGCGGCGACGTTGTCGGGGCTGTTCGGCGTCTATTCGGGGTTCGAATTGTGCGAGGCCGCGCCGATCCCTGGCAAGGAAGAGTATCTCGATTCCGAGAAGTTCGAACTGCGCCCGCGCGACTGGAACGCACGCGGCAACATCATCGCCGATATCACCATGCTCAATCGGCTGCGTCGCGCACATCCGGCGCTGCAGACGCATCTGAACACACGCTTCTACGCGGCGTATAATGACAACATCCTCTATTACGCCAAGCCATCGCTCGACGGCACGGACATGATCCTCGTCATGGTCAGTCTTGACCCGCACAACCCGCAGGAGGCTGATTTCGAGGTTCCGCTGTGGGAGTTCGGCCTGTCCGATACCGCTAGCATCGCGGTGGAGGATCTCGCTGAGGGCTATCGTTTCAATTGGCACGGCAAGACCCAGCACATCCGGCTCACGCCGGACCAACCCTATCGCCTATGGCGCATCGCACCGGGAGACAAAGCATGACAGCGCTCGACCAGGACCCGCTCTGGTACAAAGACGCCGTCATCTATCAGGTGCACGTCAAATCGTTCTTTGATTCGAACAATGACGGCATCGGCGACTTCGCCGGATTGATGGCGAAGCTCGATTACATCGCCGAACTCGGCGTAACCGCGATCTGGCTGCTGCCGTTCTATCCGAGCCCGCGCCGCGACGATGGCTATGATATCGGCGAATATCGCGATGTCAGCCCGGATTACGGGACGATGGAGGACGTGCGCGCCTTCGTTACCGCCGCGCACGATCGCGGTATGCGCGTCATCACCGAACTCGTCATCAATCATACCTCGGACCAGCATCCGTGGTTCCAGGCTGCGCGTAAGGCGCCCGCTGGCAGCCCGGAGCGCGACTTCTACGTGTGGTCGGACACCGACAAGCTGTATTCCGGCACGCGCATCATCTTCTGCGATACCGAGAAATCGAACTGGACGTGGGACGATGAGGCGCAAGCCTATTTCTGGCACCGCTTCTATTCGCACCAGCCCGATCTCAACTTCGACAATCCGAAGGTGCTTGAAGAAGTGCTGTCGGTGATGCACTTCTGGCTGGACGCGGGCGTGGACGGGCTGCGGCTCGACGCGATCCCCTATCTGGTCGAGCGGGACGGCACCTCGAACGAGAATTTGCCCGAGACGCATGCGGTGCTGAAGAAGATCCGCGCCGATCTCGACGCGCATTATCCGGACCGGATGCTGCTTGCCGAAGCGAACATGTGGCCCGAGGATACCCAGCAATATTTCGGCGAGGTCGATGAGAACGGCTGGGGCGACGAGTGCCACATGTCGTTCCACTTCCCGCTGATGCCGCGCATGTACATGGCGGTCGCGCAGGAGGATCGCTTCCCGATCACCGACATCATGCGCCAGACGCCGGAAATCCCGGTCAACTGCCAGTGGGCGATTTTCTTACGCAACCACGACGAGCTGACGCTCGAAATGGTGACCGACGCCGAGCGCGATTACCTGTGGAACACCTACGCCGCCGATAAGCGCGCACGCATCAACCTCGGCATTCGGCGTCGTCTTGCGCCGCTGATGGAGCGCGACCGTCGGCGCATCGAGCTGATGAACGCGCTGCTGCTGACCATGCCCGGCACGCCGGTGCTATACTATGGCGACGAGATCGGCATGGGCGATAACGTCTATCTGGGCGATCGCGACGGGGTGCGTACGCCGATGCAATGGTCGTCGGATCGCAACGGCGGTTTCAGCCGCGCCGATCCGGCCAGCCTGACGCTGCCGCCGATCATGGACCCGCTTTACGGCTTTCAGGCGATCAACGTCGAGGCGCAGGAGCGCGATCAACATTCGCTGCTCAACTGGGTAAAGCGGATGCTGGCGGTGCGGCGCGAGCATCAGGCGTTCGGGCGCGGCACGCAGCGCTTCCTGCGCCCCGCCAACCGCAAGATCCTTGCGTACCTGCGCGAACATGACGGCAATGCAGTGCTGTGCGTCGCGAACCTCAGCCGCACCGCGCAGGCGGTGGAACTCGACCTGCACGATTATGCGGGCAGCACGCCGGTCGAGCTGTCGGGTGGTGCGTCGTTCCCGGCGGTGGGGCAATTGCCGTATCTGCTAACGCTGCCGCCCTACGGTTTCCTGTGGTTCTGCCTGTCGAGCAACGTCGCCGCGCCGGAATGGTCGAGCGCAGCACCGGGCGGCGATGTCGAACGCTATACATTCGTGCTGCGTCCCGAGCTTGCCGGGGTGACGCGCGGGCGCAATGCGCAGGTGCTGGAGAGCGAGATCCTTCCGTCGTACGTCGCGCAGCGCCGCTGGTTCGGGGAGAAGGACGAGACGATCCGGGGCGTCCGCGTCGCGCGCACGGTTGCGCTGCCCGAAGTCGAGGACCTCGTGCTGACGCTGATCGAGGTGACCACCGACGCGGGCACGCAGACCTACACGTTGCCGCTCGGCATCGCGTGGGAGGGCGAGTTGCAGGGGCCGTTCGCCTCCAATCTCGCGATCGGGCGGGTGCGGCGCGAACGCCGCGTCGGGCTGCTGACCGACGGCTTCACCGTGTCGAGCTTCGCGGCGGCGGTGATCGGCGCGATCGGGCGCGGTGACGAGGTTGCGGTCGACGGCGGCGCACTGCGCTTCGTCGGCACCGAAGACCTCGACATCGGCACCGATGCAGCGCCGGAATGGATCGGCGCGGAACAATCAAACAGCACCATGATCCTTGGTGAGCGCGCGGTGCTGAAGCTGCTGCGCAAGGTGCAGGCGGGCATCCACCCCGACGCCGAGATGGTGCGCTATCTCGTTGCCGGCGGGTTCGAGAACGTGCCGGCGATCCTCGGAGAGGTGTGGCTCGACGAGCGTGAGACGTCGAGTCTCGTCATGCTGGTCCAGCGCTTCGTCTACAACCAGGGTGATGGTTGGGGGTGGACGCTTGGGTTGCTCGACCGGCTCGCCACCGATGCGCACTGGAGCTCCTCTAACTACGAAAACTTCGCGCAGAATGTCGGGCGGCGGCTGGCCGAGATGCACGCGGTGCTGGCCCGCCCGAGCGATGACGCGGCGTTTGCGCCGGAAGCGCTGTCGCTGGGCGATGCCGACCGTTTGTCGGGGCGGATCGAGGGGCAGGTCGATAAGGCGCTTGGCATCCTGAGCGGTGCGACGCTGAGCGAGGCGGATGCGGCGGCGGCGGAATATCTGCGTGACCATCGCGGCGATCTGATGGCGCGCATCCGCAGCGTGGCGCGCGCGGCGGAAGGGCGCACCCGCACGCGTATTCACGGCGACCTGCATCTTGGCCAGATGCTGGTGACCGGTAGTGATGTGATGCTGATCGATTTCGAGGGCGAGCCGGTGAAATCACTCGACGACCGGAGAGCGAAGGATCTGCCCGAGCGGGACGTGGCGGGGATGCTGCGATCGTTCGACTATGCCGCTGCGGTTGCCGAGCGTGCCCGCCCGGCGCTGGCTGATGCCGATGAGACGCGGGCCGACATGCGTTACGACGAGTTCCGGCGCAGCGCGGTCGACGCGTTCCTGGGCGGCTACAGCGAGGTGACGGCAATGCACGAGCCGCTGCTCGACCTGTTCGTGCTGGAAAAAGCAGCCTACGAAATCGCCTATGAGGCGGCGAACCGGCCCGACTGGATCGGCGTGCCGATCGCCGGCCTCGCTCGCGCCGCCGAACGGCTGTTGCAGGAGAACGCGGCATGAGCGTTCATGACGATACCGCCGCCGCGATCCTCGAAGCGCGGTTGAACGATCCCTTCGCGGTGTTGGGCGCGCATGACGGCGCGGTGCTGACCTTCCAGCCTGGTGCGCGATCGGTCACGCTGATCGCGCGCGACGATGCACGCCCGATCGGCACGCTGGAGGAGAGTGCGCCCGGTCTGTTCTCGGGTGCGCTCGCCGAACCTGTGCCATATGCGCTGCGGATCGCGTGGCCGGACGGTGCGGTGCAGGAGACCGAGGACGCTTACAGCTTCGGCCTCGTCCTCAGCGACCTCGATCTCTACCTGTTCAACGAGGGCCGGCATTGGGAACTCGCGCGCGCGATGGGCGCGCAGCCGCGCACGATGGACGGAGTGGAAGGCGTTGCCTTCTCGGTCTGGGCACCCAACGCGCGCCGCGTGTCGGTGGTGGGCGATTTCAACAGTTGGGATGGCCGCCGCCACCCGATGCGCTCGCGCCAGGGCGCAGGCGTTTGGGAGTTGTTCGTGCCGCGCATCGGCGTGGGTGCGCATTACAAGTTCGAGATCGCCGGCGCCGACGGCAGCGTGATGCAGAAGGCCGATCCGCTCGCCCGGCAGACCGAACTGCCGCCCAGGACCGGATCGATCGTCGCGCCTGCGCCGGATTTCGTCTGGTCCGACGCCGACTGGCTGGCCGAACGCGCTAAGCGCCATGCCCCCGATGCGCCGCTTTCGGTCTACGAGATCCACGCCGGATCATGGCTGCGGCCGGACGGCGATGCCGACGGCACGCTCGACTGGCAGGGGCTGGCCGAACGGCTGATCCCGTACGTGGCGGACATGGGGTTCACCCATGTCGAATTGATGCCGATCATGGAGCATCCGTTCGGCGGGTCATGGGGCTATCAGCCGCTGTCGCAGTTCGCGCCCTCCGCGCGGTTCGGCACGCCCGATCAGTTCGCGGCGTTCGTCGATGTGTGTCATCGCTACGGCATCGGCGTGATCCTCGACTGGGTACCAGCGCACTTCCCGACCGACGCGCATGGCCTTGCGCGGTTCGACGGCACGCCGCTCTACGAACATGCCGATCCACGCGAGGGGTTCCATCAGGATTGGAACACCTTGATCTACAATCTCGGTCGGCGAGAGGTGTCGGGGTTCCTGCTCGCCTCGGCGTTCTGGTGGCTCGAGGCGTTCCATGTCGACGGCCTGCGCGTCGATGCGGTCGCCTCGATGCTGTACCGTGACTACAGCCGCAACGCCGGCGAGTGGGTGCCCAACATCTACGGCGGCCGTGAGAACCTCGAGTCGGTCGCGTTCCTGAAGCGCATGAACGAGGTCGTAGCCGAACGTGTGCCCGGCGCGATCACAATCGCGGAGGAATCGACCGCCTGGCCGGGCGTATCCGCGCCGGTGTCGGAGGGCGGCCTCGGCTTTTCGTACAAGTGGAACATGGGCTGGATGAACGACACGCTCCGCTATGTGGAGCGTGACCCGCTGTATCGTGGCTGGCACCATAATGAGGTGACGTTCGGGCTCGTTTATGCCTTCTCCGAGCGATTCGTGCTGCCGATCAGCCACGATGAGGTGGTGCACGGCAAGGGGTCGCTGATCGGCAAGATGCCGGGCGATCCGTGGCAACGCTTCGCCAATCTGCGCGCCTATTTCAGTCTGATGTGGACGCATCCCGGCAAGAAGCTGCTCTTCATGGGCTGCGAGATCGCGCAGGAACGCGAATGGAATCACGATGCGCAGGTGGCGTGGGATCTGCTCGATCAACCGCAGCATGCCGCGATGCAGCGGCTCGTGCGGGATCTCAATCATCTCTATACGGCCGAGCCAGCGCTGCATGCGCGCGACACCGATCCTGCGGGTTTCCAGTGGATCGTCGGGGGCGATACCGAACGCAACGTGTTCGTCTATGCCCGCTACGGCGCGCCGGGCGATGTGCCCGTGGTTGTGGTGCTGAACATGAGCGCCAACCCACATCATGGCTACCGTATCGGCCTGCCGCGGGCTGGTGTGTGGCGGGAGGTGCTTAATAGCGATGCCGGTATCTATGGTGGCGCGAACATCGGCAACGGTGGTGCAATCCATTCCGTCGCAGCCGACCTCGACGGGCAACCCGCGAGCGCGGACATCACGGTGCCGCCGTTGGCGGGACTGATCCTCCGCTTCGAGGATGCTGCCGCATGACGGGCGTCTCGGAAACTAAAGGTAGCGACAGCGCACTGCACCGATTGGCCGAAGCGGCAGGGCTTCAGATCGTATGGGAGGACGCGCTTGGCGAGGCGCACCGCGTTTCCGACGACTCGCTGGTCGCGATCCTTGCCGCACTGGGCTTTCCTGCGGATGGTGATGCTGCGATCGCCCGCAGTGCGGCGCAGCTAGCCGAAGATAGCGAGGCTCCTTGCGCCTTCGTGTCGGGCGTGGCGGGCGAACCGATCGTGCTGTCGTCGGCTTGCGGTGCGGCTGGAGCGGCGGAGCTGGTCCTGGAGGACGGCACCCGTCAGGCGATCATGCTGGAGGCAACGGACGAGGGTCTGCGGCTGCCGGCGATCACCACGCTCGGCTACCACCGGTTGATGATCGGCAATCTTGAAATCAGCGTCGCAGTCACTCCACCGCATTGCTTCGCCGTCGATGATGCCGCTGGGGGTCGCCGCCTATGGGGACCAGCGGTGCAGATCGCGGCGCTGCGTGACGACCGCGCCACCGCGTTCGGCGATTTCGGGACGCTCGCCGATACCGCACGGGCCTTTGCCGCGCGCGGTGCGGATGCGCTCGCGATCAGCCCGGTGCATGCGCTGTTTCCCGCGGACAGCAGCCGCTACAGCCCCTATGCGCCATCGAGCCGACTGTTCCTCAACGTCCTATACGCCGATCCCGCGCTGGTCGGCGTCGCGTCGGATGCCCCCATCACCGACCTGATCGACTGGGAGCAGGCAATCCCCGCGCGGCTGCAGTCGCTGCGGCAGGCGTATGACGCGCGATCCGATGCGGTGCGCGCGTCGGTCGCGGCGTTCGCGGCCGAAGGCGGCGGTGAACTTGAGCGGCACGCCCGTTTCGATGCGCTCCACGCCTACTTCTTCTCGCAATCGGGCGCGCGTGGCTGGCAGGAGTGGCCGGCCGCGTACCACGATCCCGCCGGCGCTGCGGTCGCGCTGTTCGCGGCGGAGCGGCAGGACGATGTCGGCTTCTTTCTGTTCCTGCAATGGCTCGCCAAGCGTAGTCTTAATGCTGCGCAGCAGGCAGCGACCGGTGCGGGTATGGCACTGGGGCTGATCGCCGATCTGGCGGTCGGCATGGACCCGGGCGGGAGCCACGCCTGGAGCCGGCCGGACGATCTGCTCACAGGCCTTTCGATCGGTGCGCCGCCTGATCTGCTCGGCCCCGACGGCCAGAATTGGGGCATCACCGGCTTCTCGCCCCGTGCCCTGCAGCGCAGCGGCTTCGCGCCGTTCATCGCGACCCTGCGCGCGACGCTCGGCCACGCCGGCGGCATTCGTATCGACCATGCGTTGGGGCTGCGACGGCTGTGGGTGGTGCCGGACGGCGCTTCTGCCAAGCAGGGGGCGTATCTGACGATGCCGATGGACGACATGCTTCGCCTGCTTGCGCTCGAATCGCATCGCGCCCGCGCGGTGGTGATTGGTGAGGATCTCGGTACCGTACCCGATGGCTTTCGACCGGCAATGGACGAGAAGGCGATGCTCGGCATGCGCGTTCTGTGGTTCGAGCGTGATGAGAATGGCGATTTCCTGCCACCGGAGCGCTACGGCCGGGACGCTGCGGCGATGACCGGCACGCACGATCTCGCGACCGTCGCCGGCTGGTGGCGTGGGCGTGATATCGAGTGGAACTGGAACCTCGGGCGGACTTCGCGTGCCGCCGATCAGGCCGAGGATCAAGCCGCGCGTGGCAAAGAGCGCGCCAAGCTGTGGAGCGCGTTCGTCGAGGCTGGCGTGGCAGCCGAGCCGCAGCCCGCGCCGCATGATGGCGATCGCCCGGTCGACGCGGCTCTCGCCTTCGTGGCGCGCGCGCCGTCGAGCCTGGCTGTCATGCCGCTGGAAGATATCATCGGTGCGATTGAGCAGCCCAATCTCCCTGGCACGATCGATGAGCACCCCAACTGGCGACGCAGGATGCCGGACACGACCGAAACGCTGCTGGGACGGCCGGAAGTCATGGCCAGGCTGGCGGCGATCAAAGCAGCACGAGCAACCTGACGTTGAGGTTCTGCTCGCTGTGACCGATAACGACGCAGTCCTGGAGCGGATCTGTCGATGACGCCTTCGGCAGGATCCGCGCTGGCATGGTCCGGATACGGATCGAACGCCTCGCGGAGATCGTTCTGTGCCGGGAGCAGTACCGATGTGCATAGTCTGACGCTACGAGGAGATTGGCGCGATCTTCGCTGGCCGGGACGTCAAACCGGGCCGTTACTGCTCACCACTCAATCGTGCGAACTGATCGCCGATCGACCTGGATGGCGAACGACTCTGATCGGCGACTCGTTTAGTCGAAACCCTTACCATCGGCCGGCTGTTCACCGCCGCCGTAGACCTGATCCAGATAATATCCCGCCAGCACGTAATGTGCCTTTACCGCTGCCGGGTGCGCGGCCCTTTGTGCCTGTTCCAGTTCCTGCTCGGCGCGCCGATAAAGGTAGTCGTTCTTATCGGGAACAGGGCAGGAGGCCATTGCCTTTACCTCGGCTGGGGTGTGGTCGACCGATCGACTATACACATTACGCGCGGACATTCCTTTATGTAAATCAGCACCCGCCATCCCGGAGTTGAACGATGCTGGCTCTTAAAGGGGCCGTCGCTGCCCGGTTCAGCCGCAACGCGCAGCGTGCGTGCGAATGCGATATGTCGCACGGACTTGCTGGACTGGTTTCGCACTCCCGGTTCGCACCAGCCTACCAAATTTTAATCACGTTCGTGCAATACAGATGGCTCAGCGACGAAAGCCGTAGATGCCACGCCGTATCCGATCCCTGCTCAGTTCCCTCAGCGACGAGGTTACCGCCCACGCGCAACAAGCCGAAGATATTGCGGGGCGAACCAATTTGCTTGCGCTGAACGCGACGATCGAGGCGGCGCGCGCCGGCGACGCCGGTCGTGGATTTTCGGTGGTGGCGCAGGAGGTCAAGACACTTGCCGGGCTGGCGCGCACCGCCGCCGCGAGCTTCCGGGACGAGGTGCTTGGCTACCTGCACCACGGCAGCGCGATCGCCGACGAACTAGCGCGCGAAATCGAGGGCGGACGTCTCGCCGACCTGGCGCAGTCGGTCGCCGATACGCTGGCGCGCACGATCTACGATCGGTCGATCGATATCCGCATGCTCGCGACCGACCATTCGGTTGCAGAGGCTTTGTTGCTCGACCATGCCGCGCCGCGCACCGAGGCACGCGCGCTGGAGCGCCTGCGCACGTTGCTGGGGTGTTCGCCCTATTTTATCAACGCCTTCATGGTCGATGCGGAGGGGCGAGTGGCGGTCTGCGCGCATGAGAATGCCGCCGTTCGCCGGGTCAATTTCAAAGGCTATTCGCAGTTTGAAAAGGCGATGGCGGCACCGGCCAATGTCGGGTGGATGACCGACGAAGTCTGGAAAAATCCGTGGTCCGCGGATCGCAAGGTCCTGATCTTCGTCGCGCCGGTGCGGTACGAGGGGGCGACGATCGGTGTCTGCTACCTCGAATTCGATTTCGAGGGGCAGGCAGGGTCGATCATGAATGTCATCAACAAGACCGCGACCAATGCCGTCGCCTCGATCGTCGATCCGAACGACTGCGTGGTCGCGACCACCGGCACCTATGCATGGCACGCCCAGCACCCGCACGCCTTTGTTGCGGCGGGCACGTCGGTACGATCCTCCGATGGCCTCAACGTCGCCCAGGCGCATGTCATGTCCGATCATGGCATCAGCGATCTTGGCCTGCGCTGCATTATCGAGGAGCATGTCGCGACCGAGCAGGAGATCGTCAGCGCGCTGGCTCAACGACATCGCTGAGCGGCGTGCGCGACGTGAATGGCGTAGCGGCGAAAACAGCGTATGACCTGCCCGACGCGTTCCGCAGCGGGGCAGGGCTTTCTCGATGAAACATGTATCAGCGTGGCTTGCGTTGCTCCTGCTCGCCGGGTGCGGCCCGCAGCGAAAGCCGCCGCCCCGATTGATGTTCGAGGGGCTGCCCGTCACCGGCAGTCTCGCCGATGCGCGGCGCGCCGGCTTCACGGATTGCGTACAGCCCGATTACATCAGCATGCGCTGCCGCAAGCATGGTGTGATGCTGGAAGGCGGTGGCCCCTATGAGGCAGCGGTCGACCTGATCGGCGGCGATGGCGGCGGCGGTTTTTACGAGGTGGTGCTGTGGCACGACACCGATCAATATGCCGTCTACAAGATCACCGAGGGGCTGGAACACGCCGGGTGGCAGAATTGCAGCACCGCCACGCCTGACGAAAAGGGCGATCAGCTGATCTACACCCACGCCGGCGCGAAGGTCAGGATTTCGATGGACCTGAGTTATTGGGCGAAGCGCCGGCTGCGCATATTGCCGCAGACCAACACGCGCGATCGGCGCTGTTGACGCGTTTCACCAGGAGTCTTGCAATCGGCAGGTTGCGGATCGCCACTCCGAGCGTGTAACGGGTCGTTCCGCCGCAGTGGCGTTTGGAGCCCGCAACATTCGCCAGATCGCTGCCTTGCCGTACCGTGTGATGGGACAAGGTATCGACGCGCCCATCAACATTTTGCTGGTGACGTCGCGACAGACCAAGCGCTGGGTGATCCCAAAGGGGAACATCATGACTGGCCTGCCGCTGCACCGCGCGGCCGCCGTCGAGGCGGAGGAGGAGGCGGGGGTGTTAGGTCTGGTCTGCCCGACCCCGCTCGGGTCGTACCGGTATCGCAAGCGGCGTGGCAACGGCGCTTCGCTGATGATCGACGTGGATGTGTTCTGCCTGGCGGTAAACACCGAGCTTGGCGCGTGGAAGGAACAGCCCGAGCGCGAACGCCGCTGGTTCAGCCTGGCCGATGCGGCGCAAGCTGTCGACGAGCCCGATCTGCGCGACCTGATCCGATCGTTCGGGCCAACCGATTTCAAAGCCGCGACGCGCCGGGGGGGAATCCTGAGCGCGGTCGCCAGCACATCAAGGGTGGGAAGCATGTTCGCCTGGTTTCAACGGCTGCTGCCCAAAAGCGGCAATTTCTTCGATATGTTCGAGGCGCATGTCGTCACGGTCGTCGCCGCCGCCGACGCGCTGGCGCGGCTGTTGCAAGACGGCAACCGCGACCATATCCGCGAGGTTATCGAGCGCGAGAGCGACGCGGACGAGATCAACCGCGAGGTGCTGCGCACAGTGCGCGAGACGTTCCTGACGCCGTTCGACCGTGGCGCGATCACCAGCCTGATCAGCTCGCTGGATGATGCGATCGACGAGATGCAGGCTGCGGTTCAGGCGATCGATCTGTACGAACTGCGTGGGTTCGAGCAGGAAATGAAGGATATCGGCGCGATCATTGTCGATGCCGCGCGGCTGACGGCGGAGGCGATGCCGCTGCTGCGGGATGTCGCCGCCAACGGCGTGCGGCTGCACGAACTGACCGAGCGGTTGGTGCGGATGGAAAGCCAGTCCGACGACATCTACCGGATCGGCGTGAAACGCGCGTTTGCCGAACTGAAGGCGGACGACGTACAGGGCTTCATCGTCGCGCGGGAGGTGTACGATCACCTCGAACGCATTGTCGACGCGTTCAAGGCGGTCGCGAACGAGATCGACGGCATCGTCATCGATCATAGCTGATCCATCATGTACGAACTTTCCCTGCCGCTGCTGATCGGCCTGATCGCCGTCGCGCTGGCCTTCGATTTCCTCAACGGCCTGCACGACGCGGCCAATTCGATCGCGACCGTGGTTGCGACGCGGCTGCTTAAACCCGTCCACGCGGTCGGCATGGCGGCGTTCTGCAACTTCGCCGCGTATTTCCTGACGATCACCTTTCCCAGCCTGCACAAGGTGGCGGATACGATTGGGCAGGGCTTGATCGAAAAGAACCTGATCACGCCGGGCGTCGTATTCGGCGCGCTGGCCGGCGCGATGGTATGGAACGTGGTGACCTGGCTGAAGGGCATTCCTTCCTCGTCCAGCCATGCGCTCGTCGGCGGCATGATCGGCGCGGGGGTGGCGCATGCGGGCATCGGCACGATCAAGTGGGTCGGCCTCAACAAGACGCTGATCGCGATCGTATTGTCGCCGACGCTCGGCATGATCCTGGCGATGCTCATCATGCTGGTGACCAGTTGGGCGCTACACCGTGTGAGCGCGCACCGCGCGGAAAAGACGTTCCGCAATCTGCACCTGTGCTCTTCCGCCGCCTACTCGCTCAGCCACGGCCTGAACGACGCGCAGAAGACGATGGGGATCATCACGGTGCTGCTCTACTCGACCGGCTATCTGCACGGGACGTTTGCGGTGCCGCACTGGGTGGCGATTGCCTGCTACGTCGCAATCGCGATGGGTACGATGACCGGCGGGTGGAAGATCATCGAGACGATGGGCTCGCGCATCACCAAGCTGTCACAGCATCAGGGGTTCAGCGCATCGCTCAGCGGGTCGATCATCCTGTTCTCCGCCTCGTGGCTCGGCATACCGGTGTCGACCACGCACACCATCACCGGCGCGGTGATCGGCGCAGGCACGGCGCGGCGCGCGTCGGCGGTGCGTTGGGGCGTGGCTGGCAATGTTGTGATCGCGTGGATCATCACCATCCCGGCTTCGGCGGCGGTGGGCGCGCTGTTCTACAGCCTGACGCTGCTGTTCTAAACCGCGCGGGACGGGGAGCGGAATGGTGTGGCAATCGTTGCTACCCGCGACCGCGCCTGAAAAGGCGACAGTAACGAACGCCTTGTCCGGAGATTGCCCATGCCGTTCCCCTCGCCCTATGTTGCCGACGCCGCCCGCTACGACGATCGCATGCCGTATCGTCGCACCGGCCGCAGCGGGCTGAAACTGCCGGCGATCAGCCTTGGCCTGTGGCAGAACTTCGGCGGCACCGATGTGTTCGAAACCGGCCGTTCTATCCTGCGCCGCGCGTTCGACCGGGGCGTGACGCATTTCGATCTTGCCAACAATTACGGTCCGCCCTACGGTTCGGCCGAGGAGAACTTTGGCCGGGTATTCGCCGCCGACTTCGCCGCGCATCGTGACGAACTGATTCTCTCGACCAAGGCGGGGTGGGACATGTGGCCGGGGCCATATGGCGATATCGGCTCGTCCAAAAAGTATCTCATCGCCAGTTGCGAGCAGAGCCTGAAGCGGATGGGGGTCGATTACGTCGACATCTTCTACTCGCACCGGGTCGACCCGGATACGCCGCTTGAGGAGACGATGGGCGCGCTGGTCCAGCTCCACCGGCAAGGCAAGGCGCTGTACGTCGGCATCTCGTCCTACGAACCGGGTTTGACCCGTCAGGCCGCCGCGATTCTGGCGGAGGAGAAGGTGCCGCTGTTCATCCACCAGCCGAGCTATTCGATCCTCAACCGCTGGATCGAGCGGGACCTGCTCGACACGCTGGAGGATCTCGGCACCGGCTGCATCGCGTTCTCGCCGCTGGCGCAAGGGATGCTCACCGCCAAATACCTTGGCGGCGTGCCGGAGGATGCGCGCGCCAGTCGTGGCGGCTCACTCGCGCAGACGCTGCTGTCCGATCAGAACCTCGCCGCGATCCGTACGCTCGACGGTATCGCCAAAGGGCGCGGCCAGACGCTGGCGCAGATGGCGATCGCGTGGGTGCTGCGCGACGCCCGTGTGACATCTGCGTTGATCGGTGCGCGTACCCTCGAACAGCTCGATGATTCGCTCGACGCGGTAAAGCGGCTTGATTTTTCGCCGGAAGACCTTGCGGCGATCGACAAGGCGGCAGAAGATGGTGGGATCAACATCTGGTCTTCATCGTCGGATATTGTCGATCTGCCTGCGGCGCAGGGTGTGCCGGCGCGGTGAAGACGATGGGAACGTGGTGAAGATCGGGCCGATACCGCGCCTTTCTGAGTGTGCCGAGCAACGAACGGGGTTGCGCAGCGTATATGTGCGGCACACTGTAATTCGACGACTAGGTATTTGAGGGAGAGCAATCATGGCACGATCAGCGGAAAAGCGCGGCAAGGACGAAACGGCAGCCGCGGAAAAGAAGGTCAAGGCGACCGGCAAGCCGGCCGCAGGCGCACGTGGCGGCATCACCGCCCCGGTCACGCCGTCGGAGGATCTGGCCGAGATCGTCGGCAAGGATGATCTCCCGCGCAGCGAGGTCGTGAAAAAGGTGTGGGAATACATCAAGAAGCACGATCTTCAGGACGCCAAGGATCGCCGCCAGATCAACGGCGACGACAAGTTGCAGAAGATCTTCGGCAAGAAGTCGGTCAGCATGTTCGAGATGAACAAGCACCTCAGCGCACATCTGACTGCGAAGAAGGATTGATCGTGGCGCGTTCCCGATGCGGGAACGTGTGACATCGGGGAGCGGGGCGGAAGCAGATGATGCTTCCGCCCCGTTTTTTGTGCGCTCGACGCAGGTCACAACCGGCGTCGGCGTGGCGCTCCACGTTCGGTACGCGCTCACTGCATGATGCACATCAAGTCGAGGAACGCGCCTCGATCGTGTGCATTGTAAAGTAGAGACCCAAAGCGGGCTTGAGCAAGCTGGAGCAGCCACAATGTCCGTTATCGATAAAGCCATCGCCGCCATCACCCCGCCCGAGAGCGAGGAAGCTCGCGTGGAAGCACGCGCGAAGGCGGAAGCCGCCGCGACGCCCGGCGACTGGTTGTCACTGATCCTTGATCATCACCGCCAGATCGAGCGCGCGTTCGATGCGGTTGAGGCTGCCGCCGCCCCGGCCGAGCGGATCGCCGCGCAGAAGGCGCTGGGCGTCATCCTGACCGGCCACGCGGTCGCGGAGGAGGCGGCGATCTATCCTGCAATGGCCGAGGAACATCAGGTCGGTCATGCGGAGCTCGCCTATCAGGAGCAGTCCGCCGCGAAGATGGAACTCGGTCTGCTCGAACGGCTTGATCCGATGAGCCAGGATTATCTCGACAAGCTTGGCCACATCCGCGGTGCGGTGACGCACCACATCTATTCCGAGGAAGGCACGTGGTTCCTCCAGTTGAAGCAGGAAGCTTCCGCCGACGAGCAGTCGATGATCTCGCAGCGGTATAAGGAAGAGTTTAGCCGGTACATGGGATCGGACGCGGTCTGACCCCGGCGCATCGCCCGCCACACCGCGTGGCGGGCGAGCACATCAGTCGATACGATACTCGATGGGCTTGAAGGTGCCACCGTTCGAGTCCGGCGCCGAACATGCCGTCAGGCCGATAATCAGGTCCATGTCAGCACGAAACACGACGTGATCGCCCGCCTTGCTGACCGGTGGCAGAACCTTCAGCTTGCCGGTTTCACTGTCGATCGGCACGTTCATGAAACAGTTGAACGCGATCGGAATGCGATCCGGCGTTACGCCATACGGCGCCAGTGCCTCCGCGAGGTTGCCGAAACAGCCACGATGCACCGGTAGCGTCGGATAGAAGTGCAGAAACGTATCGGTCGAACACGGGGTCAGCAGGAAATCGTGGATCCCGACAGTATCGGCGATGATCTCGAGCATCACCCGACTACGGTTCGAATAGAGTTTGTGGCCGGTGGTGAGCCGAATCGTTTCCGCATAATCCAGCGTTCGCCCCGAAGAGATCACCTCGTCGAGATCATCGGCGTTAAACGCGAGCAGATCGGCAACCTGCTCACCGCGCGGGTCGATCACGGTCAACGTTGCCCCGCGCGGTAGCGCGAAGGCGGTGCCGCTGCGTTCGGGGATGACGACGGCGGGGGCGCTCATTGCTCGCCCTTGTACTGGAACGGGCAGCGCCATTCGGTATCGACCGCGCGGCCCGAATATTGCCGCGCCTCGCTCATGTCACCATGCCGGGCCAGCATCGGGTTGCGCGATCCGGCCAGCGCCTCGTCACGAACCATGATCTTTTCGCGCATCCCTTCATATTTGCCCATCGCGCGCAGCGCCTCGAACTGGTCATGCAGGTTGAAGATCATCGTCGGCCGCGAGAAGCGACGGGCGGGACGACTGGCCTGCGGGTGCAACCCGACGACGAAGAACGCTTCGCCGCCGAAGCTCAGCGAAAAATGCGGATCGCCGGGATCGGCGCTGACCCGGGTATCGTAGCGCTGGCCACGCCAGATATCCTTGTCGGACAGCGACTGGATGCGCGTCCAAAGCGCTCCCTCGAATTCCGTCTCGGTGAAGTCCGTCGGGCCTTCGAAGATCACCGCAAAGCTGCGGAACAGGCCGGGGTCGTCCCGATACCGTTCCGCCCAGGTCATCAGCCCGTCGTGGATGCGCAGATCGTCCCACGCGCTGTCGATCGCATTGCACGCCAGGACTTCCAGCGTACCGTGCGCCAGCGCGGACTTCGCGCCGACGCACGGGAAGTCGGCCGCACCGACATGATCTTTCATCAGGAGTTCGAGTTCCCCCTGGGCAGGATGCTGCCAGGGAAAGAGCGGCGAGGTCGCGGATTTCATCCCACGACTACGCCCGGTCCGGAGCGATGTTCCGGAAATTCGCCCTGATCGAAAGCAAGTCAGGTTAATACGGTCACTCGTTATTCGAGGTCGTTTTCGCTTATGACGATCAGATCGGCCGAGTCGTCGCGGCGCAGCGCTACCAGCCCCGCTTCGCCGATCGTGTCGCTGAAACGGGTGAACATCTCGATCGCGTCGTCTTCGGGAACGTCGCCGCTCAATGCCTCCAGAACGGCATATTGCACGCCGAACTGATACTCATCGCCGTCTACCTCGGCGGTGAACTCGACCATCCGCTCGTCGATATTGTCGAGAGCGGTTGCCAGGTCGATGTCCATCTTGTCTGCAGCCATGATCGTTCCTTCAGGTATAAAGCGGTTGGTGGATCGCCTTCGATCAGGCAACCGCGAGGGTCAAGACGCGGTGACGCGGTGTCGGTTCAATTCGACACTCTCACCGGAACCTGTCGGCGGGCACGACATTAACACGGAGACGTGTGCGTATCGGATTAGCAGGGGGTGTTTCTACGTGACGCGATCAAGCACCGAGACGGCGCTCGCGCTCTACCTTCGGCGGCTGTCCGGCCGTTCACCGCTCGGCGATGAGGAACGCGCCGCGCTGCTCGCGACGCCGGGGATCGCGACCTTAGTCGACGTGGAGCGGGATTTCGTGCGGGTCGGCGAACCGGTGCATCACGCCTGCCTCATCATTCATGGACTGGTGGCGCGCTTCGCCCAGACCCGCAATGGCGATCGCGGGATCGTGGCGATCCATATTCCCGGCGACATGGCTGATCTGCATTCGGTGGTGGCGCCGCAGGTCACCTGGGCGCTGCACGCGCTGACCCCGACCCGCATCCTGCGCATCCCGCACGAGGCGTTGCGGGAGCTCGCCACACGCTACCCGAGCATCGCCGCCGCTTTTTGGCGTGACTGCGCCGTCGATGCCAGCATTCTCGCGCACTGGAACGCCAACCTCGGCCGCAAGAACGCGTTGGCGCGTATCGCGCATCTGTTTGCCGAGATGCACGTGCGCTACCAACTGATCGGGGAACCGAGCGGTGGCTTTCCGTTTCCCATCACGCAGGTCGATCTCGCCGACGCGGTGGGCCTGACGCCGGTTCACCTCAATCGCATGCTGAAGCGGCTGGCGGACGACGGCGTCGCGGTGAAGAACCCGGACCACGTGCGAATCCTAGACGAGCAGCGCCTGATACGACTGGGCCAGTTCGACCCGGCCTATATTCAGCCTGGTCGACGCTGACGGCGTCCACGCGCCTTACTTATGCGAGCGCGGTTCCGTACCAAGATCGTGCGGGCCTTGCGGCTTCGCGTCCTGCGCGTTGGTGTCGGGCGGGACCTGGCCCTGCTCTTCACTCTGCGCGGAATTGTGGTGCGCTATGTTGAATCCGAAGAACACGACAGCCCAGACCGCCGCCACGATCGCGATGATGACGATGGCTGCCTTGCCGGCATTCCTCGGCGGCTTGGTGTTTGGCAAAAACGTAGCTCCAGTCAGTTATGCAGGGGAAATGCTCCGCGTTGCGCGAGGTTCCACAGCCAGGGTTACAGGCTTTGCGCGATCAGCCATACATTGGCGGTGACAATGCCTGCAAACACGCACCAGGAGGCGATCCGCACCACCACGCCATTTGCGTGAACGCCCATGATGCGCCGGCTGCTGGTGAAGCGGATCAGCGGATAGATGGCGAACGGCAGTTGCAGCGACAGCACCACCTGCGTCAACACCAGCAACTTGCCGACGGCGTGATCGCCCAGCCACAGTACGCCAACCAACGCCGGCAGCAATGCGAGGCCGCGCGTGATGACACGACGCAACCAGCACGGGATCTTGAGGTCGAGGAACCCCTCCAGGATCACCTGCCCCGCGATCGTGCCGGTGAAGGTCGCACTCTGGCCGGAGGCAAACAGCGCGATGCCGAACAGGATCGCCGCCGCCGTCGCGCCGGTGATCGGTGCGAGCAGACGGTACGCATCCTCGATCTCTGCGACATCGCCGTGCCCGCTGGCGTGGAACGTCGCCGCCGCCAGCGTCAGGATCGCACCGTTGACAAGCGTGGCGAGCAGCAGCGCCACGACGATATCGACAGTGGCGAACCGCAGCGATTCACGCACACCGGCCGGGTCGCTATTGGTCACGCGCGTCTGCACGATCGAGGAGTGAAGGTAGAGGTTGTGCGGCATCACCGTCGCGCCGAGGATGCCGACCGCGAGGTAGATCGCCTGATGGTCCGCGAAGATCGACAGCTTCGGCACCATGCCATGCAGAATGCCGCCCACGCTCGGCCCGGCGATGACGAGCTGCGCGATGAAGCAGGTGGCGATCGTGAGCACCAGCCCCAGCACGATCGCCTCGATCTGTCGGAACCCATTGCCCTTCAGCCCGAGCACGACGATCGTGTCGAGCCCGGTCAGCAGTACGCCCGCCCATAGTGGCACGCCGAGCAGCAGGTTGAAGGCGAGGGCGCTCCCCAGAACTTCCGCGATATCGGTCGCGATGATCGCGATCTCGGCGAGCAGCCAAAGGCCATAGGTCGCCGCCGGACGATATTCGGTGCGCGCCATCCGTGCGAGGTCCTCGCCCGCCACGACGCCTAGCCGCATCGCCAGCGATTGCAGCAGGATCGCGGCGATGCTCGACATCAATACGACAAACAGCAGGTCGTAGCCGAAACGCGACCCTGCGGCGATATCGGTCGCCCAATTGCCCGGGTCCATATAGCCGACCGCCACGAGCAGCCCAGGTCCCGTCGCGCGCAGCAGCTTGCGCCACAACGGTGCGGCGTCGGCGATCGCGACCGAACCGCGCACCTCGGACGGGCAGAAGGGCGCGGTCGCAACGCGCGGCAGTTGGACAGACATGCCTAGGCTGTATCAACAGCGACGCGGCGGTGCCACCATCATCGATCGATGTCGTTGATCGCAATCGGCGATCAGTCCGCCTCGAACACCGACCAGCCGGTACGCTGCACCAGTCGCTCCAGCGCGAGCGTACCGAGTTGCGAGTTGCCGCGCGCATTCAGCCCGGGCGACCATACCGCGATGCTCGCCTTGCCCGGCGCGATCGCCAGGATCCCGCCGCCGACCCCGGATTTCGCGGGCAGGCCGACACGGAAAGCGAACTCACCCGAACCATCGTAATGGCCACAGGTCAGCATCAGCGCGTTAATGCGCAGAGCGCGGCGCGACGACACCACCGAATGGCCCGTCGAAGGATTACGCCCGCCGTTCATCAGATAGCGCCCGGCCAGCGCCAGTTGCCGGCAACTCATCGCCAGCGCGCATTGGTGAAAATACACGCCGAGCACGCGGTCGACCTCGTGGTGCAGATTGCCGAACGCGCGCATGTAATTGGCGAGCGCCTTGTTGCGGTAGCCTGTAGTCGCCTCCGCATCGGCGACGGTAGCATCGATGAAAATGTCGTCTTCACCCGCCAGTGCGCGCACGAACCGCAGGATCTCCGCGATCGCCTCGGCCGGCTCGCGGCGGCCGAGCAGGATGTCGGACACGACGATTGCGCCCGCGTTGATAAAGGGATTGCGCGGGATGCCGAACTCCGCCTCCAGTTGCACAATTGAGTTGAACGCTGTCCCGGAGGGTTCGCGACCGACCCGCTGCCATACCGCATCACCCGCCGCGCCAAGCGCCAGCGTCAGGCCGAATACCTTGGCGACGCTCTGCACCGAGAATGGCTGCTCGGCATCCCCGGCGAGGTGGCAGGTGCCGTCGGCGGCGATCACGGCCATGCCGAACCGGCGCGGATCGACCGCGCCGAGCGGAGCTATGTAATCGGCCACGGTGCCGCGATCAGGCGCGTCGGCCATCTCGGCGGCGATGTCTGCAACGATTGCGGAAAGGTCGGTCATGCGCCGGCTTAACGGGTAGCGCGCCGCGCCGCCATCTGTCACACGGCCGGAATGAAGCGATCGTCGGTAGCGGGGCTGGGCCAGCACATCACCAACTGGATGCGTTTGCGCAAGGACGGGCTGGTGCTGCCGCTCGGCGTGTTCCGGCGACGCATCGCCACCGGGATCGGCGCGGTTCTGCTCGGCATTGTCGCCTTGCTGTTCGCAAAGGCGGGCGATTGGGCGCAGCATGTGTTCGCGGCCGACGTGGCGCGCTGGCCTTACGCGCCGCTGCTGGCGAGCCCGGCAATCTTCGCGGTGATAACCTGGGCGACGCTGCGCTGGGTTCCGCAGGCGCGCGGGTCGGGCATCCCGCAGGTCATCGCCGCGAGCCGCACGCCCGAACGCTCATCGCAGGGGCCGCTCGTGTCGCTGCGCACCGCCTTCGCCAAGATCGCGATGACGGTGGTCATGCTGTTCGCCGGCGCAAGCGTTGGGCGAGAGGGCCCGACCGTCCAGGTCAGCGCCGCGATCATGATCGCGGTGCACAAGGTGCTGCGCGTGCCGATCACCGCCGGCGTGCTGATCGCGGGCGGCGCGGCGGGCGTGGCGGCGGCGTTCAACACGCCGCTTGCCGGTGTCGCCTTTGCGATCGAGGAGCTCGCCTCCGCCTACGAACAGCGCGTGGCCGTGCTGGTGATGGCGGCGGTGATGATCTCCGGCCTCGTCAGCCTCGGTATCGCGGGCGATTACGTCTATTTCGGGTCGATGCGGCAGACGCTGTCGCTGGCATCGGTCGTGCTGATCTGCCCCGTGGCGGGGGTGGTGGGCGGTGCCAGCGGTGGGCTGTTCAGTCGCGCCGTGCTGGCCTTCACGTCGCCGTCGCACCCGCTGCTGAAGCGTATGCGCTCACGCCCGGTCCTGTTTTCCGCCGGCTGCGGTCTGGTGGTGGCGATCCTCGGCATAGCCACGCGCGGCGAGGTGTGGGGCACCGGCTATGATGCGACCAAGCAGTTGGTCGAGGGCGGCACAGGAACCCTGTGGTTCGGGCCGGCCAAGCTCATCACCACGCTGGCGACGACACTGAGCGGTACGCCCGGCGGCATCTTCGCGCCGTCGCTGGCGGTGGGGGCCGGCATCGGTCATCTGATCGCGGCGGCGTTCCCGAGTGATCCCGGCGGTGCGGTGGTGACGCTCGGTATGGTGGCGTATTTCGTCGGGGTGGTGCGCGCGCCACTCACCGCCGTCATCATCATCAGCGAGGCGACCGCGAGCCGTGGCATGATCCTGCCGCTGTTCGCGACCGCGCTGATCGCGGATGGCGTGAGTTCGGTCATCTCGCGCGAGCGCCTGTATCATGGCCTTTCGCGCGGATTCCTTGAGCCCGGGGCGCCGAAAGACCCTGAACGTGACGAACCTCCAAGCGGCACCGCAGTTCGGGCCAAGTAACGCTCGCCAGTTGGCGGCGGGAGCGGCCGGCATGTCGATTGCAGCTGTCAGCGCAACCATGAGAACGGCTGACGAAGCAAAGCGTAGCCCATACCCCGCACGACACACCACATCGGTCAGAACGTAGCGGTTGCCATGTCCCCCGCACATGCCCGATGATCGCGCCATGAGCACGCTCGACACGCGCACCGATCAGATGTTCCCGACGCTCGACTCGATGCAGATCGAGGTCGCGCGACGCTTCGCCAGTGCGCCTGCGCGCGACTTCGCGGCCGGTGAACTGGTCTACGGTATCGGCGATCTCGCCGCGCCGGCATGGCTGGTTCTGGCGGGCAGCATCGACGTCACTCGCCGCGCCGGGCTTCGCGATGAGGCGGTCATCACCGTCCATATGCCCGGCCAGTTCAGCGGTGAGGTGGCGCAGTTGTCCGGCCGTCCCACCATCGCTGCGGGCCATGCCGGTAAGGATGGCTGTACCGCGTTGCCGTTCGATGCCGCGCATCTGCGCGCGCTGATGGTCGGATCGGCCGATCTTGGCGAAATCGTGATGCGGGCGCTGATCCTGCGCCGCGTCGGCCTGATCGAGGAAGGGGGCGCAGGCTCGATCCTGATCGGCACGCCCGGCAGCGCCGATGTCGTGCGGCTGCAAGGCTTCATGACGCGCAACGGTTACCCGAATCTGGTGCTCGACGCCGCCTCGGACGACGAAGGGCGCGCGCTGATCGAGCGTAGTGGTATCCTGCCCGAGGAACTGCCGTTGATGGTCTGCCCGAACGGGGCGATCCTCAAGCGACCGAGCGATGCCGAGGCCGCCGCCTGCCTCGGTATGACTCCCGATCTCGATCCTGCGGAAGTCTACGATGTCGCGATCGTCGGCGCTGGGCCGGCAGGGCTGGCGGCATCGGTCTATGCAGCATCCGAAGGGCTGTCGGTCGTTGTGCTGGACGAACGCGCGACGGGCGGACAGGCGGGCGCATCCGCGCGGATCGAGAACTATCTTGGCTTCCCGACCGGCATCTCCGGCCGCGCGCTCGCCGGCCGCGCGCTGACGCAGGCGCTGAAGTTCGGGGTAGAGGTGGCGGTGCCGCTCGCTGTCGAGCGGCTTGATTGCGGCGAGACGCACCGTGCCGGCGATCCGCATACGCTGGTGCTGACCAACGGCGGTACGGTGAGGGCGCGCGCCGTCATCGTGGCGAGCGGCGCACGGTATCGCCGCCCCGCCATCGACAATCTCGCCATGTTCGACGGTGATGGTGTGTCATATTGGGCGTCGCCGATCGAAGCGAAGCTGTGCGAAGGCGAGTGTATCGCACTGGTCGGCGGCGGCAACTCGGCCGGGCAGGCGGTGGTATTCCTCGCCGCCAAGGTCAAGCACCTCGATCTGGTGGTACGCCGCGATCTCCGGGAGACGATGTCGCGGTATCTGATCGACCGCATCGCCGCGTTGCCCAATGTGACGATCCACGTCGGCTCCGAAGTCGTCGGGCTGGAGGGCGATCGCACGACCGGGCTGACCGCGGCGATCTTCAAGGATAGGGCGACCGGCGCGACCAGACGCTGTGCCTTGCGGCACCTCTTCCTGTTCATTGGTGCGGACCCCAATGCGGGCTGGCTGGACGGTTGCGTCGACACAGATGCGAAGGGCTTCATCGTGACCGGCGGGTCGGCGCTGCCGCTTCAGACCAGCCTGCCCGGCGTATTCGCGATCGGCGATGTGCGTGCCGGATCGACCAAGCGCGTCGCGGCGGCGGTGGGCGAGGGCGCGGCGGTGGTGGCGCAGATCCACATGATGTTGGCCGAATGAGTGATCCCTACGATCTCGGTCGCTTCGTCGCGGCACAGGCTGACAGCTATGCGACCGCGCTCGTCGAGGTGCGGCGGGGCGCCAAGCGCAGCCACTGGATGTGGTTTATCTTTCCGCAGATCGCCGGCCTTGGATCAAGCGCGATGGCGCGCCACTATGCAATTCGGTCGCTCGACGAGGCCCGGGCATATCTCGCGCACCCGCTGCTGGGCGCGCGGCTGCGCGAGATCGTCGGCGCGCTGGAGCATTTGCCGAACCCATCGCCGGAGGCGGTGTTCGGCGGGAATGATGCGGTGAAGCTACGCTCGTCGTTAACCTTGTTTGAAGCGGCAGGCGGTGGCGCGATGTTCGGCGCGGCGCTCGACCGTTGGTTCGGGGGCCATCGTGACGCAGCGACCGTTGCGCAATTGGCCGATGGCAGGGCATCGCAAACGCCGCATTAACCACATCTTTGTTCGTTGTGCCTTACACGGCCACGATGCGGGCACTTCATCGATCACCGTTGGAACTGGTTCTGATCGTAGTGTTCGCCGGTATCCTGTTCGTGTGTTTCCACGATGTCGCGATGCTCGATCCGGGCAATATCGGCTGGCTCCTGCGCGGCACGGACAACGGCGAAAACGCGCTTGGGCTTCATGCCTGGCTCAACGATCCCGACGCGCGCGGCTTCTGGACGCACCTGCTGAACGCGCCGGAGGGCGTCAGCCTGCTGTTCACCGACAGCAATCCCCTGACCGCACTGCTGGTAAAGCCGTTCGCGCCCCGAGGTGACTTTCAGATCATCGGGCTGTGGTTCCTGCTGTGCCTTGTCCTGCACCTCGGCTTCGCGCGGGCGCTGCTGGCGCCGTATGCGGCCACATCGCTGGGTCTGTGGTGCGGCGTGCTGCTGCTCACGCTCCTGCCGACGCTGTTCGTGCGGCAGTTGCATGCCAATCTGTGCGCGCATTGGCTGATCCTGTGGGCGCTGTGGATCCACGTGTCGCCGCACCGCGCCGGAAACTGGCGCTGGTGGCTGCCGGTGATGGCGGTGGCGGCGATGATCCACGCCTATCTGCTTGTGATGGTCGCGTGCATCTGGGGTTCGGCAATGCTCGAACGCTTCGTGCAGGGTGCGCCCGCCCGGCTCCGGCTGGTGACGGGCGCGGTAGCGACGTTCGGCGTTACGGTCGGCATCGTGTTGCTGCTGGTCGGCGGCGGCGCGTTGGTGTCGACAGGATCGTTCGGACGATACGGCATGCCGCTCGACGCGCCGTGGAATCCCGCCTTGGCCGGCATGTCGCCGTTCCTGCCCGCGCATCCGCAGGCGGTGGACCGCCAGGTCGAGGCGTTTCAGTACCTTGGCGCGGGCATCCTGCTGCTGGTGGTGATGACGCCGTTCCTGTCACGTCGCACTGCGCCAGCGATCTCGGCGCTGCACCGGCGACTGCTGTGGCTGCTTCCCGCACTGGTGGTGCTGACGCTGCTCGCGATATCGCGACGGGTGGACTGGGCGGGCGAGACGTTGCTGACCGTGCCGATGTCGGCGCACGCCGTCGCGCTGCTCGATCCGGTGCGCGCATCGGCACGGCTGTTCTGGCCGGTCGCCTATGTGCTGGTGCTATGGGCGGTGACGAGCGCCTATCGGTTGCCGCCGCAAGCGGCGCAACTGCTGCTCGCGCTGGTGCTGGCGGTTCAGATGGTCGATCTGGTGCCGCTCGCCACCTTGATGCGGCACGACGCCAGCATTGCCGAGAACCGCACCAGATGGCTGCGCACGCGCGACCCGCGCTGGGCAGCAGTGATCGCGCGCGCACGCGACATCACGTTCGTGCCGGCGGATGCAGTCACCCATCTCGCTCTGTTTCAGGAGGTTGCGTGGCGCGCGATCGATGCCGGCAAACCGATGCGGCTGGTGTACGCAGCGCGCGACAATGCCATCACGATCGCGCGGCAGGAGAGGGAAACGCGCGATTTCAGCAGCGGACGGCTGGTACCCGACCGGCTATACGTGGTGCTTCCCGGCATGGATGCACCGCCGGGGCGACCCGTCTTGGTGCTCGATGGCGTGCGGCTGGTTCAGGCCGGCCCGACGTCTCGCCGCCCCTGACCCCTTGCCGTGCCGCGTGGGGTTCCGCTGCGCGCCGGCTATGCTATCTGCCGCCGATCAAAAGAATACGGAGCAGGATGATGAGCCTTCAACTCGATTTCGCGCTGGGCGAAACGGCGGATATGATCCGCGACACGACCGAACGCTTTGCCGCCGAACGGATCGCGCCGCTCGCCGCGCGTATCGATGCGGAGGACTGGTTCCCGCAAGCGCTGTGGCCGGAGATGGGCGCGCTCGGTCTGCACGGCATCACCGTGGCGGAGGCGGACGGCGGGCTAGGTCTCGGCTATCTCGAGCATGTCGTCGCGATCGAGGAGATCGCGCGGGCTTCCGCGTCGGTGGGCCTCAGCTACGGCGCGCATTCCAACCTGTGCATCAACCAAATCGCGCGCTGGGCCAACCCGGAGCAGAAGGCGAAGTATCTGCCCAAGCTGATTTCGGGCGAGCATGTCGGCAGCCTCGCCATGTCTGAAGTGGGCGCCGGATCGGACGTGGTCGGCATGAAGCTGCGCGCGGTGAAGACCGATGCCGGTTACGTGCTCAACGGCACCAAGTTCTGGATCACCAACGCACCTTATGCCGATGTGCTGGTGGTCTATGCCAAGACGGGCGAGGGGTCGCGCGGCATCACCACCTTCCTGATCGAGAAGGACATGCCGGGCTTCGCGATCGGCCAGAAGATCGACAAGATGGGGATGCGCGGCTCGCCCACCGCCGAACTGGTGTTTACCGATTGCGAGGTGCCGGAGGCGAACGTCATGGCCACGGTCGGCGGCGGCGTCGGCGTACTGATGTCCGGCCTCGACTACGAGCGCACCGTGCTGGCCGGTATTCAGACCGGCATCATGCAGGCGTGTCTCGACGTGGTGCTGCCCTATGTGCGGGAGCGCAAGCAGTTCGGTCAGCCGGTCGGCGGATTTCAGCTGATGCAGGCCAAGATCGCCGACATGTACGTCGCGCTCAATTCGGCGCGGGCGTATATCTACACCGTTGCGCGCAACTGCGATGCAGGCCGAACGACGCGGTTCGATGCGGCGGGGGCGATCCTGCTCGCGTCCGAAAACGCGGTGCGGGTCAGTCTCGAGGCGATCCAGGCGCTTGGCGGGGCGGGCTATACCAAGGACTGGCCGGTCGAACGCTTCGCGCGTGACGCCAAGCTGCTCGATATCGGGGCGGGTACCAACGAGATCCGCCGCATGCTGATCGGTCGCGAGTTGATCGGCGCGGCATGAGCCGGCTGCGGGTGCGCGCCGCGACGCGCGACGACCTGCCCGAAATCGTCGCGATGTTGGCCGACGATATCAAGGGCGCGGCGCGCGAGGATGCCAGCCTGCCGCTCGATCTAGGCTACGTTGCCGCGTTCGAGGCGCTCGCCGCCGATCCCAAGCTGCTGCTCGCGGTGGCGGAGCTGGACGGGCGCGTGGTCGGCACGGTGCAGCTTGCGGCGCTGCCCGGTCTGTCGCGCAAGGGAATGGCGCGCGGTTATATCGAGGCGGTGCGCATCGCGAGCGACCTGCGCGGGCAGGGCCTGGGCGCCGAGCTGATCGGCTGGGCGGTCGACTGGTGCCGCGCCGCCGGGTGCGGGATGGTGCAACTCACCACCCAGCGCGACCGCGTCGACGCGCATCGCTTCTACGACCGGCTTGGCTGGGAGCGCAGCCACCTCGGCTACAAACTTACCCTGGACGGCGGCGCATGATCGCGGCGACGAACGCCGATGCTGTCGAGACGGTCGCGCTGTGGCACGCCTGCGGCCTGACGCGGCCGTGGAACGATCCCCATGCCGATTTTGCGCTGGCGCTTGCCACTTCGACCTCGACAATATTGTTGGCGCGGGACGGAGATACGCTGATCGGCAGCGTGATGGTCGGTTTCAACGGACATCGCGGCTGGATCTACTACCTGGCGGTCGCGCCGAATCGCCGGCGTGGCGGTATCGGCCGTGCGCTGATGGCGGCGGCGGAAGCGTGGCTGGCGGAGCATGACGCGCCCAAGGTGCAGTTGATGGTGCGCGACACCAACGATGCAGCGCTCGGCTTCTACGCGCGGCTCGGTTATGCGCCGCAGGCGGTGGTGACGCTCGGCCGCTTTCTCAATGGGATGGTGAAGCCATGACCATACTCTATGGCATCCGCAACTGCGACACGATGAAGAAGGCGTGGACGTGGCTAGACGCGCATGACGTCGCCTATACGGTGCACGACTACAAGAAGACGGGGATAGATCGCGCTACGCTGGAGCGCTGGAGCGATGCGCTTGGCTGGGAGGTGCTGCTCAACCGCGCCGGGACGACCTTCCGCAAGCTGCCGGACAGCGCCAAGAACGACCTCACCCGTGACACCGCCATCGACCTGATGATCGCGCAGCCTTCGATGATCAAACGCCCGGTGCTGGAAAGCGGCGCGACGCTGCTGGTGGGCTTCAGGCCGGAAGCCTATGTTGCGGCCGGTTTGAACGTTCAGGAGAGATAACCATGCCGACCGCCAGCTGGAACGGCGCCGTCATCGCGCAATCGGATGACACTGTAGTGGTCGAGGGTAACCACTATTTCCCGGCCGACTCGGTCGATCTTGCCGTACTGGAAGACAGCGCCACGCAGACGATCTGCCCGTGGAAGGGTACGGCCAGCTACAAGACGCTGGTGGTGGATGGCGCACGCAACCCGGATGCGGCGTGGTTCTACCCCGATCCGAAATCGGCTGCCGCCGAGATCAAGGGCCGCTTCGCGTTCTGGAAGGGCGTGACCGTCGCCTGACCACATCGAAACGCCGCCGCGCGATCCTATCGCGGCGGCGGCGCTTCCTCATTAATTGCTGGGGCCGATCAGTTGGCGCTCGACGCGAGCGCCTTCGCCGAGGATGCCGGCACGTCGAACGACACTTCGCGACGGCCCGAGAAGCCGGTCACGCGGTTGCCGCGAACGCTGAGACGGAACGTATCGCCGGTGTTAAGCACGCGACCGGAAATGACGGTGTGGTTGGCGACCTGTTGCGTCGTGTAGACATAGGTATCGCCATCGCGGGTGAAGGTGTGCTGCGGCGCGGTGTCGGCAAGCGCCGGGGTCGAAACGGCCGCGAAAAGCGAGGCGGCGAGGAGGAGGGTCTTGTTCATGATCTTTCCTTTCGGTTGGTCGAAAGCCAGATCAGCATCCTGTATGTTCTCGTTGGCGAAGCCCGGATTATTGCAGTGCAGCAATGCCGCCAAACGCAAAAAACGCGCGCCCGGATGCACGAAACGAACGCCAAGCCGCGCGGCTGACACACTTTCGCGACGTTGCGGGGTTATGACGAGGATCCGGGGGCAGGAGACAGATGTCGATGAGCGCTGCCAGTATCGCCCTCAACCGATTCGGCCTCGGCAACCGGCCGGACCAGCCGATCCCCGCTGATCCCAAGGCGTGGCTGATCGCGCAATTCACGCGTTACGATGCGAAGCCGGATGCGATCCTCGCCGCACCGACCAGCGCGGGTGTTTCCGCCGAACTCGCCAGCTATTATCGCGAACGCCGGGCGCTGCGCCAGCAGGCGCAGATGACCGCTGCCGCACGCGGGCCCTCGCCGGCGATGGGCGTCAGCCCTGCGACTGCGACCATGGCGCCCGCTCCGGGCATGTCGAATCCTGGTCAAGTGGAGCGGACCCCCGAGATGCGTCAGGCCGCGCAGTTCGCCCGTCGCGCCGGGCGACAGGATTATGCCGGTGCGGTCGGCGCCCGCGCGCAGTCGGCGCTGATGACCGATACGCCCTTCGTCGAGCGGCTGGTGCAGTTCTGGTCGAATCACTTCGCTGTCTCCGCCGACAAACTGGAACTCACCGGTCTTGCCGGAACGCTGGAGTTCGAGGCGATCCGCCCGCACCTGCTCGGCCGGTTCGGCGATATGCTCGTCGCGGTCGAGCGGCATCCGGCGATGCTGCTTTATCTCGATCAGGCGGTGTCGATCGGCCCGGACAGCGCGATCGGCCTGCGCAACGCCGCGCGCGGCAAGGGCAAGGTTGGCCTGAACGAGAACCTCGCGCGCGAAATACTGGAACTTCACACCCTTGGAGTGCGCAGCGGTTACGGACAGGCCGACGTGACCGAGTTCGCGCGGGCGCTGACCGGGTGGACCGTCGCCGGCATCGGCCAGGCGCCCGGCGCGCGCATGGCGGGGACGGACGGTCTGCCTGGCGATTTCCTGTTCGTCGGCGCGATGCACCAACCGGGCGACCGCACCATCATCGGCAAGACGTACCCGGCCGGCGGCGTCGAGCAGGCGCAGGCGGTGCTCGATGAAGTGGCGCTGAATCCGGCGACCGCGACCCACCTCGCCACCAAGCTCGCCCGGCATTTCGCGGGCGACACGCCGCCGCCGGCGATGGTGAAGCGGCTGCAGTCTGCATACCTGCAATCGCGCGGCGACCTGCCGACGGTATACCGCGCGATCATCGATTCGCCCGAGGCTTGGGTGGAGGCACCGCGCAAATTCCGCGATCCGTGGGAATGGGGAATCGCGACGATGCGCGCGCTTGGCCAGAAGACGGTCGACCCGCAGGCGGTGACCGGATTGATGAACCAGCTCGGCCAGCCGGTGTGGAAGCCGGGCCAACCGGTCGGCTACGACGATCTCGCCGCGACCTGGGCGGGGCCGGACGCGGTGATGCGCCGGGTCGAGGCGGCGGAACGCTTCGCGCAGCGCGCACCCACCACGATCGACGCGCGCGCGCTCGCGCCGAAGCTGTTCCCGGCGGCTGTCAGCGATGCCACCACGCAGGCGCTCGCCCGCGCGGAAAGCCCCGGCCAGGCGCTTGCGCTGCTGCTTGTCGCACCCGAATTCCTGCGGAGATAGAACATGCTCGATCGTCGCTCCTTCATCGGTACCGGTGCGCTGGGTCTTGCCGGCGTGCTTGCGCCGCGCATGGCGTTCGCCAAGGCGGCGACCGACCGGCGCTTTGTTTTCATCATCCAACGTGGCGCGGCGGACGGGCTGCATATCGTCGCGCCTGTGGGTGATCCGGCGTATGCGGCTGCGCGCGGCGCCTTTGCCGAGGATTTCGCGACCGCGCCGAAGCTCGACGCGACCTTCGCGCTGCATCCGGCGCTCGGCGCGGTGAACCGGCTGTACGGCCAGAAACAGGCGTTGTTCGCGCATGCGATCGCCTCGCCGTACCGGGATCGATCGCACTTCGACGGACAGAACGTGCTCGAGACTGGCGGTGCGAGCGCCTATCAGGTGCGCGACGGCTGGCTCAACCGCATGCTTGGCCTGCTATCGCCTGATGAGGCCAAGGCGATCGCGATCTCCGCGACGATGCCGATGGCCTTGCGTGGCCCGCATGAGGTGTCGTCCTACGCTAGCGCGGCGCTGCCGCAAGCATCGGACGATCTGATGCAGCGGGTGTCGATGCTCTATGCGGGGGACAGCCAGTTGCATGCGTTGTGGAGCGATGCGCTCGCCACACGCAGCCTGACCGGCGACATGGCGGCCGACAACGGCAAGAACGCGGCGGCGACCGGCGCGCTGGCAGCCAAGTTGCTCGCCCCTGCCAACGGCGCACGCATCGCCATGATCGAGACTGGCGGCTGGGATACGCACACCGGCCAGCGCGGGCGACTGGCGGCGCAGTTGAAGGGGCTCGATGGCATGATCGGTGCGCTCCAGAGCGGTCTCGGGCCGGTGTGGGCGGATACGATGGTGCTGGTCGCCACCGAGTTCGGGCGGACGGTGGCGGTGAACGGTACCGGTGGCACCGATCACGGCACCGGCACGGCGGCGATGCTGCTCGGTGGTGCGGTGAAGGGTGGGCGCGTGCTGGCCGACTGGCCCGGTTTGGCGACGAGCGCCTTGTACGAAAACCGCGATCTGAAGCCGACCATGCAGCTCGACGCGCTGATCGCCGGTGCGACCGCGTCACACTTCGGGATCGAGGGTGACCGCGCGATGGCGGCGTTGTTCCCAGGTGGGCGAGGCGGCAAGGCGGTGACCGGGCTGGCGTAGACCGCGCCGTTTGAACCCGGACGCGCATTCCGCTAAGGCCCGCGCTCGCCAGACACGACCGGACCAGACATGACCCTTTACGCCCGTTTCGCCGCGCATCTCGATGCGGCGCTCGACACGCTTGTTGCTGCCGGAGACCTGCCCGCCGGGCTGAACCGCGCGGCCGTCACGGTCGAGCCGCCGCGCGACGCGAGCCACGGCGACCTCGCCACCAATGCGGCGATGGTGCTCGCAAAGCCCGCTGCCACCAACCCGCGCGCGCTGGCCGAGAAGATCGCGGGAGAGTTGCGCAAGCTCGACGAGGTCGAGGACGTGGCGATCGCCGGGCCGGGCTTCATTAACATGAAGCTCAGCGATGATAGCTGGCGCGCCGAGCTGTCCGCTATCCGGGACGCGGCGGGTGATTATGGCCGCTCCACCACGGGCCGTGGCACGACCGTCAACATCGAATATGTCTCGGCCAACCCGACCGGGCCGATGCACATGGGCCATTGCCGTGGCGCGGTGGTGGGCGATGCGCTCGCCGCCCTGCTGGAGTTCGCCGGGCATACCGTGATCCGCGAATATTACGTCAACGATGCCGGCGGACAGGTCGATACGCTCGCCCGCTCGGTGCACCTGCGCTACCGCGAGGCGCTGGGCGAAGATGTTGGCGCGATCCCGGAGGGTCTGTATCCGGGCGACTATCTTGTCCCGGTCGGTCAACAGCTTGCAGCCGAATATGGCGACCGCTTCGTAACGGCCGATGAGAGCGAGTGGCTGGTGCTGTTCCGCAAAACCGCGGTGGCGGCGATGCTGGTGATGATCCGCGCCGATCTCGCGCTGCTCGGCATCCACCATGATCTGTTCTCGTCCGAGGCCGAGTTGCAGGCCGAGGGCAAGCCGGAGGCGGCCGAGGCGGAGCTACGGGCGCGTGGTCTGATCTATGACGGCGTGCTGGAAGCGCCCAAGGGGCAGGAGCTCGAGGATTGGGAGCCGGTGGTGTTGCCGCTGTTCCGCTCGACGCAGTTCGGCGACGATCAGGACCGACCGATTCGCAAGTCGAACGGGCAGTGGACGTATTTCGGCGCCGACCTCGCCTACCATTTCCAGAAGGCGCAAGCCGCCGACGCGCTGATCGACATCTGGGGCGCTGACCATGCCGGCACCGTCAAGCGCATCACCGCTGCGGTGCAGGCGCTGACCGGGGGCAAGACTCGCTTCGACGTCAAGCTGGTGCAGATGGTGCGCCTGCTGCGTGCTGGTGAGCCGGTGAAAATGTCCAAGCGTTCCGGTAACTTCGTGACGCTTGCTGATGTCGTGCGCGAGGTCGGCAAGGACGTGGTGCGCTTCACCATGCTGACCCGCAAGGCCGATGCGCAGATGGACTTTGACTTCGCGAAGGTTGTCGAGGCATCGAAGGACAACCCTGTCTTCTATGTCCAATATGCACATGCGCGGATTGCTTCGCTGCACCGCCGGGCTGCCGACGCGAATATCGTGTGTGATGGTGTTGACGTGTCTCAACTTGATACGGAAGATCTCGCGCTGGTGAAGCTGGCGGCGCAGTTCCCCCGTATCGTTGAGACGGCTGCGGCGGCACGTGAGCCACACCGAATTGCATTTTATCTCTATGACTTGGCCGCTTCACTTCATGCGTTGTGGAATGTCGGCAACGATCGGCCGGAACGTCGCTTCCTTTTGATCGACAATCCGGCCGTCACATGCGCGCGGCTTTTCCTCGCCGACGCGATCGGGCAGATCATTCGCAACGGTCTCTCCATCATGGGGGTTGAGGCTGTCGAGGAGATGAAGTGATGACGTCGCCCAAGCTGGATTCCCACGACGACGATCGCCTGCCGTGGCTGGAAACCGCAGAGGATGATTATCACGAAGGACCGTCAGCACTGCATATCGCGCTGGTCGTGGCGGCGTTGCTCGCGGTGATCGCCGCGGCGATCCTCGGCTATCAGCTCATCCGCAATGCGCGCGATGCCGGGGGCAACGGCGCGATGATCGCCGCGCAGGAGGGCGATTACAAGGTCAAGCCGGATGAGCCGGGTGGCCTCAAGGTCGAAGGCGAGGGCGATAGCGCCATTGCGACCAGCAACGGCGCAGGCAGCGGCAATGCGTCGATCAACGTAAAGGCGGTGCCCGAGGCGCCGATCATCGGCAAGAAGGCCGCTCCGGTGGTCAAGGAAGGTGCTGGCACCAGCAAGGCGGTCGTTGCGTTGCCGCCTTCGCACGGCAAGCTGGAGGCGAAAACGACGACGCCTGCCGTCGCGCACGGCACCTCCGGCGGTGCACTCGTGCAGCTCGGCGCGTTCCCGTCCGAAGCGGCGGCAAATGCGGCATGGAGCAAGCTGTCCGCGCGGATCACCTATCTCGCGCCCCTCGGCAAGTCGGTGCAGGTTGCCGACGTAAACGGTCGCACCACCTACCGGCTGCGCGTCAACGCCGGAAGTGCCAGCCAAGCCGGCGAGCTGTGCGGCAAGCTGAAGGTTGCCGGCGAGGCGTGTTTCGTTGCCAAGGATTGAGAAAGAAGGCGAACGTGCGTCGCGTTGGCGGTGAATGCCGCGCCGGTGGTGCTCCAAATCGCAGGCGCTGGTTGAACCCGGTTGGACGGTCCGCCCAAGGCTGATATGCCGCTGGGATGAAGCCTGTCATCTTTGGCCTGTCGGGCCTTACCGTTACCGCCGATGAGCGCCGGTTTTTCGTCGAAGCCGAACCTCTCGGCTTCATCCTGTTCAAACGAAACATCGAGAACCGCGTTCAACTCCTTGCCCTGACGGATGAACTACGCGCCATGACGGGCCGTGACGATCTGCCGATCCTGATCGATCAAGAGGGCGGGCGCGTCGCGAGGATGGGGCCACCGGAATGGCCGGCATTCCCTGCCGGCCCGGCATTTGATGCCCTGTATGATGTGGCGCCGATCTCCGCCATCGAGGCGGTGCGCGCGCATGCCGAGGCAACCGGCGTGATGCTGGCCGAAGTCGGCATCAACGTCGATTGCTGGCCGATGCTCGACATCGCGCAACCGGATACCGCCGAGATCATCACCATCCGCGCGCTTGGTCGCGAGCCGATGCGTGTCGCGGCGATGGGCCGCGCGATCCTTGACGGCCTCGCGCGGGCTGGTGTGGTCGGAGTGGTCAAGCACATGCCGGGCCATGGCCGCGCGCTTGTCGACAGCCATCTCGAACTGCCGCGCGTGACTGCCGACGAAGCCGCGCTTGAGGTTGATCTCGAACCGTTCCGCAGGCTTGCGGATGCACCGATGGGGATGACGACACATATCGTGTTCGACGTGTGGGATGCAGCGCGCCCCGCAACGCTATCGCCGACCGTCGTCGAACAGGTAATCCGCGGCAAGATCGGATTCGACGGGCTGTTGATGACGGACGACATCGACATGAAAGCGTTGTCCGGCACCGCGGGCGAGAAGGCTGCGGCGGCGATTGCTGCAGGCTGTGATGTGGTGCTCGACTGCTGGGGGCGCATGGACGAGATGGTCGAAATCGTCGAGCGGCTTGACGATATCTCTGCGGTGTCACGCGCGCGGCTCGACCGCGCGATGGCGGGAGTAACGGCACGCAGGAGTGACGTTGCATTCGCGAAACTGGTCGCCAAGCGCGACGCGTTGCTGGCGCTGGTTTGATCCTACGCACCCGGCAGGTCGTGCGAACAAGTGACCTCGGTTGTCGCACACGTGTCGGATCTGATTACACCGCACCATGACCGAACCCGAAACCCTTACGCTCGACCTGGATGGCTGGGAGGGGCCGCTCGATCTGCTGCTGGCGCTGGCGCGTAATCAGAAGGTCAATTTGCGGGAGATTTCGATCCTCGCGCTGGTCGATCAGTATCTCGCCTTTATCGAGCAAGCCCGCGAGATCAGGCTGGAACTCGCCGCCGATTATCTGGTGATGGCCGCGTGGCTGGCATATCTCAAATCCGGTTTACTGCTGCCGCGCGATCCGGAGGTCGAGCCTTCCCCTGAAGATCTCGCCTTGCGGCTGCAACTGCGCCTGGAGCGGCTGAACGCGATGCGCGACGCGGGCGCTCGGCTGATGGCGCGCGACCGGATCGGTCGCGACGTCTTCGCGCGGGGTTCGCCCGAAGGCTTGAGAACCATGCGCAAAACATTGTGGCAGGCCGAAATCTTCGATCTTATTGCGGCGTATGGGCGGATCAGCGCGCGGACCCGTCCGGTCATGCACATCGTTGCCGATCGCCCGGTGATGACGCTGGAAGCCGCGCTCGATCGTGTCGCCCGTCTGGTCGGCAGTGCGATCGACTGGGCGGTGATCGAAAGCTTTTTGCCCGACGGCGCAAGCGACGTGTTCCGTAAGTCTGCGCTCGCATCTTCGTTCCTCGCGGCGCTGGAACTTGCGCGGCAGGGGAGGGTGGAACTGCAACAGGCGTCCCCGTTCGCACCGCTGTACCTGCGCGCGCTGCGATGACAGTGCCCGACCCTCTCGTCCGAGCGGTCGAGGCAATCCTGTTCGCCGCCACCGAGCCGCTGACAGCCGACGCAATTCGCGCACATGTCGGCGAGGGCGCGAACGTGCGGGCTGCGCTCGATCGTCTCGCCGCCGATTACGCCGGGCGCGGTGTCGAATTGGTCCGGCGTGGCGACCGCTGGCACTTCCAGACTGCCGCCGACATGGCCCACCTGCTGAGACGGGATCGCGAGGAACCGCGCAGGTTGAGCCGCGCCGGAACCGAGACTCTGGCGATCGTCGCCTATCATGAACCTGTCACCCGCGCGGAGATCGAGGCGATTCGCGGCGTGCAGATTTCCAAGGGGACCATCGACGTACTGATGGAGGCCGGTTGGGTGCGCCCCGCCGGACGACGCGAGGTCCCGGGTCGGCCGCTGCTCTATGCGACCACGCCGGCGTTTCTCGCGCACTTCGGTCTGGCGAGCCGCCGCGACTTGCCGGGGCTTGAGGATTTGCGTGCTGCCGGACTGCTCGATCCCCTCGATCTTGCGCTAGAAATGCAAGCGGACACGAACGAGGTGGTCAAGCGTTCGGAACAGGACTAGAAAGGTCTTGTACTAGGAGAAGTGTGATGGGTTTCGGTAGTCCGATTCATTGGCTCATTTTCGGCGTTTTGGCGATCCTCGTTCTGGGTGGTGGCCGCTTTTCGAGCATGATGGGCGATGTCGCAAAGGGCATCAAATCGTTCAAGAAGGGCATGGCCGAGGAAGACGAGCCTGCGCGCCCGGCAAGCCGCATCGAGGCGAAGGCCGCAGCGGAACCGGCGTTCGACGTGAACGGCGAAAAGGTTCGCGAAGACCGTTAAGGCCGCAACTCCCTTAACGTCCTCGCTGAAGGTTCTGCCCGTACATGTTCGATATTGCGCCTATGGAACTGCTGATCCTCGGGACGGTGGCGCTTGTCGTCATCCCGCCGAAGGATCTGCCCAAGGCAATGCGCGTCGCCGGCTATTGGGTCGGCCGGATGCGCGGTGTTGCCAACCAGTTTCGCAGCGGTTTCGACACCATGGTGCGCGAAGCCGAGTTGCAGGACATGGAAAAGAAGTGGGCAGCGGAGAACGAGCGCATCATGCGTGAGCATCCGCCGACACCGGCGATCGAGGCACCTCCCGTGGCTGCGATCGAGCATGTGCCTGCTACCACGCAGCCGGATATGCCAGCGCTGCCTGATAGTGAGCGGCAGTATAGCGAGGATGCCCCCCCGGTTTACGTGGAGCATCCGACGGTCACCCCCGCCGCCGACGCTGTTTCGCACGCCCCGGCCGACCGTGACAAGGCGCCGTCATGAACGCACCGGCCGACGAACTCGACGCCTCGCGCGCACCGTTGCTGGATCACCTCGTCGAATTGCGACGTCGGTTGCTTTACAGCATTGCCGCGCTGGCGGTTGCGTTCGGCGTCTGCATGTATTTTGCCGAACCGATCTTTGGCATTCTGGTCCATCCCCTCATTCAGGCGGGTCAGAAGCGAATCTATTATACCGGTCTGTTCGAGGCTTTCTTCGTGCAGCTCAAGGTCGGACTGTTTGCTGGACTGATGGTCGCCTTTCCAGTGATCGCCAACCAGCTTTGGCAGTTCGTTTCACCGGGTCTGTACCGGAAAGAGAAGCGCGCGCTCCTACCTTTCCTGATCGCGACTCCGTTCCTGTTCGCGAGCGGTGCAGCGATGGCGTATTTCGTTGCGGTGCCGACGGCGCTGCATTTCCTGCTGAGTTATCAGGGCAACGTCGGGGGCATCGAGCAGACCGCTCTTCCGGCGGTCGACAAATATCTCGATTTCGTGATGCAGTTCCTGCTTGCCTTTGGCATCGCATTCCTGCTGCCGGTCGTGCTGATGCTGCTGGAACGAGCGGGAATTGTAACCCGCAAGCAGTTGGTCGGCGCGCGACGCTACGCGATTGTCGGCTGCTTCGGCGTCGCGTTGGTGCTTGCGCCGCCTGACGCGGGTTCGATGATCATGCTCGCGGTGCCGCTGATCCTGCTGTACGAACTCGCGTTGATCGCGATCTGGTTTACCGAGCGGCGGCGGCCTCCGGTCGAGATCGAAGCCGAACCCGCTGAATAAAGAAAAACCAGGGTCACGGCGTTACCGGTACCCTGGTTCGTTCAAAACGGAATGACGAAGATTACTTGGCGTCGTCAGCAGTCTTGGCAACGGTGTTGCCCGCTGACTTAACATCCTTGCCGGCGCCTTCGATCGTGTTGCACGCGCTTACCAGCAATGCACCAGCGACGAGCGCCAATCCTACGAACTTCCGCATTTGAAATCTCCTGACCTTCCGAAGGAAACGCCTTCGTGCCCGAACAATGTTCGAGGTCGCGCTACGTTCCGCATGCATAACGCTGCGACGTTTAAAATGTCTTGGGAGCCGGAGTTTGCACGGAAAAGAATTTGGGTCCGGCGCACTACCGGGGGGGGGGAGGGTAGTGCGTCCGGACCCATGTCTTGGATAGCGAGAGCGGGGGGGGGGCATAAAGTCGCTATCCGAGGTGTAGAACGTGGCGAGTCAAGTTGGGTTCCGGGTACCTGGAAAAAAGTGTGACATGCGTAGCGGCCGGCCGGGTCGTTTGTCGGCGGACGCGAGCCGCTGGCGCGGTCGGCCTCGTGCCGCTAGAGAAACGATATGTCCACGACCTTCACGATCGATACCGCGACCAGCCGCGCCAATCCCACGCCCACCCCGATGAAACGGCTGACCGTGCCCGCGATTCGCAAGCGCAAAGGTGCCGATGGGGGCGGCGAACCGCTGGTGATGCTGACCGCCTACACGGTGCGGATGGCGCAATTGCTCGATCCGCATTGCGATCTCCTGCTGGTCGGCGACAGTCTGGGCCAGGTCATCTACGGTCTGCCGTCCACGCTGCCGGTAACGCTCGACATGATGTGCGCGCACGGCGCGGCGGTTGTGCGCGGCAGCTACCACGCTGTCGTCGTCATCGACATGCCGTTTGGCAGTTACGAGGCGAGCCCGCAGCTGGCGTTCACCTCGGCGGCGCGGATCATGGCGGAGACCGGCGCGGCCGCGGTCAAGCTCGAAGGCGGGGCGGCGATGGCGTCGACGGTCGCGTTTCTGTCCGAGCGCGGCATTCCGGTGATGGGGCATATCGGCCTCACGCCCCAGGCGGTGAATGCACTCGGCGGGTATGGTGCGCGCGGTCGCAGCGAAGCCGAACAAGCCAAGATCCTCGCCGATGCGCACGCCATCACCAACGCCGGCGCGTTCGCAATCGTAGCGGAGGGTGTGCTGGAGCCGCTGGCGCGCACCATTACGGAACAGGTCGCCTGTCCGGTCATCGGCATTGGCGCATCGGCGCAGTGCGACGGGCAGGTGCTGGTGACCGAGGATATGCTCGGCCTGTTCGAGCGCACGGCGCGGTTCGTCAAGAAGTTCGACGATATGGCCGGCCGCATTTCCGCCGCGGTTGAGACCTATGCGCGCGATGTACGATCTCGGGAATTCCCGGGCGTGGACCAGACGTATCTGCCGAAGGACTGACCACTTCCCCTTGTTGCCGCGGACCGCTAAGGTCGGCGTCTTCCCAGCCTGATGGAGCTTTGCGTTGGCCGTTACGCCGAATACCGATGCCGCATTCCTGCGCGAAGTCGATGAAGAGCTCCGCCGCGACCAGTTGGCGGGCGCTTGGGAGCGTTACGGACGGCTTGCCATCATCGCGCTGGTCGTCGCGCTGGCGCTGTTCGGCGGATACCTGTTGTGGCGCAATCACGAACAGTCGGTATCGGGTGCAAAGGCCGAGACGTTGCAGAAGGTGTATGACGGCATCGCCGCCAAGACGCCGGGCGCGGACACGCCGCTCGCCGATCTCGCAACCGCTGGTGAGCCGGGCTACCGAGCGCTGGCGAAGTTCACGCAGGCCGATCTGCTGCTCCAGAAGAACGATCTGGCGGGTGCGGCCAAGATTTTCGCAGCGATTGCAGCCGATACCGGCGTGGGCCAGCCCTTCCGCGATCTCGCGCTGATCCGCCAGACCAGTGCGGAATTCGACGGCCTCAAGCCGGATGTCGTCGTGGCACGGCTGCGCGATCTCGCCAGGCCGGAGAACCCTTGGTTCGGCAGCGCCGGCGAGCTGGTGGCGATGGCCTATCTGCGGATGAACAAGCCCGACCTGGCTGGCCCGCTGTTCGCCCAGATCGCGCGCAATAATGATGTACCCGACACGATCCGCCAGCGTGCCGTCCAGATGACGGGTATGCTCGGCATCGACGCTGTCGATCAGGTTGAGGACAAGAAGGCCAAATGAACAAGCGTACCGCAATCCTGGCCGCGGCGGCTTCTGCCTCGCTCGCGCTGAGCGGCTGTGCCGCACTCAAAGGCGGCGGGCGTCATAAGACCCCGACGTTAGGCGAGCGCATCCCGATCCTCGCCTCCGAAAGCGCGGCGGACGCGGACAAGACAATCGCCGATGTGCAGGTCACCTTGCCGGAGCCGACCGTCAACGAGAGCTGGGCGCAGCCCGGCGGCAGCGCGGCCAAGTCGCTAGGTCAGCTTGCGCTTGGCACCGCGCTCACCCGGCAGTGGACCGCGCAGATCGACGGCGGATCGAACCGGCAGCGGTTCGGCTCCGCGCCGATCGTGGCGGATGGCAAGTTGTTCGCGGTCGATGTCGACGCCACCATTCACGCGTTCGACGCCACGACTGGCGCCAAGATGTGGACCGCCGATATCGCGGCGGGTTCGAAGAAGAAGAACCGCGCGGCTCGCTTCGGCGGCGGCGCGAGTTTCGATGACGGCAAGATCTTTGCGACCGATGGCCTTGGTGACGTCGTCGCGTTCAACGCCAAGGACGGCAAGGAGTTGTGGCGAGTACGCCCGGGCGGACCGCTGCGCAACGCGCCGGCGGTGGCACTCGGCCAATTGTATGTGCTGACGCAGGATAATCAGCTTTACGCGCTGTCGCAGGCGGACGGATCGGTGGTGTGGACCGGTTCGGGTTCTCTCGAAACGCAGGGTGTGTTCGGCGTGGCCGCACCGGCGGTGGCGCAAGGGACGGTGATCGCCGGTTTCTCGTCCGGCGAGTTGACTGCCTATCGTTACGAGAACGGCCGCACGCTGTGGCAGGATGCGCTGTCGCGCTCCAGCATCTCGACCTCGGTATCGTCGCTTGCCGATATCGATGCTGATCCGGTGATCGATCGTGGCACGGTGTTCGCGGTCGGGCAGGGCGGCCGCACGGTCGCGCTGGAGATCAATTCCGGCCAGCGTCAGTGGGAGCAGAACTTCGCCGGCATTTCGACCCCGTGGGTGGCAGGCGAGTGGCTGTTCCTGGTGACCGATGACGCGCGTCTGGTCTGCCTGGCGCGTTCCACCGGCAAGGTGCGGTGGATCAGCCAGCTCCAGCATTACAAGAGCGACAAGGTCGCTGCGGACGATGTTGCTCCGACTGACAAGAAGAAGAAAAAGAAGAAGGAAAAGCACAAGAACCCGATCACGTGGTTTGGCCCTGTGCTGGCTGGCGGACGGCTGGTGCTGACCAACTCGCTCGGCCAGATCGTGTCCGCCGCGCCGGAAACGGGGAAAGTGGTGTCGTCGATCAACGCGAAACAGAGCTTCACGCTGCCGCCGATCGTGGCGAATCAGACGCTCTATGTGCTCGATCAGAAAGGCCATGTGGTCGCCTATAAGTGACGGCGGGGCGATGCTGTTCGCGACCGAAAGCCGCGAGCCGCTGAGCCGGCGGGTGTAGATCGACCCGAGCACCGAGCAGATGCTGCGCCGCATCGTTGGTGCGGCCGGGTCGTCCGGCGCGGGTTCAGGCAACGTCGGGCGGCACGAAGCGCCCCGGGGGTGACGAAAGCGCGAGGGTATCGTAAGGGAGCGCGATGCCTAACCTCCCCGTGGTCGCGATAATCGGCCGACCGAACGTCGGTAAATCGACCCTGTTCAACCGCCTCGTCGGCAAGAAGCTCGCGCTGGTCGACGATCGTCCCGGTGTGACGCGTGATCGTCGCGAGGGCGATGCCTCATTGATCGGGCTCGACTTCCGCGTGATCGACACCGCCGGCTATGAGGATCAGGACGCCGCCTCGCTCCCTGGTCGGATGCGGCAGCAGACCGAGGCCGCCGTCGCGCAGGCCGACGTCGCGTTGTTCTTGATCGACGCGCGTGCCGGCATCGTTCCGCTCGACGAGGAGATCGCGCGGTGGCTTCGCGGTTCGACCACGCCGATCGTGCTGGTCGCCAACAAAGCCGAAGGCCGTGCAGGTGAGGCCGGCATCATCGAGGCGCTCGCGCTCGGTTTCGGCGATCCGGTCGAACTTTCCGCCGAACACGGCGAAGGCCTCAGCGAATTGTTCGAGGCGCTGCTACCGCATGTCGAACGCGACGCGGATGCGCCGATCGAGGAAGAGCCCGAGGACGACGAGTTCTACGAACATGGGCCGCTGAAGCTTGCCATCATCGGTCGCCCGAATGCGGGCAAATCGACGCTCATCAACAAGATCCTCGGCGAGGATCGCCTCATCACCGGTCCGGAGGCCGGGATTACGCGTGATTCCATCGCGATCGACTGGTCCTGGCAGGGGCGGCCGGTTCGCCTGATCGACACGGCCGGCATGCGTAAAAAGGCGCTCGTACAAGATAAGCTCGAGAAGCTGTCGGTTGCCGACGCGCTGCACGCGATTGATTTCGCTGAAGTCGTCGTACTGTTGCTCGACGCTACACGCGGGCTGGAGGCGCAGGATCTGCGTATCGCCGACGCCGCGCTGCAGGAAGGCCGCGCGCTGATCGTCGCGATCAACAAGTGGGACGTGGCCGAGAATGGCTCCAGCCTGTTCAACGGCATTCGGGGTGCGCTTGAAGATGGGCTAAGCCAGGTCAAGGGTCTGCCCGTGCTCACCGTTTCGGCGGCAACCGGCAAGGGTATCGACACACTGATCCAAGTCGCGTTCGAAACGCGCGAAGCATGGTCGCGGCGGGTCGGCACCGGCGAACTTAACCGCTGGTTCGAAAAGGCGGTCGACGCCAATCCGCCACCGGCGCCCGGCGGCAAGCGCATCAAGCTCCGGTATCTTACCCAGGCCAAGACGCGCCCGCCCGGTTTCGTTCTGTTCGGCACGCGCGTCGACCAACTGCCGATGAGCTACCAGCGCTATCTTATCAATGGCATACGGCGCGATCTCGGCTTTGGTGCGGTTCCGGTGCGGCTGACGTTGCGGGCTCCGAAAAACCCGTTCGATCGCTAGGACGCCATAGTTGACGCGGCAGTAAGCGTGTCTCGTCAATATCTCGTTTACCGGGACCGCGTAGAAGCTTCCTATAACTATCTCGGTCGCTCATGGTCGTGATGGAGGAGGTTTACAGTGGCGCTCGACGATCGGGATCTTGTCGACTGGACGGCGTTCGCAAGCGCGCGCAACGAGTTGGGTGCGGGCTTCGTACGTATCCTTGGCTATTTCCGCGAAGATGGCGTGAAATCCGTTGCGGCGATCGAAGCGGCGATGCGCGCGCAGAGCGCCGCCGGTCTTGTGCTGCCGGCGCACACGCTGAAGGGCGAGTCTCGGCAGTTCGGCGCCGAACCGCTCGGCATGCTGGCGGAGCGGATCGAAACGATCGCACGGGATTGTGTCGAAAACCGTGATACGCCCGAAGAGGCGCTTGCACTGGTGGCAAGCTTGCGTCCGCTGTTCGAACGCACGCTATCGGTGCTGGAGCACGAGGCGAACCCCATCGTGGCGCGGCGCGGTGGCTTCGGACGGCGTGTCGCCTAGCCTTTTCCCGCACTCGCGGGAACGAAGCAGAAGCGCCGCTTTAACTCCGTAGCCGCTCGATCGCTTGCGCCAGCGCGACGTAGAGTTTGCCCATATCGGAAGACAGCAACGTCACGCCCATCGGCGAGCCGTCGCGCTGCGCGAGGATCGCGCGCAGCATCGCCTCGAAATCGTGGATGTAGCGGTTGACGTGATCGCGAAAGCGGTTGTCGCTGTCATACAGATGCGCGATATCTCGCGCCTCTGCTGCATCCAGCAACCGCACGGCGCGCCGGGTGAACACCCCGCGATCGCCGCGCAGATAGGCGGCCCACGCACTGTCGGCGACTTCGGTCGAGAAGCTTTTGGCGATGTCGATCGAAGCGGAGTTGAGTGCCTCGATCAGCAGCGAGACGCGGCGTGCGAAGCTGTCCTCGTCGGCCTTCTCGCGCTCAGTCCGTGCCTGGTCGATGCGGTTCTCGACGATCGTGCTGGCCTGGGAGATCGTCGCGATCTGATCGGTCAGCCGCGCCGAAATCCGGTCCGCCACGTCCGCCGCCGCCTCGGCCGCTTCGCCGATCGCGGTGAGGTGCAACTCCACCGTCGCCGATGCTGCGCGCTGCATCGCGTCGGAGGTCGCGGCCTCCAACGCCGCCGCTGCTTCGGGAATGACGTCGGCGAGCGTCTCGCGCGCACTCGCAGCGGCAGAATTCGCGGTGTCGCGCACCCGCAACAGCGCCTCCAGCAGCCGGGGCGCGGCATCCTCGGCAAACCGGTGCGCCTGTGCCACGGTGTCGTCGACTGACGTGCCGAGTGCGGCTGCCTGTTCGGTGCTGACCGCCAGCGTGTCCTGCAACGTGCCGGCCAGCTTCTCGACCTGGTCGCGCTGGCTGGACACCACGGCGGCAATCGCCTCGATCGCGTCGTGCGTGCTCTCGGCGGCGGTGACGAGCGCGAGCAACTCGGGCTTGGCATCACCGACGATGCCGCGACTGGCGATGATCCGTGCATCGAGTCGCGACAACGCGGTCGGGATCGTCTCGTCGATCTCGCGCGTCGCCGAATCGAGCGCGATGAGCAGCCGCTCCGTCGTCGCGATCGTGGTCGAGGCGATCTGCTCGCCGGTGCGGATCGTGTCGGTCATGCCCTCGGCAGATACCCGCAGCGCCTCCATCGATACCGCCAGTTCCTGCGTGTGCGCGGCATGACGATTGTGGAAGGCGTCGAACTCGCCCGACAGATGGTGGACGCCGGTGCCGAGCATCTCGACCACTTCGCTGGTGGCGTCGCCCTGCGTGGCGAGCCGGTCGGAAATGCGGTCGATCATCGTTTCGATCACGGCGATACGTGCCGCAAGCGCCTCGGCGCTGTCGCGCGCGGCATGGTCGAGCGCGGCCTGGTTGGTGCCGAGCATCGCCAGCATCGCCTCGCCCTGCGCGGCGATCCCCTTGCGCGCTTCATCAACCGCGCCTGCGGTCCGGTCGAGCAGCGCGTCAACGGAGATCGACATCTCCGAGCTGACCTGTTCCAGCCGCGCCGCCGCCGATTCGCTGGTCGCCTTCATCCGCATCAGATTGGCGGCGAGCTTCTGTGCGGCGCCACCAGCAACCTGATCCGCCTCACGTCCGCGTTCGGTCAGCGCGGAAAGCTGCACGTCCAGCGCAGTCGCGCTTTCACTCGCGACGATCGCGGTCTGCTTGATCTGCTCGGTCAGGGTGGCGGTATCCTCCCCCGCGCCGGGCAGCATGGCGATCAGCGTCTCGAGTTCCGCGCGCGCGCTGCCGGACAGGGCGGCGAGCGCCTGCGCGTTGATCTCCGCGCGCTGGATTTCGGCGCCGATGCCGCTGCCGATACCGGCGAGTCGCAAGGTCGCGGTCTCGCCGATCGCCGCCATCGCCGCTGCCTGTTCGGAGAGTTGCTGGCGGTTATCCTCGATTTTGCGCGACAGCACCGCGATCGTGCGTTCGAGATACGCCGCTTCGGCCCGCATCGCCTGTGCGGTGCCGGCAAAGCGCGTTGCCTCGGCGCGGCTGGTGCGAAGCGCGAGCAGAAGCAGGATGCCGATCAGCGCGGGCGGCACGCACAACGCCGCGATGAACACCGTGAGGCCCATCGGCGGCGTTGCGGCGAGATGTGGCCAACTCAGCGCAAGCATGCCGACGACCCAGCCGAACGAAACCACCGCGCCAATCGTGGGAAATACCCAGGCCAAGCTACGCGTGGGCGGCTCTTCGGGATCAGCAAACGTCAGCAAGTCGTCGGTAAATTCGGGAACCGCTTCGCCATTATGCTCAGTGATGTCCGCGCTGCCGCTGCTGGACGAATCTTCCGCGCCGGGGCGAAGATCAATGATGCGAGAACCCCCGTTCATACGCTTCGTTTACCATGATTTGCGTGCTGGCAAAGCGAATTGCGAAACTTTGCCTTAACACGGGCCGGGCTATTCACTTCCTATGGCTTATGATCCCGGTGCAATCGATGCAACGCTCGCGGCTGCGGTAGGTGACGAACCCGCGCTGATCGCGGAGTTGCGTGGCGCGTTCCTCGACAGTGCGAACCGCGCGCTGGGTCTGCTGGAGGCGGCGCGCCGTCCCGAAGAATGGCGCCTCGCGGCCAGCAGGTTGAAAGGCCTTGCGGCAAGCTTCGGTGCGATTCGTCTGATGGCGATTGCCGGAGAGGCTGCGGAAGCGCAACCGATGGACGCGGCGATGGTGCGCCGGTTGCGCCGTGCGGTGGAGCGGCTCTGAGGCGGATTGCCGCTAATCGACTAAGGACTGCTACCGCTTTGCCTTTGCGCGAGACTGCGCTTAAGGCCCGCGGATGCTGGCCGGCCTGATTTTTGCGACTGAAGATGCTGACGATCGTGCGGGAACGCTTGGCGAGACGTTGCCGTTCGGCGGCCTGACGCTGATCGAGTTCCAGGCGCGGCTGCTGATCGCGGCCGGCGCGACCCAGATCATCCTTGCGGTGGCCCGCATGACGCCGGGTCTGCTCGGCGCGATCAGCCGGATCGGGCGGCGCGGCGTGTCGGTCGATGCGGTGCGCACCGCGGTCGAGGCGGTCGAGCAGCTTCACCCGCTCGCGCGCGTGCTGGTGGTGGCCGACGGGCTGGTCACGACCGGCGATACCGTCGCGCTGCTTGCGGCGGAGCGTGGCGATGCGCTGCTGGTGACCGGCGACGCGGACCCGCAGTTCGAGCGGATCGGCGTGTCGACCAACTGGGCCGGGCTCGCGCTGATCGATGTCGCGCGGATCAAGGATGTCGCGGTGATGCCGCGCGACTACGATTTCCAGTCCACCCTGTTGCGAATTGTCGCGCAGGCCGGCGCCAAGCAGATCCGCTTGCCCAAGGCGGCTGAAGCCGCGCACGGGATCGAACGCGATTCGCAGGCACTGGCGCGCTGGGGCAACGCCATCGTCGTGACGCTGATGGCGCAGCCGGATCGCTGGGCGGATCGCTACGCCGCCGCGCTGCCGGCGCGACTCGCGCTGCCGCCGCTGCTCGCACGCGGCGCGCCGAGTTGGGCGTTCAGCCTTGGCGCGGGCGTGGTGGGGCTGGCAGGGATCGGCGCGATCCTGTCGGCATGGCTGACGGTCGGGCTGGTCCTCATCATCCTCGGGGTGCTGCTTGCCACCACCGCACACATGCTGGCCTGGCTGCGAGACGAGGCCTTGCCGGCGCGAATCCTCGCCGTTGTCGGCCCGGTGCTCGGCGCGGGCAGCGTGATGGCAGTGGGTGATGCCACGCACAGCGCGCTCGGCTGGGCGCTGGCGGTGGCGGCGATCATGGCGGGCGTGCTCGTGGAGCGAGTCTCGCTCGCGGCGTGGCCGCGCCGCTGGTGGTCGAGCCTAACCGCTGCGCCGATCGTGATGCTGCCGTTCGCGATCGTGAGCGCGCCGCTCGCCGCACTTGGCTGCGTCGGTCTGTATGCCGCCGCCACCCTGGCCGTGGCGATTGAGACGCTTGTCGAAAAGCCTTAGGCGCGTTTTAACGATACCGCGCTAAGCATGCCGGCATGTCGATCCACGCTCGCGATCCCGATACAGGCGGCACTGCGACCGCCAGCGCGCTGCTCGCCCGGGCGGCGGGTGCGGAACTGCGCGCGGATCATCGGCTCGCAACGTCGATCGACGACTTCTTTCTTGCTGGCGACGGTCGGCTCGACGACCGCGTTCGCGCGCGTCTCGCCGCAACGCTGGAGGCGCTGGTCGGCGCGATCGAGGCGGCGATTCGCGCACATGCCGCACGCCTGCTCACAGCGCGGGGGCTCACCGCGCTTGCGGTCGACGTCGGCAGCGGGGCTCCGGTGGCGCTCGACCGGCTGCTTGGTGCCGGGCTGATGCGCGATTCCGCGGTGATGCACGAACTGATTGGCCGGGTACGCCAGAGCCTGATCGCGGAGGCGCTGCCGGTCGAGGCCGCGCCGCTCGGGAGCAGCGGCAAGGCGGACCAGCCGAGCCTGCTCGCGCGGTTGTCGCGTCACGCCGATCATGTCGTCGCGACCGGCGCGGTCGCGCTGCTCGCCACCGAAAGCCGCCGCAGGGCGCCGCTGGTGGCTGGGGCGACGACCCGGACCGATCTGCCTGCGGCTATCCAGCAGCGCCTGATCTGGTGGGTCGCCGCGACCGTGCGCGAGGCGACCACGTCCGACGGTGCCGGCACGACCGAGCCGCTCGACCGCGCGCTCGCCGAGTCGGCGCAGCGCAGCGTCGCCGCGCATGACGAAAGCGATCGGCTGGAGGCCGCCGCCACCCGGCTCGCGATCGCACTCGATCCGCGCGCGGAGGAACTTGCCGCCCTGCTCGCCGAAGCGCTGGCGGATCAGCGTTTGTCGCTGTTCATCGCGCTGCTCGGCCATGCGCTTGGGCTGCATTATGCCGACATGCGCGACATCGTCCTCGATCCGGATGCGGAGCGGCTGTGGCTGGTGCTCCGCGCGCTCGAACTCGATCGTCCCGCCATCGCCCGCATCGGTCTGGCGCTGTGCGAGGCCGATCCGCGCCGCGATGTCGAGCAGTTCGCCGACCTGCTCGATACCATCGTCGCGGTCGATCCGGCGCAGGCGCGCGCAGCCATCGCGCCGTTGCTGCTACATCCCGAATATCGCGCCGCCGTGCTGGCGATCGCGCGCGGAGCCAAGGCATGACCGCGGGCGAGCCGATCCTGCCGCTGGTGCGCGGCCTCATCGATCGCGACGGGCGGCTGGTCGAGGCCGATTCGCGGCTGCACGATCTCAACGCGCGGGCAGGCGGTGCGCTTGGCGAGACGGTCGCGGTGCCGCAACTCGCCAGGCTGGCGCACCTTACGCAGCGGCTCGGCATCCTCGTCTCACGCGGCATCGTCGCTGCTGATGGTCCGGGCGATCTTGAATTGTGGGTGCGGGCCGAGCCGGTCGCGGCGGGCGTGTCGCTCACCATCACCGGCTGGGCGGACCGCCCGGCGTGGGCCGCGCCCGATGCGATCGGCGACACCGATCACGCCGCGCTCGCCGCGGATGCCGACTGGCACTGGGAGACCGATTCGGCGCTGCGGTTGACCTTCCTCACGCCGGATGTCGGCGTGCGGCATGGCTTTGATGCCGACATGCTGCTCGGCGCGCCGCTGACCGGGCTGTTCGCGCTGGCCGAGGACAAGAGCGGCAGCTTCCCGATTCTCGGTGGTCTCGCGCTGCGCGAACGCTTCGAGGATCAGCCTGCTACCTTGCGCGCGACCGGAGAGGCGGTGCGCCTCGCCGCGCGGCCGCGTCGCGACGCGCGCGGCGATTTCGCCGGCTTCATCGGCGCGGTGACACTCGAACGCGCGCCGCCCAGATCCGAGCCGCAGACGATCGACGATGCCAGCGGCACATTCGCGGTGCGGCTCGATTCGGCGTTGCGCTCGCCGCTCGGCCGGATCATCGCCAATGCCGACAGCATCAACGCACAGACCGAAGGCCCGCTGCGGCAGGATTACGCCGATTACGCCGCCGATATCGCCAGCGCCGCGCGCCACCTGATGGGGCTGGTCGACGATCTCGTCGATCTCCAAGCGATCGAGCGTACCGATTTTCACGTCGCGATCGAACACATCGATCTCGCCGATCTCGCCCGCCGCGCCGCCGGGCTGCTTGCGGTGCGCGCATCCGACATGAAGGTCCGGATCGACAAGCCCACGCTTGGCGAGACGCTGCCGGCGATCGGGGAATTCCGGCGCGTGTTGCAGATCCTCGTCAACCTGATCGGCAATGCGGTGCGCTATTCGCCCGAGGGCGGCGTGATCTGGGTCCGGGCCGAGCGTGAGGGCGATCTCGCCGCGATCATCGTTGCGGATCAGGGCAAGGGCATCGCGCTGGACGATCAGGCGCGCATCTTTGATAAGTTCGAACGCGTCGACCCGCGCGAACCCGGCGGAAGCGGCCTCGGCCTCTACATCGCGCGTCGACTGGCGCGGGCGATGGGCGGCGAGATCACCGTCGACAGCGCGCCGGGGCAGGGCGCTCGCTTCGTGCTGACGCTCCCGGCACAAGCCACCGGCGCCGCTTGATCCGGCGCGGGTGGCTGGCATAGCCCGCGCGCATGAAGATTTTCTTCGACGGTGGCTGCCGTCCCAATCCCGGCCGTATCGAACTTGCCGTCGTCGCGCGCGGCGTTGCGTATGTCGACCGCGATGCCGGCTATGGGTCCAGCCACGACGCCGAATGGCTGGCGTTGCTGCGTGCGGTCGCCCATTTCCGCGCGCTGGGCGTGCGGGACGCGGTGCTGCTCGGCGATTCGGCGGCGATCGTCGCACAGGCCAACGCCGCGCTGGCCGGCCGAGCGGCGCCGGGTCACGCGTCCGACTTCGCTGCCGCTGTCGCCGGGCTTCGCTTGCGCGTCCGCCACATCAAACGTACGCAGAACCTCGCTGGCATCGCACTTGCCCGGCTGCACCGATGACGCTGCCGATCCTCTACAGCTTCCGCCGATGTCCGTACGCGATGCGCGCACGAATGGGTCTGCTCGTGTCCGAAACCTTGTGCGAGATCCGCGAAGTGGCGTTGCGCGCGAAGCCGGACGACCTGATCGCGGTGTCGCCGAAGGCGACCGTCCCGGTGCTGGTGCTGTCGGATGGCCGAGTGATCGACCAAAGTCTCGACATCCTGCGCTGGGCGCTCGCGCGGCATGATCCGGAGGACTGGCTGGCGGGAGACGACACCGCGCTGATCGCCGGCAACGACGGTACGTTCAAACATCATCTCGATCGCTACAAATATCCCGATCGCCACGGCAGCGACCCGCTAGACCATCGCGTCGCCGCCGTGGCGTGGCTGATGACGCTGGAACACCGGCTCGCCAATCGCGCCAATGTATGTGGCGAGCGACGGCAGCTGGCCGATATCGCAATCTTCCCTTTCGTCCGGCAATTCGCCGCGGTCGAGCCGGACTGGTTTGCCGCGCAACAACTTCCGGGCGTGCGGGCATGGCTCGATCGCCATCTCTCCGCGCCGCTGTTCGCGCGCGCGATGACGAAGCTCGCACCGTGGCGGGCAGGGATGTACGTCATTCTGGGTGACAACACCTCGTCGTGAATTCAGCGCGCGTCGCCTCTTGAAGAATCGCCGTACCGATGTAATTAGCGTCCTAATTATGTCTACACGAACAACTTCCGAGGCGCAGATCGCCGGCCGCCTGCTGCCGCTCGCACGGGTGTGGCGCAAGCTGGCGGACGACGCGCTTGAGGCGCAGGGCTTGTCCGCGGCGACCGCATGGGTACTGACCCAGCTTGGCCGGCTTGGTGACGAAGCGCGCCTGACCGACCTCGCCGAGGCCACGGAGATGACCGCGCCATCGCTGGTGCGACTGCTCGATCATCTCGTCGAACAGGAGCTCGTCACGCGTACCCCCGACGATCAGGATCGCCGTGCCAAGCGGCTCGCGCTGACCGAGCGCGCCCGGCCGATCGTCGCGGAAAGCGAACGCTCGCTCGCGGCGCTGCGCCACCGCATCCTCGGCGATTTCGACGCGGAAACGCTTGCCGCCACTGCCGCCGTGCTCGAACGGATCAGCGCCGCCGCCGCTGCCGAGAGCGAACGATGAACGACCGTTACGGCCTCGATATCGCGCTGTTCTCGATCAAATGCTTCATCGCGGCCATGTTGGCCTATTACATCGCGCTCAAGATCGGGCTGACGCGTCCGTACTGGGCGGTCAGTACGTCGTACATCGTCGCGCAGCCGCTCGCCGGCGCGGTAATCTCCAAGGCGGTGTTCCGGCTGCTCGGCACCGCGCTCGGCGCGACGGCGGCGGTCGTCCTCGTGCCCAACCTCGTCAACGCGCCCGAACTTCTGTCGCTCGCGCTCGCGCTGTGGCTGGGGCTGTGCCTGTTCATTTCGCTTCAGGACCGCACGCCGCGCAGCTACGTGTTCCTGCTGGCGGGGTATACCGCCTCGATCATCGGCTTCCCGAGCGTCGCGGCGCCGGGACAGATCTTTCAGACATCGATCCTGCGTGTCGAGGAAATCTCGCTCGGCATCCTGTGCGGCAGCCTGATCCACGCGCTGGTCCTGCCGCGTTCGGTGACGGGGCTGCTGTTCACGCGCGTCGATGCGATCATCGCCGATGTCGAACGTTGGTCGCGTGACGCGTTGAGCGGCGCGCCGGACGAGACGGTGCTGCGCGAACGCCGCCGGCTCGCGCTCGACGTCAACGAACTGCACCAGCTTTCCACCCATCTGCCGTTCGACACGGCCCGCTTCCTGCCGCGCGTGCGGACGGTGCGCGCGCTTCAGGACCAACTTTCGCTCTTGCTGCCACTGGGCAGCGCGGTGGAGGATCGCATCGCCGAACTGAATGCGAACGGCGGCGTACCCGTGCGTCTTGCGGCGTTGATCGTGCGGACGTGTGAGTGGCTCGCCACGCCCGCCGTATCGATCGCCGAACGCGGCGCGCTGGTGGAGACTCTGGTTGCGGACATCCGCGCCGAGGAGCCGACGGTCGCGGCGCCGCTGCAATGGCGGGATGCGCTGATCCTCAGCCTGGCGTCGCGTCTCGCCGACCTAGTCCGATCGCACAGCGCGGTGCGTGACCTGCGCGATCAGATGCGCTCGCCGACCCGCGCCGCCGTCACGCCGGCGGTCGCCGCGGCGCTCCGCACCGCCTCCAACCGCACCTTCCACCGCGACCGCTTCGTGGCGTTGCGCGCGGCGTGGGGAACGATCGCGACGATGGTGCTCGGCTGCGCGTTCTGGATCGGCACCGGCTGGCCGGAGGGCGCGGGCGCGGTGCTGATCGCGGGCGTGTGCTGTGCCTTGTTCGGCAATAGCGATGATCCCGCGCCGGCGATCCGCACCTTCTTGTGGGGATCGATCATCGGCGTGTGCATCGCCGGCTTCTACGTCTTCGCGGTCTTGCCACGCGCGACCGATTACGTGACCGTCGCCGCCGTGCTCGCGCCGATGTTCCTGCTGCTTGGGGCGCTGCTGGCAATTCCCAAGTACAACCTCATCACGCTGGGCGCGTTGCTCGGTCTCGCCAATCTGATTGGCCTGAATGCATCGTACGAAGGCGATTTCGCGAGCTTTGCCAACGGCGCGATCGCGCAACTCGTCGGCACTGGCTTCGCGGTGGTGACGGTCGGCCTGTTCCAGACGGTCGGCGCCGAACAGAGCAGCGCCCGCCTGATCCGCGCCGGGTGGCGCGACCTTGCGCGCCGCAGCATCCTGCCGGGTGAACCGGACGAGATCGGCTGGGTCAGCAAGATGCTCGACCGGATCGGCTTGCTCGCCCCGCGCCTGGTCGCGCGCGGCCAGGACCCGGGCCGCCCGCTGTTCGACGTGCTGGTCGATCTGCGTGTCGGCATCTCGGTGGCAGGGCTTCGCCGCGTGAAGCTGGCGGCGGGCGAGTTCGGGCGCGGCATCATCAACCCGGTGCTGTCGCGGGTAAGCGCGCATTATCGGGCGCGCACGCTCGACGCGCCGACGGTTGAGGATCCCGACCTGCTTGCAGCGATCGACACCGCGATGACCGCCTTCGCAGCCGATCCGGCACCGGGCGAGCGCCGCGACGCATTGTTAGCGCTGACCAGTTTGCGCCGGAACCTGTTCCCGGCTGCACCCGGCTACCATGCGGAGGCGGCGGCATGACCGGCGAGGTGAGCCTGTTCGGCGTCTACGTGCCCGGGTTGCTGCTGCTGGCGATCGCAGCCGCGATCCTGACGGCGGTAGCATCGCGTTTGTTCGCGCTTGTCGGGCTGTACCGCGCGTTTGCCTATCGTCCGCTGGTCGATGTGGCGATCTATATCCTCATCCTCGGCGGGCTAGTGCTCGCCTTTGCGCCCCCTGGAGTTGCGCTGTGAACTGGAGTCGTTATCTCGCCCCCGCCGGTCGCCTCACCGCGACTTTGGTCCTCGTCATCGTCGCCGCCCTCGTCGCGCTGTGGCTGTGGCACCGCTACGAGGTCGATCCGTGGACCCGCGATGGTCGCGTCCGCGCCGACGTGGTGCGCGTGACGCCGGACGTTGGCGGACTGGTCACGAGCGTGGCCGTGCGCGACAACCAGCTCGTCCACGCCGGTGACCTGCTGTTCGTGGTCGATCGCCCGCGCTACGCGCTCGCGCTGGAGCAGGCACAAGCGGCGATCGCCAGCGCCCGCGCCACGCTTGCGCAGAATCGGCGCGAGGCCGCGCGCGATCTCGCGCTCGGCGATCTCGTCGCGGCGGAGGCGCACGAACAGAACGTCGCCCGCGTCGCTACCGCGCAAGCGGTACTCGCCCAGGCCGAGGCACAGGCGGACACCGCCCGGCTCAATCTGGAACGCACGCAGGTGCACGCCAGCGTCAACGGCACGATCACCAACCTCGATCTCCACCCGGGCGATTACGTCGCCGCCGGCCAGCAGGCGCTGGCGCTGATCGACGCGGATTCGCTGCGGGTCGAGGCGTATTTCGAGGAGACCAAGCTCGGCGGCGTACATCCCGGCGCGGTCGCGCGTGTGCGGCTGATGGGTGATCCGCGCGTGTTCACCGGTCACGTCGAAAGCATCGCCGCCGGCATCAGCGACAGCGAGCGCACCGACACCGGCAACCTGCTACCCAGCGTCAACGCGACCTTCTCCTGGGTCCGCCTCGCCCAGCGCATTCCCGTGCGCGTCAAGATCGACCGCGTACCCGCCGATCTGCGGTTGATCTCCGGACGAACCGCTACGGTGACGATCACGCCGACCGCCTTGGGCACTGCCACCGCGCAACCGCGTCCGGCAGCGACGCCGGGGGTCGCGCGATGATCCGGCGTGTCGTCGCGGCGGCGGTGCTCGCGGCGAGCGTGTCCGCATGTACCGCCGGGCCGGACTATCACCTCCCCGACGGCGCCGTCGCGCGCGCGCCCGCTGCCAATGGCGCCTTTCTGGGAGGGAAGGACAAAGCGTTCACCGCCGCCCCGCTGCCCGACCATTGGTGGCGGCTGTATGACGATGCGCTGCTCGACGGCCTTGTTACCGAAGGGCTGGCTGCGAACACCGATCTGCGCGCCGCCGACGCCAATCTGCGCGCGGCGAGTGCGGTTGTGCGCGAAGCGGAGGCCGGCCGTACGATCCAGACCACACTTTCTGGCGGAGCGACGCTGGCGCGGCCCTACGGCACCGGCGCAGGGCTGCCCGGGCAGGTCGGGTACGATCTCGGTGGGGGCCTGTCCTACCCGCTCGATCTCGCCGGGCGCATCCGCCGCCAGATCGAAGCGGCGCGCGCCGATGCCGAGGCGATCGAAGCGGCGCGCGACGAGGTCCGCGTCACCGTCGCGGCGGCGGTGACGCGCAGTTACGCCGCCACCTGCACCGCCAACGTGCGGATCGCGGCGGCCAACCGCGTCATCGGCATCCAGCAACAGACGCTTACCGCCACGCAACGCCTGCAGCGCGGCGGCCGTGACACCGCCTTCGACGTCACGCGCGCGCAGGCCGCGGTCGAGCAGAGTCGCGCGCAGCTACCCGCGCTGATCGCGGCGCGGCAGGCATCGTTGTTCGAACTGGCGGCGTTGCTCGGGCGGGCACCGGCGGACTATCCGCGTGCGGTGGAAAGTTGCCGTAAGCTGCCTTTGGTGCGCAGCGTCGTCCCGGTCGGCGACGGCGCCGCGCTGATCCGCCGGCGCCCCGACATCCGTCAGGCGGAACGCAACCTTGCTTCCGCTACCGCGCAGATCGGCGTGGCGACAGCGAGCCTGTATCCGCAGGTCAGCCTCGGCGGATCGGCCGGGTTCACCGGGCCGCTGTCGCCGCTTAACGTTGGAACGGCGTTCAACCTCTCACTCGGGCCGCTGATAAGCTGGAGCTTCCCCAACCGCATCGCCGTACGCGCGCAGATTGCAGGCGCGGGCGCGAATGCCGACGCCGCGCTCGCCCGCTTCGACGGCACCGTGCTGGAAGGTCTGCGCCAGACCGAAACCGCCTTGTCCGCCTATGCGCGCACCCGCGACCAGGTGACCGACCTGACCCGCGCGCGCGACAGCGCAGCCAAGGCGGTGGCGCAGGCGGACCGCCTGACACGCTTCGGCCGCGGCACCTTCCTCGACACGTTGAGCGCGCAGGCGACGCTTGCCAGCGCGGAAGCATCGCTGGCAAGTGCGCAGGCTGCGCTGGTGGATGCGGAGGTCGATCTGTTCCTGGCGCTGGGCGGCGGCTGGACACCGGACACAGCGGAGCCCGTGCCGAGTGGGAAGTGACGGCTGCAGTCATCCAGATTCAGCCGTTGCGGACCGAACATTTCGATCGTGAAACCCGCTACTCGTGACACGAGCAGCAGAAATCTACGCCATGAGCGCCCCATGCGGCGATGCTCTCAGCTAAAGACGTTGTCGGCCTATGAGTTTTGGTCCCAACCGATTAACGACGATGCTACAAAGCGCACCCACCAGACCAGCACGCCATAGGGAGTTCTCCCCGAAGTGCAGCGCATCTAAACCAAGTAGAACTAGAAAAACGAGAACGCCAACCGCTATGGGATAAAGAAGTGCTGGCTTCATTACATCTGCTCCACGTCACCCGCTACGGTATGCTTTGCCGCTAGAACTGGCAAGCCACCGCGCTGTGGACCATCCAGCCAACACGTTCCGACGCTTACATAGCCTTAAAGCCGACCGGCAGCCACCGGGGCGGAAAGCTGCCCGGTCAAGTTCGCCCGACTTCGGACGTTCGGCGCACTTACGAGGAGCTACATGCCGGTGCTGCAAATGTAACACGCGATGTCATAAGGCGGAGATTTGCGTTGGAGGTCGCGTCCACGACAGTCCTGTAAGGAACGGTCGCGCGCGCCTGAAGCGTCAGCGACCGGGAAGCTGCGGACGGCGTATCTTCGACAATGCGCCAAGCGCTACCGGGCGCAGCGACATCTTTAATGAAGGAGGCGACTTGATCAGGCTTGCCGCTGACCCGGAGGATGACGTCTTGCGATGGTGCGGCACACTGCTCAACGGCAGGGGGTGCGTAGAAGATCATCCTGCATCTCCTTTGGTCGCCACCTCGCTTAGGGGCATCTTAGGCTAAGGCTACCACTCTCTACGGCGACAGGGAAGCGAACGGATCGCTAGCCACCCCTATTGGTTATTCCGAGGTCCTGGAGGGAAAAGCTTCCGCTAGGCCGCCTTTGCGACCTGACCGAGCGTGTTCAGTTCGAACGGCGTGGTCTGGTATATCTCGTTGATCCAGTTGCCGAACAACAGGTGCGCGTGGCTGCGCCACTGATTCGCGGGCGGGCGTGTCGGATCGTCGTTCGGGAAGTAGTTGGACGGCACCGGCCCGCCGTCGCGCGCATATTCGTCGGCGAGCGTGGTGGTGTCGTATTCGAGGTGGTTGAACATATACAGCCGCCGATACGCCGGATCTTCGAGCAGGCACGGCCCGGTCTCGTCATTGTCGGCGAGGATGCGCAATGCGGGCGTGCGCAGCACGTCCTCGCGCCGCAGCTCGGTCCAGCGCGATACCGGTACGGCGAAATCGTCCGAGAAGCCACGCAGATAAGGCGACGAGGGGATCAGGTTGCGGTGCGGGAATACGCCGGTCGCTTTCGCCGGCAGCGCGTGCTTGCCGATATCGTGGAAATGGTAAGCGGCGGCCTGCGCCGCCCAGCAGATCGTCAGACAGGAGTGCACATGCGTCTGCGTCCAGTCGAACACCTGCCGCATCTCGTCCCAGTAGCGGACCTGTTCGAACGGCAGCTTCTCCACCGGGGCGCCGGTGATGATGAAGCCGTCGAACCGCTCGTCGCGGACGTCGGACCACGGCCGGTAGAACGCCGCCATATGATCGGCCGGGGTGTTGCGCGCGACGTGATCGGTCATCCGCACCAGCGTCAAGTCGATCTGGAGCGGGGAGGCGCCGATCAGGCGGGCAAGCTGCGTCTCGGTGCTGATCTTGTTGGGCATCAGGTTGAGCAGCCCGATCCGCAATGGCCGGATGTCCTGCCGGGCGGCATCGGCCTCGCGCATCACGGTGATGCCTTCCGCTTCCAGCGTGCGGGTGGCGGGCAGGTCGTCGGGGATTTTGATCGGCACGGGCGTTTGGTCCTCTGACGGGGCGGACGCTTGCGTGGCTCTGGTCCGTTTGGTTGCCGGATCGGCCACATCCTCTCTGGAGAGAGTGCCACCTTGCCCGGACGGCAGGTTGGCGTTGGGCGTCGTCCCAACTCTTGATGTTGCGATACTCATACGAAGTCGCGGGGTGCTTGGCAATGCCACCAAGCGCGCTACATCGGCATGCATGAGCGACAGCAATATCGTGATCTGCCCTGCCTGCGCGACCGCCAATCGCGTGCCGATCGAGAAACGTGGCGCAGGCGGCACCTGCGGGCGCTGCCATGCGCCTTTGTTCTCCGGTGCGCCGATCGTGCTGACCGCGGCCAACTTCGATGCCCATGCCGGGCGTGGCGACCTGCCGCTGCTGGTGGATTTCTGGGCGGAATGGTGCGGGCCATGCCGCCAGATGGCGCCGGCGTTCGCCGCTGCCGCACAGCAGCTCGAACCGGCAATGCGGCTCGGCAAGCTCGATACCGAGGCGGAGGCCGCGATCGCGGCGCGCTACGCAATCCGCTCGATCCCAACGATGATCCTGTTTCGCGGCGGCCGGGAAGTGGCGCGCCAGTCCGGCGCTATGCCCGCGAGTGCGATCGTCGGGTGGGCACGCGGGGTGATGTGAGGGCGGTTATCCGCGCACGAACACGACCGACAGATTGTTGGCCGGCATCTCGATCACGCGATCCAGATTGAGTCCGAGCGGGGTCGCCGCCGCCGCGACGGTGTCGAGGTCGCGGATGCCCCATGACGGGTCACGCGCCTTGAGATCGGCGTCAAAGGCAGCGTTGCTCGCCACCAGCGGAACGTCGGCGCGTCGGAACGGACCGTAAAGGTACAGGTGACCGCCCGCCGGCAGCAGCCGCGCCGCGCCGCCGAGCAGCCCCAGCGTCGCCCGCCACGGGCTGATGTGCACCATGTTGATTGCCAGCACCGCGTCGGCGTCCGCCATCGGCCACGGCTCGGCTGCGGCATCGATGTCGAGCGGCGCACGTACGTTCGCCAGCGGTGTGTCGTGCAGCCATGCCGCAATCGAGGTCCGCGCCGCGAGCGAAGGGTCGCTGGGCTGCCAGATCAGCGTCGGCATGGCGGCGGCGAAGTGCGTGATATGCTCACCGGAACCGCTCGCGATCTCCAGCACTGTCCCGCGCTCCGGCAGCACCGTGCGCAACACGTCCAGGATCGATTCGCGATTGCGAAGGGCTGCCGGACTGCTCAGGCGGTGGTCTATGTCCATGGTGCGCCTTGCGACAGGGCGCGGCCAAAGCCAAGTCAAACCGGCGTATGCGCCGCCTGTACCGGGGTGCGGGCGATCACGCGCAGATACGTGTCGAGCACGGTCTGGTTGATCCGCTCCCAACGATAGCCGGCCGCCTCCGCCACGCCGGCGCGGCCTGCACCGACGCGGAAGCTGGCGTCTTCGCAGAAGCGTTGCAGCGCGTCGGCATAGCCCTCGATATCGGTCGGATCGACGATCAGCCCGGTCAAGCCGTCTTCCAGCAGCCCGACCGCGCCTGACGCCCGCGCCGCCACCACCGGCACACCCGCCGCCATCGCCTCCAGCGTTACGTTGCCGAACGTCTCGGTCACGCTCGGGTTGAAGAACACGTCCATTGATGCGACCGCGCGGCCGAGATCGTCGCCCGTCACGAAGCCTGCGAACACCGCATCGGGAATCTCCTTGGCGAACCAGCCGCGTGCGGGACCTTCACCGACGACCAGCGTCCGGTGCCGCACGCCACGCACGTCGAGCGCGTGCATCGCCTTGGCGAACACATCGAGACCTTTTTCCTTGACCAGCCGGCCGAGGAAACCGATCGCGATCTCGTCATCGCCGATACCGAGCGAACGCCGCCATTCGAGGCTGCGCCGGGCCGGGCTGAAGCGATCGTGGTTCACGCCGCGCGACCAGCGCGTGACCGGCGTTGTCACGCCCCATTCGCGCAGGATCTCGCCCATCATCTGGCTGGGGGCGAGCACCTCATCGACGCCTTGGTAGAATTTGCGCTGCATGCGCACGATCAGCGGCGCGACGAAGCCGATGCCGTAATATTGCACATAGGTCTCGAAGCGCGTGTGGTAAGACGCGACCACCGGAATGCCCTTTTCCCGTGCATAGCGTACCGCCGAGTGGTTGAGGAAATCCGGCGCCGAGACATGGACGAGGTTGGGCGCGAACGCATCCAGATCGGCGCGAACGTGCGCATCAATGGCGAGCCCAAGCTTATACTCGGCACGGCCGCCCGGCATCTTGACCGAGCGCGTGCCGACCAGATCGCCGGTCGGCGCGAACGCTGGCTTGCGGCTCACCGGCGAATAGACGCGCACCGCCGCACCCTGCTTGAGAAGATAGCCGACCAGCAGGTTTAGCGTCTGGTTGGCACCGTCGCGGGTGTAATTATAATTGCCGCTGAAAAGCGCAACGCGGAGGTCTGTCGCCTGCATCGCCGCGCCATAGCGTCGAGTCGGCGGATTGGGAACAGGACGTTTCGGACGCGGTGGAACGGCGGGTCTCTTTTGCTCGCTAGCGGTCGGCTTGTGTGCGGCGATCCGCTGTTTCGGCCGCAGCCGCCGGAAGACCGGTCCGTGTGTTCAGAAGCGTGGCGACTGATCGTAAAGCCCCGCATCATTATCAGCAGATCGCTCGCGCTGAGATGTCGCGGCGCCGGCTTTCTACGGAGGCGAGGTGCATGCCAGTGAGGTTCCACACCGAACGAGCATGTCACGGATTTCGGCAGAGTCCGTCGGTAGGACCGCCTGACGCACTAAAAATCGCCCATGATCGTCCAGTCCACTCAACCGATCGTACCAGTCCGTCCCAAGCAGCCAGGCAACATCGGTCCCCAAATTAGCAGAGCTCCCGGCCGCACAGGTCGGGTCGCGCGCTTCGGGCAAGTTTTTTGTTCTCTAATCGTTCCGGCTCGGGTATCGGACACAGCATGGCGAAACCACAGAAGCGCTACGTCTGCCAATCTTGCGGCTCGGTCTCTCATCGCTGGGCCGGGCAATGCGGGGATTGTTCGGAATGGAACACGATGGTCGAGGAGGCGGGTGCCGTCGTCACGCCGTTCCAGGCCAAGCATAACCTGCAAGGTGGCGGGCGTTTCATCACGCTGTCCGGCCTCGATACCGACGTCGAACTCCCCGACCGGATGGCGAGCGGCATCGCCGAGTTCGACCGCGCGCTCGGTGGTGGTTTCGTGGAAGGATCGGCAACGTTGATCGGCGGCGATCCGGGGATCGGCAAGTCGACGCTGCTGTTGCAGGCGGCCGCGAAGATGGCGCTTGCCGGCAAGAGCGTCGCCTATGTTTCTGGCGAAGAGGCAGCCGATCAGGTGCGCCTTCGCGCGCGGCGGCTGGGGCTCGGCAACGCACCGGTGCAACTCGCCTCCGCCACCTCTACGCGCGATATCCTGACGACGCTCTCCCAAGGCACGCCGCCCGACCTGCTGGTGATCGATTCGATCCAGACGATGCACTCCGATCTGATCGAGGGCGCACCGGGTACGGTCAGCCAGGTCCGCGCCTCCGCGCAGGAACTGATCCGTTTCGCCAAGGAACGTGGCACGGCGGTGGTGCTGGTCGGCCATGTCACGAAGGACGGCAGCATCGCCGGTCCGCGTGTGCTGGAACACATGGTCGATACCGTGCTGAGCTTCGAGGGCGAGCGCAGCCACCAGTATCGCATCCTGCGCGCGATCAAGAACCGCTTCGGCGGCACCGACGAGATTGGCGTGTTCGCGATGGTTGCGGAAGGCCTGACGGAGATTTCCAACCCTTCCGCACTGTTCCTGACGCAGCGCGACGAAGGCGTGACCGGCACCACCGTTTTCCCCGCGCTGGAGGGGACGCGGCCGGTGCTGGTCGAAATCCAGGCGCTGGTGGTGCGGCTGGCGAGTGGCGCGACGCCCAGGCGGGCGGTGGTCGGCTGGGACAGTGGGCGGCTGGCGATGATCCTTGCGGTGCTGGAGGCGCGCTGCGGCCTGAGTTTTTCGGCGTGCGAAGTCTATCTGAACATCGCCGGAGGATACCGTGTGCAGGACCCGGCCGCAGATCTCGCGGTCGCGGCGGCGCTGATCTCCGGCCTGTCCGAGCGGCCGGTCCCCGCCGACGCGGTCGCGTTCGGCGAGATTGCGCTGTCTGGCGAGGTGCGCCCGGTCGCGCACGGACCGCTTCGCATGAAGGAAGCCGCCAAACTTGGCTTCGAACGCGCGCTGGTGCCGGCGACCACCGCCGCCGATCCGGCGCCGCTTGCGCTGACCGGCTTCCGCACGCTCGGCGCTTTGGTCGAGCATATGCTGGGCAAGTAGCGGGTCGGCGACCGAGCCGCCTGACACGCTCGACTCGCACCCGCGGCCATCGTAAGCGCAGGCGCATCATGGGACTAAGCGCGCTCGACATCATCGTTCTGCTGGCCGTGGGTGGCGCGGCGATCCTCGGCGTGATGCGCGGTTTCGTGACGGAGGTGCTGTCGCTGTTCGCGTGGGTCGCGATCGTGTTCGCGGTGAAGCTGTTCCACACGCCGCTCGCGGCGGCGCTGACCGGCATGGTCGGCACGGTGACCGGCGCGGCGGTACTGGCGTTCGCGATTCTGGCCGGTGTCACCTACTTCGGTGGCCGGCTGGTAGCCCGCGCGATCGGCGGTCGTATCCGCGATTCGGCGGTCGGACCGATCGACCGAGCGCTTGGCTTCGGGTTCGGCGCGGTGAAGGGCTTGATCCTGGCGAGCCTCGGCTTCCTGGTCGTCGTATTGATGACCGATACCGTACATGGTGGCCCCGCACACCGACCGGAGTGGCTGACCGCCTCCAAAACCTACCCGCTGCTCAATGCAACCAGCGCGAGCATCGCCGATTTCGTTGATCGCCGCCGCAAGGGCTTGCCGGTCTTCGGCCACACCATGGCACCGGCCGTCCCGACGGAGAACCGGACCGACTGACGCGACGGGCCGAGCCGGCGCCAAACTTCGTTTCGCACCCGCCATCGTGTGGGGTGACGCGCCGCCGCATCGGCCCTACATCCACGGCATGACCGCGACGCTCTACAACACCGAAATCCTGCGCCTCGCCGCAACCATCCCGTATCAGGAGCGGCTCGCCGATCCGATGGCCTCTTCGGAGAAGCGATCGCCAATCTGCGGGAGCCGGGTCACGGTCGACGTGAATATGGGTGAGGACGGGCGTGTCGCCGAGGTGGGCATGTTGGTGCGCGCCTGTGCGCTCGGGCAAGCATCGTCCTCGCTGCTGGCGGCGCAGGTTGTAGGGCGGTCGCCGGCCGAGATCGCGGCCGCGCGCGACGCGTTGGCAGCCTGGCTGGCGGGTGAGGGCGACGTGCCCGACTGGCCCGGTCTCGACATCTTCACGCCGGCTTTGCCGCACAGTGCGCGACACCCCTCGATCCGGCTCGCGTTCGAGGCCGCGGCGGAAGCGGCTGCGGCCGCGGCGCTCAGCCGCGCGGCATGACGGAAAGTCTGCTGATCGACGGTGCAGCGCTCGGCGGGTTCGGGCTGCTGTTCGTGCTGATCTTCCGCCGGCTGGGGCTCGGCGCGACGCTGGGCTATCTCGTTGCCGGTGCCGTCGTCGGGCCGCAGGTGCTGGGGCTGGTCGGCGACGCCGATCAGAAGATCGGCGTTGCAGAACTCGGCATCACGTTGTTGCTGTTCATCGTCGGGCTGGAGCTCAACCCGTCGCGGCTGTGGAGCCTGCGCAAGGAGATTTTCGGGCTTGGCCTGATGCAGGTCATCACCTGCGGTATCGCAGTGACGGGCGTGGTGTGGCTGATCGCGCGGTTCTCGCTCGCCGCGTCGCTCGCGCTCGGTCTGCCGCTGGCGCTGTCGTCGACCGCGCAGGTGCTGCCGATGCTGCAATCCGCCGGTCGGTTGCGTACGCCCTTCGGGGAGCGCGCCTTTTCGATCCTGCTGTTCCAGGATCTGTCGATCGTGCCGCTCATCACCATCGTCACGGTGCTTTCGCGCAATCCCGCCGATGCGAACGGCCCGCCCGGCTGGCAGTTGTTCCTCTATACCGTGCTGGCGATTACCGGGCTGGTGCTGGCCGGGCGGTACCTGCTGCGGCCGATGTTCCGTGCGATCGGCAATCTCGGTGAGCGCGAGATGTTCGTCTTCGCGGCGCTGTTCACCGTCGTGGCGGCGGCGGCGATCATGGAGTCGCTCGGCCTCTCCACCGCGCTCGGCGCGTTCGTCGCGGGCGTGATGCTAGCGGACAGCCCGTATCGGCACGAGATCGAAACCGATGTCGAGCCGTTCCGCTCAATCCTGCTCGGCCTGTTCTTCCTGGCCATCGGCATGATGCTCGATCTGCATGCGATCGCCGCGCGCCCGTTGTTCGTGGTCGGCATGGCGCTCGCGCTGATCGTCACCAAGGCGGCGATCATGATGGGCATCGGCCTGCTGTTCCGCATGAGATGGCGCGAGGCGTTCGCGCTCGGCCTGCTGCTGAGCCAGGGCGGCGAGTTCGGCTTCGTACTGTTCGCGCAGGCGCAGCACGCCTATCTGATCGCACCCGAGGCGGCGAGCCTGTTCGGCGCGGTCGTCACGCTGTCGATGGCGACGACGCCGTTCCTGATGGCGATCACCAAGCGGCTGCGGACCGAACCGGTCGTGGATGGCGGCGATCGCGAGGGGCCGCGTTCCGATGGCGCCAACGCGCTGATCGTCGGCTACGGGCGCTTCGGCCAGACGGTCGCGCAGATGCTGATCGCGCAAGGCATTCCCGTCACGCTGATCGATACCGACATCGAGATGATCGACGTGGCGGGTGAGTTCGGCGCCAAGGTGTATTACGGCGATGGCACCCGGCTCGACCTGCTGCGACAGGCGGGGGCGAGCGAGGCGGAACTGATCCTGTTCTGCATCGACCAGGATCAGGTGACGACCGACCTAGTCGAGGCGGTGCATACCGCCTTTCCGGAGGCGAAGGTTTTCGTGCGCGCCTATGATCGCCGCTCGCTCATCAAGCTGAAGGGCAGCCCGGCGACGGCGGTGGTGCGTGAGGTGCTCGAGTCGGCGGTCAAGATGGCGCGCCTCGCGATGGCCAGTATCGAGATCGACGAGGAGGAGATCAACCGCAGCGAGGCGCATTACCGTGCCCGCGACAAGGAGCGGCTGCGCGTGCAACTCGACACCGGCAACTTCCGCGACGAGGCGGCACGCATGATGGTGCAGGACACGCGTGAAGAATTGCGGGAGGGTGGCTGATGAACTGGCTGGTGGTGGCGGCGGCGCTTTCGGGGGCGTTGGCGGTTGGTGCGGGGGCATTCGGTGCACACGGCGCGAGTGGTGTCGCGGCGGCTTGGCTGAAGACCGGCGGCGAGTATCAGCTCATCCATGCGGTCGCGGCGCTGGTGGCGGTGCAGATGGGTGCGCGCGGAGCGGGGTGGTTGTTCGTCGGCGGGGCGTTGGTGTTCTCCGGGACGCTGTATCTGATGGCGCTCGGCTTGCCGAAGTGGCTCGGCGCAGTGACGCCGATCGGCGGGTTGATGCTGATCGCGGGCTGGCTGTGGCTGGCATGGGCCGCCGCGCGCTGAGGATCAGCGTTCGTTGGAGCGCTGTTCGATGCGGCCGAGGAGTTCGCGCAGCAACACTCCGAGATCCTCACGACTGATGTCGAGCGGCTCGCCATAATCCGCAAGCACCGCGTCGATGTCACCTTCGTCAAGGGCGAGCGGCGCTTTCGGCGGGTGCGGGTGCGCCGGTGGATGCGCGTGGTGCGGATATGAGCGTCGCGTCACATTGTTGTAGACCAGAGCGACCGCCAGCAGCAGCGCCGAATTCAGCCCGACCGGAACCAGCGCGAAGCCGTAACCGAGCGCGACGATATGCGGGCCGCCGAGTACGGCCGTTAGCGCGACCGCGCCGCTCGGCGGATGGACACAACGCAGCAGCGACGTGGCGAGCATGGTGCCGCCCACCGCCAGCGACGCGGCGAGCAGCGGGGAGCCGATCCACCGCGCCGCCGTGACGCCGATCAGCGCGGCGACGAGATTACCGCCAAGGATCGCCCAGGGCTGCGCGAGCGGGCTTGCCGGCACGCCGAACAGCAGCACCGCCGATGCTCCCATCGGCGCGATCAGCAGCAGCGGTGTGGCGCCGGTACCGAGCCACAAGGTCGACGCCAGCGCGGTGACGAGAATGCCGAGGAACGCACCAAAGCCGGCGCGAAGGCGCTCCGCCGGGCCGGTGGCGAGCACCGGTGGCATGAGACGGGACAGCAGAGCCATGCAATATCGGCCGCGCAGGCCCCTCCTTTCACAATAGCAAAGGCGCGGATCAGCGCTCGGGGGTTGGATCCGGGACCTTCAACGCCGTCGTCAAGTTTGCCCAGGCGGTTCCGGCCACCATGCGCGTTCGGCCAAGCTCGAACAGCGCCTGCATCGCGGGCTGCCGGAAGTCGAGCGATGAAGACGTTTCTGTCGGCGGCACCGCCGCGACATACGTACCGACGTTATTCTGCTGGCCGAAGGCTGCCACCGTAGCCAGTGACGTGCGCTGCGTTGCCTTGCTTGCGGTATCGAAACTGCGCGTCAGCAGCGAGATCAGCGAGCGTTTGGTCACAGCGAACTCGTCATCCGCCTTGCCGTTGATCAGCACGTAGATGCGGCCGCCGCTGCCGCGCCCGGTGGGGGCGATCAGGGCGGTGTCGGGCAGCGCGAAGAACGCGCCGATCGTGCTGCCGTCGACGTGCAGTTCCTGCGCGACGTGGTTGCCCATCTGTGCTGCAATCATCACCGGCGGAAACACGCCGGGGATCGCGGCGGAGGCGGTGAGGACGGTCGCGAACAGAGCGCGCGCGGCGGTGCCGCCATGTGCGGCGATCGCGCCCATGTCCCACACGACAAGATCCTGGCTGTCGAGATCGGTGGTGGCGATCAGCAGTTTGCGCCCGCGTGCGTTCTCGGCGGCGACGGCGGCGAGCAGCCGCGGCGTCACAAAACTGTCGACCAAAGCACGCAACCGCTTGCCGGTGTAGATACTGTCGCGGAATAGTGGATTCACAAAGGGGAAAGGCAGCAGATGCGACGCGCGGCCGTCGGTGAAGCCGGTCTTCATCTCGGCGTCCCATTTGGGCCCTAAAAACGCGAAGGGCGCGATCAGGGCGCCAGTACTCACGCCGGTCACGATGCTGAACTCGGGGCGGGTGCCTGCCTGCGTCCAGCCGTAGAGCACGCCCGCGCCGAACGCTCCGTTCGCGCCACCGCCCGACAGCGCCAGCATGATCGGTGGGGTGCCGGCGGCATCGGCGTGGAACATCGCGCGTACGGCCGGATCATCGGGACCGTAGCGCACATGCGGGAAGCCGACTGGATAGGCGATGGCATGTTCGGCCTGCGTGAACGGCTCACGCGGGATGGTGACGCAGCCGCTGGTCGCGAGCAGCAGCGCCGCCAGTCCGGCACGGTACCACGAGCGTATCATCGTGGGTCCAGGTTGAGGAAGGCTGCCACCGCGTCGAGATCCACCGACGTGTCGACGAAACTTTGCCCGATGCCACGTGCGAGCAGAAAGGGGAGGGTGCCGGCATCCATCTTCTTGTCGTGCAGCATGTGCGCGACGAGCACCTCGCCACTGGCCACGATGCTGGCAGCCGCAAGGCCGTCCGGCAGGCCGACGCTGCGCAGATGCGCGGCAACGCGCGCCGCATCCGCCTGCGGCGCAAGACCCTTCGCGGCCGAGAACCCGTAGGCCAGCGCCATGCCGGCGGCGACCGCTTCGCCATGAAGTAGCCGGTCGGAAAAGCCCGCCTCCGCCTCAAGCGCATGCCCGAACGTGTGGCCCAGGTTCAGTAGCGCCCGCCGTCCCCTGGTTTCGCGTTCATCCTCCGCGACGATGCGCGCCTTGGCGGCGACGGAGTATGCAATGGCATGTTCGCGCAAGGCAAGATCGCCCGCGAGCAAGGCTGCGCCGTTCGCCTCGCACCAAGCAAAAAAATCGGCATCGTCGATCAGGCCGTATTTCACCACCTCGGCATAACCCGCGCGCACCTGCCGCAGCGGCAGTGTTTCCAGCACGACAGGGTCGATCAACACCAGCGCCGGCTGATGGAATGCGCCGATCAGGTTCTTGCCCGCCCGCGTGTTGATCGCGGTTTTCCCGCCGACCGACGAATCGACCTGCGCCAGCAGCGTGGTCGGCACCTGCACGAAGCCGCAGCCGCGTTTGAGGATGCTGCACGCAAACCCGACCAGATCGCCGATCACACCGCCGCCGAGCGCGACGACATGATCGCCACGTTCGATGCCGAGATCGAGCAGCCGATCCGTCAGATGCTCCAGCATGGCCCAGCTTTTGGTCGATTCGCCCGGCGGCAGCACGATCGCCTCGCTTTCGACCCCGGCGTCGGAGAGTGCGCCGCGCAGCACGTCGAGATGCGGCCGCACGTTCTCGTCGGTGACGATCGCCATCACCCGCCCACGGGCGAGCGGCTTCAGGTGTTCGGCGGCGCGGGCGAGCAGCCCGGCTTCGATCACCACGTCATAGCTGCGCGTGCCGAGTCCGACACGGACGATCGTCATAATCCGATAGCCTTGAGAATGGCGTTGACGGTCAAATCATGCGGGGCATGCTGGCTGACGACGCGGAGGTGGGATTGGGCATAGATCGGGTTGCGCACCCGCGCGAGATTTTCAAGAATCTGGCGCGGATCGCCGTCGCGCAGTAGCGGCCGGGTATCGCGCCTTGCCACGCGGCTGACCAGCACCTCAGGGCTGGCGTCGAGCCATATCGCCAGTGCGCTCGCGAGGATCAGCGCACGCGTATCGTCCTGGATGAACGCACCGCCGCCGGTGGCAATCACACGCGGTTCGCCGTTCATCAGCCGCGCGATCACCCGGCGCTCGCCATCGCGAAAGTGCGCTTCACCAAAGCGGGAGAAGATGTCGGACACCGTCATGCCTGCCGCCGTCTCGATCTCGGTATCGGCATCGACGAAGGGCAAACGCAGGCGCTGGGCGAGCCGGCGGCCGACGGTCGACTTGCCGGCGCCCATCAATCCGACGAGGACGATCGGCTGGCCATGCCAGACAGGATTGGGGGCGGGGCTTTGCAACATCGGAAACGGGCTATACAGCGCACCCGCCGCTCGGGCAAAAGGGCCTGCCGGGCCGGTTCCGCCCAATTGTTACAAGGTTTGCCAATGTCCCGCTCGCTGCTTTCGCTTCTGGTCGTGGTCGTCGTGCTCGTCGGCGGAATGTTTCTGCTTGCTGGCCGCGCGCACGAGAAGCCCCTGACCCATGTCGAGAAGGTTGTCACGCTTGCGAATCTCCAGGGCTGATCTCCCGCTACTCGCATTGGTGACGGCGATCGCGCTGGGTGTGGGGATCCCTGCACTCGGCCAGAGTTCGCCGCAGTCGATCCTTCCGCCCGGCTTTGGCGATCCCGCCGCCACGCCGACCCCGTCCGCACGCCCGTCGCCCGCGGGCAACGCGGTCGTGCGCAGCGTGCCTGCGCCTGTCGCAGCACCGCTGCCCGCCAGCAATGGCGCACCGCCGCCGGTCACGCTCGCCAGCAGCACGCCGACACCGCTGCCCAGCGGCACGCCGACTCCCGGCGCCATCGCGCTGCCGGTGCGGTACGACATGCCTGCTTACGCGCGGCGCTCGCTGGCTCAGGTCGGGCTGGTCGGCCGGGCTGACGGTGGACTGCCGGCGCAGGCGTTCGGCAATGCGTCCGGCCGCTATGTCGAGGGACTGATGCGCGGGCTAAACCTGCCGATCGCGTCGCGCTGGGTCGCGATCGCGCTGCGCCGCGCCCTCGTGTCCAAAGTCGATACGCCCGCCGGGGTCAACGGCGCGGACTTCGCGGCGGAGCGGGCCTGGCTGCTGCTGCGCATGGGCGACTCGGTTGCGGCGCGCGGTGTGGTGCAGAGCGTCGACAATCAGGATTACACGCCCAAGCTCTACGAGATTGCGATGCAGTCGGCGCTTGCCAATGGCGACCCGGCCGAACTGTGTCCGCTTGCCGAGGGCGGCTACGCACTTGGTTTCGAGCGTGGCTGGGTGCTGGCGCGCGCGATGTGCGCCGGGCTGGCGGGCAACCCGGGCAAGGTCGCGCCGCTGATCGCCGCTGCGAAGAAAAGCCACGTGGCGACCGGCATCGATCTGTTGCTTGCGCAGAAGATCGCCGGTGCCGGCGCGCGGGGCCGTCAGGCGGTGACGATCGAGTGGGATGACGTCGATCACCTCACCGCTTGGCGATACGGTCTCGCGATGGCTTCGGCGACGGAAATTCCGCAGCCGCTGCTCGACGCGACCGGCCGCAACGTCATGGCGTGGCGCGCGCTGTCGCCGATGCTCGCCGCCCATGTCCGCGCGCCGGGCGCAGAACTGGCGGCAGCGCGCGGTGTGTTCTCGAGCGCGGCGCTGGTCGACCTCTACGGTATGGTCACCGAGGAAGGGGACGAGGCGTTGCCGGAGGCAGCCATCGCGCGGGATTTGCAGACCGCGTATAGCGGCGGCGATATCTCCGCACGGCTGACCGCGATTAAATCGCTGTGGGACGCACCGAAATCCGACGCGGGCCGGTATGCCCGGCTGGTGTTGACCGCAGGGGCAGCCGCGCGCGTGCCGGCCGGCACGCAAGGTGCGGATGCCGACCGGCTCGTCGCGGCGATGCTTGCGGCAGGCCATGACGTTACCGCGCAGAAGTGGCGCGCTGCCGTCGCCACGTCGAGCGACGCGTGGGCGATGCTTGCGCTCGCCGATCCTGGAATGCCGCGCTATCGCTTTGCGGCGGTCAGCAACTATGCCGGTGCGGGCAACAATGCGACGTTGAAGCGTCGCATGTTCTTTGCCGGGCTGGCCGGGCTGGGGCGCATGTCGGCGAGCGATGTCGAGCAGGGCGCGCAATCACTCGACATCCGCATCGGGCAGGAAAACGCCTGGACCCGTGCGATCGGTCGGGCGGCAATGTCGAATCAGCCGGGAACGGTGGTGTTGCTCGCGGCCGTCGGCATGCAGACGCCGACTTGGGGCGGCGTTTCGCCGGAAGCGCTGTACCATATCGTCGTGGCGCTACGCACGGTCGGCCTCGAAGGCGAGGCACGGATGATCGCGGCGGAGGCGCTCGCCCGGCTTTGATCGAGGTGCCGCCTCCCGGCGCCGACCGAGCGCTGATCGAGCGGTTCCTCGAGATGATGGCGGCGGAGCGGGGTGCTGCGAAGAACACGCTGGCTGCCTATCGCAGCGATCTCGCGCTCGCGTCGGATTCTCTGGCAGGCAGGTTGGCAGCGGCCAGCGCCGACGATCTGATGCGGCTCGCCGGCATGTGGGCGGACCTGTCGCACGCGACGGTGGCGCGCAAGTCCGCGGCGTTACGGCGTTTCTTCGCGTTTCTCGCGGATGAGGGGCACCGCACGGACGATCCCGGTGCGGCGCTGCCCCGGCCCGGCACCCGCCGTCCGCTCCCCAAAGTGCTGAGCCATGCCGACGTCGATCGCCTGTTCGCGGTCATCGCCGAGCGGCTGGCGGCGGAACCGCTCGATCCGCGCGACCTGCGGCTCTCCGCGCTGGTGGAGTTGTTGTACGGATCAGGCCTGCGTGCGACCGAACTGGTGTCACTGCCGCGCGGTGCGGTCGCGCCCGACCGGCAATATTGCATCCTGCGCGGTAAGGGAGGGCGCGAGCGGCTTGTGCCGATTTCGGACCGGGCGCGCGCGGCGGTCGCCGCCTGGCGCGTGCATGTGCCGGCGGATCAGCCGTGGCTGTTCCCGTCCGGAAAAAGCTTCTTGTCGCGCGTGCGATTGTTCCAGGTGTTGCGCGATCTTGGTGGGGCGGCGGGGATCCCGCACGATCGGATTTCCCCGCATGTGCTGCGCCATGCCTTCGCGACGCATTTGCTCGCCGGCGGCGCGGACCTGCGCGCGCTCCAGACCATGCTCGGCCATGCCGATATCGCTACGACGGAAATCTATACGCATGTCGACGCGAGTCGGCTGGTGGCGCTGGTCAACGAACGGCACCCTCTTGCCGAAGCGCAGGCGCGCCGCGATCGGGGCATGCGAGCGTCAGAGCGCATCGTGTAACGCGGAAAGCACGGTGTGTGCGTCGCGTTCTGCGCATGTCCTAACGTTGCGTCGCTGGAACATTCTCAACGCGGATTGGTTTCTGTGCCGTTACGACAAGGGAGATATGTAATGGCTGAGTATCGCAATCCGGACGGCACCACGACCTACGTGGAGAAGCGCAGCAACACCGGTAAGGTTATCGGGCTTATCCTGCTCGCGATCGTGATCGTCGTCGGTATCTTGTTCGCGACCGGCTTCTGGAGCGCGGACGTGAAGGGTGGATCGCTTCCCAAGGTCAACGTCAGCGCCAAGGGCGGTGACATGCCAGACGTCGACATGCACTCCAAGGAAGTTGTCGTCGGCACCAGCAAGCAGACCGTGACGGTGCCGAAGGTCGAGACGAAGAAGACGACCGTCGACGTACCGACCGTGGGCGTCAAGGACGGCAACTAAGCCCGATTGAAGTTATTGGGCGTCGCGTTGCGAAGGCGATGCGGCGCCCATTGCATTTTTGGAGTGGGGCTAGCGATGGCGAGACGGGGTTGCAGCGATGCGCACCATTGCCAATTCCGCCCTCAGCCCGTAACCGACACGGCCTGATGGCAAGCTTTCTAGACTTTGAAAAACCGATCGCAGAGCTGCAGGCTCGCATCGACGAACTCCGTGAAACCGGCGCGGGCGGTACCGTCGACATTTCCGCCGATGTCGCGAGGCTCCAGGCCAAATCCGACAAATTGCTGCGCGATACCTACGCGAAGCTGACGCCGTGGCAGAAGACGCTGGTGGCACGGCATGGTGAGCGGCCGCACTTCAAGGATTATGTCGCCGGATTGTTCGAGGGGTTCGTTCCTCTCGCCGGTGATCGCGCTTTTGGTGACGATCAGGCGATCCTCGGTGGTTTCGCGCGTTTTCGCGGCCAGCGCGTGATGGTGATCGGCCACGAAAAGGGCAATGACACCGCCTCGCGCATCCGTCACAACTTCGGGTCCGGCAAGCCGGAGGGCTACCGCAAAGCGATCCGCCTGATGCAGCTTGCCGATCGCTTCGGTCTGCCGGTTCTGACGCTGGTCGACACCTCCGGCGCGTTCCCGGGCGTGCAGGCGGAGGAGCGCGGGCAGGCCGAGGCGATCGCGCGGTCTACAGAACAATGTCTCGCGCTCGGCGTGCCGATGATCGCGGCGATCGTGGGTGAGGGCGGATCCGGCGGCGCGATCGCGCTGGCGGCGGCAAGTCGCGTCCTGATGTTCGAGAATGCGGTCTATTCGGTGATCTCGCCCGAGGGTTGCGCCGCGATCCTGTGGCGCACCAACGAGCGCGCGCCCGATGCTGCCGAGGCGATGAAAGTCACCGCGCAGGATCTTAAGGGCCTGGGTGTGATCGATACGATCGTGCCCGAGCCGCTTGGTGGCGCGCATCGTGATCCGACTGCGGCGATCAGCGCGCTCGGCAATGCTATCGCCGAGTCTCTTGGCGAATTAAGCGGGCTCGATGCGGACGGGCTCCGCCGCGCTCGGCGTGAGAAGTTTCTGGCGATGGGTCGCCTCTGAACCGTCGGCGTGCAACTCGCCTCGATAAAGTGGTGAGGTTGCTAAACCTCTCTGTGAACTGATCGCCGGGTCGTTGGATCGCGGTGCGTCACGCGTGGCCGAGTACCGCGAGCAAATACGCGATCAGTTACGTCCCGTAACAGAAAAGGGCGGCAGAACCTTGGTTCCGCCGCCCTTTCCTATGTAATGTAAGCTTTCGGCGCTTACGAAGCCTTCATGTTGCTCGACACGTTGCCGAAGGTGGTCTTGAGCTGGTTGCCCAGGCCCTGCATGGCGGCGATCGCGGCAACGGCGATCAGAGCAGCGATCAGGCCGTATTCGATTGCGGTGGCGCCCTTGCTGTTCTTGATAAACTTGCGGATGGTCTGCATGTGTCCGGTCTCCAGTGATTCAGTAGCTTCAGTTACCCGGCTGAACCGGGAGTGCCGGGCCAGCGATGCTGGTTTAGCCGGTCACTCTTGATAAAACTTTAAGGCGGGGCAGAACTTCTACGTAGCCTGCGGCTCAGCCGGTCTTGCTGGCGTGCTGAACCTGGGAGCTGACGTTGTTCCAGATGCCGGTCGTCGTTCCTGCCATTTCAACCAGTGCGGTAATCATCGTGATGACGACCAGCGCGGCAATCAGGCCATATTCGATGGCGGTGCCGCCCCGCCGATCCTGCAGAACCGTTTTGATCAGCTTGGCGAACATGCTTCTTGCCCCGGAGCGGAAAATCCCGTCGTGGGGATAGCAAGGCAATCTTAAGGAAAGGCGAAGGGCGTGGTTGATGTGGACGAAGCCGGCGTTCTTCTGGTGGTCGCGGCAGCGCTGATCGAGGCGGACGGGCGTGTCTTGATGCAACGTCGTCCGGCTGGGAAGGCCCATGCGGGACTATGGGAGTTTCCCGGCGGAAAGGTCGAACCCGGCGAAGCCCCCGAAGCGGCATTGGCGCGCGAACTGCGGGAGGAGCTGGGCATCACGGTCACGGTAGCAGATCTTGCGCCGCTGGCCTTTACCAGCGTGCCGGCAGGTGCGCGAAAGCTGGTGCTTTTGTTATACGGCTGCGAACGCTGGGTAGGCGTACCGTCGGCGCTGGACGCGGACGCGCTGGTCTGGCGTCGTCCCGCCGGCTTGCGTGACTTGCCGATGCCGCCCGCCGACCTGCCGCTCGTCGCGGTGCTGGAAGCGCGCGAGTCGCGAAATGCAGGTCGTTGAGAGTGGAGGCCCGACCGGGAATCGAACCCGGGTGCAAGGATTTGCAGTCCTCTGCGTCACCACTCCGCCATCGGGCCGAGAGGCGGCCAGATGCGCGGAGCCGGCGGGCAAGTCAACCGCTGTTACGAAAAATGCGTGCGCCGCTTGGCGAGGTCGCATGTGCGCGATACAAGCGGCAGTCAGATTAAGTGTATTGCACGATCAACACAGTCGTGCCACAGGGGTGACTATGACTTCGACCGCATCTCAGCCCACTCTTTCCAAGCCCAGTATCGGCCATACGGATCTGGAGGCGATGCGTCACGCGATGGTCGCGAGCCAGTTGCGGCCCAACGCGGTCAACGATCCGCGCGTGGTGGCGGCAATGGATCGGGTGCTGCGTGAAGCATATCTGCCCGCTGGCGCTGCTGAGTTGGCCTATCGCGACACCGCGGTGCCGCTTGGTCACGGCCGCTTTCAGAACGTGCCGATCGCGACCGGCCGCCTGCTGACGGAAGCGTATCTGCAGCCGACCGACCGGGTGCTGCTGATCGGTGCGGCGGGTGGCTACACCGCAGCGGTGCTGGCGCAGTTGGTCGCATCGGTGGTCGCGGTCGAGAGTGACGCCGGCCTCGCGTCGATGGCGCGGGCGGCGCTTGCGGGTATGGCATCGGTGACGCTGGTGGAGGGGCCTTTAGAAGCGGGGCATGCCGCCGGGGCACCTTACGACGTGCTGATCATCGACGGTTCGGTAGAGCAGGTGCCTGAGGCGCTGGTTTCGCAGGTTCATCCAGGTGGCCGTGCGGTGGCAGGCATCATCGATCGTGGCGTGACGCGGCTCAGCTCGGGTCGTCGCACCGCCGGTGGTTTCGGCTTGGTCGGATTCGCCGATATCGAGTGCGTGGCGCTGCCGGGGTTCTCGAAGCCTAAAACCTTCTCTTTCTAAAAGGGCGCTGCGCCGGCAATGCGATATGGATTGTATCTTGCCGGCGCGAGCATTCTGCTCGCCGCCGCTCCCGCGAGCGCGAAGACGCTGCGCGAGGCGCTTGTCGAGGCATATAACACGAACCCGACACTGACGGCCGATCGCGCCAACGTCCGCGCGATCGACGAGAACGTGCCGATCGCACGCGCGCAGGGGCTGCCATCGGCGAGCATCAACGCGCAGTATAACGAAAACGTTTACAACAACGCGAATACCCTCTCCAATCCGGCGCGGCAGCTCAATGTGCAGCCGCAGGTGTCGGTGCCGATCTATGCCGGCGGGGCGGTGCGCAACTCGATCAAGGCGGCCAAGACGCGAGTCGATGCCGGCCGGCTGAGCCTGCGCGACACCGAAGCGAGCGTTTTCAGCTCCGTCGTCGGGGCGTTCATGGACGTGCTGCGCGACGAGGCAATCGTGGCGCTCAATGCGCAGAACGTGCACGTTCTCGACGTTAACCTTCAGGCGAGTCGCGACCGGTTCCAGGTCGGGGACCTAACCCGCACCGACGTCGCGCAGTCGGAGGCGCGACTGGCGCTCGCACGCAGCCAGTTGCAGAGCGCACAGGCGCAGCTGATCTCCAGCCGCGAGAATTACATCCGCTACGTCGGCACCGCCCCGGTCGGGCTCGAGCAGCCACCGGTGCTTCCCAACTTGCCGACTGATCCTGAAGCGGCGGTTGACGTCGCGCTTAAGGACAATCCGGCCTTGCTGTCGGCGCAGAAAAGCCGTGACGCCAGCGTCTATGACGTCGGTACCGCCGCTGCGCAGCGCCTGCCACGCCTGAACGCGGTGGCGAGCGGGACATATTACGATTATTTTGGATCGCTCGGCTCCGCGACGCAATTCGGTATCTCGCAGAGCGGCAAGTCTGCTGCGCTCGGGCTGCAACTCAGCCTTCCGTTGTATCAGGGCGGCGGTCCGACCGCGCAGATCCGTCAGGCGCAGGCGCGCCGCGGGCAGGCGATAGAGCAAGTTACCGAGGTCGAGCGTAACGTGATCGCTCAGACTCGGTCGGCCTATGCCGTGTGGAAATCCTCGCTAGAGGTGATCGCGTCCAGCGAGACAGCGGTAAACGCCAACAAGCTGTCGCTGGAGGGTGTGCGCGCTGAAAACAGCGTGGGCAGCCGCACCATTCTCGACATCCTCAATGCCGAGCAGGAGCTGCTGAACTCCCAGATCACGCTCGTCTCGGCGCAACGTGATGCGTACGTCGCCGGTTTCTCGTTGCTGGCGGCGATGGGCAAGGCCGAATCGCGCGACCTTGGGCTGGACGGCGGGGCGCTGTACGACCCGACGCTGAACTACAAGCGCGTCAGCCACACCATTTGGGACTGGGCGCCCGCGCCGGCGCCGAAGCCGGTTGCGACCTCGACCGCCGCGACCCTCCCCCAAACCGCGATTGTGACGAAGCCACTTGACCCGTTTCTCGATACACCAGTTGACAGCACTGCTACAAATCAGGGAAACAGCACGGTCAGAAAACGTTAACCATAGTGCGGGGGCAAAAAGGTTGATCGCGATGGGTGATATCAGCGCAGAACCATCGATGGAGGACATTCTGTCTTCGATCAAGCGTATCATCGCCGAAGAGGGGGATGTGAGCGCCGGGCGGTTGCGCCGGCCGAACCGTGCCGCCGGTGGACGCCCATTGCCGCTGACTCAGCCGCGTGAAGTGCTCGAACTCAGCGATCCCGTCGATTATGACGATCAAGACGAAGCGGAGGAAGCAATGCCCGCGACTCGGCCCAAGATGAACACGCCCGAACCCGAACCGGTGCAGTTCGCCGATGCACTTGCCCAGGCGAGATCGGAAGCACCCGCGCAGGATATGCCCAAGCAAGCACCTCAGCCGACATCGGCGGAACCTTTGTTGTCGCGCGGTGCCGAAACCGCGACGCGTGGACCGCTGGACGCGCTGTCACGCCTTGTCGTCAAGCCGGAGGTGTCCGGGTCCGACACGCTCGAAGGGATGGTACGCGAGATGTTGAAACCGATGTTGCGTGAGTGGCTCGATTCGCATCTCCCCGCCATGGTCGAGCAGATGGTCGCAAAGGAAATCGCGCGGATCACCAGCCAAGGGCGGTGATCGTGCGGTTCTCGCCTGCCGGTGTCGTTCGCACGGGCAGGGCGGGCCTCTTGTTGAGGCACTACGGTCATCAAGAAAACGGCTTCGCGTTGCGAACGGCGAAAGCAGCCCGTGGACCGGAAGCGTATTGCTGACATGGCGTCAGCCAAGCCGCCGTGCCAAGTTCCGATATTCCGGCTTTAGTTGGCGCCGGTCCTACACGGCACTCATAGCGTCGCGAGCAACAACGGCCACAGCATCATCATAATGCCGGCCAGGCTGACGAGGAACACGAGCGAGCGCACATAGGTGATCCCGGCCGCATAGATCGGCAGATACGCCACCCGCGCGACCAGCCACACCACCGACCCCGCTGCGGTCCAGCGCGTGTGAATGCCGGCCAGACCGAGCAGCGCCACCAGCGCGATCACCAGTGGGAACGTCTCGAAGAAATTGCCCTGTGCGCGCATCAACCGGCCGACCATCGGCGTTGGCGGCGGCATATCCGTGTCGCGGTTGCCGGCGTTCCAGGCGGTGCCGTATTGCGCTGTGCGCACGGTCGATGCGGCGAAGATGTGAACTAGCGCCAGCACGCAGCCCCAAGCCAGAACGGCATATTCTGTGTGCATCCGGTGATCCTTGCATGCGGGTGTCATCGCCTCAATGCACGGGCAGAGGAGAGGTTGCTTTCATCTGCGGTTCAGCTTGGCCGGATACATTTGCCACCGTTGTTCAACATGCTGAGGAGACAGCCATGAACCTGTTCTCGAAAATCGCGCTGGCCGGAGTCGGCACGGTGGCGCTCGCGGGCAGCGCGTTTGCTGCCGAGCGATCGATGCACGTGATGAACATCGACCTGCCCGACGGTTCGGTCGCGCACGTCCGCTATTTTGGCGACGTGGCACCCAAGGTCGAACTGGTGCCCGTATCTCAGGCGGTGCCGGTCGCGCTGATCGATCCGCGCGTGGCATTCGCCGGCTTCGACCAGATGTTCGCCGATTTCGATCGCCAGCAGGCCGAGATGCTGCAGCACGTCGCGGCGATGCAGACTGCGGCGGTGCCGACTAACGGCAAGCTCGATCAGTCGGCGGTGAAGGCGCTGCCGAACGGCGGCGCGGTCAGCTATTCGTACACCTCGTACAGTAGCGGCGGTGACGGGAAGAGTGGCGGCTGTACGCAGAGCTACCAGATGACCTCCTACGGCAACGCGCAGCCGAAGGTGGTTTCGCAAAGCACCGGCGATTGCGCCCATGCCGCGAGATTCAGCACCGCACCCACCCCGGCGAAGGCGCCTGCGCCCGCGCCGCAACCCAAGACGGTGCCGCACGATGCGGTCTGATCGGGACTGACAAAGCGATAGCAAGGGCGGTGCGGCAACGCGCCGCCCTTTTCATTTGCTCGTGCGGCGGTAAACGCGGGGCATGAGCGAACTTCCCAAAACCTTCGACCCCGCCGAACTCGAGCAGCGCTGGTACGCGCATTGGGAGGCGAACGGCCTGTTCCGCCCCGATCGCCCCGGTGCGGAGCCGTGGACAATCGTCAACCCGCCGCCCAACGTGACGGGCTCGCTGCACATCGGCCATGCGCTCGACAATACGTTGCAGGATATCCTTGCGCGGCATGCCCGGTTGAAGGGCAAGGATGCGCTTTGGGTGGTCGGCACCGACCATGCCGGCATCGCCACGCAGATGGTGGTCGAGCGGCAGATGGCACAGCACGGCCAGAAGCGCACCGATTTTGCTCGCGAGGATTTCGTCGCCAAGGTGTGGGACTGGAAGGCAGAGAGCGGCGGCGAGATCACGCAGCAGTTGCGGCGGCTCGGCTGTTCGATGGACTGGAAGAATGAGCGCTTCACCATGGACGAGGGCTTTTCCAAGGCCGTCCTCAAGGTGTTCGTCGATCTTCACAAGGAGGGGTTGCTGTACCGCGACAAGCGGCTGGTGAACTGGGACCCGGGCCTTGGCACCGCCATCTCCGACCTCGAGGTCGAGACGCGAGAGATCAAGGGCGGGTTCTGGCATTTCCGCTACCCGCTTGCCGACGGTGTTCGCCTCGCGGACGGGCGCGACCATATCGTCGTCGCCACGACCCGGCCCGAGACGATGCTCGCTGATATGCGGGTTGCGGTGAACGCCGCCGATCCGCGCTATCAGTCCGTGATCGGCAAGTTCATCGAGCAGCCGATCACCGGGCGACGTATCCAGATCATCGCGGACGACCATGCCGATCCCGAACTGGGCTCGGGCGCGGTGAAGATCACGCCGGGGCATGATTTCAATGATTTTGAGGTCGGCAAGCGTGCCGGCATCGAGGCGCGCGACATGCTCAACATGCTCGATGCCGCCGCCAACGTCGTACAGACCGTCGATGGCCTGGTACCGGCTGAATTCCTCGGGCTGCACCGCTTTCGCAAGGACAAGGTCGACGGTGCGCGCGAACTGGTGGTCGCGCGGATGAAGGAACTGGGCTTCCTCGTCACGCATCTCGACAAGGAGGACGCGGAGCACGACTTTGAACCGCGTACCATCCAAACGCCGTATGGCGACCGCTCGGGCGTGGTGATCGAGCCGTGGCTGACCGACCAATGGTATGTCGATGCTGCGACGCTGGCGAAGCCCGCGATCGAGGCGGTGCGCTCGGGCGCGATCAGGATCGTGCCGAAGACATGGGAAAAGACGTTCTTCAACTGGATGGAGAACATCCAGCCGTGGTGCGTCAGCCGGCAACTGTGGTGGGGGCACCGCATCCCAGCGTGGTTCGGCGATGACGGCAAGGTCTATGTTGCGCTAACCGAAGCGGAAGCACGCGCTCGGGCGCCGGAGGGCGTTACACTCACGCAAGATTCTGACGTTCTTGACACATGGTTTTCTTCAGCGCTGTGGCCGTTCGCGACGATGGGCTGGCCGGACGACACGAACCCGACGCTCCACGGTCGCTACCCCAATGACGTGCTGATCTCCGGCTTCGATATCCTGTTCTTCTGGAACGCACGCATGATGATGCAAGGTCTGCACTTCATGAAGGATGTGCCGTTCAAGACGCTCTACCTGCACGGCCTCGTCCGGGCGGCGGACGGGCAGAAGATGTCCAAGTCGAAGGGCAATGTCGTCAATCCGCTTGGGCTGATCGACCGCTACGGCGCGGATGCTCTGCGCTTCTTCATGGCGGCGATGGAAAGCCAGGGCCGCGACATCAAGATGGATGAGAAGCGCGTCGAGGGCTATCGCAACTTCGCGACCAAGCTGTGGAACGCCGCGCGCTTCTGTCAGGCGAACGGGATCGTTGCGAGCACCACGCTGGAGGCGCCCGCCGCTGTCCTCGCAGTCAACAAATGGATCATCGCCGAAACGATCGAAACGGTGCAGGCGGTCGATCTCGCGCTCGCCGATTACCGCTTCGACGGCGCGGCAAACGCGATTTATCAGTTCGCATGGAGCCGGTTCTGCGACTGGTACATCGAACTCATCAAGCCGCTGCTCGGCCAGATGGACGCGCCCGCGAGCGGTGCGGAGGCGGATGAAACGCGCGCGATGGCGGGCTGGGTGCTCGACCAGATCCTCGTGCTGCTTCACCCGTTTATGCCGTTCATCACTGAGGAGTTGTGGTCGAAGACCGGCGCCCGTGAGAGCGAACTGATCGTCGCGCACTGGCCGATGGCGGATGCGCGCGCGATCGATCCGGAGGCGCGGCGCGAGATCGACTGGCTGATCCGGCTGGTGAGCGAAGTGCGCGCGGCGCGGACCGAACTCAACATCCCGCCGGGTACGCGGATGCCGTTCCACGTCCGCGATGCGGGCGCGGAGACACAGGCGCGGATCGCGCGGCAGCAGGCGGTGATTGCCCGGCTCGCACGGATTGACGTGGCCGAGGGTGAAGCGCCCGCCGGTGGTGCGGCACAGGTGGTGATCGACGAAGCGACCTTTGTCCTGCCGCTTGCCGGCGTGATCGACCTTGATGCCGAACGCGCGCGGCTCACCAAGGGCATTGCGGCGGCGGAGAAGGAGCGGGATGCGCTGGCCGGACGGCTTGGCAATGCGAGCTTCGTCGAGCGTGCCAAGCCAGAGGCGGTCGAGAAGGCGCGCGCGGACCATGCCGAGAAAGCGGCCGACGCGGAGCGGCTCGGCGCGGCGCTGGCGCGGCTCGGGTAAGTCGCGCCCACCGCTACCACCCGTTCCGGTCGAGCGATGTCTAGACGCTTTGCGGCGCATGTGCGGCTTGTCGCTCGAAACGAACGGAGCGGGCGGCAGGACGCATGCCACGGGCCGGACTTGTCGCCGCGCCCTCTATCCCCGGTCCCCGCGCCCGCCTATCCACGAGCTTGAAGAACGAGGGGATGCACGCTTGGCACAACCACCGAACGGACGGGGCCGGGACCTGACGACCGGGCCGATCGGCTGGACGCTGCTCGCCTTCGCGTTGCCGACACTCGCATCGAACATCCTGCAAACGCTGAATGGGTCGATCAACTCGATCTGGGTCGGGCGCTTCCTCGGTGAAAGCGCGCTGGCGGCGACGTCCAACGCGACGATCGTGATGTTCCTCACCTTCGGCGCGGTGTTCGGCTTCGGCATGGCCGCGTCGATCCTGGTCGGGCAGTCGATGGGGCGGCACGACGTCGAGGCGGCGCGGCGGGCGTTCGGGTCGGCGGTGGGGCTGGTCGTGATCGCGGCCTTTGTGGTTGCCACGCTCGGCTACGTGTTCGCGCCCGAAATTCTGCACGTGATGGCGACGCCGGGCGATGCGCAGGCGATGGCGCTGATCTACCTGCGCGTGATCTTCTTGGGGCTACCGCTGTCGATGCTCGGCCTGCTGATCCAGATGGGGTTGCGCGGCACAGGCGACGCGATCACGCCGATGTGGTTCATGGTGCTGAGCGCCTGCATCGACGCGGGGCTCAACCCGCTGCTGATTCGCGGTATCGGGCCGTTCCCGCAGATGGGCATCGCCGGCGCGGCGACCGCAACACTGATTGCGTCGGCGGTGTCGGCGGTTGGCCTCGTCGTCTACGTCTACGCGCGGGATCTGCCGATCCGGCTGCGAGGTGCCGAGTTGCGCTATCTCATCCCCGACCTCGCGCTGGTGCGGATCATCGTGACCAAGGGCGTGCCGATGGCCGCGCAGATGCTGGTAATGTCGGTATCGGGCCTCACCATGATCGGGCTGGTCAACCGGCAGGGGGTGGAGACGGCGGCCGCCTATGCGGTGTCGCAACAGCTGTGGAATTACATCCAGATGCCGGCAATGGCGATCGGCGCGGCGGTGAGCAGCATGGTCGCGCAGAACATCGGCGCGGGGTTGTGGGATCGGGTAAGCCGGATTACGCGGTCCGGCATCGTCTACAATTCGATTATCACTTTGGTCGTGATCGCCGCGATCATCCTGTTCGATCGGCCGGTCATGAGCCTGTTCGTCGCCAGTACCAGCCCGGCGATTCCGATCGCGCGGCATATCCAGCTGATCGCGAGCTGGACGTTCCTGCTGTTCGGCGCGACGATGGTATTGTTCGCGACGGTGCGGGCGAATGGCGCGACGCTGGCGCCGCTGGTGATCCTGATCGTCTCGCTGATCCCGTTCCGTATCGGCATCGCCTCGCTGGGACGGCCGTTGCTCGGCGCGGATGCTTTGTGGTGGGCGTTTCCGCTCAGCTCGGTGGTGTCGCTGGCTTTGGCCGCCTGGTACTTCCTGCGTGGCGGCTGGCGATCGCAGGTGATGGCGGTGCCCGAGCATGGCGAAACCGCCAAGGAAAGCGTCCGTGCCACCTCCGAACCGGCCGGGCGGTTGCACCCGAGCGGCTGAGGGCGCATCTGTGCAGGCATGAGCCACTATCCTGCACTTCGCCTCCGTCGCACCCGCTCGACCGCGTGGAGCCGCCGCCTCCATGCCGAAACGGTGCTGACCCCCGCCGACCTGATCTGGCCGCTGTTCATCGCCGAAGGGGAGGGCGTCGAGCAGCCGATCGCGACGCTGCCGGGTGTCTCGCGCTGGTCGATCGACGGCATCGTCGCGCGCGCGAAAGAGGCCCGGGACGCGGGGATCGCCTGCATTGCGCTCTTTCCCAACACGCCGCCGCATCTGCGCAGCGAGAACGGCCGCGAGGCGCTCAACCCTGACAATCTGATGTGCCGCGCAACCCGCGCATTGAAGGACGCGGTGCCGGAGGTTGGCGTGCTGACCGATGTCGCACTCGATCCCTATACCGCGCACGGTCATGACGGGCTGGTCGACGATGCCGGCTATGTGGTGAATGACACCACCGCCGAGATGCTGGTCGCGCAGGCGCTCAACCAGGCGGCGGCGGGGGCGGACATCATTGCGCCATCCGACATGATGGACGGCCGCATCGGCCAGATTCGCGATGCGCTGGAGGGCGAGGGGCGCGTCAACGTGCAGATCATGTCGTATGCCGCGAAATACGCGAGCGGCTTTTACGGGCCGTTCCGCGATGCGGTCGGCTCGCGCGGGCTGCTGAAGGGCGACAAGAAGACCTATCAGATGGACTCGGCCAATGCCGAGGAGGCGCTGCGCGAGGTTGCGCTCGATCTCGCCGAGGGCGCGGACAGCGTGATGGTCAAGCCCGGCCTGCCGTATCTCGACATCATCCTGCGCGTGAAAACCGAGTTCCAGGTCCCGGTGTTCGCCTATCAGGTATCCGGCGAGTATGCGATGATCGAGGCTGCGGTCGCGGCGGGCGTGGCGGAGCGCGATGCGGTGGTGCTGGAAACGCTGATGGCGTTCAAGCGTGCCGGTTGCTCGGGCGTGCTGACCTACCACGCGCTGCACGCGGCGCGGCTGCTTGGCGGATGATCGAAACGGCCCGCCTGATCCTGCGGCCGCCGCAACCGGGCGATACGGCGGCTCTGCACGCGATGTGGAGTGAGCCTCGCGTCATGGCGGATCTTGCCCCGGTCAAGTCGCCGGCGGAGAGCGCCGCGACCATCGCTCGGCACGAAGCGTACCGTGCCACCCACGGCGTCGGCTTCTGGACGACGCTACGCAAGGAAGATGGCGCGGTAATCGGCTTTTGCGGGCTGAAGCCCGGTGCCGAGGACACGCCGATCGCGGGCGAACTCGAAGTCGGCTGGATGCTGGCAGCCGATCACTGGCGGCACGGCTTCGGGCACGAAGCGGCGGCGGCGAGCGTCGCTTGGGGGTGGGCCAACCACGACGCACCGCGCATCGTCGCGATCACCGCCGCGCAGAACGCCGCCAGCCGCGCTTTGATGGTCCGGCTCGGCATGGTCCACACCGCAGCGCTCGACTTCGAGCATCCCAAGTTTGCCGCGGATGACCCGCGCCGCGCGACGGTCACCTACGCAGTCGAGCGGCCCTGATCGAATCGCACCGGTGCGTTACTTGCCGGGCAGCATCGCCTGGATTGCTGCGATCCGGTCGACCTCTGCGGTAAGCTGCGCCTCGCCGCGGGCGTGCAGGGCTTCGAGCGCGGGGTAGGGCGGCTTTGCGTCACGCGCGCGGCCGATCGCCAGTTCATCGAGGTCGGTTACCGCGCTCGACGTCGCCGCGCGAAAGCTGTCCAGCTTGGCGAGCGCGGTCTGCGCCGTGATCCAGCGCTCGCCACCCGGCGTATCGCCGCGCGCCGCGCGTACCGCCCGCTCCGCCGTGTCGGCGGCGGGCGTAAAGCCGGTGTCGGTGGTGGCAAGTGTCTTGGCATAGGTAACAAGCGTCGCATCGAGGCTCGGGTCCGGTACCGCCGAAGCCGACGCCGCGGCGACCGGCTCGGCATTGCTGCGCCGTTCGATCGGGCGCGGTTGCAGCGAGGGATAGCGCGATACGCGCTGCTCGACGCAACCGGTCGACAGCAGGGCGGCCGACAGCATCGAAGCGGAGAGCACGAGACGATTTTTCATGGCGCTTGCTGTATTCTCCACAAAAGAATCGCGCAACGCACTTGCGCGACCCAAAAAGCGGTCGTAAAGGCGACCTCCCAGCGCACCCGTAGCTCAGCTGGATAGAGCATCAGACTACGAATCTGAGGGTCGGGCGTTCGAATCGCTCCGGGTGCACCATTGATTTTCCACAGAAATGTGGGCGAAAGCCGGGCCAGAAATGGTCCGGCTTTTTCGTGCTAACAATCACCGGGTAAGCACTGAATATTTTGGCCGCCGCTATTTGCGTCGGCCTATGGGGCTTTGGGAACTCTCTTGTGAAAACTTACGCGGTTGCGGCGGCGGCCTCGTGCCGCTGATGCTCTTTGGTCTCATAGACTTCGGTACGGTTTTCGGTGACAAGCTTGCCAGAACGCATTTCTAACGGTGTTTCCCACCTTGATGTCTCGATACCTTGGGCGCGTGATAGATGCTGGACAAATGCCTACTGAACGGCGTGGTGTTGTGCTGCTTCCCTGCCGCTACGTTGGAGCGGTGATTTGAGACCACCACACCGCCCCGTATCTAGTGCACCGTACCGTAGACGGAAACGGAAAGCTGACGCTAAGCAAGAAGCCTCGGGCAAGCCGTACCGCGATCTCTATGATTGGTTAGTTTTCATAGTGGGGGTGTTGGGTGTGGTCGGCGTCGCGATCACGATCTGGATCACCTTGCAGTCGAATGCCGAAAACGGAAAAGACACGGCGGCTGCAATTAGCCAGATGGCATCCATTGCCAAGTCAATGGCTAAACAGCAAACGGCTTTGATAAGGCAGGCGGATGCGACAGCGGCTGCTGCGCAAGCAACGACCAATTCATCTATCGCTATCGAGCAGCAAACTGACGCTGTAAAAAACAACGTCAACGTTGCGCGTAGTAGCTTGAAGTTAGCTAATTCAGGCGATGCTGCTCTTGTGAACGAAGGGCTGCAGGATCTTGGTGTGGGTCATAGATACAAAGTGAATGTTACTATTGTAAATACCGGACGTAACCCAATAAGCAATGTATTTGTGAAAGCCGCTGCGAGCTTTCGGAAGGAGGCTGACATTCCCGACATTGCCACAGTATCATATTCCACACTTCCGAATGCACACATACTTTCTATTGGAGGGCGCAATGGAGTCACTCTCACCGGAAACGACGTAGTAACGCAGCAAGTCTATGACGCCTTTAAGCGTGAAGATTTTGGTTTGATGGTAGTCGGCGCGGCGCAATTCGAAGACGCCAATGGGCTGCATCATAGATACTCTTGTACATTCTATCACGCAGATCCTTTGATCGCGACTGGGTGCATCGTTGGTAACGATGACTAAGCATACGCAAGCATGCAGGAACTGACCCTCGCCGTCGTTGGCATCGACTTTCCAAACGAGAACGGCAGCAACCGCCGGTCCGAGGCGATGATGACGCCGCCGGGCGCGCCGATCGAGCTGGTGCCAGAGCCGAAGAACAAGCACGACCCGAACGCGATCGCAGTCTTCAGCCCGAATGGCGTGCAGATCGGATACATCAACGCTGAGCGCGCGCCGTACGTCGGCTTGCGGATGGGCCGGGGTGAGGACGTGGTGGCAATCTTCCAGGGCATCGATGGCGGGTCGGCGTTCATCCGTGTGCGGTTCGGTGGTGGCATGCCGATCTTGCCGCCGGTGTCGGAGAAGCCTCCGGCGCTACCCCGTACACCTCGGCCCGCCCGAAGGTCGGAGCCGTATGACCCGCACGGCTTCCAGCCGGATGAGGATGGGCCTGAGTGGGGCGCTTGAGGATCGCTGAGATCGCGCAACAATCCAATGTTTCGCGCCGAAGCATGTCAAACGCTGTCACTTAGCCGTATGCTTTGGGAAAGACGGGGATTCGCATGTCATCAGTAGCGGTTTTGATCGGTAACGCTGTTTATGAGCGCGAGAACCATCTGGAATGTTGCGCGCACGACGTGGCGGCCATGCAGGCTCTACTCGAGGCGACTGGTCGTTTTGATAAAGTTCATGCGCACGTAAACGCTGATGCAGATGGCATCCGCAACGCGCTAAGGGAGGCCTTGCCGGAAGATACTCGGCATGACGAAATATTCTTCTACTTCTCCGGGCACGGTGATCAGGTCGCTAGCGAACTTTTTTACTGCGGCACCGATTACGACGGCAGACGGCCGAACGCTACGGGCGTATCCCAGAATGATTTAATAGACATACTTAGAGCCGCTACGCCGGAAACATTAGTAATGGTTGTTGACGCGTGCTTCTCTGGAGCGCTCTTGGTGAAAGATATACAGGCTTTGAAGCCCGTAAAAAAAGAGGGATTAAGGAACGTTCTCCAGTTTTCGTCATCACTTGACGATCAAACATCGCAAGGCGGAGACGTTCTCAGCGAATTTACAAGAGCTTTTCTTGAGGCAAGTGTAAGAAAGACCGAGGGTGCCGTATACTATACAGATCTTGTTAATACGTTACGGGACGACTTTCTCGGGAATGATGATCAAACGCCGTTCTTTGTCAGTCAAGGTACCGGTCGCGAGGTCTTCGTAGATGACGCAGCGAAGCTCTCCGACTTCCGAACGGAACTTAAGACAAAGTGGGCTAATCATGATGACGAGGGCCACGATGTAAGCGAGACTGATGATCAAGACGAATATGGCGCTGTTCAGGTGCTTCCTCCCCTGACGCCAAAGCAGTTGCTCGAGGCTGCTGAGGAGCAAATGGGGACAGTCGACGACGCGAAGGCTCTAACAGCCGCGTTGTTTGACGGTTTGGTCGCCGCTTTCAACGAAAGCGATTTTACCAACTTTTTTGATGCGGCCACGATCGAGCATAACGACTTCAACGAACCCGCAACACGAGATTTTATCGTCCGCGTGCTGTCTCGAGAAGTTCGGCCGGATAGGATGGTTACTGCGGAGGTGAAAACCAAGAGGCGGACTGATCACGCTTGGGCGACAGCAACTATGGGCCTTATGGCCGCGATGAATCCTGACTGGACGGAGAGCCTAGATCTAAGGCTTAATTGTAGGCTTGATCGTGCGCAATTTAAACTTACCCTTACGCCAAAATACAGAACTCTTCAGCAAATTGAGCTTGTTCTTAGTTGCGCGCCCAGCCTCGAACGTTGCTACGTCTTCGAACTGCTGACGCAGCATATGCGAACAGATTGGAACGCGTTCGCTGATGAGGGCCGGGAGATTACTCGTCGATGGTACAAAGTGGACTGGGGTGGTTCTGTGGATCGGATTATTGCCAATGCTCGGGAGGCCGTCGACAAAGCAGTTCGCGATCACATCGAGGCCGCTACGAAACGGCTCAGCGAAGGCTGAAACCCAAGTAGGGGTGGCATGCGCACCGCGTGCCAAGACGGACGGTGATTGCATGATATTATCGAGAAAGCCGTAAGCAGAATGCATTTGCTCTTCATCGATGAAAGTGGAACGCCTCCGAAGCCAGAGGCAGCCCAGCAAGGTTATTTTGTCATTGCAGGCTTGGTTATACCCGAGGACCGATGGCCTGGAATGCGGGATAAGCTCACCGGCTTGAAACGAGCTAGCGGCTATCGCGGTGAGGTGAAGTGGCGCTTCTTCGCTCCAAGTAATCGCGATGCCGACAACCCGATGCTCGAGTGGGATCCCGCGAAGAAGAACGAGTTCCGGGACCGTGTTTTTGGGATCATAACCGAAGCTAAATCCTGCAAGATCATCGCTTGTTCATCGGAGAGCTCCACAGCGTACGGATTGGGTAATTGCAACAGCCAAGACGACCTTTACTTCATGACCTACAAACCGGTGACCGAGCGATTTCAATATTTCCTTCAAGACGTCACGAGGAATAGCGGGCGAGATACTTACGGTCTCATTGTTGCTGATCATAGAGGTAAAGGTGATGATGACAGTATGCGGCAGCGTCATGAGAGATTGGTGCAGGACAGTGGCCGATACAGCTCCAAATACGCGAACTTCATTGAAGGATTGTTCTTTTCGCCTTCGCACATGAGCATTGGCGTTCAGCTCGTCGATATGGTGGCGGGTGCGATTTGGCGCGCGCAAGCGCACAATGATCGAACGTGGTTTGATCGCCTTCGGCCGTCATTCCGATCGTCCAATACGGGGCAAATCGACGGCTACGGAATAGCGCGCTTTCCTAAACAAGGCTGGCGGGGAACGGTTCTAGATTAGACGCCGGGTGAAGCCGTAGCCTCAACGTGCTAGATGACGCACTCCCGGCACCGATGATATAGGCCTGCACTCACTACCGGGCAATGAAGGAAATTCGCGCGGCGCGAATTATCGCTGTTGATCACGAGACGAACATTGCTTCGACGATAGCCTGCATCAGCACGCCCCGTGGCACCGGCACGCTGACCGACGTATAACCGGCGTTCACCGCGCGCCGAACGCCATACAGCCCAGCCCACTGCCGCCCGTGTTGGCGCCATGCACGCTGCAACGCCGGCACTGGAAGCAGCACGCACGTTCCCGCTGGCGCATACGCATAGGCCACGAAATCGCAGGCCAGCGGCTTCTGTACCCAACCAGGCTTGCGGCGCGCTTCGTCCGACCAGCGCTCCAGCAGGACGTCAGGCCAGTCCTCGGTGCGGATCTTCTCATCAACGGTAAACGTCCGCCCGCACGCCAGCGTCAGCAGACGGTCAATTCCTGCCCGCTGCGCCCAGCCGTCTTGCTGGATCGCGACGGCCGACATGAGCGTCGGGAAGGCGCGGCGGTAGATCGGTAGCCAGAACTCCTGACCATGCTCGGCGGCGAGCGCGTTGCTGTCCTCAAACCTATGCACACGCGCGAAACCCGCCGTCCGCGTGTGGCGGGCGACGGGTCGATGTTGCGGTAGCTGACCGGGTGCCAGCACCTGCTTCGCGGGATTATTCGTAGGCCTGCTCCTGTTCAGCGTCTTGGGTGTCTTCGTCATCCTCGCGGAGGTGTTCGAGGTCGGGATCTCCTTCGATCTCGTCCATGCGGTCGATCATCTGCTGCGTGAGCCGGGCCAGCTCAGCGCGGGATAGCGAGGGCATCAGGGCGAACACGGCTGCGGTCGAGCCGGATTGATCCGGCCGCTTCCACGCTCGGCGTCGCGAACGACGCCAGGCGATCCGATCGGCGCCCTTCGGCTCGTGCAGGGGGGTGACGCGCGATGCCATCACGCGTTCTCCTTATCAGGCACGTCATGCTTGAGCAGGTGCGCTGGCACGCCGCCGAGTTCGGCGAACTTGCCCTCCCAGTAGGCTCGCATCGAAGGCGCCACCGAACGCTTCGCCGGGTTGTCCGACGCTTCGTACTCGTCGCACATCTCCAGCTTGGCGAGGGTGTCAATCAGGTCGCGGCTGCGGTGCACGCGATCCCCCGGGAACGGGATGATCCACGCGCTCATGCGGGCTCTCCATTCTGCCGGCGCTCAATCACCGTCTTGATCGCCTCCTGCCGGTCAGGCTTACCGACGATCTGCGCCATGACGCTGGTGAGAGGCTCGCCGTCGCAACCGTCGACAAGGAAGGCGAGCCGTCGGCCGGACATGAGCGCATAGCCGCCGCCAATTTCGGCGAAGGCGGAGAGCCATAGCTGCGGGTCGAAGCGGAGCTGCGGTTGGATGGGGTTCAGCATCCTGCTGCCTCCATCACCATAAGCGACCGCAGGGCAGCGAGGGCAAGCCGGCCGCTCCAGTCGCACGGCCCATGCTCGCCAGCCTCTATAGCAGCGAGGTCGCCACGTTCGTACGCATCAACGTCGCTCTGCTGCGTCAGGCTGTGAAAGACGGCGCACGATAGCTGGATCATTGCACCGCGTGTGGTGGCGGCGGTGGCGCTGCGGATTTCGGCCTCGGCCGCGTCGATCACCGCCCAAAGCTCAGCCTCGCCGGGGCCGTAGCCGTCGATCACGGGTTCGTTCTCGATCGGCAGCGCGTTGTAAGCCGCGTATGCCGTCTGACGGCGTTCCCATGCCGCGATTATGGCCGCGTCGGGGTTAATGGTCGTCATCATCATGACTCCACCACGCCGGTGCGGAGACGGCGGGCACGCGAGATGCGGGCGGCCGTCTCAGCGATGGCGGCCCCAATTTGCGCCACATCGGTTCTCACCTCGGCGCACATGAAGTCGAACAGCGTGTTGATGGCGAGCTGCACCAGTGCGGCACCGGCATCGTCTGGCGCATCCTCGTTGATGCGCTGATCGTGCGCGCAGAGGATGTGGAATTGAAGGATCAGAGCTTCCGACCAGGTATCCGGCACTTGATGAAGAATGGCGTCTCGCAACGCGTCAGCCTCCTGCATCAGTGTCTTGCAGGCATTGCGATAGCAGTCGGCGGCATCTTCAGACTGGCGGCGAGCGCTCGTCTCGGCCAGATCGACAGCGTGGCACTCGGCCTGCGCGGCTTCGTAGCGGGCGTGTAGCGCCGCGATCAGCGAAGAGGTGGAGGTTGCTTGTTCCATGCTCATGCCTCCAGCTTCGAGAGGCGGCGGACATCAGCGAGGATGGCAGCCAAGCGTTCCAACGGAACTTCAAAGCCTGCGTAATCGCTAGCGATGATCTCGATCTTCTCGCAAAGCTGCTGCGGCGTTCTCACAGCGTAGGCGACGACGGCGTCGAAGGCTTCGCAGTATGCATCGAGCGCCTCTGAGGCGTGATCTTCCGCCGGACCTTCGATCTCGCGCCGCAGCGCGTCCCACTCTATCTTCCACGCAGCGTGATCGCGCTCGTAGCAGGCCCACGCTGCCACGTGCTTCGGGGCGTCGGCACTTGCCTTGATCTCGGCAATGGTCATCATGCTGATGTCTTTTGGAAGTCCAGAGCTGGGCTTTTGCGGCTCCGGTGGGAGGCTCTCGCACGCTGCGTGAAACCGAGCGGTAGCTTCATCATCCGCGTCGGATGCAGCGTTGGAAGCTGCTCGCTTCTGCCGATAGGACGCGACGAGGCGGTCCCAATCTTCGCTAAGAGGGCGGGGGAGTGCGATGCACGACGCACCAGCAACAACCGGCATAGCAAGAATGGCGGTGCCGAGTATGGCGCGGCGGCTAGTATGTACAGTCATCGGATCAGCCCTCCGCCAGCAGGCGGCGGGCATCGGCAGCCAAAGCTCCGAGCATTGTCGCTTCGATCGCGAACGCCCCGTGAGCGCTGGCCAGATACTCGATCTTCGTCAGCATCGCGCCCTGATTGGGCGCGGGTGTAATGATGAGCCGGTCGATTGCACGGGAGTGCTCGGCGAATGCGTCGTCGACGGCACCGTCACTTTCTTTCATGGCTTCGATCGCCGCCTGCGAGCTGCGGCAGGCGGACAAAGCTGCGTCCCAAGCTGTCGGGCTTGGAGCAGGGGAATAGATCGAAGCAGACGTCGGTAAGTGCGCGATCTTGGCCGGACGCACGTCGGCTGTTATGGTGTTCATAGCCTATCACCTCTTATCCAGGTGTTGCGGTTAGGGCCGGGGGAAAGCTCCAACTTTCCCTCGGCCTGCGACTCTGATATCAGAGTTTCTATGGATGATCAAGAAACTCTGATAACAAAGAAACGTGGCCCTAAGCCGACTGGCATCGGGACACTGATCGGGGTGCGAATGCTGCCGGAACTGCTGGCGGCGCTTGATGAGTGGATCGAGCGGCAAGCTGATCCGAAGCCATCCAGACCAGAGGCTGTACGACGCATTCTGTGGGACGTTCTGCGGCGCAAATAACCGCTGGGTTTATCGGTCGTCCGCAGAGGTTATCTGCCGTGAGGACGCAGCGCGTGCGCTGTGCTTCGAACTGGCCTGCGCGGCTTTCATTCCAATGCTCAGTTACATAAATCATCCAAATCGCTACTAGGCTTAGCGAATTCGCAGCAATGCCCCTGAAATTTGAAGGCGTTTTATCACGCGCAACAATATTTTAGGGGGGTGGTTGCGTAAGAAAGGGCACAGCTCGACAATATATCGCGAACAGGAGGTAGTCGCGATGGAGCCCTTTGGTATCTTGACCTTTGATAATCGGGGGCCGGTAAAGTCCTGGTCGCGGCTGAGCGCCATCAGTTCCCACAACACGCGCGCGTTCCCCGAACCGCATTGTGATCCGCATGCGCCGTCACCGGCTCATATCTGCGGAAGCGGCGATCTGGTCAACGACGTGAAGCAGTTGCTTCGTCAGCATGGCATTGATCCGGCGCAGCTCAGGAAGAACGCCTGTATCGCCCACGAAGTCATCTTGACCGCTACTCGTAGCTTCTTCGTCGCAGGCGCTGGAAACGATGCCCAATCCCGGTTGGGTTGTTGGATCGGCACTGCCTATCGCTTTGCTTGCAAGCATTGGGGCGAGAACCGCATTGCGTCCATGGTGCTGCACGTCGACGAGCACACCCCGCACCTGCACGTGGTGCTCGTTGGGCTCGTTCAAAAGGTCTTCAAGCGCTGGCCCGAGCGGGGCATTGCCTGGACGCTCAACGGGCGCGTCATCAGTGGCCCTGGCGAATACCAGCGAGCGCACGACGCCTACGCCGAGGCTATGGCGCCCCTTGGACTAAGGCGCGGGCGGCCTGGCGGCGGCGCGAAGTACCGGCCCTATGCTGCCGAGTTGGAAGAACTCGACGCTGCCAAGAAGGCGTCGATCGAAGCTGCTGATGCAGCCGCATCGGCGGAGCAGGGCGCGCGGCGCTTGTCCGCGAGATTAGCAGAAGAACTCGCACAACAGGAGCAGACCAAAATGGACATCAAAGATCGCGAGTCGCGGGTTGCGGCGGCTGAAGCTCGATTCCGCCTGCGCGAAGAGGTGGCCAAGCGGGCTTGGCCGGACATCAACACCGCCCGGGCCGCCGTCGCCGCCGCTGAGGAGGCGGCGCAAATGGAACGGCGTGACGCCGCGCTGGATCGGATCGCCGCGCGTGAGGAACGCGTTGCTGCCGAAGCGGAACGGGTAGCTGCCGACAATGCGATGGATGTGTTGCAAGACACGATTGAACTAGCGATCGACCTCATACAGGCTCTGCGGACGGTCCCGCTGAAAGAGCTTCCTCTTGCGGCGCTTCGGGTTCTGCGAAGCGCCGGCATGCTGGCACAGGCTGCGGAACCGGTAGAGGATGACTCCGATACTCTGCCTATCCCTTTGAGGGAGCGCCTTAATCAAAAGTATTACGGGCGATAGCGCCGATCAGGGATGTCGTTAGCGGCAATCACCCATGCGGTATTGTCGCCAGTATTTATCCCAGCGGATAGCCGCCCCGGCGGCGATCGTGGCGCATGACAACGATCGTCCATCCGGAAGAGTGCACCGCGCTACAACACGCTTGTAGCTCGTCCCCATTGGCAAGCAGGTGAGCCGCTTACCTAGCACCAGGCGCGAGACGATCTGCTGCGACCGGGCCGCCGCACGATCGTCACACTTGTAGTTCGCCCGGCGACAGTCCGGCCGGCGGCATGGTTCTGCGCTGGTAAAGTCCGGCGCCTGGATGCCGGCCACGCGGATCTTCTGACCCGATCGGCACCATAGCGGGCCATCGCCATCATGGACGCGGGTGACGATACAGGTGAACGGGGCGGTGGTGACGGTTGGCGCCATGTCAGATCGCCATCAAGTCGCTTTCGGCGTCATCAATCGCGGCGAAGGCATCACCGTCAGCCTGCTGGCTTCGCAGGTGCGCGCGAACAGCCTCAGGATCGCCGTTCTTGGGGAAGGTGCGATCGGCGCGAGCAGCATCGGCGATGCCGTCTACCCAGTCACCACGATCTCGCTGCGTCAGCAACCATCGTCCGAACGGCATCGCCGGCGCCTGCTGCTCATCCTCATAATCGGTCATCTGCGACTCCTGCGTCTCACCATAACGGGCATCGCACACGATGAATGTTCCTGCAATGTTCTTGCGAATCGGTTCGGCTTGCGCGTAGCTATCGGCCTACGCCGGCATGGCGAACCGACATTGATGGAGCTTGGGATGCAGCACGATCTGCAACTGCGTGCGGCTGCGCGCGTGATTTATGACGCCTGCTATCCAAGCGAGGAATGGACGCCGGTCGGTTTCGATGACGCCGAGCGGTTCAAGACGGTGCACTATCGTCAGGCGGTTGGCGCCGCTCAGCAGGCACGCGCTGTGCTGGTGGATCGCGCAGACCAGCCTTCGCTGTTCACAATGACGCCCGCACACGCCTGACAGCTGTGGACGCGATTGAGAAGGTGAATTGGCTGGCTCATCGCTGGCCGATCAAGAAGCGGACCCAGCCCTACGGCGGCTGGACGATCCACATGGGCGAGATCGAGGGCAACCGCATCCTCCAGGCCACTGATGGCGGCGAGTACGACGACAAGCTGAAGCGTCAGCGGCCAATGTGTCTAGCGCGGTTCATTGCAGGACAGCGCGCGGTCCATCCGGCCGTCGTGTTGGTAGTGGCGGACGCATATCGCCTCGGACGCATTCCGCCCGAGCTGTGGTGCGGCTACGATGTGATGCACCTCATGGACCTACCGGCGATCACGCTGCTTTCGGCAAAGGCCCGCGCGGTGTTTCCCGCTTGGCCAACGGCAATGATCCGCGTTGTTCGCGAGGAAACATTGCCGGGTCTCGGGCTTACCGCCGCGCCAGACGCACGCCGCCCGAAGCTGCGCGCGGTTGCGTGACGTGGGCCGCTACGACGCCGATGGCGGTCAGGTGCCGACGACGCTGTTCGAAGCGGCGGCATTCCATCGGACGATCAAGGCGCGATGCCCCTGCGGGCGCGAGGCCGTATTCCACGCCGCTGCGCTATGGTGGCTGTTTCAGCGGCGACGGTGGCCGACTCACCTTGACTATGTGCCCGAGCGTCTGCGCTGCATAAGCTGCGGTCAACGCGGCGTTGCGGTGATTGTGGGGCGGGAAGCGCCGACTGTAACGAGCCTGCTGATGCCGGACGAGCGTGAGTGGAAACGGGCGGTCAGCCGGTTTCGGTCATAGATCCGCTTCGCTTGATAGATGTGTTAGTTCACTTGGCTTGCTCAGAACCTAATCATGGTGCAGTTTCGCACACGTGATCCCGATCCCGCACCTCAGCTTCGATCTCCATATCGACACAAATGAGATGATCGAGCGGGGCCGTCTCGCTGCTCTCTTGGAAGCGATCGAGAACGAGGTGCGCAATCGCGGCTTTGCCGGGCCGCACGCTGTGTTGTTGGTGGGCGCGATCCACCATGGAAGTGTGGAACTGCGGCTAGGAGTCGCTGGCGTTGCAGTGGGTGGTTTGAGCGCGCTTATGGCGGTGCCCGCGTTCCTCATCAGTCTAAAGGACATGACCCGCGACCCCAGCCCTCAGCCTAACGCCGTGGCTGCAACGATCGCCGAAGTGATGAGCGGAGATGGCGCGCAAAAAGTCGAGTTTCGCTACGGGGATAAGGTCGTCACTATCAAGCGAGATGACGTTCCCTACTATAAGCGCATCAAGAGCGATATGCCCGGTTACGAGGCGGCGTCCTTGATGGATCACGATCGCTTTGCAGATCATGACGATGATGATGATCGCTCGCATGTTGATGACGAAGATCAAGATTGGCTTCCAGACCTAAGAGCTTCAGACCACCCACCGCGCGAGGTTGCCGAGGCACCGGTCGGACAAATTGCTGCGCTGAGGTTGGTCGGCGAGTTCGAGCGCATTGAGCGTAAGAATGGCAACGTAGAGTGGCGGTTTGTCCCCAGAGATCGAACTTTGAGCCAATATTTCATAGTAACTAGTCACGCCTACGATCCTGAGCCAATGGAAATGGCGGAATACGAGGTCATCGGCAACATCACGCTCGATGGAGATGGCCCAGGCCGAATCGAGGTTTTGTCTATAATGCCACCGGGGGATGCATTACTGACCCTTCGCCGCTAGCATCGCTGAGGCGAGTGTTGCTGAGCTTCCCGCCGCCTCCACAGGTTCAGATCAGCTGCGGAGACTCACGAAAAGTCTTCCGCTTCACCCAAGGTTCGCTCGTCCGCTCCATGGCGACCAGGTGATCCGGAAAGCATCGCGCCTGGAACGTCAGCGCATCATCGTAGCTGCCGTGCAACCACTGGTCCCACTCGTCGGCGTGCAGCAGCACTGGCATGCGGTCATGCACCGGCCGGATTGCCTCATTGCAGTCGGTCATGACGCCGGAATAGACCGGCCCCCACTCGGCGCTGTCACGCCATAGCCCCGCCCAGGCAAACACCGGCTGATCGACCACGCTAAACCACGTCCGCGTTTTGGCGCCTTTCGGCCCCTCGGCTTCCGCGAAGGCGGTGAGCGGGATCAGGCACCGCCATTGAGGCTTCGCGGCCAGACCCTTCCACATCGGCTTGGCGAGGTCGGCGATGTTGTTGACGGGCTTCGGCTTCGCGGTCGGTGGCATGGTCTTCAAGCGCAGCGGAAAGCCCCACGTCATCGATTGCATGATGCGTCGGCCGTCGTCCTCGCGGATCACCAGACCGGGCGCGCCGGGGTAAACTTCCTCGCCAGCGTTCGATGCCGCCGCTTCGACCCTGCCGAAATGCTCGGCGAGTTCCGCGGCCGACAGCCGCAGTGTGTAAAGATTGCACATGCGCTCAAGTTACCTCGGCAACGGGTAGGCGCAATGTCTGAAGGTGGTGGTGAACGGTTCGGCAGCTTGGGCCCGCCGCGGCGGTGACGGTCGTGGTGGTCCCCAGGGGGTCAACCGATCGAGCGGGCAAGCCTCAGGAACAGCTGGATCACCGCTTCGGCGGGCGGTCCAACTAGACGCTCGACGATGTTGGCCTGTGGAAGCGCCATCGGCAGTAGCACCAGCAGCCCGATCACGAGCAGGATACCGAACCGGCCAAGCTTGGCATAATGATAGGCCAGTCGCCGCGGCAGGATGCCTTCAACCACATGGCCGCCGTCGAACGGCGGCAGCGGCAGCAGGTTGAACAGCGCCAAGAAGACGTTGACGAGCAGGAAGTTAAAGAGGTTGGCGAGCAGGAAGGCGGTGACGCCGGGGGGCGAGGATCCGCTTACGGCCGCGCCGGCGAATCCCAGCGCAATCGCGGCGAGGGCCGCCAGTGCAAGGTTCATTCCCGGCCCGGCGAGCGCCACCAGCACCATCCCCAAGCGCGGGTTGCGCAGCCGCTGCGCGATTACCGGCACCGGCTTCGCCCAGCCGAATACCGGCGCACCTGCGATGGCGAGACTCAAGGGCAGGATGATGGTGCCGACCGGATCGACATGGCGGATAGGATTGAAGGTTAGACGCCGGCGCTCGGAGGCCGTCGGGTCGCCCAGCCATTTCGCGACCCAACCGTGGGCGACTTCGTGGAAGACGATCGCGATCACCAAGGGAATAATCCACACGGCGGTGCGGTAGAAAATGTTGTCGGGGTTCATGGGTCGAATATGGCGTGTCGGGGGCAACGGCGCCACCGGTGCGCAGAGATCCATTCGGGTCAATCCTGCTGAGCCGCTCAATGTCGTTTTTTGGGCGACTTCCGACACGCAGCTATTTGCCGCCGCCTACCGTCCCCCAATTTGCCATCAGCACGATAGGGTTGATGCAGTCTCTCGATTGTACGGGCTGAAAGTTGCTGCCCTTTCGGTTACACACGGTGATTCTCAGTACCGCCCTTCCCAACCGCCTCGAGCTCGGCTAGCCGATCCAAAATATACCCACTTTCAATGTAGTCTTCCGCAAGCCGAACCCCCAGCGAGTCAAGGATAGCTCGCGCTGCGGCATGCGTCTCGAGCACATCTTTGTCCCAGCTCATAACGCCGTTGAAATACGAACCGAACGTCGCGAACACGTTGTCAAAATGGTCGTTGCGAGCTTTCGCCGGAGCGCGACGCGTCGCCCCGTTTTTCACCAGACCGAGAAGTTGGATGAGGTGGCAGAGGGCGTAACGCCATGTGAAATGGTAGTACTGTGCGGGTGGGTCGGGCAGGCGGAACTTGGCAGGATGACCCAGGGCCAGATCTGTGGCGACGGCATGAATCATTTGTAAGATCAGAATGCGGGCCGACTGCGAGATGGTTTCTCCCGCCCCCATGCGGCGCAGGTCGTCCGGGCTGAACTGGTCTCGGAGCTGGGCCAAAGTTTCCGCCTGATCGCCGAACGCGATCTCTGCCCTATCGACCCTCTCCTGTGCCCAGCCTCGGCGTTTAGCCAACTGCTTTCGCATTCCGACGTCGCCGCGTTGCGCCGCCGCTATCGCTTCGCAAAACTTGGGAAAGGATCGGGTAACGTCTCGATCGATAAATCTGTTGGAGATCGCTGCTAATCGGGCATCAACCGCAGACACATATCTGTTCGTACGCAAGACGAGCACTTGCCGCGGATAGCGACTTAAGACTGAATAGGCGGCGAAGACCGCATCCAGACTTCTCGGCTTGAATATCTCGGCAATAGTGTGCTCGGGTAAAACGGCCGAATTTTTGACATCGGCCTCTAGGAACAGCTCAAGCTCTGGTGTCTCTAAGCTGTTCGTGTCGATAACAACGCGCATCAATCGCCTGACTGACCGCGAATTGTCATCACGAGCGACCTTCAAAATGCGCGCGCAGTCGGATCGACCTTCTGGCATTCACCCGAATAGGACCCGACTTTCCCGTCCAGCGACACCGTGCCGGTCCGCCGATCAAGCCGGACATTCGGGTGATTGATCAGGTTTACCATCACCTTACCCGTGATGTAATCGTCACCCACCACGAGGTCTTTCACGCTGAACCAGCCGCCGTCCCCGCCATGCGCGGGCGGTAAGAAACGACGGGGGACCCGCGCCATTGCCACGCCGCCGACAATGTTGAAATCAAACTGGTCTTCGAAATCTTTGTGGCTGGTCCGCGTGCCGAACGCGCTGAACGAATTCCCATTCGAACCGAAGCCGAGCGCCGACGCGCTATTGACGACCTTGCGCTCGCCGACCCCGCGGCAAACAAGGTGTAGTTCAAGCCCCGCAGCCGGTGGCGAGGCTCCGACCGCAACTGCCTGTGCCAACCAATTCATCCAGATCATTGCGCCCCCGCATGACAGTCGCGCCAGCCCTTAGCCGTCGCTATCAGCGTAGAGCGTACGATGCTGGGGTTGCAACGACAACAGGCACCCTACAGGTCAGCAACGAAACCCACGAGAAGTGCCTCGCCCCGGTAGAGGGCAGGAGTCGTATGCTCGCGCTGAAAGACTGTCTGATCCGACCCCATCATATGCTCGCATCGGAGTGCGTCGGGATGGGTGGCAAGGTTTGCTTCCTGGTCGGCACATATCTGATCAGCGGAAGCATTCAGCCTCTCCCATGTCGCCATATCCGAGCGTGCGATGGTGAACGCGATGACGGGCACAACGAGCAGTGACGCAACGACCCAAAGCCTAAACCAACCCCTCCAACGCATTGCTATCTTCCCCGCGCAAAATACCAGCGTTAACAGATTAAGCGTACAGGCAGCGTCTGCACCGTCAATGGTTGGCGAAGGTCCTTGAAGGCTGTAACTAGCCGGCGTGATCTTCGCTTCTATCATCGCAGCCTCTACGGGCGCGGCCCTTAGCCAGTCGCTTATCTTCGGCTATTTTGAGCGAAAACGTGCGCGTACTGAGATCGTGATGGTGCGGGACGGCAAGGGGCGCCTTGTTGATCGCGCCTCGATTTTCGAACGCCGGATGCTGCTTGGCTATCTGGCTTTCATGATGATCCTGTTTGCGGTCGGATACACACTGCTGCTGAATTACCGGCTGCCGCGACCGGGCGCCGATACTACCGCACCATCTGCGCTCCTGCCGCCGCCGCAAACATCCCCGTTGGCACCTGCACCTTCCGACGCGATGCCTGCACCGCGTCGAAATACGCCTGCTGCCGAGCAGCGATAGCGTTCAGCGTCATCGCAGAGGCGTTCGGATCAGTGTTGATCAGGAGCGGAGCGAGATCGTCGGCCTTGGCCACGGACAAGCGTTGTCCATATCGCTCGTAGGCTGATTTCAGCCCCTTGGCGCCGAACAACGCCATAGTCGTGAGCGGGGCATGATGACCCATCGCCATCATGCTTGCGTCCATCGCCAGCGTCGGGCCTGCCGCCAAGTCGAACGCCCGATCCGCAATGCCTCGCTTGGCGGTCGGCGATCCGCTCAGAACCTCGCTGTTCGTTTGCGCGAGTCGCGCTTCAAGGTCGCGCTGACGCAGCAGGTTCGCATTTCCGGGATTGCCCGGATATACCGTCGCGAGGCGACTTTCCGCATCTGGCGTATTTAGGATGGCATCGAACGGGTTGCGCTGGAACCGCATACTGTCGGCCTGTCCGGTCAACGCGCTGCGATAGCCAAGCTGCACCTGGCCAAGCTGTTCCGGCGTCTTGCCCGACACGCCGAGCGCCAATTCCTGCGGGTCCATCTTTGCGGCATCGCCGCCAAGCGCAAGCGCATCACGCGATTGCATCGGCCCAGCGTAGGCGGCGCGTGCGTCACCATAATGCGGGTTCAGCCGATCCATCTCGTTGAGCAGGCTGCTCTTGACGTCGTTCTGCGCCCTGAGCGCCGGGGTCATTTGCAGTCTGCCGAATTGGTCCCGGCTCTGCTCGATCACGTCATCCATGCCCTGCTTGACGTAATCGAGCGCCTTAGTGTGATAGCCCGGCGCGCTGGCAACGGCATTCGGGTCTGGAGACATGCTGACCGCGAGTTGAGCCTGGCGCAGCTCTTCACGCGCTTTCTCGACCAGCGCCACCGTCGAGGGCGAGCGATCGGCACGGTATGTGGCCTGAGCGGCGTCGAGTTCCTGTCGGGCCATGAGCGAGCGCGAGATGGCGGCACCCGGCTGCGGATTGAGAACCGGATTGCCGGCTGCATCTTGGGTGATGCCCAGCTCAGTAGGAGATCCGCGCTCGTTGGCGATGATGGTCTTGGCGCGCGCGAGCGCATCGCGCCCGAACGGCGTGGCGAGCAGCGAATCAATCTCGGGCGTGCTGACGGTAGGCTGTGCGTAAGCGCGATCGTACAGCGGACCCGCTGCGGTTCTAGCCTGCGTCATTAAGTCTTGGCTAAGCTGCGGGACGTTCGCTGTGGGGCCAAGGTCGCGAATGACCGCGTGTCCGAAGCGATCGACCTGAGCGAGCGAACGAGGCTCCAGCACGTCTTTGGCATACTTAGCGGCCGTCGGGGAGCGGCGCACCGCTGCGCCCGCGAGGCTCGTCAGCTCGGGTGTCGTGTCCGCCAGAGACATCGGTAGGCTCAGCCGCTGCGCCTCGGAGAGCTGCGCCTGAATGCCGGAGATGCCAGCCTTATCTGCCGCGCTATAGGCGGCACGCTCAGCGGGGCCGAGCGCAGGCGGCGGGGGCGTGTAGCCGTGTCCGGTAAGATCGCCGAACTTTTGCCCGATGACTTGTCCCGCACGCGAGCGACCGAACAGCCCCGCCGCCGCGCCGACGCCGCGCCCGCCAACGCCGGTGAGACCGCCAAGGACGCCGCCAAAGATCGCGCCACCTAGACGGTTCTGGTTGTTCTCTCCTGCGCCGTAGAGAGCTCCATAGCCGCTATCAAGCGCAATGGCGGCGGGGGCCAGGATTCCAGCCGTGCCCGCACGAGCGATCGCAGCGCCTGGAAGGGCAAGCGCGCCTGCACCACCGACAACGTTGCCGAGGATGTCGGCATAGGGGTGCGCTTTGGCTAGCGCCTTCTTGCGCGCATCGAGGTCATCGCGAATCTGGCTGTAATTGCCGCCTGCGAGCGCGCCAATGCCTGCCCCGATCTCATCGGAGAAGCCCGCCGTCGCGCCGTTCACGGCACCCATGACTGCGGCCGATGGACCAGAGCCAGCGACCCGGTTTAGGAACGATGTCGGCTCTTCGTGGGTGCTTTGGCCGGTGCTGCCGCGATAGTCAGGATGCTGTTTGAGGTAACGCTGCCAACTGAGAACCTTTGGTGCGTCCACGGGCGTTGTGCCGGGCGGCAGCGCGGCGTTGATCTGCGCAGGCGTCGCACCGGCGCGGATCAGGCGATCGATCATGGCGGAGTTGCCCTGATCATACACCGTCTTGCTGCCACCGGTTGCGACGCCAACATTGCCGCCACCGCCATTCGCGCCGGGATCAAAGCCGTTAGGGTCGTGCGGCGTCGAACCGGCGCCAGGGGGCGGGGTGTTGCGGCCACCAGTTGCCAGCGCCACGAAAGCGGGATCAATGTCTTTGGGGATCGGCCCCTCGGTGCCATCCTCCTGCATGCGCATGAGATGGAGAAGCTGCGCCGCTTGTTCCTGAGACAGCGCGTTTGGGATGTGCGTCCCCATCGTCCGGATGAACGCCTGATCAGCATCGCGGAATTTCTGGTAATTTTGCATCGCACCGGTGCGGAGCGCCGCGCGCTGAGCGTCGATTGGCATGGAAGCCGAGATCGCCTTTTCGGCGTCCTGGCGATCAGCAAGGGCGCTACCGCCACCAGCCGAGCCAACGTTCCCGACGATGCTTTTGACCTGTTCGCCGGAATAGACGCGGTTTGCCTGATCGAACTGTGCCCCCGCAGGTCCGCCTTGATTGTAGAGCCAGTTATGCAGGGCGGCGCCACCCATGCGGCCATACCATCCGCCGGGATTGTTGAGGCGCTGGATCGCCGTTTCTTCCTCGCGGGAATGATCGATGTTGGCAGCGAGCGAGGTGAGGTATCCGCCCGTCGACTTCATGTCGGCTAGCTGCTTCGTCGCGGCAGCACGCGCCGGGAACGTCGCGGCGCTGAAGTTCGGATCGACGTTGATCGCCATTTGCAGATACGGCAGCATCTGCGGAGACGTGACGGACCGCGCCCCTACAGGCAGGTTTCCGGCGAGCATGGCGCTGACGATCGGACGTGCGGCGGCTGGCACATCCTCGATACGCATCTTGCCGGTCGGCTTCATGGCCGCAGCAGCCGCATCCGCAGCAGCTTCGGCATTCTTGCGCTCAAGCTCTGCCGCCTGCGCATTCTTTATCCGTGCGTCAGCCGCCTGAATGGCCGGCGCATTATTTGCCTGAGCCTGCGCGATGGCCGTTTCGTACGCGCTTTTCGCAGTCGTCGGCTTGGTGATGATAACGCCGTTCGGCGCACCGGGCGTATCGAATTGCTCGAAGAAGTTCTTGTCGGCCACCGTCAGCCCCCGATCTGCGAAATGAAGTGGTGCGCGTATGCCTCGGTCTTTGGACCCCACAGGGCGCGGTTCGGGCCGCCGTGGTAGTAGCGTGCGGCGTCATAGTAGTTGCCGGTCTTCTCCAGTCCTTCATGGAAGTACGCAGCACCGAGCGTCTTCTGGTATGCCGCAGCCTCCGAAGTCCGGCCGGTCATCAATTCAGGACGCCAGGGCAGGCCCAGCTTGTCGGCCATGCCTTTGGCGGTGCCATCGAGCAGTTGCATCGACCCTTTAGCCGTTCCCCACTTCGTTTGAGGCCCGATCGCGCCAGCGCGCCCGTTGCTCTCCATCGACTGAATCACGCTAACGGCGTGCGGGGTAGAGGGGAAAGCTGCCGGCCCCGCCGGGGACCGCACCTCCATTCATATACTGCTTGGAGGCGCCCGCACCGTAATAGGCGTCGAACTCTGCCGCCTTCTCTGGATGCGCAGCAAGAGCGGCAATGGCAGCTGAGGACGGAGTGCGTGCGCCGGTGGCAGCAGGAGCGGACGCCGCACCCAGCTCGCTCGGACGCTTGAAGATCAGGCCTTCGCCCTCAGGGCCGCTGTATGGGATAGCGCGGAAGGGATCGGTCTTGTTCTGGAACGCGGTTTTGGACGCAGCGGCATATTCTGGCGTGCCCGGCATGATGCCAGCTCGAATCGCTGACTGGTCAAACTCATCGAGCGCGGGGTGCGTGCGCCTATAATCCTGCTCCATCAGCCAGGTGGACCGCTGATCCTGTAGCTGCTGCGCGCGGTAGGACAGTTCGCGCTGCCTCTCCTGTGCGTCGCGGCGGCTCTGCAAGATGCTTTGGAGCATCATCGCCGAACCCTGGTTGCCGGCGCCCGCGCTCATCGCCAACATCGCCGGGCCGAGGACGCCCGCGATCTGCTGGAAAGCGCCGCCCTTGTCGAAGGAGTGCGGCTTAATGTGTGGGGTCGTGAACGCGAGCGGCCCCTGGCTCATCGCGGGGAGTGCCGCCCCGTCGTCGATCGAGTGATATGCGAAGTCGCTGGTTGGCGCTTGGGCTGGGCTGGCGACGCCGCCGTTCATGCCCAACATAGCGCTTCCAGCTTGCCCCTGGCTTGGCAGCCCAAACGAACTGAGTTGCTCAAGCCTGGTCGGCGCGGGACTAGACAACGGCGCAGCGAGCGCAGGCGCATAGGGCATCGACGTGAACGGATCTGCCGACGGATTAGTAAGCCGCTTGCCAGGGTTGGCGAACATGCCGACGGCCATCAGGCGTTCCCCCGTGGCAACATGAAGGAGATGAGGAGAGGATGCTCGGTTGCCAATTGGACCAAGCCGTCATCGCCGATGGTAGGGATTAGTATTCGGAGAGCGTGTTCGGCCCAAAGCTGCATACCCGCGTCATTCGAATCGTGAAGCACTGCGGCGAAGTCGACCGCCTGCATCCGCAGATACTGGGCGGCGGGGAACTGTCCTGCTTGCTCCTCATAGTCGGAGCGGTGGGCGAGGGTGGCGATTAACAAGCGGGTCGCCTCTGGGTCTCCGGTCGACGCGCCCAGCCGCCCGAAAACCTCTGCGTTGCTAAGGCCGATCAGCGTGTCGACCACACCAACTGTGGTTAGATCGAGTGACATGTTGACGAGCGAGATCAGGGCGGAAACGTTGCCCTTGGCTGCTGAACGATAGAGCAGTCGAATGTCGACCAGCTCGTCATCGGTGGCTCCGTCGAACATCCTGCCTAGAGGGAAAGCTGCATGCTCATCCTTCAGGCAGGCAGCGAACGCCCGCAAGCTTGCCGCTGCTTCATCTGCGACGACGGCGCGGATGTTGCCCGCATCGCCAGCGCCTGCGGCCCACTCGGCAAGCGCCACGTAAGCCTCAGGCGAACCGGATGCAGCTTCAGTGAATAGCTGAAATTCGGAATCTATCGTATGAGTCTGCGAGGTGTTGTGCATGGCGCCTGCCTAGGTTCGAGTTGGTCGAAACCGGCTGCTCGCAATAGCGGGCTGGGCGCGTCAGAAAGTCATATCAGGGTGTAGTTAGCGAGCCAAGCGCGTATTTCGTCGTAGATGATCGGCGTCAAATTAGGCAGTTTCGGCAAGAACTCCGATGGGGCGGATCGAGGAGCCGGCATGTTGATGTTATCTCTGTTGGCGAACTTGGTGCTGGTAGTCTCCATCATCGTCATCCTGGCAGCAGCCCGCCGGGCTATCGTGCGCGAGAAGCTGGCCACCTAAGCCGGCTGCATCGCCGCGATCAGCGAGGGGCTGTGCCTCGACGACTCTGACCGCCGAGTGGACGCAGTCGCCGGAGGCCTGGCAGCATCCGACTACATGTCAGAACCTCAAGAAAACCGCTTGCAACCGCCGGGGCGGCCACAGATGGAAAGCGGGCAGTGAAGTGCCCGCGTCGCTGGACAATTAGAGGACACAGTTGCCGATGCTTGACGACATATATGAAATCGACGCGCGCCCGGCGCCTTCCGCGGTCGTGTATAAGTATGTCGCGGCTGAGCGCGTCGACGTGCTTCGCAACGCAAACATTCGCTTCACCCCGCCCTTGAACACCAACGACATTTTCGAAGTGCGTCAAACTTTCGAGCTGCTTGCCGGGCCGAAGATGCAAAACCTGTTCGCTGAACAGGCCACGGCGCTCAACATCGATGAAACTATTGCTGATGCACTGAAAGAGACGCCCCTCGCCGGCATGTCGGTGGCAGCCGTGAAGCAATTTTTCAGCGCCACCGTTGGGGGAGACTTGGAGACCAGCATGCGGGACATGCTCGGTATGGTGCTGAAGGACGCGGTGTTCCCGACGATGAATTCGCCGAAGGCCATGGACGATCTTCTCGTAAAACTTGGCAGCGATCTAATTTGCCTATCTCTAACGGAACGCTTCGATAGCTCCCCCATGTGGGCGCATTACGCCGGCAATTCGACCGGCTTCGTCATCGCCTTCGATACGACAAGTCCGTTCTTCCGCCGTGGTGACGACGGCGAGCGGCAGGGTCTGCACAAGATCACCTATTTCGACGGAAAAATCGCGGAGGTCATGGATGACGTCTACGCGGCTTTCATGTCGAAGCAGGAAGACTGGGCATACGAACGAGAATGGCGGCTATACGTGAAGGCTAATCAGGCATCGAAGACGCTAACGGTGGGTACTGACACAATTCATCTTGTCGATTTTCCACGCGATGCGGTGCAGCGTGTTATTCTCGGATTGCGCGCTAGCGAGGATCTCGAGGCAGCAGTCACGGAGCTGCTGGCCACCGATTATCCCCATGCGACGCTTACGCGGGTGCAGGCCGATCGTGCGACGGCATCTTTAGCGGAGGTGTCCATCACGTGAGCTGGCTCAGTCCGGAATGGGTCAGCGCGATCGGAACGACAGTCGCAGCGCTCGTTACGATTCCACTTTGGGTCGTGTCTTGGCGCGCGGCGAACGCTGCGCGACGAAGCGCTGATGCTGCCGATCTTAGTGCTCGCGCGGCAATGTGGATCGAGCTCCCGTTAATAACGGGCGAGCTCGGCAACATGCTTCACGTTGGCGAAGCAGTGCCGGAGAACGGTTCCTATGGCGGGCAGGTTATTGACGACATTCCTGATCGTTTCGGCGCAATCACTGAACTGGCGCTTCGCAACCACGGTCGCAGCGTCGCGCGTCTTGAGTTAGTGCGGGTTGGGCACTTCCTGGGAGCTACACTGCCCGGTGAGCCCAACTTCTCTCGGAGCTACCAATGCGATCAGAACATGGTGATCACGCCCGGCGAGGTTGAAGGGATCGATCTGTCTTATACGGTCGAAGTCAGCCCCGACCAGCGGATCGCCCTTGTTGCCAATGAAATCGCGATCTGGATGTATGCCGAGATCACATATCGCGACTTCCTAGATACGATCCGGCGCTGCGGTATGGCTTGGAGTTACACCCAAATGTATGGCGAGGGTATGTACTTCTTCCAGCCCCTTACAACAGAAGAACCTAAGTTTCGCTTTCGGATTTAACGAGATTCAGCTTCTGATGAATGAAAGGGAAAACGATGGAGCGCCCGTTGGAACACATCATGTCACGCGAGACCGCGTTGGGCGAGGAGCGATTCACCGCGACCGGCGAACTCGTAGCGCGCGAGACAGGAATCGAGCGTCCTACAGTCTCAGACATACGCCAATGGCTTGAAGCGAACGCCGAGTCTGCAGCGCGGGCTGCTTTCCTATGGAGACTCGCCCATCCCATGCATCCCGTTGGGGAGGATGGCACTTCCACCTGGGACGGCGTCGTGCGTTTGGGGCTCGACGACTACCCCCGTTCATGAACGTCCACGCCGAGCGTCAGCCGATGACGGAGGCGGATCGAAAGCAGATGGGCGAGCGCCTGCTGGCTCAAGCGTTCGAGCTATGGTTCAATCCGGAAATAGAGCGGCGGGCGGCAGCTGGGCTCTTGGCGGACGATTTTGCGCTGTATGCCGCTCAGGTGTTGTTTCCGCCTGAGGGCGAGAACCGTATCCGCCTGAACGACGAGTTGACAGGCGTGATGCTGGTCGTCGCACAACGCGCGGTCGAGAAGGGCGAGCAGGTGATGCTGTCCGATCTCGCCGAAGCCCAGCGCTACGAGCTGGACGATGCTGACCTGGATTGCGGACACTTGACGATCATCCGACGCGGCGACGGCTGGCTGATCGACTTCAACTTTCAGTCTGGTCGCGCGAAAGCGGCTGATATGTTGAGGCTCGCCAATCAATACCACGCGGCGGCAATCGCCTGCGTCCAACGGTCGCTGGAAGGCCCCGCCGTCGACAACCTGTTCAGCGCCTGCGAACTGACGGCGAAAGCGGAGTTGATCCTGCATCGTAGCTCGGCCGTAAAGGCGAAGACCCATGATCCACTGAAAAGCGCGATCTATGCATGGGGAAAGTTGGGCAACATCAACCCTGCATTCGTCGCAGTTTTCAATCTGCTCGGGCAACAGCGAGCCGATGCGCATACAAGGGTGCGGAGGCGGCCAAGGATTGATGCCGAGCTCCGATGATCTTGACGTGGTGAAGGCGGTGATCGAGCGCGGCATATGGCGGGTCGGTCGAGCAACGGACAGGGAGCGGCACGGCGAACCAGAAACCGCTTGAACCGATCGGGGGCGGCACCATCTAGGAGACCTTGTGATCCCGGAACTCGGCTGGATGAGCGCCCCTTTCGCAAGGGGGAGGACAGGGGTTCGACTCCCCTCGGGTTGATGACGCCAGTGGCGTCAAAGCGGGCCGCCGCCGGGAGGTGCGGCCCGCTTTTTTATAAAGCCGCCCTCGTGCCCGGTTTGCTGACGATTACGCGCATGACGACGTTGCCATCGCCGATCGGCCCGTTCTCGGCTTCATAGGCGGCAACGGCATCAGCCTCGCTTTCATCCTCGTAGCGGCGGAGACAATACCATCGTGGTGTCGCGCTTGGCTGTGCGTGTTCCAGTGCCGTCAGGCGCTTGCCGAGCGGGTTCATGCTACTTCTCCAACTGGTTCGACCGGGATCAGGACCAGAGCATTCACTTGATCATCGTCAACTTCCGGCAACGGACCATGCTCGGCGACATAGCGCGCTACTGCCTCGTCGCTGGTTTCGCCGGTCTGCGCCGCGATCATCTGAATGAAGACCGGACCACGATTGCGATCAGCCTTTATCGTCTCCAGCACCGCAACGCGGCGTTCCCTGTTCAGTCCTGCAACCATCTTCGTGTCTCCTTGGCGTTGTTCATTCGGGTTTGTGTTGTTGTTGTACGTCATGCCTTCTCCTCCAGTGCAGCGATCCTGCGTTCGAGGTCGCCAGCTTCGACAATCGCGCGGTGAGCGGTCAGCAGGGCGAGAACACGGCCACCCTCATCAGGTGTGCACTCGCCACCTGCCACTGCGGCTAGGACTGCCGATGATGCCGCTACCGTGTCGGCTGCGCTGGTGACCGGCGGAAGCGTAATCGTGATTGGGGCATCTTTCCGTGCCGGCGCTAGACGGTCGAGGCACAAGCGTAGCGCGACCGTGTCGCCTTCAAGCGCCTTGTCGATGGCGGCCTGCGTCAGCGCCTCGTGTTGCCCCTCCAGCAGCGCCTCAATGGCGAGGGTCACCCGCGAGCGGGCGCCTTTGGGCTTGCCAGGGTTGCCGGGTTCGAACGGTTTGCCGCGCGTATTTTCGCGAGGGTTACGCGGTTCGGTCAATTTCGGAACTCCACATCATCGCCGGTTTCGCCGGGGGCCAGGATCGGGCGGAACACCGGGTTGCCGGCGGGGAAGACGACGCGTGGCGCGGGTGCCCCACCTGTATTCTGCCCAACCTTCGCAGACGCCCGTGCCCCGCCCCGCCCAACCCCTGCCCCTAAAGGGGGGCAGGTTGGGCTGGGCGCTTCCGGTGCACCACCTGCACAACCTTGCCCCGCCCAACCTTGCGGAGGTTGGGCGCTCTCGACCGCCCACGTCCCGACCTGCACAAATTTCTTTGCTTCGCGGCGGTCGGAGTCCCGTTGCTCGACCACAACCAGAGCCCCATTCGCGAACCACGTCCGAAGCAGAGCATTGATGCGGGCGCGATCGGCCTTCGCCGTCGGATCGGCGCTGATCCCGAACACATCGGCGACAGCACGACCCACCCAGTTCTTCGCTTGGCTGCTTTCTTTCCACTCGCCCGAAGCCACCACGGTCTGGACGCGGTAGAGGTGATCGACGGACACACCTTCGAACGGATCGGGCGGCGTCCACCGGGTCACGACACCGACACTGTCACCATCCTGCCCGTAAGGATCATCAGGGCCGCATGCATTCGCCACGTCCTGCGACGCGAGCCGGAACCACTGCGCGTCCTCGGCGGGTGCACGGTTCGCCTTATCGTCCTGCACGCTGAAGATGCGGCGGCGTTCGTGATCCTCCGCGATACCGAGCCTGCTCGCCTCGCTGACATCCATGCGGTTGAGCACCAGCGTTACACGCGCGGCAGAGACAAGCGCACTGGCGCCGCGCGAAGACTCGGCGGTCACTTTGTCGTTGCCGAGCTTCTTGGAGTGGTGAACGAGGACGATCGCGCAGCCGGCCCGCTTGGCGATGCTCGCCCACGTCTTAACCACTGCGTCGATAGCGCCGTTGTCGTTCTCGCCGACGCCATGCGACGACACGAACGGATCAATGACCAGCACGTCGATTTTGCGGGTAAGCAGTTCCGCGACCAAGGCTTCGACTACCGGAATGGCAATTCGGTAGCCGTCTCGATCCTCGACCGCGATCCGCAGCTCGGCACCCTCAGGACCGCTATCAAGGTAGATACGATCCCCGCATTGCTCCTGCGTGACGCGGTGGAACATCGCGGCGGCGACAAGCTGCATCTCCAGCTCGGCAAGCCCATCCTCGAGGTTCCAATACCAGACGCGCTTCGGGCCAGCCCATACGGTCTTGCCGAGAATGTCCTGCCGCCCGCTAGCGAGCGACAGCAGCATCGACGCCACGAACGACGACTTGCCGACGCCGCCAGGTGCGACGATAGCGGAGACGGTACTGAGCAGCAGCCAGCGGCCCCAAACCCAAGGACGACGAGGTAGGCTGCGATGATCAGGCCAGCGGAACGGGCTGGCAGTAATCTTTACGGGTTCTGCGGCTGCCTTAGGCACGAACGGTTCGGCAGCATCGAAGCGCGACTGCGCGATCGCCGCCCTCATGATTTCACCGCCATCAGTTCGGCATTGAAGTCCTTGTGCGACGGCGCCGGACGCATGATCCTGACCGCTAGCCCAGCGGCGCAGAATGCCTCCGCTGCCTTGTCAGCGGCAACCTTGCCCGCGGCATCCCCATCCGCGCCGATCACGATCGCCTTCGTCACGTCGCCGAACGTCATCTGCGGCATCATGGACGTGCCGGCCGCGACCCAGACCGATCGCCCGAGTGCCTGAGCTAGGGTCAACCCATCCTCGAGACCCTCGGTGACAAGCATGCTGGCGGCGGGCGGCCCAAGCTGGATCGATCCGCCAACCACGTTGCCGAGGCTGTACTTCACCTTCGGCTTGCGGTCGGTGTCGGTCGGCGTGGTGGCCGCCTTGCGCCCATCCTGGGTAAGGTAGGTGCGCTGCAAACCGAGCAGCGCGCCGGCCGGATTGGTGACGATGGCGATTAGCGCAGGCAGCAGACCCGGCCCGTTCGCCGCCAAGAGGCCGTTGCCTTCAATCTTAGGCGGCGCGAGGCGAGCGAACCGAAGCGTATGCGGCAGCGGCATCGTAATTCCGCGTGATCGCAGGTAAGCCTCGGCTGGCGTCCCCTCGATCGCGGCCGAGCCGTTCACGATCCGCTGCGCAATCGGACGCATATCGGTTTTCGGCTTGGCCGGGGCGCGCTGCTGTTCAAGCTCGGCAAGCGCGCCGCCGTCGAGGATGCCAATCGCCTCTCGCAGTTTTACGCCGTAAGCCTGCTGCACGAAGTCAAGCACGTCGCCGGACCACCCGCAGCCGAAGCAATGCGCCCGGCGATCATTGGCGTAGATCGTGAAGCTGGGGGTGCGATCCTGATGGAAGGGACAGCACCCCTTCCACTCGTTGCCCGCCCGGTGCAGCTTGACGCCTGCTTTCGACGCCACGCCGGACACCGGGAAGCGATCCCGAATGTCAGCGCAGATGCGTGGCATGTCGATCACGCGGCGGCTTTCATGCTGCCGATCATAGTCGGCATATGGATCCATCAGCATCAGAAATCCCCCGGCAGTGAGGGCAGTCCGACACCAGGGCACGCGTCCTGCAACGCCGCATCGATCACGAGCACTTCGCACCTGCCCTGATACTGATTGCGGTTGAGCGTGTGGGCGGCTGTGATCGCATCGGCGCCAGAACGGAAATCCAGGATCTCGCCCCAGCTATTGCCGGACGCGCTTTCGTGGCTCACCTGGAAGCCGTCCACGCGATCACCCCACACGTGAATGGTCCCGCGGTCGGCGTTGCCGCGCGACGGGAAGGATAGGACCTGGCCGCTCATGTGCGCGGCTCCTGCATGTCGAGTTTGGGGTCGAAGCGACGGAGGCGCGTGCGGTTCGTCTCGATACCGAGAGCGAGCCGCTCAACCTTGGCGGCTTGAACCGCCGTCTGCCGCGCCGCTTCATATGGACGCGCCGTAGCGATGCGGCCGGCGAATATTTGATTGCCCTGCCGTAGGCATCGACGAACCACGCACCAGCGTGGCCCATCGACGTGCCTCAGGACGATGTAGGCATTGTTGTTGTTCGCCATCACGCCGTCTCCAACTGATTGGCGGTGACAAGCAGACCCGTCTCGTGGCGATCGAGCGCGCCGCACTCCCATGCGGTCAGCACCAGGCGTTTGCGGTCGGTGGCGTTGCGGCAGCGCTGGAGTAGGGCTTGGAAGCCTACTAACGGCGCCACTACGTGCTGTGCGGCGGCGGACATGAGCGCGCTCATGATATTGCCTCGCGCGGCGCCTGGAACGGTTCGCCGAAGGCATGAATGAGAACCGGCAAGCCCGTGAGTTCGGCGATCATAAACGCGTCCGACATCGCGCTATCGAAGTTGTTGACGCCGGTGCCGTGGCTCTCAAGCGAGCCTGGCGGCACATCCCAACCTTGCACGGTCGCGTGCCACTGCGAGGGGTTGAGCTGTTCGATCACAATGGCACGAGCGACCCAACGGCTTAGGGAAGTGATAGCGCTCATGCCGCTTCTCCCCAAGCGAGAGACGCGAGCACGCTGGCGCGGTGACCAATGATGCCGACCAAACGAAGTCGTTGAAGACGGAGATTGTGCGTGCTATTCGCGATGTCGTTGCTGCTGTTGAAATTCGTGAGAGGCCGCCCCGCCACAGGGCGGCCTTTCTGCTTACAGGGCTTCGGCGCCCCAGCCGTTGCGGTTGCCATCAACGCTCACGCGGCGACCGGTTCGGAAGTGCTGCCGACGCGCCGTGCGTTGCGCCACTCGGCGATGTCGTCCGGGTCGTACTTGACCTTACGGCCGACGCGAATGAACTTCGGCCCTAGGCCGAGGCAGCGCCAATTGGCCAAGGTTTTTGTGGTCGCGCCGATAAGCGGCGCAGCGGGTTCCGGGTCAAGCAGCGGTTTCATATCACCTCCCGTCCGGCGGGATTGCCGGGGTACGAGAGGGATTTTGCAAAGCGTGAAATGCGCGTGATATTTCCGCGTGCGCGGATAGCACCCATTTTCTGCGCGGATTACCGCGCGGATTTCGGCCGACCTGGCTGACCCGCCGATCCGAGCGCAATTGACCAGTGATCACGGAAGTTGCGATTATCCCAGCCGTGCTCGGCTGTCATGCCCTTGAAATGTTCGCGCCAAGCACGATCGCGATCACGACTTTGAGTTTGATCTGCCCACCTTAAAATTGCCCGCGTCATAGTACCCTCGTTCCATCTCGGTTTCGGTGCTGCTGCGGACGGCTGTTGAGCTTTTGATGCTGCGACCGCAGAGGGAGGAGGGGATGACGCCGCATTGCGAGCGAGAAACTTTTCTACGACATGAAGGGAGGGCTCCTGCGCAACAGCAAGCGCGTGGTCACCATCGAAAACCGGGATATGTGAGATGACAGCAGCGAGATTAGCTTGATCGACAAAGATTGGCATGACGAAATGCTCGAAGTAGTCGCGCCCGCCCCGCCAAGGATCTGGGCGGTGCATCTTGTACTCTGCCTTCCCGCATAGCGCTGCACGCTCGAACCGATCACATGCCACGTCAAAGCTGCAATTCCAGTGCCTCGTGTCCAGCTCACGAACGTCGCCGGTCGACAGGGTGAAGCAATAGCCCAAGCCCTTGTCTTTGGAGGGCGACATTCCAAGGCGATGCATGATGTAGAATATCGCGTCACGCCGTTGAACAATCGGAGACCGGGCCGTCTCCCATCGACGCCAACGATCTGTGGCGGTGACCCACTGGGCATTCGTTATCGTCAGATGCAGCGCACCGGGGTGTCCGAGTAGATCGAGCACCTGAGCGACGTGCCGATTGTACAGAGAAGCGTCCTTGATGCGATCGCTGGTCCCTTCGAACACATCTTTCGGTCGCGCGAAAGCGGGGCCAAGATCTTCGTATAAAATCTCCTCGCCCGTCCAACCGCCGGTCGCCCCGAGGTGATGACGTCCGATGATCTCGAACACTTCGGGTATCGCTAGGTATCCGACCGGTATAATCTGACGCGCCCTCACGTCTTTCCAATGGTTCACATCGCCCTCCGCAGAGCGTCCGCTAGGTGAAACGGGGCGGAAGGCCGGGCGGAAACCGGCCGTTCGGGAGCTACCCTATCCGCCCCGCCTGCTCACGATCCGGCGGCTGCCGAGATCGGAACGACGTTCGGCGCGGGCTTTGCGCCATTGATGAGTTGATCGAGCCAGTCCGCCCACGCTTGAAGAGCGCGGGTCTTCTCGTCCAGATATTCGTACAAGTTGTAGATGCCGCGAAGGCCCGCCACAGACCCACCCTGATGATGATTGATGACGCGCTCGGTCACCTCAATCGGGAAACCCAAGCGTTGCATGCGGGTCGTGCCAGTCCTGCGCAGATCGTGCAATCGCCAAGGGGCCAGCGTTATTTCGTGCGGCGCTTCGCTAGCGGCTTCGGCGCGTTCAATCTCGATCTTCTGTAGTTCGGTCAGCATCAAGCCGTCTAGGCGCGCCTTGATCTTGCTGAAGCCGCTGATCGCGGTCTCGCCGGTCGTTGTGAAAGCTAGTCCGCGATGCTTCCAGCCGAGGCTGTCGAACTCGGCGGTGGCAAGCGAGGACAGGGGGACAAGGTGATCCAGCCCGTTCTTCGCCCGCTCACCTGGCAGGCACCAGATGCCTTCATTATGGCTGATTTCCTTCCACCGGATACCCGCCACCTCGTTTCGGCGCTGGAGGGTGATCAGTAGCAGGCGGACGAACGATCCAAAGGGTTGTGCAAGCGCATGGGTCGCCCGCCACATCGCCAAGATCTCGTCTTCTGTCAGAACGCGCTTCCGGGCGGTAGCCCCGGACGGCGGGTCCATCGACGCCATGACGTTAAGTGCCAAGTCGCCGCGTTGCTTTGTCGCCCAATTCATCAGCTTGCTAAGCCCGGCCCAGACATTCCGTGCGAGGGCAGGGCGTGCCTTCAACTTGTCGAATACCGCGTTGATCTCCGGCTTTCCGATCGCCAGCAGCAGCATGCCCTTGAATGACGGCAGGAGATGCATCTCCAACTGGCGGTAGGCCTGCTCCCACGACGAACCCCATTCCGTCTTCAGATAGCCGTCTCTGAAGGTGTCGAGGTAGGCGCCGAACTCCAGCGTGACAGCGTCGCGCGCCTGCTTCTTGGCGTCCTCCACAGGGTCCATGCCTTGACCGACGAGCTTCGCCAGCCGTTCAGCTTCCGTGCGCGCTGTCGTCGCCGTCCAGGGGCTGCCGTGGCTGCCGATCGTCCAGCGCTTGGTCTTCGTGCCGCGACCGCCGAGCCGATACTGATAGATGTAGGAGCGGGCGTTCCTAGGCGTCACCTTCAGGCCGAAGCCTTTCAACTCATCATCCCACAGGAAAACGTCAGCCGTGCCTGCCAGAACGCCGTCGACCGATTTTTTTGTGATCTTTCCAGACGGCATTTCAGACCCGCTTCAGCAAGCACCTAGCAATCACCGTAGCGGGATAGTGCGGGAACATCAAGGAAACACCGGGATCAAGGTACCAAGAAGGATCGCAGAAAAACTGGCGAGTCGCGCAGAACTACGTTAGCGACCATAAGACTACGAATCTGAGGGTCGGGCGTTCGAATCGCTCCGGGTGCACCACTTCTTTCTTGATGATTTCGGCGGCGCGTCACGCGCCGCCGGGTGTCCATGCCGCCGGTGAGCGCGACCTGCCCGCGCAAGTCATCGTTGACCATCTTCAGCACGCATTTGCGCTCGGCGTCATCATCGATGACGGAAGTAGGACGACGCCCTCGGCTTCGATCCGTACGCGGAACTGCAACGGCTTGATCTCGCAATCCTCCAAGCTGTGCCGTCGCGGATCGTTGGCATCATCTGACCAAGCTCTGGTGGGGAGTGCAAGGAGGGTCAGGGCGGCGATGCCGAGCGGTCAGGCGTAACGAGACGGCACTTCCGCGCCGATCGGCAGCAGTCACCGCCAGTCGTTACGCTCGACCGAGTCGAGGATGCGTGCGCCTGCCATGAACACCGCCACCGGGCAGACCGCGAACAGCATCCAGCCGCCGACGCTGCCATGATATTGCTCGACGTAGTGCACGCCGCGCTCGACCGAACCGAGGCCAAGGCCGTAGATGACCATGAAAGCCTCGAACTTGTTCTTGATGACGAACAGGCGGGAGATTTTGTGCAACATGGCATGAGCTTAAGCAAAGGACGGGCCAGTCGCAGATTCGCGTGGCTTGGGCTTAACGAACATGGTTACGTGTCAATTAACTCGACAAGGTCGAGCCCCTCCAGCAACGCGCGCCGCGCAGCTTCGATCGCCGCCATCAGCGTCGGGTCGCCGATCGCATCGTGGCCGATCTCCTCGGGCCAATGCTGCGTGACGATGCGCTCAATCAGATCGAGCCGCGCGGTGTCGACCAGAAAGCGCGGGTCCACCGTCGCCGGATCAGCGACCACGCGCAGCCGTAGGCAGGCCGGTCCGCCGCCGTTCGCCATCGACTGCCGCACATCCACCACCGCAACACGCCGGATCGGGCCGTTGCCCGCCAGCATCGCGCGCAGGTACGCGCGCACCGTCAGGTTGCTGACCGCCTCACGCGGGACGATCAGCGTCATGCCCCCTTCCGGTGGCGTTACAAGTTGCGCGTTGAACAGGTAGGATGAGATCGCATCGGCAAGGCTCACCTCGGCGGCAGGCACTTCGACGATCTCGACCTCCGGCAGACGTGCGCGCAAATTCGCGTAGAAGCCGGCGCGGTCGGCGAAGGCATGTTCGTGGGTGAAGAGCACGCGCTCGTTCGCGACCGCCACCACGTCATTGTGGAAGGCGCCGGCCGCGATCGCCTCGTCGGATTGCTGCACGAACAGCGTTCGTTCGGGCGCGAGGCCATGCGCGCGCGCCACCGCCGCGCTCGCTTCCGGATGCTGGCGCGCGGGGTATGGGCCGCCGGGCACGCCGTAGACGAACACTTCGACACCGGGTGCGCCGTGGTGCGCGCACAGGCGCATGTGATTGGCGGCACCCTCGTCCCCGAACGGAGCGAGCACCGGCCCGTGCACCACGAAGGCAGGGTCTGCGAAAGCGAGGCGCAACTGTGCGAGCGTGCCCGGCCATTCGTGGCTGCGATGCGGCATCGTCACCAGATTGGCGGCGGAGAGGTGACATCTGCCGTCCGCCGTGTCGGGGGCGGGAGAGACGGTCGCGGCATTGGCCGCCCACATCGCCGAGGCGGACAGCGCCTGCGCCTGTAGATGCGGCGCAGCAGTTGTAAAATCGACCGACAGACTTTCCAGCCAGCGGTGATCCGGGCGGGCGAGCGGCACGAACACGCCTTGCGTCAGCCCAAGCGCGAGGTTCGCGCGCATCTTGGCGATCCCCTCCAGCGCGGCCTTGCGCGGGTGCGACGGCGTGCCGGCACTTGCCGTCGCGGCGAGATTGCCGGGGCTGAGTCCGGCGAAATTGTGGCTCGGGCCGATCAGCCCGTCGAAGTTGATCTCTTTAAGCATCAGTAGCGCGCCACCCAGGCGAGATCGTCACCGTCGATCGCACCGAGACCAGTCGCACAGTCCCGGTCGATCACCACCCCGTCGCCGGCGGCACGCACCTTGCCGTAGGCGCAGCGGAAGTCACCCAGTCGCCCGCACGCGACCAGCGCGGCCTGGCCGCCATCGTCGTCGACCGTAAGCAGGCGGGCGGGGCGGGCGTTGGCGATCGTCTTCACCGTGTCGGTCGGCGCGGTCATGGTCGGGCCGCCGTCGAAGATGTCGACGTATTTGTCGAACGCGAAGCCCTCCATCTCCAGCATCCGCATTGCCGCGCGGCCGGAGGGATGGGGCAGGCCGATCGCGGCGCGGGCCTGTTCGGGCAGCATCGCGACGTAGATCGGGTGTTTGGGAAACAGGTCGGCAATGAACTGGTGGCCGTGGATCGCATTGAACTGGTCGGCATCCTGGAAATTCATGCCGAAGAACCGCCCCGCCAGCCCGTCCCAGAACGGCGAGCCGCCCGCCTCATCGATCACACCGCGCAACTCGGCAAGGATGCGGTCGGCAAAGCGCGCGCGGTGCTGCGCAATGAACATGTAGCGGCTGCGGGCGAGCAGCATACCCAGACCACCGGCGCGCTCCCCCGGGTGCAGGAACAGCCCGCCGACCTCGCTACACCCCTCCAGATCGGTGGTGAGGCTCAACTGGTCGGCGCGGAAGGTGCGGCCAAGCTCCTTGCTGTGCTGGGTCAGCGTGCCCATCCGGTAGCTGTAGAACGGGTAGTGCTGCCCGACGTGCGTGAAGATCTGGCAGGTGCCGCGCACCTCGCCGGTGGCGGTGTTTTCCAGCACCAGCACGAACAGTTCGTCGGCCAGGGTGCCGCCGTTGCTGGCGAAGGCGGCGTGACTCTTGTCGAGCTTCGCCTTGAGCGAGCGTCGGTCGGGCGGCAGGTTGGTAAAGCCGCCGCCGGTCAGCTTCGCCATCTCATAGAGCGGTTGAAGATCCTCGTCGCGCGCGGCGCGGATGCGAAAACTCACAGGCTTCCTTTCTCGGCAATGCGCAGGATGGTGAGCGCCGACAGCGCGGCGCGCTCGGTAAGGCTGTCGGGGATGAGGAATTCCCGGTCGGAATGGATCGCGCCGCCGCGCACGCCCATCGTATCGACGACGGGTACGCCGCATGCCGCGATATTGTTGCCGTCGCACACGCCGCCGGTGTCACGCCAGGCGATGTCGAGGCCGAGGTCGGCACCGGCCTGCTTGACGACACCGAACAGCCGCGCCGCGCCCGCGTCGATCGGCTTGGGCGGGCGATTGAAGCCGCCGTGTACGCTGATCGCGACATCATGCGCCGCTGCGGTGGCGCTGACGGTGGCATCGATATGGGCCCGCGCGCGCTCGATCTCGCCAAGATCGGCTGGACGAAAGTTGACGCGCAGGATGGCAAGATTGGGCACCACGTTGTTCGGTCCACCGCCCTCGATCCGCGCCGGGTTTACCGACAGGCGCGGCGAGCGAGCCTCTGCCAGCCTGAGCGCCACTGCGGCAGCGGCAAGAACGGCGTTGCGGCCATCGTCGGGGTTGCGCCCCGCATGTGCGCTGCGTCCGCGTACCACGATGGAAAAATTGCCGGTGCCGCCGCGCGCACCCGCCAGCGTACCGTCGGGCAGCGCCGGTTCGTAGGTCAGCGCCGCCACTTTGCCGCGTGCGGCGCGTGCGATCAGCGGCGCGGACGAAAACGAGCCGGTCTCCTCATCCGATCCGATCAGCACCTCGTAGCCGATCCGCGCGGCCAGCGGGCTCGCTTCGATGGCGGATAGCGCCGCCAGCATCACCGCAAGGCCGCCCTTCATGTCGGCCACGCCGGGCCCGCTGAGGCTGCCATCCTCTTGCCAGCGCAAGGCCTGGAACGGGTGATCAGCCGGAAACACCGTGTCCATATGCCCGGTCAGCAGCATCTGCACTGGCGCATCGGGCCGCACCGCCAGATGCAGGTGCCGCCCGTGATCGAGCGCCGCGACGCTGCCGTCCGCCAGCACTGTCTCGGCAGGCGCGGGGTCGGCAAGCACCAGCGTGCCCGGCAGCACGGCGAACGCATCGGCGAGTTCACCCGCCACCGCCGCGAGGCCACTGAGATTGCGCGTACCGGAGTTGATCGCCGCCCAACGCTCGGTCAATGCAAGCACCGGCGTCTCGCCGATCCGGGCGATTGTCGCTTGCTCCGAGGTGGAAAGGGTGTTCATCGCGCCAGCCTAGCGCGGGTTCAGGCGTTACTCCACCCGCTCCAGATCGGAGAAGGCGGGCGGGGCGACTACCGCGGTCAGAAACTGTACACGATCGACGCGGTGCTCGACGTATCCGTATTCACGCGACCTTCCGGCGGCGTGCTTTCATACTGTACGGCGTAGGAGAGTTTCGCCGACAACGGCCCGAACAGCTTGGCGTTGATTGCGGTCGTGCTGCTCACCGTGCTGTTGATCCGCTGGAGATAGGCCGATGCCGCCTGCGTGATCGAGATCGCGCGGTTGAGCTTCAGGTTGAAATCCATCGATCCACGCGCGGCGAAGCTGTTCTCCTCCGTTTCATCGGTGAACGACGTGCGCCGATATGCTGGCCCGACTTCGAGATCGAGTTTGACGTTGGACGCGCGCACGACGCCATAGCCGGCACCGACCGACGTCGCATAGCGGTCGTAATAGCCGAGGAACCGGTCGCTTTCGTAACTGCCGGTGCCGTAGATATAGCCGCGCTCCGAGAACTTGTAGTTCGGCTCGTACGACGCGAGGTAATGCTCGCGGCTGATGACGCCGCTGCTCTGCTTGTAGTCGACCGCGACGTTTACAGTGTGCTTCCACCGCAACGTCTCGCGGCTGAGCTTCACCGCCGCGCTCACGCCGAGATCGTTGGTGTTGCCCGTGGTCGCGTAGCCGCCAAGCTGCACGCTGCCTTTCCACAGGTCGAGCGGCCCGGCCTCGACGATCGTCTCGACCCGCTTCGCCTCACGCGCCTTGCGCCAGCCATCGACGGAGGCCTTGATCGTCTTCGCCGCCTCGGGCGCCGCGTTCGACGCGTATTTCGAGATGATGGTGATGTCGTTCTCGTTGCCCGACGCGATCGCCGCGTCGAGCATCGCCTTCAACTGCGGCGGGATAGGCTGCTCGTTTTTCGCCGTCGAGGGAGAGGCAGTGGGCGGGGCAGTCGCCGGGACTGGCGACGGCTCCGGAACGGGCGCCGCGATGAGGATCACCGGAGGAAGCATCGACGTGCCTTAGCATCCGCCACGCTGTGGCGAAAATGAGGCCGTCGTAGCGCCGGGTCCGCTTGCCGCATCAGCCGAGATGCCCGGCGAACATCTCCAGAATCTCTTCGTACAACGCCTTCTTGAAGGGCACGATCAGCACCGGCAGATCCGCAGGATCGATCCAGCGCCAGGCGATGAACTCTTCATGTTCGGTGGCGATGTTCACGTCGCTATCCTCGCCGTGAAAGCGGTACAGGAACCAGCGCTGGCGCTGCCCGCGCCATTTGCCCTTCCACACCTTGCCGACGAGATCGGGCGGCAGATCATAGCTCAGTTCACGTGGGCCGACCGCGATCAGCGAAACCTTGTCGGGCGTGATGCCGGTTTCCTCGCCCAACTCGCGCAACGCCGCCGTTTCGGCATCCTCGCCGGGGTCGATCCCGCCCTGCGGCATCTGCCACGCCTCGACGCTGGCGTCCTTGCGCTGGCCGACGAACACCTTGCCGTCACGGTTCAGGATCATCAGCCCGGCGCAGGGGCGATAGGGCAGCGAATAGATATTGGTCGTGTCGGTCATGGTGCGCCCGCTCTCGTGAAAAAGTCAGCCGTCTTATGCTCGGGGGCTTGTGTGTTCCGCAATCATTGTCTTTGCCGCCTCTAATGCGCCGGCGCAGTCCGCTACCGCAGAGGGAAGCGCCTGTCGTAGCGTGACGAAGCCGTGCACCATCCCGGCCGCCTCGCGGAACGTCACCGGCACACCCGCTTGTGCCAGCGCGGCGGCATAGGCGCGGCCTTGGTCACGGATCGGATCGAGCCCGGCGGTGAGAATAACCGCCGGCGGCATGCCGGCAGACACGCCGGCGAGCGGGGAGGCGCGCAGGTCATGCTGGTCGGCGCGGTAGGCGTCCCGGAACCATGCGAGACTTGCCCGGTCGAGCAGATAGCCGCTCTCGAAGTCGATCAGGCTGGGATAGTCGCGCGTGCCGTCCGTCGCCGGGTAGAACAGCAGGTGTGCGATCACAGGCACGGCAGCAGGCGTATCGCGCAGCGCCATGGCGGTGACGATGGCGAGATTGCCGCCCGCGCTGTCGCCGCACAGCACGAGGCTGGTGACGGTTCGCGGCAGAAGCTTCGGAGCGCTTGCCGCCCAATGCGCGGCCGCGACGCAATCTTGCGGCGCGGACGGCCACGGATGCTCCGGCGCGAGCCGGTAATCGACGGCAAGCACCGGCAGGTCGAGCGCCCGCGCCATCTCCGCGCAAAAGCTGGCGTGCGTGTCGAGATCACCGATCACGAACCCGCCGCCGTGGAAGAACACCACCATCGGCCCGGCATCTCGCTCTGCCCGCGCATCGAACAGCCGCGCCGGCAGAGCGCCGGCCAGTCCGGGTATGGTCACGTCGATGATCGCGCCGAGTGGTCCCAGCGGCAGATCGGCGATATCCTTGATCGCGCGCAGCGATTGCCGCGCCCGCGCGGCGTCCATTTCGTGCATGCGCGGACCGGGTGCCGCGTTCAGGAAGGCGAGGAAGGCACGCACATCGGGTCGGACGAACACTTCCACGGATAAGGCTCCATCAGCCGGTGCTTTGCGGTCGGGCCGCCGCGACCTTACCTAGGCAGCGTGATCAATGTCGTCCACCATCCCGCCTATGTTTCGGCCGCGCATGTGCGCAGCCCCAGTCAGCTCAGCAAGAACGGCCTCGTCCGCGATTTGCTGCGTGCCGAGGGGGAGGAGATCGTCTGGCACGAACCCGACCGCATCCCGCGCGTCTGGCTGGAGGCGGTGCATGACGCGGATTACGTTGCCGAGGTACTGGAGGCACGTGTGCCGCCCGACAAGGAGCGCCGCATTGGCTTCGCGGTAAGCGAGGGTGTCGCAGAACGCTCGCAACGGGTCGTCGGGGGTACGTGGCTCGCAGGCCAGCTCGCGCTTGAGCACGGCTTCGCCGCCAACACCGCCGGCGGCAGCCACCACGCGTTGGCCGGCACTGGCGCCGGCTATTGCGTGCTCAACGACCTCGCGGTGGCGGCGGTGCGACTGGTGGAGGAGGGCACCGTCGAGCGGGTGATCGTGGTTGATTGCGACGTGCATCAGGGCGACGGCACCGCCTCACTGTGCGCGGGACGGCCCGAGATCGCCACCTATTCGATCCATGCGGAGAAGAACTTTCCCGTCCGCAAGGCGCGGTCAACGCTCGACGTGCCGCTCGCCGATGGCACCGGCGACGACGCGTATCTCACCGCGCTGGCGGACAGCCTTGCGCCCATGCTCGACAGCGTGCGGCCCGGATTGATCCTCTATCAGGCCGGGGTCGATCCGTTTGGCGGCGATCGGTTGGGCCGCCTCGCGCTGACCGAACCTGGCCTGATCGCGCGCGACCGTTTGGTTGCGGATCTCGCCATCGCACGCGGCATCCCGCTCGCCAGCACGGTCGGTGGCGGCTACGGCGCGGATACCGCCGCGATCGCCGCGCGCCATGTCGCGGCGATCCTCACGCTGGGACGCGCCTTTGCGAGTACTTGATCCGTTCCGGCACATCCCCACATGTTGGATTGCGAGGGCATTGGCGCCATGCTAGTGGCCTGCCGCTGTGGATCACAGGGGCGCATTCGGTCTACATATGACATACATCGTTGATTTCCGGGCAAGAATAGCCCTCCCGTGAGCACAAACCTGATCAGCGCGGCCGATCCCGCGCCCGCTGGAGTCGATTCCACGACGTCCGGCCACGCCGCGCATGGTGGTGAGGGCCTTCCAAAGCTCGCGCTCGGCGCGATCGGGGTTGTGTTCGGCGACATCGGCACAAGTCCGCTCTACGCGTTTCGCGAGACGTTCGCCGGACACCACAAGCTCGACGTGGACGCGTTCCACATCATGGGTGTTTGCAGCCTGATCTTCTGGTCGATGCTGCTGGTCGTAACGATCCAGTACGTCACCATCATCATGCGCGCCGACAACAAGGGTGAGGGCGGCAGTCTCGCCCTGCTCGCGCTGATTTCGGGCCGCGTGAAGCAGATCCGCTGGTCTCGCGGTATCGTATTGCTCGGCGTATTCGCGACTGCGCTGTTCTACGGCGACAGCATGATAACGCCGGCCGTTACCGTGCTCGGCGCGGTAGAGGGGCTCGCCGTCGCGCAGCCAAGCCTGTCGCATCTGGTGCTGCCGCTGTCGGGGCTCATCATCATCGCGCTGTTCGTCATCCAGTCCAAGGGCACTGCCAAGATCGGGCTGTTCTTCGGACCCGTGATGCTGCTGTACTTCGTGGTGATCGCCGCGCTCGGCATCGCCAGCATCGTCAAGACGCCGGGCGTGCTGTGGGCATTGTCACCGCATTACGCCGCCTTGTTCTTCGTCCACGATCCGCTGCGTGCGTTTCTCGCGCTGGGTTCGGTCGTGCTGGCGGTGACGGGCGCGGAGGCGCTCTATGCCGACATGGGGCATTTCGGGCGCAACCCGATCCGCGTGTCGTGGATGTTCTTCGTGCTGCCGGCGCTAATGCTCAACTACATGGGGCAGGGCGCGCTGCTGTTCCGTGACGCGGGCGCGTTGGAGAGCCCATTCTACAAACTCGCCCCGGCCGGCTGGGAACTCCCGCTCGTGCTGATCGCGACGGCGGCGGCGATGATCGCCAGCCAGGCGGTGATCTCCGGCGCGTTCTCCGTCACCCAGCAGGCGATCCAGCTCGGTTTTATGCCGCGCCTGCGCATCGAACACACCAATGCGCAGACGGCGGGGCAGATCTACATCCCGCTCATCAACTGGCTGCTGCTGACCATGGTGCTGCTGCTGGTCGCGTTCTTCCGCAGTTCGTCAAACCTCACCGCCGCTTACGGTATCGCGGTTACGGGTGCGATGCTGATCGACACCTGCCTGCTGGTGGTGGTGTTGAGGCGGTTGTGGAACTGGTCAATCTGGGCGGCGGCGCCACTGCTGGCGGTGTTCTTTCTGGTGGATGGCGCGTACTTTACGGCCAATCTTACCAAGATCGTGTCCGGCGGCTGGTTCCCGCTGCTCGCTGGCTTCATCATCTTCACGATCCTGACGACCTGGTCGAAGGGCCGTCAGTTGATGATCGCGCGGATGCGGGAGGGGGCAATGCCGATCAAGGTGTTCATCCAGTCCGCCGCCAGTGCCGCCACGCGCGTGCCCGGCACGGCCGTGTTCATGACCTCCACGCCGGAAGGTGTGCCGCACGCGCTGCTCCATAACCTCAAGCACAACAAGGTGCTGCACGAGCGTATCGTGCTGCTGACGGTGAAGATCGTCGATGAACCGTATGTGGCGGAAGGGCAGCGCTGCTACCTCGAGGATCTCGACCACGGCTTCCACCGCATGGTGCTGAAGTATGGCTTCATCGAGGAGCCGGACGTGCCGGTCGCGCTGGCCAACGTGCATCGCTGCGGCGCCGAGTTCCGCATGATGGACACGAGCTTCTTCCTCGCCCGGCAGACACTGCTGCCATCGTCGCGCCCGGGCATGATGATCTGGCGCGAGAAGTTGTTCGCGTGGCTGTTACGTAATGCCGAAAGTGCGATGGAGTTCTTTCGCCTGCCGACCAACCGCGTCGTCGAACTCGGCAGTCAGCTGGAGATTTGACCGAGCCTGCGCCAATCATCGTCACGGCGCTGTTCGGAAAGACCGACGCAGCGTTCTTCGACGGCCTGCGTCGGCAGCACTTCCCGCCCGAGCGCAACCACCTCGCCGCCCATCTGACGATGTTCCACCATCTGCCGCCCGCTATCGCGGCGGAGCTGAAGCAGCGTCTGTCGGCCGAAACGCGCGGCGTGCCGGCGCCGGACGCGCGAGTCGGTGGCCTGATGTCGCTCGGCGGCGGCGTCGCGTTCCGCATCGAAAGCCCGGCGCTATTGGCGATTCGCGCCGGTCTTGCCGATGCGTTCGCAGCCCTGCTGATGCCGCAGGACAAGGCCGGCTGGCGTCCGCACGTCACCATCCAGAACAAGGTGCCGCCCGCACAGGCGAAGGCGCTGCTGCACACGCTGGAGGCGGAATTCCGGCCGCGCACCGTGGCGATCGCCGGTCTGGCGAGCTGGTATTACCGTGGCGGGCCATGGGAACCGCTATCCCGTCACATGTTTACTTGACCGCGCGGTTTCCGGCACATATAGGCGCGCCTCCGAATGGCAGGGCGAAGTAGCTCAGCTGGTTAGAGCACGGGAATCATAATCCTGGGGTCGGGGGTTCAAGTCCCTCCTTCGCTACCATTCGGACCTATATCCGCGCCGCGAAGGCCCGATGCGGATCGTTCAGCACCAGCATCGCATCCCGCCGCGCCAGCGCGATCAGGCTGAGCCCGTGCGCGCGTGCGCGATCCACCGCCAGTGCGGTCGGCGCGGAGATACCAACCAGCAGCGCCGCGCCCGCCACCAACGCCTTGTCGACCATCTCGAAGCTGATCCGCGAGGTGACGAGCAGGAACCCCGCCGCGATATCCTCACCCGCACACGCGCCGATCAGCTTGTCGAGCGCATTGTGCCGCCCGACATCCTCGCGTGCCACCCGCACCATGCCCGCGTCGTCGCACCACGCGGCGGCGTGCAGCGCGCCGGTGCGGGCGGTAAGCGGCTGATGCGCGCGGATCGCCTCCAGCGCGGCGAACAGCGCGGCGACGTCGGTGTGCGGGGCGGGGGCGGGCCGCGCGACCGAGCGGACCACCTGTTCCAGCCCGGACACGCCGCACAGCCCGCACGCCGTCTCGCTGGTGCGGTGGCGTACGCGGTCGTGGATGCGGCCCGCGCACCGCTGCGTGACGGTGGCGCGGACGATCCAGCCGGAGGGCGTCTCGAACGGATCGAGATCGAGCAGGTCGGCGATCGAATCAATCAGCCGCTCGGTCAGCAGGAACCCGGTGGCGAGATCGGCGAGCGCGTCCGGCGTCGCCATCAGCACCGCATAGCCGATGCCGTTGATCTCGATCGCGACCGGGGTCTCCACCGCAATCTCCCGGCTTGCCGTGTGGGCGCCGTCGCGGCCGAGCACGAGCACGGTTTCGGTGCGCGCGGTCATGCCGGCAGGTCCGCCGGCGTGTTGACGTTGCGTAAAGGGCCGGGCGCGGGCACCGCCGTCGCCCCGATCGACTCGGCCCAGCGGCGGATCGACAGTGCGCCGTCCTTCACGCCAGTCGTGTATCCGCCCAGCCGCTCCGCCAGCCCACCCGCCGCCGCAACCGGCCAGCAGCCCAGGATCGGCGCATCCGCGCAATAGGCCGGCGCGGCGGCGATCAGGGTGTCGAGCAGCGCGTCCGGCACCTCCGGCATGTCGCACCCGATCGTCAGCACATGGTCGAAGCCCTCGGCGCGGGCATGGCCGAGCGCGGCGGCGATCCCGCCGAGCGGGCCAAGCCCCGCCACCGGCACATCGGCGAGCATCGGCAGTCCGCCCCAAGCCCGCCCGCACACCACTATCGCGCCGACCAACGGCTCCAGCGCCGCCTGCGCATGCGCGATCAGCGGCTGCCCGCCGAACAGCGCGAGCGCCTTGTCGCTGCCGAAGCGGCTCGACGCACCACCGGCGATAATTGCGCCGAGAAGGGTGGGATGTGTCATCAATGCTGGCCCTTGCTGTGCCCGTACGTTGTAGCGATCGTGGCGCGCTTGTCGTCAACCAAGCCCGGCGGCAACGTATCCCTTTCTCGGCCAAGGCCGGGTCGACTTATGGTATGCGGGTAAACGGGCGCGGTGCTGAGCGCCAAAGCTCAAGCTTATCTCCACAAACCCAATCCTCGCCCGCCCACGTTTGCGCTGGCGCCCCACCACACCCATGTTGCAATCCCCGGCGCTTGCCTCAATAGCATCGCCCGCAAAGCCCAAGCTGGAAGCCGTTCATGACCACCCATACCACCCGCATGTTGATTCTCGGCTCCGGCCCGGCCGGCCTCACCGCCGCCATCTACGGCGCGCGTGCCGGCATGAAACCGATCCTCGTGCAGGGCATCCAGCCCGGCGGCCAGTTGATGACCACCACCGATGTCGAGAATTACCCCGGCTTCGCGGACGTGATCCAGGGTCCATGGCTGATGGAGCAGATGCAGAAGCAGGCCGAGCATGTCGGCACCCGGCTGATGTACGACACCGTCGTCGAAGTCGACGTGTCGCAGCGCCCGTTCCGTCTGATCGGTGACGGCGGCGACGTGTACGAGGGCGACACGCTCGTCATAGCCACCGGCGCGCAGGCCAAGTGGCTCGGCCTCGATAGCGAGGAGGCGCTGAAGGGCAAGGGCGTCAGCGCCTGCGCGACCTGCGACGGCTTCTTCTATCGCGGCAAGAAGGTCGCAGTGATCGGTGGTGGCAACACTGCGGTCGAGGAGGCGTTGTACCTCACCAACCATTCGCCCGACGTGACGATCATCCACCGCCGCGACCATTTCCGTGCGGAAAAAATCCTTCAGGAGCGGCTGTTCGCGCACAAGGGCGTGACGGTGCTGTGGAACAAGGAAGTCGCCGAGTTCGTCGACGGCGGCGGCACCGCGGGTCTCGTCGCGCTGCAGCTACGCGATACGGTGACGGGCGAACTGTCGCGGCTCGATGTGGACGGCGGTTTCGTCGCGATCGGCCACCATCCGGCGACCGAGCTGTTCCGGGGCCACATCGCGCTCGACGAGGATCATTACATCACGGTCGAGACCGGCACGACCAAGACCAACGTCCCCGGCGTGTTCGCCTGCGGCGACGTGATGGACAAGCATTACCGCCAGGCGGTGACGGCGGCGGGCAGCGGCTGCATGGCCGCGCTCGACGCGGAACGCTTCCTGGCGGAGCAGGATTTCAAGCTGGCCGAAGCGGCAGAGTAAAGCCCCGCTTCGTCGCCGCGTACTGTGCGGCGGCAAACATCACAATGCCGCGAGGATCTGCTCCAGCAGCCAGTCGTCGTCGCCCGGCAAAGCGAAGCTGTGCGACGCGCTGTCCAGCATCGCGACCGGCGCAATCAGCCCGGCATCCTTGGTCGCATGCCTGTACGCGATCGCGGTCGCATCGCCGCGTGCCAGCAGGATGGCGCTGCGCGCCCCCCAGCCATGCAGCGCGGCGATCAGTCGGGCAGCCAAAGCCCCTTCTTCGGGCGCGGGGGCTCGCGCAACTTTGCGCAAACCTTTCGCGACTTTGCCCAGGCTTACCCCTCCGGTAGCGAGCCGTAGCCACTCCTTCGGCGTACGTAGCGCTGCCGCGTAGCGTGCCCGGATCGCGGCGGCGGGCGGCAGATCGCCGCCGCCTGCAGTCACCCAGGGATTGGCGAGGATCAGCCGGTCGATGCCCGCACACTCGCCGAACAGCGCCAGCGCGGTCGCTGCATCGCAGTTGCCGAAGGCCACCAGCCGGCGCAGGCCGGTCTCCGCCGTGAAGGTCGCCGCCGCCGCTGCGATGTCGGGCGCGGCACTCAGAAAGCCGCTGTTCTCGCCACTGGAGTCGCCTACGCCGCGCCGGTCAAATCGGAAAACCGGCACCCCCGCCTTCGCCAAACGCTGGGCTAGCAGAGCCATACCCCGATGCGCGCCACTGCGCACCTCATTGCCGCCGGAGACGATCAGCAGGCCGGTTTCGCCGCTGGCCTTATCCAGCGTGCCGAGCAATCGCTCGCCCGCACAGGCAAAGGCGATCAGCCGCCGCATCGCGTGATCCATTCGGCAATGTCGTCTGCGAGTAGCGCGGCAAGCGCCAGGTCGTTGCCCGGTTCCGCCCGCCGCCACAACGGCGCGCCTTCAACCTTGCGATCGGCAGGCAGCGGGTCGCTGGCCAGCCGGAGCGTGCGCAGCGGCACGCCGACGGTGGCCGCAACCGCATCATCATCCGCCAGCGCGCCGAACAGCGAAAGCGCGATACGGTTGCCGGCGAGGAGTATCGGCGCGTCGGTGTCTGCGTCGATCCTCACCGCGACTGTCTCGCCACGCGCCCGCGCGCCCGTTGTCGTCGCGCGCCGCAGCTCGGCCAGCACCGCCGCGCCTGCGATCGGCGCAAGCCGCCAGCGGCTCACCAGCGCCGCCTCGACATCCACGACCGCGCCGCTGCGCAGCGCTACGCCGTGCACGCTGCGACCGACCTGCACCGCGGCGGCGGCGAAGGCGGCGCGCCAGTCTTCGAACCGGGCGTCTTCGGTTGGCAACAGGCTTTCACCTTGGCCCGGCAGGTCGGGCAGCGCACTCGCCACCCCGCGCGCGGCAAGCGCCCGGCACAGGCCAACCGCGAACGCGCGCAGGCGGTTGGCCTCCTCGAACAGCGGCATTGCGATGATCGCCAGCGGACCCGTATCGGGGCCGAAGCGCAGCATCGCCTCGCGGCCGCCGCGCCAGTCGTAGTGGTCGATCACCGCGCGCGCGTGCGCGAGAGTGGGCGGGAGACCACGGCCACCGCCGCTAGCGCGCCCGCGTCCGCGCCACCGTCACTGCGGCACCTTGTCCGTCGCAAAGCGCACCAGCGCGCCGAAGGTCTCCAGCATCTCGCCATCGACCTCGTCGTCGTCGATCAGGATGCCGAGCCGCTCCTCCATTTCCGTCAGCACGCCCGCCACCGCCATCGAGTCCAATTCCGGCATCGCGCCGAACAGCGGCGTCTCGTCACGCAGTTCGGCGGCGCGCGCGTCGCTCAGTCCCAACACATCGCGCAACACGCCGCGCACGGTGGTTTCGACAATGTAAGTATCATTTGGCAGCACTGTACGCCCCGTCATCCTGCTTTTGCAGGCGGGTTAGAGAAAGCCAAGCCGTCTGCCAAGGGTGGCGCGAGCCGCAACCTCTTCACAGCGCAGCAGGCTCGGCTATCAGGGGTGGATGATCGCGCTCGATCCCGTGCCACGTCCGATCGACACTTTGCCTGCGCTTGGAGGTGCGGGGGCGGTGGCACTCGCCTTACGCGATGAGACGCTTCGCTATGCCGACCTGGAAGCGCGCACCGGCGCAATCGCCGCGTGGCTCGCCAAGGCGGTGGGCAAGGGCGGCCGGGTGGCGAGTTGGCTGCCCAAGACCGCGACCGCGTGCGTGCTGCCGCTCGCGGTGCCGCGTGGCGGATTGGTGCATGTGCCGATCAATCCCGTGCTGAAACGCGGGCAGGTCTCGCACATCCTCGCCGATAGCGGCGCATCGGTGCTGGTGACGCAAGCCCCGCGCGCCGCCACGCTGGAGCCGGGCGATATGCCGCCGGGTTGCCGGATCGTACTGGAGGAGGAGATCGTCGGCGATGACGTCCTGCCGCCATCGCGATCCGATCCGAGTACGCTGGCGGCGATCCTCTATACCTCCGGGTCTACCGGCAAACCCAAGGGGGTAATGCTCAGCCACGCCAACCTGTGGTTGGGCGCGATCAGCGTGGCGCATTATCTGAAGATCTCGCCGGAGGATCGCGTGCTCGCCGTGCTGCCGCTGAGCTTCGATTACGGTCAGAACCAGTTGTTCTCGACCTGGGCGGCGGGGGCGAGCGTCGCCCCGCTCGATTACCTCACCGCGCGCGATGTGGTGAAGGCGGTCGAGCGGATGGAGGCGACGACGCTGGCGGGGGTACCGCCGCTGTGGGTACAGTTGCTCGACGCCGAGTGGCCGGCGGAGACTGCGGCGCGGCTGCGGCGGCTGACCAATTCGGGCGGTGCGCTGACCCGCCCGATCATCGCCGGGCTTCGCGCGCGCTTCCCCAACGCGGATTTGTACCCGATGTACGGACTGACCGAGGCCTTCCGATCGACCTACCTCGCGCCCGATCTGGTCGACGCCCACCCGGACGCGATCGGCCGGGCGATCCCGTTTGCAGAGGTGATGGCGGTAGCCGCCGACGGGACGCGCGCCGCGCTGAATGCCCCGGGCGAGCTGGTTCATGCCGGGCCGCTTGTCGCGCAAGGTTATTGGCAGGACCCGGAGCGCACCGCTGCACGCTTCCGCCCCGCGCCGGATTGGACGGCGAGCGGCGGGATGGCGGTGTGGTCGGGCGATACCGTGTTCGAGGGCGCGGACGGGCTGTTCCGCTTCGTTGGGCGTGACGACGAGATGATAAAAAGCGCGGGCAACCGCATCAGCCCGACCGAGATCGAGGATGCTGTGCTGCGCGGTGGTGAGGCAGGCGAGGCGGTGGCGATGGGCGTACCCGATGCCCGGCTCGGGCAGACGATCGTTGTGGTGGCGCGGGCGATCGGCGATGCCGGCAGCGCGGAGGCGGCGTTGCGCGAGCGGCTGCGGCGGGAGTTGCCGAGCTTCATGCAACCGGCGCGCTATGAATGGCGCGCGACGCTCCCGCTCAACGCCAACGGCAAACTTGACCGCGCGACGTTGCGCCGCGAGGTGACGGCATGAAGCCGATGGGGACGATACCTGCCGACTATGCCGGCATGCCGCTGACGATTGCCGGACGCAGCGCGGAAGCGTGGGCGGAGGCGGCTGGCGATACGCCGCTGTTCGTCTATGATTTCGCCGCGATCGCGCGACGGATCGCGCGGTTTCGCGCGGCGTTCCCGCACGTCGATCTGCATTACGCGATCAAGGCCAATCCGTTTGCGCCGCTGCTTGAGGCAATGGCGCCGCTGGTCGATGGCTTCGATGTTGCTTCGGCTGGGGAACTGGCGCGGATCGCCGGGCTGAAATGGGGCGCGGCGGTGAGCTTCGCCGGGCCGGGCAAGCGTCGCGACGAGATCGAGGCGGCGATCCGCGCCGGCGTGACGATCAACCTCGAATCCGAAGGTGAGGCGGCGCGGGCGATCGCGATCGGTGATATGCTTGGCGTCGTGCCGCGCCTTGCCGTGCGGGTGAACCCGGAGATCGAGCTGCGCGGATCGGGGATGCGGATGGGCGGGCGCGCGTCGCCGTTCGGGATCGACGCCGATCGCGCCGCCGCCGTTGCCAGCGAGGTGATCGAGGCGGGCGCGGATTGGCGCGGGTGGCATATCTTCGCCGGCTCGCAGGCGCTCGACGAAGGCGCGATCATCGAAACGCAGGCGGAGACGCTGGCGCTGGCGGCGCGGCTTAGCGAGCAGGTCGGCGTTACGCCGCCGCTGGTCAATCTGGGCGGCGGGTTCGGCATCCCGTACTTCCCGGGCGAGGTGCCGCTCGATATCGAGAGTGTCGGCGCGGCGCTGTGCGCGCGGCTGGCGGACTTGCCAGCGGTGCTGGCGGGCGCACGTTTCGCGATGGAACTCGGGCGCTGGCTGGTCGGAGAGGCGGGCGTGTATCTGACGCGCGTGGTCGATCGCAAGGTGAGCCGGGGCGAGACCTTCATCGTCACCGATGGCGGCATGAACCACCAGCTTGCCGCGACCGGCAACCTCGGCACGGTGGTGCGCCGCAACTATCCGGTCGGCGTGGCGACTGCCGCCGCCGATACGTCGCGCGAGGTTGCCAGCGTGGTTGGCCCGCTTTGCACGCCGCTCGACCGGCTGGCCGACCGGGTGGGGATCGCGCGGGCTGGGCCGGGCGATCTCATCGCGGTGTTCATGGCGGGGGCGTACGGGCTGTCGGCCAGCCCCGCCGGGTTCCTCGGCCATGCGGCCCCGCGCGAAATCCTGGCGGGCGTCCCGGACGTTCCTAACGCAATCTTCACCTCTCCACAGGCATAGCCAGACCATCGCCGCGAGCCTGCACGCAAGACACACGCGTACAGGATGTAGCAGCAGGGAGTTTGGTGAATGCGTAACTCGGGGCTTCTCAAGGGCTTGATGACGACCAGCGGGATCGCGTTGGCGCTGAATGGCTGCGCGACTGGCGGTGGCACGCAATTGCCGCCCGCCGCCTTCGTCGCGACGCAGGAGCAGCCGGGCGAGGAATATGTCATCGGCCCGCTCGACCAGCTCAACATCTTCGTGTGGCGCAACCCCGAACTGTCGGCGAAGGTGCAGGTGCGTCCCGATGGCCGGATCACCACGCCGCTCATCAACGACATGCCCGCCGTCGGCAAGACGCCGGCGATGCTCGCGGACGACATGAAGATTGCGCTTGGCGAATACATCAAGGACCCTATCGTCTCCGTCATCGTAGAGAATTTCTCAGGCACGTTCAGCCAACAGGTCCGTATCGTTGGTGCCACCGCAAAGCCCGCATCGATCCCGTACCGCGCGAACATGACGCTGCTCGACGCGATGATCGCGGTGGGGGGACTAAGCGAATATGCGGCGGGCAACCGTGCCAAGCTCGTCCGCTACGACCGCACCACCGGCAAGCAGGTCGAGTATAACGTCAAGCTGTCCAACCTGCTGAAGAACGGTGATTCGAAGGCGAACGTTCGGCTGGAGCCGGGCGACGTCATCATCATTCCTGAGAGCATGTTCTGAGGGGGCGCGCCGAGTGAACGGTCTCTTTGACGAACTGCGGATCGCGATCCATTCGATCTGGATGCGGCGCTGGCTTGCGCTTGGCGTGGCATGGGGCGTGGCGGTGGTCGGCTGGTTGTTCGTGGCGCAGATTCCAAGCAGCTACGAATCGACCGCGCGCGTGTTCGCTCAGATGCAGACGATCCTGCCGGCGGCGGTGGGCATCACGCCCGCCGACCAGCAGAAGGACCTCGACACGGTTCGCCAGACGCTGACCTCTGCCGACAATCTCGAAAAGGTCGTGCGCGGCACCGATCTCGCCAACACCGTCGCGACCGACAAGGATGTGGCGGACAGGGTGGCGGCGCTCCAGCAGGCGGTGAAGATCACCTCTGAGCAGGACAATACCTTTACCATTTCGGTCGCGCAGCGCAGCCCCAGGATCGCACGGCAGGTGGTGCAGAAGCTGCTCGACCTGTTCGTCGAACAGAACCTTTCCGGTGACAAGGCCGAGACCACCTCGACCCTGCAATTCCTCGACCAGCAGCTCGCGCAGAAGCAGAAGCAGCTTCAGGATGCCGAGACAAAGCGCGAGGCGTTCCAGAACCAGTTCCTCGGTTCGCTGCCCGGTACCGGATCGATCGCGGACCGGCTGGCGGCGGCGCGTGCGCAGATGTCGCAGGTCGACAGCGATCTGGCAGCGGCGCAGTCGAGCCTCGCGGTGGTGAATGGCCAGATGGCGGGCACGCCGGCGAGCGTGCCCGGCGCGGCGGCGAGCGCGGGTAGCGCCGGGCCGGCGCGCGCCCGACTGGCGGCGATCCAGGGCCAACTCGCCGATGCGCGGGCGCGGGGTTATACCGAACAGCACCCGGACGTGGTCGCGCTGAAAAGCCAGTTGGCGGCGGCGCAGGCGGCGGCGCGCAACGAGCCGCTGGTCGGCGGCACGGGCGCGGGCGCAGGTGCATCCAACCCGCTGTATCTTCAGTTGAAGTCCAATCAGGCTGACAAGCAGGCGCAGGTCGCCGCTGCGCTCAGCCGCAAGCGGCAGTTGCAGGGTGATATCGACGCGATCAGCGCGAAGCTGACCGGTGACTCTTCGCAAATGCAGGAACAGTCGCAGATCGAGCGTGACTATCAGGTGCTGAAAGACAGCTACGACAAGCTGCTCTCCGACCGCGAGGACGTGCGCTTACGCGGGCAGGCGCAGTCGCAGACCGATCAGATCAAGTTCAGCGTGCTCGACCAGCCGAGCGCACCGCGCGTGCCGACCTCGCCCAATCGTCCGCTGTTGCTGACCGGTGTGCTGATCGCGGCGCTGGCGGTGGGTGGCGGTGCGGCGTTCGCGATGACGCAGGTGCAGACCACCTTCCCGACCGCGAAGCGGCTGGAGGCGGCGACCGGCCTCACTGTGATCGGGTCGATCGGCGAAGCGGTGACAAAGGCGCAGATCGCACAGCGGCGGCGACAGCTTGGCTATTTTGGCGGCGGTGCGGCGGCCCTGGTGGTCGCCTGGGTGGCGTTGCTCGGCGTCGAGATGCTCCAGCGAGGACTTGCGGCATGAACGACCTTACGCCTCGCAAGACGGGCGGTTCGCTGATCGAGCGTGCCGCCAAGGTGTACGATTTCAACGCCGAACTGCGCGCACGAAACCCGCTGCCGCCGGTGGACGACGCGCCCGCGCCGGTGCCGCTGAAGGTGGTCGAGCCGGTCGTGGCGGAAACACCGGTGTTCACGCCCCCGGCCGTTAGGGGTGCTGTCGCGGTGATCGACCGCGCAATGCTTGCCGCCAAGGGGCTGCTAGTACCGGACGCGCCGGTCGGCGCGCTCGCCGAGGAGTTCCGGCTGGTCAAGCGGCAGTTGATGGTCACCGCGCGCAGCCTTCGCGCCGCCGATGCGGACAAATCGCGCACGATCCTCGTCTGTTCGGCAAAGCCGAACGACGGCAAGACCTATTGCGCGGTCAACCTCGCGATTTCGATGGCGGCGGAGCGTGAGGTCGAGGTGATCCTCGTTGACGCGGACTTCGCCAAGCCCGACGTGATGGCGCGGCTCGGCATTGCCGAGAGCATGGGTCTACTCGACGCGCTCGCTGATCCGGCAGTAGATATCGAAGACTGCGTGGTGCGCACTGATATCGCGCAGTTAAGCGTGCTGCCCGCCGGCACCAAATCGCATAACGACACCGAACTGCTCGGCAGCGCACGAACCGCCAAGCTGATCGCCCGGCTGCTTGCCGCCGATCCGCGCCGCGTGCTGATCTTCGATTCGCCGCCAGTGCTGGCGGCGTCGCCCGCCGCCGTGCTGGCGCATCATGTCGGACAGACGGTGATGGTGGTGCGCGCCGACAGGACGGTGGAAAGCGACTTGCGTGAGGCGGTCGCGCTGCTCGACGGGTGCGAGGAAATTCAGCTGTTGCTCAATGCGGTCAGCTATGCGCCCGGCGGCCGCCGTTTCGGCAGCTATTACGGGCAGGAGGAAAGCAAATGAAGGCTCTGCTGCTGAGCGGCGCGGCCTGCGCCGCGCTCATCGCGATCCCTGCACAGGCGCAGCGGTCGAAATCTATCACGCCGTATATCGAGCTTGCGCAGACGGTCGACGCCGATCTCACCAACAACGACGTGCTGACCTATTCCACGATCGCGGCCGGTGTGGATGCCAACATCCACACCACGCGCACCGACGTGCAGGTGAGCTACCGCTACGAACGGCGCATCGCCTGGAACAAGGACATCGGCGATAATGACGTCCACAGCGGCCTTGCTCGCGCCAACGTGCGGGTGGCGCCGGGGGTGAGCCTCGAGGGCGGCGCGCTGGCGGTGCGGACGCGGAACGACATCCGTGGTGCCGCGCCGATCAACCTCGCCGCCGATAACGACAACATCAGCCAAGTCTATTCGGTTTATGCCGGGCCGACCGTGGCCACCAATGCCGGCCCGGTGCAGCTCAACGCGGCCTATCGCTACGGCTATACCAAGGTGGAGACGCCGGGTGCGACGTTGGTCGCACCGGGTGCGCCGAAGCTCGACACCTTCGATAGCGAGCAGAGCCACGTCGTCACCGCCTCCGCTGGCGTCAAGGCGGGTGAGGTCCTGCCGGTCGGCGTGACGGTCAGCGGTGCATACGAACGCGACACGCAGAACCAGCTTCGTCAGCGTTACGAGGGCAAATACGCGCGCGGTGACGTGGTTCTGCCGGTCACGCGGACGCTGGCGGTACGCGCCGGCGCAGGATACGAAAACATCAAGGTCACGCAGAAGGATGCGTTGCTGGACGCGGCGGGCAACGTCGTGACCGATCGCAACGGGCGCTTCGTCACCAACGAAGCCTCGCCGCGCCGGATCGCGTACGAGACGGACGGGCTGATTTACGACGCGGGCGTGATCTGGCGGCCATCGCCGCGCACGCTGCTGACCGCGAATGTCGGCCGCCGCTATGGCGGCACGATCTACACCGGATCGTTCTCCTACGCGCCGACGCGTTCGGTCAGCCTGCAGATCGGGGTGTACGACGGCGTCACCACGTTCGGGCGCCAGCTTCAGGACGGGATCGGCCGCTTGCCGACGACGTTCATCACGCAGCGCGATGCGTTCGGCCAGCAGTTCGGCGGCTGTACCTTCAGCACCGGCAACTCGGCGGGTGGCTGCCTGAACGGTGCGCTCCAGTCGATTTCGACCTCTGCGTATCGCGCACGCGGCGTCGATGCGATCCTGTCGGCCAGCCGCGGCCCGATCAGCTACGGCGTCGGCGCGGGCTATGCCAACCGCCGTTTCTACGCCCCCGAGGGTGAGGGCTTCACCGTCGACGGCGTCGAGGACGACAGCTATTACGCGCAAGCCTATGTCGGCCTGACGCTCGATCCGGTGTCGAGCATCAACGCGGATATCATCGCGAACTACTATAAGTCGGGGATCGTCGGCTCGCGCGGCATCTACAGCGAGGGCGCAACCGTAAGTTACTACCGCAGCTTCGGACGGTTGGGCGCGAGCGCGACCGCCGGGCTCTACAATTTCAGCCAGCAGGGCCTTCGCGACCAGACCTCCGCGCAGGGTCAGGTCGGCATGCGGTACAGTTTCTGAGGACGAGTGGCATGTACGACGACCATTACGGACTGAACGGGCGACCGTTCCAGCTCACGCCCGATCCGCGTTTCTGGTACGAGACCGCCACGCACCGCAAGGCGATGGCGTATCTCGGCTATGGCCTCAGTCAGGGCGAAGGCTTCATCGTCATCACTGGCGATGTCGGCGCGGGCAAGACGACTTTGGTCGGCCACCTGATGGCAACGGTCGATCGCGACCGCTTGCAGGCGATCAAGATTGTCTCCACCCAGATCGAGGCGGACGATCTGCTCCGCATGGTCGGCAACGGACTCGATCTGCACACCGACGGCATGACAAAGGCGCAGTTGCTCACCGCGATTGAACGCGGCCTGCACGCGACCGCGCGTAGCGGACGGCGCACGCTGCTGATCGTCGACGAGGCGCAGGCGCTGCCGGTGTCCGCGCTTGAAGAATTGCGGATGCTGTCGAACTTCCAGGCGGGAGGGCACGCGCTGCTGCAGATCTTCCTGCTCGGCCAACCCGAGTTCCGTGAACGGTTGCATGGCTCGGACCGGCTTGAACAGCTCCGCCAGCGCGTGATCGCGACGCATCACCTCGACCCGATGGAGCGCGAGGAAGTCGCGCCGTACATGATCCACCGGCTCGGTGTGGTGGGGTGGACCGGGCGCCCGCATTTCACCGATAATGCGTTTGCCGCGCTGTACGCCGGCTCGGACGGCGTGCCGCGCCGGCTCAATCAGTTGGCCGGTCGGGTGCTGATGTTCGGTGCGATCGAGCAGCTCGATACGATTGACGCAGAGGTGGTGAATACGGTGCTGGCCGATATTTCCAACGACACGCCGGCTGAAACGCCTGCGCCGGCGCCAGTCGCCCAGAAAGCATCTGCGCAGCCGCAATCGGCTGTGGTTCGCCCGATCCGACCGATGGACGCGTTACCCGATCCAGCCTTGCTGGCGCGGATCGAATCGCTTGAATCGCGTGCTGACGAGCCCGGTGCGGACCAGTCGCTGATGCAGGCGATCGCCTCCATCGAGTCGCGGCTGGATAACGTGTCGGCCGGGCCGCGTGTCGATCGTGGCATCCTCGCACGGTTGACCTCGCTGGAGGCGCGGGTCGAGCAGGTACCGAAGCTGGATCCGGCCTTGCCTGAGCGAATTGCCTCGGTCGAGGCGCGGACCGATCAGATCGCCGGCGTGGTTGCGGATGTCGACCAGATGTTCCGCGAGGATCTCATCACGCTGGGCACGGCGATCGAGCAGACCGCCGCCCGCATCCCGGAGGCTGACAACGCCGCCCGCGAGCGGTTGGGAGTGCTGGAAGCTCGGTTTGAACAGCTTGCCGCTGACATGGCGATCCCGGCGATCGAGGCGCGGCTTGGGTCGTTGGAGGAACGGTTCGAGGCGCTTGCCGCGCGTCGGCCGGAGGTCGATCCGGCAACCGAGGCGCAGCTTGCCGCGCTGGAGGCGCGGCTTGACGAGGTGGCGGGCCGGCCGGTGCAAACCGATCCCGCGGTGACGGATCATCTCGGATCGCTTGAAGCGGCGATGGCGCAACTCGCCGCGCGCCCGAGCGATCTTCCGCCTGCGACAAAGGCGCGACTTGCCGTTCTGGAGACGCAGGTCGAGGAGGCGCTGGAGGCTTCATCGGCGGGCGACCCCGCCGGCCGCGCGCGCATCGCATCGCTGGAGGCGCGCGTGGAGGAGCAGGACGCGGCGTTGCGGCGCGTCCTGACGCTGCTGGTTGATTGGGTGGAAGGCGAAGGCTCGCATGACATGGCCGGCCTCCGCCGCGATTTGCGCTGACGTCATGCGGCACGCGCTGTCGGTCGATATCGAGGAGTGGTTCCAGGTCGGCGCGTTCGAGCGAGTCATCGCGCCCGCCGACTGGGACCGGCTGGAATCGCGGGTCGAATACAATACCGATGCGGTGCTGGCGCTGTTCGCCGAAAGCGGGGTGAAGGCCACCTTCTTCACGCTCGGCTGGGTGGCGGAGCGGCACCCCGCGTTGATCCGCCGGATCGTCGCGGGCGGGCATGAACTCGCCAGCCACGGCTGGGCGCACACCCGCGTGTTCACGATGACCGCCGATCAGTTCCGCGCCGATATCGTGCGCGCACAGAAGACGCTGGAGGATGCCGGGGGTGTCGCCATCACCGGCTACCGCGCGCCGAGCTTCTCGATCGACAAGCGCACGCCCTGGGCGCACCCGATCCTTGCCGAGGAAGGCTATGCTTACTCGTCGAGCGTTGCGCCGCTCAGGCACGATCATTACGGATGGCCCGAAGCGCCGCGCTACGCCTTCCGGCCGGTCGCGGACGCGGGGTTGGTCGAGGTGCCGGTGACGGTGGCCGAGTTCGGCCAGCGGCGGATGGCGACCGGCGGTGGCTTCTTCCGGTTGTTCCCGGCGGCGTTGACCAACCATGCAGTGCGGCAAGTGTCGGCCGACGGCCAGCCGGCGGTGTTCTACTTCCACCCGTGGGAGATTGACACCGGTCAGCCGCGCGTCGCGGCGGCGCCACTCAAGTCTCGGTTGCGGCATTACAGCCGGCTCGGCGCGATGGCGGGCAAGCTGCGCGGGCTGATCCGTGCGCATCGCTGGGACCGGATGGACCGTGTCGTGGCGGATCTGACGGTGCCTGCGTGACCGTGCCGTTGTTGTCGCCCCCGCTCGGGCTGCGCGCCGCCGATCTGAGCATCGCCGGCGACTGTGAGCGGATCAGCGAATTCGTACGCGGGCAGGCGGGCGGTACGCCATTCCACCTGCCGGCGTGGAGCCTTGCGGTGGCGCGAGGGTGCGGGCAGCGCAGCCACACGCTGATCGTCGAACGTGCCGACGGCGGGATCGAGGGCGTGCTGCCGATGACCGAAATCCGTTCGCGTCTGTTCGGGCGGGCGTTGGTCTCGAACGGCTTCGCTGTGGGTGGCGGCATCCTCGCCAGCAACGATACGGCGGCAGGTGTGCTGGCGGAAGCCGGCTGGGCGCTGGCGCTGAAGCTTGGCGTTTCGAGCCTCGAACTGCGCGGCGGCGTTGTGCCGGGCGGCGACTGGATTGCGGAGGAAGGCGCGTATCTCGGCTTCACCCGCCCACTCGCGGTGTCGGACGAGGCCGAACTGATGGCCATCCCGCGCAAACAGCGGGCCGAGGTGCGCAAGGCGCTTGCGCCCGATCTCGACGTGTCGGTCGGGAGCGGCAAGGCCGACCGCGAGGCGCATTATGCGGTCTACGCGGAGTCGGTCCGCAATCTAGGCACGCCGGTGTTCCCGGCAAAGCTGTTCGCGTGCGTGCTGGACGCGTTCGGCGATGATGCGGATATTCTGACGATCCGCTCCGCCGGTAAGCCGGTGGCGAGCGTGCTGTCGCTATATCATGGGGGTATCGTCTATCCTTATTGGGGCGGCGGCACGGTCGAAGCCCGCGCGCTGCGGGCCAACGACCGGATGTACTTCGCGCTGATGAGCCATGCCCGCGCACGTGGGTGCGCCACGTTCGACTTCGGGCGATCGAAGGTCGGCACCGGGCCGGCTGCGTTCAAGAAGAATTGGGGTTTTGAGGGCGTGCCGCTGCGCTATGCGAAGCGTGTGAAACCTGGCGAGACTCCGCGCGAGATCAACCCGCTCAGCCCGAAATACCGGCTGCAAGTCGACCTATGGAAGAAGCTCCCCTTGCGACTTGCGAACATGATCGGTCCGCATATTGCCAAGGGGCTTGGCTGAGCGGTGGGCTGACGTATGAGCGACATCCTGTTTTTAGCACACCGTGTGCCGTATCCGCCGGATCGTGGTGACAAGATCCGGGCTTTCCACGTCCTCCAGCATCTGTGCGGCCATGCGCGCGTCCACCTCGTCGCGTTCGCAGACGACGCGCGTGACCTGGAGGCGGGGCCGCCCGCGTGGCTGACGGGTGAATGCAAGGTGCTATGGCGCGGCAAACCCCGCTGGCGCGCGGTAGGCGAAGCGCTGCTCCAGCATCGCCCGGTGTCGCTGACCGCGTTCGACGATGCTGGCATACGCGACGCGGTGGCGGACATTATGGCGCGGCATGCGGTTGACACGATCTACGTGTTCTCGGGTCAGATGGCGCAGTATCTGCCGCCGGCGTTGCCCCGGCGCGTGGTGATGGATTTCGTCGATATGGATTCGGCGAAGTTCGCCGATTACGCTGCCGCCGCGCGTGGCCCCTCACGTTGGATGATGGCGCGTGAAGCCAAAATGCTGCAGGCGTTCGAGCGCAGCATCGCGGAGCGCGTCGATGCCAGCCTGTTCGTCAGCACCGCCGAAGCCGCGCTGTTCCGGACCGAAACCGGAGCGGACCGCGTGATGGCGATCGAGAACGGCATCAACACGCAGGTATTCGATCCGGCAGCCGATTTCGCGCGGGCGGACGCTCCGGACGAGGTGATCGTCTTCACCGGCCAGATGGATTACCGCCCGAATATCGAAGCAGTCACGTGGTTCGCTCAGGCGATCCTGCCGCAGATCCGCGCCCAGCACCCGCAGGCACATTTCGCGATCGTTGGTCGTGCGCCGGCTCAGGCTGTGAAGGCGCTTGCCAAACTCCCCGGCGTGATCGTGACGGGGGAGGTGGCGGACGTGCGCGGCTGGCTTGCCGCCTCGAGCGTGGTGGTCGCGCCGCTGAAACTCGCGCGCGGCATCCAGAACAAGGTGCTGGAGGCGATGGCGATGGCGCGGCCCGTGGTCGCCTCGGTGCCCGCCGCGGAGGGTATCGCACATGCCGGCACGATCCGGGTCGGCTCGGACGCGAGCGCGATCGCCGGAGCGGTGAGCGCGCTGCTAGCCGATCGCGACGCCGCCGCCGCGCTGGGCCAGGCGGCGCGCGCGCAGGTTCAGCGACGCTATAGCTGGGCGGCATGCCTCGCTCCGCTCGACACCGTCGTTGCGGGTGGGGCGCGGCAGGCGGCGTGACATACGTTGTTCCCTCCACCGGCTTTGCGCCGGCCGCTAGCCCGGTGCAGGCGGCGTGGCGCCGTCACCTCGCGGTGCTGGCCGGCGTGGCGGTGGTGATCGTCGCGACGTTCTGGCACGATGTGCTGACGCTGGTGCATCTGTGGTGGACCAGCACGACGTTCGGCCATTGCCTGTTCATCGCACCCGTACTCGCTTGGCTCGTCTGGGCGCGGCGCGGCGATCTTGCGAAGCTGACTCCGGTCGGCTGGGCGCCTGGGCTGGTGATCGTCGCATGTGGCGGGATCGGCTGGTTGCTCGGCGATGCCGGCGGCGTCGCACTGGCGCGGCAGCTTGGACTGGTGATGATGTTGCAAGGGGCGGTGGTGACGCTGCTCGGGCCGAATGTGGCGCGCGGGCTACTGTTTCCGCTGTGCTATGCGGTATTCCTCGTGCCGTTCGGCGAGGGGATGGAGGGGCCGCTCCAGACCGTGACGGTCGCGATGACGATGCCGATGCTGCACCTGTTCGGCGTGCCGGCGCAGGTCGATGGCGTGCTCATCACCATCCCGAACGGGTATTTCGAGGTGGCGGAGGCGTGCTCGGGCGCGAAGTTCGTGATCGCGATGATCGCTTACGGTACGCTGGTCGCCAACGTCTGCTTCGTGTCGTGGAGCAGGCGCGCGGTGTTCATGGTCGTTGCGCTGATCGTGCCGGTGATCGCCAACGGCCTGCGCGCGTTCGGGACGATCTACGCCGCGTACCTGACCTCGGTCGAACGCGCGACGGGGTTCGATCATATCATGTATGGCTGGATCTTTTTCGGGCTGGTGATGGCGGCGGTGATCGCCATCGGTTGGCGCTGGTTCGATCGTGCGCCCGATGCGCCCGTGTTCGATGCGGGCACGCTGCAAGCGGTGCCACGCTTTCGGTTGGATGCTTGGCTTGCGGCGGCGTTGGTGCTGGTGTCGGTCGCGGTGTTCCCGGCGTGGAGCGCGGCCATCGCCAATCGTGCGCAAGTCCTGCCCGCGCGGATTGCGCTGCCCGACGTGCCGGGCTGGCACCGCGTATCGATGAGCGTGCGGGCGCCCTGGGCACCGAACTATCCGGGTGCGGACCATTATCTGATCGGGCGTTACGCCGATGCGAGCGGCGACGCTGTCGATCTTGCGATAGCCGTGTATGGGTCGCAGCATGAGGGCAAGGAAATCGTCTCGTTCGGCGTCGGCGCATTGCGCGAGGATGACGTGTGGGTGCGGATCGAGAACCTGCCCGATCTGGATGGTGGCTCGATGATCCACGTCACCGCGCCCGGCCCGGTCGAGCGGTTGATCGCAACCTGGTACCGGGTCGGTGATATCGTCACGCACAGCGGCGCCCGGCAGAAGCTGGCGACGCTGCAGGCCAAACTGCTCGGCGGGCCGCAGCGCGCGGTGGCGGTGCATGTCTCGGCCGAAGTGCTACCGGGGCGAGACGCTCGGGCGGCGATGGCGCGGTTCCTGGCCGCGCTTGGTCCGATCGACGCGGTGGCGGATCGCGCCGCCGGGATGCCACGCTAGATGTGCGGGATCGCCGGCATCTTCTACGCCACTATGCCCAAGCCGGTCGATCCGGCGCGGGTGCGCGCGATGACCGACGTGCAGGCGCATCGTGGGCCGGACGGCGGCGAGGTGTGGACCGCGCCCGGTGTCGGGCTGGGCCATCGCCGGCTCTCGATCATCGACATCGCCGGCAGTCCGCAGCCGATGCGCAGCGCGGACGGCGCGCTCACCGTCACCTATAACGGCGAAATCTACAACTTCGCCGAACTGCGCGCAGAGTTGCAGGCAAAGGGCGCGCGGTTCCTCACCTCCGGCGATACCGAGGTGCTGCTGCACGGCTGGGCAGCGTGGGGCCCGGCGATGCTGGACCGGCTGAACGGCATGTTTGCGTTCGCGATCCACGATGCCGCGCGCCAGACCCTGTTCATGGCGCGCGACCGCATGGGCGTTAAGCCGCTCCATTATGTCGAGCTGCCCGACGGCGCGGTGGCGTTCGCGTCCGAGCTGAAGGGGCTGCTTGCGCATCCGCTGCTGCGGCGCGTGCCGCAGATTACCGCGATCGAGGATTATCTCGCGTTCGGCTACGTCCCGGACGACACCTGTCTGGTCGCGGGCGTGAAGAAGCTGCCGGCTGGTCATTTCCTGTTGCTCGAGCGTGGCAAGCCGGTCCACGCGCCGTCGCGCTGGTGGGATGTGGACTTTACGCGCCGCGCCACCGGCAGCCGTAAGGCGCTGGAGGAGGAATTGGTCGAGCGGATGCGTGCCGCTGTGACGATGCGGATGGTCGCCGACGTGCCGCTCGGCGCGTTCCTGTCGGGGGGAGTAGACAGTTCGGCGGTGGTCGCGTTGATGGCGGAAGCCTCGCCGCGTGCGGTGAAAACCTGCACGATCGGCTTTGACGAGGCGGGGCTGGACGAGCGGTCTTACGCGGATGTGATCGCCAGGCGGTTCGCCACCGAACATCGCGAACGGATCGTATCGCCGCAGGACTTCTCGCTGATCGATACGCTGGTTGCCTCGTTCGACGAGCCGTTCGCGGATGCTTCCGCGCTCGCCACCTACCGGGTGTGCGAACTGGCGCGGGAGACGGTGACTGTGGCGTTATCGGGTGACGGCGCGGATGAGGCGTTTGCGGGCTATCGACGCTACAAGTTCCAGGCGGCGGAGGAACGCGTGCGCGCGCTGTTGCCGGCGTCGCTGCGGTCGCGTGTATTCGGGACGCTCGGGCGGCATTACCCCAAGGCGGACTGGGCGCCGCGCCAGTTGCGCGCCAAGACGACGCTGCTCGCACTCGCCGAGGATGGCGCAGAAGGCTACGCGCGTTCGGTTGGCGTGACGGCGCCGGCATTGCGCGCGGCGCTGCTGACCAACGCGGCGCGCCTTGCGCTGGGTGGGCACCGCGCGGAGGATCGTTACGTCCGCTCGATGCGTGACGCACCGGCGCGCGACGCGTTGGATAGGGCGCAATATGCCGATTTCCAACATTGGTTGCCGGGTGACATCCTGACCAAGGCGGACCGCACCAGCATGGCGGTCAGCCTGGAGGCGCGCGAACCGCTGCTCGACTACAAACTGGTTGAGTTCGCCGCAACCTTGCCGGTGGACATGCGGCTGCGGGGCGGGCAGGGCAAATGGCTGATGAAAAAGGCGATGGAGCGGTATTTGCCGAAGGATACGTTGTACCGGCCGAAGATGGGGTTCGTCACGCCAATCAGCGCGTGGTTCAGGGGTGCGCTGGCGAATGAAGCGGCGGCGCTGTCACGCTCGCGCACGTTAATCGGTAGTGGATGGTTCGACGCGCGGGCGATCGAGAAGATTGCGGCGGATCATCGCGCGGGCCGGGCGGAACACGGCCGGACGTTATGGCAGCTGGTGATGCTCGAACGCAGCATGGCTCGGCTGTTCGGGTAGAAGGCCGCTAGTCCGACATCATGGGCAAAGCCCATGATGTCGGACGCCGACGATGTTTTGCGCCGGCCAGTCCGCTGGACTCAGCAGCCGTTGCGGCGGTTCTGCGCGGCGTCGTGCTTCTTGTCGAGGTGACGGCCGAGCAGCGCACCGCCGACACCGCCGGCCACCGTGCCAAGCACGCCACCGCCGAGCACGTTGCCCAGCACTGCGCCGCCAGCACCGCCGGCCAGCGCGCCGGTCGTGCCCGACGAACGGCGGCAATCCTGATAATAGGTACGGCGGTGATGATACCGGCGCGCATCCGCTGCGGTCGGCACGATGGCGGCCGACGCCAGGATCGACGCGGTGGTCAGCGAGAGGACGATCTTACGCATGTTTACTGCTCCCTAGAAACTAATGACGGCTGCGAAACGTCCGCAGCCGTCTTAGGTTTCATGAAGCAATGCAGATTAACCGAACATGGCGTTCCTGTTAATCGAAGGATGCGCCCCAGCGCCGCTTTACGCGATCCTTCCACAGCCCGCGATGATAGGCGTCGGACGCCAGCAGCGGCATCACCGAACCGGCTTCGGCGAACACCATCTGCTCGATTGCGGTGTTGACCTTGCCCCACGAGGCGGCTTCCTGAAGCGTCGAGGAAGAACACGCACCGTCACGCACGTCCGCGACGGTGATCTGCACCGCATATTTGTGGACCTGCACGTCGTCGTGACCGAGGATCTCGGCGCACACCACTGTGTCCTGGATGAAGTTCTTCGGCACGCCGCCGCCAATCATCAGCAGGCCGGTGACACCCGCCTTGATCTTGATCTCGGTCAGCTCGCGAAAGTCGGCGATCGCGTCGAGCACCATGTACGGCTTGCCGGCTTTCACCGAGTCGACCTGATGCTTGACGAGACCGAAGCCAGCCGAGGAGTCGACGAACGCCGGGCAAAAGATCGGCACGTCATGCTCATAGGCGAGCTTGACGAGGCTGTTGTCCTTCTTGCCGTTCTCGACAAGGTACTTGCCCATCTCACGGATGAACTCGCGGCTCGAATACGGGCGCGGCTCCAGCGTCTCGGCGATTTCGAAAATCGTGTGGTCGACGTGCTGGAGCTGTTCCTCGTCGATGTACGTGTCGTAGATGCGGTCGATCAGCAACGAACGCAGCGTGTCGTCGTCCGGCACTTCCAGCGCCTGGTAATGCTTGTGACCGAGGCCCTCGAAGAAATCCATGTCGACGATCGACGCGCCGGTCGCGACGATGCCGTCGATCATGTTGTTGCGCAGCAGTTCCGCGTACAGGTCCATGCAGCCGCCCGCCGACGTCGAACCGGCGATGACGAGGAAGATCGAGCAATCCGGATCGGCCAGCATCTGGTTGTAGATGTCGGTCGCGCGGCCGAGGTCGCGGCTGGTGAAGCTCATCTTTTTCATCGCATCGACGATCGGACGCGCGTCGAACTTGGTGATGTCGATATGCTCGACCGTGGTCGAAAGCAGCTCGGCCTTGCGGTTGGTGTTGAGTGGTTCGGTCATGGGGACTCCCAATCGTCTCATGCACCGCCGTCGTTGTAAGGGGACGCGGAAACCCATGTGGAGGCGGCACGCCGAAGCGCGCCGCCCCTAACCGATTAAGTCTATGAAAAGCCTGTTACAGCTTCACGACGTTCGAGGCGACCTCTGCTTCGTCCTCGCCGTACAGCGACACCATCGGTTCATCCCCGACGATCACCGTCTCGTCCGATCCGAACCCGTTGAACGCGGTCCGCATCGCCGAGCCATACGCGCCGAGCATGCCGATCTCGAAGTAATCGCCCGCCTTGGTATCGGCGGGCAAGTAGAACGGCCCCGCCATGTAATCCATGTCGTCGCAGGTCGGCCCGTAGAAGCTGAACGGCATCAGCTTGGCATGGCTATCCGGCTCGCGCAGGAGCTGGGTCGGGAAACGCCAGTCGATATGCGCCGCATCGAACAGCGCGCCATAGGCGCCGTCGTTGATGTACAGTTCGTCACCACGGCGCTTTTCGACGCGCACCAGAATCGAGCTGTACTCCGCGCACAACGCACGGCCCGGCTCCGCCCACAGTTCGGCCGAATAACTGACCGGCAGCGATTCGAACGCGCGGTGGATCGTCTCGAAATAACGCTCCAGCGGCGGCGGTTCCATGCCCGGATAGGACGAGGGAAAACCACCACCAACGTCGATCACGTCGACCGTCACCGCCGCCTCGACGATCGCCGCGCGCACGCGCTCCATCGCATTGGCATAGGCTTCCGGGGTCATCGCCTGGCTGCCGACGTGGAAGCAGATGCCGAGCGCGTCGGCGACCTGACGGGTGCGGAACAGCAGTTCCTTCGTCTCGCCAGGAGCGGCACCGAATTTGGACGCGAGGCTAAGCTTCGAATGTTCCGACGACACGCGCAACCGAACGCACAACGTGAGGTCTTCCGCCCCTCGTGTCGCGCGGACGATCTTGTCCAATTCCTCGGTCGAATCGAGCGAGAAGGTGCGGACGCCGTGCGTGAAATACGCCTCCGCAATCCCTTCCTCGGCCTTGACCGGGTGCATGAAGCACAGGGTCGCTTCCGGAAGCGTACGCGCGACGAGCCGGACCTCGGCGATCGAGGCAACGTCGTACTGCGTGATGCCACTGTCCCACAGAATCTGCAGGAGTTCGGGCGAAGGGTTCGCCTTCACCGCATACATAGAGCGACCCGGAAACTTCTCGACGAAGAAGCGAGCGGCACGCGATGCGGCGTGCGGACGAACGAGCGTGACCGGCTGAACCGGCCCGTGCTTAGCGATATCGACACCGGTGACGGTGGTCGAAATGGTGGTCGCTAACCCCAGCGCGCGATGATGCTTGTGCAACTCAAGGGACCTCCAATGTCGTGAGACAAGACGAAAAAAGCTGCCTTGCGGTTGGAAGTCCCATGGGGCAGCGGAAGCGCGAGATAGGATCGACGTTTTCGGATGTAAAGCGGTTTTGATTGGTCGGAGACAGAGTGTGACGATTTTACGACAACCGACCCGCGCAGGGGTGCGAGATGCCGCAGCGAAGATGGCGGCGATCGTGCCGCCGACGCCCCTCTTTATAGCGGATTTTCAGGGTGTTCCGATCGCTTTCAAAGCCGAATCGCTGCAGCCGGTGGGTGCGTTCAAAGTGCGCGGCGCATGGCACCGACTGACCGCGATCGATGCGGATCAGCGTCTGCGCGGGGTGGTGGCGTTTTCCTCGGGCAACCATGCGCAGGGCGTGGCGTGGGCGGCGAAACGGCTCGGCATGCCGGCGACGATCGTGATGCCCGCCGATGCACCCAGGTCTAAGCGCGAGGGTACGCTCGCGCTCGGGGCGGAGATTGTCAGCTACGACCGCGCGAGCGAGAGTCGCGAGACGATCGCGGCACGACTCGCCGAAGCACGAGGGGCGGTACTGGTGCCGAGTTTCGACGATCCGTGGATTATCGAAGGGCAGGGCAGCGCGGGTATCGAGGCTGCGGCGCAGATGGCGGAACATGGGCTCGGAGCGGTAACACAGGCGGTCGTGCCGTGCGGAGGCGGCGGGCTGGCGGCGGGCATCACGCTCGCGCTGCCCGATGCCGAGATCACCGTTGTCGAGCCGGAGGGCTGGGACGATATGCGGCGCAGTCTGGAGGCGGGGTGGATCGAGCCGGTCGGCAAAGCGCCGCCGCCGACCGCGTGCGATTCGCTTCAGACGCTGCGCGTGTCGCCGCTGACGTTCGACGTCCTGTCCGGGCGCGGCGTCGAGGGGCTGGCGGTGAGTGAGGCGGAGATCCGGGTCGCGCAACGCTGGGCAGCGGAGCGGCTGCGGCTGGTGGTGGAGCCGGGCGGCGCGGTGGCGCTGGCGGCGCTGCTTGCCGGCAGGGTGACGCCGGTGGCGGGGATGCTGGTGGTGCTGTCCGGCGGGAACGTGGATCTGGCGGCATATGGGCGCGTGCTGGCGGGGCGCGATTGACCAGAGTGGCGCGGCCTGGGCGAAGCCCCTGCCGTCGGTCGGCGCTGGAGCGCCGCCGGCCGGCTCGACGGCGCGGGCGCGGATCAGCTTCGCTAATCCGCTGCTCCTAACTCACCTTATGGGTGAGTTAGGGTCGAGCCGCATATCGAGATATTTGTCCACGCTGCCCATCAGGTCGGGCATCTCATGTTCGAAGAAGTGGTTCGCCTTCGGGATGGTGTCGTGGTGGATGGTGATGTGCTTCTGCGTGCGCAGCTTGTCGACCAGCTTCTGCGTGGCGGCCGGCGGCGAGACCTCGTCGTTCTCGCCCTGAATGATGATGCCACTGGCCGGGCACGGCGCCAGGAACGTGAAGTCATACATGTTGGCCGGCGGTGCCACCGAAATAAAGCCGCGGATCTCTGGACGGCGCATCAGCAATTGCATGCCGATCCACGCGCCGAAGCTGAAGCCGGCGATCCAGGTGGTCGAGGCTTCGGGGTGGAAGCTCTGCACCCAATCGAGCGCGCTCGCCGCGTCGGACAGTTCGCCGACGCCGTTGTCGAACGTCCCCTGGCTCTTCCCGACGCCGCGAAAATTGAACCGCAGTGTCGCAAAGCCGCGCCGCTGGAACGTCTTGTATAGTTCCTGCACAATGCGATTGTTCATCGTGCCGCCCGCCGTCGGGTGCGGATGCAGGATCATCGCGACCGGCGCGCGAGGACGCGGCGCAGGGGAGAAACGGCCTTCGAGACGACCATCGGGGCCGGGGAAAATGACTTCTGGCATCGAACCTGCTGACAAATAATTGGGGCGCGTAAGGACACGCGGAAGTTGCGCGCTATATAGGCACAGCGCGCGCAGGCGCAATCATTGTGAACCGGAGCCCGATTGGCCGACCGTCTCTATCTTGATCATGCCGCCACTACGCCGATGCTGCCGGAGGCGCGGGACGCTGTCGCCGCCGGCATGGCGCATTGGGCGAACCCGTCGTCTCCGCATGCCGAGGGCCGCGCGGCGCGGGCGGCGCTAGAGCGGGCACGCCGTGAGATCGCGGCCGCCTATGACTGGCGCGGCGAGGTGCTGTTGACCAGCGGTGCAAGCGAATCACTGGCGATCGCGCTCGGCCGCTCGGTGATCGAGCGACGGGTGATCGGCGCGACCGAGCATGACGCAGCGATCCGCGCCGCGCCGTGTGCGGAATTTGTGCCGGTCGGACCCGATGGCGTCATCGACTGCGCCGCGCTGGCGATGTCGCTGGCGACGCCGGGGCTGGTGGCGGTGCAATGGGCCAACAGCGAAACCGGCGTGCGCCAGCCCCTCGCCGAGATCGCCTCAATCGTTCATGCAGCGGGCGGGCTGCTGCTGGTCGACGCGGCGCAAATGCCTGCGGGCGTCGATCCGGACCTCGCGGGCTTGGCCGACTTCATCGCGATCTCGGCGCACAAGCGTGGCGGTCCGCCGGGGATCGGCGCGTTGCTGGTTCGCGACTTGGCCACACTGTCCCCGGTCGGCGGGCAGGAGCGGGGCTATCGCGCCGGGACGGAGAATCTGCCGGGCGCACTTGGCTATGCGGCGGCGCTGGCAGTGCCGGAACCGGTCGGGCGGCTTGCTGCCCTGCGCTCCCGGCTGGACGATGCGATCGCGCGCTCCGGTGGCGAAATCGTCGCGGCTGGCGCGGTCAGACATCCCGCAATCGGATCGTACCGGATGCATGGCGCGGCGGCGGCGACCCAGTTGATACGCTTCGACATGGCCGGCATTGCAGTGTCGGCGGGGAGCGCGTGCTCGTCGGGCAGCATGAAGCCAAGCCACGTTCTGACCGCGATGGGCTGGGATACGGATGCGAGCCGTGAGGTGATCCGCGTCAGCTTCGGTCGGGCAGCGACGGAGGCGGATGTCGACCGCTTTATTGCGGAGTGGCGCAGCATCGCGCGCGGCATGGGCAGGTTCGCGGCGTGATCTACCTCGATTATCAGGCGACCACACCGCTTGCGCCCGAAGCGTTCGAGGCGATGGTGCCGTGGCTGCGCGACGACTTTGCCAATCCGCACTCCGCGCACGCGGGCGGACGCAGGGCCAAGGCGGCGGTGGAAGTCGCGCGCGCGCAGGTGGCCGCTCTGCTGCCGCCGGGCGGGCGCGTCGTCTTCACCAGCGGTGCGACCGAGGCGCTCAATTGGGCGATCAAGGGCACATGCGGTGGCATCGTCACGCTGGCGAGCGAGCATGCGGCGGTGCTGGATACGGTGGAGGCGGTACGCTGCGGCGGACGCGAGGCGTTGGTGCTGCCGGTGAACCGCGACGGGCGAGTGGAACCTGATCATGTGGCCGCATCCGGGACCGGACTGGTAGCGGCGATGCTGGTCAATAACGAGATCGGCACCATCCAGCCGATCGCCGCTCTTGCCGCGCGGGCAAAGGCGGCGGGTGCGGTCATGCTGTGCGATGCGGTGCAGGGCTTCGGGCGTGTCCCGTTACCCCATGGCTGCGATCTGATCGCGATATCGGCGCACAAGCTACATGGTCCGAAAGGGGTCGGCGCCTTGTGGATTCGCGATGGCATCGTGCTGACGCCGCTGCTGCACGGCGGCGGCCAGGAGGAAGGCGGGCGATCCGGTACGCTCTCCCCGGCGTTATGTGTCGGCTTTGGCGTCGCCGCGCGGCTTGCGCAGGACCGGTATGCGCAGGACACCGCCCATGCCGGTCGGCTGTTCGACGTCGCGCTCGATCGATTCGCCGCCGGAGGGTGGACACTCAACGGCTCGGCTGAGCATCGCTACAAGGGCAACCTCAACGTGCGACGAGACGGGCTGGACGTGGCGCGACTGATGTCTCAGCTGCGTGACATCGCCTTTTCCGCCGGCTCGGCCTGCGCAAGCGGATCGGGCCGGTCAAGCCACGTGCTGCGCGCGATCGGCCTTACGGACACGCAGGCTCGTACCAGTATCCGCATCGGCTTCGGCCGCTATACCAAGGAGGCCGACCTGATCGACGCCACCGATCGCATCATCGCCGCCGCCGACGCGCAAAGCGTCGCGGCATGATCTGCGTTACGTTCATCGCCGCCGACAATTCGCGTAGTACGGCGCAGGCGCAGCCGGGCGACCGGTTGCTCGAAGTCGCGCAAAATGCCGGTCAGCCGCTCGAAGGGACGTGCGAGGGGCAGATGGCGTGCTCGACTTGCCACGTCATCGTCGATGCCGCCGATTTTGCCAACTTACCACCGGCGAGTGAGAACGAAGAGGATTTGCTGGACCTAGCCAGTGGCGCCACGCGCCACAGTCGGCTCGCCTGTCAAATCCGACTCGAACGTGCCATCACGATCAGAATTCCGGCGCAATCGCGGAACATGCAGGGTCGGTGATCATTACGCTCCCGTGCCCTCAAGGTATTAAAGGAGCGAACCCTGTGAAAATGAAGCTGATCCTCTCGGCATGCCTCGCCGCCGCCGCGACGCTCGCCCCGGTCGCTGCGTCCGCGCAGCATCACGACCGCGTCGTGACGCGTACCGTCGTGCGCCACAGCGAACGCCATCACGGTTGGAACCGACATCATACCCGCCGCGTGTGCAACTGGAAGTGGCGTGGTCACCACAAGGTCCGCGTCTGCCGCACGGTTCGCTGGTAACACAGCGGCGCCCGGCTTGGATCGTCTGAGCGCAAGCTCGGCGATCCAGGAGTGCTCCGCCGCACGGCTCGAAAATAAGGAACCGATATGAAGATCACTGCCCTCGCTGCCGCCGTGTGCGTCGCGGCTGCCTCGCTCGCCCCGCTGCCCGCGCTTGCCGCTCCCCACGGCTGGCATTCCAAAAAGGTCTGCAAAACGGTTCGTCAGGGCCACCATGTCAAGCGCGTCTGCAAGATGGTGCGCGTCCGCCGCTGACGCGGGCTTGATCTCTCCGCCCGACCCCGGCATATGCGCCGCGGGAGTCGGGCGGACGTGGTCGTCGCCAACTTGGTCAGGGCCGGAAGGCAGCAGCCACAACGATTTCGCTACGGGTCGTTCCGGCTCCCACCTCGCACTGCACAAGTCGCAGTAAAGCTGTGGCGCACAATCGCGGCGCGCCCGGTCGGCGGCGCTAAAGCGCCGAACGACGACAGTGGCTTTGTCCGCTACCAGATCCTCGCGATTGTCTTCCGGCTTCAAGGCTTCCCGGGTTCATGCTCGTGAGCGAACTATGTTCTCACTCCGCCGGTCTCGCTCAGCACAACGCACCGGTGAACCATTCCTTCGACAACACGCGCGGCCGCCCCTAAATAGAGCCGATGTCCGACTCCTTCGATCTCGGTGAACCGCCGCAGCCGCAAGCCACGCCCAAGCCCGAGGCATACCGCGTGCTCGCGCGCAAATACCGGCCGCAGACGTTCGCCGAGCTGATCGGCCAGGACGCGATGGTGCAGACGCTCGGCAACGCGATCAAGCGTGACCGGCTCGCACACGCCTTCCTGATGACCGGTGTGCGCGGAGTGGGCAAGACCTCGACCGCGCGGCTGATCGCCAAGGCGCTCAACTGCATCGGCCCGGACGGGCAGGGCGGCCCGACCATCGACCCCTGCGGGGTGTGCGAGCCGTGCCGCGCGATTGCGGAGGGGCGCCACATCGACGTGATCGAGATGGACGCTGCCAGCCACACCGGCGTGGACGACGTGCGCGAGATCATCGACGCGGCGCGCTATGCGGCGGTGTCGGCGCGGTTCAAGATCTACATCGTCGACGAAGTGCACATGCTGTCCAAGAACGCCTTCAACGCGCTGTTGAAGACGCTGGAGGAGCCGCCCGCGCATGTGAAGTTCCTGTTCGCCACCACCGAGGTGAACAAGGTGCCGGTGACGGTGCTGTCGCGCTGCCAGCGTTTCGACTTGCGCCGCATCCCGGCCGAGAAGCTGGCCGAGCACTTCGCCTATGTCACGCAGGCCGAAGGGTTCGAGGCGGAGCCGGAGGCGCTCGGGCTGATCGCGCGCGCGGCGGAGGGGTCGGCGCGCGACGGTTTGTCGATTCTCGATCAGGCGATCGCGCATGCCGGACAGGAGGGCGGCGGTGTCCGCGCCGATGCCGTGCGCGACATGCTCGGCCTGTCCGATCGTGGTGCCACCCGCAGTCTGTTCGCGCTGCTGCTGGCGAGCGACGGGGCAGGCGCGCTTGCCGCCTTACGCCGCCAGTACGATCTCGGCGTCGACCCGCTCAGCGTGCTACGTGCCCTCCTCGAGACGGTGCACGGCACGACATTGGTGAAGCTCGGCGCCTCCGTAGACGCCGGGCAGTCGGTCGAAGAACGCGCAGCACTTGCCGACTGGGCGAGCAGGCTGTCGTTCGCGGCGCTGCACCGGCTGTGGCAATTGCTGCTCAAGGCGCATGAGGAGGTCGGTCGCGCCGCGCTGCCGATCGAGGCGTGCGAAATGGCGTTGCTGCGACTCGTCCATGCCTCCACGCTGCCCGATCCGGGCGAACTGGCGAAGATGCTGGCAGAGGGCCGCGTTTCGGCGACGCCTCTACCGGCGCCGGCACCCGCTGCTATCGCGGCCCCGGTGGCGGAAGACGCACTGCCGGCGACGATCGCCGCGCTACGCCACTATCTCGACGACAACGGGCAGCAGGCGCTCGGCTACGGCGTCTATGCGCACGCCAGCGTGGTACTGTATGCCGCGCCGGAGGTGGTGCTGAGTTCCGCCCGCCCGATTTCGGCCGATTTCGTGCGCGACCTCAATGTCGAACTGAAGCGGCTGACCGGCAAAGTATGGAAGATCACCACCGACAACGTGCCCGGCGCGCCGACGTTGAAGGAGCGGGACCTCGCAGCCAAGGAAGCGCGTCGCGCCGCGATCCTCGCAACCCCGGTCGTGGCCGCCGCGTTTGAAGCCTTCCCCGGTGCCGAGTTTCCCGAAGAGGAGCTCGACCGCATCATATCCCTGCAACGGAGCGAAGCATGAACAATCTCGAAGACATCATGGCCATGGCGCAAAACGTTCAGGCCGAACTCGAAAAAGCGCAGGCTGGCCTCGACCAGGTCGAGGTGGAAGGTGCCGCCGGCGGCGGTCTGGTCAAGGTGCGTGCCTCCGCCAAGGGCCGCATCATGGGCTTGTCGATCGACGATTCGCTGCTCGTGCCGGCGGAAAAGCAGATGCTTGAGGATCTCGTCGTCGCCGCCTTCAACGATGCGCGCGCGAAGGCCGATGCCGCCTCCGGCGAAGCGATGTCGAAGATGACAAGCGGCATTCCGCTGCCGCCGGGCTTCAAGCTGCCGTTCTGATCGCTACGATCAACACTTGCCCTTGACGAAGCGCATCCCTAAGGACGCGCTTCGCGTCGGGGAGTGGCGCAGTCTGGTAGCGCGCCTGCTTTGGGAGCAGGATGTCGCAGGTTCGAATCCTGTCTCCCCGACCATTCGCCGCAAGTGGCTCTGCTGCGAGCGAAAAATGTGGTTCTGCCGCAGTTCCTTCATCCTTCCTCCACTTCCCCGGCGCTACGGTCGCATCGTTACGCATGCGAGCCTTAAGCCGATGAATTCTATGTCCGAGATAACGGTGGAAAAGAGCTTCGCGACGCAGATCGTGCAGGCGATAGCCTGGCGGTCGGGCAGTCAGGTGATCGCGCAGCTTATCATGTGGGCGGCGACGTTCTTCGTCATCCGCATCCTCGATCCGCGCGATTACGGCCTGTTCGCGATGACGCAGAGCGTGCTGGTGTTCCTCAGTCTACTCAATGGGCAGGAATTCACCGCCTCGCTGATCCGCACGCCCGAACTCACCAAAACGCTGATTCGGCAGGTGTTCGGCATCCTGGTGCTGCTGAACGGCGGCATCGCGCTGGCGCAGGTGCTGATCGCGCCGCTGGCTGCACAATATTTCCACACCCCCATGGTGGCGCAGCTGCTGACCGCGCAGGCCGCGCTGTACCTCGCCACGCCGTTCGTGGCGTTGCCGAGTGCGCTGCTGAGTCGGCAGCTCAACTACAAGGTGCAGGCGAAGGTGAACCTCGTCTCGGCGCTGATCGGCGCGGGCACATCATTGGGGTGTGCGCTGGCAGGGTTTGGGGTGTGGACGCTGGTGATCGCGCCGATGTGCGTGATCTGGTCGCGCGCGCTCGGCATGACGCTGGCGGCGCGGCTGGGGGTTTTGCCGACGTTCCGGCTGAAGGGCGCGGGCGGCGTGGTGTGGTTTGGCGGCGCGATGTTGCTGAGCTCGCTTTTATGGCTGTTCCAGACGCAGAGTGACATCGTGATTGGCGGCCGCTCGCTCGATGCGCGCCACCTTGGGCTATACGCGGAGGCGCTGTTCCTCGCGCAGATCGTCACGAGCAAGTTCGTGCCGCCGCTTAACGACGTCGCGTTCTCGGCCTATGCGCGACTCCAAGGGGATCGCGAGACGACCGGTCACGCATTCGTGAAATCGGTGCGGCTCATCATGTTCGGTGCGCTGCCGTTCTACGTCGGGCTGGCGCTGGTGGCGGGGCCGTTTGTCGATGTCGTGCTCGGGCCGAAGTGGGATGACGCCACGCCGATTGTGCGTTTGCTGGCGGTAGCGATGCCGTTCCTGACGGTGCAGGTGCTGTTCGCGCCGGCGACCACCGCGCTTGGCCATCCGCGCCTGCAGGTGTGGGGTGCTGCGGTGGGGGCGCTCATCATGCCGATCGGTTTCGCCATCGGCGTGCGCTATGGCGCGGTCGGCATGGCGTGGAGTTGGGTGATCGGTGCCCCCATCCACATGATGTTGACGGCGGCGTTTTCGATGCCGGTGATCGGGACGTCGGCGCGGGCGCTGCTGCGTGCAGTGATGCCGGCGGCGATCGCCTCGGCGGGCATGGCGGCGGCGGTGCTGGCGGTGTCGGAACTGATCGCGGGGATTGCGCCGCTGCCGACACTCGCGATCCTGGTTGCGGTCGGCGTGGCGGTCTACGGCGGCCTAGTGCTGGTGGTGGCACGTCCGATCATCGGGGAGTTCGCCAACCTGATCGCGCGACGCGGGGCAGTGGCATGACGGCACCCGCGTTTACGGCAGACCTGCCGTCAAGCCTGGATCGTGACGTTCACGGTTACCTCGCCTGCGACCACAAGCGCCGCTGAATAGCCTTCCGCCAGCGTCAAGTCCGCGACGCTCCATCCCTCCGCCCCGAACAGCAACCGCGCCTCGCGCATGACCGAGACGGCGAACGCATCGAGCGGGTAGGAGAGGCCCTTGCCGATGGCCTTCACAAAGGCCTCCTTGCGCGACCAGCAGTCGAAGAAGCCGCGCAGTCGTTCGCCCGGCGCGAGCGCGTCGAGCGCGGCGCGTTCGTCGGCGCGGAACAGCCCGGCGGCGAGATCGCGCCAGTCGAGACCGGGTTGATGACGTTCCAGATCAACGCCGAGGTCTTGCCCCGACACGGCAACAGCCCATAGCTCGTGCGAATGTGAGGTGCTGAAGTAGGGGCCGCCGCCGGGTAGCGCCGGCTTGCCATAGCCGTTCTCGATGTACCTGATCCGCTCCGCCGCGACGCCGGTCTCGCGCGCCAGTGTCTGCCGCAGGCGCGCGCGGCGCACCACGAAGCGCCGCCGGTCTCGCGCGAAGGCGAAGCGGGCGGCGCGGGCGCGCTCTTCGGGTGAGAGCAACAGCGTAAGCTGCTCGACCTCCGTGTCTGGCAGGTCGAGGCTGCCGACGTAGACCTCTGCCGCCGTCACCCGCGTCAGGCGCTGCGCTGACGTGCTGCCTCTGCATTGGCGCGGGCAAGGCGGGCGCGCAGCAGATCGGCGAACACGTCGACGTTGGTGCCCTCCAGCATGGTGCGGTGCCCGCCGGGCACGATGTGCGCGTCGAACTGGCCACGCACCTGCGCGCGCCAGTCCTCGACGAAATCGAGCACGCCGGGGTGATCGTCGGGCTGGAACAGGATCACGTCGCCGTTGTACGCCGGCGGCGTGTAATGGCTGGCGGAGTGATCGAGCGCGGACTGGATCTTCGGCTGCAACACCGCCTCGCGCCCGCCCGCCAGCGCCGCCGCGTCGGACAGGCCGCGCAGGCGATCGACGAAATAGTGCCAGCGCTCGCCCTTGGGCTGCGCGAAGGTCTTGTCGAGGTGGTATTTGAACTTGCTGAGAAAGAACCGTGTCGCGCCCAGTTGCCGCGCACGTACCGGGTGGAACGGGTGGGCGAGCATCAGCAGCCGCACCTCGTCACCCGCCGCCTCGAGCTGCGTCGCCACCGCATAGGCGAGAATGCCCGAGGTGCACCAGCCGCCGATCCGGTACGGTCCGCTCGGCTGGATCTGGCGCAGCGCCGCGATGATGAGATCGGCGGTCTTGCGGAAATCCTTCTCGGGGGTGCCGCCGGCCGCCTCGATCACCGCCGCCGTCGACACGCCGTAGAACGGCTGGTCAGGCCCGAGCCGCTCGGCGAGTGGACGGAAGGTCGAGCCGCCGTCCAGCCACAGGATCGGCGGTTGCGTGCCGTTCGGCTGAATCGGTGCGACGGCCGGATTGTCGACACCTTTACCGCTCGCGATGATCTCCGCCATGTCGGCAAGGCGCGGTGCCTGGAACAGCGCCGCCATCGGCAGCTTGACGCCATAATCCTTGTCGATGCGGCGGATCAGCCGCGCGATCAGCAGCGAATGGCCGCCGAGATCGAAGAAGTCCGCATTGCGCGAGGTGACCTCGGCCTTGAGTACGTCGCTCCAGATCGCGGCGAGCTTCTCCTGCGCGGGCGTCTCGAGCGGGGCATGATCGGTCACCGATGCCTTGCCCGGTTCGGGCAGCGCGTGACGGTCGACTTTGCCGTTCGGGGTTTGCGGCAGTTCCGGCAACACCATGAAGCGAGTGGGGATCATATAATCGGGCAGGGTGGCGGATAGCTGCTCGCGCCATTCCGCCACCTCGCCCGTGCCGACCAGATAGCCGCACAAAGCCCGTTCGCCGCTCGGATCTGGCCATGCCTTTACCACCGCCGCCGCGATGCCGGGCAGCGCCGCGAGCGCACCCTCGACCTCCTCGATGGCGATGCGGAAGCCGCGGATTTTTTCCTCGTTATCGGTGCGGCCGAGACATTCCAGCGCTCCGTCCGGGCGCCAGCGCGCAAGGTCACCGGTCTTGTAAAGCCGTTCACCATCATGATCGATAAACTTGGCCGCGGTGAGGTCAGGCCGGCCGCGATAGCCGATCGCGACGCCGCGCCCGCCGATGCACAATTCGCCAACCGCGCCAAGCGGACGGTCGTTGCCGTTCTGGTCGAGGATGCGAATCGTGGTGTTGGCGATTGGTCGGCCGATCGTGATCGGACCGGCACGCGCGACCTTGGCCACGGTCGACCAGATCGTCGTCTCGGTCGGGCCATACATGTTCCACAATGCGCCGACGCGCGGCAGCAGTTGGTCGGCGAGCGAACGGGGCAGCTTCTCGCCGCCACACAGTGCGGTCAGCGTGGGCGACCCTCGCCAGCCCGCCTCGATCAACCCGCGCCAGGTGGCGGGGGTGGCCTGAAGAACGTCGGGGTTCAAACGCGCGACGTCCTCGGCGAGTGCGATCATGTCGCTGGCGGTTTCGCGCGTGGCGAGATGGACCTTGCCACCGGTGACGAGCGGCAGCCAGATTTCCAGTTCGGCGATGTCGAACGACAAGGTGGTGATGGCGAGGATCGACTGGCGCGGCGGCAGGCCGAGGCTGTCCTCCATGCCGACAAGGAAGTTGACGAGCGCGGCGTGCGGGATCTCGACCCCCTTGGGCTTGCCGGTCGATCCCGAAGTGTACAGCACATAGGCAGGCGCCTCCGCGTCAATCGCGGGAGCGGTGTAAGCGCGGTGCGGCCAGTGGCGATCGAGACGGACCAGCGGCACCGCACCCTGCGGCAGCGCGTGTTCGGTGCTGGGTTCGACCAGGATCAGCACCGGTTCGGCACTCTCCACGATCATCGCGAGACGTGCCTGCGGGAAGCCGGGATCGAGCGGCAAATACGCCACGCCCGCTTTCAGCACGCCGAGCATCGCCGCGATCATGTACGGCGTGCGTTCGAGCGACAGTCCGACCAGCGCACCCGGCTTCACGCCGCGCGAGATGAGCTCTGCCGCGATCGCGTCGGAACGCGCGGCGAGTTCGGCGTAGGTCCAGCCTTCGCCAGACTGTTCGATCACCACCGTGTCGGGTTCGGCGGCGGCTCTGGCGGTGACCCAACCCACCACGCTCGCGTACGGCAGATCGCGCGTCGTCTGGTTCCAGTCTGCGGCGAGGCGGTCCTGCTCGTCCGCCGCCAGCATCGGCAGCTTCGCGAGCGGCGTCTCCGGATCGGCAGCGACACCTTCGAGCAGGCGGATCCAATGATCGGCCATGCGGCGGATCGTGGCGGGTTCGAACAATTCGCTCGAATAGAGGAAGCGCCCGGCCATGCCCCCTTCGGGGCGCTCGTCGAGTTCGAGGTACAGATCGTACTTCGCCGCGCCGACGGTCACGTCCATCTGCGTCAGGTCCCAGCCGGTCGGAAACGGATCGACCGGTGGCTCGATCGAGAACAAGGTGTTGAACAGCGGATGCGTACCGGTGCCACGCTTGATGTCGAGTGCGCGGACCAGTTTGTCGAACGGGATGTCGCTCGCCCCGAGCGCGCCGATCACGCTGCGCTTCACTTCGGCGAGGTACGCGCGGAACGGCGTGGACCCGAGCGGGTGGCTGCGGATCGCCATGGTGTTGAGGAAATAGCCCATCAGCGGCTGCAACTCGGGCCGCCGCCGCGTGTCGGTGACGCCGCCGACGATGATGTCCTCGTCGCCCGTATAGCGGAACAGCATCGCCTTGTAGCCGGCGAGCAGCACCGAATAGAGCGTCGCGTTCTCCGCTCTCGCGATCTCCTTGAGTCGTTCGACCAGCGGCGTGTCGAGTTCGAACACCTCCATCGAACCGGCGTGCGTCGGCAGCGCCGCGCGGGGACGGTCGCCGACGACTTCGAGGCGCGGTATCGGTGCGGCAAGTTGCGTGCGCCAGAAATCGAGCTGGCGTTTGTAGTCCTCGCCCTGCTCGCGATCCGCCTGCCACACCGCATAGTCGGCATACTGCAACGTCGGTTCGGCTAGCGGCGAGGGGAGGCCAGCCTCATATGCGTCGACCAGCGCGGCGAGTTCGGGCACCAGGGTCTTGTAGATCGATACGCCATCGAAGATGACGTGGTGCAGCGTCAGGTAAAGCCGGTGTTCGGCCTCGCTCAGCTTCACCACGCGGGCGCGGAACAGTGGCGCCTGGTCGGACGCGATCGGCGCGCGCGCGTCTTCCGTCGCAAGGCGTACGGCCTCCCCTTCACGTTCAGCTTCGGGAAAATGGCTGATGTCTAGGATCGCGAGGCTGATATGCTCCGATGGAGCGACCTGCATCACGTAATCCCCGTCGATCTCAACGATCGCCGAGCGCCAGATCGCATGGCGCCGCACCACCTCGGTCAGCGCGCGTTCCATTGCGGTGTGATCGTACCGCCCAAACCGATGAATCGTGATCGACTCGTTGTAGAGCGGCATCTCCGGCGCCATCTGCGCGTGAAGCCACAGCTGGTTCTGCTCGGCGGTGAGCGGAATGGTACGGGCCGGATCACGCGGGCGGATCGGCTCGGGCGCGTGCGACTGTGCGGCGCGTCCCGCAAGCATCTGCGCGAGCAGGTCGCGGCGCGCCTGGGCGGCATCGAGTTTGACGAGCATGTTCATCCGAATGTCACCCCCAGTGACTTTAGGCCGCGCAGGCCAAGGTTCTCGCGCCAGGCGAGCTTTTGCTCGGGCAACGACAGGTCGGTCAGGCGGTCGAGCAGCAGGCGAAATGCAATCCGCCCCTCCATTCGCGCGAGCGGCGCGCCGAAGCAGAAGTGCGCCGCCCAACCGAACGCCATGTGGCGGTTGTCCTTACGCTCGAAATCCAGCGCGTCGGGATCGGCGAAGCGTTCGGGATCGCGGTTGGCGGCGGCCATCACCGCCATCACCGGCTGGCCCTTGCGAAGGAGCTTGCCACCCATCAGCGTGTCCTCGGTAACGATGCGCGAGGTGTGCTGCGACGGGCTTTCATAGCGCAGCAGTTCCTCGACCGCGCTGTCCATGATCTCGGGCCGGTCGCGCAGTTCGGCGAGCTTCCCCGGCTGCCGTAGCAGTGTGAGCAGACCGCAACCGATCAGGTTGGTGGTGGTTTCCTGGCCCCCCACCATCGTGACGATGGCATTGGCGATCACCTCCTCCTCGGTCAGCTTCTGACCGTCGATCTCCGCCTCGACCAGCGACTTGACGAGTCCGTCGTTGAGGCTGCCCGAATGGATCGCGTGCTGGAAATAGGCGATCATGTCAGCGGTGCTTTTCAACACCTGCGCGATCCCGTCAGGATTGTGCGAGAAATTGCCGAGCATCTGCGCGTAGTCTGCCGACCAGCGTTTCAGTTGAAGGTGGTCCTCCTCCGGCACGCCCATCAGATGCGCGAAAACGATTGAGGGAAACGGCTCGGCGAAATCGGCCATCACGTCCATCTCGCCCTTCGCCAGAGCCGCGTCGATCAGCCGGTTGGCGACCGACAGCACGCGCTCCTCCAGCGCTTCCACCCGGCGCGGCGTGAACGCGGTCGAGCACAGTTTGCGCAGGATGGTGTGGTTCGGCGGATCGAGGAACAGCATCTGCTTGACCATCACCGCCGCGATCGGCTCGATCGAGCCGAGCCCGAGCGCGCGCATCATGTCGGGCGAGGGCGTGCGATCCGCCGAGAATTTGTGCAGCACCGCATGCACGTCGCTGTAGCGCGTCACCACCCAGCTATGCAGATACGGATCCCAATAGACCGGGTCCTCGGTCCGCAACCGCGCGTACAGCGGATAGGGATCGGCCAGCACGGCCGGATCGAGCAGCCGGAACAGGCTGAGCGACGGATCGGAGACGGGGCGCGTCGCCATCAGGCCGACAGCCTCTGGATTTCGTCGTCGCTCATCGCTTCGATCTTGGCGAAGATCAGCGTCTCGACCACGTGCGACAGCTTGGCGACGGTCGCTGCCTCGAACAGGTGGAACAGCGACAGGTCGATGCCGAACGCGTCGCGCGCGCGGATGATGACCTGCGTGCCGAGCAACGAATGCCCGCCGAGCAGGAAGAAATCGTCGTCCACGCCGAAATCGCGGTGGCCGAGCACGATGCTGACGATCTCGAACAGGCGCAGTTCGGTCGGCGTCTCTGGTGCGCGGCCACCTGCGCTTTCCGCCAGAGCGACGGTGCTGGGATCGGGCAGGGCGCGTACGTCGATCTTGCCGTTTGGCGTGAGCGGCATTGCGTCGAGCCGGGCGAAGTGTGCGGGCACCATGTAATCCGGCAAGGTTTCGCCCAGTGCGGCGCGCAGGGCGCCGCCCGTGCTGTCACCGTTGAGGGTGACGTAAGCGACCAGTTCGCCCTCGCGCACCACCACGTGAGCGGCGGCGACCTCGGGCAGGCGATGCAGCGCGGCGGCGACTTCGGCGGGTTCAATGCGGTGACCGCGCACCTTCACCTGACCGTCGACCCGGCCGAGGAAGGCATATTCGCCGTTCTCAAGCTGAAGCGCGAGATCGCCGGTGCGGTAGAGCCGGCCGTAATGCGAATGCTCGACGAAGCGCGCCTCGGTCATCGCCACGTCGCCGCGATAGCCGCGCGCGACCTGCGCGCCGCCGATGCAGACTTCGCCCGGTGAACCCGGCATCACATCCTCACCGCCTGGATCGAGCAGGTGGATGGTGGTGCCGGCGATCGCCTTGCCGATCGATGGCAGGCCTTCGCCGTCCGGCAAGACCACGCCCGAAGTGGCCACGACGGTGCATTCAGTCGGGCCATAGTTGTTGACGAACGTGAACGGCTGGCCCGGCTTCGGCCGCACCGTCAGCTTGTCCGCGCCGGTCAGCAGCATGCGCAAGCGCGTGTCGGCGGGCCAATCCATGCCGACCAGCGGCTCGGCAAGCGCGGTCGGCGCGAACGCGACCTCAACCCGCTCGCGCACCAGCCAGTCGCGCAGAGCATGGGGATCGAGCCGCACCGCATCATCCGCAAGACAGAGCGTACCGCCCACCGCCAGCGTGGGCCACACCTCCCAGGCCGCTGCGTCGAAGCCGAGGCCGGCGAGGTGCGCGGTGCGCGTCCCCGCGCGAATCGCGAAGGCATCGTGATGCCAGTCGACCAGGGCGGCAAGGTTGTCGTGTCCGACCTCGACCGCTTTCGGTTCGCCGGTCGAGCCGGAGGTGAAGATCACATAGGCGAGGTCGCCCGCCGGCAGCGGCGAGAAGTCGGCCGCCGCATCCGGCGCGATCGTACCGATTGCCGAGCCGATCACCGCCGCGCAGCCGGCACGCTCGACAAAGCTGGCAAGCCGCGCCTCGGGCCACGCTGGATCGAGCGGGAGATACGCCGCCCCGGCATACCATGCCGCCAGCAACGCAATGATCTGATCCGCCGATCGCGGCAGGCACACCGCGACCGTATCACCCGCAACCACACCGTGCGCCGCAAGCGCGCCCGCCAGTCTGGTCGCGCGCGCATCGAGTTCGGCGTAGCTGAGTGCGCCAGCCGTCGATTCAATTGCGATTGCCGCGCCGGTGTCGCGTGCGAAGTCGTGGACTCGCAGATCGATAGGGTGGGACATGATCGTGGTCGCTGGCAGGTCGCGCATCGGTATCTCCCCAAGTTGCGCGCACCAAACCAAAAAAAGGTGAGTTAACGGTTAAGGTCTGATCAGGCAGAGCGCTGAACATCCGCAGGCTCGCTCAGGAAACCAAGGTTTTCCGTGCGCCTGCGCCAGATTGGTCGAAATTGCTGGACCGCTGGGCTCGCGACGATACACGACCGGTTCATCGCGGATGCGCCAGGCGCGAGCGCTTTGACATACACGTGGAACAGGATTGAACGTGACCCCGTTTTTGGCAAGTGCGCCGCTGCGTATCGCGGCGGTGATGATGATGGCGGCACTGGCAAGCGCCCCGGTCTTGGCGCGTGGTGGCGCGACCGCGACCACAACGGGCACGCTGCGCGTCGAGGTCGGCAACGTCCGCACCGCGCAGGGTCGCGTGCACATCTACGTCTGCACCGAGGCGCAGTTTCTGAAGACCTGCCCGCTTAAAGCCGAGGCGCCGGCCCGGCCCGGCATGACGGTGGTGACGGTCAACGGGCTGCCGGCCGGCCGCTATGCGGTTCAGGCATTCCTTGACGAGAACGGCAATGGCAAGCTCGACCGTGCGCTGTTCGGCGTGCCTAAGGAGGGAGTCGGTTTTTCGAACGATGCGCGGATCAAGCTTGCTCCGCCGAAATGGAGCGACGCGGTGTTCGATGCGACCGGCGCTGACCAGACTATCAAGTTCAATCTGCGGTACTTCATCGGCGGCGACGCACGGCGTTGATCGCGGCGTTCATCCTGCGGCTGGTTTCGGCCAGCGTGCGGCGGCCGATCGTCGCCGCTTTGGCATGTCTGGTGCTGACCGCCGTTGCGCTTGCCTATGCGGCGGGCGGGTTCTCAATGACGACCGACACGGCGGCGTTGATCTCGCCCAAGGTGCAATGGCGGCAGAACGAAAAGGCGGTCGACGCCGCCTTCCCGAACCTGACCGACGTGCTGCTGGTGATTGTCGACGGCAAGACTCCCGAACTCGCCGAGGCGGGCGCGGCGAAGCTGTCGGATGCGCTGGCTGCGGACAACACCCATTTCCGCCGTGTACAGCGCCCGGACGGCGGCCCCTATTTCGCCAAGGAAGGGCTGATGTTCGGCTCGGTCGCCGAGGTGAAGGGCACGACCGACTCACTCATCAAGGCGCAACCGCTGCTTGGCCCGCTGGCGCGCGACCCCTCACTGCGTGGCATCGCGGGTGCGTTCTCGACAGCATTGCTGGGCGTGGAGCAGGGTAGCGCCAAGCTCGCCGATTTCGACACGCCGATGCGGACGCTGGCCGATGCGTTGGACAGAACGCTCGCCGGCAAACCCGCGTATTTCTCCTGGCAGGACATGATGGGCGGCACGGCGGCCCCGCGTCGTCGCCTAATCCTCGCACAACCGAAGCTCGACTATGGCGCGCTTCAGCCGGGCGAGGATGCGGTCGCCGCGATCGAGCAGCAGGCGGCAAAGCTCGGCCTCGACGCCGCGCACGGCGTATCGGTGCGCACCACCGGTGAGGTGCCGCTGGCGGATGAGGAGTTCGCCACGCTGGAGGAGAATATCGGCTTCGTCGGCCTTGTCATGGGCGTCGCGATGCTGCTGACGCTGTGGCTGGCGACGCGATCGGTGAAGATCGTCGCGGCGATCGTGGTGACGATCATTGCCGGCCTGGTCATCACCACCGCCGCCGGTTTGCTCGCGGTCGGCACGCTCAACCTGATCTCGGTCGCGTTCATCCCGCTGTTCGTCGGGCTGGGGGTGGATTTCGGCATCCAGATCAGCGTGCGTTTCAATGCCGAACGGCTCGATGGGCATGACACGCCCGAGGCGCTGCGCCGCGCCGCGACCGCGCTCGCTGCGCCGCTCGCGCTGGCGGCAGGGGCGGTGTTCCTCGGCTTCGGGGCGTTCCTGCCGACCGATTACATCGGCATTTCCGAACTCGGTATCATCGCCGGGATCGGCATGATCATCGCGCTGGTGCTGGCGATTACCCTGCTGCCGGCGTTGCTCACGGTGATGAAGCCCGGTGCACCGCGCCGTGAGGTCGGCTTCCGCGAGGCAGCACCGCTGGACCGCTGGCTCCACACGCATCGCAAGGCGGTGTTGTGGGCGTTTGCAGTGTCGATGCTGGTGAGCATCGCGCTGCTGCCGTTCGTCCGGTTTGACTTCAACCCGCTCCACCTGCGCGATCCCAACGGCCCAGCGATGCGGGCGCTCGCGGATTTGATGCATGATCCGCTGCGCACGCCCAACACGATCAACCTGCTCGCGCCCAACCCCGATGCGGCGAAGGCGATGACGGCTAAGCTGTCCAAGCTGCCGGAGGTGGCGGAGGCCGTGACGGTCGACGGCTTCGTGCCGGAGGATCAGCCGCAGAAGCTCGCCGCGATTCAGGATGCGTCGCTGTTGCTCGATCCGACGATCAACCCGTTCGACATGGCGCCGGCGCCGTCCGATGCGGAGAACGTCGCCGCGCTCGACGCCACTGCCGCGCAGTTGCGCAAGGTTGCGGGTACGGCGGCCGATCGACCGGCGCAGGACGCGCGACACCTCGCCAATGCCTTCGCGCTGCTCGCAAGTGCCGCTGCGCCGGCCCGCGCGCGTGCGCGCGAGGTGCTGGTGACGCCGCTCAACGTCATGCTCGATCAGGTGCGCGCGCTGCTTCAGGCGGAACCCGTCACACGCGCGACCTTGCCGCCGGAGATCGCCGGCAACTGGATCGCCAAGGATGGCCGTGCGCTGATCCAGGTGTTCCCGCGCGGCGACAGCAACGACAACGCCGTGCTGCGTCGTTTCACCAAGGCGGTGCGTGCGGTCGCCCCGTCCGCCTCGGGCCTGCCGGTCGCGACGCAGGAGGCGGCGGGCACGGTGGCATGGGCGTTCGTGGAGGCGGGTATCCTCGCGCTGGTGCTGGTCAGCGGCCTGCTGTTCGTCGTGCTGCGCGATGTGCGCGAGGTGGCGTTCACGCTCGCCCCGGTGGTGCTGTCCGGCTTTCTCACGCTCGGCAGTTGCGTGCTGATTGGTCAGCCGATCAACTTTGCCAACATCATCGCCTTTCCGCTGCTGTTCGGCGTCGGCGTTGCGTTTCACATCTATTTCGTGATGGCGTGGCGGGCAGGCGCGACCGACCTGCTGCAATCGAGCCTGGCGCGGGCGGTGCTGTTCAGCGCGCTCGCCACCGGCAGCGCGTTCGGCAGCCTGTGGCTGTCGCACCATCCCGGCACCGCGAGCATGGGCAAGATCCTGATGATCTCACTCGCCTGGACCTTGGTGTGCGCGCTGATCTTCGAGCCGGCCTTGCTGGGACCGCCCCGCAAGGTGGTGCGGCAGCGGGTGTAGCACGCCACCCATGCCGGTCGGCTCGCCGCTATGGCTTTGCCGAAGCCGCCGCCGGATCAGTTAATGGGTCGTCCAGCGCGGTCGCCGGGGCCGCTTTGGGCTCGGGAGTGGTGGTCGGCGCGGGTGCGGCTGCCGGATCGGCGAGCGGATCGCTCAACTGCGACGCGGTGGATGGTTGCGTCTCGCCAACCGGGGCCGGGGCGGCGGGGTCTGTCAGCGGGTCGCTCATCGCCGCGGAAGGTTGCGCGGCCGCGCCGGCGGGATCGGCCAGCGGATCTTCTAGCGGTGTCGCGCCTGCGCCGTCGCCATGCCGGATCGCATACACCTCCGCCGCACGCGTCTGGAGGAACGCGGACCGCAGCGTCGCATAGGGGTCGACCGCACCGCCGAGCAGCGCCTTCAGGTCTCCGTCCGCCTCTGCGCGCATATCAAGCCCGACCACTACGCCGGCCGGGATCTGATATTCCGCCCGATCGAACGGGAAACCAATCGCCAGCGGCAGTACGGCGCCGTCCACCGGCGCGCTGCCGATGTCGCGGAAGTCGCTCGGCCCGATGAAGGGCAGGAACAGATACGGCCCCGGGCCGACCCCATAGCGGCCCAGCGTGTTGCCGAAGCCGTTGGAATGATGTGGCAGGTCGAAGCCTTTGGTCTTGGCAACATCGACCAGCCCGCCGACACCCATCGTAGAGTTGATCGCGAACCGACCCAGCGTCCGCACCGCGCGCTTAGGCTTTAATTGCAGCACGTCGTTCACGAACACCACCGGCTCGCCGATGTTCGAGAAGACGTGACGGATGCCGCTGCGCATGATCTTGGGGATGATCGTCTTGTACGCCATGGCGAGCGGGCGAAACAGCAAATGGTCGAAAAACTGATGCACCGAGAACAGCTTGCGGTTGAGCTTCTCGAGCGGATCGCCCTTGAAATGCCCGCTACCGGCGGGCTTGACCGTCGCGGATGCCGCCGCCGGCGCCAGCGGCGTGGGCGCGATCATCCGCGCGACCGGTGCCGCCGCCTGTTGTTGTGCCATCACCATCGTCGGCATCATCAACGATGCCGCGAGCGCAAACGCGCTCGCCCCCCCGAAACCCCGCATGCGGATCAGCGTGCCGCTTTGGCGGAAAGCTGGTCGAGGTGCGCAACCAACGCCTTTGCGCCGCCACGGGCGAGCACGCTGGCGAAATCGGACCGGCGGGTGGCGAGCTGGCTTACCGAGTTCTGGTAATACACGTCGATGATCTTCCACTGGCCGCCGCTCTGGCGCAAGCGGTAGGCGATCGCGGTCGGACTGCCCGTCTTCGGCTCCAAGGTGGTGCGCACCAGCTTGTCGCTGCCGCGCGTCTCGACGGCCGGCGCGATTTTGAAGCTTTCGCCCGACCAGCCGTCGAAATTGCCGGCATATTGCGCGATCGTCAGCTTGCGGATCGCCGCGACCAGCGCCGCCTGATCGGCAGGTGCGGTCGTCGTCCACGCTGAACCGATCGACAGCCGGGTCATCAGCGGGATATCGAACGCGCGGTCCACCACCGGGCCGATCTTTGCCGCACGGCCGGCGAAGCCCATCGCCTTGCCGCCTTTCATGATCGCGAGCAGCCCGTCATCGAGCGCCTGGATCGGTGCGCCGGCCGGATCGGCGGTCTGCGCAGCCGCGGGCGCGGCAAGCGGGGCTACGGCGAGCAGCGCCGCCAGGCCAAGGAGGCGGGTCGTGGCAAGCATCGGAAACTCCATCACGTTCGGGGAATTAGATAGGGCCGCGGTGGCCGATCGTAAGGGCCGCCGTTATCAGCGACAGGCCATTAGCACAAACCGCTGACGCGTGGCTGAACGGCCACACGGCGCCCGGTCGTTACGGGCCTGCCCTTTTTCCGCTTCAATTTTCGACCACACGTACACATATGCAATCACTAACGGCGGCAACGACACCGGGTCACAGTTTGGGCACGGCCTTGTCGGAACCGATCGATACGGAAAGGACGGCGCCTTGCGCGTAATCTTGGCGAACCCGCGCGGATTTTGTGCGGGCGTAGTACGGGCGATCGAGATCGTCGAACGGGCGATCGACCGGTTCGGCGCACCGATCTACGTGCGTCACGAAATCGTGCACAACAAGCATGTCGTCGACACGTTGCGCCGCAAGGGCGCGGTGTTCGTCGAGGAACTGTCGGAGGTTCCCGCCGGCGCGATGACGGTGTTCAGCGCGCACGGCGTCGCGCGAACGGTCGAGGAGGAGGCAGCCGCGCGCGGTTTGCCGGTGCTTGATGCGACGTGCCCGCTCGTCACCAAAGTTCACATGCAGGGCAGGCGCTATGCCAAATCCGGCCGCACGCTCGTCCTTATCGGGCACGAGGGCCATGCCGAGGTGGTCGGCACCGTCGGGCAGGTCGATGCGCCGGTGCACCTCGTATCCTCGGCGGCGGCGGTAGCGGATCTGGATCTGCCCGACGATGCCGAGATCGCCTATATTACCCAGACGACGCTGAGCGTGGATGACACCCGCTCGATCATCGCGGCGTTGAAGGCGCGCTTCCGCAACCTGATCGGCCCCGATGTGTCGGAGATCTGCTACGCCACGCAGAATCGGCAGACTGCGGTGCGCGATCTGTGCCGTGTGGTCGATCTGCTGCTGGTGGTGGGGGCGGAGAACAGCTCTAACTCCAGCCGACTGCGCGATCTCGGCATGGATGAAGGCCTGCCGAGTTATCTCGTCGCGGATGGCAGCGCGATTGACCCGGCGTGGTTCGATGGCGTGCAGACGATCGGCCTCACCGCCGGTGCGTCCGCGCCCGACGAACTGGTCGACGATGTGATCGCCGCGCTGCGCCGGATCGGCCCGGTCGAGGTCAGCCAGCTCGACGGGATCGAAGAGACACTGGAATTTGCCCTGCCGCGTGAGCTAAGAGGGCCGAAGACTACCGCCAGCCGCCCCGCGATGGCGAACTAGGACACGATATATGAGCCTTCCGCTTCCCGCGCTCGCCCGCATCGGCAGCTATACGCTGCGCAAGCACATTGGCGGGGGTAAATATCCGCTCGTGCTGATGCTGGAGCCGCTGCTGCGCTGCAACCTTGCCTGCCCCGGCTGCGGCAAGATCGACTATCCTGACGCGATCCTCAACCAGCGCCTGAGCTACGAGCAGTGCATGGAGGCGATCGACGACTGCGGTGCGCCCGCCGTCTCGATCGCCGGCGGCGAGCCGCTGCTGCATCGCGACATGCCGCGCATCGTCGAAGGCTATATCGCGAAGAAAAAGTTCGTGATCCTGTGCACTAACGCACTGCTGCTCAAGAAGAAGATCAACGACTACAAGCCGTCAAACTTCTTTACCTGGTCGATCCATCTTGATGGCGACAAGGGCATGCACGATCACGCGGTCGATCAGGATGGCACCTACGAGGTCGCGGTCGAGGCGATCGAACTGGCGAAATCGAAGGGCTTCCGCGTGCAGGTCAACTGCACGGTGTTCGACGGCGCCGACCCGGCACGACTCGCGTCGTTCTTCGACGAGATGGAAAAGCGTGGCGTCGAGATCACGCTGTCGCCTGGATATTCCTACGAGCGCGCTGCGGACCAGGAGCACTTCCTGACCCGCGAACGCACCAAGACCTTCTTCCGTGACGTGTTTCGGCGCGGTGACGGCGGCAAGGCTTGGACCTTCACCAACTCGCCGCTGTTCCTCGATTTCCTTGCCGGCAACCGCTCCTACGAATGCACGCCGTGGTCGATGCCGCTGCGCACCGTGTTCGGCTGGCAGAAGCCCTGCTACCTCGTCGGCGAAGGCTATGTGCCGACCTTCTCGGAGCTGATGGAAGGTACCGACTGGGATCAGTACGGCGTCGGCAAGTACGAAAAATGCTCGAACTGCATGGTGCACTGCGGCTTCGAGGGCACGGCGGCAAGCGAATCGATCCGCAATCCGCTCGCGATGTTCAACGTCGGCCGCAAGGGCATCCGCACCGAAGGCCCGATGGCGCCCGATATCGATCTGTCGCGTGCCCGTCCTGCCGAGGACGTCCACTCGAGCCACGTCGAGCGTGAGTTGGCGAAGATCCAGGCGGCGGACCCGACCGGCTTCAAGCGGGTGCAGAAGGTCGCCTGATAGCGACGGCCCGCCCCTTCAGGGGGCGGGCCGCCGTCTTGCCGATCGGTTGGGATTGGCCGGTTCCCAAAAGTGCCGAACGATGACGGGGCGGCGCTAAGCCCGATCCCGCTCTTCTCCTTCGACATCACCCAGCGCCGCCCAGCTCCGCGATAGCGCGCTGAACGACCGCCCGGCATCTCGTCCGGTACGGATCAGCGCGCGCAACTGCGTGGGGCGCCGCGCAAGCGACGCCAGCACCTTGCCAAGCGCCATGCCGCCATCGGGCTTCATGCCCACCAGCGCGGCGGGCGGCAGGACATGGTCGGCACCGTCGGAGATCGCGCGGATGATCGCGAACGGCAGCGCATGACGCGCCGCCACGCGCGCGGCGATGTGCGATTCCATATCGACGGCGATCGCCCCGGTGCTGCTACGAAGTGCGCGCTTCTGGTCGAGCGTGGCGGCGATCGTGTCGCTACCTGCAATCGTGCCGAAATGCGCCCCGGGCAGACGCGCGCATAGCGCTTGCACCAACGTGCTCTCCCGGTCATCGCCGGATCCGGAGGCGGCGAGCGTACCGATCACCACGTCCCCCGGCCGCAACGCCGGGTCGAGCCCGCCCGCAACCCCGCTCGACACCACGCCTGAGAATGGCCCAAAGGTGGCGATCGCGTCTTCGAGTAGCGCCTCAAGCCGCGCGGGATCGCCGCCACCTGCGATCGGGATCACACCGACCCGTCGGATGATCGCCGCCTCGCGCGTCAGCCCGCAGGCGACGAGCAGCGTCACATCCCCACCGACACGCGCCGTTGGTTGGAGCGCTTCAGATTGCGGTACCGCGCCAGCGCCCACAGCGGGAAATACTTGGGGTAGCCGTGGTAGCGCAGGTAAAACACGCGCGGGAAACCACCGCCGGTATACATCTCCTGTCCCCACAGACCGTCCGCGTCCTGCGTCTCCGCGAGGTAGCGCACGCCGCGATCCACCGCTGCACCGTCGACCTCACCCGCCGCCATCAGCGCGAGCAATGCCCAGCCGGTCTGCGATGCGGTGGACGGGGCAGGGCTGTGGCCCCGGTAGGCAAGATCGTAACTGTCGCAGTCCTCGCCCCAGCCGCCATCCCCGTTCTGGATCGCGACCAGCCACGCCACCGCCTTGCGCACCATCGCCGATTGCGGGTCCACGCCGGCGGCATTGAGCGCGCACAGCACCGACCATGTGCCGTAGATGTAGTTCACCCCCCAGCGCCCGAACCAGCTCCCGTCCGGCATCTGTTCGCGCTCCAGAAAGTCGAGCGCCTCGGCCATGCGTGGCGTGTCGAGCGGTTCACCCAGCTGGCCGAGCATCGACACCACCCGCGCCGACACGTCGCTGGTCGGCGGGTCGAGCAGCGCGCCGTGATCCGCAAAGGGGATGTTGTTGAGATAATGATGGTGGTTGTCGGCGTCGAACGCGCCCCAGCCGCCACCCTTGCTTTGCAAGCCGACCGTCCACTCGACGGCGCGATCCACCGCCATGCGGTAATCCGCGCCGGAACGCGCAGCGGCCCGGTCCATCGCCATCACCACCACGGCGGTATCGTCGAGATCGGGGTAATGCGCGTTGTTGTACTGGAACGCCCAGCCGCCCGGACGGACGTCCGGCCGCACATCCGCCCAATCGCCCTTCACGTCGAGCACCTGTAACGGCCGCAGCCATTCCAGCGCCGCATCGGCACGCGCCTCGTTCTCCACGCCGCCCGCCTCCAGCATCGCGTGCGCGGCAAGTGCCGTATCCCACACCGGGGAGACGCACGGCTGGCAATACGCCTCGTCGTCCTTCACCACGAGCAGCTTCTCGACCGACTGCCGCGCGATTGCACGGTGCGGATGGTCCTCCGGATAGCCGAGGCAATCGAACATCATGACGCTGTTCGCCATCGCCGGGTAGATCGCGCCGAGACCATCCTCACCGTTCAGCCGCTCGACGGTGAAATCGACACAGGTCTGGATGGCGCGCTCGCGCGTGCGCTTCGGCCAGAGCCGGTCGACACCCTTCAGCACCACGTCGAGCCCGTTGAAGAACGCCGTCCATACCCGCTTGGTCTCGGCGGCCTTGCTCTCCGGGGGCTTTGGCGTGCCGGTGTAGAGTTCGTCGACCTTTATACCGCGCGGGTTGCGCGCCAGCGGCCGCTTCACCGACAGGACCAGCAGGGGAACGATAACGGTGCGCGCCCAGTACGACATCTTTGACAGATGCACCGGAAACCAGCGTGGCAGCAGGATCAGTTCGACCGGCAGGGTAGGAACCGCCGACCACGGTCCGGCCCCGAACAGCGCAAGCTGAATGCGCGTGAATACGTTGGCCGCCTCCGCACCGCCCGCCGCCAGGATCGCGGCCCGCGCCGACGCCATATGCGGCGCGTCAACGTCGTCGCCGATCATCTTCAGCGCGTAATAGGCCTTGATGGTCGCGCTGACGTCGAACGCGCCGCCGTGGAACAGTGGCCAGCCGTGATGCGCCCCCTGGATACGGCGCAGGTAACGGCCGATCTTCGCCTCGAGATCGACCGCGCGCGGCTCGCCGAGATAGTGGCGCAGCAGCACGTATTCGGCCGGGATCGTCGCGTCGGCCTCAAGCTCGAATACCCAATGCCCGTCCGGCTTCTGCGCGGCGGCAAGTGCCTCCGCCGCGCGGTTGGTGGCGCGGTCCGCAAGCGTTACGAGGTCGGGCGTTTCTAACATGGTAGCCATGATGTGCGCCTATATCAGCCGCGCGGCTTGCGCCAAGCGCGCGGCAGTCACGCCGGATTGCAGCGCGCCCTCGATGGTGGAGGGCAGGCCGGTCTGCGTCCAGTCGCCGGCGAGGAACAGGTTACGCCAGCGTGTCGCCGCAGGTGGGCGGCGGCGTTCCTGCTGCGGTGTCGCGGCGAAGGTGGCGCGTTTTTCCTTCACGATCTGCCACCGGGGCAGTTCGGGCGGAAGGTGATGGATCGCGGCGATGTCTGCCCAGAACGCGGCGGCGAGTTCGGCGCGATCGGTGTCGATCATGTGATCGGCCGCACTCACCGTCACCGACAGGCGGTCCGAAAAGGCAAAAATCCACTCCGCCGCGCCGCCGATCACGCCGATCATCGGCGTCGCGCCGGCGGGTGGCACATAGGCGAAGTGCGCGTTGACGATCGCACGGTAATCGTCGGGCACGCTCAGGCCCGGCACGAGCATTTCCGCGATCCACGGTGGCACCGCCAGGATGACCGTCTCGTCCGATGCGACCGCCTCCGCGCCGCCGCCGAAATCGAGCGCGACCACGCGATCGTTCTCGAAACGGAGCGTACGCAGGCGCTGCTTCAGCGTGACGCTGGTGTGGTTACGCGCGAGCCAATCGAGCGCGGGATCGACGAAGGCGGCGGCAAGCGTCGGCTCGGCGATCCGCGGGCGCATTGCGTGGCCACCGCGCCCGAGCGTCTGGTTGATGATCGCGGCGGTCAGCGTCGCGTCGCCCTCCGCGGGCGCGGTGTTGAGCGCGGCAAGCAGCACCGGTTCGAGCAGCCGATCCCACAGCACGCCATGCGTGTCGGTACGGTCGGCGACGGTCTGGCCCGGGGCTGCCCGGGTCAGCGCGGCGAGACGCAAATAGTCGGTCGCGCGCGTGCCGGGCACACGCCGTGCCTTTGAAAAGATCCACCACGGCAGCCGCCCTTTGCTTGGACGGAAGCGCCATCGCTCGCCGGTGCGGCGGTCGGCAAAGGCGAATTCGGCCTGGTCCGGCCCGGCCAGCCGCTCGCTCGCGCCGATCGTGCCGAGGTAACCCGACACCGCCGCGTTGCCCGACAGGACGAGGTGGTTGCCGTTGTCGATCACCCGGTCGAGTTGTGGGTCGTGGTAACTGCGGCAACGCCCGCCTGCCTGCGCCGCGCCGTCCGACACCGTCACGTCGAACCCGGCGCGCGTCAGCTCGACCGCCGCCGACAGCCCCGCCATGCCGGCGCCGATCACGCGGGCGCGGCGGCTCACCGGAACATCCAAAGCCGCAACGCGGTGAGGATCAGCGCGGGCTTGTTGGTGCGGATGCGCGTGCGCGGCGGCGTCCAACCGGTCTGCTCCATCCGCGTCAGCATCGGGGCGTAGACCGCCGCCATCAGGCGCGGTGCGATCAGGTGTCCGCGCGGGCGCTTGGCAAGGATCGCGTTCGCCTCCGTATAATGGCCGTGCGCGAGCGTCGCTAGCGGCCGGCACGCGGCGTCGATGTGAGCATCGTTCACCACCTGCAGCGGGGTGGTGAAAGGGATGCCGGCGGCGGTGAGATGCTCGCCCGCCAGATAGACGCGACCGATGGCGGCATCCTCGTCTATATCACGCAGAATGTTGGTAAATTGCAGCGCCCGGCCGAGATGGTGCGACAGCTTTACGCCGGTTTCCCGCTCCATCCCGAAGATGTTGACCGACAGCCGCCCCACCGCCGAGGCCACCCGGTCGCAATAGAGATCGAGCGTCTCGAACGGTACCCAGCGCAGGTCGGCTTCGACATCCATCGCCATGCCGTCGATCACCGCGAGGAAGTCGGCCTGTTGCAAGTCGAACCGGCGCACCGCCTCCGCCACGATCACCGCCTGCCCGGGGTCGCGCCCGGCATAGAGCGCGGCGATATCCGCGCGCCATTGCTCCAGAGCGACGGCGCGGCTGGCGCGGTCGCCCTGCTGGTCGTCGGCGATATCGTCGACCGCGCGGCAGAAGGCATAGACCGCGTACATCGCCTCGCGCTCGGACTTGGGCAGCACGCGCATGCCGGCGTAGAAGCTGCTGCCGGACACTTGCGATTGCAGCGAAGCGGGAGTGTTCTTGGCGTTCATGCGCGCTTGATCCAATAGCCGATCGCCGCGCTGGCGGCGAGCCGCGCCGCCTCGCTTTTGGTGTGGTGCACGCGTTCGGCAAGCGGATCGCGCGTCTTCACACGCCGTGTGAGGTCCTCCGCGAGCCGCTGGATGATCGCCACCTCCATGCCGAGCCGCCGGTCGCGGATGCCGCGCGCGAACGGCGCGGATCGCGCCAGCAGGTCTAGCGTTCTGTCGCCAAGATCGACGATCGTGCCATGCAGGGCAGGGGTAGAGGCGTCCCGCCCGAGATCGGTCACATCGCCGCCGCGCCCGGACAACGCGGCGAGCGGTACGTACACCCGTCCGATCGTGCGATAGTCCTTTCCGCAATCCTGCAGGTGATTGATGATCTGCAAGGCTGCACACAGCGCGTCGTTCGCTGGCCACAGGCTGCGATCTTCGCCATGCACGTCGAGCACGTAGCGACCGACCGGCATCGCCGAATAGCGGCAATAGTCGATCAGATCGTCCCACGTCTGGTAGCGTTCGATCGTGCAGTCGCGTTCGAACGCGGTGAGCAGATCGAGCGCATGGACCGGATCGAGTCCGCGCGCCGCCATGACGTCACGCAGGGCTGCCGACGGCGCATCGGCATCGCTCGTCCCCGTCACGGTCGCCCGCATCGCGGCGAGCAGCGTCAGCTTCTCGTCGGCGCTCGCGCTCGGATTGTCGGCCACGTCGTCGGCGGCGCGGGCGAAACGGTAGAACGCCATGATCGGCGCGCGATGTTCCTTCTTGAGCAGCACGGAGGCGACGGGGAAGTTCTCGTCCTTATGCCCCTTGCCTGAGGCGAGTTCGGCGGCCGCAGTCATGCGTGCAGATCCGCCTGTGCGCGGCCCTTCCACATGCCGCCACGTCCACGCGCGTGCTGCCACGCCGAGAGCAGGGTGCAGGCCGCGTAGAAGCTCGCGATCGCTGGCAGCGTCAATCCCCATGCGGGCGAACGGCGGTAGAAACGCAGCATTGGTTGAAACAGGATCGCCATCGAAATCCAAGCGGTTAACCCAAGCGCCTGCGCATAGCCGCGTGCGAACACCGCAAGCAATGGCGGCGCGAGATAGGTGAGCGCAAGGGCAAGTGTGGTGCCGACGAGCAACACCGGCGAATAGCGCAACTGCGCATAGGCCGATCGCGAGATCATCGCGGCGACCGATGCGGTCGTGTCGTACACCCGCACGCTGCGCGACCGGCTGGTCAACCCGAGCCAGATGTCGCCATGCCGCTTCATTAGCGCACCGAATGCGCAATCGTCGATCAGCGCGCCTCGCACCGCCGCGATCCCGCCGGCGGCCTCCAGCGCGGCACGCTCGACCAGCATCACGCCGCCCGCCGCCCCGCCGAGGCCACGGCCACGCCGGTTCACCGTGCTGAACGGGTACAGCATCTGGAAGAACCACACGAAGGCCGGGATCAGCGCACGCTCGGCCAGGCTGACGCAGCGCAGCCGCGCCATCAGCGACACCAGCACGCGGCGGTCTCCGGTCGCGCGCGCGACGAGGCTGCGCAGCGTGTCCGCGTCATGCGCGATATCCGCGTCGGTCAGCAGCAGGTAATCGGCTTCGCCCGCTGCCGCGATGCCTTGCGACACCGCCCATAATTTGCCCGTCCAGCCGCTTGCGAGCGGCGCACCGGGCAGGATCGTCAGCCGCCCCGGCCGCGTCGCGGCGGCGCGCGCGATGTTGGCGGTGTTGTCGCTGCTGCCGTCATCGACCAGAATGATACGGAAGTCGCCGGGATAGTCCTGCGTAACGAGGCTGCCGATCGACTGCGCGATCACTTCCGCCTCGTCGCGCGCCGGCACCACCGCCACTACCGAGGGCCAGCGCGCCGGCTCGGCAAGCGGCACAGTGTCCCGCTCGCGCGCCAGCCAGAACCCGTCGCGGCCGAGAGCGATACCCAGCCAGATCGCTACTGTCAGCAACCCCAGCCAGATCACCGGATCATCCCGGCATGACGGAACCAGTCGATCGCGTCGCGCAGCGCTTCGACGTGCGGCCGCGCGCGGTAGCCGAGTTCGGCTTCGGCCTTCGCGCTGGAATAATACATCGCGTGGCCGGCCATCTTGAGCGAGTCGATCGTCAGGAACGGTTCCTTGCCGGTCACCCGCGCAAGCTGTTCGTTCGCCCACGCCAGCGGATACAGCGGCCCACGCGGCAGCGCCACGGTTGGGGCCTTACGCCCGAACAACGCGGCGATCTCGCCCAGCATCATGCCGAGCGACACGTCCTGCCCGCCGAGGATGTAGCGCTCGGCCGTGCGACCCTTCGCCATCGCGCGCAGATGCCCGTCCGCCACGTCATCGACATGGACGAGGTTGAGCCCGCTATCGACATAGGCCGGCATCTTGCCCGATGCCGCCTCGACGATGATCCGCCCGGTCGGTGTCGGCCGCACGTCGCGCGGACCGATTGGCGTGGAAGGATTGACGATCACCACCGGCAGCCCCTCCGCGGCCATCGCCTCGACCAGCCGTTCCGCCACCACCTTGCTGCGCTTGTACGCGCCGACCGCCTGTTCGGGCGTGGCCGGGCGGGTTTCGTCGGACGGGCGGGCGCGGTCGGGCAGGAGGGTGGCGACGCTGCTGGTGTAGACGATCCGCTCCACCCCGGCATCCCGTGCCGCCTCCATCACGTTGCGTGTGCTGGCGAGGTTGTTGCGCACGATCTCCTCCGGGTCCGGCGCCCAGATGCGGTAGTCGGCGGCGACGTGGAATAGGTGGCGCACGCCTGTCATCGCGCGGCGCATCGCTGCGAGGTCGCGCGCGTCACCCTCGACCAGCTCGCCCGGAAAATCGACGAGATTGGCGCGCGGGCTGCTCGCGCGCACCAGCCCGCGCACCTGACGCCCGTCGGCCGCGAGCCGCCGCGCGACGGCCGAGCCGACGAACCCCGACACGCCCGTGACGAGAACCAGATCGCTGCTGTCCATCCGCGCCCCTTTACCGAAAGTCGTGGCGGAAGGAAGGCAGGTCTGGCGACGGCCCGGGCGGTGAACCGTGCCTGACGGAGAGATGACGTTTTCGACACGTCCGCTTCGCGCTGTTTCAACCGATCCGAAACGGCTCTATGGGCGCAGGCATGGCGATGCTCGCGAAACTGGTCGGATCGGTGGCGCTCACGCTGGCGGGCGTCGGCATCGTCTGGACGTTCGCCGCGACGATCGTGCTCCGCCGCTACTTCGCGCGTCCCGTACCGCCTGCCGCGACGCGGGGCGGCGTCACGATCCTCAAACCGCTCCACGGCGCGGAGCCGCGTCTGTTCGACAATCTCGCCAGCTTCCTGATGCAATCGCACGGCGGGCCGGTGCAGATGGTGTGCGGCGTGCAACGCGCTGACGATCCGGCGATCGCCGTGGTCGAGGCGCTGCGCCGCCGCTTTCCCAACGCGACGATCGACCTGATCCTGGACGGCACTCGCCACGGATCGAGTGGCAAGATCTCCAACCTCGTCAACATGGAGCCGCACATCCGCCACCCGGTGGTGATGCTCAGCGACAGCGACATCGCGGTCGGGCGGGATTATGTCGCGCAACTGCTTGCCGCGCTCGATCCGCCCGGAGTCGGGATCGCCACCTGTGCCTATCACGGGCGGGGGGATGCCGGTTTCTGGTCGCGCCTTGGCGCTGCCGGTACCGACTGGCAGTTCCTCCCAGGGCTGACCTTCGGTGTCGTCAACCAACTGGCCAGCCCGTGTATGGGTTCGACCATCGCGATGCGTCGCGACACGCTGGCGCTGATCGGTGGCTTCGCCCGTTTCGCCGACGTCCTGGCGGACGATTATGCGATCGGCGCGGCGGTGCGCGGCGTCGGCTTGTCCGTAGTGATGCCGCCGCTGTTGGTCAGCCACGCGTTCGACGAACGCTCGGCGCGCGCGCTGTGGCGGCACGAGTTGCGCTGGGGGGTAACGGTGCGCGATCTCGCGTTTTGCTCCTATCTTGGCATGATCGTCGGATTTCCCCTCCCGATGGCGCTGTTTGCCGCATTGTGGTGGCCGGTAGCCGGCATCATTTTCGCCATAGCCGCGCTCGCCGTCCGCCTTTTTGCCGCAATTTCGGCCGAACGGGTCGCCGGTGCGCGGCCCGCGCCGCTCTGGGTGTTGCCGTTGCGCGACATCTTCGGATTCGCGGTGTTTTGCGCCAGCTTCTTCGTCCGCTCGGTTGATTGGCGCGGCGCTACGCTTAGAATAAGACCAAACGGCCACATCGCTGCGGCCCCGGAGACTTCACCATGATGCGTTCGCTTTTCCTGCAAGGCCCCTCGTTCGACGGTTACGACGGCGGCGCCGGTGCGCGCTATCAGATGAAGCGCGAGGTCAAGTCGTTCTGGTACCCGACCTGGCTCGCGCAGCCAGCCGCGATGGTGCCCGGTTCGAAGCTGATCGACGCGCCCGCGCACGACCAGTCGTGGGACGACATCAAGCACGAGGTCGACGGCATGGAGCTGATCGTCCTCCACACCTCGACGCCGAGCTTTGCGCAGGACGTGAAGTGCGCCGAACTGATCCGCGCACGCAACCCGCAGGCGCTGATCGGGCTGGTCGGGGCGAAGGTCGCGGTCGAGCCGGACAAGAGCCTTGCCGCCACCGCTGCCGTGGACTTCGTTGCGCGTGAGGAGTACGATTTCACGATCCTCGAAATCGCGCAGGGCAAGCCGCTCGCCGAGGTCGACGGGATCACCTGGCGCGCGCCGGACGGTTCGTTCGTCCACAATAAGAACCGCGCGATGATCGAGGACATGGATGTCCTGCCGATGGTTTCGCCGATCTATAAGCGCGACCTTCAGATCGAGAAATATTTCGGCGGCTACCTCAAGCATCCGTACGTCAGCTTCTACACCGGCCGTGGCTGCAAGAGCCGCTGCACCTTCTGCCTTTGGCCGCAGACCATCGGTGGTCATAACTACCGTGGCCGTTCGGTCGCCAAGGTGGTCGAGGAAGTGAAGTACATCATGGAGAACATCCCCGAGACCAAGGAGATCTTCTTCGACGATGACACGTTGACCGACATCCACTCGCGCGTCGAGGAAATCGCCATTGCGCTCGGCGAGCTGGGCTTCGGCAAGCCCGGCTTTCCGATGACGTGGAGCTGCAATGCCAAGGCAAATGTGCCGCGCAAGACACTGGAAATCCTCAAGGCGAACGGACTGCGCCTGCTGCTCGTCGGTTACGAGAGCGGCAACCAGCAGATCCTCCATAACATCAAGAAGGGCCTGCGCGTCGACGTGGCCAAGCAATTCACCAAGGATTGTCACGAACTCGGCATTGTCATCCACGGCACCTTCATCCTCGGCCTGCCCGGCGAGACGGAGGAAACGATCGAGGAGACGATTAACTACGCCAAGGAGATCAACCCGCACACCATCCAGGTGTCGCTGGCGGCACCCTATCCAGGCACTTTCCTCTACAAGCAGGCGACCGAGAACGGCTGGTTCGACAACAGCAACAGCCTATTGACCGACGACGGCAACCAGATCGCGCAATTGTCCTACCCGCACCTGCATGCGAAGGTGATCTTCGAGAAGGTGGAGGAGTTCTACAAGCGGTTCTACTTCCGCCCATCCAAGATCGGCTCGATCGTGTGGGAAATGCTGCGCGACTGGGATATGATGAAGCGTCGTCTGCGTGAAGGTGTCGAGTTCTTCGACTTCCTGCGCCGTCGCAAAGAGGCCGCGTAAGGGTCTGGTATCGCTATGAGTGCTGCGGAAATGACGGTGAACGAACGGCTCGCGGCACGCGGGCTGTTCGAGGATTGGGAGCGCGCGGTGCGCGGGGAAGACCGCGCGACCATGACGTTGCTGTTGCGGCGGATCGGCATACCGAATGCGCCGCGCGTAGCCGATGTCGTTCTCGCTGACCCGGCATTCTACGGCTTCGATCCGGTCTGAGGCGCGAACGTGCGCACGGTCATCATCAACGCCGACGATTTCGGCGTGTCGATCCCGGTCAACGAAGCGGTCGAGCAGGCGCATCGTAACGGCATCCTCACCACGACCAGCCTGATGGTGACGGGCGAGGCGTGCGCCGACGCGGTCGCGCGGGCGCGCACGATGCCGACGCTTGGCGTGGGACTGCACATCGCGCTTGCAGAGGTGCCGCCGGCGCTACCGCCCGAGCGTATCCCCGATCTTGTCGATGCGGACGGCAGGTTCCGCATCGAGGCGCTCGGCACCAGCATCGCGATTCTGCTGCGGCCGGCGGTGCGGCGCCAACTCACCGCCGAGATTGAAGCGCAGTTCCGTTTGTTTCACGCGACCGGCCTGCCGCTCGATCACGTCGACTCGCACAAGCATATGCACATGCATCCGGTGATCGCCTCCACCGTGATCGCGGTGGGTAAACGCTTCGGCATGCGCGCGGGCCGCGCGCCGACCGAGCCGCGCGCGGTGATCCGCAAGGTCGAGACAGTGAAAGGCGTCGACATCGCGGCGCCGTTTGCGCGCAGCGTTCGCGCCAAGCTGCGCCGCGCCGGCATGGCCGCGCCCGATCATGTGTTCGGCCTCGCCTGGTCCGGCGCCATGACGCGTACGCGCGTGCGTGGCATCCTCGAACATCTGCCCGAGGGCATCAGCGAGATCTATCTGCACCCGGCCACCGGCGATTATGCGCTGGCAGCACCGGGCTATAAGTATCAGGATGAATTGGCGGCGTTGCTCGATCCAGTCGCGCGCGAGATCATCGTGCGGGACCGGATCACGCTGGCGCGGTTCGCCGAGCTGTGAAACGGAACAAACTTCGATGAATTACATCCCCGGCAAAATCGAAGCCGCCGGCCCGCCTCCGGGCGTGCGCGTGCCGCTCGGCAGCGAGGCGCACAAGATCCTGCTGTGCCGCGCGCTGCTCGACACGCACGACCCGTACACGCCCGCGCTGATCGACTGGCCCGACTTGGAGGAGGAAACCCGCCAGAAGATCGTCTCCCTGCCGATCTGGGACATGGCGGTGCAGACGGAGGGCCGCACCGGTCTGTTCGTGCAGACTTTCGCCGATTTCGTAACCGATCACGAATTGAAGACCGCGCTCGAAATGGACGCGTTCGAGGAGAAGCGGCACAAGATCGTGCTTGCCGACATGGTCCAGCATTACGGCATCGTGCTCGAACCCGAACCGCCGTACATCAAGCCCAAGGATGCCGAATGGGCCTTCATGCGCTCGGGCTTTTCGGAATGTATCGACAGTTTCTTCGGCTTCGGGTTGTTCAAGATCGCCAAGGACACTGGCTTCTTCCCGCCCGAGTTGATCGATACGTTCGAACCGGTGATGCGCGAGGAGGGGCGGCACATCCTGTTCTTCGTCAACTGGGTGGCGTGGTGGCGGCGCAACATGCCGTGGTGGCGCCGGCCGTATTTCGAGCTGAAGGTCTGGGCGGTGTGGGTGTTCCTGTTCTGGGAGCGGATCGACATGGCCAAGGGCATGGGCGACAGCACCAAGGCGCAGGAGAACAACTTCACGCTCAACGGCTCGAAGGATCTGGGCGTGGAGGTCAGCTTCCCTGAGCTGGCTGCGATCTGCCTGTCCGAGAACGACCGGCGGCTGGCACCTTATGACGCGCGGCTGATCCGTCCCAAGTTCGTGCCCGGCATGATCCGGCTGGTGTTGCGCTTCATGCGGAAGACCCCGGCGGCGGCATGAACCGCTTTGCCCGCGCCGGGCTGCTGGCGGCGACCCTGGCGGGTATCGGCGTCGCGGCCTGGACGGTCGATGCGGTCGGCGCGCGGCACGTATTTGCCGCGATGAGTGCGATCGGCTGGGCGGGCATGGCAGTGTTTCTGCTGTGCTCGCTCGGCGTTTTGTTGCTCCTTGGGGGCGCGTGGCTGGCCTGTGCGCCGGGCGAGCCGCTGCGCCGGCTGCCGCTGTTCATCTGGGCGCGCACCGCGCGCGAGGCGGCGACCGACGTGCTGCCGTTCTCGCAGCTCGGCGGGCTGGTCGTCGGCGCACGCACGCTCGGCGCGCGCGGGGTGCGGGATTCGGTGGTCTATGCGTCGATGGTCGCCGACATGACGACGGAGATGGCCGCGCAACTGCTGTTTACGATTGGTGGCGTCGCAACCTTGCTGGCGATGCTTACGGCGGGTCCGGAAACGGCGCGGATCGCGCCGCTCGCGATCGGCGGGCTGGGCGTGATGGCGCTGCTGATGATTGTTTTCGTCGCCGGGCAGCGGCCGGTGTTGCGGCTGGTCGGCAGGGTTGGGGCCCGCATGATCCCCGGTTCTGCCGAGGCGGTCGGCGCGGTGCGGGTGCAGCTTGACGCGGTGTATCGCCAGCCCCGTCGCATTCTGATTGCATTCCTGCTCAATCTCGCCGCCTGGCTCGCGAGCGCGGCGAGCGCGTGGGTGGCGCTATGGTTCATGGGCTCGCACCTGCCGCTGTGGGCGGTGCTAGCGATCGAGGCGCTGATCTTCACCTTGCGCAGCGTCGCCTTCGCGGTGCCCGGTGCAATCGGCATCCAGGAGGCGGCCTACGCGCTGATCGGTCCGATATTCGGTCTTCCGCCGACCACCGCACTGGCATTGTCGCTGCTCAAGCGCGCGCGCGACTTGATGATCGGGGTGCCGGCGATCGTTCTGTGGCAGGCAGGCGAGGTCGGTGCCCTCGTTGCGAACCGCCGCACCGCATGACGGCGGACGGACCCCGCCGCAGTGGCGTGACGCTTGCCGCCGTGCTGCTGTTGGTGGCCGCGCTTCAGCTTGCCGCCTACTGGCCGGGCATCATGTATTGGGATGCCGTGCGCCAATACGGTCAGGCGGTGAGTGGGCATTTCGATGACTGGCATCCGCCCGCGATGGAGTGGGTGTGGAGGCGTCTGATCATGCTTCAGCCCGGCCCCGCGCCGATGCTGCTGCTTCAGACCGGGTTGTACTGGTTGGGTTTCGCGCTGCTTGCGGGCTCGGCGTGGCGCGCGGGTCGGCGGCGGCTCGCGGTGCTGATCGTCTTGCCGGCGCTGTTGCCGTTCGCGCTGGCGACGCTTGGGTCCGTTCTCAAGGACAGCCTGATGGCAGGTGCGCTGCTTGCCGCCGCCGGCCTGACGGCATGGGCCGGTGAGGAGCGGCGTTGGGGGCTGCGTAGCGCCGCGATCGCGCTGCTGTTGTTTGCCGCGACGCTGCGTTTCAACGCGCTGCTCGCCGCGCTGCCGCTGCTGGTGGCGGTGCTGCCGGGTGCGTGGCGGCGAACGCCGACGCGGCTGATTGCATGCATCGTCGTGTCTGCGCTGGCGCTGGCGGTGGCGATGCCGCTCGCCAACCGAGCGACCGGCGCGCGCCCGAGCGGCGTCGCGCTATCGCTGGTCATTTTCGACCTCGGCGGGATCACCGAGCAAAGCGGTGTCGACGCGTTTCCGCCGCTTGCGGTGGCCGACCCGGTTGCGATCAACCACCGTTGTTATGATCCGGTGCGGTGGGACAGCTACGCGTGGTGGGTGGCCGAGCCGTGCCCGATCGGCTTTGCCGGCGTTCGCGACGCCTTCGCCGCGCACCGCCAGAGCCCCTATCTGTTCTGGCTGAAGGCGATCGTCGCGCATCCACTCGCCTATGCCGAACATCGCTTTCGGCACGCCAACGACAACCTGCGCTTCATCATCGGCCATGATGTCGAACGTCCGGTGCAGCCGCAGTCCGCGCCGAATGATTGGGGCTATCGCATCGCGCGGAACCCGGCCCAACGCTGGATCGACTGGCTGGCGGTGCAGACATGCCGCACGCCGCTTGGCTGGCCGATCTGCTGGATCACGCTCGCGCTTGGGCTGTTGTGGGCCGGATGGCGCGTGGCCGGGGCGAGGCCGCTTGCGCTGTCGGCGGCGATGTATGGTGGCGGCTATCTCCTGCTGAGCGTGGCGTCGGATCTGCGCTATCATCTCTGGACGATGCTTGCGGCCGGGCTCGCCTTCGCCGTCGTCGCCGATGCGGTGCCACTCCGCCGACTCTTGCTGGCAAGCGCCCCGGCGATCATCGTCGCGATTGTCGGAACCGCTGCCCGGCTACTCTGGTGATCCCGGGTGCAAGTTGACGCGCGGCTCATGATAGCGCGCATGGACTGACCTGCCTTCCAGAGACCCGCGCGGCTTTGAACCCCGACCTAATCTCAGGCTCGATAGCGTAGTTCGGTCGCGGATCGCTGCATCAGGATTCGGCACGTCATCGCAGGTTTGAGGCACCTTCCTCCAAAACTTCGATTCGGTCGCCAGCGCTGATCGTGCCGCTGTTCTCGGGTATGGCATTCTGGCCGAACATCACGCCACCTTTGCCCATGCGTCCGATGCGCATCAGCGTCGATAATGGTTCATTGCCATCTTCGCGCGCGCCGCTGAGCGGGTCTTGCGTGATGACGATACAGCGCGAGCATGGCTTAGGGAGGCGCAGGGTTACGTTGCCGATGCGGATGCGCCGCCAGTGATCCTCCCGCCACGCAGTCGTACCGTCGATAACGATGTTGGGCCGGAACCGCGCCATCGCCACCGGCTCCGCCAGGTCTGCGTTGAGCGCGGCGAGTGATGCGGTTGTAACCAGCAGCAACGGGAAACCGTCCGACAGCGCGATCTGATCGCCCGGCACCGCAAAGCCGGGATCGATCGGGCGGACGCCATCGTCGCCCTGATACACCAGCCGCACCGACCGTTCGAGTGCGCGCGACAAATACCTCGTGCTGGCCTCGCCCGTGGTTCTTGCACGCACGGTATCGCCCCAGATCCCAACGTCGATCGTAGGCGCGTCGTCATCAGGTTGAGGAACACGACAGCAGCCGTGGACCAAGTGCCGGATCACCAACGCACTGCCGTCCAAAACAGTGTCGAACAGCGCCAGCTCCGGCACCTCACGTCTGGTGACGAAGCGGCCGTTATCGTCGACCAGCATCCAGCGCCGATCGCCACTGATCCCGCGCGGACCGATCTTTGCGCATTCGAGGGCATGGCCGCGCAGGCTCTTCACCGGGAAGCGGAACAAGTCGGTGACGGTGGGCGGAGGCACGTTTCGCCCCTATAGAGGATGACGGACAGACAAAAGTGCTTTGGTTCGCTGCGTCTCGCATCCGCGCGCAGGGTCTCCAAACCATTCCGATGACGAAGCGGCGAATGCGGGCCGTCATGCTGCGGGAGACGGCTCCCGGGATCAGTACGGGCAGCGCGGCCGTCGCCGACCGCGCTCCTTTGCTACGCTTTCAGCACGGTATCGAGGGCGCTGCGGAATTTGGCCATGTCTTCCGCCGAGCCCACCGTGACGCGGCTCATCGTCGGGTAAGCGTCCCATGAACGGCCGATCTGCACGCCCTGCGCGATCAGCGCCGCCTGCATTGCCTTGGGATCCTTGCCGGCACCCCAGTCGACCATGAACATGTTTGCCTGCGAAGGAATATACTTCAACCCGCGTTTCTTGACGTGGGCGAGTGTCTCCTCTCGCACTGCGATCATTTCGGCGCGCCGCGCGGCGATCTTGTCGGCAAGTGGCAGGACGGCGGTGCCGCACGCCACCGCCGTCATCGGCAGCATGTTGGTGACCTGGCCACCGTCATAGCGCATCATCCGCTTGTAGAGATCGGGATGCGCGATGGTGAGGCCGAGCCGCATCCCGGCCATGCCGAACAGCTTGGAGAACGTCCGCATCACGATCACGTCGTTGCGCGTGCAGGCAAGCTTGGCGGCACTCTGGGTACCGGCAAAGTGGATGTACGCCTCGTCGACGAGCACCACCGAGTCCTTCGGCTTATTGGCGAGCAGCCACTCGATGTCGGCGATCGGCGTCAGCGTGCCGGTCGGATTGTTGGGCGAGCAGATGTAGTAAAGGCCGGCGTTGGGATCGGCGGCCAGCATCGCCTTGACGTCATGGCGGTAGTCAGGCGTCAGCGGCACGCGTGTCGGCTTGATCTGAAGCCACTGGGCGGTGCGCCAGCTCTGCTCGTACGTCGGGTTCGCCGTCACCAGCCCCTTTTGCGGGGAACAAAAGGTGACGACCGAACGGTTCAGCGGATCGCTCGATCCTGGCCAAGCGAGGACGCATTCGGGTGTGACGCCTTCAACCTGTGCAACGGCGGCGACGAGTTTGGCGTGTTCATTGTCTGGCTCGTAACGGTTGCCACGCTGCGCCATCGCGCCGGAGGCCTGCACACCTTCCGTGAACGGTCCGGTCCAGCACTCGTTCGAGCCGATCCGCACTGCACCGACAAGCGCCTTGGCGGATTGCTGCGCGCGCGCGCCGCTCGACAATTGCGTTACGGCGGCGCCGGCGCCGAGCAGCATCGCAATGCGGCCGAGCTGGCGGCGTGAGTAGCCGCGATCCTGAAGTTCCTCGCGTGCTTCGCGGTCGAGTAGGTCGATCGTCATCACTATGCTCCCCTGTCAATATCCAGACATCAGGCCGCATCACGCCCACGTGGCGGCCGTACGAGATGGCGACCGCGACGCCTGCGTTACGTGCGCGGGCGATTGCGACCGGACAGGAACCTCTCCCCTGTTCCCTCGAGTCGGAACACACCACAACAGTCCTCAACTGTCTAGTGGTGAGAAGAAAAATCTCTCCGGAAGAAATCAGGCTAGTGGAATGAGGCTGCTTACAAAACGTCGGGCCTTATCGACGTAACCTTCCGCGGAGACCAGAAGCTTCTTCGTCTCGGCCGGGCTGAGTTCGCGTATGGCACGGGCCGGGCTGCCGATGATCAGGCTGCCGCTTGGAAAGCTCTTGCCTTCGGTAACGAGCGCGCCCGCGCCGACCAGCGACCCCGGGCCGATCGTCGCCCTATTGAGGATCACCGCGCCCATCCCGACCAGCACGCCGGGCCCGATCGTGCAGCCGTGCAGGATCGCACGGTGCCCGATCGTGCAATCCGCCCCGATCGTGAGCGGCGCATCCGGATCGGAATGAAGCATCGCACCATCCTGCACGTTACTGCGGGCACCGATGGCGATGGCGGTGTTGTCCGCGCGGATCACTGCGCCGAACCAGATGCTTACGTCCGGTGCGAGATGGACGGCGCCGATCAAGTCCGCACTGGGAGCGACCCAGACGTTTTCGGCAAGCGTGGGCTGGTGGCCATCAAAAGCGTAGAGCGGCATGGGCGATCCTTCCGCGGATCAACTACCCGTATACGGCACCGATGTGAATTCGACGGGGGATCGAGGCGAACGACTTGTCGATGCTGATCTCGACCTCAAGCCGGCCGGGGGGAAGAGACCTCTGCTACAAGCCTGAAAGATGACGCTGGCGAACTCGCGGTTGCGGAACTGGAGCGGCGAGACGTGGACCGCAACACCGACATGTTCGGGCCCTCTGCAAGCCTGACGGCAGGCTTCCTGCATGACCCAGTCACCAGTCGTGACGATAAGGTCGTATCTTCGGCAACTGGCACGACGCGCACAAGAACATGGGGCTGTATGTCGCCGATATGCTCGCGAAGAACCGTTTTCTCGCCAAACTCGCGCCGATGAAGCGCGTGGTGGTCGAGTGCTAGGTATAGCGTCGCCCCGACATTGCCGGGGCGACGCGGTGGCTCAGGCTTTCACGCAGGCGATTACCGCCGTGATCGCGACGGCGGTGTCCGCCATGTCGCGCACCTTGATCGAATCGATACCCGCCGCGCGGACCGGATCGTCGTTGCCGCCCGGATAGATCGCGTCACCCATGAACAGGATGTTGTCGAACTCGATACCGGCGTGCTCGCACAGACGGCGCATGCCATACGCCTTGTCGATGCCCTTGCGGGTGATGTCGACCGAAGTGGCGCCACCGATGTTGATCGAATGTTCGGGCAGCATGCCGCGCAGGATGCCCTGCAACTTGCGGCGCTTCTCCTGATCGGGATCCCAGCCTTCCTTGGCATGGAGCGGGGCCTGCTGGCCGAGCGCGGACAAGGTGATCTGGCTACCGCGATCCTCGATCCGCTCGCCCCAGGTCTGCTCACCGCCAAAGCCCGCCTCGTCCCACGCCTTGTTGAGCGCGGCGAGAATCTGGTCGCGCTCCTCGGACGTAAAGGCGTCGTTGTAGATCGTCTGCCAGGTCGTGCCGTCGTAACGGAACAGCTTGGTGCCGGTGGTGGGCATGATGAACAGGCGTTCGAGCTTCGCGTCGCCCTGCATGCGGCCGACGACCTGTTTCTCGAACTGCGGCCAGTCGCCGCCCGAGATTACCGCCACCTGTGCAACGTCGAGCAGGCGCTTGAGCAACAGGGACATCTCGTCGCCGATCGGCTGCTTGCTCTCGGCCAGCGTCCCGTCGAGATCGAACGCGATCATGGTCTTCATGGTACAAATTCTCCTGGACGGCAGCGCCGAACCGTAAAAAAGGGCGCCCCCGAGGGGACGCCCTTCATCAATCCGCGACCGATCGAAACCGGCCAGCGGAAAACATCACTTGGTGACGTTGTCAGCCTTGGCGTCGCCATCCGCGCGGACGTTGTCAGCCATGTCATGCGCGTTGTCAGCGGCGTTCGACAGAACGTCCGATGCCGTGGCGTTCGACGTGTTGTCGGCCATGGCGTCCATGTTGTCGGCAGCCGAATCGATGTTGTCCGCGACCATGTCGGCGTTGTTCTCGATAGCGGCAGCCTCGGGGTTCTTGTTGCAGGCGGCGAGCGACATCAGGCCGGCGGCGACGAGAACAAGGGCGATTTTCTTCATGCGATTGCTCCCAAAGCAGTCTGTATTCTTCGCGGCCGGCCTGAGTGCCGTCGCGAACGTGGATGAACTTGCGCCCATCCGTGACGTTCCATTCGCAAATCCAGTCACCGGTTGTAAATCCGGTTTTTGCCTCGGTTCGGCTTATTTTTGCGGATTTACGTCCAGCAAAGGCTCCGGGGCGTCGGCGACGACCGCGAGCATCGCCGTCCAGGCCGCGACATTCTGCCGCAATTGTACGGGATCGATCCGGTCCAGCGTGTCCTCCGGCGTATGGTGCCAGTCGAAATAGCGCAGCGCAGACTGGTTGAGATCAATGCCACTCGCACCGAGTGCCAGCGTCGGCTCGACATCGGTGCCGCCATGAACCGTTTCATGCCCGCGCACCACGCCGATCGGCGCGAGCGCAACGGCGAGGCGATCCGCCACCGGCTTTGCGGCATCCGGAAAATGGGTGTTGAAGCGCCACACATTGTCCGCGCCCGAGTCTGATTCGGCGGCGAGCGCGTGGCGTTCGCCGGCATGCGCCTTGGCATAGGCGATGCCGCCGAACCCGCCGGTCTCCTCATCGCCGAACCACACGACGCGGATCGTGCGGCGGTGTTTGCCGGCTTCCATCAGCCGCTTGGCCGCCGCCGTGGTGATCGCGAAACCCGCACCATCGTCTATAGCGCCGGTGCCAAGATCCCAGCTGTCGAGGTGCCCGCCGATGGTGATGATCCCTGCTGATGGATCGGTGCCCGGTACCTCCGCTACAACATTGCCCGATGGGCGAGTGCCGATAAAGCGGGGAGTGAGGGTAAGGTGCAGCGTGACAGGTTTGCCGCGCTTGAGCATGCGCTCGAGGTTCTCGGCATCTGCCACCGACAGCGCGGCGGCGGGGATCGGCGCGACACCGGCTTCGAAATTGGTGGTGCCGGTGTGCGGCCCGCGTCCGTGATCGGTGCCGATCGAGCGGATCACCAGCGCCACCGCGCCCTTCTTGGCGGCAAGGTTCGGCCCGAGGAAGCGCGCAAGTCCGTTGGTGCCATAGCCCGAGCCGTCCTGCGTCGGCTGCATCGCGTTGGACACGAAGGCGATCTTGCCGGTGAGGCTGCCGGCCGGCGCGAGCATGAGATCGTTGATCGTCTCGAAATACAACACCGGCGCGGTCAACCCCGCCGCCGGTGTCGCATCCGAGTTGCCGAGCGCGGTGAGGCGCAGTTTCTGGGGGTAGGGCGCTACCACCTCCGCCGTTTCCGCGCCGCGCTCCCACACGTTGTGGAGATCATAGGGTTCGATCCGCACGTTCCTGAAGCCAAGGCTTTTCAGCTTCGCCACGGCCCAGGTCCGCGCGCGCACCTCTGCGTCGGACCCGTCCGGACGGGGGCCGATCTCGGTGGTGATGCCCTCGACGATATCCCACGCGACGTCGTCGTTCAGCGCCGCATCGCGCAGCGCCGCCACCTTCGCGTCGGGCGCAACGGCGGCTGGCATCACCCGCTGCGCGATTGCGGCCGAGCCGAGCAGGGCAGGCAGGGTGAGGGCGCAGGACAGCAGGGTGAGGCGCGAAGGGTTCATGAGGTCTTCCGAAGTGGCGGTTGGACGGGTGAACGCGCCGTCACGAACTGCCGACGGACGGGGTTGAGTAGGGGAAGGTCGCACAGTTCTGCAATGGCGATATGGAGGCGGCGACCACGTTCCCGCGATCACGTTGCCAATTGGTCGCGATCCTCTTAAATGCACTGGTAATTCCACCAATACGCAGTCCTGGAGCACGACCCCGCATGGCCGTCCAATATTCCTATGTGATGAAGGGCCTGACCAAGACCTTCCCGGGCGCGCCAAAGCCCGTTCTCAACAACATCCACCTGCAATTCCTGCCTGACGCGAAGATCGCGATCATCGGCCCCAACGGCTCGGGCAAGTCGACGCTGATGAAGATCATGGGCGGCATCGACCAGGATTACACCGGCGAGGCCTGGGCGGCGGACGGCATCAAGGTCGGCTACCTGCCGCAGGAGCCGCAGCTCGACCCGACCAAGGACGTGATCGGCAACGTGCGCGACGGCGCCGGTCCGATCGCCGACATGCTGGCGCGTTTCAACGCCATTTCGGCGGAGATGGGCGATCCCAAGGACGATACCGATTTCGACGCGCTGATGGAGGAAATGGGCGATCTCCAGGCCAAGATCGACGCGGCCGACGGTTGGAGCCTCGACAGCCAACTCGAACAGGCGATGGAAGCGCTGCGCTGCCCGCCCGGCGACAGTCCGGTCACCAACCTGTCGGGCGGTGAGAAGCGCCGCGTGGCGTTGTGCAAGCTGCTGCTCGAGAAGCCCGACATCCTGCTGCTCGACGAGCCGACCAACCACCTCGATGCCGAGAGCGTGCAGTGGCTGGAGAACTTCCTCAAGGAATATACCGGCAACGTCATCCTCGTTACCCACGATCGCTACTTCCTCGATAACGTGGTGAACTGGGTGCTCGAGCTCGATCGCGGGCGCTATTACACCTACGAAAGCAACTATTCGGGCTATCTCGAGAAGAAGTCGCAGCGGCTTTCGCAGGAAGAGCGCGAGGAGCAGGGCAAGCAGAAGGCGATCGCCGACGAGCTGGCCTGGATGCGTCAGACCCCGAAGGCACGCCAGACCAAGTCCAAGGCGCGTATCCGCGCGTTCGACGAGCTGATGGCGGCGCAGGAAAACCGTTCGATCGGCAAGGCGCAGATCCTCATCCAGATCCCCGAGCGGCTTGGCGGCAAGGTGATCGAGGCGAAGGGCCTGACCAAGTCGTACGGCGACAAGCTGTTGTTCGAAAACCTCGAATTCACGCTGCCGCCGGGCGGCATTGTCGGCGTGATCGGGCCGAACGGCGCGGGCAAATCGACGCTGTTCAAGCTCATCACCGGGCAGGAACAGCCCGACGAGGGGACGCTGGAAGTCGGCTCGACGGTGCGGCTCGGTTATGTCGACCAGTCGCGCGACGATCTCGACCCTAACAAGAACGTCTGGCAGGAAATTTCCGACGAACTCGACGTGTTCCGCTTCGGCAAGCAGGAGCTTGGCACGCGCGCGTATGTCGGCGCGTTCAACTTCAAGGGTCAGGACCAGCAGAAGAAGGTTGGCCAGCTTTCCGGCGGTGAGCGCAACCGCGTTCACATGGCGAAAATGCTCAAGGAGGGCGGCAACGTCCTGCTGCTCGACGAGCCGACCAACGATCTCGACGTCGAAACCTTGCGCGCGCTCGAAGAGGCATTGGAGAGCTTCGCGGGTTGCGCGGTGGTGATCAGCCACGATCGCTTCTTCCTCGATCGCCTCGCCACGCACATCCTCGCGTTCGAGGGCAACAGCCATGTCGAATGGTTCGAGGGCAATTTCGAAAGCTACGAGGAAGACAAGCGCCGTCGCCTTGGCGATGCCGCCGATCGCCCGACCCGGCTGGCGTACAAAAAGCTGACCCGCTGATAGTCGCGGGGCTGATGGTCGGAGCGTTGTCGTCTCGGCCGTCAGCCCCGCGATGGTCGCGGCGCCATAGCGGGGTGGTTGGGCGACACGGTGTACGGCTGATCGCATCTGGCCGGCGGCTGTGCCCGGCTCAACCGCCCACCGCAGTTTTCGCGTTTGATACGAGACAGGTTAGCGTGTTTCGCTTATAAGTCGCGAATGGTTCCAAGTGTCGTCAAAATCGCTTTGCTGGCCGCCGGTGCATCCGGCGCGCTGGCGGTTGCCGGGAGTGCGCAGGAGCAGCTCGGCTGGGGTCGCGCCACACAGGCGCTGACGCAGCAGCAATATCCGGCCCAGAGCGCGGCATTATCAGCGGCGATCGCGCAGTGGAAGTCGCTCCAGCAGACCAGCGGTTATCCGTTCGAAACCTACGCCAATTTCCTCATCGCGCATCCTGGCTGGCCCGCCGAGATGGCGCTGCGGCGCGCCGCTGAACGCACGCTTGACGGCACGACGCCGGTCTCGCCAAGCACCACGGTGGCGTTCTTCCGCCGCTTTCCGCCGCTGACCGCCGCCGGCAAGGTGCGGTTCGCGCAGAGCCTTGCCGCTGCCGGCTACCGTGACGAGGCCAACGTTGCGGCGCGCAATGCCTGGGTGTCGGGCAACTTGTCCGTGAACGACGAGGCGGCGATCATTTCCGGCTTCTCGGGTGCGCTGACGCCGGCGGATCACGATGCGCGTATGGATGCGCTCTTGTGGCAGGGCGCGACGTCGGCGGCGCAGCGCCAGCTTGCGCTGACCAGCTATACGCGTCGCCCGGTGTTCACGGCGCGGCTGGCGTTTCGTACCAACGCGGCCGATGCGCCGTCGCAGGCGATCGCAACGCAAGCCTATGGCGCGGCCGATCCCGGCTGGCTGGCGGATCGCGCGACGTGGTTGCGTAACAACGGCGGCTTCGGCGCGCGCGAGTTGCTGGCGCGACGCCCGGCGCTGGCGACACGACCGGGCAATGTCGAGGAGTGGTACGAAGTGCTGCTCGCGAATGCCAAGGGCGCGGCGGCGGACGCGCAATATGCCACCGCCTACGATATCGCGCGGCAGGTGGATGACGCCTACCCGCTCGGCACCGATGTCAGCGCGCAGCCGTATGGCGAGCGCGACGATTATACCAGCCTCGTCTGGCTGGCCGGCTATACCGCGCTGAAGCAGCTTGGCCGCCCGGCGGATGCAGTGGCGCTGTTCGCCCGGTATGCCCATGCCTCGAAGACGCCGACCACGCAGTCCAAGGGTCTGTACTGGGCGGGTCGCGCTGCGGAGGCGGCGGGGCAGCGCGATGTCGCGACAAGCTATTACACGCAGGCTGCGGGCTCCCCCGATCTGTTTTACGGGCAGCTTGCCACCGAGCGGCTGGGCCGCGCGCTGACCGCACCCGGTGCACCGGTGATGCGTCCGGTCGATGCGAGCGCGCGCGATGCTTTCTACGGCCGCGAAGTGGTGCGCGCCGCGCAATATCTCGGCACCGCCGGCGACTGGGAGGATCAGAGCGCGTTCGTCCGCCAGATTGCGATCGACGCGAAGAGCGACAGCGATCACGTCCTCGCCACCGAATTGTCGCGCACGCTGTGCCGCCCCGATCTCGGCGTGATGGTCGGGCGCAGCGCGCTTCAGAACGGTCTCAGCGATTATTCGACAGTCGGTTTCCCGACCGTGCGCGTGCCGGCCAGCGCCAACGACAACTGGGTGATGATCCATGCCATCGCGCGGCAGGAAAGTCAGTTCGACCGCGCCGCGATCAGCCATGCCGGCGCGCGCGGGCTGATGCAGCTGATGCCGGGCACCGCGCGCGAAACCGCGACGAAGCTCGGCCTCGGCTACAATGCCGGCAGCCTGACCACCGACACCGATTACAACATCATGGTGGGGTCGAGCTATTTCGCGCGAATCTTCAATCTGTATGGCAGCTACCCGTTGGCGGTCGCCGCGTACAATGCCGGGCCGGGCAACGTGAACAAGTGGTTGCGCGCCAATGGCGACCCACGCACCGGCAGCGTCGACATCGTAGACTGGATCGAGGCGATCCCGATCTACGAGACCAAGAACTACGTTCAGCGCGTGCTGGAAAATGCGGTAGTGTACGATCTAATGAACCCGCAACACGCGCGCTCGACCGGCGCGAACCGGATCAGCTGGTATCTTGGCAAGGGCCGGCCGGGCTGAGCCTCCGCACGCGCGATGACCGACCGCCCCAATTACATCACGCCGTCAGGGTACGCGGTGCTGCGCGCCGAGTATGACGCGCTGTTGGGGGACGAGCGGCCCAAGCTGGTTGACGTGATCTCCTGGGCGGCGGGCAATGGCGACCGGTCTGAGAATGGCGATTACATCTATGGCCGCAAGCGGCTGCGCGAGATCGACCGACGGTTGGGCTTCCTCGCGCGGCGGATGAAGGCGGCGAAGATCGTCGATCCCTCGGCACAGGCCGATCGCAGCCGGGTGTGGTTCGGCGCGACCGTCACCATTGCCGATGAAGATGATAACGAGCGCGACCTGACGCTGGTCGGCGACGATGAAACCGATGCCGGTGCCGGCAAGATCGGCTGGAACGCACCGCTCGCACGCGCCTTGCGGGGGAGCACGGTGGGCGATCTGCGCCGAGTGACGTTGCCGGCAGGCGAGCGAGAGTATGAAGTGATCGCAATTGACTATCCCGAGGCGCGCGCCTGACGCGTCAGTCCGCGGCGGCCCACCTTTCGCAGCATCTGGTAATAGCCTAGTGCGCCGCTCGGTGCATCGCGTTCGCAGCCGATCCGTTCACCGAGCGCCTCCGCACACCACGCCGGACACTTCTCCGATGATCGGCAGCATCACCCGCAGCCGCTCATCCACGCCGACCATGTGGTCGCAGCGCGCCACGACCAGCAGCCACAGTCCGCGACGTCGTCAGCGGTCGCGCGTATGCGGGATGTTCCAGCGCGTCGCGCGGCTGCCCGCGTGCTTACTAGCCGGCCCGTGCTGCTTGGCACATCGTCGCTGCCTCGTTTCCCTGACCCGCATCGACGCTAGACGGCGGTCCCGAACCTTGCGGAAAAACGAAGCTGTTCAACCGTGCTTCACGCTGACGGCACGGAAGCAACGAGCAACCCGTGGTGCTTCTTGCCCGCAGCGATCCGCACTGGCGCGGCGCCGACCGTCACGATCAGCGTCTCATCGGTCACCTTGTCGTCACCGACGCGTGCGCCGCCGCCCTTGATGAGCCGCTTGGCCTCGCCCTTCGATGCGACCAGGCCGAGGGCGACGAGCGCATCGAGAATGGCGATGCTGCCGCCTTCGACCGTAAACGTCGGCAGCGCGTCGCCGGCGGTGCCTTCCTCAAAGGTGCGGCGCGCGGTTTCGCCAGCCTCGGCGGCGGCGGCTTCGCCACGGCACAGCGCGGTGGCGGCGTCGGCGAGGATCTTCTTGGCGTCGTTGATCTCGGCGCCTTGCAGCGCTTCGAGCCGGGCGATCTCGTCGAGCGGCAGGTCGGTGAACAGCCGCAGGAAACGGCCGACATCGGCGTCCTGCGTGTTGCGCCAGAACTGCCAGTAATCATACGCCGGCAGCGCATCCTCGTTGAGCCACACCGCGCCCGACATCGTCTTGCCCATCTTGGCGCCGTCCGCGGTGGTGATGAGCGGGGTGGTCAGGCCGTACACCGTCTCGCCGGCGACGCGGCGGGTGAGTTCGATACCGTTAACGATATTACCCCACTGGTCCGATCCGCCCATCTGCAACCGCACACCCGAACGGCGCGACAGTTCGAGAAAGTCATAACCTTGCAAAATCATATAGTTGAATTCGAGGAAGCTCAGCGACTGCTCGCGGTCGAGCCGCAGCTTGACCGAATCGAAACTGAGCATCCGGTTGATCGAGAAATGCTGGCCGATCTCGCGCAGGAACGGGATATATTCGAGCTTGTCGAGCCAGTCGGCGTTATCGACCATCACCGCATCCGAAGGCCCGTCACCGAAGGTGAGGAAACGTTCGAACACGCGCTTGATCGAAGCGACGTTGCTGGTGATCGTATCGTCGGTAAGCAGCTTGCGCGCCTCGTCCTTGAACGAGGGATCGCCGATCTTGCCGGTGCCGCCGCCCATCAGCACGACCGGCTTGTGCCCGGCCTGCTGGAGCCGGCGCAGCATCATGATCTGGACGAGGCTGCCGACGTGGAGCGACGGCGCGGTCGGGTCGAAACCGATATAGCCGGGCACGATCTGCTTCGCCGCAAGCGCGTCGAGGCCGTGCGCGTCGGTCACCTGGTGGATATAGCCGCGCGCGGACAGCAGGCGGAGCAGATCGGAGCTGTAATCGGTCATGGTCTGCGCCGCTTACAGGGTCTCGCGGCTCCTGAGTAGGGGGGACGCGCGCACTTCTCGCCGCAGCAGCTTGCCGATTTCGTTATAGGGCAGCGTATCGAGCACCGCGATCCGTTCCGGCACGCGAGAGGAGCGCAGCCGCGTGCGGACATGCGCGCGGATCGCGTCGTCGGGCGGGGCGGCGTGGCCGGGGTGCAGCACCAGCGCCACGCCAATCGTCTCGCCCCATTCGGGCGACGGCAGGCCGACCGCGCAGGCGTCGGCGATGGCGGGATGGGCGAGCAAGGCATCTTCGATTTCGCCGGGCGAGATATTCTCGCCGCCGCGCACGATCACGTCGTCGGCGCGGCCTTCTAGGAACAGATAGCCATCGGCATCGCGCCAGCCGAGATCGCGCGTGGCGAACCAGCCGTCCGCATCGCGCGCATCGCGATCGTGGTACAGGCCCGACACCTGCGCGCCACGCGCGTAGACCTCGCCACGCTGGCCGGCGGGCAGGGGGGCGCCGGCAGCGTCGCGGATGGCGATGTCGATGCCGGGCAGCGGTCGCCCAGCCGATCGCAGGCGTGCGCGGATCGCCGGATCGGTTGCGGCATGAGCGGTGCGATGATCTTCGGGGCTGAGCGAGCAGATCGTCGCGCTGGTTTCGGTCAGGCCATAGGCGTTGGTGAAGCGCACGAGCGGGAAACGGGTAAGCGCACGGTCGAGCAGATCCGCCGGCATCCGCCCCGCGCCGTACGAGATCGCGGTGAGCGAGGCGAGTGGTGCGGTATCATCGATCCGGTCGAGGATACGCGCAAGCATGGTCGGCACGAGGAAGGCGTAGGTCGGCGCTTCGGCCACGGCGAGGGCCAGCCACGCCTCGGTGTCGAAGGCGGGGAGCAGGATCAGCCGCCGCCGCGCGTTGATCGCGGTAAGTAGCGCGACGATGTTGGCGACGTGATAGGGCGGCACGCTGACCAGCGAACCTTCGTGCGCGGCCGCCGGCAGCGGCGCGGCGGTGGCGGCGATATAGGCGAGCAGGTGCGCGTGGTGGAGCAATGCCGCCTTGGGCGCGCCGGTGGTACCGCTGGTGAAGATCTGCACCGCCACGCCGTCGCCGGTGTGGGTGTGCAACGGGGTGGCTTGCCGCGCGGCGGCCACGAAGGTGGTGCTACCGATTACGGTCGCGCCCGGCGGGGCGGTGTGGCCGTCGCCGACAATCAGGTACGCCGGCGCGATGCGGAAAACCAGCGCGCGCAGATCGGCGTCGCTTCGGCGGTAGTTGAGTGGGGCGTACGGCAATCCGGCGACCGCCGCGCCGAACAGCGCGATCACGCCCGCTGCGCCGTTGCCGTCGAGCAGCGCGACGTACTGCGCGCCGCTGTCGCGGAACAGCCTCGCCGCGCCACCTGCCGCCGCCCATAGCTCGGCATAGCTCCAGCGTTCGCCCTCGCAGACCAGCGCGGTGCGCTCGCCTGCCGCAGCGTCGGCGGCGTGGAGCAGGTCGGAGATGTTGGTCATGTCCGCGCGATCACGTCGGCCAGCGCGAGCAGCCGTTCGGCGGCGTCGACATGGAGCTGCTCGACCATCGCGCCGTCGATCCGCGCCACGCCCAACCCCTGCGTGCGCGCCTCCGCCCAGCCGGCGACGATGCGGCGGGCCTGGGCGATCTCCTCGGGCGCGGGGCCGAACATGCGGTTGGCGATATCGATCGAGTTGGGGTGAACCAAAGATTTGCCGTCGAAGCCGAGCTCCACGCCCTGCCGGCACGCCGCCTCGAACCCGGCGAGATCGTCGAGATCGAGATGCACGCCGTCGATCACCGCCAGGCCGTAGGCCCGCGCCGCCAGCACCATCAGCGACAGTGCGGTGAGCAGCGGCGTGCGGGAGGGCGTATGCCGCGCGCGCAGGTCCTTGGTAAGATCGTTGGTGCCGGCGACGAACCCGGCGAGCCGATCGGACGCGGCGGCGATCTCGCTCGCGCGTAGCACGCCAAGTGGGGTCTCGATCATGCACCAGATTGGGTGCGGGCAGGTGCTCGCGACGCTCGTGATGGTGGCAGGCGTCTCGACCTTGGGTAACAGCACGCCGTGGATCGGCAGCGCCGCCGCCAGCGCGAGATCGTCGGCATTGTCGGGCGCGCTTACCCGCAGGATCAGTTCGCGCGTGGCGTAGCCGCCGGCGCTTACCGCCTCGGCGATCGCCTCGCGGGCTTGCGCCTTGTTCTCCGGGGCCACCGCATCCTCCAGATCGAAGATGATCGCATCGCACGCCAGCGTCCTGGCTTTCTCCAGTGCGCGCGGCTTGTCGCCGGGGACGTAGAGCATCGAGCGGCGCGGGCGGATCGGCTGTGTCATCCCGCCCGATTGGCCCCGGTCGCCCCGCTTGGCAAGCTCAGCCGCGCAGCAGCGCCAGCACCGTGGCGGCGTGGTCGTGCCGCGCGATCAGCAGATCGGGCAGGTACACGTCGGTCTGATTGTAGACGAGCGGGCTGCCGTCGATGCGCGAGCAATGCAGGCCGTGCGCCGCCGCCACCGCCACCGGTGCGGCATTGTCCCATTCGTACTGGCCGCCGGAATGGAGGTAGATGTCCGCCTCGCCGCGCACTACCGCCATCGCCTTGGCGCCGGCGGACCCCATCGGCACCAGCTCCGCGCCGAGCCGTTCCGCCACCATCACCGCTTCCGGCGCGGGGCGGCTGCGGCTGACCACCATCCGCAACACGGGCGGGGCGGGCGGCACCGGTGCGGGGCGGTCGCTGTGCAACACGACGCCGAGCCCGGGCAGTGCGACCGCGCCGACGCTTGCCACGCCGTCGATCGCCAGCGCAACGTGCACCGCCCAGTCGGCGCGCGCCTCGCCATATTCGCGCGTGCCGTCGACCGGATCGATGATCCACACGCGCGATTGGCCGATGCGGCTGCCGTCGCACTGCATCTCTTCCGAAAGCAGCGCGTCGTCTGGCCGTGCGCTGCGGATCGCATGGACTAGGAACTGGTTGGCGGTGTGATCGCCCGCCACCCCCAGCGCCTTGCCGGTCAGCACGCCGCTCGCGCGAACTTCGAGCAGGATGCGCCCGGCGGTTTTGGCGAGATGCGCGGCGAGTTCGGCGTCGTTCACAGGTCGGGGCTCCAGATGCCGACGATCTGTTCGACGATCAGGTCGGCGGCCTGTTCGGCAGTCATTCGGGTAGTGTCGATGCGGATCTCGGGGTGTTCGGGTGGCTCGTACGGGCTGTCGATACCGGTGAAATTGCGCAACTCGCCGGCGCGCGCCTTTTTGTAGAGGCCCTTGACGTCGCGTGCCTCGGCTTCTGCGAGCGGGGTGTCGACATGCACCTCTATGAACTCGCCCGCCGGCAGCATCGCGCGCACCATGTCGCGTTCGGAGCGAAATGGTGAAATGAACGCGGTGATGACGATCAGCCCGGCATCGGTCATCAGCTTGGCGACCTCGCCCACGCGGCGGATATTCTCTACCCGGTCGGCATCGGTGAAGCCGAGATCCTTGTTGAGGCCATGCCGCACATTGTCGCCGTCGAGCAGGAAACTGTGCTTGCCAAGCGCGTACAGCTTCTTCTCGACGATATTGGCGATCGTCGATTTGCCCGATCCGGACAGGCCGGTCAGCCAGACGAGGCGCGGCTGCTGCCACTTCTGCTTGGCGTGCGCGGCGCGGCTGACGTCGACCGCCTGCCAGTGGATGTTGTCGGCGCGGCGCAGGCTGAAGTGGATCATCCCGCCCGCGACCGTGGCGTTGGTCATCTTGTCGATCAGGATGAAGCCGCCCAAATCGCGATTGGCCGCGTACGGCTCGAACGGGATCGGCCGGTCGGTGGTGAGGTTGGCCACGCCGATTGCGTTGAGATCGAGCGTCTTGGCGGCGAGTTGCTCCATGGTATTGACGTTGACCTGATATTTCGGCTGCTGCACCGTCGCGGAGACGGTCTGGCTGCCGATCTTGAGCCAATAGGCACGACCGGGCAGCAGCGGCGCCTCGTCCATCCACACGATCGTCGCCTCGAACTGGTCGGCGACCTGCGGCGGCGCATCGGCGGCGGCGATCACATCGCCGCGCGAGCAATCCACCTCGTCGGCGAGCGTCAGCGTCACCGACTGGCCCGCCACCGCTTCGTCAAGATCGTCATCGGCGGTGACGATGCGCTTGACGGTTGAGGTCTTGCCGGAGGGCAGCACGCGGATCGCATCCCCGGGCCGCACCCGCCCGCTCGCGATCAGCCCGGCGAACCCGCGGAAATCGAGGTTGGGGCGGTTGACCCATTGCACCGGCATGCGGAACGGCTTGGCGGCATCGACCGTCGCATCGACCGCGACGGTTTCGAGGTGCTCCATCAACGACGGCCCGGTGTACCACGGCGTGTTGGCGCTGGCGGCGGTGATGTTGTCGCCCTTGAAGCCCGAGATCGGCATCGCGACGAACGCATCGATGCCGATCGACTTGGCAAAGGCGGCGTAATCCGCGACGATCGCGTCGAACGTCGCCTGATCGTAGCCGACCAGATCCATCTTGTTCACCGCCAGCACGATGTTGCGGATGCCGATCAGGTGCGCGAGGTACGAATGCCGCCGCGTCTGGGTCAGCACGCCCTTGCGCGCGTCGATCAGGATCACCGCGAGGTCGGCGGTGGAGGCGCCGGTCACCATGTTGCGGGTATACTGCTCGTGGCCGGGCGTATCTGCGACGATGAACTTGCGCTTTTCGGTCGCGAAGAAGCGGTAGGCAACGTCGATGGTGATGCCCTGTTCGCGCTCGGCAGCGAGGCCATCGACCAGCAGCGCGAAGTCGATCTCGCCACCCTGCGTGCCGACACGCTTGCTGTCCGCCTCCAGCGTGGCGAGCTGGTCCTCGAAGATCATCTTGGCGTCGTACAGCAACCGCCCGATCAGCGTGGACTTGCCGTCATCGACCGAGCCGCAGGTGATGAACCGCAGCATCGTCTTATGCTGATGCACGTCGAGATACGCGTCGATGTCGGCGGCGATGAGGTCGTCGGTTCGGTAGATCGTTTCGGCGGGCGTCATCAGAAATACCCCTCCTGCTTCTTCTTCTCCATGCTGGCGTCGCCCCCATCCTTGTCGATCGCGCGGCCCTGGCGTTCGCTGGTGGTGGTGAGCAGCATCTCCTGGATCACCTCCGGTAGCGTCGTCGCCTCGCTCTCCACCGCGCCGGTGAGCGGATAGCAGCCGAGCGTGCGGAAGCGGATCGAGCGCATTACCGGCTCCTCACCCGGCGCGAGGCGGAAGCGGTCGTCGTCGACCATCAGCAGCATGCCGTCCCGCTCCACCGTCGGGCGCGGCGCGGAGAAATACAGCGGCACGATCTCGATGTCCTCGAGATGGATGTACTGCCAGATGTCGAGCTCGGTCCAGTTCGAGATCGGGAACACCCGCATGCTCTCGCCCTTGGCCTTGCGGACGTTGTAGAGGTGCCACAGTTCGGGGCGCTGCGCCTTCGGGTCCCAGCGGTGCGAGGCGGTGCGGAACGAGATGATGCGTTCCTTGGCGCGGCTCTTCTCCTCATCGCGCCGCGCGCCGCCGAACGCCGCATCGAAGCCGTACAGGTCGAGCGCCTGCTTCAACCCCTCGGTCTTCCACATGTCGGTGTGGAGCGGGCCGTGATCGAACGGGTTAATGCCCTGCGCCTTGGCCTCCGGGTTCTGATAGACCAGCAGCTCCATTCCCGCCTCGGCGGCGGCACGGTCGCGTAGGCGGTACATCTCCTGGAACTTCCAGGTGGTGTCGACATGAAGCAGCGGGAACGGCGGCGGCGCGGGGTAGAACGCCTTCTTCGCAAGGTGCAGCATCACCGCCGAATCCTTGCCGACGCTGTACAGCATCACCGGCTTCTCCGCCTCGGCGACGACTTCGCGCAGGATGTGGATGGCTTCCGATTCAAGCCGTTGCAGATGGGTGAGGGTGGTCACACGGGGTTCCGATTGCGCGAAGAGGATAGAGTACGCCTAAGTCGGTGTGCGGCGGATTTCGGCAAGCGAGCGTTTCTAGGGGCCGCCCAACCGCAGCTAGGTTGGAGCCACAAAATCATGGCCTCACGATATGCGATGATCGCTGGCGCGGCTATCGCATTGTATGCCCTCAGCGCGGACCGTACATGCGCGTCGACACTTCGCCTGTCCGCCGCGATCGAACGCGGCGCGGGCCGAGGGGAAGGATTTCTGCCATGTTTGCCATGTTCCGCCGGGTTGACCGGTACCTGCTGTTGCTGATCGCCACCGTCGTGCTTGCCGCTGTGCTGCCCGCGCGGGGCGATGCGGCGATCTGGGTCGATCGCGGCGTCAACGTCGCGGTGGCGGCGCTGTTCCTGTTCTACGGCGCGCGATTGAAGCCCGAGGCGATCTGGCGCGGGCTGTCGCATTGGCGGTTGCAGGCGCTGATCTTTGCCAGCACCTATCTGCTGTTCCCGCTTGTCGGCCTCGCCGTTACATTCGCCTTCCGCGGCATATTGTCGAGCGAGGTGCGCGCGGGGCTGCTGTTCCTGTGTCTGCTGCCCTCGACCGTACAGTCCTCGATCGCGTTCACGTCGATCGCGCGCGGTAACGTGGCGGGCGCGCTATGCGCCGCGTCGCTTTCGAACATGCTCGGCGTTATCATCACGCCGATCCTCGTGTCGCAGCTGTTGCCGGTGGCAAGCGGTGGCTTCTCGCTTGGCGCGCTGGAGGATATCGCCATGCAGATCCTGCTGCCCTTCGTCGTCGGGCAGGCGCTGCGCCCGTTGATCGGTGCGTGGCTGCTGCGTCACCCGCTGCTGACGATGGTGGTAGACCGGGGATCGGTGCTGGTGGTGGTGTACGCCGCGTTCAGTGCGGGCATGGTCGCTGGCATCTGGTATCAGCTTTCACCGTCGAGCATCGTTGCGGTGCTGGCTGTCGATCTTGCCATCCTCGCGTTCGTACTGGCCGCGACCACCGTCGTCAGCCGCCGCCTCGGCTTCTCGACACAGGACGAGATCGCCATCGTGTTCTGCGGCTCCAAGAAGAGCATGGCGGGCGGCATCCCGATGGCGGCGATCCTGTTCCCCGGCCACGCGGTCGGCCTGATCGTCCTGCCGCTGATGCTGTTTCATCAGGCGCAGTTGTTCGTCTGCGCGACGCTAGCCCGGCGTTATGGCGCGCGCGCGGACGCGGTTATGACGGGCAGCGATGAACCCGAGGGCCGCAGCGGCGTTGCACCGGCATGAACAGGAAGCCTGGCCGAAGACCCGCCCACCACCGCGCCAACGTGACACTGGCGCTTGGTCGATACGCGGGGCTGAGTGCAACGGTGAAAGTGACGAGCGGCGGGCTGATCTCGATCGCGGGGCTGGTGTCGACCGTGCTGCTTTCGACCGCTGTGCTGGTCCATGTCGCGGTCCGGACCGGCGCACAATCGCTTGATCCCTGAGGAGGAGGGTACATCGTCGAGCGACGATCCCGAACTGAATCCGGGTGTAGCGACCGATACGCCGCATCACCGCTCTCAAAGTCACGAGGCAAGTCGATGTTCTTGTTATTGATTTCCGCTGGAGCGACTGCTGCGCTCGCTGTGTCATCGGCATCGGAGGCGAACGATGTCATGCCAGGCACCTTTACGATCGAGCCTGCCGACGCCGCAACACCCGCGCAGAGCGAGCCCGCGTTTGTCGATGCGGTTCAAGCTGCGATCTTGCGCGCAGGCTTTACCCCGCTGCCGAAGCCCAGCCACAGCCGGTACGTCGCGACGGTCGTCGTGACCCACACCGTGCGTGGCGCGGTGACGTCCGGCACCAAGTCTCGACCCGCCTTCGGAGTGTCGAACTGGGGTACGGGGCTGGCAGTGGGTCTGCCGAAGAAAGACGATCAACTCCACGGATTGATCGTCACCGAACTCAAGGTCACGTTTCTCGTGCGCAGCGACAATCATCCGGTCTGGAGCGGCAGCGCGGTGACGGCGCAGGTCGACGGCACCCGCGCAGGAACGCCCGAAGCGGTCGCCGGAAAACTGGCGGATGCGCTGTTCGCGCAATTCCCGAGGCAGCTCCCCGCGCCGGTGTCGGTGCCCTGATACAGACTGAGCGACTAGGTCGGATTGCTGCACGCAATCGGCGCGTCCGTTCTGCCGGCTGCATGGTTTCGCCGCGCTCGGTCAGCGGGCGGCGGTCACCGAGTTCGAAGTCTAGTCACTGACGGCGTCGAACAGCGGCAGCGTATTGTCCTCAGCGGCCTCAAAATTCGAGACCGTCACGCCGACCAGCCGGATACCCTTGTCGGTCGGCAACACCGATCGCACCAGCGCAAGCGCGGCGGCATGGAGATCGTCGCGGCTGCGCACCGGGCGGGTGGCGCTGCGGCTGCGGGTGATCTGCTGGAAGTCGTTATATTTCACCTTCACCGTCACGGTACGGCCGAACGCCTGTGCGGCCTCGCACCATTCCCACACGTCGTCCGCCATCTCCAGCACACCCGCCTCGACCTCGGCAGGTTCGGTGCGGTCGCTGCGAAAGGTGGTTTCGGAGCCGGAGGATTTACGCACCCGGTCCGGGTTAACCGGACGGTGATCGATCCCACGCGCGATCGCGTGATACCAGTCCGCCGAACTGCCGAAATGGCGGGCGAGGAAGGCGTGCGATTTGGCGCGCAGGTCCGCCCCCGTTTCGATGCCGAGCGATGCCATTTTCCGCGCGGTGACCGGGCCGACGCCGTGGAAGCGTGACACCGGCAGCGTTTCGACCCACGCCGCGCCCATGTCCGGCGTCACCGCGAACTGGCCGTTAGGCTTGCGGTGGTCCGAGGCGAGCTTGGCGAGGAACTTGTTGTATGAAATGCCGGCGGAGGCGGTGAGGCCGGTGTCCTCCAGAATACGCGCGCGGATCGCCTTGGCGGTCGCCCATGCGGTCGGCAGGTTGCGCGGATTGGCGGTGACGTCGAGGTACGCCTCGTCCAGCGACAGCGGCTGGATGACGGGCGTGAACTCGGCGAAGATCGCGTGGATCTGCCGTGAAACCGATTTGTAGACGTCGAAGCGCGGCCGCACGAACACCAGATCTGGGCAACGCCTGAGCGCGGTCACCGAGGGCAGTGCGGATTTCACGCCGAACACCCGCGCCTCGTAACTCGCCGCTGCCACCACCCCGCGCGCCGAGGCGGAGCCGACCGCGACCGGCAGGCCGCGCAACGCTGGATTATCGCGCTGCTCTACGGACGCGAAAAACGCATCCATGTCGATGTGGATAATTTTGCGGACGGCGGCCGAGTCCATGCGGGCGGTATAGCGAGCCCCGAACGAAAAGGGAACGCTCGCAAGCGTTAGCGCGTCCCCGGCCCTCAGATGGGAACTCTATCGCGCGGGAACGCTACGGCCAGTTTACCTGCGTTCCGTACCTGAGCCCCGGCCTGCGCCGGGGGAGCTTAACGGGGGCAGCTCAACCGGCCACCGGCAACGCCACGCTGCCGTCGTCATGGCGGGTCAGCGGGCCATAGGCAACCACCGTTTCCAGCAGCAGCGGGCCACCATACAGGTGCGGGAACAGCGCGCCACCGCGCGATGCCTCCCACTTCACCGCATCGCCCAGCGCTTCAAGGTCGACTGCGGCGATGTGAAGATTGTGCTGATCGGCGAAATGCTTGTCGACCGTTTCAGTCACTTGCGCGGCGGTCGACAAGTGGATGTAGCCATCCTCCAGATCAATCGGCGCGCCGGCGAAGCTGCCCGTTTCCAGCTCCGCCATCTGCGCGGCGGTCAGCACCTTGTAGGCGGTCATCGGCTGTTCGCTCATTCGCCATCCTCCGGTCCAGCGATCGAATCCTCACCGACGATCGCGCCATCGTCCGGCGCGACTTCCAACGGGGCGAGCGGATCGCGCACGTCGGCCTCGGCCTCGCCTTCGGTTTCCTCGATCCGCGCGGCCGAAACGACATGCTCGTTGTTGGCCACATCGAACAGCCGCACGCCCGCCGAGTTGCGGCTGATAACGCGCAGCGAACCGAGCGACATGCGGATCAGCTTGGCCTGATCGGTCACCAGCATCAACTGATGGCCCTTGGATGCCGGGAAGCTCGCCACCACCGGACCGTTGCGGCCGATATTGTCGATGTTGGTGATGCCTTGCCCGCCACGGCCCGAACGCCGGTAATCATAGGCGCTCGACAGCTTGCCATAGCCGTTCGCGCAGACGGTGAGGATGAACTGCTCGCGCGACACCAGTTCGTCGTAGCGCGCCTGTTCCAGGCTCGGCTCGCCTTCCTTCTCGCCCTTCCACGGCGCGAAGCGCAGATAGGTCTCCCGCTCCTCTGGAGTCGCGCCGACGCGGTGCAGCGTGGACAAGGAAATCACCTCGTCGCCAGCGCCGAGGCGCATTCCGCGCACGCCGGTCGAGTTGCGGCTCTGGAACTCCCGCACATCATCGGCGGCAAAGCGGATCGCCTTGCCCTGCCGTGTCGCGAGCAGCACGTCGTCACTCTCGTCAAGGAGCGCGACGCCGATCAGTCGGTCGTCCTCGTCCTCGCCCTCGAACTTCATGGCGATCTTGCCGGCGGTCGGCACGTTGGTGAACAGGTCCATCGAGTTGCGACGAACGTTACCCTTGGCGGTCGCGAACATGACGTGGAGCGCGCTCCACTCGGTCTCGTCCTCCGGCAGCGGCAGCACGGTCGAAATGACCTCCCCCTCGGCCAGCGGCAGCAGGTTGATCATCGGCCGTCCGCGCGTGGCGGCGCCGCCCTCGGGCAGCTTCCACACCTTCATGCGGTAGACCTTGCCGAGCGTCGAGAAGAACAGCACCGGCGTGTGCGTCGAGGTGACGAACAGGTTGGTGACGACATCCTCGTCCTTGGTCGCCATGCCCGCGCGACCCTTGCCGCCGCGTGCCTGCGAGCGGAACGTGTCGAGCGTGGTGCGCTTGATATAGCCCTGCATCGTCACGGTGACGACCATGTCCTCGCGCTCGATCAGATCCTCGTCGTCGATCCCGTCGGCGGCGGCGGCGATCTCGGTTCGGCGCGGCGTGGCGAACTCGTCGCGCACCGCGACCAGTTCCTCGCGCATCACTTCGTATAGGCGCACGCGGTTGCCGAGGATTTCGAGCAGCTCGGCGATCGAATCGGCCAGCCCCTTCAGCTCGTCACCGATCTCGTCGCGGCCGAGCGCGGTGAGGCGGTGCAGCCGCAGATCGAGGATCGCGCGGACCTGGATTTCGGACAGGCGGTAGCTGTCGCCGGTCGCCTCGACGTCGAACGCCTCGACCAGCTTGAGGTACGGCAGGATCTCGCTCGACGGCCAGTCGCGCGCGATCAGCTTTGCGCGTGCTTCCGCTGGCGAGGCCGATCCCCGGATGATCCGCACCACCTCGTCGAGGTTGGTCACCGCGATGACGAGGCCGAGCAAGATATGCGCCCGCTCGCGCGCCTTGTTCAGCTCGAACTTCGAGCGGCGGGTGATGACCTGTTCGCGGAACTGGATGAACGCCTGAATGAAGTCGCGCAGGTTGAGCAGTTCGGGGCGGCCGCCGCGGATCGCCAGCATGTTGGCCGGGAACGACCCCTGCGCCGGCGTATGCCGCCACAACTGGTTGAGCACCACGTCGGCGGTGGCATCGCGCTTGAGATCGATGACGACGCGCACGCCATGACGGCTCGATTCGTCGCGAATATCGCTGACGCCTTCGATGCGCTTGTCCTTGGCGGCCTCGGCGATCTTTTCGACCAGCGCGTTCTTGCCCTGCTGGAACGGGATTTCGGTCAGCACGATCGAGCGGCGGTCACCGCGCGCTTCCTCGATCGTGTAGCGCGAGCGCACAATCACCGAGCCACGCCCGGTTTCGTAGGCTGAGCGGCAGCCCGCGCGGCCTAGGATGATCGCCCCGGTCGGGAAGTCCGGGCCCGGCACGATCTCCATCAACTGCTCGGTCGTGATCGCGCCGTCGTCCATATAGGCGAGGCAGGCGGTGATGACCTCGCCGAGATTGTGCGGCGGGATGTTGGTCGCCATGCCGACCGCAATGCCGCCCGCACCGTTGACGAGCAGATTGGGGAAGCGGGCAGGGAGCACCGACGGTTCGCTTTCGGAACCGTCGTAGTTCGGCACGAAATCGACGGTATCCTTGTCGAGATCCTGCATGAGGAAGCTCGCCGCCTTGGCGAGACGCGCCTCGGTATAGCGCATCGCGGCGGGCGGATCCGGGTCCATCGAGCCGAAGTTGCCCTGGCCGTCGATCAGCGGCAGGCGCATCGCCCAGTCCTGCGTCATTCGCGCCAGCGCTTCGTAGATCGAGCTGTCGCCGTGCGGATGGTATTTACCGATCACGTCACCGACGATGCGCGCCGATTTGCGATAGGGCCGGTTATAGTGGAAGCCGCTCTCCTGCGCCGAATAGAGGATGCGGCGGTGCACCGGCTTCAGGCCGTCGCGCACGTCGGGCAGCGCGCGCGCCACGATCACGCTCATCGCATAATCGAGGTACGAGGTCTTCATTTCCTCGACGATCGAGATCGGGGAAATGTCCGATGGGTCGGCGAGCATCGTCTCGTCGGTCAAGATTGGTCTTCCGGGATTGTTTCGTTTGGATGACGAACCCTAGCCGAGCCGGCCACCCCTGTCACGCGCGACCTGCACGCGCGCCCGCGCACGCGAGGGGGCGGGGTGTAGCGGTATTTTCGCCAAATGCTTTGTCCCCGGTGAAGGGCGGGGTCCAGTTCCGTCGGGTAAAGTTACGGAGCGCGACGTCACGGGACGCGCGCTCCGTAACTGGATCTCGGCCGGTGCCGGGTGAATGAGAGAAAATACGGTGCTTACTTGCACGCCTTCTTGCTGGCGTTGCCGGCCTTCGAGCAATCGTAGGTGATAGTCTTGCCGCTTGCCGTCTTGGTGGTGACCATGCGGCCGCCGGTGGTCTTGGTGGCCTTGGTCATCTTCGTGGTCTTGGCCACGGTGGTCTTGTTCGTCGTCGCCATCGGCTTGGCGGTGGTGACGGTGGTCTTGGTGGCGGTCATCTGGCCGGTGGGTGCGGCGATGGCGGCTTGGCTGCCGACCAGCGCGGCGACGGCGAACAGCGGGGTGAGAATCTTCATATCAGGTCTCCTCCGACGCGGGTCGACGTGGATGCACGCCTCAGGCCCGGTCTGGGCCTATTCTGCTCCGGATATGCCGAACCGCAAATGACGTTTGTGTCATGGAGCGATTTCGGCGCCGTCCCAGGCGAAGTGCTTGCCCGTATCGGGCACCTTGATGCCGTCGATCACGTCGAGCAACTGCACCGCCGCGCGGTCCGCATCGAACAGATGCCCGGCAGCGACGTTGCCCTGGAAGGGCTTCGACAGCGCGGTGTCGACCGTGCCCGGATGCAATGCCACCACGATCGCGCGGGGGTTGCGGCGCTTCTCCTCGATCGCGATCGTCCGCACCAGCATGTTTAGCGCCGCCTTGGACGCGCGATAGCCGTACCATCCGCCGAGCCGGTTGTCGGTGATGCTCCCCACCCGTGCCGACAACACGCCAAACAGCGCACGCCCACCCTGCGGCAGCAGCGGCAGGAAATGCTTGGCGACGATCGCCGGGCCGATCGCGTTGATTGCGAAGTTGCGCGCCAGCCATGCCGGGTCGAGATCGCCCAGCGCCTTTTCCGGACCATGCGTATCGTCGTGCAGCAGGCCCGTGGCGACGAGGATCAGCGTCGGCGCCGGCCCCTTCGCGACGGTGGCGGCAGCGGCGGCGATGCTCGCCTCGTCTTCCAGGTCGAAATGATACGCGCCCTCGAAGGCACGCGCAAAGCCGTGCACCACGTCGAACGTGCCCTCGTCCTCCAGCGCGCGCACCAGTGCCGCGCCGATCCCGCCCGAGGCTCCGATGACGACCGCGCTGCTCACGACCGCAAGAACCGCCAGCGGTTGTCGTCGCTCTCGTCAGGATCGAACCGGTACCCGTCGCTGTCGAAGCCCTTCACGTCTTCCACCTTGGTGATGCGATGCTCGCACAGCCAGCGCGCGACCAGGCCGCGCGCGCGTTTGGCGTGAAAGCTGACGAAACGCGGGCCATCCGGGCCGGGCTCACGAAAATCCACGTCGATCACGCGGATTTCGCCGAGCCGCCCGTCGACGGCTGCGTAATATTCCTGACTGGCAAGGTTCAGCACCACGCCCGAACCCTCCGTCGCGACATCCTCTCGGACCAGCGCCGCGACGCGGTCGCCCCACCATTCGACCAAGCTCTTGCGGCGCGGTGCCCAGCGCGTGCCCATTTCGAGACGGTACGGCTTCATCAGGTCGAGCGGGCGGAGCAGCCCGTACAAGCCGGACAGCATCCGCACATGATCCTGCGCGAAGCGGATCGCTGGCTCTTCAAGCGTTTTCGCCTCCAACCCGGTGTAAACGTCGCCAGCGAAGGCGAACAGCGCCGGCCGCTCCGGGTTGCTCTCGAACGCGGCGAAGCGATCGGCGTTCAGCTTGGCGAGTTTGGGAGAGATGTGCATCAGCTCCGCCAGCTTCTTCTGGCTGAGCCGTGACGCGGCGGCGGCGAGCGTGCCGGCCTCCTCAGCGAAGCGCGGACGCGTCGGCTTGAGGTCGGGAATCACGCTGTCGTAATCGAGCGTCTTGGCGGGGGAGAGCAGGGCGATCATGGCTCGAGCGGGTAGCGGTGCACGCGCGAAGCGTCAAAGGGAGCCGCACGCGAGTTCAACCGTTGTTCAGCCCGCACCGGCCAGATGCCGGGATACGCGCGGTCGCTTGAACGCGACGAAGGCTATGGTAGAGCGGCGCGGCGATCGGCTTATGCCGCACTTTAGGAGAATTTTAGATGCAGGGTGTTTCGAGGATTGCGATTGCCGGGGCGCTCATGCTCGGCCTTGGCAGCACGGTGATCGCGCTTCCCGCCGGTGCGAAGAAGAAAGAGCCCGTGGAAGCCGCGCCGGCCGAAGGCTTCAACCCAAAGAACCTGTCGAACGAGGCGCGTCCGTCGCTGATGGCGGTGCAGACCGCGCTCGCCGCGACGCCGCCCGATCTCGCGACCGCCGAAGCGAAGCTGACCGAGGCCGATGCCGCCGCGAAGAACGAATCGGACCGCTATATCATCGCCAAGATGCGCCTGCAGGTGCTCAACAACAAGATGCAGGCGATGCCGGAGAACCAGCGTAACGACATGGTGCTCGCCGATCCGCTCAACGCGCTGATCGCCAACTCGATCACGCCGCAGGCGGAAAAGGCGCAGTTCACCTACATTCGCGGCACGATCGCCTACAACAACAAGGACTATGCCAAGGCGGCGACGCTCTTCGCCTCGGCACGCAGCCTCGGCTACAACAAGGACGATCTGGCACTCAACCTCGCGCGCGCAAAGGTCGAAGCGGGTGACGTCGCCGGCGGTATCGCCGAACTCGGCACGGCCGTGAAGGCCGAGCAGGCAGCCGGCCGCAAGCCGCCGCAGGATTGGTACAAATATGCCGTGTCGCACGCGATCAAGGCCAATCTGCCGGAGCAGACCAACACCTGGACGCAGATGTGGCTTGCCGACTACGGCACGAAGGAAAACTGGCGGACGGTGATCTACACGTTCGGCTTCTCGGGCCCGGGTGCCACCCGCATGAACGATCGCAACCGGATCGATCTGTACCGCCTGATGCGCGTGACCAACTCGCTTGCCGGTGCGAAGGAATATATCGACTACGCCGACGCGTCGAACAAGATCGGTCTGCCGACCGAAGCCAAAGCGGTCATCAAGGAAGGCTTCGATTCGAAGATTATCCCCGCCGGCAACGCAACTGCGACGGACATCGCCAAGCAGGCCAGCGAGTCGATTGCCTCGGACAAGCCGCTTGCCGCGCAGGAAAAGGCTGCCGCCGCGGCTGCCAAGGGCGATCTCGCCTCGCAGGCTGGTGACGCATACCTTGGTGAGCGCAACTACGCGAAGGCCGCGCAGCTCTACACGCTTGCCGCGACAAAGGGCGTGGCGGACATGGATCGCCTGAACCTCCACCTCGGCATCGCGCAGGCGCTGGGTGGTGACAAGGAAAATGCCAAGGCGACGCTGATGAAGGTGACGACGTCACCCAATTCCGAGATCGCCAAGCTGTGGATGACCTGGCTCGCTTCGCCGCCCGTCGCGGCATAAGCGACGGTTGATCGAGAGGCCGGGTGGCAGGCGTGCCGCCCGGCCTTTCTTTTGCCCGCCGCGGCAGGGCGTCAGTCACCGGCTACGCCGCAGGCCGGTTATTCTACACGCACGGGTATGCCCGGCAGTGACTTTGCGGTGCGGATCGTCAGCGACGTTTTGACGCTGGCGACGTTCGGCGCGGGCGTCAGCTGCGTCATCAGGATATCCTGAAAGCCCTTCAGATCACTTGCGACAATTTTCAGAATGAAGTCGATCTCGCCGTTCAGCATGTGGCACTCGCGCACTTCCGGAATCGTCGCGACATGCGCTTCGAACGCGGCAAGATCCTGCTCGGCTTGGCTGCGTAGGCTGACCATCGCAAACACCGTGATGGGATAGCCGAGCGTTGCGGCATCCAGATCCGCGTGATAGCCTTTAATCGCGCCGGCTTCCTCCAACGCCCGCACGCGGCGCAGGCAGGGTGGGGCAGTCAGACCGACACGTTCGGCAAGTTCAACGTTGGTCATCCGGCCGTCACGCTGTAGCAACTCGAGAATGCGCCGGTCGATTACGTCAAACGCCATTACAGACCGCTCCAAAAAGGGTAGATTTATTTCCATAGTCGAAGAGGTCTTTAGCATAAGATAATTGCGAGGGAACGCAATTGTCCCACAATGTTACGCCCGAAAATCGGCTATTCCGCCACCGCGCGTATCAGGTTAAGAATTGGTTACGGTGCGGCGGTTCGCGCGGCCAGGGGCTCGAGGATGGTTGCTTTGCGGTTCGACGACAGTCTCGAAACGGTGCTTTCGGCCGACGTGTCGACTCCTTTCGGCGCGCAGTCGACATGGCGGCAGTTGGTCGATCTTCTCGGACGACGCCGGGCAAAGGCGGACCCCGCGACCATCGCGCGCTTGCGGGCGCTTCGCCCAAGCGTGCCGCTTGCCGTAAGGGCCGCCAGTGCACGTGCGCTGGCTTATGCCGATCCGCCGGCCGAAGTGGTTCGGCTGTTCGCAGAAGATGATTCGGTCATCGCGGCCCCCGTGTTGCGCAGCGCACGGATCGCCGAGCGTGACTGGATCGCTCTGCTCCCAAACCTGTCGGCGGTCGGTCGATCCGTCCTGCGCCACCGTCGCGATTTGCCGACCGGCGTGGAGCGCGCGCTGGAGGCGTTCGGCAGCGTCGACTTCGTACTCCAGGCGTCGCCTGAGGCGGTACGCAAGGCAGCATCAGTACGCTTCCTGCGACCGGTCGCGCCGGCGCCTGTAAAGACGGTTGTCGCGCCGGAATCGTCTTTCGCTTCGATCGCCAGCATCGCCAATGGCTTGCCGGTCGTGGCGGAAGCGCTGCGACAAAGCACAACCGATCCGGCAACGCCGCCGCCAGCCGATGGCAGCTTCCAGATCGCTGAAATTGTCGCACGGCTCGACGCCTTTCACCGCGAGCGGGACGAACAGGGGCCGCAGCTTCAGGCGGAACTGCTTCCGGCCGAACCGCAGGAATCGCGCGGCTTCCAGTTCGAAACCGATGCCCGCGGCGTGATCCGCTGGGTCGAGGGTGCATCCCGTGCGGCACTGATCGGGCTGTCGCTCGATGCTACGGGTGAGGATGCGGCCGTGGACGGCGTCGCCTCAGGTGCATTCCGGCGCCGGTCCGGCTTCGCCAACGCACGTCTCGTTATCGTGGGAACGTCCGACGCGGCCGGCCATTGGCGCATTGGCGGCGCCCCGATGTTCGACCGGGCAAGCGGCCGCTTCACCGGCTATCGCGGCACCGGCCGCCGCCCGCGCGCGGAAGAAAGCGCGGAGATCGCGCGCGATCGCCGTAGCGCCGGGTCGGATGCTTTGCGCCAGCTCGTCCACGAACTGCGCACGCCCGCCAACGCAATCGCGGGCTTTGCCGAGATGATCGAATCCGAAATGCTCGGTTCGGTTCCGCAAACCTATCGCGGGCGGGCCGGGATGATCCGCGAACAGGTTCACGCGCTGCTCGGCGCGATAGATGATATCGACATGGCTGCGCGGATTGATTCGCGCGCGCTTGATCTACGTCCGGACGTGGTGGTGCTCGCTCCTTTGCTAGCGCGCATCGCCGGTGATCTCGGCCCACTTGCAGGGCTCCGCTCGGCGGTGATCGAGTGTCGGGCGGCCCCCGACGCGGTGGTCTCTGGTGATGATCGCGCGGTCGAACGGCTGATCGGACGCTTGCTCGCCACGCTGGTCGCTTCGGCTCAGGCGGGCGAGCGGATCGTCGTTGCAGCCGTGCGCGAGGATGCGCAGGTGGTGATCATGTTCGATCGGCCGCAGTCGCTCGCCGCTTATACCGCCGAAGCGCTGCTCCAGATCGACGCGGAACATGCGGCAGAGCAGGCCGGTGCGCCGTTGCTCGGCACCGGGTTCGCCCTGCGCCTTGCGCGCAATCTGGCAAGTGAACTCGGCGGTGCGCTTATGCTTGGCGACACGGCCTTGACTTTGCGGCTGCCTGCCGCCGTTACTGCGGGGATGGGACAGGCTTCTTTCAACTAATCCGTGGCGCCTGCTCGCTCGCCATCAGGGTTCAGGCCGGAATCGCCAAAATCCGCCGACCTTATCGATTGGCCTGCCGACTTCGGCACGCGCTTCACCGTCTTCATCGATACCGAGGAAGAGTTCGACTGGGCTGCACCGCTCGCGCGTGAAGGTCATACCCTCGCCTCGGTCGCGGCGATCCCGGAGGCGCACCGCCGGTTCGCTGACCATGGCGTCCCGCTTACCTACATGGTCGACTATCCGATCGCGACCGACGGGTGGGCACGTGATATCCTGCGCGAACTGCTTGGCGATGGCGTGTCGGCGATCGGGACGCAGTTGCACGCCTGGGTTAACCCACCCTTCGACGAAGTGCTTAGCGCTGCGAACAGCTATGCCGGCAATCTGCAGCAGTCTGTCGAGGCGGCAAAGCTCGACCTCCTGACTGATACGATTACATCGGCGTTCGGGCAGCGTCCGATCGCCTATCGGGCGGGTCGTTACGGCATTGGGCCTGAGACGCTCGGGCTGCTGGCGGCGCGTGGGTATCGCCTCGATAGTTCGATGCGCTCCCGTTACCGCTACACGGCGGATGGCGGGCCGGACTTCAGTGCGATCGGCAACGCCGCGTTCCGCTGCGGGCCAGACGGCACGATCATCGAGCTGCCGCTAACGACGGTGTTCACCGGTGTTCTGCGAAGCGGCGGCGCCCGTTTGTACGGGCCGCTCGGCCGGGTGCCGAGGGCGCGCGGCTTGTTCGCGCATGCCGGGCTGTTGTCTCGCGTCGCGCTCACGCCCGAAGATATGCCTCTGGCGGAAGCGCTCGAGGCGATAGCCGTCGCGGTCGGCGAGGGGGTGCGGGTGCTCAACTTCGCGTTCCACTCGCCCTCGCTCGCGCCCGGTCATACGCCGTACGTGCGCGACGCGGCCGATCTCGCGCGCTTTCATGGGTGGTGGCATGCGGTGCTGACCGACCTGGCCCGACGTGGCGTCCGCCCGGCGTCGCTCGATGCACTGATCGCCAACGCACGCTGAACCTTGCCACCGCGCCTCCGCTTCCGCTAACGGTGCCGCGCGGGTGGGGCCTGTAGCTCAATGGTTAGAGCTGGCCGCTCATAACGGCTAGGTTGCGGGTTCGAGTCCTGCCGGGCCCACCAACGCCTAACGTCACGGCTCGGCGCGACCGTGCTCTCTGTCGCTCGTTTCTGCTTTACACCGCCCCGAGATACGACTCAGCCTCGGCGACCGTCGCCAGCACCAGCTTCTGCAGCACGACGTTATCGTCCAGACGCCACACCGAGACGGTGTGACGACCTGCACTGATCGCACCCAGTTGCGCGGGTAGCCGCACCACGTTGTCGCACACCGCGTCGGCCCAGCGCTTCGTCGCCGCAGAACTATGCTCGCCACCGGTCGGCTCCAGCGACACCTGTAGAACCTGAACCGGCCCGTTATCGATCGATACGCCGATGCGCGATGTGCCGCGACCTGTCGTGTCTAGGGTCGGGGCCAGATACAGCGTCAGCGTGGCCGGGCCTGCTTTCTGGATCACCATGTCATAGTCGAGGTGAACGGCATCGTCCTGCGTCGTGGCGGCCCGCCCCTGCGGCAGCGCGATCATGCCGCCGCCGGTGCGTCCGAGATCTGCGATCGGGGTCCACCTGAGCCCCTTGCCATCGTGCGCGCGGCTGAACGCTGTGGCCTCGCGTGCGACGACCCCCGGGGGGGCGCCCGCGCGATCGACAAACTTTGGTTTAAGCCGACGGCGATCGTTTGGCGTGTCGGCGCCGACACGCATGATGCTCGGCATGGTCTGCTGCGTCGGATCGTTCCAGATGACGTAGCTCATGTGGACCTGCGCCATCATGCCATCCCACTTGCCGCCGTTGATGCTGTGGTAGCGCTGCACCAGTTCGCCATCGCGGCGGAACGCCGTCTCCACCATGTCGGCGAAATAGTTGGCGCGCGCGTCATTTTTGGACGCGAGCAGCCGGTTCCAGGCGGTGCCGTAGTACAGCCGGTACAGGTTCGCCATCGCCGCGATCGGGTATTCGATCAGCTGGTAATAGGCGTCATGCTGATCCGCCGACAGCCGCGCACGCACGGCGGTCATGCGGGCCTCCAGCGTATCCCATGCGGCGACCATCATGCCGAACTCGCCGCCATCCAGCCCCGCCGGGGTTACGCCGCCAAGCCTGAAGCTGGACTGGTCGATCAACTCGGGTTTCCGCCGCGCGGTATACTGGCTGTACGCGGTGATCATCTCCCCGATCGAGCCGGCCTGTTCCGGGCCAAACGTCGCGGCTGCCCAGGCGCGCGGGTAATCAGCGAGCGCCTCTGGCGTCATCGCCTCCGGGTCCCATGCCTGTGCGAGGAAGAAGCCGAGCGGATATTCCATCGGCTTGATATCGCCGACATTGACGATCCAGATCGTGCGCACGTTGTGCTGGTACGCGAGGTCCATCTGCTGCCAGACCTTCTCGATCTGGTTGGTGTTGATCCATTTGTAGTTGCGCGGGCCACCGACGTAATCGAAGTGATAATAGATGCCGTAGCCGCCCTTGCGCGGCGGCGCTGCAGGGTCTGGCAAGCGGCGAAGCTGGCCCCAATTGTCGTCGGAGAATAGCAGCGTCACGTCGTCCGGCACCTTCATGCCGTGGTCGTAATAGTCCTGCACCTCCTTGTAGAGCGCCCACACCTGCGGCGTTTCGCTGGCGGGCTTGCCGGTGACGTCCGCGATGATCCTGCGCTGATCGGTCACGACCTGCTCGAGCAGCCCGGTGGCCGTGCCTTCGGCCATTGCCTGATCGCCATCCCCGCGCATGCCGACCGTCACGACGGACTCATACGCTTTGCCGTCGCCCTTCGACATCATCCGTTCGATCCCGCCGCGCCAGAAGGCGCGAAGATGATCGCCGTTCTTCGTATAGTCCCAGGCGCCGCCCGTGATCCCCTGATCCTGGTGGCGGTGCCACTCCTCCTGCGCGCGCAGCATCGGTTCGTGGTGGGAATTGCCCATCACCACGCCCATCGCGTCGGCCAGCACCATGCTGGCGGGATCGTCATCCGCGAACGCCTTGCCCCACATCGCGGGCCATAGATAGTTGCCCTTCATGCGCAGCAGCAGTTCGAACACATGCGCATACATGGCGGAATTCACCCCGCCGAATTTCTTGATCGCCCAGCCGGAGAGGCACGGATCCTCGTCGTTGATGAAAAAGCCGCGATACTTCACCTTCGGCTGATCGCGCCGACTACCCGCCGGGATCAGGATGTCGCGCTGGCGGCGCACCGGCACGTCGGCGAACCAGTGCCATGGGGAGACCCCGATGCGTTGCGACAGGTCATAGGTGCCGAACACAGCGCCGCGCCGGTCCGCGCCGACGATGACCAACGCCCGCTCTACGCCGGGCAGGGGATTGTCGACGACGATCTGGCGGAACGCTTCCCATTCTCCGTGCAGGTCGGCCGCCTGGATGCGGCCTGCGCGGACGAGCTGGTCAATCGTCGCGCTTTGGCCAAGCACGCCGATCACCACCACCGGACCGCGTACGTCCGCGATATGCCCTTCGATAAGCGTCGGGCGGGTTCCACACACACGGCCGAGATCGTCGGCGAAGCTCGCTGCGACCCGCCGCACGGCGCTGTCCGCGCCAGCATCGACGAAGACGGTCGCCGCCGTTCCGTTCCCGATCAGCGGGAACGCGGTGCGCGGGTCGACGGCACTCTTTAAAGCGGGCGTTGCGAGCGCTGGGGTGGCTAGCGCACCGATGGCCGCTCCCAATCCCGCGCTTGCCAGCAAAGTGCGGCGTGACACAGCCGGTATCGAATTTGCCCGCATCCCACTCTCCGACGTCGTTCGCTTGGCGCGGCTTCGCCCGCCCGCGTGTGTTTCATGAACCCGCCCGACCGCACTGCCGCGCGGTCGAGATCAGCAGCGATCGCACCCGCTAACGATAAAAAAGGGGCGCTGCAAAGCAACGCCCCTGAGGATCCCAACCGGGGAGGGGGCGGGGCCTAGAACGTTCCGCGCAGACCAATGAGCAACTGGCGCCCAGGCTTGTACTGCGTGAACGTGTCGTTGGTGAACTGGAAGTAAGACTTCAACGTCGCGTTGGTGAAGTTCGACAGATTGATGGTCAACTGCGGCGCGTGTGGAATGTTGAAGATCTTGTCCAGATCGAATGCGGACGAGAAGTCGTAGCTCGTGTAGTCGAAGTTGTAGAGGCCAGCCGCCGGGATGCCGTTCTGCGCCAGACCGCTGCTCTGCGAGCCGCGACGCGACGTGGTGGACACGCGCAGCATGACGCCGTGCTTCTCGTAATAGCCGGTGATGTTGTAGGTGAACGGCGCGACGCCGAACGCCACCGCTGCGCCCTTGCTGGTCTGGTCGACGATCGTAGCGTTGGCGTTGAAGCCGAAGCCGGTCACACCGATCAGCTTGGTCACGAAATCAAGCGGCTGAACCCACTGGAATTCGAGGCCGTTGATGGTCAGCTTGTCGGGCACGTTGATCTGCGAGGTGATCTGCACCTGCGCTGCGGTCGGACCGCCACGCGAGTTCAGCGCGATCTGCTGCGTCGGGTTCAGCGTATCGTAGGTGATGCCGTACTGCGCGAGATCGGTGAACGGCACCGTCGTGATGTTGGTGGTGGTGAACCCGTTAATTGACTTGCGGAACGCGTTGACGCTGATCACGCCCTCGCGGCCGGTGTAGTATTCGAAACCGAGATCGAGGTTGGTCGACAGATACGGTTTCAATGCTGGGTTGCCGATCGACGCCTGATCCGCCGATGGTGCGGGGAACGACACGCCGGGCAACTGCGCCGAAGGGTCTGGCCGCGTCATGGTGCGCGATCCTGCGACGCGCACCACCGCATGCTCGCCCAGATCATAGGCGAACGTCGCAGCCGGCAGCCAGTTGGTGTAGTGGTTGCGGGTGGTCACCGATCCGGTCAGGTTGGGATACCGGCTGCCATCGGGCAACATCACACCGGCGGCGTTGGTGTTGCGTGGGTCGGGCAGCGAGGTCGTGCCGGTGATGAGCTGGATTGTATCGACGTAGCGTAGGCCGACGTTGAACCGCACCGTGCCTTCGCCGAGTTCCTGCGCGCCGTTAAGGGTGGCGAATGCCGACTTCACGACTTCGCGGATCTGGCCACTCATCGCGCTGGTGTTCGATGCGCCGTTGGCTGGCGCCGTGTCGTGGAACGACTGGTAATTGGTCGCATTGGCAAACGCCGGGAAGTTGACCGTCACGAAGCCGGCCGGACCGGGCGACAGATAGCTCGGGAAGGCGGAATTTGGCACCAGCGAACCGCCGTAGGTCACCGGACCGGTCATGCCTGCGGTCGACCCGGTGCCGTACCCCGGATAGCTCGGATAGCCGGCCGGAGCCGCGCCCGGCGCGTTAAGTCCTGCGCACGGCGGCTGCGTGTTTGGCGAGGGTACGAAGACGCTGGGATTGTTGCCGCACGCCGCGTTCTGCCAGGCCTGGCTGTTGTCATAGCCCTGGATCATCCGCGAGACGTCGTCGAAAGCGCCGCCGACCTTGAGGTTCAGCTTGGTGCCACCCCAAGTCAAATCGCCCCGGAAGCCCTTGGTTTTGTTGACGCGACGCTCATCCTGAAGGTTGAGGCGGCTGCCGGCGTACCACCCGAAGTTGTTCGGATCGTTGAGGTCCAGCCCGCTTTGAATCGTCGGTGCGCCGTCACCCGTGTTGGCATAAGTGACGGTGTTGCCGACGCCGAGCGGGGTGGTGGCACCAACGGTCGGGCTTTCACGATGGAACGTGGAGCGCGAATAGTTGCCCTGCAGGTTCAGCTTCAGCGTGTCCGAAATTTCCCATGCACCGCCAGGGTTGACGCTGACCAGCTTCGTGGTTTCGATGTAGGGGCGGAATTCGTCGAAGAATTGTGCGTTGGCAAAGGTGCCGCCGGTCACGCTGCATCCGGCGCTGCAGTCCGTCTTGTCGAACGTCAGGTTGGTGGGGATGATCGCGCTGTTGCGGACGATCCACGCCATATCCTCGCGGATCAGGTTGTTGTGCTTATAGCCGTACAGGCCATCGACATAGAAACGCAACGTATCGGTCGGCCGCCACTCGGCGCTGACAATTGCGTTGATGCGATCGCGCGATCCGCGCTCGTCCGATGTGCGGCCGAGACGCGGCAGCAGCGCGTTGTCGATCTGCTGAATCGTAGCGCCCGGATTGTGCGCGAGCAGGAATGCCTGGTCGATCGGCGTCCCCGCGACCAAGCCGGCGCCCGCACCGACCGGAACCACCGCCGGGATCGTCCAGTTGCCGCCACCCGTGGTGTTGCAGCCCGTCGCCGCGCCGCACTGCGCCGCAGTAAGCGCGGGGTTGGTATAGCCAATCGTTTCAAAGCCACGCGTGTCGGTGAGCAAGCGCTGCCCTGACACGCCGGCGAGGATGCCGATCGTGTCGTTGTGCCAGCTTCCGATCATCGAGCCGCGCACGCCGATACGATCATCCGGGCTCTGGTTCGAACCTTGGATATTGTAGGCGACATAGGATTTGGAATTGTCGAACGGGCGCGCTGAACGCAGATCAACGTTACCGGCAGCGCCACCTTCCAAAAGGTCGGCGGTGTAGCTCTTGTTGACGGTCAACTTGGTGAACAGGTCGGTCGGGAAGAAGCTCAGATCGACCGAGCGATCGGTGCCCTGCGCGTCGGTCGCACCGGAGGAGGCGACAGCGATCGGCGCGCCGTTCAGCGTGACGTTGGTGAAGTTCGAACCCAGTCCGCGGATCGCGACGTTCACACCCTCGCCGGTGATGTCACGCGTGATGGTGATGCCGGGGATGCGGTTGAACGATTCCGCGATGTTCGTGTCGGGAAACTTGCCGATATCTTCGGCAAAGATCGAATCGGTAAAGCCGGTCGACTCGCGCTTTGCATTCGTCGATTTCGCAAGGCTCGAGCGATAGCCGGTCACGACGATATCAGGGGCAGTCGCATCAGCAGCCTGATCCGCTACGGTCGGCAGGTTCGTGGTCTGCGGATCGGTGACCTGCGTCTGCGGAGTAGCGCTTTGAGCGTACACCGCTGAGCTATACAGTCCGGCAAAGGCGGTCGCGCAGCATAGAGCGATACGCTTCTTGTTCTGCCGTGACGAATGCGAGGTCATTCTTCTCTCCCTGAGTCGCCGACGTATTGTCGATCAGTGCGCTGAATACTTGGTACTAAGGTGCGTCTTCGGATAGCGAGCGGGTGAATGAGCCCCCCCCCCCCACTGGGAAGGCATTCACCGTGACGCTTTAAAAATGATACGGTCAGCCGCTCTGTCTGCTCCGCACGCCCGTTCTGCCCTTTAGTCTGTTAGCGCTACCTACCTAAATCAATCTTGCATTGTCAACCGGCCGGTCAGGCCGATTGCGGTAAAATGCCTTGCCAATAGTCGGATGGCTTTCCGGCGCCGTGTCGGCACCGTTGATCTGCTCGCGCGGCAAATGAACGGCTTGTGCGCCAAAGCAGCAAACGGAAGCTGGCGTGATCGGGCAACTGTCTTTGTTGAATTGGTAATGCCGGCGGCGAGAAGAACTCAGGTCTCAGGGCGTATCAAAGGACGTCAGGATCGGACAGGGACCGGCCGAACTGCTGGCGCATTCCGAAGCGAGACGCTTCAGTGAAGCACGGGCTTTCTCCAGTTCGTCGATCCTGGTGTCCAGAGCGGCGATCCGTTCGCGGGCAAGCTCGCGCGCTCGCGCCCGGTCATCGGTCGCATCGAGCGCCATCAGCTCGCCGATCTGTTCCAGTGTAAACCCTGCGGCCTGTGCTGCGCGGATAAAACGCAAGCGGCGGACGTCCTCGTCGCCGTACCGGCGTATACCCCCGCCAAGCCCCGCAACACCGCACCGCTCGGGCGTTTGCAGGAGACCGCGCCGCTGATAGTAGCGCACCGTTTCCACGCCGACATCGCCCCGGCGCGCCAGACCGGAAATGGTGAGCGCCTGCACGTCGTGATGCTGTACCATGCGCGCACTCTATGATCGGGAGGTTTGCAGTGCCAGTCGAAAGGCGGCCACGTACAGGCGTGCGAACGAACGGCGCCGCGCCTCGCTGGCGCGAACGGTTCAGTATGCGCGCGGGATCGCGCATGACGTAGCTGATGAGAGTGACGCACAGGCGGATCGTTCGGCCCGGTCGTGCGATGTAGCAAGATGGCCAAAATTCAATACATCCTCGCGTCGATCCTGTTCGGCCTCGCGCCGTTGCCAGCCACCGCGCAGACGCTGCCGCTCGGCGCCGACCTTCAACGTTTCGACTATCCCTATCCGGTGAAATGGTTCGAGAGCCGGTCGCCCGGTGTGCCGGTTCGTATGGCGTATCTCGACATCCCACCAATCACTACCGCAAACGGGCGCGTGGCCGTGTTGCTGCACGGCAAGAACTTCTGCGCAGCCACATGGGGCGATACCGCACGCGCCTTGGCAGCGCGGGGCTACCGCGTGATCGCGCCCGATCAGGTGGGCTTCTGCAAGTCATCCAAGCCGGGCGGGTTCCAGTACACCATCGCCGGGCTGGCAACGCTGACAAGGGACCTGCTCGACAGTATCGGTGTGGTACGACCGGTTCTGGTCGGGCATAGCACGGGCGGGTTGATCGCGATGCGCTATGCTCTGCTGTATCCGAAAGAGGTCGCGTCGCTGGTGTTGGTCAATCCCCTCGGGCTTAACGATACGCTGACCGAAGGCGTGCCATATGCACCACTCGGCGCGCTGCTGGCGGAGGAAGCAAAGACGGATGCGGCCTCGATCAAGGCGTATCAAATGCGCAATTACTATCACGGGACATGGCAGACGCGGTACGATCGCTGGGTGATGATGCTCGCCGGCCAATATGCGAGCCCGGATGGCGATAGGGTGCGGACCGCGCAGGCACGTCTGTCCGAAATGATCGAAACCCAGCCGGTGGCTACCGAAATCCCGCGCATCACCATGCCAACGACACTCATCATCGGTCAGGCGGACAAGACCGCGTTCCGCGCGTCCAGCGCACCTGCGGACAGGCGCGACCAAATCCTCACGGTTCCTCAAGCCGCTGAGCTGGCGGTGAAGCGCTTTGCGCATGCCCGATTGATACGGCTGGCGGGGCTCGGTCATGCGCCGCAGGTCGAGGCGCCCGCCCGCTTTCAGGACACTTTGCTGCAAGTCTTGGACACGCGATGAGATTGGGCGGCAGACTACGACCGCACAGCGCGACCGCGTATGCAGGCGGGCGAATTGTCACTGTCACTTACGTGCCGCGCCACGTGATCAGGGCGGCCCGCCGCGCACGATCCTAAGCCGCCAGGGGCAGCGTACCGCTTTTGGTTGCCGACTCTTTGATTTCGTCGGTGTGGACGTGGAAGCCGGTCAGCCACGCCGGACCGAACGCGGTGGTGAGCGCCACATCGGCCGCGTCTCGCCCACACGCCATCAGGATGCGCCCGATACGGGGGACCCGGTGCCGGGCGTCGAAACTGTGCCACGCGCCATCAAGATACACCTCGAACCATGCGTGGAAATCCATCGCGATGTCGACTGGTGGGATGCCGATGTCACCAAGGTAGCCGCTGCAATAGCGTGCCGGGATGTTCATGCACCGGCACAGCGCCACCGCCAGATGGGCGAAGTCGCGACACACGCCGACGCGCTCGCCATTGGCTTCCCAGGCGGTGCGGGTCGCACGCGCATATTGATACCCGTAGGTAAGCTGGGCATGGGTATAGTCGACGATCGCCTGCACGCGCGCCCAGCCGGGTTCGATCCCGCCGAACAGGTACCAGGCGGTATCGGAGAGCCGGTCGGTATCGCAATAGCGGCTACCGAGAAGGAATGGCAGCACTTCGGGAGGCAGCAAGTCGGGCGTATGCTGATCGGCCTGTGGCGACTGGCGGTCGGGTTCTCCGCAATCCGCGATGACGAAATCGCACGACAAGGTGATCCCGCCGACCGGTACGACCAGGCGCGTGCAGACGTTGCCAAAGCCGTCGACGAAATCCTCCATCGTCACCGGGCGATCGGCAACGATGCGGTGTTCGGTCCTGAGGTCTGCGCGGCGCGAGGGGTGGAGGTTGAGCATCGCGACCATCGGCGTCGGCATGTCGGCAGCAAACGTCAGGTCATATCCAGCTCGGATCAACATCGACTGGGCTCCAGCATCTCGGGCGTTGACGGCGCGGCTCTCGAGCCTGACACACGATACTGTAAAGCATGATAAGCACATTGGTTGCGTTGTACGGAACATTCCGGTGCGAAGTGCGCCCGCGCGCGATCCGTGCGGGAGCGCAAACAAGGGAGGTGCTTCGATGCGGATGAGCAGACGCGAGATAATGGCGGGGACCATCGCCGCGAGCGGCATGGTAGCATGCGGCGCGGCGCACGGCGCGGATGCGACCGGCTGGCAAGCGCTGGCGCAGGACGTGAAGGCGCAGATGGCGTGGGCATGGGATCAGTACAAAGCGCACGCCTGGGGCAAGGACGAGATCAAGCCGGTCAGCGGCACGTTCTCCAGCTTTCCGCTCAAGACGCATCATCTCGGGCTCAGTCTGGTCGAGGCGCTCGATACCTTATGGGTGATGGGGCTCGATAGCCGGTTCGAGGATGGGGTCGCGTGGGTAAAGGCCGATCTCGACTTCGCGGTGGACGGCGAGGTGTCGGTGTTCGAAACCTCGATCCGGCTGATCGGCGGCCTGTTATCGGCGCACCATGCCTGCGGCGATGCGGTGCTGCTTGCCAAGGCGCGCGATCTCGCCGATCGGCTGCTGCCGGCGTTCGCCACGCCAACCGGTATGCCGTATCGCTTCGTCAACCTGAAGACCGGGGCCGTGCGCGAGTCTGTCACCAGCCCCGCCGATATCGCCACCTATCTGCCCGAATGGGGCACGCTCAGCCGCCTGACCGGCGATCCGCGTTACGCCGACACGGCCAGGAAAGCGGCGACCGCGGTGTTCGATCGCCGTTCCAGGCTCGACCTTGTCGCGACCCAGATCAACGTCCTCAATGGCGCGTGGCAGTCGCGGCGCGCGACGGTCGGCTCCTATTGCGATAGCTTCTTCGAATATCTGTGGGACGGCTGGCAGTTGTTCGGCGATGCCGAGTGCAAACGCATGTACGATGTCTGCACCGCCGCCATTCTGAAGCACCAGCAGGTCTGGCGTGACGGCAGCCTGTGGTTCGCCGACGTCGATTTCGAGACGGGGCAGGTCGTCAGCGCGGAACAGGACGAGCTTGCCGCCTTTTACGGCGGCCTGCTCGCACAGGGCGGAGCGGCGAGGATCGGCGCCGCTTACGTGGAAAGCTGGGCCAAGGTGCAGGACCGCTACGGTGTCCTGCCGGAAGGGTACGACTATGCGGCGGCACAGCCAACGCAACGCGGCAACGCGCTGCGGCCGGAGCTGGCGGACGCCGCATTCAATCTGTGGCTGCTCGACCGCAACCCGCGCTGGCGCGAAATCGGCCGCACGCATTTCCTCGCCATGAAGCGGTGGAACAGGGCAGCCTATGGCTATACCGATATCGCCGATGTGACTGCGCGACCGATGCTTCAGGCGGATCATTGCCCCGGCTACTGGTGGTCCGAACAGATGAAATATTACTATCTGCTGTTCTCCGACACGCCGCGGTTCGATTACGCAAACAACTATCTGTCGACCGAAGGCAACGTTCTGTTGGGCTTCAGACGGTGACCTGCCATGTCGGCTGATCGTCGTGGTGGCAGGGGTGGCCGCGCGTGCTGAGCCAGTCGCAGCACGCTGCCGCGAATATCGCGGAAGCGCGCAGGTTGCGTGCGGAGGGTCTGTCGTATCGGCAGATCGGCCGCCGGTTGCAGCTTTCCTCCGCACAGCTCGGCCTTGTCCGCCGATCGTTGAAGCGCGAAAAGGCCGGGCGGACGCGGCTGCGGGCAACGATGCCGAACGCGACCGACCGAGACCTATTGGTCAGCCGTTCGGTGCTGCCGGCGGGGCTGCGCCGGTGCCTTATCGACGCAGGCTACCGCACACTCGGCGATCTGGCGGATCGGCTGGACGACGCCGACCTGCCGGGGATCGAGACGCTGCCGGGTATCGGTCCGCACCGGGCGCGGCTGGTGAAGGCGCTGCTGGACCATTACGAACTGCTCCACGGCGCGAGCGATCTTCAGGGTGAAATCGAGCGGCTGTTTCCCGACTTGCGGGATGGGCCGGCGGGCTGATCGGCCCCGCTGACAAACTCGCCGCAAGCTCATCCTGTAAAGCCGGAGCTGCGCTGCGCGCCCGCACTCCGGTTATGCTCCACGACTGTTGTCTTTGACAGCGGTTGTCACGATGACAATACGAGCGATGCCGCACCCGGTCGAGCGGGCGAGACGAGGACCACGGACATGATCGATTTCTCGGCACTTCAGCACGCCAGCACCGTCGGCGACGCCTGGAAATACCCCCAGCGGCTGGCGAACCGCAGCGGGTATCTTCAGGTCGATCGGACACCCGACCATCGGCTCTACTGGGAGGAATACGGCAACCCGGCGGGCGAACCGGTGATGTTCCTCCATGGCGGCCCGGGGGGTGCGTGCTCGCCGGTGATGTCGCGGTTCTTCGATCCGCAGCGGTACCGCGTGATCCTGTTCGATCAGCGCGGCTGCGGCAGGAGCGAGCCGACCGTCGCGCAGGCCGGGCCGGACGTCGCGCTGGTCCGCAACACCACCGATCATCTCGTCGACGATATCAACGCGCTTCGCGACGCGCTCGGCATCGCCGGGCCGATGCATGTATTCGGCGGCAGCTGGGGCAGCACGCTCGCGCTGGTCTATGCGATCCGGCATCGGCACAACGTCGCATCGCTGGTGCTGCGCGGCATCTTCATTGGCGCTCGGCAAGACCTCGAGTACATGTACCAGGGCAACGCCGCGACCTTTGCCGAGGCGCCGTTCGCATTGACCGCACCGGGCAGCTACGTGGCCTATCCCGATGAGTGGCGCGCGTTCGTCGAGGTCATCCCGCCGCATGCGCGTACCGACATGATGCACGCCTACAAAGCGGTCTTCGACGCGGTTCCGACCAGCGACGAGGACCGTGCGCACCAGCTTCGCGCGGCGCTGGCCTGGTCGGTCTGGGAAGGCAGGATCTCGAACATGATCCCGCAGGACGATGACCCCGGCAAATACGGCTATGCCGAGTTCGCGCTCTCTTTCGCGCAGATCGAGGCGCATTTTTTCGCCAATCACCTGTTCCTCGAACCCGATTACATCCTCGGCAACGTCAGTCGCATCGCGCACCTGCCGATCCACATCGTCCACGGGCGCTTCGATCAGGTCTGCCCGTTGACGCAGTCCTCGCGGCTGATCGAAGCGTTTGCGGATGTGGGGGCGACGCCGGTAACGTATGTCAGGACCAACGCCGGTCACAGCGCGATGGAACTGCAAACCGCGCTGGCGCTCACCGCGATCATGGACGGGCTCGCGCCGATCGCGTGACTGGCTCCCTCGCGAGCAGCGCCACCGGGATGCCAGGACGCCGCTCGCGAAGCGGGTGATCGTCCGCTTATCCCGCCATCAGCGCGGTGGTCAGCTCGCTGCCACGGGCCTGCTTCAGCACGCCGCAGTCGTGGACTTGCTCGACCGTGCGATCCAGCGACAGGCCGCCGCGCTTGTACTGGTCGACCTTGGGCCGCATCGCCGTCTCGATCATCGCCGCCTTCTCGACCGAGCAAAAGCCGGTACCCATCGCCGGCAGCGAGGACGCGGTGAAGATGCCGTTGCCCTTCACGAACATGTCGTAATTGCTGACGAGCCAGTCGAACGCGCGATCGCGCGTGGCCGGCTCACTGGTCATGCCGCGCAGCAGGCTGAGCCGGTCGCTCGGGCGCAAGCGCGCATCGTCGAGGTGCGCGATCAGCCAAGTGCCGGTCCCGACATCGCCGGTGCCGCCGAGCGCCCGGATCGCAGCGTCGCGGAACAATGTATCGTCGCTGGTCGCCGCCTGTGCGAACAGTTTTGCAAGCGCGGTTTCGCCGCCGCTGTCGAGGTACGCGCCGAACGCCGGCTCGTACAAAGACTGATCGAGTGCGGTCTTGTCGCCGCCAAGGTAGCCGGTCGCGGCAGCGGAAAGCTGGCTACGCACGGCGGAGTCCATCGCTTCGCCGCTGAGCAGCGCGACCGTCTCCGAACGCAATCTCTGCTGGTCGGGGTCTTCGCTCAAATAGGCGCCTGCCTTCGGGCTGAAGCCGAGCCGCGCGAGCGTCGGCGCATAGAGGCTCGCCATCAGCTTACGATACGCGGGCAGCGCGGCGTCCGGCACCATGCCGTGCGCGCGCAACTCGGCCAGGCGGTGGCCGCCTGCGGTCGCCGCGCCGGAGTACGGGTTCGCCATCATCGCCTTGGCAGCGGCGACGAGCAGCGCCGGAGACACCTCACCCGCGCGGTAGCCCGCCCACAGGCTGTCGATCGTCGCCAGCGCCTCGCCCGGCGCGAGCGTCGGTGACGTCGCGATCAGCGCGCGCCAGTCCGGGTCGGCCATCGAGAAGCGATAATAGCCGGTGCCGCCGGCGTTGGGCATGATCGCGCCTGCTCCGGCCGTCGGGATGGTCGCGGACGCGTCGGTCAGCAGCGTACAATTGCGCGCGGTACCGATCCGGTAGCAGAACGGGATCGACCAGCGCTCGGGCGCAAGCGTGCTGCCGAGCATCGCGTAGCGCGACTGTTGCAGCGTCAGCGCGCCGTTGGCACCGCGCGCGACATGGACGACGGGTACGCCCTGCTGGTCGACGAAACTCTTCATCGCAGTCAGCACGCGCGGATCGTGTGCGGCTTCCGCCAGCGAGGCGAAGAACTGTTCGGTCGATGCGTTGCCGTAGGCGTGGCGGTTCAGGTGCAACCGCACGCCCGCCTTGAATTTCTCGTCGCCAAGATAGGAGGCGATCATCGCGACGACCTGCCCACCCTTGCCATAGGTCACCGCGTCGAACGCGCTGTCGATCTCGCCGCTGTTGACGATCGGCTGGTGGATCGGACGGCCGGCTTTCAGTGCGTCGATGTTCATCGCGCGGAACGCTTCGTCGATTGCGCCGACGCCGATCTTGAGATCAGGCCGCCACTCGTTGCCGATGCGGTAACCCATCCAGTTGGCGAAGCTTTCGTTCAGCCAGATGTCGTCCCACCAGGCGGGGGTGACGAGATCGCCGAACCACTGATGCGCGAGTTCGTGCGCGACGACCATGCCGAACGCCTGCTTCTGGCGGGTCGAAGCGCCCTTGTTCAGGAACAGCAGGCTGTCGCCATAAGTGTCGGCGCCGGCGTTCTCCATCGCGCCGGGCATCACCGGCGAGCCGATCTGGTCGAGCTTGGGGAACGGGAAGGGGCGCCCGAAATAGCGTTCCAGCAGGCCGACGATCGGCCCGGTATTCTGGAGCGCGAAGTCCATCTGGTCCTTGTTGGGCTGCGTGCCGATCACGCGCACGGCCATGGGCGTGGCGCGCTCCGGCGTCGGCGCGGCGGTTCCGCTCACGCTCGCGAACGGCCCGACGCCGAACGCGACGAGATACGTAGGCAGCGGCTTGGTCGGTGCGAAGCGATGCGTCACCATCGCGGCAGTTCCCCCGGCGGCAGACGGCGTGCTGCCGGTTTCCGGCGCGTTGCTGTAGACGGTCAGGCCGGGGCGGGTGGTCAGCGATACGGTGAACGGCGTCTTGTAGCCGGGCTGGTCGAAGCTCGGATAGGCGGCGCGCGCATCGGTCGACTCGAACTGGGTCCAGGCATACCATTGGTCGCCGACCTTGACGTGATACAGGCCGGCGGGACCGGCACCGAACGGTGCGTCATAGTCGAAAACCAGGGTCGCCTTGCCGGCCGGAAGCGGCTTGGCGAAGTCCACCCGCGCCACGCCGAGCGGATCGACCTGCGTGTACGTGGCGGTCGTCTGCACCGCGCCGCCGCGCGCCTTGACACTGGCGACGTGAAGCTCGCGGCCATGCAGGTACAGGCTGCTGGTCGGCGCCTTCAGCGTCACGTCGATCTCGACATGACCGGAGAAGCGATCCTGGTCGGGCTGCACCACGAGGTCGAGCCGGTAGGCGCTCGGCGTCGCGGCGTCGGGCAGGATGCCCTCCGGCACCGCTTGCGTCGGTGCGGCGAGCGCGATGGCCGACGGCATGGACAGGGAGATCGCCGCAAGCGCGACGGTTCGCATCAAGGTTTTTGCAAGGTGGTTCATCGGCCACTGGATATGAGCGCGCCGGGTGCCGCGCAAGTCATGTCGGCTAAGGAATCGCGTGCCTCGGGCGCCTCGTCCGGCGGCTTGGAACGCCCGACGGCACGCAGGGTTGTAGGGGCAGCGCCCGGTACCTGAGACCGGCCAGCCTTCCACCGTCCAAATCGCAGCACGCCAGGAAAACCACATGACCGAGATGACCAGCGACTTCTTCGTACAACGGCTGAAGGATTGGGGCGTGACCCGGATCTTCGGCTATTCCGGCGACGGCATCAACGGTGTGCTGGGCGCGCTGCAACGCGCCGAGAAGGCGGGTGAGGGGATCGACTTCATCCAGGTCCGGCACGAGGAGATGGCGGCGTTCATGGCCACCGCGCATGCCAAGTTCACCGGCGAACTCGGCGTCTGCCTATCGACCGGCGGCCCTGGCGCGACCCACCTCATCACCGGGCTGTACGACGCCAAGAGCGATCACGTGCCGGTCCTCGCGATCGCCGGCCAGGCGGAAGCGTCGGTGCGCGGCGCCAGCTACCAGCAGGAACTGAACCTCGATCGCATGTTTGCGGACGTCGCGAACTTCGTGCAGGAGGCGAGCGTCCCCGCGCAGGTCCGCCACCTCGTCGACCGGGGCTTGCGGATCGCGAAGGCGCGCAATGGCGTGACTGTGCTGATCCTGCCCAAGGATGTGCAGGACCTGCCGTGGGAAGAGCCGAAGCAGGCGCACGGCTTCACCCGCTCTGGCACCGGCTACACCGCGCCGCGCGTCGTGCCCTATCCCGCCGACCTGCAACGCGCCGCAGACATCCTCAACGCCGGTAAGAAGGTGGCGATCCTGATCGGCGCCGGCGCGCGCGAGGCGGCGGATGCGGTGGTTGAGGTGGCGGAGACGCTTGGTGCGGGCGTGGCGAAGGCGCTGCTCGGCAAGGACGTGCTGCCCGACGACCTGCCGTTCGTGACCGGTGCGATTGGCCTGCTCGGCACCAAGCCGTCCTCCGACATGATGGCGGATTGCGACACATTGCTGATGATCGGCACCGGCTTCCCGTGGTCGGAGTTCCTGCCCAAGGACGGCGCGGTGCAGGCGGTGCAGATCGATATCGACCCCGCGATGCTCGGCCTCCGTTACCCGGTCGACGTCAACCTCCACGGCGATGCGCTGGAAACGCTGGAGGCGCTGCTGCCGTTGCTGGAGCGCAAGACGGATCGCGGCTGGCAGGACGGCATCGCCGCTGGCGTGCGCGACTGGTGGAAGACGCTGGAGGCGCGTGCGATGGCGGACGCCAACCCGGTCAACCCGCAGCGCGTCGTCTGGGAAATGTCGCCGCTGCTGCCTGGCAACGCGATCGTCACGTCGGATTCGGGGTCGTGCGCCAACTGGTATGCGCGGGATTATGCGGTCAAGAAGGGCCAGCGCAGCTCACTGTCCGGCGGGCTCGCCTCGATGGGGGCGGCGGTGCCCTATGCGATCGCGGCGAAGTTCGCACATCCGACGCGCCCAGTCGTCGCGCTGGTCGGCGATGGCGCGATGCAGATGAACAACATGGCCGAACTCATCACCGTGCAGAAATACTGGCAGCGCTGGGCCGACCCGCGCTTCGTCGTGTGCGTGTTCAACAATCAGGACCTCAACGAGGTGACGTGGGAGCAGCGCGTGATGGAGGGCAACCCGCGCTTCGCCACCACGCAGGATCTGCCCGACGTGCCCTATGCGAAGTTCGCGGAGTCGATCGGGTTGCGGGGTATCTACGTCGACACGCCCGAGGCGCTTGCGGACGCATGGGCGCAGGCGCTGGCGTCGGATCGGCCGGTCGTGCTGGAGGTGAAGACCGATCCGGAGGTCGCGCCGTTCCCGCCGCATCTCACATTCGAGCAGGCCAAGACCTTCATGTCCTCGATCATGAAGGGCGACGAGGGTGCGGTGCACGTAATGGCGGAAACCGCACGGCAACTCGTGCGCGAGGTGCTGCCCGGCAAAGGAGGGTGAGGGCTAACAGGGGGGGGCAAGACGGACCGGTCATCCGGCGGACCGGCACCGCATCATCTATCGGGTCCCCCCATATCCGAGGCCACTCGGCCCCTGCCAAGGTGCTATAGGCCGCTGACGTTCAGCGCGTCGCGGAAGTACACTTCGGCGACCTGATGCCCGTCTTTATCCAGCACGACGATCTTGCAGGACAGGCACAACGCGCCGCTCTTTACCTCGCCGGCCATCACGTCGCGGGCTGCAATCATCGCGTTCGCCGCAGCGGCGCTGGCGTCCGGAAGATCGACGCCCTCGAGGTCTTCCGTCACCACCCCGCATTCGTGGAGATTCATGTAATAGCGAGCCATTCTCATCTCTCAGCCGGTATGCCGTGTCTACGGACGTGAAATTTAGCCCCAGCCTTGCGCCGGGAACGCTCTCCTCGAGAAGACCTGTTCAAGCTGCGATGTGCAGATAAGCAGGTGAAAAGTCGGCGATCCGCTTCATTCTCGGCCAATCGGCGATCCGGATCTGCCGGCCCTCGCGCTCGATCACGCGTTCCTCGCGTAATTCGCGCAACATGCGGTTGACGTGCACGGCCGTCAGCCCGGTCGCGTCGGCGATATCCTCCTGCGTCATCGGCAACGAGAAGTGTGCGGGTGATCCGATGCCGGCGGCCTCCGCTCGCGCCGCGAACTCGCACAGCATGTGGGCGATGCGGGTCTTCGCGCTACGCCGTCCGACGTTGAGCACCCACTCGCGGAACACCGATGCTTCGACCAGGCAGTCCCGCCACAAGGCACGGGCGATCTCCGGCCGATCGTCGGTCAATTGACGCATCGCGTCCATCGGCACGAACGCCAGCGTCGCGTCGGTGATCGTCTGCACGTTGTGATCGGCACGATTGAACAGCAGGTGCTGAACATCGAGGATATCGCCGGGGATATGGAACGAGACGATCTGCCGGCCGCCGTCGTTTGCCAATTTGTGACGGCAGGCAAACCCTTCGACCAGGACACAGCATTCCGAGACTAGCTGACCCTCTGTAACTACAGAGGTCCGCGCCCGGACCGACTGCACGCGCAACGGTAGCGCCTGTATAGCGGCGACCTCCTCTGCTGTCAGCATATTGAGCGCGTTCAGTTTCGAAACGAACTTGTCCAGATGTGCCGCAGAGTTCGACATCCGCATCTCCCAGGGGTCCGCGTTCAAACGGACATACCGCCGGATGGTTTCGCGGTCTGATCTGTATCGATATGCTGGTGCTTCCGGATCTATGCCGCAGCGAGATCAGTTGCGCGGCGCGTCGTGCTCCAGCCCGTCCAGCACCGCTTCGGGCGAAACGTCCTGCTTTATTTCGGCGACTTCCGCATCGGGCAGCACGTTGACCTCCATCTTGCGCGCGATCGCATCGACCAGCGTTACGAGACGGGTCAATTCATGTTCGGCAAGCAGGTTGATCTGAAGGTCGAGATCGGCCTGCTTGGCGGCTGCGCCCATCATGCGGTTCTGGCTGATGAGGACGAAGGTGGAAAGAAAGATCGCCTCGACGCTCGCCTCCATCGCCAGCACCACGAAACTCGGGTCGAACGGCTTTACCCCCGGTACCGTCCCGAGGTTGACCGCAATCCACGCGCCATAGGCAAGCGCATGGATAATGACGAACGTCATGCTGCCCGCGAACCGCGTGATCGCATCCGAAACCCGCTCGGACACCGTGGCGTGGCGCTCCTCATTCGCGCGCCGTTCTTCCATGCGATGCATGTTGCGTTCCAGCACGGAGGTGAGGCCTGCTGGCGCCGGTGGTGAATGGGTGAGCGACGCGTCTGACACGGGCTGAAGTCCTTGCGAAGGGTGGCGCAGGCGCCGTCCTGGGCTTTAACCCATCTCGCAAGGCAACGTTGCCTTGGCGTCGCAATAGCCGTGAAGATCGTTGCCGCCCGCCCGCATGGGGATGCGCGGGCGGGCGGGGCTGGGGAGGGGCAGACGGATCAGAGGCGCGCGCGCACGCCGAAGAAGAACGCGCGACCGGTGTATTCGTAGAACGCCGGTACGTTATTATAGGTCGAATAGCGTTGCGTTGCGCTGTCGAGCAGGTTGGAGCCCTGCACGTACACGGTCAGTTGCGGCAGGATATCGTACGAAATGCTGCTCGCCAGTTCGTGATAGGGCCGCTGCTTGATCGCCAGCGTGTTGATGTAGCTGTATTGCGACGAGGTGAAGCTAGACTGATACTGGTACGATACCGATGCGTTGATGCCATGCTTTTCGTAGAAGATCTTGGCGTTGGCCGAGAACGGCACCGCATCCTGCAAGTCGGTGGTCGGGAAGCCCTCGCTCTTGGCGCGCGAGCGGTTGTAGGTCGCGTTGGCCTGGAAGCCGAGACCATTCTCCAGGAAATACTGGGCGCCCGCCTCGATGCCGTAAACGGTCGCGCTGTCGCCGTTGACATAGGTCAGCTCGGTGAACGGGAAGTTCGCCGGGGCACCCGCCACCTGGTTGGTCGGCGTCAGCGTGAACGGCACCGCGCGCGTCGTCACGAAATTGGTGAGGTGCTTGTAGAAGCCCGCCAGCGTCAGCGCGATGGTGCGGTTCGGATAATATTCGAGCGAGATGTCCGCCTGATCCGCCGACACCGGCTTCAGGTTCGGGTTGCCCGCATCCGTGACCACCGGCGTGTTGGACTGCGCCGCCGAATAATCCTTGGCGGAGGACAACTGCCCGAAGGTCGGCCGCGAAATCGCCTGCGATGCGGCGAGACGGACGCGGAAGCCATGCGCGATATCGTAGGAGAAGTTCGCCGAAGGGAGCAGCCGCTGGTAGCTGCCGCCGCCGGTGATCGGCGCGATCGGGTTGAACACCACGTTGGCGGTGCCGACGCCGACCACCTGATAGCTGCGCACGGTGGTGCCATAGCCCAGCGAGTTCACCGTGGTGTTGACATAGCGCAGGCCGAAGTCGCCCTTCCACCGGTCACCGCCGACGTTGATCTGCGCGTAGGCATTCCACGTCTTCTCAGTGATCGCATAGGATGCGAGCTGATCCGGCACGACCTGCTGCGTGGCATAACCGGTCGGGTATGGCTGGCCGGTGTTGGGATTGATGACGTTCGGGTTGTTCTCCGCCTTCTGTAGCGACGACAGATAGGTGTTGATGTCGAACGCGGGGATCGAGCGCGGGAAGTTGCCCGTCAGGTTGGGCAGGATGTTGGTGAACTCCGGCGGCTGCACCACGTTCGCGCCGATCTGCGAGAAGGCGAACGGATAGCCGCCGAAATTGTTGGCGGTGGTGTACTGGTTGTCGATCACGTCGACCGTCTTCTTGCGGTCGCTATACGCGCCACCGAACGCGATCGAGCGGAGCAGGCCGTTGTCCGCGTCGTACAGCAGGTCGAGTTTGGCGGCGGTGCTACGGTCGGCGATGTTCTGGCCCTGGATGCCGATGTAATGCGCGCGCAGGTCGTCATTGCCGGCCTGGTCGAGCGTGCGGTTGGTGACGGTGCCATCGGCATTGGGGATGGTGAGGATCAGATCGGGCAGGCCGTTGCTGCGCGTTGCGACCTGCGCGCGCGATCCCGGAATGCCCGCCACAACGAAGCGATCCTGCCCGCCAGTGTTGTTGGTGGCCTTGCCATACGCTACGTCGGCGTTGACGGTCAGACGGTCGGTCGCCTTCCAGTCGATATGGCCGCCAAGCTGATAGGTGATCGAGTTGCGCGGCTCGTCGGTGGACAGCACGTCGATCGTCGCATCGTTGACGGTGTAGTTGGTGAGAACCTTGTTCTTGTCGATCTGCACGTTGTTAAGATCGTAGCGCACGTTGCCGTCGTTATCGAACGGGGTTAGCCCGACCGAGACGCGGTGGTTGTGTTCGGTATCGGTATAGTTGCTGTAGATGCCGTCGACGCGCAGCTCGAAGCGATCGGATGGCTTCCACTGATATGCGCTCGATCCACCCCAGCGCTGGCGCTCGCCCAGCACGTAGCCGACGCTGTAGAAATACGGCTCGATCACGCCGCCCGCACCACCCGGCGCGTTGATGACGCTGCGCTGGCCGCCGGGGCCGGTGACGATGTCGTACACGTCGTTGCTGGAATATTCGCCGAGGTTGTCGGTGCGGAACTTGTACTTGTTGTACGTGCCCGAGATCAGGAAGCCCATCGTATCGTTGGCGAAGGTGGTGCTGACCACGCCCGACGCCTTGATGCCGCCCTTCTCCGCGAACTGGTTGTACTGGCCCTCCAGCGAGCCGGCGGCGTGGAAGCCCTTGTGATCGAACGGCCGCGCGGTGCGCAGGTCGATATTGCCGCCGACGCTGCCTTCGAGCTGCGACGCCTGCGCCGCCTTCTGGATCTCCGCACCGGAAATGACTTCGGACGGGAGCACGTCGAACGCGAACGAACGGTCGGGGCCGTCGGTCGGCAGCACGCGGCCGTTTAGGGTGGTGAGCGCGAAGTTCTCGCCAAGACCGCGCACCGTCACGCTGCGGCCCTCGCCGCGCCCATCACGACCCACCGTCACGCCGGGAATGTTGGAGAGCGCTTCCGCGACGTTGCGGTTGGGGAACTTGCCGAGCTCTTCGGCCGAGATCGCATCGACGATGGTGGAGGCATCACGCTTGGTATCGATCGAGCGCAGCAAGCTGCCACGCACGCCGCGCACCACGATGTCGGGTCCGCCCGCGGCCGCCTGCGTCGCGGTGGCGTCGCCGCTGGTGGCGTCGCTCGTGCCACCGGGGCCGGACTGAATGGTGGAGCCGAGGTTGACCTGATCGGTCGGCGCGCCCGCCACCGGGCCTTGCTGCTCGGTCGTCGGCGCAGTCTGCGCGATCGCCTGCGATCCTGCGATCAGCGCCGTGAAGCTGATACCCGTGCAAACCACATTCCGCCACGTTTTCGCGTTGCCCATGTTCCGTCCTCCCATTTCGCGATACAACCGCCGGAACTCTAATTCAGACGATCGCTTTGTTGCGCTTTGCTAACGCGCACGAAACAAAGTTGTCAAACGCTTTAAAACGAAACGTGCAAGGTGTTGCTGAACGGTTACAGTGCTGCGTTAGCCCGCTTGGCATCGTCGGCGGGGAGCTCGATAAATGCCTATAGCTTCGTTATGTAGCGCTACCACCAAATCGCTGATAGCATCGTCACCATCGATTCGCGTTCGCGTGCGATCCGTAGCGGGCGCAATATCGCCGGTCGCCTCCGCACTTCACGCGTTTGCCTTCCAAAATAGCTTCGTAGCCGACAGGAACATCGTGAATATGGCGCACACATTGCCGAGAACGCGACATATTCGCGCCGCGATCGCGCTTTCGGTCACCATCACGGCACAACCGGCGATGGCGCAGGTGGCCCCGCTCGAACCATCGGGCCGCTTCTCCGTCTACCCGAGCCGAGCCGCGCAAACGCCGCCGATGGGCTGGAACCCGTGGAATGCGTTTCGAACCGATGTCGATGAGGCAAAGGTCCGCGCATCGGCGCAGGCGCTGGTCACCACCGGGCTCGCCGCCAAGGGTTACACCTACGTCAACATCGACGACGGCTGGGCGCTGAAGCGCCTGCCGGACGGCCGCCTGCGTATCCGCGACAGCATGTTCCCGTCGAGCAAGACGGGCAGCGATACCGGCTCCTTCCTGCCGTTCACCGGCTTCCTGCACGGCCTCGGTCTGAAGGCGGGTCTATACACCGACATCGGCCGCAACACCTGTGCGCAGCGATGGGACGCCGACAGCCCCAATCTGCCGGAAGGAACCATCGCCGAACGGCAGGTCGGCAGCTTCGGCCATGCCGAGCAGGACATGCGCACCATGTTCGCCGACTGGAAATTCGACTATGTGAAGATCGATGCCTGCGGGGTGGCGGACTACACGCCCGCCGATCCTCCGGTCACGTCCGGCAACTATCAGGCGTTCGCACCGATGATCGTGCGCGGCGACATTCCCAAGTCGGATCCGCGCGCGGTCGAGGCGCTCTACGCGACGCTGGGCGAGGCGGCGCACCGCTTCGGCGGGGACGCGGCCACGCTGTCGATCTGCGCCTGGGGCGAAGCGCTGTCGCCGATCTGGGGGCATGTGCGGGGCAATCTGTGGCGCACCAGCCCCGATGTCGAGTTCACGTGGAAAAGCATGCTCGGCAATTTCGACAGCGTGGTCGACGGCGCGCTCTATGCTGGCCCTGGCCACTGGAACGATCCCGATATGCTCGCGGTCGGTCACGGCGATTTCGACGTGCATCACCTGACCGAGGCACGCAGCCACGTCACGATGTGGGCGATCGCCGCGGCGCCGCTGCTGCTCGGGTTCGATCTGCGGAATGCCCCGCCCGTGCTGCTCGATCTGGTCGGCAATACCGAGATGATCGCGATCGATCAGGACGCCGCTGGCAATCAGGGCGTGCCGTACCGCGACGGCGATGCGATGACGGTGGTGCGGACGCTCTCCGGTACTGGCCAGCGCGCGGTTGCGTTGCTCAATCGCGGTGCGCAGCCGGTGACGGCGCGCGTCACGTGGGCGCAACTCGGCTTCGCGCCCGGCAGCAGCGCCACCGTTCGCGATGTGTGGGCGAGGGCAGACCGTGAGCCTGCTACCGACACGATCACCGCAACGCTGCCCGCGCACGGCTCCGTGCTGTTGCGCCTTGCCGGCACGCCTGCCGATCCATCCACGACGTTCCTCGACGAGATGCCGGCGCGCGTGAACATCGCCGCCGACGGTCTCACGCCTGAGACTGCGTTGGCGATGGGGAAGTTCCCCGCCCGCATCGCTACTGCGCCGGACGGTACGCCGCTCGTGGCTGCGGGGAAGGCGTTCGCGCACGGAATCGGCCTGTTCGCAAATTCCCGGATCGAGCTGCGCGCGGGTGGCGACTTCCGCCGCTTCGTCGCCATTCCGGTGGTGCTCGGGAGCAAGCGGCCGGTACGCTTCCGCGTTTATGCGGATCGCAAGCTGGTACGGGAGGTTTCGGTCACGCCGACACAACCACCGCAGCCGATCGATGCGAACGTGGCGGGTGCGAAAATCGTCGAACTCGTCGCGGTCGCCGCAAGTGGCGGTACGGGCCGGCCGCCGATGATCGGTTGGGGCAATGCAGCCTTGCGCCGCTGAAAGCATTTGCAGCAACGAAGCCGCTTCCCCCGGGAACGACGGCGCGACATAGAGGGACAAGCGGCGCGATGCCGATGGGCGGAAAGACGGACGTGACCAAGGAGGACGGCGGCATGGTCCGCGACACCAGTGAACGGCGGCTGCGCATCAGCACGATGGTCCGCGAACGCGGCAGCGTGCAGGTCGCGCCGCTCGCTCAGCGCTTCGGCGTATCGATGCAGACGATCCGCAAGGACCTGCGGTATCTGGAAACGCGCGGCGTGATGGAGCGCTCCTATGGTGGCGCGATCAGCGCCGACGCGGTCAATGTCACTGCCGAGCCGGCGGTCGAGGTCAAGCGCTCCAGCCACGCCGACGAGAAGATGCGGATCGGCAAGCTCGCGGCGGCGATGGTGCGCCCCGGCGAATCGATCGTGCTCGATTCGGGCACTACGGCGCTGCAGATCGCGCACTTCCTGCCCGATGACGAGGATATCACCGTCCTCACCAACGATCTCGACATCCTGTCGGTGCTGGCCACCAAGGAGCGGCTCAACATCGTCATGCTCGGCGGTATGTTGCGCCGCAAGAACCGGGCATTCTACGGCGCGCAGACGGTGGCGGCGCTGGAGAACCTGCGTGTCGACAAGCTGTTCCTCGGTGTCGACGGGTTCGACATCGAATGTGGCATCACCACGCATTATGAGCCGGAGGCGCTGCTCAACCGCAAGATGGTCGAAGCCGCGCGTGAGGTGATTGCGGTGACGGACGTGTCGAAGTTCGGCCGCGTCTGCCTGCACCGCATCGTCAAGATCGACGATATCCACCACCTCATCGCCGACAAGAATGTACCTGCGGAGATCCACGCCGCGTCGCAGCGGCTCGGCTTCAAGGTCCACGAGGCGTAAGCGCGCGTCGGCCCTGACCCTGCCGGGCGCGTTCGCCCGGCAGGATCGCGCGCTCACCCCTTGAGGTGAAAGAACCGGCGCGCGTTGGTATAATAGATCTTGTCGATCACCGCGCGCGGCAGCGCGAGGCCCGGCGCGTCCGCCTTGATCGCCGCGATCGGCTGCGACAGCGGCGTGGCGAGATAGCGCCAATCCGAACGCCACATATCGTCCGCTTCCTTGCTGAAGTTGCCGGTGGTCGGCGGGTTCTGCGCGCGCGCCTTGGGGTCGGGCGGGCTGTCGGTCAGATCGGTTCCGTACATCAGCCGGTCCTGATACTTGATGAAGAAGTCGCGCACCTTGGCATGGTTCTGGTTGGACTGGACCTGCACCTGGCTCATCCGCGCGGCGAGATCGACGACCGCATTGGGATAGCTGTCGAGGAACTTGGCGATCCGGTCGACGCTCCACTCCAAACTCGCCAGATGCGCGCCGTCGAAGGCGAGCTTCGGGTGGCGCGCCACGAACCGGTCGCGCACCGCCATCAACTGTTCGTAGCCCGGCTCCTCGGGGTGCTTGTACATGTAATATTCGGGGTGTTCGCTGAAGTAGGTGCGATCATTGTCGGTGGTCATCTGGTCGAGCGGCAGCCAGCAGTTCTTCGGCTCGGCCTGATGCGCGATCAGCGGTACGCCCTTGGCCTGGATGTGCGCCATGATCGGATCGAAGCGCGGATCGTCGAGGAACACGCGCTTGCCCGCGGTATCCTTGGCGATCATGCCGATGTTCTTCCACACCTTCACCGCCACCGCGCCATGCGCGAAGCCATCGTCGATCTGACGCGTCGCCTGCGCGGTCCAGCCCTTGCCGCCGAACCCGTCCATCGAGAAGGTGGTGGCGAAGTGGAAGCGCTTGGGATCGGCGGCGTGCATCTTGTACGCAATCCGCGCCTGCACCGGCAGCGGCGGGAAATCGGGATAGTCGACATTGATCGACAGCAGTTCGAACCCATCTTTACGGGCGATAGCGAGGAAGTCGGGCGCGTCGCGATTGGCGTGGACATGCGCATCAAGCTTGGCAACGCGCGTGAAATCAGCCTCGCTATAGGTGGTTTGCGCCGGCGCGGCGCCGGCAAGCATGATCGCCGCCAGCGGCGTCAACATCGTTGATACACGCATTATTCTCTCCAAACGAAACGTAACGAAATGCATCCTATGTTGCGTTTTGATTTGCGCAAGCCATAACCTTCGGGCACATCTTGTGTACGAAGCCGCTCGCCAGAGATGAAGCGGCGTTCCTGAGAGGTTAGTCCGTGTCATACCCTCATCTGTCCCGCCGAAGCGCGCTCGCCAAATTGTCGGGCGCCGCGGCCGCCTTGATCGCCGGCCCCGCCGCCGCGCGCGTCGCCATCAAACAGGCGCCGGTCGTCTCGCTGTCGGACAGCGTGCTGACCATCGAATTCGATTCGGGCATGCACTCGCTCATATCAAAAGCGGGTAAGGCGCTGACCGCGATGGAGCCGGGAGAGGCAATCCGCCTCGGCGACCAGCGCATCGTCGATCGTTTCCTGCTGGTCGAACAGACGCAGGAAACGGTGCCCGGTGGCCAGGCCCATCACCTGCGCGGTACCGCCGGGGGCGGCATCGAGAAGCGCGTGTCGGTGACGTTTCTCAAGGCCTACCCCGGCCTCGCGCTGCTCGACATCCGCTATCGCAATACCGGCACGGCGCCGCTCGCCGTCAATGGCTGGCAGGCCGCGACGCACGATCTGCTCGCGCATCCTGATGGCGCATGGAGCTTCTCCGGTGCGTCCTACCCCGATCGCCGAGACTGGGTGCAGCCGATCCGCCCGGGCACCGGGCAGCGTAACTTCATGGGCATGAACGCGTCGGATTACGGCGGCGGCACGCCTGTCGCGGTGGTGTGGCGACGCGATGCCGGCATCGCTGTCGGCCACGTCGATGTCGTGCCGCGCCTCGTCTCGCTGCCGGTCGCCGGCCAGCCGACCGGAACGCGCATCGCCATTGCGGGTGACGAGGCGACGGTGCTGCGGCCCGGCGGCACGCTGACCCTGCCGCCGGTGTTCCTCATGGTGCACGACGGCGATCATTTCCGTGCCCTCGATGCCTATCGCCGGTTGATGGCGACCCGTGGCATCGCCGCGCCCGCCATCCCCGAGCCGAGCTATGCACCGGTGTGGTGCGCCTGGGGCTATGGCCGCGACTTCAAGATCGCCGAAGTGCTGACGGCGATGGGCAAGGCGAAGGAGATCGGTCTGGAATGGGCGGTGCTCGACGACGGCTGGCAGACCTCCGAAGGCGACTGGAAGCTCAACCCGGCCAAGTTCCCGCACGGCGAGGCCGACATGAAAGCCTTCGCGTCCGCGATCAAGGCGGGCGGCATGCGCCCGCGCCTGTGGCTGGCGCCACTCGCCGCCGATCCCGGCACCGATCTGCTCCGCGATCACGCTGACATGCTGCTGCTCGACAAGGACGGCGCGGCGCAGAACGTCAGCTTCTGGGACGCGTTTACGCTGTGCCCGGCCTATCCGCCGGTGGTCGACTATTTCCGCGGGCAAATCCGCCGCATCCTCGGGTGGGGTTTCGAGGGGTTAAAGCTTGATGGCCAGCATCTCAACGGTGTTGCGCCCTGCTACAACCCCGCGCACAACCACAAGCGGCCGGAGGAATCGTACGAGAAGCTCCAGGATTTCTGGAAGGCGCTGTACGACGAGGCGATCTCGATCAATCCAAACGCGGTGATGGAAATCTGCCCGTGCGGCGACTCCTTCGCGTTCCACAACATCCCCGGCATGAACCACACGCCCGCGTCCGATCCGACGTCGTCATGGCAGATCCGCCTGAAGGGCAAGACGTTCAAGGCGATGATGGGGCCGTCCGCGCCGTTTGCGGGCGATCATGTCGAACTGAGCGATCGCCACAACGACTTCGCCTCGCATTACGGCATCGGCGCGATCCCCTCGACCAAGTTCACCTGGCCGCACGATCCGGTCAACACCACCGATCCGCTGCCGCCGGGCGGCATCGTGCTGAACCCGGCGAAAGAGGCGCTGTGGCGCAAGTGGATCGCTTTGTACCGTGTCAACATGCTCTCCAAGGGCGAATATCTCGGCGGACTGTACGACATCGGCTTCGACAAGCCCGAGGGCCACGCGATCCGCAAGGACGGGCGCATGCATTACGCCTTTTACGCGGATCGCTGGGCCGGCGCGGTTACCCTGCGCGGTCTGCCGCCGGGCCGCCACCGCGTGACGGACAGTTTCACCGGGCAACCGCTCGGCACCGTCTCAGGCCCGGAGGCGACCTTGCCCGCCACGTTCGAGCATTTCCTCGTGCTCGACACCACGCCCCTCGACGGAAAGGCCACCGCATGACCGCAACCTCTCCCGGCGGCCGCGCGTGGCTGCTCAACGCGATGGCAACGGTGGTGCTGTGGGGCATCTGGGGCGCATTTTCCGGTCTGTCGCCGCAGCACGGCTTCCCCGAAACTTTGGTCTATTGCGTGTGGGCGCTAACGATGATCCCGCCCGCGCTGGTGGTGCTCGCGCTCGCCAAGTGGAAGCTCGACCTGAACCCGCGCGCCATCGCGTACGGCGTCGCGGTCGGTGCGCTTGGGGCAGGGGGGCAGATGGTGTTGTTCTACGCGGTGACGCGTGGGCCGGCCTATCTGATCTTCCCGGTCATCTCGCTGTCGCCGGTCGTCACCATCGCGCTGTCGTTCCTGTTCATGGGGGAGCGCACCGGCCGGCTTGGAGCGGTCGGCATCCTGCTCGCGCTGCTCGCGCTGCCGACGTTCGATTTCGCGCCCGGTGGCGATGCGCAGGGCGGCGGCTGGCTGATCCTCGCGCTGATCGTGATGCTGTGCTGGGGCTTGCAGGCCTATTTCATGAAGGCCGCCAACACGATCATGTCGGGCGAGAGCATCTTTTTCTACATGACGGCGACGGGGCTGGCGCTGGTGCCGGTGGCGCTGTCGCTCACCGATTTCAGCCGCCCGATCAACTACGGCGCGGATGGACCCGGCCTCGCGGCGGTGATCCAGGTGTTGAACGCGATCGGTGCGCTGACGCTGGTGTTCGCCTTCCGCTACGGCAAGGCGATCATCGTCGCGCCACTCACCAACGCGGGCGCACCGCTCGCCACCGCGATCATCTCGCTGGTTGCGCTGGGTGTCATGCCCGGCCCGGTGAAACTGGTCGGCATCGTGCTTGCCGTCATCGCGTCGCTGTTGCTCGCGGTCGAACCTGACACGAAAGACGATACGGCTGTCACTGCGGCCATATAGGTTTCGTTTCGCATCATTACATTGCGTTATAGCGTTATAGCGTGATAGCTTGTAGCAAGCCGTCAAAGGAGAATGTCGGTGGAGACGATTCGAAACCTCGTCGCCGATCACAAACGTGGCAGGACGGTGGGCATCACCTCGGTGTGCTCGGCGCATCCGCTTGTGATCGAGGCGACCTTTGTTCACGCGCTGCGACGCGATGCGCGCTTCGTGCTGATCGAGGCGACATCCAATCAGGTCAATCAGGATGGCGGCTATACCGGCATGGTTCCGGCCGACTTCCGCGCGTTCGTGGAGGGCATCGCAGACCGGATCGGCTACCCTCGAGACCGTCTCGTGCTTGGCGGTGACCATCTCGGTCCCAACGCCTGGACCAGCCTGCCGGCAGATGCCGCGATGGCCAAGGCGGAGATCATGATCGGTGATTACGTGCGTGCCGGTTTCGCGAAGATTCACCTCGACTGTTCGATGTCCTGTGAAGGTGACCCGACGCCGCTGCCGGAACGCACCGTCGCCGAACGCGCCGCGCGCCTGTGCCGCGTGGCGGAGGATGCCTATTCGGGCGATCCCGCCGATGCACCGGTCTACGTCATCGGCACAGAAGTCCCCGTACCTGGCGGCGCCGCGGAAGACCTCGACACGCTCGCCGTGACGACACCGGAGGCTGCGCTCGCCACGCTCGACATGCACCGCAGCCTGTTCGCCGAAGCCGGTTTGAAGGACGCGTGGGAACGCGTGATCGCCACCGTCGTCCAGCCCGGCGTCGAGTTCGATCACATGAAGGTGGTCGATTATGATCCCGCCGCCGCCACCGCGCTCAGCGAGGCTATCGTCCCGGTCGATCATATCGTCTTTGAGGCGCACTCGACCGATTACCAGACTGCCGACGCACTCGCCGCGTTGGTGCGCGACCATTTCGCCATCCTGAAGGTCGGCCCCGGCGTGACCTTCGCGCTGCGTGAGGCGCTGTGGGCGCTCGATGCAATCGAACGCGAGACCGTGCCGGCGGAGCAGCGCGCCAACCTGCGTGCCACCGCTATTGCCCGGATGCAGGCGGAGCCGGGCAACTGGCGGAAATATTATCACGAGAGCGGCGACGCCCTCGAACTGCAACTGCAATACTCGCTGAGCGACCGCATCCGTTATTATTGGCCGGACGCGGAGATCAGTGAAGCGCAGGCTCGGCTGTTCGACAATTTGCGCGCGCATACTCCGCCATTGCCGCTGCTCAGCCAGTATTTGCCGGTCGCTTACGCAGCGGTTCGCGCCGGTATCGCGACGCTCGACCCCATCGACCTGATCGTCGCGCACATCGGTGCGACGCTCGACGCCTATTACGGAGCCTGCAATCCCAATGCTTGATACCAACCTCGCGCTCGACCAGTCGGCTACGAGCGACGATAGCTGGACGCGGCGCGAAATCCTCCAGCAGCCCGCTACGCTACGCGCGACGCAAGCGATCCTCGACGCCTCTCATGCCGAGATCGACGGCTTTTTAGGTCCGCTGCTCGCACGGCCCGACCTCCGCATCATGCTATGCGGTGCGGGCACGTCCGCCTTTATCGGCGAATGCCTCGCACCGTGGCTGTCGGCGACGCTCGGCCGGCCGGTCGAGGCGGTGGCGACCACCGACATCGTCAGCGCGCCGCACCTGTACCTCGCGGCCGATCGCACGACCCTGATGGTATCGTTCGGCCGCTCCGGCAACAGCCCGGAGAGCATCGCCGCCGTGGAACTCGCCGACGCGCGCGTGGCGTCGGTCCACCACCTCATCATCACCTGCAACGCGGACGGCGCGCTGTCGCGCCGCGTCACCGGCAACAACCACGTCGTGCTGCTGCCCGAGGAGACGCACGACCGAGCCTTCGCGATGACGTCGAGCTTTAGCGCCATGATGCTGTCGGCCTTGTCGATCTTCACCGGGCGGGGTACGATGCCCGCTCGCGTCGAGGCGATCGCCAGCGCCGTCGAGGCGATGCTCGGCCGGTCCGATGTCGAGGCGGCAACACTTGCCGGCGCGGATTTCGAGCGTGTCGTGTATTTGGGCAGCGGTGTGTTCCAGGGTCTCGCCCGCGAAGCCGCGCTGAAGCTGCTCGAACTCACCGATGGCACGATCCCGACCGCGTTCGACTCCTCGCTCGGCTTCCGCCACGGTCCCAAGACGATCGTGACGCCGCGCACGCTGGTGGTGGTGTTCGTGTCGAACGATCCGCTGACCCGCCTCTACGACCTCGACATCATCGAGGAACTGCGTGGCGATGGCCGCTGCGGCGCAGTGGTGGTGATCGCCGCGCAAGACACCAGCGGCGAGACGCTGCTGGTCGAGAACGCGGCTGACCTGGCCGATGCCGACCTGCTGTTCCCGTACATCACGTTTGCACAGCTTTACGGCCTGCATTGCTCGTTGCGGCTCGGTCGTACGCCGGATCAGCCCAACGCCAGCGGCACTGTCAACCGCGTCGTACAAGGCGTGCGCATCCATACGCCAACCGCATGACGTTCTACCTTGGTGTGGATGGCGGCGGTACCAAGACCGAGTTCGTCGCCATCGACGATAGCGGGCAAGTGGTGGCGCGGGCGCTGACCGGCACCACCTATCATTTGCAAGTCGGGCTGGATGGAGCGGTGGCGCGGCTGTCCCAAGGTATCGGTGCGGTGTGTGCGCAACTAGCGGTGTCCTGCAGCGACCTTGGTTACGCGTTCTTCGGTTTGCCGGCGTTTGGCGAGGACGCGCGGATCGATCCGCTGCTCGACGCCGCGTGCGGGCGTTTGTTGGGGCATGACCGCTACCAATGCGACAACGATATGGTATGCGGCTGGGCAGGGTCGCTGGCGTGTGCGGACGGAATCAATCTGGTCGCGGGAACGGGGTCGATCGGCTACGGTGAGCGGCAGGGCCGCAAGGCGCGCGCTGGCGGATGGGGAGAGGTGTTCAGCGACGAGGGGTCGGCCTATTGGATCGCGCTGCGGGGGCTCAACGTCTTCACGCGGATGAGCGACGGGCGACTGCCGATCGGGCCGCTCAGGCAAGGGTTTATCGACGCGCTCGATCTGAGTACGGACCTCGACATTTGCGCACGGGTGATGGGTGAGCGCGGTATGGCCCGCGACGAGATCGCCGCACTCGCGCCGATCGTATCGCGGGCGGCGGAGCAGGGCGATTGGGAAGCGGCCGCCATCCTTGAGCAGGCGGCTACGGAACTTGCGGGCATCGCGCAGGCTCTGCGGCGGCAACTGGCGTTCGGGCAGGATGAGACGGTGCTGCTGTCGTGGTCCGGCAGCATCCTGACCAAACTGGATGCGGTGCGAGAGCCGTTCCTGCGTACCTTGCAGAAACTCGCCCCGTACGAACTGGTCGCGCCGCGTCATGATCCTGGGATGGGGGCCGCATTGTATGCGGCGCTGCTCGGGCGCTCTGCCACGCGCTAAAGCGGTGCCGGGTCGCGGCTCAGAGCGGATCCAGAAATTCGGCCCAGAAGGGCGATTGGCGGCTCTGGGTCGGATCCTTTCCGAGGAACAGGTCCGCGACCTCCTTTCGCAGCCACGCCACGGCCGGATCCGTATGCGCGCGGCGATGCCAGAACTGCTTCAACTCCACCGCCGGAACATCGAATGGAACGGGCAGCGTGCGCAAGCCGAGCAGCCGCACGTAGATCTGGCCCACCGCAAGCGGCACGACCGTTAACATGTCCGATCGCGCCACCAGCAGTGGTACGCTCATGAAGTGAGGCGAGAGCAACGTGATCCGACGTTCCAGCCCGAGTTCCCGAACGCGGTGTTCGTAGCGTTCTTGGCTTCTGCCCTCCTGCGTCACGACGACATGATCGGCCGCGAGATACTGGTCTAGCGAGAGGTCGTCGGCGATCGTCGGATGGTCAGGCCGAACGAGGCAGACGAAGGGTTGCTCGAACAGCGTCTGTTCGTAATGCCCCGCCGTGTTGGGGTCGATGAGGTGGCCGATCGCAAGGTCGATCGTGCCGTCCGCAAGCCCGCGCAAAAGATCGACCGGCTCGGCTGCGACCGAACGGATCGTGATGCCGGGCGCCTTCACTCGCAGCACCGCGATCAGGTCGGGCAGGAACACCAGATCGCCCAGATCGGACAAGCCGATCGCGATCCGGCGCTTGGCGCGAGCCGGGTCGAACACTGCCACCGACACGATGTCCGAGCGGATGGTCGCGATGGTGCGCGTCACCGGCTCCCGCAACTGTTCAGCAAAGGCGGTCGGCGCCATCACACCGCCCTGCCGCACGAAAAGCTCGTCACCGAAGTGCTGCCGTAGGCGACGCAGCGCGAGGCTAACGCCCGGCTGCGTTAGGCCAAGCGCACGCCCCGCCGCCGAAACGTTGGCATGAGCGTACAGCGCGTCGAGAACGCGCAACAGGTTGAGATCGAGCGGCGCCATTTCCGCAGCTTATACCAGCTATTTGGCAAATATGCAGCGGTGATGATGTTGGCTGTGATATGGTCGGGAGCGAAAACAAGAGCGGCCGCGAGCCGTTGGAGATGGATTATGGAAGCGTCTCAGCATCAGCGCCACGATGGAAGCACGGTCACGCCGGGCTGGCCACGGAATAGCTGGTATGTCGCGGCAAGCTCGGACGAGATCGGCACGACACCGTTTGCGCGTCAGATCTGCGGCGTCCGCATGGTGTTCTACCGCCCGGCGGGGGGCGCACCCGTCGCGTTCGAGGATTTTTGCCCGCATCGCGGCGCGCCGCTGTCGTTGGGCTTCGTTCGCGGGGAGACGCTGGTTTGCGGCTACCACGGCCTCGCGGTCGACTGTCGAGGCGCCGTCGAAAGCATGCCGGGGCAGCGCGTCAAGAACTTCCCCCCGGTCAGCGCCTTTGCCGTGATCGAGCGCTATGGCTTCGTGTGGGTGTGGCCGGGCGATCAGGCGCAAGCCAGCCCGAGTGCGCTACCAGATCTTGCTTGGGGGGAGAGCGACGCATGGGCTTACGGGGGCGGCCGCTACCACATCGCATGCGATTATCGGCTGATGATCGACAATCTGATGGACCTCACCCACGAGACCTATGTCCATGCGAGCAGCATCGGCCAGAAGGAAATCGACGAGGCGCCGGTAAAGACACACACCGAGGGCGACGAGGTCATCACCAGCCGTTTCATGGAGAAGGTCAGCGCGCCACCGTTCTGGCGGATGGCGTTGCGGGGCGCGGGCTTGCCGGAAGACGCGGTGGTCGATCGGTGGCAGATCTGCCGCTTCAATCTGCCGAGCCACGTTATGATCGAGGTTGGCGTGGCGCTGACCGGAGAAGGTGGCTACCACGCCGATCCTTCCAAGAAAGCATCAAGCATCGTCGTCGACTTCATCACGCCGGAAACCGAGACGTCGCATTGGTATTTCTGGGGGATGGCACGTCAGTTCGCGGTGACGGACGCAGCACTCACCGACACGATCCGGACGGGACAGGGCAAGATCTTCAGCGAAGACCTCGACATGCTCGAGCAGCAGCAGCGTAACCTGACGCGCTATCCCGATCGGCGCCTGCTGAAGCTGAACATCGACGCCGGTGGTGCGCGCTCGAGATTGGCGATCGAGCGTGCCATCGCGCGCGAACAGGGCGTCCCAGTCGTGAAGACGGCAATGGTGGCCTGACGGACTGGCAGCAGTCGAGCGGCAACACATCAGATGACGTTTATTATCGCGGCGTGGCCTGGACGCGGTTGATTGTGCAGTGCAGCATGCCGATGTCTGTTGTCGTGCCGGGCCAGTGCCGGCGCTGGAGACTGCATGATGCGCGGCATTTCTGATACGATCGCACGGCTCAACGCCGCTGCGGCCCGCGCCGGTGTTACGGGGCAGCCCGTGACCAGCTTGCGCTCGCTGACGGGGTTCGGGTCGAACCCCGGTGGACTTGCCGGCTATTTGCATCTCCCGGACGATCTGCCCGCCGCAGCGCCGTTGGTCGTCGTGCTTCATGGCTGCACGCAAACGGCGGCGGGCTACGATGCGGCATCGGGTTGGTCGCGATTGGCCGACGAGCAGGGCTTTGCCGTGCTGTATCCCGAGCAGCAGCGCGGCAACAATCCGAACACGTGCTTCAACTGGTTCGAGGCGGGAGATACGCGGCGCGGGTCCGGGGAGGTCGAGTCGATCCACCATATGATCCGGGCGGTGATACGCCAGCACGCGATCGATCCACGCCGGATCTACATCACCGGCCTGTCCGCTGGCGGCGCGATGACGGCGGCGATGCTGGCGTGCTACCCCGAGCTGTTCGCTGGGGGCGCGATCATCGCGGGCCTGCCATATGGCGTCGCGCGCGATATGGTGCAGGCGTTTGATCGCATGCGTGGGCATGGCCTGCCGAGCGGGGACACGCTGTCGGCAGCGGTAACGGAGGCGTCCGCGCATCGCGGCCCGTGGCCGAAGCTTTCCGTCTGGCATGGCGACCAGGACGCGACCGTCAGCGCGGCCAACGCCGATGCGATCGTAGCCCAGTGGCGCGGCGTGCATGGCTTGCCAGCCGAGCCTACGCGGGCCGATCAGGTCGATCAGATGCCGCATCGGGTGTGGTGCGGCGCGGACGGGCAAGTGCTTGTCGAGGAGTATATCATTCCCGGCATGGGGCACGGTACGCCGCTCAAGACCAAGGGCGCAGGTGCTTATGGTGCGGCCGCACCGTTTATGCTCGACGTTGGCATCTCGTCTACGCTGCGGATCGCCCAATTCTGGGGCATTGCACCCGCGGGGGAATCCGTTGTGCCGCAGCCCCGCCCCGAAACGCGCGATGCCGCCACGCTGCCGATGCGCGCGGAGCCGCGCCGGCCGCAGGGGCGAAAGGTCGAGCCTGATGCGGCGCGTGGCGCAGCCGGGATCGGCAAGGTGATCGAGGATGCGCTTCGGGCCGCAGGGCTGATGCGTTAACGGGTAGCGCATGTGCCGGATCCGAGGCGGCGGCGGGCCGTCGGGACCATCGGGACCATGCGGACCGCGCGGCGGCCCATGGGGATGATCGAGTGGCCCGAGCGCGAGCACCTTCTTGTCCGGGCCGACCAGGAACGCGGCGTGAACCAGTCCGCGTTCGAAGCGACCCTGCACCATCACCGGCTCACCGGCCGTAACCAGCGCGCGATCGTCCCCTTCCGGGCCGGCATCGACCAGCGCGCGCCCGCTTGCATCCGCCACGATGAACTTGTTGCCGTAGATTTCGGCGACTTGGCCGCGAATGGTGACGATGTTGCCGGAGGTGAGCGAACGGATCGCCACCGGCGTCGTCGGCGCCATCGTTACGGCGGGTCGGGTTTCCGACACCACCGCTGCACCGGCCGCACCGCCGAGCACGAGAAGTGCGGCGCCGATCACGGCAAACTTGCTCTGGCGTTTCTTGCGAGCGCCATGCTGCGGGTGATCGTGCGATTCGAGTAGATCAGTCATTTGCTGGGTCCTTCTTGGTTGGTGGAGCCCTTTTACGACTCGGCACCCGCGCACCGCTGAACCACGCCGTTCAGATTGCGTTTAGTTTGCAGCCATAGGGGTTGAGGGGGAGGAACAGTCGCTTGCGCATTCTGCTCGTCGAAGACGATAATGTATTGGCCGATGGGATCGCACGGGCGCTTCGTGCCGAGAACTTCGCGGTTGACCACGCTGGCAACGGCCTCGACGGCGGCCATCTCGGCGCGACCGAACTGTACGACGCGGTGGTGCTGGACCTCGGCCTTCCGATCAAGGATGGCGTGACGGTGCTACGCGAATGGCGCGCGGAACGGCGCGACATGCCGGTTCTAGTCCTGACCGCGCGCGATGGCTGGTCGGAGAAGGTCGCCGCGTTCAAGGCCGGCGCCGATGATTATCTCACCAAGCCGTTTCGCGTTGAGGAGGTGGTGTTGCGATTGCGTGCGCTCGTCCGGCGTGCTGCTGGTCACGCTGGCGCGATCCTGACCTGCGGCAAGCTCGTTTTCGACGCCCAACTCGGCACGTTCGAGTTGGAGGGGCTCCCGCTCAAGCTCACCGCGTTCGAATGGCGCGTTCTGTCTGCGCTGATGCTGCGCAAGGAAGTGGTCGTCGACCGCGCCGATCTGATCGAGCGTGTGTACGAGGGCGATGCGGATGTGGACTCCAATTCGATCGAAGTCATCATCGGACGGTTGCGCAAAAAGATCGGGCCGACGATGATCGAAACGGTGCGCGGGCGCGGCTACCGCGTGACGGCGACCGGCGCATGAGACTGGTGCCGCGCTCGCTCGCCGGGCGGCTGCTTGGTATCGCCACGTTGACGACACTGGCGGCGCTGGTGTTCGCTGCGTTCAGCATCGGGCATGTGCTGGAGCGTTTCGTGATTCAGGGCCTCGATCAACAACTCGATGCCGAGGTGACGATGCTGGTCAGGGCGGTGCGCGGCGATGGTACGCTGGACCGTGCTCGTGTGGTCGACCTGCCGGTCTTCGATACGCCGGGCGCAGGGTGGGGTTGGCGTGTCGAGAGTGCACGCGGACGCTGGACCGGCGGCGATCCGATCGAAGGTGATGTGCCGATCGCTGGACCTGACCGTGCGCTCCTCCCTCGTGGTGGCGAGCGTTCCGGCGTGCACCCCGGCGAAGGCGTCGCGCGTTCCGGAGAGCGGGTGCATGTGCGCCAGAGCACGATCGCCACCACTGCAGGACCGGCGGTCGTGACGGTGAGCGGACCACGACACCTTGCGCTTGCGCCGCTTCGCGATGCGCTGGTGCCGCTGCTCGGCTCGTTGGCTCTGCTGGGTGTCGGGCTGGTGGTCGCGACCGTCCTGCAACTGCGTTTCGGGTTGAGGCCGCTGCGTACGCTGCGCGCTTCGCTTGCCGACGTGCGCGCCGGGCGGGCGGGGCGGTTGCCCGCTGACCAGCCGGATGAGCTTGCCCCGCTGGCGGCGGAACTCAACGCGTTGATCGACCAGAACGAGGCCGGGCTGGAACACGCGCGACGCCATGTCGCCAATCTGGCGCATGGCCTGAAGACACCGCTTGCCGCGCTGAGCCTCAAGCTGGCGGAAAGCGGACGGGACCCGGACGGAAGCCTTGGTGCGATGGTGGCGGATATCGACCGCCGCATCCGCCACCACCTTGGCCGGGCAAGGGCGGCGGCTCCTGGCGGTGCCAGACGCGTGCGTACTGCGTTGAGACTGACGATCGACGATCTCGTCGCCGTGCTGCGACGGGTCCACGCCGACAAACCGGTTGTGCTCTCGATTGACGTTGCGTCGACGCTGGTGGTGGTGGCCGATGCGCAGGATCTGAGCGAAATGCTCGGCAACCTCCTCGACAATGCGTGGCGACACACTGCTACGGCGATTACGATCAATGCTACGCGCATCGGCGCCAGCGTCGAGGTTCGGATCGAGGACGATGGTCCCGGAATTGCAGAGCAGGCGCTTGCCGACGCGCTCTCGCGTGGGCGGCGGCTGGACGAACGTGGCGATGGGCACGGCTTTGGCTTGCCGATCGCCGAGGAACTTGCGGAGTTGAACGGGGGGCGGCTGGCGCTTTCCACAGCGCGATCCGGTGGTTTGTGCGCGACCCTGACACTGCCGGCAGTCCCGACGGAGTTGGCCGGGTAGCGCTGAAGTCCGAAACAGAGGCGGCCTGACCGCAGGCATTGCCATTGGCGGAATGCTCGGCGATGAGAGGGTATGTCGATGCCCCCAGAACACGACCGCGAGCGCGTAGCGCGGATTGCCGCCGATCCCCGCTACATCGCGCTGGTGCGGGATCGGCAACGGTTTTCCTGGGTGCTTACCGCGATCACGGTGGTCGTCTACAGCAGCTTCATCTCGTTCATCGCGTTCGACAAGCCGTTGATGGCGCAGCCGATGGCCGGTGGCACGACCAGTATAGCGGTAGTGGCGGGTGTGGCGATGCTGATCGGTACCGTCGCGATCTGCGCGATCTACGTCTGGCGCGCCAACGGCAGCTATGATGCGCGGCTGGCAGAAGTGCTTGCGGATGTGCGGTCGTGAGGCGGCTGGCATTGCGCGCGACGGCGACGGCGATAGCGCTGCTCGGCTGGTCGAGCGTCGCGGGAGCGGCGATAGGCGGTGCGGTTCAACGCCAGCCGACCAACTGGACCGCGATTCTGATGTTCGCGGGCTTCGTCGGCATCACGTTGTGGATCACCGGTGTCGCGGCGCGGCGGACGCGCACCGTGTCCGACTTCTACACCGGCGGCGGCATTACCGGCTTTCAGAACGGATTGGCGATGGCGGGCGATTATTGCTCGGCCGCGTCGTTCCTCGGTATCACGTCGCAGATCTTCAACGATGGCTATGATGGGCTGATCTACGCGATCGGCTTCCTCGTCGGCTGGCCGATCGTGCTGTTTCTTGTTGCGGAAAAGCTGCGCAATCTCGGCCGCTTCACCTTCGCCGACGTTGCGTCGTACAGGTTCATGCAGGGGCCGGTCAGGACGTTCTCGGCCGTGAGTACGCTATTTGTCGTCGCCTTCTACCTCATCGCGCAGATGGTCGGCGCCGGGCAACTCATCCAGTTGCTGTTCGGACTTCCCTACCTTTACGCCATCGTCGTCGTCGGCGGGCTGATGATGGTATACGTGCTGTTTGGCGGCATGCGCGCGACATCGTGGGTGCAGATCATCAAGGCGGTGATGTTGCTGTGTGGCGCGACGTTCCTCGTGCTGGGCGTCATGGCGCATGTGGGGTTCTCGTTCGAAACGCTGTTCGCGCAGGCCGTCGCTGTGAAAACGAAGCTGGCAGCGGAAAGTGGCCTGTCGCCGACGGACGCGGCGGTGAAGGGCCGCGCGATCATGGGCCCGGGCGGGTTCATCAAGGATCCGATTTCCGCACTGTCGTTCGGCTTCGCGCTGATGCTTGGGACGGCGGGCCTCCCGCATATCCTGATGCGCTTCTTTACGGTTCCCGATGCCCGCGAGGCGCGCAAATCGATCCTGTGGGCAACGGTGTGGATCGGTTATTTCTACGCGCTGACGTTCATACTCGGCTTCGGCGCGATCGTGATGATCTCCTTCAACCCCGCCTATGTCGATGCCAGTGGCGCGCTGATCGGTGGCGGCAACATGGCGGTGATGCATCTGGCCCATGCGATCGGCGGCAATCTGTTTCTCGGCTTCATCTCTGCCGTGGCGTTCGCGACGATCCTGGCGGTGGTGGCGGGGCTTACGCTGTCGGCCGCCTCGGCCATCTCGCACGACATCTACGCCAGCGTCATCCGCAAGGGGACGGCCGATCCGGTGAAGGAACTGCGGGTGTCGCGGGTCACCACCGTCCTGCTCGGCATCGCGGCGATTATCCTTGGCATCGTCTTTCAGAAGCAGAACGTCGCCTTCATGGTCAGCCTCGCGTTCGCGCTCGCCGCATCGGGCAACTTTCCGGTACTGGTCATGTCCCTGTTGTGGTCCGGTTGCACGACCAGGGGCGCAGCGTGGGGTGGCGCGATCGGACTGGTGACCGCGTTCGGGTTAACCGTGCTGTCGCCGGTGATCTGGGTGGCGGTGTTCGGGTTCGGCCATGCGATCTTCCCGTACAGTTCCCCCGCTTTGTTCTCGGTGCCGGCCGGGTTCATCGCGATCTGGCTGATTTCGCTGATGGACCGCTCACCGCGCGCCGCTATCGACAAGGCGGGCTATGCCGAGCAGCGCTTGCGTTCCGAAACCGGGCTTGGGGTCCACACGGCTGCCGTGCACTGACGGCAGTTCGCGTGGGCTGAATGCCCTCGAGGTGTAGGGCACGAACCATGTTAGACCTGTTCGATACGCCGCCTATCCCGGGGTTCGCCGCCGAACCGGCCTTGCTGAGTGCCCCAGAGGAGAGAACGCTGCTCGGCCGGATCGACGCGCTTGATCTGACGCCTTTCCAATTTCAGCAATGGCAAGGGAAGCGACTGACGCACAGCTTCGGCTGGAAGTACGATTTTCAGACCGGGGCAATCAGCACGGCAGATCCGATCCCCGACTGGCTGATGGAGGTGCGTGCGGCTGCGGCCGCCTTTGCCGGTCTCACACCGGCAGACCTCGTGCAGGTGCTGCTGACCCGTTACGATCCCGGTGCCGGGATTGGCTGGCACCGCGATCGACCGATTTACGAGCATGTCGTTGGCATCTCGCTCGGCGCACCGGCGGACATGCGCTTTCGCAAACGAACCGATCGCGGCTGGCGCAGGGTGACCGTGCCGCTCGCACCGCGCGGAGCCTACCGACTATCAGGGGAGGTACGGCATGCGTGGGAGCACAGCATCCTGCCGATGAGGGAGCGACGGTATTCGATCACGATGCGTAGCTTCGCGGATCGGGCTCCACCCCGTGGCGCATAATTGCCTTGGCGCGCTCACCGCTCGCATAGCGAATCTCGTGTCTTCGCTGGCACTGGTGTGCGTCCCGCGCGTTACGCCTTCCGCACCACCCCGAACATAAGGACATTTAACATGGCCGATACGAAGACCGACGCCACACCCTCCAACGGCAAGACCAGTCTCTCCGATGCGTTTCGCGAGCATTTTTCGGGCGACGCACCGCTGACCGAAAAGGCGAAGAGCTTTGCAAAGGCGCGCCCGGTCACGGCTGCCGCCTTCCTGGGCGTCGCGGCGATCGCCGTGCTGAATTCCCTGCGTGGCGTCCGAAGCTGATTACGGCCGTGCCGCCGGCCTGCGGGCGGGCGGCACGACACCTTACAGGTGGACCAGCATCCGCCCGATCAGCGCCAGCAGCGCGGCCACCGCAATCGCCATCTGTGGTGGCCGCAAGCGCGCGAAATGCTTGGGCACGTCGTGTTTGGCGGCACCGTCATGATCCAGCACGATCACCAGCGCAAAGCCGATGGACAGCAGCGCCAGCGCCACCAGCCAGGATCCGATCGCTCCGCATACCAGCGCCAGCCCAGCCGGTACGAAATAGACGATCATGATAGTGATCTCGCGCAGTTTGGACGCCTCGGCATTGCCGAAGCCGTAGCCGCGTCGAACCCCGGCGACGAACGTCAGGATTAGTCCCCCCCATATGATCGCCAGCCCAGTCGCATGCGTGGGCCACGGCTGCGGCAGGGTCCACGCGCCAAGTGCTGCGGCGACGAGCGGAACCATCGGACCATAGCCGAAGATGATGCTGTCGAGTGGTATGGCTGATTTGTTCGCGTGCATCGCCAATTACCTGTGAAGCAGCCGTTCGCTGCGGTAGCTGATGTCCGTTGCTGTGCAGGACGGCGCGCTTAGTCGCGCTTCAGCGCATCCGGCTTGTGAGCGGCCTGCTTACCGTCCTCGGTTTCGACGATATATTGTGGATCGTCCTTGGTCGCAGCGACCTTGTGGCCTTTGATATGGGTTTCGCTGATCTGCTGCTTCACGACTTTGCCATGCGCGGTGCCGCCGTGGCTCTTCCACGAAACCTTGTCGCCTTTTTTCAGGTGAATTGCCATCTGGTCTATCTCCCGGTCAGTCCTGGCTAAGACCCGGCAACTGCCGCTTCGGTTCCCACCCGCTGCATCCGCCGGGGAAAGATGAACGAACGTCATTTCGGTAGTGTCATTTTTTGGCGTCGCGCGTTGGGGCGGTTCTGCCAGGGAGATCGCAATGAAGCACGGCACCGACATCATGAACCACTCGGACCTGATCCTGCGCCCTGATCCGGCGCGTACGGTGCTGCGACCGTTTGATGTCAGCGATCCCACTGGCTTTGACAAGCAGCAGCACAGTCGCCCGCAGCGCATCGTCGCACGCATACTCAGTCTCGATGCGGACATGGTGAAAAGCGAACTGGCGCGCGTGATGGACGGCCTCGTGCAGCGCCACCGCGACGTCGATGCCGCTATCCTGCGGCGGTACGAAGACGTGAAGGTGGCGGCGGGTTGCGTCGATGTCGAGCCTGACCAGGCGCGGTTGATCGGTGCGTATTTCCTTGAGGAATATGCTTTCGAAGCGGCGGCGCTGTTCAATCCCAGCATGATCCGGTTGGAAGATCAGTCCGACGCACCCGAAGGGGGCGTGCGCTTCGTCATGGCGTTACGCGGGATCGGGGAGGGGCATCTCTCGTCTGTTACGTTCCGCGTTGGCAGTTGGGATCCGAAGGGCGGTTTCCGCGTCGATCCACCGAGCGAATTCGCCGTCGCGCCACGGATCGAAGCCGACGAAGGCGATGGTGCGGTCCGCATCCTGTGCGAAGGCAGCCAGAACCCGTCGGAGACGATCCTGTTTCCGGTTACCGAGGCGCAGCAGCGTGGCATCGAGGATATGCGACTGGTCCAGTTTGTCGAGGACGACGGTACCGTGCGGCATCTGGGCACGTACACCGCATTCAGCGGCATGGATGCCCGCTGTGAACTGGTCGAGGCGTTCGATTTTCGCAGCCTGACGATGCGCAAAATGACTGGCGAGGCTGCCTCTCGAAAGGGCATGGCGCTGTTCCCACGCCGGATCGACGGTCAATTCGCGATGCTCGGGCGGCAGGATAATGAGAACCTGTGGCTATTGCGCTCGGACAGCCTGACCCACTGGGAGGGCGGTGAACGCATCCTGATGCCGAAGTACTTCTGGGAGTTCGTGCAGATCGGCAACTGCGGATCGCCAATCGAGATCGATGAAGGCTGGCTGGTGCTGACCCACGGCGTGGGATCGGTACGGAACTATTGTATCGGTGCCGCGCTGCTCGACCGGGACGATCCGCGCAAGGTACTTGGCCGAATGGCGCTCCCGCTCGTCCACCCCAGCCCCAAGGAGCGCGACGGTTACGTTCCCAACGTCGTCTATAGTTGTGGCGGGATCGTTCACAATCGCCGGTTGCTTCTGCCTTACGGCGTGGCGGATAATTTCGCGGCGTTCGCAGACGTCGCACTCGACGATCTGATCGCGGAGCTGCGCTGACCGAGGCTGCGGCGGAACGACCCCGTTGCTCGACGGTTAGAAAATGCGACAGAAGCGGTGCGGCCCTTGGCGGCACGACAAGTAACGGGGCATTGTTTTGGACGAACAGGGACGCAACGCCGCGACGCCGTGGCAGATGCCGCGTGCGGCGTGGATCGCGGTGTTGAAGCGTGCGTATGCGGAAACGACGGACGACAACATCGGTCTGATCGCCGCCGGGGTGGCGTTCTACGGGTTTCTGGCGCTGGTGCCGCTGCTCGGCGCTGTGGTGCTCGTGTATGGCATCGCAGCGAGCCCGAAGACCGTCATTCATGACATGACCCAGCTAGCTGCGATCATGCCAAAAGATGTCGCGCATCTGATCGGCGAGCAGTTGATGAACGTCGTCAAGACTTCAGACGACAAGAAGGGGTTCGGTCTGCTGCTTGCGCTTGCGCTGGCTTTGTTCGGCGCGCGCAACGGCGCGGGCGCCGTCGTGACCGCGCTCAATATCGCATACGAAGAGCATGAGACGCGCAGCTTCCTGCGGGTGAACGCGCTGTCGCTGCTGATCACGGCAGCCGGCGTCGTAGTCGCGATGATCGCTCTGGTCGCGGTGGCGGCGCTCGGTCATCTCGAGAGCCTGTTGCCAGATGCGCCGGAAGCGGTCGTCGCCGCCGGGAAGGTCGTGACCTATCTGTTGTTCACCGCCGCAGGTGCGGCCGCGGCGGCCACGCTGTACCGTTATGGTCCGGCGCGGACCCACGCGCGATGGGCATGGCTGACGCCCGGATCGCTGTTCGCGGCGCTGATGTGGCTGCTGTTGACGTTCGGCTTCGGCGTCTACGTGGCCAATTTCGGTAATTACAACGCGACCTATGGTTCGCTTGGCGCGGTAGTGGTGACGCTGACGTGGTTGTACCTGTCCAGCTACATCCTACTGTTCGGTGCCGAACTGAACGCCGAACTGGAGCACCAGACTGCAAAAGACACGACTAACGCCGATGCACCATTGGGGGAGCGTGGCGCCTGGGTGGCCGATCATGTCGCCCTGGATGCGAAGTCTGGGCACAACTCTAAATCGCCTGCCGCGCCTGCCGCCAGTGCCCGGCGACCCGATCCAGCGCCATCCGCCCTTTCCGATTTCGTCACCAGCAGGATTGCGACACGCGTTGGCGCCGTGGCGGGACTGCCACGCATCGGCTGGGCACCCTCGGCGGCGGCGACGCTCGGCCTGTCGCTGATGCGCCGCGGTCGCGGTGTGCAAGGTGCCGCTCTGCTCGGCGGGACAGCGGCTGCGATGTGGCTGGCGCGGGACCGCGCCGCAGACCGGAAGGTCAAGGCCATCTTCTTTGACGTGGATGGCACCTTGGTCGACAGCAACGACTATCATGTCGATGCCTGGAATCAGGCGTTTCGCGAGCAAGGTCTTGCGGTGGAGCGGGACGCGATCAGGGGGCAGATCGGCAAGGGCGGCGATCTGCTCGTACCGACGCTTCTTCCGGGTATATCCGACGATATGCGAGAAACGTTGAGCGACCGCCATGGTGCAATCTTCAAGACGCTCTATCTCAACGCGGTGCGCCCGTTCGAGGGCGCTACAGCGCTGCTCCAGCATGTTCACGCTTGCGGCCAGCGGGTGGTTCTCGCCTCATCGGCGGACGCCAAGGAGGTGAAACACTACGTCGGCTTGCTGCGCGTCGGTAACGCTGTCGACGACACGACCAGTATCGATGATGTCGAAACCTCCAAACCCGCTGGCGATATCTTCGAATCCGCGCTTGCGAAGGTGAAGCCGCTTTCACCCCACGAGGTCATCGTGGTTGGTGACACGCCCTACGATGTCGAGGCAGCGGCCCGATGCGGCATACGCACGGTAGGCTTACGTTCCGGCGGGTTCGACGATGCAGTGTTGCGTAAGGCTGGCGCCATCGCGCTGTATGACGATGCGGCGGATTTGCTGGCGCATTATGAGCAATCGCCACTGAGCGGGCGGTGATGGAAGATTGTCAGTGCCGCTGCTTCAGCGGCGTTTAAGATCCGCAAGAAACGCGGTAGATCAGCTATTGGGGAAGGAGCGCGGCGTGAACCTCGGCAGATGACATGCTCGGTTGCAACAAGGCTGCGGCACGCTGTGTCACCGTGCGACATTGCGTCTGGGCAGAGTAGTGACGCGGTTCGCTCACGGTAGAGTGCAGCAGCAGGCTTAGTGCATGGCGGGTTCACAGGGAGCGATAAAACTCCGGGCAAGAGAAGGCCCGGTGTCAGCCGCTGAATATCAGAAAACTTTCTTCGGCAGATCGCGTGCGCTGGGCAAACGTTGCTCGTGATTGATATAGCGGGCGAAAGCGGAAACACCTTTGTAGCGATGCTTGCTTAAGCGTTCGCGCCATATGAAGGCCCAGGCGAACCTTCGCCAATCGGCTTGCCGACTGGCCGAGTCATCAAGCGGGTCGGACCGATGTTGCCATCGCTCCGACCCGGCAGGCGTATTTACATCTTGTCGCCGAGTGCGCCCTTGACGCTGCCTTTGACGTCCTGCGCGGTGCCCTTGACCTGCTGCGCATCGCCTTCGGCTTCGAGCTGCTCGTTGCCGGTTGCCGAACCAATTACTTCCTTGACCTTGCCCGCGATCTTGTTGCCGGCTGCGTCCAGCTTGTCGGTGAATTCACCCATGAGAAATTCCTCTTGCGATCCCGAAAACGAATACCGCCCCGGCTCTCTCGCACGCAGATACAACCGCTTGGCCGGGTTTTCGGTTCCGAAACGATCACGGATGCCGCTTACCCGGTCGGACGGATGAGCCCAACACCATCACCGAAGCCGAGCCGCAGCCCCGCGCAGGGGGAACCCGCCCGCTGCAAGCGGCAGCACGTGGGTGGCAGTCGTGGCGGATCAGCGTATCCGTTGCTCCAGCGAGCTTCGCGCCGATCGACTGCTGCGCAATCGCATCATTGCGGATGCTCGGTTGCGGTCGGCTCACCGAGGTAGAAACTGGTATGCGGCGGTTGGTTATACGCGGTATTCTGCCACGCGACCCCGAGACGGTATACGGGATCCTGCATCAACGTGACGTAACGGTGTGTTGTCGGGAAGGGCGTTTCATAAATCCGCAATTCGCGACTATCGGTAGAACGCAGCACGACCTCCTCGCGCCAATCGCCGAACAGATCCGCCTGCAGCGCCGGATTGGCTTTCGTGCCGTTGTTCGACGCCGTACCGGTCGTTTCCAGCAGCGGCACCGTGCGACCCGCTTGCCAATCCCATTTGTAGATGGTGGTCCCGTCGAGCAACTCGCGCAGGCGATCGCCGTCCCACCAGATCGCGAAGTTGGTCTGGCGTGGTGCGGGGCCGATCGCCTGACCATGTACGTCAAACAAGTCACGCGAATTGGAACCCCAGAACTCCGCACCGACGTGGCGTGGGTCTATGTCCGCGGCGAGACCGCGACCGGTGTCGTGCTGGGCTGGCTTCTGCCACAGGATCTCGCCGGTGCGCGCATCCAGCAACGCCGAGCCGATGCCACCGTTGCGGTCCATTTCCTCATGCACGCCAAACTTCTCGAGGCCGGGGCGGGCCGGGTCGAGATCGCCGACGTGCATCGCGTCGCCGTGGAACAGCGGGTCTGTCCACAGCCCCTTGCCATCATCGTCGATCGCCATCGAACCGTAGATCACCTCGTCGCGGCCATCGCCATCGACATCGGCAATGCTCAACTGGTGATTGCCACGGCCTTCGTACTTCTCGTTGCCCGGAGCGTTGGAATCGAACAGCCAACGCTCGGTGAGTTTGCCGTCGCGGTAATCCCATGACGCGACAGTGGTCCGCCCGTAATAGCCGCGCCCGAACACCATGCTCGGCCGCGCTCCGTCGAGGTAAGCGACACCTGCGAGGAAGCGATCGACGCGGTTGCCATAGCCGTCACCCCAGGTGTCGCGTAGCTGTTCGAAAGTCGGGTTGCCGCCGGGGTAGCGCGGTGGATCATAGGGCTTGCTGGCGAGCGCGCGGCCGGTGCGGCCGTCGAACACGGTGAGATATTCCGGGCCTTTCAGAATGCGCCCAGCCAGTTTGGCGACCCGTTTGCCGTCAGCGGTATAGGCGGCACCTGTGCGGTCGGCCTGCGGCACCTCGCCATCTTTCTCGCGCCAGTCGGCATGGGCATCACCGATCGGTTGGCCGGTCCCGTCGATGGTGGCATCGGCCGTTTTCATCGCGATCTCGGCGCGGCCGTCACCGTCGAAATCGTAGACGAGGAACTGCGTATAGTGCGCGCCTGCCCGGATGTTCGGCCCGAGGTTGATCCGCCACAGCCGCTTGCCCTCCAGCGTGTAGGCGTCGATCAGCACCGGGCCGGTATACCCCCCCTGACTATTATCGTGGCTGTTGGTCGGATCCCATTTGAGCACGATCTCATACCGACCATCTCCGTCGAGATCGCCCACGCTCGCGTCGTTGGCGGTGTAGGTATAGGCGACGCCGTCCGGGGTGGTGCCGCCCGGCGGCACGTCGAGCGGGATACGCCAGAAACCGTCCGGCAAGGCGAGCGCGGGCGAGGGCGGTTCACGTCCGCCGATCATTCGAACTGCATAACCTTGGCGCGGGGTCCCGTGCTGGTCGACGATGTTGGTCGCGCCGGTCGCAGTGGTCGTCGCGATCCGCTTGCCGTCGCGTAAGACTTCGAAGCGTGCGTTGCGGGGATCGGTCGCAAGGAGCCGCCAACTGACGATCGCACCGCCGCCCTTGGCCGGTGACACCACTGCACCACGGTCGAGCTGCTCGATTTGACGTACCGGACCTGCGAACAACGGCGTGGTTGCGGCGCAGGCGAGCAGTACCGCCACAGACTTGGTAAAAGCGTCGCGCATCATGACCTCTCCCGCACCTGATCTTCTTCTTTGTCGTCCCACATAATGTTTTAAAGTTTTGCATATTGTCAATGGTATTGAAGGTGTGCGATGTAATTCGGGACGCCGTGATCGGCAGGTAGAAGGGGGCAACAACCTTCCAGCCGTCGAGATCGAAGGCGTAGGAACGGCCGCAAAGGCCGAACAGGGGAGAGGAATATGACTACGCTTCGGCATCTATCCGCCACCAGATTTGCGGTGTCCTCGCTTGCGCTTGCAACTGGTTTGATGCTCGCCGCGTCGCCTGCCGCCGCACAGAGCGCCAGCAGCGCGACCTCCGAAACGCCACCCGCCGCCGATCAAACCACGCCTAAGAATGACACCGCTAGCAGCGCTGCCGCCGGTGCTGACAAGGCGGTAAACGCCGAGGACGTGATCGTCGTCGGAACGCGCGCGTCGTTGCAATCGGGTATCGCCCGCAAGCGCAACGCCGGCACCATTGTCGATTCGATCGTCGCGGACGATATCGCCAGTTTCCCCGACAAGAACGTGGGCGACTCGCTCGCGCGCATTACCGGCGTGCAGCTCAACCGCGATTTCGGCGAGGGCGTGAACGTCTCGATCCGTGGCGTCGAACCCGACCTCAACCGTGTCGAGATCAACGGCGTCAGCCAGGCATCGACACAGGGCGGCCGTTCGGGCGATTTCCGCGAACTCGCCACCGAACTGGTCAAGTCGATCGACGTCTACAAGGGTTATTCGGTCGACCTTACCGAGGGTGGTCTCGGCGGCACCGTCAGCATCGAAACGCGTCGGCCGCTCGAGCTGAAGAAGGCGCTGGCGAGCGTGGTGTTCTCTGAACAGCGGCTCGACACTACACAGGACTGGAAGCCGCGCATCACGCTTGTCGCCGGCACCCCCAAGCTGTTCCTTGACGGGCTGGGCGCGCTCATCAACGTGACCTACGATAACGTAACGACGCGGCAGGATTACATCAGCAACACCAATTGGTCGCGGCTCGCGGATTTCGACCATTCCGATCAGAAGACTGTCGCCGATCCGAATTATGCCGCTTATAACACGTATGCGAGCTGCGCGGGTGTCGGTGGTGCCAACGCCGCCAACGCCACCACGCGGCGCAAGGCATGCGAGACGCAGTTCTTCGACTGGGCGCCAACCGTGCCGCGCTATCGCAACTGGGTCCGCCACGACAAGCGCATCTCCGGCGACGCGCAGCTCCAGTATGAGTTCGCCCCCAACTTCCGCGCTTATGTAGAGGCAACGATCAACCACCGCGACCAGACCCTGCAAGACGCGAACTACTCGCTCGATATGGGCCGCTACCAGCGCTATCAGCTCGACCCGACGCTGCCGGTTGGCTTGAACGGTGGCGTGTCGCAGGCGCAGATTAAAGCCGGAAGCGCGACGGTAGACGACAATCACGTCGTCACCAGCTACACGACGGCGCTGAAGCCGAACGTGTTAAGCAGCACGGTCACCAGCGGCGATGCCAACATCCTCGGCATCCAGCGCCGCGACTACACTGACGAACAATATTCCTATTATTACCAGGGCGGCTTCACCTGGGATCTGAATCGGCTGCACGTGAAGGCACTCGGGTCGCACTCGCTGGCAAGAGACATCGGCAATAACGCGCTGATCTCGATCACCACGTCGGTGCCGGGCGTCACGGTAGACCGGCGCAATTCGCTCGGCATTCCGGCTTTCATCTTCCCGAGCACGGTCAACCCGGCGGACTACACGATCTACACCAACAATGCCGCGACCGATCCATATCAGGCCGGTCCGAGCATCCAGTGGCGCCCCAACGACTATGGCAACACCGAAAACCAGGGCAAGGTCGATGCGACCTACGATACCGATCTCCCGCTGCTGAAGAGCATCCAGCTCGGCGGGCAGGCGCGCTGGCAGAGCTACTTCCAATATCTCGGCGGTGGCTCGCGGCTGCTGGACAACGGCCAGTACCAGACGGCCTCCTATTACAGCTACACGACCAACCTCGTGAAGAACGTGACCGCACGCCAGACGATCGGCGCCACGGGTAGCGGCAACAACACCGCGACCTATCAACTCACCCCGGCGGAATATATCGGCATCCTGCAATCCGCCAACGGGCTCGTTCCCGGCGGAGCGCCGTTGTTCGCGGGCCTGCAAAACGCGCCGGGCGGTATCCCCGGACAGTTCGCGGTGCCGCTGTTCGATCGAGGCGTGCTCGGCCAATATTATGATCTGTCGAACTTCAATCAGGGCCAGATCCGGTCTGCCAACGGCCTCCCGCAGATCCCGAACGCGCAAATCGATGAGCGTGTCGCTTCGGCCTATCTGCGGCTGAACCTGGATACCGAGGTGTTCGGCATGCATCTCAGCGGCAACGGCGGCGTGCGGTATACGAACACGCGCGATGTCGGCACCGGCACCAACGTCGCGCGGGTCACGGCTCTGAACGCGGCGGGTACGGCGGTGACGACGGTGACTGCATCGCAGCAGATCAGCATCCGCAACAATTATGCGGACTTCCTGCCGGCGTTCAACCTTGCGCTGGATATCACGCCCAACCTGACGCTACGCGGCAACTGGGCCAAGAACCTCGCGCGGCCCAAGCCGCTCGATCTGGTGCCGAACATCAACTGCGTGGATGACCAGACCACCGGCATCTTCGGGCAGGATGCCTGCAAGGCCGGCAACCCGGCCCTGAAGCCATATCGCGCAACCCAGTGGGAAGCGAACCTCGCCTGGTACGCAAACCGCGATACGCTGGTGAGCCTCGGCTATTACAAGAAGTTCGAGTCGAGCTTCGTCATCGGCGGTGTCACCCGCAACGACGTTAACCTGTTCGGCGACGGTATCCTCTACACGGTCAATCAGCCGGTCAATGGGTTTGGTGCGTTGCTCGATGGATTTGAGGCGAGCGCGCAGACGGTGTTCACATTCCTGCCCCGTCCGTTCGACGGTTTCGGGGCGAGCGGCAACTTCACCTATGCCCGCGCGCTGACCACCAATCTCACGAATCTCGCCACCAACCAGCCGCTCAACGATTATCCTGGTCTGTCCAAGTACACCTGGAACGCCAGCGTGTTCTACGACAAGGATTGGCTGAACGTCCGCGTGAACTACAACTTCCGTTCAAGCTGGCTGCAAATGACTTCGGACTCAAACAACGGCAACAACCCGATCTATCGCAAGTCGGAAGGATACCTGGACGGGAAGATCACCGTACGCGTGCCGAAATACCATTTCAGCGTGTTCGTCGAGATGCAGAACATCAACAAGGAATATCAGCAGACTTACATCAAGAACCTCGGGCCGATCGACCTTTACTATCCGGGCCGCCGGTTCTTCACCGGCATCCAGGCAAAGTTCTGAACGGGGCAGGGAGACACGCCGAGGTTGCGCTTCCTTGACAGCCTTGGCGCGGGATGCTGCGCCAGGCTGTGGGGAATGCTCAACACTCCACTACGTTCACCGCCAGCCCGCCGAGGCTTGTCTCCTTGTACTTCGACTTCATGTCCTCGCCCGTCTGGCGCATCGTCTCGATCACCTGATCGAGGCTGACGATGTGGCGGCCATCGCCGTGCAGCGCGAGATAGGCCGCATTAACCGCCTTGATCGCGCCCATCGTGTTGCGTTCGATACAGGGGATCTGCACCAGGCCGCCGATCGGATCGCAGGTGAGGCCGAGGTTGTGCTCCATGCCGATTTCGGCGGCGTTTTCGATCTGCGCGTTGGTCGCGCCTAGTGCCGCCGCGAGACCACCCGCCGCCATCGAACACGCTACGCCGACCTCGCCTTGGCACCCCATTTCCGCGGCCGAGATCGATGCGCGTTGCTTGTACAGGAACCCCACTGCCGACGCGGTGTAGAGCAGCCGCCGAGAACCGTCCGCCGTGGCGCCGTGAACGAACGTCTCGTAATATTTCAGCACCGCCGGGATCACACCGGCGGCACCGTTGGTCGGGGCGGTCACGACGCGGCCGCCGGCGGCATTTTCCTCGTTGACCGCCAGCGCCCACAGGCTGACCCACTCGAATACCAGGCTTGGATCGGCGCGCGGACCGCGTTCGATCAGTTTTTCACGCATTGCCCGCGCCCGCCGTGTGACGCGGAGGCCACCCGGCAACACGCCTTCGCCATGGCAGCCGCGTTCGATTGACGCGAACATCGCGGCGCGCACCGACGCCAAGAACGCATCGGTCTCCTCCGGGTCGCGCCACGCCGCTTCGTTGGCGCGCACGATGTCGGCGATCGAAAGGCCGGTCGCGGTGCCGATTTCCAGCAGTTCGTCACCGGAGGAAAAGGGGTGGGGCGGTGCCACGTTGACGCGCGCCGCTGCCTCGCCCTCCATGCGGATCGCGCCGCCGCCGATCGAGTAATACCGCCGCACGATCTCGCTGCCGTCCGACAGCGTCGCGGTAAAGGCCATGCCGTTGGGGTGGCCGGGCAGGAAGCTTGCGCGGAAGATCAGGTCGTTAGGCTCGTCAAAGCGGATCGGCGCATCGCCACCAAGCGGCAGTTCGCCACGCGCGCGAATATCGGCGAGGATCGCCGGCACCCGGTCAGGATCGACGCCCTCCGGTGTGTGGCCAGCAAGGCCGAGCAGTACCGCGCCGTCGGTGCCGTGTCCGCGCCCGGTCAGCGCGAGCGAGCCGTACAGGTCGCACGTGACCCGGACCGGGTTCGCCTGCTCTTCGACCAGCATCCGTGCGAACGCAAAGGCCGCACGCATCGGCCCGACCGTGTGCGAACTGGACGGCCCGATGCCGATGGTGAACAGATCGACGACGCTGAGCGGAGCACTATTCTTATCAAGCACGGACGGCCTTTCGGATGGAGCGTCCGCTTACGCCATTTCCGCAAGGCTTTGCACGCCTAGATCGCCGCCAGGATCAGTCCGAACGGCACTGCCACCACTGCAGCGGCGGCACCGGCCCTTGCGAACTCCGGCCGGTAGCTGCGCGCCGCCACCAGCGGCAGACCGACCGCAGGTAGGGCGCCGATCCACCACAGCGTCGCGTAGACCGGTTGCGCCGTGACAAGCACGATCGCCAGGGATGCAGCGAGCAGCACCCAACCGAAGAAGCGCGCCTGCTGTTGTCGCGCGACCGCCAGCCGCCGCCCGGTCAGCACATCGCCATGTTGCGGTTGCGCAATCGCGAGCGCGAACAGCGCGAGATACAGCAAAGCGGCCGATGCGATCAGCATCGCGCGCTCCGCCACGCCACCCACGCACACAGTGCACCTGCGGCAAGCAGCAGGAGATTGCCTGCGACCAGCACCGCATCACCGTCACCGATCCACCCGCCGAGGAACGGCAGCGCGATCAGCCCGGTCGCCAGTCCTGCAAACGGCAGCGGCCAGCGCAAGCGATCCGGCAACGCGCTCGTGATCACCAGCACAATGCCGGCCGTAGCCATTGCCGCCGCCACCTCCGCTCCAGCGCGCCCGCCACTGGCGAGCGGCAGCAGGCGATTGGCCCAAAGCAACGCAAGCGCACCCGCCGGCACGCCGACGATCACGCCAGCGTTTATACGCGCGAGCAGGCGGTTGGCGTGGTCGGGCAGACGGTCGCGCCGCTTGACCGTCCAAAGGATCAGCCCGGTGGCGATCGCCAGCGTCAGCATGGCGCCGCCGAGAAAATACAGCCAACGTAGCGGCAGCGGTGCAAACCGTGCGACGTGCAGACCGTACAGCCAGCTATAGGCGGTGATCGCCGGGCGATGTTCGATCCAGGCGTTGAGCAGCCGCCCGCTCACCGCGTCGTAGCTGGCGACACCGGCGTTGGTGGCGATCTGCGCCGCATCCGCGCAGGTGAAACTCGCCACAGCGGCGGCGTCGCCAGGATTGATGATCGTCACGCGGCCGACCGCGCCGCCGCAACGAACCTGTGCGTCGCGCATCATGTCCGCGACCGAACCGAGCCTTGCGTGCCGACCGGCCGCAGGGCGATCGACCCCGCCCGGCGCAAGTTCGTGGAACATTGCTGGCATATCGGCGCCGTAACCAGAGACCCCGGGCCACGGCATACTGAGCGACAGCAGCGTCAATATGCCGGTCAGCGTAATCATCAGGTGGAACGGCAGCGCGAACACGCCGAGCACGTTGTGCGCGTCCAGCCACGATCGCTGCCCCTTGTCGGCGCGGAAGGTGAAGAAGTCGCGGAAGAAACGGCGGTGGGCCACGATGCCGGAGATCAGCGCGATCAGCATCGTCGCCGCCGCCAGCGAGGCCAGCATCCGGCCCCATGGGTACGGCAGTTCAAGCTCGAAATGCAGACGGTAGAAGAATTCACCGCCCAGCGTTTCGCGCAACACCGGCGCGCCGGTGGTCGGGTCCAGCGCGCGCAGCGCGATCTTGCCGCCTTGCGTGAAATAGGCGTCGATCGTGTTGGCGCGCGCGTCGGGGGCAGTGAGATACCAGGCCGGCGCATCGGCGGCGTTGTGCGACAGCCAGTCCGTCGCCGCTGTGATTGCCCGAACGGCATCGACCTGCGCGGTATTCTCGGGCCGCATCCAGCGGCTGATCTCGGGTTTGAACATGCTGAGCGTGCCGGCGAATGCCATCAGGTACAGCACATGACCGAGCAACAGCCCGGTCCAGCCGTGGAGCCACGCCATTGTCTGGCGTGCCCCATCGTGAAGGCGGTTCATGTCGGGAGCGGGAGTGTCAGCGCCAGAGTTGCAAGCGCGAACGCAGCGATCGCGACGCCGCCAAGTGCGCGCGCGGGGCTGCGTGCCAGAAACGCCCAAATCGTCACCGCCGGAAAAACCAGCAGCGCGGCGAGCATCCCGGTCATTACCGCCTCCGGCCGCGCCATCGGCAGCAGTCGTGCGAGCAGGGCACCAAGCGCAGCAACGACGGCATAGGCGCCGAAGCTGCCCGCGATCATTCGAGCGGCGATATTGATCCGGTATGCCGAGCAGTGTCGATCGCGCACAACGCCGCGGACCGGTGCGGGAAACGCGGTGAAGGTGTGCCGTACCGTTCCAACCCGACGCAAAGCCGCGCCGGGCAGATCGGCACGTGCGCGCTCGCGACGAGCGACCGTTGCGGCACTTGCGAGCGTGAGGGTGAAATGCCGGTTCATCGCGTTCCTTCTCCGGCCCCGAATACGAAGTTCACTTTTGCGAGTCAATCGCATTATCACGTACGTCTGCGATTGCGTAAAGCAACGGCGCCGTGACACTTTGCGCGAACTGTGCGCTGACATCATTGCGTTTTACGGTGTGAGATGATGAGGTTCGCCATCGATGCCGATTAAGGCTGTTTGGGAGGGGCAGGGTATTCGCACCATCGGAACACGCGCTTCGGGCGTGAGGGCGTCGCGCGCCGGGACGAGCGTGCTTATCGCCGTGCTGCTGGCGAGTGGATGCAGCCACAAGGTTCATTCCCCCGCGCCGCCACGGATCACCAGCGAACCGCACTTTCCGCTTGGAACATCCTCGATCGTGGTGCCGATCTCGGGCTCGCTCGATGATCTTGCCCGCGCACTTGAACGGCAGACGCCAAAGCGGTTGTGGGGAATCGACAAGCAACTCGACGCCTGTGTCGCCGCCAAGCGCGTCGATCTCGGCATCGCTCATGTGCGGGTGCTTCCCAAGCTTGGCTGCCGCATCGTTGGCGAGGTCACGCGTGGCCATCTGAAACTCGGCGGCAGCGGCAATCGACTGACCATCGACATCCCGGTTCACGCGACCATCGCCGCGCAGAAGGTTGGCGGCGTGGTATCCAAGACGGCGACCGGCGACGCGATCGTGCATGCCGTCGCGCAGCTTTCGATCACGGGCAATTGGTCGCCGAGCGCGAAGGTGCGAATTGCGTATGACTGGACGACGCCGCCCGGCATCGACTTCCTCGGTCAGCGCATCGAATTCGCGAGCAAGGCAGACGCACGGCTGAAACCGGTCATCGCGGGATTGGAACGCAGCCTGCCACGTGAACTCAACAAGCTCGATCTGCGCGCGAAACTCGCCTCGGCGTGGCGGCAGGGCTTTACCTCGATCATGCTCAACCGCGAGCGCCCACCGGCGTGGATGCGGGTCACGCCCAAGCGGCTCGGCTTCGGCGGCTACACGGTCGATCGCCGCACGCTGGTGCTGACGCTCTCCGCCGATGCGCTGACCGAGACGTTCGTCGGCGCTCGGCCTGCCGATCCTGCCGCAACGCCTTTGCCGCCGCCCGCAGCCTCGGTCGGCAAGCAGGGCCTTAACTTCTTCATACCCGTGCTGGCGGATTATGCCCAGCTCGAGCCGGTGGTGCACCGTGTGCTGGTGAAGCGCGCGAAAAAGGGCATCACGCTCGCCGGGATCGGCCCGGTGGACGTCGCGTTCGGCAAGGTGACGATCTATGCCACCAGCGGGGGGCGGCTCGCGATCGGCGTGCAGGCAAAGGCCAAGGCCCGTAACACCTCGCTCCTCGCCACCAAGGGCGAGGTGTGGCTGACGGCGGTGCCGTACAACGTACCCAATTCGCAACTGATCCGCGCGCGCGATGTCGCGATCACCACCGATACCGACAGCGAGACGGTCAACCTGCTGGTCTCGCTGTTCAAGGACACGTCGGTTCGCGACACGATCGCCGAGGGACTAGCGCACGATTTCGCGCCCGATTACCAGAAGGTCCTGCGATCCGCGCGCAAGGCGATCGGCGCGCGGCGCGAGGGCGATTTCCTGCTCTCCGCTGACGTGACGCGCGTTGAGAACGGCACGCTGGCGGTAACCGGCAAGGGACTGTTCCTGCCGGTGCGCGCGGCGGGGCAGGCGACGATCACCTACGCGCCGCTGCGGCGATAGCGTCAAAGGCGATTGGCGGCGACCGAGATGTGGCATATGGCCGTCACGAACGCGGCGGGCAACCGCTGTCGTTCAGGATCGCGTCGGTGCCCCGCAAGGGGCTTAAACGGGAATGTGGTGCGGGCGCGTCGCCCTAATCCGCAGCTGTCCCTGCAACTGTAAGCGGCGAGCGCGATGCACGGGCCCGAAAGGGCAGCCACTGAAGCCGCGGTTTCGGGAAGGCGTGCATCAAGCCCTGACCCGTGAGCCAGGAGACCTGCCGGCGTTCTGGTCGCTCTTGTCGTGGTCCAGGAACAGGCCAGGGCACGGTTCTCCGTCTGAGCGACGAACCAAAGCGGTGGGGGCCGCAAGGGTTGCGCTTGGACCGGGTGCCGACTGGCGTCCGCCCGCCCGTGCGTGACCGGTCGTCGAAGGACGGTTCGCTCCCGCCGATCTGTCGCGACGCCCGGGGGAAGACTGATGAAGATTGCCATCTCACTGTTCGCGCTGATCGCCACCACGCCGGTGCTCGCGCAGACCGCGCCCGATGACGGCACCGCCACCGACACCGTGGTCGTCACCGCCGCCCGGGCGCCCGGCGGCATATCCACCGCGACGCTCGGCTCGTCGGCGACGGTGGTAACCGCGCAGGACCTGTCTGATCGCCAGACGGTGATCGTCTCGGACGTGCTGCGCGACGTACCCGGCATCTCGGTCAACCGTACCGGTGCGGTCGGCGGCATGACGCAGGTGCGTATCCGGGGCGCGGAGAGCAACCATACGCTGGTGTTGATCGACGGCATCGAGGCGGCTGACCCCTACTACGGCGAGTACGACTTCGCCTCGCTCACCGCCGATCCCGGCGCGCGGGTGGAGGTGCTGCGCGGTGAGCAGAGCGCGCTGTACGGATCGGATGCGATCGGCGGCGTCATCAACTATATCACGCCGACCGGGCGTGAGATGCCGGGCTTCGCGGGCCGGATCGAGGCCGGATCGTTCAACACAGTCGACGGCGCGGTGCGCGGGGCAGGGACTGCGGGCGACTTCGATTATGCGGTCGGCGGATCCTATTCCGGCATCGGCGGCTATGTCGTCGCGCCGGCAGGCGACCGGCGGATCGGGTCGAAGATCGGCACCGTCAATGGCAAGTTCGGCTATCAGTCGGAGGACTTCGGTTTGCGCGGCGTGGTGCGCTACACGCATATCGACGCCGACGTGAACGATCAGGATTACGCCGTCACCGGCAACGCGATCGACAGCGGCGGTAGCTACCTGAACGATGCGGTCTATGCGCTGGTCGGCGCGCACTACAGCGCGCTGGAGGGGCGCTGGAGCAACGACCTCAGCGCACAGTTGCAGGAATCGCAGCGCCGCTTCCTCGACGACAATGGTACCGAGACGAGCGGCGATACCGGCCGGCGCAAGAAAGTGTCGTTCGTCTCCGCGCTGAAGCTTGGCGGCGATGCGGCCAGCCACGTCATCACCGGTGCGGTCGATTACGAGCATGAATCCTATCAGGGCACGTCGGCGTTCATCACCGGCAGCAATCCGTTTCGCGATACCAACAACTGGGGTCTGGTCGGCCAGTATCAGGTGACGGTGGGCAGCCGGCTCGGCCTTGGTGGAGCGGTGCGGCATGACGTGAACCAGCGGTTCCGCGATGCGACCACTTGGCATCTGCAGGCGAGTTACCGGTTCGACACTGGTACGCGCATCCACGCAGCGGGGGGCACCGGGGTCAAGGCACCAGTGTTCTCCGAACTGTTCGGCTATTCCCCGACCAGCGGCTTCGTCGGCAACCCCAACCTCAAGCCCGAGGAATCGACCGGCTGGGAGGCTGGTGTCGAACAGAGCTTCCTCGCCGGGCACGGCCGCATCGACGTGACCTATTTCAACGCGGTGCTGCGCCACAAGATCGTCAGCACGTTCGATCCGGTCTATACGGTGGTGAACGCGACCGGATCGTCGCCGCATCAGGGGGTCGAGGTGGCGCTCAATTTCGACCTTCCAGCCGGCTTCCGCTTCGATGGCAGCTACACCTATCTCGACGCACACGACGAGGCCGACATGACGCTGATCCGCCGTCCGGCGCATATCGGCAGCGCCAATCTGGCGTGGAGGTCAAAGGACGACCGGTTCGGCGCCAACGTGACGGTGCGCTACAACGGTGATGCGCTCGACACCAACTTTGCGACATATCAGACCGAGACGTTGCAGGCTTACACGCTGGTGAATTTCGGCGCGGACGTAGCGGTGGCACGCGGCATTTCGGTGTTCGGGCGGGTCGAAAATCTGCTCGACACCGACTTCCGCGAGAACGTCGGTTTCCGGGGTTCGCCGCGCGCGGGCTACGGCGGCATAAAGGCGCGGATCTGATGGCGGATCGCACCGAGGCCGAGCACGCCGAGAAGATGCGCAAGCGGCAAGCCGCGCAGGAACGGATCGTCGCCGCCAAGACGATCGAGAAGGGGCTGGTGATCGTCCACACCGGCGCGGGCAAGGGCAAGACCACGGCCGCGCTGGGGATGGCGGTGCGCGCGGTCGGCCACGGCATGAAGGTCGGGATCGTCCAGTTCGTCAAAGGCGCGATGACGACCGGCGAGAAGGCGGTGTTCGATCGGCTCGGCGATCTGGTCGAGTTCAAGCCGATGGGGGAGGGCTTTACCTGGGATACGCAGGACCGCGCGCGCGATATCGCGGTCACGCGCACCGCCTGGGAGGAGGTGAAGCGGATGGTCGCCGATCCGTCCTACGGTATGGTCATCGCGGACGAACTCAACATCGTGTTGCGCTACGATTACCTGCCACTGGACGAGGTGCTGACGGCGCTTGCCGCGAAACCCGAGATGACGCACGTCGTCATCACCGGCCGCAATGCTCCGGCCGGGTTGAACGAGGCGGCCGATCTGGTGACGGAGATGACGCTGGTGAAGCACCCGTTCCGTGAACAGGGCGTGAAGGCGCAGGCGGGGGTCGAATTTTGACCCACGGTGCGTTCGTGCCGGATTACGCCAAAGGATGCGCGATTCGGGTGCATCCCTCGACGTTGCCCGGCGCCAGCGGTGTTCTAGCGTGCTCGCGAAGCCGTGACTTGCCGCACCAGGCTCTGCGCCGCCCGCACGTAAGCGGGGCTGCCGCACACCGTCCACGCTTCGGGCAGGTGCAGGCGCGGAATACGGTCCAGCGCGGGATGGTGCAGCATTTCCGTGCCCTGATCGACGACATGGTCGCTCGCCGTCTCGACGATCAGGTAATCCGGCCGCGCGGCGATCATCTCCTCGAGCGAAACCTGCGACAGCACCGGCTTGCCGAGCTTGGCGGCGAGGTTGATCAGGCCGATGCGCGTCATCAGTTCGTCCACGAGCGTACCCGTACCGGTGAGGAAGCCACGGCGTTGGTAGTAGGCCGCGACCGGATGACCCGGCACGCGCGGCAAGGTCGCAAGCGCGCGGTCCATTCGGGCAATCAGCGCTTCGCCACGCGCCGGGTGACCGACAGCAGCGGCGACCTGGCGGATCTGCGCTACGATATCGCCGTAACTGTTGGCCCAACCGAGATCCACGGTGCGATAGTGATGCGGGGCGAGTGCCGCCAGCATCCCGCCGCTGCGGGGTGGTGTGCCGACGATCAGGTCGGGATCGATCGCGAGAATCTCCTCGGCGGACTGGCCGAGGATGTGCAGCCCGCCGATACGCCCCGCCACCGCCGACATCTCCACATCGGGGGCGTTGTGCGTCAGCCCCGCGATCTGCGACCGGTCGGCGAGATCGACGACAAGCTGGTCGGCGCAGAGGTTGAGCGAGACGATCCGACGCGGCGTTGGCACGTGCGGGGGCGCCGGCGCTGCAGCGCCGCAGACGAGCAACAGCAGCGGGATCAAGCGACGATGCGACATGGCGTGACCCATACGCGAGCGGTGCCGCGACACAAGCGCGCGGCGCTGGCATGACACTGCCACGCCCGGTACTGATCGGCGGCTTGATCGTGCTCATCATCCTGTCGGCGCTCGCCTCGCTGGCAATCGGGGCGGTGTCGTTGGCACCCGCCCGCGTCGTGGCCGCAATGGCCGGGCACGGCGATGCCGTCGCCTCCGCGATCGTCATAGAACTGCGGTTGCCACGCACCATCATCGGGCTCGCGGTCGGCGCGATGCTTGGACTCGCTGGCGCGGCGCTGCAGGGCTATCTCCGCAATCCGCTCGCGGAACCATCGGTGCTGGGTGCGTCCAACGCGGCAGCGCTGGGGGCGGTCGGCGCGATCTATTTCGGGTTGGCGGAACTGCACCCGGCGGTGCTGCCGGCGCTGGCGGTGCTCGGCGCGCTGGTGGCGTTGGCGTTGCTGTTCACGCTTGCCGGCCGATCCGAAAGCCCGCTCACCCTGATCCTCGCCGGTATCGCCGTGTCGACGCTCGGCGGTGCGGCGATCAGCCTCACGCTCAACCTGTCGCCCAACCCGTTCGCGGCGATGGAGATCATGACGTGGCTGCTCGGCTCGATCGAGAACCGGTCGTTCGCGCATGTCTGGATTGCGCTGCCATGCATCGCGGTCGGGGCGGCGTTGCTCGTGTTCGATGGCCGCGCGCTCGATGCGCTGACGCTGGGGGAGGACGGCGCGCGCGCGCTGGGCGTTGACCTGCGCGCGGTGCGGCTGCGCTTGCTGCTCGGCGTGGCGATCGGGGTGGGTGGCGCGGTGGCGGTGTCCGGCGCGATCGGCTTCGTCGGGCTGATCGTTCCGCATCTGGTGCGCCCGCTGACCGATCGCAGCCCGTCGGCGATCCTCGTGCCATCGGCGCTGGCCGGGGCGGTGCTGCTGACGCTGGCGGATATTGGCGTGCGGTTGATCCCGTCCACCAACGAACTGAAGCTGGGCGTGGTGACGGCGTTCCTTGGCGTGCCGCTGTTCCTGACCTATCTGCTTCGCGAGCGACGGATATGGTGACGATCACGCTTGAGAACGTGAGCGTCACGATGGGTCGGCGCGCGGTGTTGCGGGGCATCGGCACGGTACTGACGCCGGGGCGGCTGGTCGGCATTATCGGCCCGAACGGCGCGGGCAAATCCACCCTGCTGCGCGCGATGCTCGGGTTGCTGCCGTTCACTGGCACGATCCGCATCGACGGTGCGCCGCTCGGCGGCATGGCGCGTGGGGCGCTGGCGCGAAAACTCGCCTATCTGCCGCAGGGGCAGACCTTGCACTGGCCGCTGAGCGTCGAACGGCTCGTCGCGCTCGGCCGGTTGCCGCATCTCGCGCCGATGTCCGGGCTGTCGCCCCCCGACGCGGCAGCGATCGAGGCTGCGATGGCGCGGGCCGACGTGACCGGCTTGCGGCGCCGGATTGCAACCGAACTCTCCGGTGGCGAGCGTGCACGCGTGCTGCTCGCCCGCACGCTTGCGGTCGGGGCGCCGGCCCTCCTCGCGGACGAGCCGCTCGCCGCGCTCGATCCCGGCCATCAGCTCGACGTGATGGAGCTGCTCCGCGCCGAGGCGCGCGCCGGCGCGCTGGTGGTGACGGTGCTGCACGATTTGACGATGGCGGCGCGGTATTGCGACCGGCTGCTGCTGGTCGATGACGGCGCGCTCGTCGCCGACGATACGCCGCTTGCGGTGCTGACCCCGGAGCGGCTGCGCGAGGTGTACGGCATCACCGCCGCGATCGAACGGCACGGCGATATCCTGACCATCGTGCCGACCGCGCGCGCGGCGAATTGACGCGGCACCGCGCCAAAGCTAACGCTGCGGGTGCGAAAGGTTCCCCGGAGACGGGGATGAAAAGGGAACGGGGTTCGATGCCCCGGCTGCCCCTGCAACTGTAAGCGGCGAGCCATCGGGCCACACGCCATTGGGATTGCAAGATCCTGAGAAGGCGGTCCGAACCGGCGTTGACCCGTAAGCCAGGAGACCTGCCCGTCGCAGTCGTCCATCGCGCGGACAGGGTGTTCTGGGCGGGCGGGGTGTGAACCCGAGTGGCGACATGGTTGGACCGCGTGGACGCGGCGTGTCGCAAGACATGCCCGGTACGCGGCCCGTGTCGCAGGGTGCCCGTTCGATGTCACAGTTCTATTCTTCCTTCGTCCGTGCGGCGGCCGCGCCATGCTGACCCGTGTCGAGGACGGTCCGGCGGTGGTCGCCTGCAACACCTGCCGCCATTCGGCGGACGCGCGCGAACAGGATGGCGTGCGCGGCGGCGCGCTGCTGGTCGGGGCGCTGAACGCGGTGAAGGCGTCCGATCCCAAATACGCCGATGTCGCCGTGCAGGAGATGGCGTGCCTGTTCGCCTGCACCGAACATTGCACCGTGCATCTGCGCGCACCTGAGAAGGTCGGCTACGTGCTGGGCCGGTTCACGCCGGATGAGGCATCGGCACGCGCGATCCTCGATTATGCGGTGCATTACGCGGCAAGCGAACATGGACGCGTGCCGTTCGCGCAGTGGCCGCAGGGCGTGAAGGGACATTTCATCACGCGCACGCCGCCGCCGGGTTTCGTCGCGCAATGATGTTCCCGACGCCGGCGGCGTTCGCGGCGGCACTGGCCGATCCCATCGTTCCTGATGAAGCTGCGATCGCGCACGCGCGGGCACGGCAGGCGAGCCTGACCAAGCCGCCCGGCTCGCTTGGCCGGCTTGAGGATCTGGCGGTGTTTATCGCCGGCTGGCAGGCGCAAGCGCGACCGCAGATCCGGCGCGCGCGCGCGGTGGTGTTCGCCGGCAATCACGGCGTAACGGCGCATGGCGTCAGCGCATTCCCGGCGGCGGTCACCGCGCAGATGGTGGCCAATTTCGAGGCGGGCGGCGCGGCGATCAACGCGCTCGCCGGCGCGGCGGGGCTGGAGTTGAAGGTCGTAGCGCTCGATCTCGATCGCCCGACCGCAGACTTCACGCAAGCCCCGGCGATGACCGAAGCGGAGTGTCTGGCCGCGATGTCGGCCGGTGCGGACAGTGTGAGCAACGATCTCGATCTGCTCGTCGTCGGCGAAATGGGGATCGGCAATTCGACTGCGGCCGCCGCCATTGCCGCTCGCAGCATCGGTGGCAACGGCGCCGATTGGGTCGGGCCGGGCACGGGCGTTGACCGTTTCGGCATCGCGCGCAAGGTCGCGGTGATCGATCGCGCGCTGACCCGCCACGGCGATGCGCCTGCCACCCCGTTCGAGACGCTGCGAAGGTTGGGCGGGCGGGAGATCGCCGCGATCGCCGGCGCTGTGGTGCGGGCGCGGCAGTTGCGGGTGCCGGTGATGCTCGACGGGTTCATCACCTGTGCGGCGGTCGCTCCGCTGGCGGCGGTGCCGGGCGCAATCGGGCATTGCCTCGCCGGGCACTGTTCGGCGGAACCCGGTCATGCCCGGCTGCTTTCGGCGCTGAAGCTTGAGCCGTTGCTGCGGCTGGATATGCGGCTGGGCGAGGCGAGCGGCGCCGCCGTCGCGGTCAATATCGTACGCGCAGCGCTGGCCGCGCATGACGGCATGGCGACCTTCGCCGAAGCGGGCGTTTCGGCGGGCTGATGGCTGCGTTCGCGCTCCATCTGCTCCGCCATGGTGCGCCCGAAGGTACCGGCCGCTTGATCGGCCGCACCGATGCGTCGCCGACAACCGAGGGCATCGCCGCCTGCATGGCACAGGTCGAGAACCTTCGTGTCGAAGCGGTGATCTGTTCCGATCTCGCGCGGGCGCAACGTCCTGCCGAGACGATCGCGGCACGGCTCGCGCTGCCCGTCGCGGTCGATCGGCGCTGGAGTGAGCTCGATTTCGGCGCTTGGGAGGGGTTGTCGACCGACGTGATCGACCCGGCTGCCCTGGGTCGGTTCTGGGCCGATCCCGACGCCGCGCCGCCGCCGCAGGGTGAACGCTGGTCCGCGTTGGTGACGCGTGTCGCGGCGGCGATTGCGGCGTTGCCGGCGCGGGACACGCTGGTGGTCACGCATGGCGGCGCGATGCGTGCGGCGCTCGCGCATCTGTGCGGCTTTGCGCAACGGGAGCTGTGGGCGTTCGACCTGCCCTATGCCGCGCTGCTCAGCCTCCGCGTGTGGCCAGGCGCGTCGCCTTCGGCGCAGATCGCGGCGCTGTACCCGTGAAGAGCCTGCTGCTCGCCATCCAGTTCCTGACGCGACTGCCGCTACCAGCTTTCGTGGCGAGCGATGCCGAGTTCGCCGCGTCGATGCGCTGGTTCCCCTTGGTCGGACTGCTGATCGGCGCGCTGGTTGCGGGTGCGGCGGTGGCCGGCCGTGGGGACGCGTGGGTCGGAGCGCTTGCGGCGTTGGTGGTCTGGGTCGGCGTGAGCGGGGCGCTCCACCTCGACGGGCTGGCCGACCTTGCCGATGCGCGGGGCGCGGCGCACGGCGATCCGGCGCGTCTGCTCGCGGTCTTGGCCGATCCGCACGTCGGCAGTTTCGGCGTGGTCGCGATTGGCCTGCAGTTGATCGCCAAGCTGGTGCTGCTGCACGCGGCGATCGCGCAGGCGGCATGGTGGCCGCTGCTGCTGATCCCGTTTGCCGCGCGAATCGGGCCGCTGGTGTGGACGCGCTGGTTACCGCCGCTGCACGCCGGACTGGCCGCGCGGTTCCGCGACGCGGTGCGTCCCATCGATCTGGTGCTGTGGGCGCTCGCGTTGAGCGTCGCCGCGTTGCGATGGCCGATGGTCCTCATCACGCCGCTGCTGCTGGCAGGCTGGGGGCTGTACGTCCGCCGCGCGATCGGCGGGATTTCAGGTGATGGACATGGTGCGGGCATCGAGCTGGTCGAGACGCTGCTGCTCGCTGCGGTAGTGCTGTGAACGGCTGGACCCATCACGGCGGGCGCTTGAGCGAGGCGCGCGCGGCGTTCGGTGACGCGGCGGCGGCGTGGCTCGACCTGTCGACGGGGATCAACCCGCATTGCTGGCCGACGGAAACCGTCACGATCGACTGGCGCCGACTGCCGGACGAGCGCGCGCTGACCGCACTGGAGACCGTGGCCGCCGATTATTTCGGCGTCGATCGCGCGTATGTCGCGGCAGTGCCCGGTAGCGAAATCGGTCTGCGGATGCTCGGTACGCTGTTGCCAGGGCCGGCGCGGTTTGTCCCACCGACATATCGCACCCATGCGGAAATGTTCCCGACCAGCACGCGACTTGAGGTCGATGCGCTCGCGGGCGTGGCGGCGGGAACGGTCGTGGTCGCCAATCCAAACAACCCCGATGGACGCACCGTTGCCGCGCACGACCTGCTCGCGCTGCATGAACGACTGCGGAGCGGTAACGGCTGGCTGGTGGTGGACGAGGCGTTCGTCGATGCCGATCCGATCATCAGCGTCGGCGCACAGGTGCATGATGCCGCGCGTTTGATCGTGGTGCGATCGTTCGGCAAGTTCTTCGGTCTGGCTGGGGTGCGGCTCGGTTTCGTGATCGCGCCGCAGCCGATCGTCGCGCGGTTGCGATCGTTGCTGGGCGCGTGGCCGGTCTCCGCGCCGGCGATCGCGATCGGGACCGCTGCTTATGGCGATGCCGGCTGGATCGTGGCGATGCGCGCGCAACTCGTGGCGGAGGCAGCGGCACTCGATGCGGCGCTGATCGGGTGCGGGCTGATGCCAATAGGGAAATGCCCGCTGTTTCGGATGATCGCGGTCGGCGATGCCGCCGGCGTGTTCACACGTCTTGCCCACGCGGGCATCCTGACCCGTCCTTTCGACGACGATCCGCACCGTCTGCGCGTGGGCTTGCCAGCCGATGCGGCCGCACTGGCGCGCCTTGAACGCGCATTGACGCATGGCTGAGCCGGTTGCCCTGGTAGCGCTCGCGATCGAGGCGGCGTTCGGCTGGCCGGACGCGCTCTATCGCCGCGTCGGCCATCCGGTTGGTGCGTTCGCGCGGATCATCGCCTCCTGCGAGGCGCGGTGGAATGGATCGCACCACACGTTTGCAAGGCGACGTCTCGCCGGTGTCGGTTTGGTGGTAGGGCTAAGTTTAGTGGCGGGCGGCGGGGCGGCCGGGTCGACAGCCATCGTGTCGGCGGCGATGGGGCAGTGGGCCTGGCTCGGCTGCGCGCTACTGGCAGTTCCCGGCCTGGCGCAACGCAGCCTGTTCGATCATGTTCGCGCGGTGCAGATAGCCTTGGCGAGCGGCGATCTCGCAGCCGCTCGCATAGCAGTCGCGCGGATCGTCGGTCGCGATGTGGCGAGGCTCGATGCGACGGGGGTCGCACGCGCGGCGATCGAGAGTCTGGCGGAAAGCTTCTGCGACGGTATTGTCGCGCCGCTGTTCTGGCTGCTGCTGTTCGGCTTGCCGGGACTGTGGATCTACAAGGCGGTCAACACCGCCGACAGCCTGATCGGCCACCGAGAGCCACGCTGGCGCGCGTTCGGATGGGCGGCGGCCCGCAGCGATGATGTGCTTAACCTCATTCCCGCGCGCCTGGCGGGGCCGCTGCTGTGCCTGTGCGGTGGTGGCGGCTGGCGCGTTTTGTGGCGCGACGCGCGCCGTCACGCCTCCCCCAACGCCGGCTGGAGCGAGGCAGCTATGGCCGGCGCGCTCCACCTGCGCCTCGCCGGCCCGATCGTCTACGACGGCATTTGTACCGACAAGCCGTGGATCGGCGACGGTCGGACTTCAGCCGATGCGGAGGATATCACCCGTGCGCTCCGCTTGTACGTGCGCGCGTGCCTCGCCTTGTGGTTGATCGCGGGAGGTGTGGCATGGCTGCAATGATGTTCCAGGGTACCGGCTCGGACGTGGGCAAATCGGTGCTGGTCGCGGGGATCTGCCGTGCGCTCGTCAACCGAGGCCTGAGTGTGCGGCCGTTCAAGCCGCAGAACATGTCGAATAACGCCGCCGTCACCAGCGACGGTGGCGAAATTGGTCGCGCGCAGGCGTTGCAGGCGATCGCCTGCCGCGTGGCGCCGCATACCGACATGAACCCGGTGCTGCTCAAGCCACAGGCCGACCACAGCTCGCAACTGATCGTCCACGGTCGCGTGCGCGGGACACTTGGCGGGGGCAATTACCGGGCGGGCCGGGCTGCGCTGCTCGGCGACGTGCTGGCGAGCTACCACCGGCTGCGCGCCGGCTGCGATGTGGTGGTGGTAGAGGGCGCCGGCTCGCCTGCCGAGATCAATCTGCGCGGCGGCGATATCGCCAACATGGGTTTCGCGAGAGCTGCGGGCGTACCGGTGATCCTGATCGGCGATATCGACCGCGGCGGCGTGATCGCAGCGATCGTCGGTACACGAGCGGTTATCGATCCGGCAGATGCGGCGATGATCCGCGGCTTCATCATCAACAAGTTTCGTGGCGATCCGGCGCTGTTCGAGGATGGCTACCGGCAGATCGAGGCACTGGCCGGCTGGCGCGGGTTCGGCGTGGTGCCCTGGCTGGCGGCGACCGCGCGGCTACCGAGTGAGGACGCCGTGGTGCTGGAGCGAGCGTCTCCCGTCGGGGCCGGGCGAGTGCTGGTGGCGTGCCCGATCCTGCCGCGCATCGCCAACTTCGATGATCTCGATCCCTTGAAACTCGAACCCGCCGTCGATCTGGAGATGGTGCCACCCGGGAGGCCGATTCCCGCCGAAGCGGCGCTGATCGTGCTGCCGGGCTCGAAGGCGACGCTCGCCGATCTCGCCGCGTTGCGACATGAGGGTTGGGACGTGGACGTACGTGCGCACCATCGGCGCGGTGGCGCGATCCTCGGGCTGTGCGGAGGCTATCAGATGCTCGGCCATCGTGTGATCGACCGGGACGGCATTGAGGGACCGGCCGGGGAAGCAGCCGGGCTCGGCCTCCTCAATGTGGAGACGACGTTGGCTCCGGGCAAAGCCTTGCGGCCGGTGCGCGGTCAGGCGCTGAACGCACCGTTTCACGGGTATGAGATGCACATCGGCGAAACGCTCGGGCCGGATGCGGCGCGCCCGTTCGCACGCTTCGACGACGGGCGTGTGGATGGCGCGGTCAGTACGGATGGTCGCGTGATCGGCACCTATGTTCACGGGCTGCTTGCCGATGCGGCGCAACGGACCGCACTGCTCGGGCGGATCGGGGCGCAGGGGGGCGGGGCCGACTATGACGCATCGGTCGACGCCGCGCTCGACGAGATCGCCGACGCGCTGGAACGATATCTGGACATCGACGCCATCATGGCCGTCGCTTCGGAGGCGGCGCGATGACGTGTCTGTTCGTGCTTGGCGGGGCGCGTTCCGGCAAGAGCCGTTATGCGCAGGATCGTGCCGAGGCCATGGGTGGTGTGTCGATGTTCGTCGCCACCGCCCAAGCGTATGACGCGGAGATGGCCGAACGCATCACCCGCCATCAGGCGGACCGCGACAGCCGCTGGACGACGATCGACGCACCACTCGCGCTGCCCGAAGCGATCGCCGCGCATGCCGGCGCCGGGCATGTGCTGCTGATCGACTGCCTGACGTTGTGGACGTCAAACGTGATGCTGGCGGAACAGGACATGGACGCCGCGACCGAGGCGCTTGTCACCGCCATCCACGCCGCGCTAGGCGCGCTGGTAATCGTCGCCAATGAAGTCGGGTTGGGGATCGTTCCCGACAACGCGCTTGCCCGGCGTTTTCGCGATTGCGCGGGCCGCTTGAACCAGCGCGTCGCCGCCGCTGCCGACGAGGTGGTGCTGATCGCGGCGGGCTTACCGATCAAGCTGAAGTAACGATTGGTCTGGCTGCGCGGTGCCTACACCGATTGCGTCGCGGAGAAGCGCCGGCGCGTCGTCAGCGCCGCGATGCGTGCCTGCTCCACTGCGGCTTCTTCCGTCGCGAACAGCAGATGATCGAGCACCGCCGCCATGTGCGCGCGCATCGCGTTACGCGCTCGTGCGGGATCGCGAGACCGTAGCGCCTCGGCGATGGCGCGATGCTCCGCCACGACTGGCTTGACCTTGGCGGCGCGCGCCTTCGCCAGCAGCAGAGCCGTATCGGGCTCGCTTGCCCGCAGCGCCCAGAATTGTTCGACGGTATGCGACAGCGCGGCATTGCGGGTCGCCCGGCCGATCAGGAAGTGAAACTCGCGATCGGCATCCTCAAGCCATTCTTCCGGCTCGGCCTCGACCGCGATGCGATCGACCAGCGCATCCAGCGCATCGAGTTCGGCATCGCTGATATGTACCGCCGCCAGCGCGGCAACCTCGCCCTCGATCGCGGCACGCGCTTCGATCAACTCGAACGCGGTGACGCTGAAGCCCATCGCCTCGCTGCGGCCGGGAATGTTGCGCACATACGCGCCTGAGCCGATCTTTACCTCGACCAATCCCTGAACTTCAAGCGCGATGATCGCCTCCCGCACGGTCGGGCGGCTGACGTTGTGTTCGATGGCGAGTTCGCGCTCCGCTGGCAGACGGTCTCCGATGGCATATTGCCCACCCGCGATCTGGTCGAACAGGCGACGGGCAAGCTGCTGGTACAGCCGGTCTTCACCCTGCTCGGCAGAGGACGCCTTCGGCTTGGACTTCCCCATGACGTTCATGATCGCACCAATCCGGCCATCCCCGTTGACGAAGCTTGATACGCTGCAAGCGGCCAAGCCAATTCCAGCCAAATGCTAGACCGTCCACCCGTGCGTCGCAAGCGTCGATCATGGTGCGGGCGTCCGCTTGCTACGGGCGGTATCCGATGGGCGAAGTGATTTCCACTCCATGCGGATGCGCCATGCGGTGTCGCCGTGATGGCGGAAGCTGCGGCACGCGCCTTGTTCGAACAAGTGGGTGTAACTGAGACCGCGAACCAGATGCGCGCGGCTCTCCCGCCGGCGCGCGTCGTTGAGCGCGTGCACGCAGGCGTCAGCAGTTGGGAAGGTCGTATCCAGCAATGCGGCGGCGCTGTGCGGCGTCCAGTCCCGCCCGTGCGCCGGCATGGCGAGGCCGCTCGCGGCGAGCAATACAGGCCACACAGTCATCCGCATCACTGCGCAATCGGCGGCAGCGCGCCGTTGGAGGGCTGAGCGTCGGCGCAGGCCCGCAACATCGCAGGGCCGCCGATCGCGGCAAGCCGGGTCTGTGCCTCACGCGCAAGTGCCGCGGTGTCGATCGGCCAGCCGATCGCTGCCGTCTTGCCGCTGCCGGGGAAAACCACATAGGCGACCCGACCACTGGGGAGGCCCTTACCGTTGCGCGGGTTGGGCGCCTCGGTGCCGAGCGCCCGCCAGAAGGCGACCGACGCTTCGCCGAACTGTTCGATAGGTCCTTCATCCGCGATCACGAACGGGGTGGTGCGCCCATTGTCGAGATTGATCGCCCAGCCGATGTCCCCCATCTCGCCCATGCCATTGGTGCGGTAGATTGGCGCTGGCAGCACCAGATACGGGATACGCACGGCATCGACATAGCTGCTCGGACTGGCTGGGCCGGCGAAGGCGGTGTTGCGCAGCGACGTCATCGAGACGAAATAGCCCTTGTACGGTCCGTCCTGCTGCACCGCCGGCCGGTCTGGGGCGAGCGGGTCGGCGGCCAGCACCGTCTGCCACCAGGATCCGTTGGGATATCCGGCAGAGGCGAGGCAATCGATGCCGCGACCGGTGTCGGGGCAGGAGTCGGGCACATCGTCGGGGTGGTAGGCGTTCGGCGCGCCATCGGCATCGACGAGCTTGTCCTCGCTAGCGAAATAATACGCCGAGCGGTCGGCAAGCACGGAAACCGGCACGCCCATATAGTCGAACGTGTTGCCAGCGGGGCAGACGGACTCGGTAGAGGCGGCCGCAGGGGCGATGGTCGGTGCAAGGCAGCACGACAAAGCGGTGGCGCACAACCACCGGAACGCAGACACGGGAAACGGCTTCCTTGGATTGTTGACGGGTCCGCTGCCGAACGTGGCGCGGGCGCGACTGTTCCCCGTGGCGGTACGGACGCCCGCGCTACAGCGCCCCACGCTTCTGCGACGCGGCTCGCCGCTGTGAGTGCCCGGTCACGAAAACTGCGGCGAGGCTGATCCCCGCCGCCGCCGTCAACCACAAACCCGGCACGGCCCGGTTGCCGGTCACGGTGATAAGCCAGGTGACGATGAACGGCGTGAAGCCGCCCACGGCGGTCGCAAGGCTGTAGGCAAGGCTGAAACCGGAGGCGCGTACCGCCGGCGGTACGATCTCGGTCAGGTACACCACCATCGCAGAATTGTAGCTGGCGTATAGCGCCGACAACCACAGTTCGACCGCGATCAGCCGCAGCACGCTGGGGTGTCCGGTCAGCCATGCCATTGCCGGATAGGCGGTCAGCATCATCAGCGCGGTGCAGGCGATCAGGATCGGCCGGCGCCCGATCCGGTCGGACAGCGCGCCCATTACCGGCAGCCACAGCAGGTTCGAGGCACCGACGCCGGCGGTGACGAGTAGGTTCGCCTGTTCGGGAAGATGCAGGATCTTGCCGAAGGTCGGTGTGTAGGCGGTAATCATGTAGAAGCTCACCGTCGTCATCAGCACCAGCCCGAGCCCGGCCAACACGATGCCGCGCGCCGCCCAGAGATGCCGTGCGATGGTGGCGATGCTGTCGGGTGCGGAGCGCGTCTCGAACGCGTCGCTCTCGCGCAGGTGGCGGCGCAACACGAACAGAAGCGGCACGAGCAGGCAGCCGAGTCCGAGCGGAAGCCGCCAGCCCCAATCGGCAAGCTGCGCCGGCCCCAGCACGAACGACAGCGCCACGCCGACGAGCGCTGCGACGATGACCGCAACCTGTTGCGAGGCGGACTGCCACGAAACGTAAAAGCCGGTGCGTCCCGGCGGTGCGATCTCAGCCAGGTACACGGACACGTTGCCCAGTTCTGCGCCCGCCGAAAAGCCCTGGATCAGCCGCCCGCCCAGCACGAGGATCGGTGCCAGCACGCCGATCGTCGCGTAGCCCGGCGTGACGGTCAGCGTGACGATGCCGACGCTCATCAGCGCCAGCGTCAGCAGCAGCCCGGCACGGCGCCCGTGCCGATCGGTAAAGGCGCCCAGCACCAGAGCGCCGAGTGGCCGCATCAGGAAGCCGGCGCCGAAGGTTGCCAGAGATTTGAGCAGCCCGCTCGCCGCGTCGCCGGCCGGGAAATACGCCTGACCAATGGCGGCGGCGAAATAGCCGAACACCATGAAATCGTACATTTCGAGGAAGTTGCCGCTGGCGATGCGGAACACGTCGCCCGCACTCGTCGCGCGGCCGGAGGAGGTCTCGGCTGCCATGCGCGGTCCATGCGCGTTGCTGCCCGATGTGTCGAGGCGAGATTGAACGAACCGGCGGCTCGTGCGCTTTGAAGAGAGGAGGTCTCAAGATGCTTGAACATGTTCCCGCCTGGCTCGGCAATCTGTTGCGCGGCCGTCGCGCCGGGCACGAGAAGCTCGTCGCGGCTGATCCGGCGCTGACGGTCGGCGCCGATGCGATCAATCTGACCAGTCCGGCGTTCGCGTCCGGCGGCCGTCTGCCAGTGCGCTTCACTGCCGATGGTGAGGGCGTGTCGCCGCCGCTCGTCTGGACGGGCGTGCCGGAAGCTGCCGTCAGCCTCGCGCTGATCGTCGAAGATCCCGACGCACCGACCACCGCTCCGCTTGTACACGCGCTGATCTGGAATCTGCCGGCCGAAACCGGACGTCTCGCGGAGGGCGCGATCGGCGCGACGGATGCCGGCGAAACCGGCCGCAACAGCTACCTGCGCGAGGGTTGGCTACCGCCCGATCCACCGACCGGCCACGGCGATCACGATTACGTATTCCAGATGTTCGCACTTTCTTCGCTGCCGGAACTCGATGAGGGTGCTGGGCGTGGCGCTTTCGTCGAGGCGATCGCCGGACGGGTGCTCGCGACGGGCGTGTTGATCGGCACGTATTCGCGCGGCGAGACGGACACGGTCGCTCCGCAGGGCGCGGTGGTGGCATGACGGCAGCGGCTCGCCCGCTGCGGCTTGGCTTCCCGGTGAAAGTGATGGGTCAGCCTGGCCTTAAATCGCAGGACACGCGACGCTGGCAGAAGAACCCGCACCTGAAATGCTCGCTGGAATTGCTCGATCCGGTGCTTGACTATCTCAAGTCGAAGAAGCTCGACATGTACCGGCTGTCGTCGGACATCGCGCCCTACGCCACGCATCCGGACATGCCGCAGTTCCACAACATGGTGGCGGAGAGCGAAGCGGAACTGCGGGCGTTCGGCGCGAAGGCGCGGGCATACGACATTCGCCTGTCATTCCACCCTTCGCAGTATGTGCTGCTCAACGCGCCGGATCCCGAGCTGACGCGCAAGAGCATCTGGGATCTCGCCAGCCAGGCCGAGATGCTCGACCGCATGGGCCTGAATGACGAAGCGGTCATGATTACTCACGTCGGTGGCGTCTATGGCGACCACGAGGCGAGCCGGGCGCGCTGGATCGCGGGTTGGGAGCAGTGCCCGGAGCATGTCCGTCGGCGGCTGGTGCTGGAGAATGACGACATCCGCTTTGCGGCGGCGGATGCGTTGTGGATCCATGAACGCACCGGCGTTCGGCTGATCTTCGACTATCAGCATTTCTGGTGCCTTAACCCGGAGCGGCTCGATATGCGGGACACGCTCGAACGCTTCCTTGCCACATGGCCAGGAGGCGTGCGGCCGAAGATCCACTTCTCATCGCCGCGCACCGAGCTTCGCGAGATCAAGCAGAAGATCAGCGCGACCGAGCGAGCCGCCGCCAAGGCGGGTTCACCTAAGCGCAAATCGGGCGAACTGCTGAAGGCGCCGGTAAAGGCAACGGCCCGCGTGAAGACGGTGCTCCGCCCGCCGGTGTGGACCGGCCACGCCGACTTTACCAATCCGTTCGAGTTCGCCACCTTCATGCGCATGGCGGAGGGGCTGGAGTTCGACGTCATGCTTGAGGGTAAATCGAAAGATCTTAGCCTGTTGCGGCTACGTCCGGATCTGCTCCGGTTCGCGCCCGACGTTGCGGCCCGGTTCGGCATCACCGAACAGGATGCATCCGAGTTAGCGGCGGATGAAGCAAGGCTCGACCGGGGCGTCGATGCCGAAGGCGAGCCCGATGTCGACGAGGGGTTTGCCGAGGCGGCCGAATAACGGAGGTGCCGCCCGCGCGGGCGGCACCTCGCGATGCGGATCAGCCGCGCAGGCTGTCCGGCACGACGCCGCCGTTCTCGGCGAGCTTTGCCATGACCGCCTTGTGGAGCGCGATATTCTCCTCCGCGCTACCGTCCGCACCGACATGGACGTTGAGTTCGTCGGCCAGTTCCTTGCGTGCGGCAAGACTGGAATCCAGATCGAGCAACTTGAGCAGATCGACGATCGACGTCTGGTAGTTGCCGCCGCCATCTTTCATCGACGCCATTTCCGACAGCACCGCGCCGACATCGACCGCCTGCGCGGGAGCCGCATCCGGTGTAGCGGTTGGGGCCGGCGCTGCGGCGGGCGTGGCGGCTGGAGCAGCTGCCGGGGCTGCGTTGCCGGCCGTGCTTGCAGTCTTGTGGCCGAAAATCTTACCCATGATGTTGCCGAAGATGCTCATCGCGTAGTGTCTCCTTACCAGCCGCCACCATGCGGCTTCGAGCATGACAAACGACATGATGGACGCAAAAGGTCCGTCGCAAAGTGGTTGCGACACAGCGGGGAACGCTGAGCAAGGCAGATCGTTGGTGCGCCTGTGCACTTTGCGATCAACAGGAGGATGCAATGAAAATCAGAACCTTGACCCTGCTTTCAGCGGCTACATTGTCACTGGCTGCGTGCGGGCATAAAACCGACACCGCCGATACGTCGAGCAATACCACCATCGTCGATAACGAGACGAATGACTCGATGATGGCGAACGGCGCGATGGCCGATAACGGCATGACGATGACCGACAACGCCATGGCGCCGGCCACCGGCGGTCAGGCATTCGCCAACACCGCGGCTGCAAGCGACGCATTCGAGATCGCCTCGTCCAAGGCAGCGCTGGACATGTCGAAATCGGCTGCGGTCAAGAAGTTCGCGCAGAAGATGATCGACGCTCACACCACGTCGACCGCCAAGCTGAAGACGATCACCGCTGGCCTGAGCCCGGCGATCACGCCCGATCCGACGCTGACGCCGGATCAGCAGACGCAGCTTGACGCGATGAAGAAGATGTCCGGTGCCGACTTCGACAAGGCGTATATTGATGCGCAGGTCGCCGGTCATCAGCAGACGCTGGACGAATTGAAAAGCTATGCGGCAAGCGGCGACGTACCTGCGCTGAAGACGTTCGCAACCAACATGGTGCCGATCGTCGCGGCGCACCTCAACATGGCGAAGGGTCTGAACGCCTGATGTCGGGCGGCCTGCCCGCCACAGGTGGGCAGGCCGCGTCTATTGTATCCTGGTTTGCAACAAGGTGATCCTGCCGAGCAGACCGGCGGGTCGGCCCAGCACCTTATCCTGATCCTGATCTTGGAACCGTTCGCCGTAGCGTGCGGTCAGCAATCGTCGGTCCGCGTTCGGTCGCGTAGAAAGTGCGTTGATCGCGCTGTTCATTATCCGCAGTTCGACCACGTTCGCGCCGGGTCGCAGTAAATCTGTCACGTCGATACGCCATGGCGGCGCCCACACCGCTCCTGCCGGCTTGCCGTTCACGGTGACCAGCACCGCATCCCGCACCGGCGCGGCGATCGCGGCGGCAGGGCGCGCGGCGACGGGTAAATCGAGCGGCTGATCTTTACCGAAGTCGAGAAAGATGTGGCCCGACAAGGATAGGGCATTTTTACGCAAATGAACCGTGCGATGATAGGTAATGCTGCCAGAGAACGTGGCATAAGCCGGATCATCAGTCCACGATGTGCTTGGTTTTGGTGGCGTCGGCAGGCCGGCCGCTGCCACGCCGACCCATCCCGTCGACAGATCGGCGATCTGATCTATTCGTGTTTCTATCGGTTTTACTGGTGGCGACTGCGTGAAGATCAGGAAGCGGCTCTGGTATGGCGCGAGGTTTATGGCGATCAGCCCATGTCCAGCGCCGAAGCGACTGCCGCTCACGGCATCCCACCATTGTCCATGTCCATTGTCGGCGGCGAAGGTAGCGTGTGTCTGCAACTGTCGCGGACCAGAATTGACAACGAGATACACGTCCCCCTCCGGCAGGTGCCGATGAACGAAACCGACGTCTCGATCGGGACGCGCCAGTGCCATGTCCGGGTGCAGCATAGCGCGCAACGCGGTTTCGAGCCTCGCTGTCGGGACGACCGACACCTGCTCACGTACGTTCGGCGCTGACAATCGTGCGCCGGTTTCCTGCACGCTGCGGCTGGCGCTGTCCCCGTCGATCAACCCGCCGCCTCGTTCGGGCAGGTGTTCGGTCGCGATCACCTCGCCGCCGGCCGCCACCCACGCGGCAACGATGCGGTATGCGGCGGGGTCGATGCGACTCAGGGCCGGCAGTACCAACACCTTGTACTTCAGCGCGCCGGCGCGGATCGCCGCCGCGTCGATGAAGTCGAAGGTCTGCCCCGCATCCAGCACGCCGTCGATCACCGCCTGACCCAGCCGGGCGCGCATGCCGTCGTTCAGCGAGGCTCGGCCGGGGCGCATCGCCGCCAGACCGTCCTCGCTTGGAAGGTAGATGGCAACGTCGGCGGCAGGCGCGCCCATGCGCAGCATCGCGCTGGTTCGCTGCAGATATCGCGTCACCGCCGGCATCGCCGGGCTCCATGGATTATGATCGTTAAGCGCGGCCGCTGCGTAGAACGCCCAACCCGGTTCGGGCACATCCGGCGGCGAATAGGGCCAGCCGTGGCCGATGATCTGGTTGACGCCCTGGAGGAACATGCGATCCGCCTCCATCTTCATGTCGAGTGGCGTTGCTGCCCATGCGGGCGAATGCAGCCACGTCCAAGTCTCCGCCGACACGACCGGGCGACCGTAAAGATGCGCGGCGGATGTTGCCCAGCGCGTCGAGGTGAAGGCACGCCAGTCAGAACCCTCGCCCTCGGGCAGATCGACGAGCGCGTTGCTCGACAACATCGGGGGCGGCGTGCCGTAAGCCTGCGTCCGAAAACGCGTTCCGTGAGCGTGGGCCCAGGCGGTAATCGTCGTGAAATACCGTTCGTTGAGCAATTCCGTCAGCGTGCGCGCCCAATCGAACCGCACCGCTGCACCGGCGTCCGCTTCGTCGAACAGTGCCGGCAGGTAGTCGAGCAGATCATAGCCACGCCGCCGCCGGAACTCGGCAGGCAGATCGTCCGTCCAGGCCGCGCCATAGGCTTCGAGGCTGTCGGAGAACATCGCATAGGGCGGCGGTGCGCCTTGGAAGGCGGAAAGCAAGGGCTGTCCGACATGGTCGAGGTAGTCGGTGATTGCCGCTTTGTTGAGATGATCGATAACATAGCCCTCGGCGCCGACACCGGCACGCTTGACCTGTTGTCCAGTCCGCCCGGCGATGAACACCGTGACAGGTCGAGCCGAAGATACCGGTGTCAGTGACGCAGAGACACCGTTGATCGCCGCGACCCGCCGACCCTCGACAAACGCTGCCAGAACGCTTTCACCTGGGCCGAGGGCTGGTAGCGCGAGCCTGCTCACATTAGCCGGCGCGGTAATCGTGATTAGGCGTACGCTGGCGGACGCTTGCGTAATTGGTACCGATGGCCCGCCATACGGCCAACCGCTGCCGAGCGTCACGTCGATCCGCATGCCGCTCACGCGTGCGGTCTCGCCCGCATGACGGAGCGCCGCCAGGAACGGTGGTGACAGGAAGGGTACGTTGTGGATGCCGCGGGTCGGATCGTCAGGCGATAAAGGGTAGGTTGCCTGCACCTCGAATCCGCCGAAGCCCTCCGCGCGCATTGCCGCAATCTCGCGATCGATTTCGACCGGTGTCGCGCTGGGGCCGAACCACCACCAGCGCACCATCGGCCGCGCATCCTCAGGCGGGTGCGTGAACGTCTGCCACAACGTCGATGCGGCGGGGGCGGCGTCTGCGGACGGAGACGCAAGCGCAACCAAGACGAGCGGCGCGATCGCGAACGCTTTCCAGATCCTCTCCATATAACGAGACATGCCCCAAAGCGGTGCGGCCGGGCAAGCGCCTCATGCCGCAGTGTTTGTGGGATCGTCTCGGCGTGTGAACCGTTCGGGGGCGGACGCTTATCAGGAGATGACCATGCTGGAACTGAGCAGCCCATACTTTGCCGACGGCGATATGCTTCTCGATCGTTTTGCGAAGAACCACGGCAATATCATGCCTGCTCTCCACTGGACCGGCGCACCCGATGGTACCGCCAGCTTTGCGCTGATCGTCCAGGATCCGGATGCGCCCCACGGTACCGTCTGCCACCTTGCGGTGGGCGGGATAAGCGTTGACCGCAGCGGACTTGAGGAAGGCGAACCGCTCCATGGCCTGCTGGTCTGTCGCAACGTCTTTGGCGATGCCAGCTGGGGTGGCCCGCGTCCGCCGGCCGGGGACGGTGCGCACCGATATCACTTTCGATTGCTGGCGCTCGATACGGCCACTCTCGCGATCGATACAGGTGCCGCGCCCGAGGAGCTGATCCGCGCGATCGAAGGTCATGTCATCGCGGAGGCCGAACTGGTCTGCCGGTATGAGACGAAAGCCGTTGGCCCGATCAACCGCGCGGTGCGGTTGCGCCGGTTCGGCGAGACGGACGTGCTGGAACTCGGCCAAGTACCGATTCCGCAGGCGCAGGACGACGAGGTGTTGGTGAAGGTCGTCGCGGCCAGCATCAACCCAGTCGACTACAAGACGATGCAAGGCGAGTTTCCGCCGGTGGGTGAGGGCGATTTGCCGATCGTGCTGGGCCGCGATCTCGCCGGTACGATCGAGGCAGTCGGTACGCGCGCACATTACATGCTCAGCAAAGGCGATCGCGTGTTTGCGCACATCGGCTTCGATCGCGGCGCGCAGAGCGACTATGTGGTCGTCAAGGCAGTCGAACTGGTTGCCGCCCCCGCGTCGATCGATCTGGTACAGGCCGGCGGTATCGGACTTGCGGCGATGACCGCGTGGCAGGGGCTGTTCGATCATGGTGGATTGGAAGCTGGGCAGCGCGTGCTGATCCACGGCGGCGCGGGCGGCGTGGGGCACCTTGCGGTGCAGTTCGCACACGCACGCGGCGCGGAGGTGTTCGCCACCGCCGGCCCGGACGATCTTGATTTCGTTGCAAGCCTCGGCGCGGACACGGTGATCGATTACAAAAATCAGCGGTTCGAGGATATCGCGCGCGGCGTGGATGTGGTGTTCGATCTTGTCGGCGGCGATACGACCGAACGCTCTTGGGCCGTGCTGCGGGAGGGCGGCATCCTTGTCTCGACGCTCGCCGAACCCGATCAGGCGCAGGCCAAGGCCCACAACGTCCGCGCCGCTCCACGCTGGTTGGCGGAGCCCAATGCCGCGCAACTGGGCGAGGTCGCCAAACTGATCGATGCTGGTGAGGTTGGTATCTCTGTCGCCGAAACCTTCCCGATCGAACGAGTCCGTGACGCCTATGATCGCGCGCAGCAGGGACACGTCCGGGGCAAGATCGTGCTCACCTTTGGCGATGATCCATCTGCCTGAGCGGCATCAGCGGCAGGCGTCGTTCGCCTGCCGCATCACCATGTCACCTCATGCCGGGAACAACAGCTTACCCGCTGTAGCCGGACGACCTCTTGACCATGCGTCTTAGCGGCCGGGCCGAGCGCACGAACGTGGCTTTGTTGATCGCCGCCGCTGAAACTGTTCAGGTTTGCGGCGTTTCCGCTGCGACGTAGGTGGCGAAAGCCTGCTCCCAGTCGGGATGCCACCGTGACAGGGCAGGGCGGTTGTCGGTCATGTCACCTGTGCTCCACCGGATGCGGGCCGCATCGACTTGCGGTGCGACCGCGTTGTCGGGGCATAGGATGTAGAAGTCACCTGCCTGGACTCGCGCGATCATCAGATCGACGACCTGCTTTGCTGTCCATGCGCCGTCAGGCTTCGGTCCTTGCGGGTCGCGGCTCATGCCCGTGAACGTCCAGCCCGGCACCAGAAGGTGAGCCGTTACCTGATCGCCCTCAGCGCGCAGGCCGTGCGCGAGTTGTTCGGTCAGAGTGCGGATGCCCGCCTTCGACACTGCATATGCCGGGTGACCCGGTGGGTTGGTGATACCCTGCTTCGATCCTGTGTTGATGATCGCTGAAGGACCACCTTGCCCAAGCATCAGCGGTGCGAACGTGTGGACGCCGTGGACCACCCCCCACAAGTTAACATCGAGAATCTGCCGCCACGCATCCAGGCCGCTCCAGTTGTCGTCGTCGCTGCCGCCGATGCCGGCGTTGTTCATCAACACGTCCACCCGCCCGAATGCCGACACAGCTAGGTCGCGCAACCGTTCAACATCGGCGAGCTTCGCGACGTCGCCTGCAAGCACGCGAACCTCGCCCGACAGGGTCGCGGCCAGCGCCTCCAGCGCGTCATGGTCGCGATCGAACAACACGATCTTCATGCCCATCTCGCTGAACCGGCATGCCGCCGCCGCGCCGATGCCGCTGGCCCCGCCCGTGATGACGGCAACGCCGCCCTGCTGGAACACGTCAGTCATGGCTTTACTCCTCCGGTCGCGGCGACAATTTGCAATTCCGATCAGCGGATCACGAACACGCCTTTGTAATCGTCGTCCGCATCAGCGAGCGTGGTGCTGCTGAACTCATACGTGCCGCCCCGGCGGGTGGCGGGTGCCTGCAAATGCACGGTGGCGCGCCGGCCCGAGTCGAGCACGATCTGACCATCACGAACCCACCCGCGATCCTGCCGCGCGATCCGCGCGTTGGCGAAGAAGGCCTTCTGCGTCAGATTATGGCCCTTGCCCGACCGGTTAGTGACGCGGAGAACATAAAGCCCGTTACGCTGCACCGCGATGCGGCGCGGGATGAAGCCATGATCGGTCATCGTGATCGAGATCGGCTGCGCCTTTGTCCAGTTGGGGGCTTGCGCGGCGGCGGGGGCTGCCAACACGGCAAGTGCGAGAACCAAGGTCTTCATTCGATATCTCCGGATCGTCGTCATGCAGGGCAAATGTGCGAGCCGATGCTTCGTTCCCCGCCAAGGCTGTCGGACCCACGTCGGCGGCATCGGCGTTGGTGCGACACTTGCACCGTAGATACGAGAGGCGACGATGGCCGAAAAACATTTCACACCGACCCAGCGCATGGCCGCAGCAGCACGACGCGGACTGCGCTTGCGAGAGACTTTCAATCGTGGTGGCACTCAGGTCGGCGTCGACCGCGCGCATCAGCTTGCCGACCGCGCCGACGTTTCGGTGGCGGACGTCAAGGCAATGCACAGCTATTTCGCCCGTCACGCGGTCGATAAGGAAACCAAGACTCACCAATGGGATTCGGACGATGACCCTTCGGCCGGCTTCATCGCATGGCTGCTGTGGGGCGGCGACGACGGCAAGGCGTGGGCGGATCGCAACGTGAAGATCCTGGAGGATTGAGCTCACGGGGCGTCGCTTCCCCGGTAAACCCTGCCCGCACGAGGAATCGAACCCCGGACATCCACTTTACAAGGGTGGCGCTCTACCAACTGAGCTATACGGGCAGGCGTTCGCCCATAACCGCTGTCGGCGCGCTCGCCAAGACCGGCATGACGCCGCCGATGCGATTTGTCGCAGGTCAGGTGACGCCAAAGGTCCAGCCTTCCGTGCCGGCGATGGTCGGCGTTAAGGGTTCCGGCTGCCATAACGCCGCGCGACCAGCGTTGACTCGCAGCCAAGCCGCCGTCAGCAGCGCATCGGTGGCATGATCGCTGTAACGGGCGAGCGGCACGTGTGGTCGTGAACCCATCGTCGCCAGCGCGCTGTCGAGTGCTGCGGCATCGCGCAACTTGCTCAAGCCTTTGCGGAGGCCAGCGGCACGCGCCGCGATGGTGGTATAGATCTCGACCACCACTGCGCCTGCGTGTGGCACCGGATCGAACGGCCACACGGGTACCGCTGTCCCGAGGTGATGGAGCAGGCGCATGCCGGCGAAGCTGGCCTTGGCGACCTGCGCCGCGCCGATCGCGTCGTATACGGTGGAGGGTTTGCCGCCGCCATTGGCGTTGTACCGCGCCTCGCAACGGCGGAAGTGCAGGAAACCGGCCTTGGCCCCGTCCGCTGCGCCAAGGTAGAAATGCGTGCCCCGTCGCTGTTCGAGAAACGACGCCGCACCAAGATCCACATCGGCGCTGTGCGCATCGACATACCCCCAGAACGCGCGGGCGGTGGCAGGGGTGTCCTCGCCCGGCAGGTACGCGCCACGCTCCACAAAAGGCGGCGCGAAACTGAAGTCGAAGCCGACCAGCAGCGGTTCATCCCGCTGCGCCTGCAGCCACGCGAGGATCGCACTGCGGGACCATAGCCGACCGGGTGGTGCGACCAGCACGGGTGCGGCGTCGCCTGCGTTACACACCGCGAGTGCGATCCCCGGGTGACGCGCACCTTTCGCGCCCGACCAGTCGATCGCGGCGAACCGGGTGAAGCGATCAGGTGCGATCGTCGGCCGCCTTCAGGTCCGCCCACCAAGCCATGCGCTCGGCAATGCGCTTTTCGAGGCCGCGATCGGTCGGGACGTAAAAGGTCTGCGGCGCCATCTCTTCGGGCCAATAATTGGCGCCGGAATAGCCCGTGTCGGTATCGTGATCGTAAGCGTAACCCCTGCCGTAGCCGATGTCCTTCATCAGCTTCGTCGGCGCGTTGAGGATGTTCTGCGGCGGCATCAGCGAGCCGGTTTCCTTCGCCACACGCCATGCCGCCTTTTGCGCAGTGTAGGCGGCGTTCGATTTCGGAGCGGTCGCGCAGTACAGGCATGCCTGTGCGATGGCGAGTTCGCCTTCGGGGCTGCCGAGGAACTCATAGGCATCCTTGGCGGCGAGGCATACCGCCAGCGCGTTCGAATCTGCCAAGCCGATGTCCTCGCTCGCGAATCTGACGATCCGGCGGAGCACGTACAGCGGCTCCTCGCCCGCCGTCAGCATCCGAGCGAGGTAGTAGAGCGCCGCCTGCGGGTCCGACCCGCGCAGCGATTTGTGGAGCGCGGAGATGAGGTTGTAATGCCCCTCGCGGTCCTTGTCATAGACCGCGACGCGGCGTTGCAGGAACGCGGATAACTCGGCCGCATCAAGCGGTTGTGGCAGATCGACCGAGAACAACGTCTCCGCCTGATTGAGCAGGAAACGTCCGTCGCCGTCGGCGCTGGCGACGATCGCCTCGCGCGCCTCCGGCGTGAGCGGCAGCGGCCGTTCCTCCAGCGCCTCGCCGCGCGTGAGCAGCAGTTCGAGCGCCGCTGCATCCAGGCGGCGCAGGATCAGCACCTGCGCGCGGCTGAGCAGCGCGGCGTTGAGTTCGAATGAAGGATTCTCCGTGGTCGCACCGATCAGGGTGACAGTGCCATCCTCGACATAGGGCAAGAAGCCGTCCTGCTGCGCGCGGTTGAAACGGTGGATTTCGTCCACGAACAACAATGTGCGTTTGCCGAGTTTTGCATGCTCTTTGGCGTCGGCAAACGCCCGTTTCAGATCGGCTACACCCGAAAACACCGCCGAGATTGCCACGAAACGCAAGGCTACCGCATCTGCCAGCAGCCTGGCGATGGTGGTTTTACCGGTACCGGGCGGTCCCCACAGGATCATGGAAGACAGTCGCCCCGCCGCGACCATTCGGCCGATCGCGCCTTCGGGACCGGTGAGGTGATCCTGCCCAACGACATCCGCCAGTCGCTGCGGGCGCAAGCGGTCGGCGAGCGGCGCAGTGTCGGGCAGCGCATCTGGGGCGGGGGGATCGAACGCGGCGAAGAGGTCGGCCATCACCGCCAAATAGGGCCGCTCAGAAAAATTGCACGAGGGGACTTGCGTAGACGCTATCAAGATATATCTTCGCTGCATCGTGTTATAGAAGGAAACGAGATGTTTGGAATGAATAAACGCGGTGGGGGGCGTGGCCACCACCACCATCATCATCACGGCATCGGCGGCGGCTTCGGCGGTCGCGGTTTCGAGGGCGGCTGGGGCGAAGGTCGCGGTGGGCCGGGCGGCGGGCGTGCACGCCGGATGTTCGACGGCGGCGAGTTGAAGCTGGTGCTGCTCAAGCTGATCGCCGACGAACCGCGCCATGGTTACGACTTGATCCGCCAAGTCGAGGAACTGACCGGCGGCGCCTACGCGCCCAGCCCGGGCGTGGTGTACCCCACGCTGACGCTGCTCGACGACATGGGCCTGATCGAAGCGGGCAAGAGCGAGGGCGCCAAGAGACTGTTTACCGTCACTGAAGCGGGCACGGCGAACCTCGCCGAAAACGCCGAACTGGTCGAGGCGCTGTTCGCGCGGCTGGTGGAAGTCGGCAAGCACAGCGCGCGGAGCGATGGCGGTCCGGTCCGGCGGGCGGTCGGCAACCTGCGCGCGGCGCTTCAGAACCGTGTGATGCAGGACGATACCGACCCTGAGACGCTGCACCAGATCGCCGCGCTGCTCGACGAAGTGACGCAGAAGATCGAGCGCCTCTGACATGACCCGGTTGCAGCTGCTGCGGAAGCGGCTTTCGATCGATACGCCGGCGCCGCATGCGCCGGCGGGAAAGGACAAAGACATGACCATCAGTGCAACCGCGACGGTGCCGACCGACAGCGCGAGCAAATACCTCCAGCAGGTGTGCAAACATTGGCAGCACAATCTTGCGGTGGAGTTCACGCCCGATCACGGCACGATCGTCTTCCCCAAGGATGCGCGCGGCGCGGACTGGCCGGCCGACGGGCTGGTGACGTTCGACGCCGGCGCGTCCGCGCTGGAGGTGCGGATCGACGCCAGTTCGGACGGTCAGCTCGAAGGGCTGAAGGGGGCGGTCGCACGCCACATCGATCGCTTCGCCTTCCGCGAGGCGCCGCTGGCGTTCGACTGGAAGGCCGCATAGCCGCGGCCGGGGTGACTGGCAGCGGGCCTGACGCCTCCCTATATCCGGCGGCGAAAGGATCTCTCCCATGGCCTATGCGAAGACTGACGCCGCCGTCGCGGCGCTCACCCCCGAACAGTTCCGCGTGACGCAGCAGTCCGGCACCGAACGCCCCGGCACCGGCCCGCTGCTCTATAACAAGGAGCCGGGGATTTATGTCGACATCGTTTCGGGCGAGCCGCTGTTTGCTTCGTCCGACAAGTTCGAGTCAGGCTGTGGCTGGCCGAGCTTTACCAAACCGATTGAGCCGGCCAATGTCGCGGAACTGCGCGACGTAACGCATGGCATGGTTCGTACCGAAGTACGGTCGCAGCATGGCGACAGCCATCTCGGTCACGTGTTCGACGACGGCCCGCGCGATCGCGGTGGGCTGCGCTACTGCATCAACTCGGCGTCGCTTCGCTTCGTCCACCGCGATGACATGGAGGCGGGGGGCTACGGCGACTATCTGCCGCAGGTCGAAGAGGTGGCGTGAGCCGTTTGCCGATCTGATACGAAGGGCCGCGTTTCGCGGCCCTTTTTTTATGTGCAGAGCCGTGGTCTGCCAACGGCGAAGGCTGGGGCCGGGGACCGGGCTGTTAGTCCGTCGCCTTGCCATTCTGTTCCAGCAGTAGCTTGGCGATGCCCGACCAGTCCTGCTCACCCATGCCGGCATCGATTGCCTCGCCCATCCGGCCGCGCACGGTGTCCAGCATCGGCAGGCGCTTGCCCGCCTTTTCCGCCGCTTCGGTGGCGAGCCGCAGATCCTTGAGGCCGAGCTTCATGCGGAAGCCCGGCTCGTAGTCGCCGCTTGCGATCTTGGCGCTGTAGGTTTGATAGATGCGGCCGGGGAACAGCGTGCCGAGCATCAGTTCGAAGAATGCGTCCGGCGTGACACCATTGTCGCCGGTCAGCACCAGCGCCTCCGCCATCGCCTCGATCGCGAAGGTAATCATCATGTTGCCGGCGATCTTGGCGGCGTTGGCCTGATGCGGTTCGTTGCCGAGCGTCCAGATCTTCTGCGTCATCGCCTCGAACGCCGGGCGCGCCGTCTCGATCACGCGGGCGTCACCTGCCACCACCATGTTGAGTGCGCCCGCCGCTGCCGCATCGGGTCGCCCGAACACCGGGGCGGAGAGATAGCCCAGATCCGCCGCCGCGTGCGCCGCCGCCAGTTCATCCGCGAACGCGACCGATATCGTCGCGGTGACCGCATGGATCAGCCCGGCGCGGGCATGGTCAAGCAGACCGGCATCGAGGATCACGCTGCGGATCGCAGCATCGTCGGCCAGCATGGTCAGCACCAGTTCGGCCTGGAAGATCTCGGCTGGCGTATCGACCATGCGCGCGCCGGCGATCGGCCGGCCACCGTCGCCCGAGCGGTTCCAGATCGTAACGTCATGGCCGGCGTGTACGAGATTGTCCGCCATGCCGCGCCCCATCGCGCCCAGTCCGATCAAACCTACCTGCATCGTCATATCCTCGTCAGTAGCGGTCGAGCGAGAGATCGCCCGTTTCGATTTCGGGGGTGCGGCCGGAGATGAGATCGGCGATGACCTGCCCCGATCCGCACGCCATCGTCCACCCAAGCGTGCCGTGGCCGGTGTTGAGGAACAGATTGGGCAAGCGCGTCTTGCCGATCACCGGAACGCTGTCTGGCGTCATCGGGCGGAGGCCCGACCAGTAGCTCGCCCGCGCCAGATCGCCTGCGCCGGGGAACAGCCCGCCGACCGAATGTTCGAGCGTGGCGCGGCGCGCTTCGGGCAGGTGATTGTTGAAGCCGGAAATCTCCGCCATGCCGCCGACGCGGATGCGGTCGCCGAGCCGGGTGATCGCCACCTTGTAACTTTCGTCTAGCAGCGTCGATACAGGCGCACGATCCGCGTCGGTGATCGGCACGGTGATCGAATAGCCTTTCACCGGATACACCGGCAGCCGCAGCCCGAGCGGCTGAACCAGCCGCGGCGAATAGCTGCCCATCGCGACCAGATACGCGTCGCCGGTGACGCGACCGCGATCGGTGACGACACCGGTGATGCGTCCACCCTCGACATCAAGCCGCTCGATCGTGCGACCGTAATCGAACGTCACCCCCGCCGCCGCCGCCAAGTCGGCAAGCGCGTTGGTGAACTTGAAACAGTCGCCAGTCTCGTCGTGCGGCAGGCGCAGGCCGCCCGCGATCGGCACGTCACTGTTGGCGAGGCCGGGTTCGGCGGCGATGCAACCGGCACGGTCGAGCAGCTCGAACGGCACGCCGCCTTCCTGCAAGACCGCGATATCCTTGGCGGTGCCGTCGAGTTGCTTGGCCTCGCGAAACAGTTGCAGCGTACCCTGCATCCGCTCGTCGTAGTGGATGCCGGTGAATTGTCGCAGCGCATCTAGCCGGTCGCGGCTGTATTCCGCCACCCGCACCATTCGCGCCTTGTTGATAGCATAGCGTTCTGCGGTGCAGTTACGCAGCATCGCATACAGCCATCGCAGCATTGCGACATCCGGCTGCGGCCGCAGGATGAGCGGCGCGTGCCGCATCATCAGCCACTTCACCGCCTTTTGCGGGATGCCGGGCGCCGCCCAGGGCGAGGCATAGCCCGGCGAAATCTCGCCCGCATTGGCGAAGCTCGTCTCCAGCGCCGGCCCCGCCTGCCGGTCGATCACCACCACCTCATGCCCGGCCTGCGCCAGATACCAAGCGGAGGTGACGCCGATCACACCGCTGCCGAGGACGACCACTTTCATTCTTCACTCTCCAGGTGCGCGGCCGTTCCATCGTGCAGCAAACGAGCGACGCGCGCGGTCAGATCGCCGACCGCTGCCGGTTTGGTCAACACCTACACCGTCATAGCCGACATCTTGATGATTCAACACGCCATTCTCGCGGTTCAAGTGTTCCTCATGACATATCTGGCGATCGGGGCTTGCCCGTGCATGTCGCCGCAGCATCCACGACGCGCCACGACGTCAGCGGCGGGCTCGCCGATCCTCCGGGTGACCACGTTCGTGCCAAAGCGTCGATGCGGAAGCATTCATGCTGCCCATCAAACATGCGTCGCAGCCGTTTTCAGATCATCGACGAAGCGCGCATATTCCTCCGCCTTGGCAGCCGGATCGGGCAGACGCAGCAGAAAGCTCGGGTGGACGGTGATCCAGCCAGCACCGCCGCCGGGCAGGTCGATCAGGCGGCTACGCTCACGGCTGATCGTCACCGCTTTGCCGAGCAGCGAGCGTGCGGCGGTGGCGCCGAGTGCGACGGTCAGCTTCGGGCGGACGATCGCGCGTTCCTGCTCGATCCACCAGCGGCACGCGGTGATCTCGCCGGTGTCGGGCTTGGCATGGATGCGGCGTTTGCCACGCTGCTCGAACTTGAAATGCTTGACCGCGTTGGTGACGTAGACGGTGCTGCGGTCCACCCCGGCTTCCGCCATCGCGCGGTCGAACAATTGCCCGGCGGGGCCAACGAACGGGTGGCCGGCAAGATCCTCCTGATCGCCTGGCTGTTCGCCGACGAACATCATCGCCGCGTCAATCGGCCCTTCGCCGAAAACGGTTTGCGTGGCGTGTTCGTGCAGGGAACACCGCGTGCAGCTCATCGCCTCCTCACGCAAAGCGGCCCAGGCCGCGTCGATATTGCCACCCGGCTTCGCCTGTGCCGTCGCCACCATACCCGCCTCCCGTGCCTGTGCGCCCGCGATCATCTGCGGCACCAGCGCTGTCTCGGGCATGTTCTTCCAGTATTTGCGCGGCATCTCCTTCAGCATCGCGCCGACCTTCAGCCGCGCGGGATTGAAGATCGCCGCATAATAGCTGTGCCACATCTGTTCGACTGGATCGCCGTCGGGCGCATCCGCCTTGGTCGCGCCCGGACCTTCGGTGAGCACCGCGCCGTCCCAGTGAATCGACACTTCCGGAGTGAGGATCGACCAATGCATCGCCGCGAACCGGTCCATGAAGAACCCGGCATTGGCGCGCACGATGTGGAACTCCGGCTCGAACCACGCGACGAAACGCGGCGTGTCCTCGTCATCCACTTCGCGAAAGCGCAGGAACGCGCGCATCTTGTGGATATCGCGGCGCACCGTGCGGGCGAGCCCCTCAATACGCCGCACCAGCGGATCGGCGGCGTCGTCGATCAGGCTCGGCCGCTCACGCATCCGCACCAGCAACGTGTGGAGCAGCGCGAATCGCTCACGGTCGGTATGCAAAATTGCTTTCTTGGCGAGATCGACGAACGCGCGCGGTACGCTGAACCCGGCGGCGGGGGCCGGCGGCGGGGGGGCGCTGCCGAACAACTCGCGCGGGTCCGCGCCGACCCGCCAGACGATGCGATCGGGCGGGATGCCATCCAGTACCGCCGCGCGGACGCCATCGCGCCAGCCGTCGAAATCATCCTCGCTGTCGAGCGTGACCGTGCGCATCGCGTCCGTCACGCGAACAATTCCATCTGCTTGGCCGCCGGCTTGGGCAGCGGCAGATCGGCCTTGTCGGACAACGCGATCGGCCGCCAGTCGCTCGCCACCAGAAACGGCCGGACCTTGCTGATCGAGGAGGTCAGCCGTCCGATATCCGCGAGCGACAGCGTGCGCCCGCGCCGCGCGGCGAGGATCTTGTCGACCGCGCGCGTGCCGAGGCCGGGGACGCGCAGCAGCATTTCACGCGGGGCCTTGTTGACGTCGACCGGGAAGCAGCCGCGAAACTTGAGAGCCCACGCCAGCTTCGGGTCGATGTCGAGCCGCATCATGCCGTTGTCGTCTGCCGCCGCCGCGACCTCACCGGGCTGATATTCGTAGAAACGCATCAGCCAGTCGGATTGATACAGCCGGTGTTCGCGCATTAGTGGCGGGCGTTGCAGCGGCAGAACCGCGCTCGCGTCCGGGATCGGCGAGAAGGCGGAGTAATATACCCGCTTGAGATTGAACGACCCGTAAAGATTGGCCGCGCGCGACACGATATCGCGATCGGTCGCGGCGTCCGCGCCGACGATCATCTGTGTGGATTGCCCGGCGGGAGCGAAGCGCGGCGCGGACTTGTAATGTTTCTTGGCGTCGGCGGTGTCGATGATTGCATCCGACATGCCCGCCATCGCGCCCTCGATGCTCTCCTGCGTCTTCTCGGGAGCGAGCCGTTTCAGGCCGCTCGCGGTCGGCAGCTCGACGTTGATCGAGATACGATCGGCGAACATACCCGCCTGATGGATTAACTCGGGATCGGCATCGGGAATCGTCTTGAGGTGGATATAGCCACGAAAGTCGTGATCCTCCCGCAGGCTCCGCGCGACCTCGACGATCTGCTCCATCGTATAATTCGATGAGCCGATGATGCCGGAGGATAGGAACAGCCCCTCGATATAATTGCGCCGGTAGAACGAGAGGGTGAGGCGCACGACCTCCTCGGCGGTGAAGCGCGCGCGACGGACGTTGCTGCTCTTGCGGTTGATGCAATAATGGCAGTCGAATATGCAGCTGTTGGTCAGCAGGATCTTGAGCAGGCTGATGCAGCGGCCATCGGGCGCATAGGCGTGGCAGATTCCCATGCCGGCATCGGTCGAGCCGATCCCCTTGCCATCGCGCGACGAGCGTTTGACCGTGCCGGAAGAGGCGCAGCTTGCGTCATATTTTGCAGCGTCAGCAAGGATTTCGAGCTTCGCGCGGGTATCGAGCTGGGCCATACGTTCGGTATATGTTCTTTATTGTTGGATGTCGAGCGATCAACGCATCAACATCAACGATGGCTACCGCACGATCAGCGCAAGCAAGCGTCCAGCCCGTCGTTACGCACCACGCCGACCCGGCGCGATAGCACGTTGCCGTGCCGCCGCACGAAACCGTGCGGATCGATCGCTGCGCGCTTCTTCGGCTGCGGCAGCACGGCGGCGATGCGTCCGGCCTCCGAGGGGCTGAGCGAGGAGGCGTCATGGTTAAAGTAGCGCATCGCGCCGGCGTTGACGCCGTAGGTGCCGATACCGGTTTCCGCGACGTTGAGGTACACCTCCATGATGCGGCGCTTGCCCCACAGGTTCTCGATCAGCACGGTGAAATACGCTTCCAGTGCTTTGCGCGCATAGCCGCCGCCCTGGAACAGGAAGACGTTCTTGGCGGTCTGCTGGCTTATCGTCGAGCCGCCGCGGATGCGGCCGCCCTGCGCGTTGCGGCGATAGGCATTCTCGATCGCGGCGATATCAAAACCGTGGTGCGAGCAGAACCGCGAGTCTTCTCCCGCGATCGCCGCGCGTGGCATATCGGGATCGATCTGCGACAACGGCATCCACGATTTCGAGATGCTGTGACCGCTCGCCATATCGCCGAGCATGGTCAGCGTAACGGGTGGCGGCACGAACCGGTACACGAGCACAATCGCCACCGAAAGCATCAGGAAACCGATGACGATCTTGATGACCCAGCCGATCAGGCGAAAGATCATCGGACGGCGCCGGGGCGGGGTGGTGTCATACAGCGGGTTCCTGCGCCGTGGCGCTCCGACGGGTGGCATGCACTGCCATCACCCGCCGGACGCCACTTCGCAAGAGCGATCAGGCGGCGACCAGCATCCGCTTGTCACCGGCCAGCCGCATCATCGCCTTTTGCAGCTTCTCGAAAGCACGCACCTCGATCTGGCGGACGCGCTCGCGCGAGACGCCGTAGACCTGGCTCAGTTCCTCAAGCGTCTTTGGCTCGTCGGTGAGGCGACGTTCGGTTAGGATGTGCTGCTCGCGCTCGTTGAGGTCGGTCATCGCGTTTTCGAGCATGGTGTGGCGGACGTCCGCCTCCTGCGCATCGGCGACGATCGTGTCCTGCAAGGGCGAATCGTCCTGCAACCAATCCTGCCACTGGCCGTCGCCATCTTCGCGCATCGGCACGTTGAGCGAGGTGTCCCCGCCCATCGACATGCGGCGATTCATGCTGGTGACCTCGGCCTCGGTCACGCCGAGGTCGTGCGCGATCTTGGCGAGATGCTCGGGCGATAGATCGCCATCCTCGAACGCGTCGAGCTTGGACTTCATGCGGCGCAGGTTGAAGAACAGCTTCTTTTGTGCCGCGGTGGTGCCCATTTTCACGAGGCTCCACGAGCGCAGGATGAACTCCTGGATCGACGCGCGGATCCACCACATCGCGTAGGTGGCGAGGCGGAAGCCGCGATCGGCCTCGAACTTCTTCACGCCCTGCATCAGGCCGATATTGCCCTCCGAGATCAGCTCCGACACGGGCAGGCCATAGCCGCGATAGCCCATCGCGATCTTGGCAACGAGGCGGAGGTGCGAGGTGACGAGCTGTGCTGCCGCATCGGTATCGCCATGTTCCTCGAAACGCTTGGCGAGCATATATTCCTGCTCGGGCGCGAGGATCGGAAACTTCTTGATCTCAGACAGATAGCGGTTGAGGCTTGCCTCACCGCCAAGAGCGGGGATCGTCGCCGGTAAATTGCCGGAGGCCATGATCAATCTCCCATAAAATCGCGCGTCCCGAGTACCGTGGCGACGCGCATACGAAACCTATACGTTAAGACTATCGAACAGTTCCTGCATGTCCGACGGCATTTCGCTATCAAATGCCAAAGCGTTGCTTTCTAGCGGGTGAATGAACCCGAGCCTTGCGGCGTGCAACGCCTGCCGGCGGAAATCCAACATTTCCAGAACATGCCGGTGAACCTTTTTTGTTCTACCATAGACCGGGTCGCCCAACAAGGGATGATCGATCGATGCCATGTGCACGCGCACCTGATGGGTGCGCCCCGTTTCCAGTCGACATTCGACCAGCGCGGCGTCGCGCAGCCGAGCGAGCGTGCTGAAATGCGTGACCGCGCGTTTGCCGCCTGACACGATCGCGACCTTCTTGCGGTTCTGCGGGCTCCGCGCGAGCGGGGCGTCGACCTTGCCTTCGCTCGGGGTCGGACGGCCACCGACGATCGCCTTGTAGCGCCGGTCGATGCTGTGCGCGGCGAACTGCTTCGCCAGCCCCTCATGCGCACGATCGGTCTTGGCGGCGACCATCAGGCCGGAGGTGTCCTTGTCGATGCGGTGGACGATGCCCGGCCGCGCCACGCCACCGATCCCCGACAGCCGCCCCGCGCAATGGTGGAGCAGCGCGTTGACCAGCGTGCCGTCGAGATTGCCCGCCGCCGGATGCACGACCAGCCCGGCCTGCTTGTCGATGACGATCAGGTGGTCGTCCTCGAACACGATGTTGAGCGCAATGTCCTGCGGTTCGTTATGCGCCGGGCGCGGGGCGGGGACGTTGACGCGGTAGAGGCCGCCCGGCGCCGCCTTGCTGGCCGGATCGCGGCGCAGCACGCCGGCCTCGTCGGTCACCTCGCCGGTCGAGATCAGCGCCTTCAGCCGCTCGCGCGAGATCGTCGGCAACGCATCGGCCAGCGCCCGGTCGAGCCGTAGCCCTTCAGCGTCGGCGACGCGCGCTTCGATAGTGGAAACCCCCCGGTCCATAGAGTAAGAAATTGGGCGTTATGTTGGAGATTTCAAGCGCTGCACTGCAACGTATTGTCGCCGATGCGGCTGTCGACCCCACGCGAGAGCGATGCGGGATCTTGTTCGGCGGCGACAATCGGATCGCCGACGCCTCGGTCTGCGCCAACGTCGCGGCCGATCCGGCGCGTACGTTCGAGATCGACCCCGTCGCGCTGTTCGCGGCATTGCGTGCCGAACGAGCAAGCGGTGCGACGATCGTCGGCTATTGGCATTCGCATCCCAGCGGCGACGTGCGGCCGTCCGCTACCGATGCGGCGATGGCGGCGCCGGACGGCAAGATCTGGCTAATCGTCAGCGGCGCTACCATCGGCATGTGGCGGGCGGGAAACCGGGCGGGCGCGGTGCGTTTCGATGCTATACCGTACCGGGTGGGAGAGATCACGTGATGCGTTCGAAGATGATCGCGCTGATGATGGTGGTGCCCTTCGTGGTCCTTCTCGGCAGCGCGGCCATCGGGCAACATGCGTCGTCCGCTGCCAACTGCGCGCGCGCTATGAGCGCCACGGAGAAGATGATCTGCGGCAATGCGCGGCTAGTGGAGGGCGATGCAGGGCTCGCGACTGTCTACAGCCGCTTGATCCAGCATAGCACGCCATCCCAGCAAGCCGTGGTCCGTAACGGGCAACGCGTCTGGCTGGCGCGACGGGACCAGTGTCGCGACACGACATGCCTGCGGAACCTGTACGATGCCCGCACCACCGCTCTGTATCCGCAACTCGAAGCGCGCGATGCGGTCTTGCGGCGCGGGGTCGCGCGGATCGGACAATGCGCCGTCGCCAAGATCGACCAGATCGGCCCGCGTCTGGGCGATGGCAGCGACCTGAACAGTCGCCCCGACGCAACCGGCACCAGCGTCAGCTTCACCAACGGCGTGCATCAGGTGTCGTATGATCTTGAAAAGCCGGTCGCACGCTCGCGGATCGGCGATCCGGCGAAGGTGTGCCTAGTGTCGATCCCGCGCAACTGCCCGCCCGGTGACGATCGCGGGCGGCAGTATGCCGTCACCAACCTGCGCACCGGCGAACACTGGCAGCTGTACGATTCTCAGCATATGTGCGGCGGCGCCTGATACACGCACACGACTTGCGGCAACGCCGCCGCTACGCCAAAGAGGCCCGACACGCGGGAGCCTTGTCCTTTGACTATCAACGCCGTCGACTTCGCCAGCCTGCTGTGCTCGCGCCTTTGCCATGATCTGCTTAGCCCGGTGGGCGCGCTCAACAACGGGCTCGAACTGCTCGCGGACGAGCATGATCCCGACATGCGTGCGCGCTGTCTGGAACTGCTTAGTGAGAGCGCGAAAGCATCCGCCAACAAGCTGAAGTTTTTCCGACTGGCGTTCGGTGCGGCGGGCGGTTTCGGCGAGACGATCGATTCGCGTGAGGCGCGCGCCGCGATCGAGGGGCTGTTCGGCGATACCCACCGGGTGAAGCTCGGCTGGTTGGTCGAAGACCCGAGCCTTCCAAAATCCGGCATCAAGGTGCTGCTCAACCTCGCGCTGATCGCGGGCGACGCGTTGATCCGAGGCGGGCAACTCGATGTCGGCGCGGAATGCGTCGGCAAGCAGATGGAGATCGTAGTGCGTGCCGATGGCCCGCGCATCGTGCTCGACAACGAACTGCGCACCGCGTTGACCGGCGTCGGCGCGGTCGCCGCGATCACACCGCGTGCGGCGGCGGCGTATCTGGTCCAGTCGATCGTGGCCGAGGGCAAGGGGTCCATCCAGGTGTCCGACCCCGAAGATCCGGTGCTGCTGTTCGGCGCCACCCTGACGGTAGCGTAAACCCAGCTTTAACGGCTAGTCCTGCAAAGAGGCCCTCGCGCACGCCGAGGGCACATGGACGATCTTCTTCAGGAATTCATCGCAGAAACGCGCGAGACGCTGGAAGCGCTTTCCGGTGAGATCGTTGCGTGGGAATCGGCTCCGGCCGATCGCGAACGGCTCGATGCGATCTTTCGCTTCGTCCACACCGTCAAAGGGAGCTGTGGCTTCCTCGATCTGCCACGTCTCAGCCGGCTTAGCCATGCCGCCGAGGATGTGCTGGCGGCGGTCCGGTCCGGCGAACGCACGCCCGACACACGGCTGGTCAACGCCGTGCTCGCGATCGTCGATCGTATCGGTGAGATCGTGGAAGCGATCGACGGTGGCATCGCGCTGGACGACGGCGGCGAGGAACTGCTGATCGCCGCCCTCGACAAGGGCGCTGAAGCGGCGGCGCCTGCAACGATCGCGCCGGTGCCCCGCACCGCGCCGACGCGCAGTGTACGCCTCAACGTCGACCTGCTCGATCGCATGATGAGCGGCATGTCCGACATGGTGCTGGCGCGTAATGAACTTGCGCGGCGTTTACGCGACGAGGGTGCCGATCCAGCGATCGAAGCGGCGCTCGAACGGCTTTCCGCCACCGTTGCCGAAATGCGTGACACGGTGACGCGCACGCGCATGCAGAAGATCGATGCATTGTTTTCCGCACTGCCGCGCATGGTGCGGGATACCGCCGCCGAACTTGGCAAGTCGGTGACGCTGCATGTCGAGGGAAGCGACGTCGAACTCGATCGCGAGATGATCGAGATGATGCGCGACCCGCTCGTCCATATCGTCCGTAACGCGATCGATCACGGGATCGAGGCGCCTGCCGCGCGTCGCGCCGCAGGCAAGCGCGAAAATGGTAGGCTGACCGTGTCCGCGCGCCAGTCGGGCAACCAGATCATCGTCGTGATCGAGGATGATGGCGCCGGCATCGACACCGCCGCGCTAGTCGCAAAGGCCGCACGCAGCGGTAGCCGCACGGATGCGGAACTCCGCGAGATGAGCGATCGTGCGAAGCTCGATCTTGTGTTCGAGGCAGGCGTCTCCACCAAGGACACCGTCACGTCAGTGTCGGGGCGTGGCGTCGGCATGGACGTGGTGCGCGCCAACGTCGAACAGATCGGCGGGCGCATCGATCTCACCAACGTGCCCGGCAAGGGTCTTTCGATCGCGATCCACGTGCCGCTCACGCTGTCGATCATCGCCGCGATCGGCGTCAGCGCCGGCGATCAGCGTTTCGCGATCTCACGGCAAGCGATCGAGGAGATCGTTTCTGTGCAGGGCGAGTCGATCCGCATCGATCTGCTCGGCAGCACGCAGGTCGCCACGGTCCGCGACCGACGGATGCCGCTAGTCGATCTCGCTGGCCTGCTGGGTATTGTACGGGAACGCCAGGCGGGCAAGCTCGCCATCCTCAGCATCCCCGGCGGCAGCTTCGCGCTGGCGGTGGACGACGTGCTCGATCACGAGGAATTGGTCATCAAGCCGGCCGCGCCTGCGGTGATGGCGACCGGCGTCTACGCCGGCCAAACCCTTCCTGATACCGGCGTGCCGATGCTGCTGCTGGATTGCGCGGGCATCGCGGCGCACGCCGGTATCCGCTTCTGGCGCGAGACCGTGACGGAAGACGCCGAAGCGCAGGCCGAGACGAACGCCGCATCCGCGTTGTTGTTCGACGATTTGGACGGGGCACGCCGTTTGGTGGCGCTCGCCGCGATCGACCGGATCGAACCGGTATCGACACGTGCGATCCGCTATTCGGCCGGGCGTTTGCGCCTCTCGCTGGACGACCGCATCATCCCGCTTGTCGCGCACGGTGATTGGGCTGACCGTGCACAGGTCCACATCCTGCGCCTGCGCGACGGCAACAGCGAGGTTGGCTATGCGATTGGCGATGCAATCGACATCGTCGATCTGCCCGAGGTGGTGATGCCCGCGAGCGTGCCTGGCCCAATCGCAGGCGTGGCCGCGATCGACGGCCAGCAAATCGAGGTGCTCGACCTGTTCTGGCTGTTTAGTGAGCATGGCACCCTGCCGCAGCATGCCGCGCCGCCGCTATGCCTGCTCGACGGCAGTGAAACGGCGTGGATGACGAGCTTCCTCAAGCCGGTGCTGGAGAGTGCCGGCTACCGGGTCGCCACCACGTTGAAGGGCGCCGACCGCCCCGATGTGGTGCTGACGATGGACGCTACCGTACTTGCGGTCGGCACATCGGTGCCGGTCGTCCGGCTACGCCGCGAGCGCGATGGTGCGGCTTCGGGCACTGTGTACCGATATGACCGTGAGGGATTGCTCGCGGCACTCAACCTTTCCAGCGGAGCCCGGTGATGAGTGGCCTGTTCCTGATCGCCCACCTCGCCGGGCGTGCCGTGGCAATCGACTCGGCCCAGGTCGACTCGGTCGTCGATATCGGCACGATCGTGCCGGTGCCGCGCGCCGATGCGCAGGTACGCGGGCTCGCCGCGCTGCGCAGCCGGGTGGTTACGGTAATCGATCCGCGCGCGGCGATCGGCGTCGGCGAAAGCGTCGGCAATCGCGCGGTCATCACCCGGATCGACGGGCATCATTACGCCATTCTGGTCGACACGCTGGAAGACGTGGCACCGTTCGACTTCCGCCCGCTCGCATCCGGCGTCGTGCTGGACGGCGCGTGGAGCAGCATCGGCTACGGCACCGTGGAAATGGATGGAGAGCCGATCCTGGCCGTCGATCTGCGGGCTTTGGTACCGTGCGCAACTCCGGTCACCGCCTGAGGGCGCAATTAACCGGACTCGAAGGTTTTTGCGCCAAAACGGACATGTAAAGCGTAAAACGGGGTCAATAATGAAAACCTGCCTGGTCGTCGATGATTCGAAGGTGATCCGCAAGGTCGCGCGGCACATCCTGGAAACACTCAATTTCAGGGTCACCGAGGCTGGGGATGGCCGTCAGGCGCTCGACAGTTGCCTGGAGTCGGTGCCCGACGTGGTGCTGCTCGATTGGAACATGCCGGTAATGAGCGGGATGGACTTCCTGCGCGCGTTGCGCGATTCGAGCGTCGCACGTCGCCCTAAGGTGGTTTTCTGCACGACCGAGAACGGGATGGCTCATATCCGTGCCGCAATCGAGGCGGGGGCCGACGAATATGTCATGAAGCCGTTCGACCGCGAGACGTTGGAAAGCAAGCTGCAAATCGTCGGCATGGCCTGAGCGGAGTTTCATCGGTGCCACCCGTCAGCGCCATCGCGCGGCCGAGCGTTGCCGATGCGCCTCCCACGCGAATCCTGATCGTCGATGATTCCGCGGTCGCGCGGGCGGTAATCGGCCGTGCCATCGAAGCCGACCCGCGCTTCAAGGTGGTCGGCGCGGTTCCGCACACGGCCGCTGCGCTTTGTTTTTTGAAAACCAATCGCGCCGACGCGCTGGTCCTCGATATCGAGATGCCCGGGGTGAGTGGTTTGGCGGCGCTGCCGTCGTTGATTGCGGAAGGACAGGGCGCCAAGGTGCTGATCGTGTCTTCCTCCGCCGGTGATGGCGCGTCGACAACCATCGAGGCGCTGGCGCTGGGTGCAGCCGACACTTTGGTCAAGCCGGCGGTCGGTGGCTTTGCCGGTCGGTTCTCCGTCGATCTGGTCGAGAAACTGGGGCGGCTCTGCACCGGCGAGCGAGCCGTCGACCCGGTTCGCGCCGCGCCACCGCGTTTGGCAGCCGGTGGTTTCGACATCGTCGGGATCGGTGCTTCGACCGGGGGCATCCACGCGCTCAAACTCATTCTCACCGAACTGCCGGCGAGCTTTACCGTACCGATCCTCATTACCCAGCACCTGCCGGAATCGTTCATGCCCTATTTTGCAGCGCAGGTCGCCGTGCTCGCGAACCGGCCGTGCGTCGTCGCCGAGAACAGGATGCGGATTCGCGCCGGCCACGTATACGTGGCGCCCGGTGATGCCCACATGCGTATCGTGAGTGCAGGGGATGGCGCGGCGGTTCGGCTGATAGACAAAGCCGCGCCGAGCGGATGCATGCCTTCGGTTGATCCGATGCTGGAGTCGCTCGCCGAGGTGTATGGCGCCCGCGCGCTTGCCATCGTGCTCAGTGGCATGGGCCGCGACGGCAGCGCTGGCGCGGCCCAGATCGCCCATGCCGGCGGTGCGGTGGTCGTGCAGGATCGTGAAAGCTCCGTGGTCTGGGGTATGCCCGGTGCGGTCGCTCGGTCGGGATCTGCGCACGCTATCCTGCCACCCGCTGAGATTGCGAAGCTTATCATCACCGGACGGAGACCGTCATGATGCCGCCAAAGGCCGCCTCGCCGGCACGTGGGGCGTTGAACCTTCTGGCGTCTTTGCTGGAAGCGCGTACCGGTCAGCAGATCGGCCACGACCGCGCGTGGCGGATCGAAAGTGCGTTGAAACCGCTGATGCGCGAGCGGGGTTACGAGACGATCGAGGCGCTGGCCGCTGCGACGGCCGGAGCCAGCGAACTTGCCACGGCCGCCGTGAATGCGATGCTGAACCACGAAAGCTCGTTCTTCCGCGATGGTCAGGTCTTCGACGTGGTCGCGGAGGCGGCGCGCGACTATCGTGCTGCCGCGGTCGGTCACCGTCGCCGGCTGCGCGTCTGGTCGGCCGGCTGCTCGACCGGGCAGGAGCCGGTGTCACTGGCGATTACGCTCGCCGAAACCGCGACGGGTTTCGACGAGGATGCGGCGGAAATCATCGCGACGGACGTGTCCGACGTGGCGCTCGCGCGAGCACGATCTGGCATCTACTCGCAATTCGAGATCCAACGTGGGCTGTCCATTCGCCGCATGATCGGCTGGTTTGAGCCACATGGTAACGAATGGGCGGTCAAGCGCGATCTGCTGCGCCATCTTCAGTATCGCCGTATGAACCTCGTCGCTGATCCGCTGCCCGGCGGACGCTTCGATATCGTTCTGTGCCGCAACGTTCTGCTGTATCTATCACCGGATTCGCGCCGTCTGGTGCTCGAACGGATCGCGTCGACGCTGCGGGCGGACGGACTGCTCGTGCTCGGCGCGGGCGAGACAGTGATAGGGCAGAGCGACTGCTTCCGGCCAAGCGCGCGCTACCGGGGCCTGTATGAGTTGGCGAACGCCGCCAGACCGGGTATCGCTGCTGCCTGATCCGCCTGCGCCGTACCCGCGTGGGGGGCGTGTGCAGGAGACAGCATGACGATCATCGAGACGGCGTCCCCCAATTTCGACGAGCGCACGCTGCCGGTCACCATGATCGTTCTCCACTATACTGGCATGGTCGATGCGGCGTCCGCGTTGGAGCGGCTGTGCGATCCCGCCGCCAAGGTGTCGGCACATTATCTGATTGACGAGGATGGCACGGTTCATCGCCTTGTCGCCGAGGACAAGCGCGCCTGGCACGCCGGTGCATCGTGCTGGCGGCGGATCGAGGACGTCAACAGCGCATCCGTCGGCATCGAACTGGTCAACCCGGGGCACGAGCATGGGTACCGTGACTTTGCCGAGCCGCAGGTCGATGCGCTGGTCGGGTTGGTGGCGGAGATCAAGGAACGCCATGGCATCACACGCGGTAACGTCGTCGGCCATTCCGACATCGCGCCGACGCGCAAGCAGGATCCGGGCGAGTTGTTCCCCTGGCACCGCCTTGCCCGGCTGCGGCTTGCGCTGCCGCGCCCGACCCGCAACCTGCTGGACCCGATGTGGACCGACGCCGGCTTCCTGATCGCATTGGAACGCTTTGGTTATGACGTGAAGGACAAGCTCGCGGCGGTGGTTGCCTTCCAGCGCCGCTACCGCCCGGAGCTGATCGACGGCGAGATCGACGGCGAATGTCGCAGCATCCTGCTCGCTTTGTTGTTGCCGAAACCGCAGGGCGACGACTAAGGCAGCTCCACCAGAGGGTCGGGCGGCCGCGTCATGTGCTTGTTGCATGCCGAGGAAAGTCCGGGCTCCGCGAAACGACGGTGCCGGGTAACGCCCGGCGGGGGCGACCCCAGGGACAGTGCCACAGAGAGCAAACCGCCGATGGGCCGCGCGCAAGCGGGGCGACAGGCAAGGGTGAAAGGGTGCGGTAAAAGCGCACCGCGCCTCCGGTAACGGCAGGCGGCAAGGCAAACCCCACCGGGAGCAAGACCGAATAGGGACGGCATATGGGCATCGTTTCTGCTCGTCGTCCGGGTTGGTTGCTTGAGGCGGCGTGCAAACGTCGCCCTAGAGGAATGGTCGCCTATCCCTTGCAAGAGGGTGGACAGAACCCGGCTTACAGACCCTCTGGTACTTTCACGCGCGTCAACTCAAAATCTGCGGCTCGGCCATTCGGGCATGGCATTGCCGTGCCCGTGTGCCTAAATGGACGGCTATGGCGCGTGCGACGAGACAAGACGATTGGGGCTTCCCCCGCTGGCGGGCCTATGGCGAATCCAGCCGTGAGACGGCGAAGGTGCGCCTGTGCGACCGGCATGGCTGTACCGAACCCGGCAACTGCCCGGCGCCCAAATCGCCCAACAGTCCGGATCGCTGGTATTTCTGCCAGGAACATGCCGGCGAGTACAATCGCGGCTGGAATTACTTCGAGGGGTTGAGCGCGGAGGAGGCGGCCGATCGCGAGGCGGCGGAAACGCGCACGGCGGACGGCTACACGACCTCCCGCCATCAGCAATGGGCCGGCTCGGGCGACGGCACGCGTTCGCGCGACGAACTGCGCGCGCTGGAGGTGCTCGGCCTCGACGTCGATGCCGAGTTCGAGGCGGTCCGGCTGGCCTGGCGGAGACTCGCCAAGCAGAACCACCCGGACGTCCGCCCCGGCGACAAGGATGCGGCCACGCGGTTTCAGGCGATCCAGGCAGCTTACGACGTGATCCGTGTCGCCGAGGAACATCGCCAATGGAAACCCGAGGCATGAAGACGGTTCGCTCGGACTGGTCGCACACGCTGATGATCTGCGCGAAATGCACCAAGAAGATTGGCGGTGGGTTCGGTGCCAAAGGAAAGCATCCACTCGCCAAGGTCCTGCGCAAGGAGCTCGGGCTAAAATTCGGTCGCAAGGCAGTGATGGGGATCGTCGAGGTCAAATGCCTCAAGGTTTGCCCCAAGAACGCGGTGACGGTGGTGGACAGTCGCGACGTGCATGAATGGAAGATCGTCGCGGCAGGTGTATCGACTGCAGCGGCCATTAAAGAGTTGGAACTGAACGCGTCAGCGCCCGTTCAGAGTGATTGGACTAACGTGCCGGAACCCTTCGGAGAATAGTCGAGATGCGTGCAATCCAGTGTCTTACCGTCTTCGCCGCGATCGCCGCGATCGGCGCCACCGCCCCGCTGCAGGCGCGCGATCGGCTTAGCGGAGAGGCCAAGCTCGCCAAGATGATCGAGGGACGCACTGCCGGCAAACCGGTCGATTGCGTTCCGATCACGCAGATCCGCTCGACCGAGATTATCGATCACACCGCAATCGCCTACACCGCCAGCAATGGCACGATCTATGTGAATCGGCCGAGCGGTGCCAATTTCCTCGACGATGACGACATCCTCGTCAGTGAGCCATATAACGGTCAGGCGTGTCGCATCGACATCGTGCGGCTGATCGATCGCGGTTCGCGGATGCCGAGCGGCTCGGTCGGACTAAACGACTTTGTACCTTACTCTAAGCCGCCCAAGCCGCCGAAGGCGGGCTGACCGTTCAGCCGCCCGCATAGCGTTCGGCGGTTTCACGGATCAGCGCGATCATGTTGGGAATGCCTTGCGTACGGTTGGAGCTTAGCTGGTTCTTGAGATCGAACGGCGCGAGCGCAGCAGTGATGTCGGTTTCGTTTATCAATGTCGCGGGCTGGTCCTGCACCGTCAGCAGCACGAGTGCGATGATGCCCTTGGTGATCGCGGCATTCGAATCGGCAAGAAAGTGGAGCGTGCCGTCGTCACGCCGCATCGGATAGACCCACACCGACGCGGAGCAGCCGCGCACCAGCGTCGCATCGGTCTTGAGCGGATCGGGCATCGGCTCAAGCGTTTTGCCAAGGTCGATCAGCAGGCGATATCGGTCGTCCTGATCGAGGAAGCTATATTCGTCTTGCAGGTCAGTAAGGGTGGTCATGGCGTAGCGCGGTAACGGTCTTGTAGCTACGCGTCCACTGATCCCGTTTGCGCCCACGGCAAAGGCCGGTGCCGAGTCGTGGCAGCCGCGTGAAGCGGCTGAGCGCTTCCAGACCGTGGCCATTCCAATCCTGCCCTGGCCCGGGACGGGAGCGCGGCGTGGCAACTCACAATCACAGGTCCACCCCGGCGGCGATCGCCTCGAGTTTGCGAATACGCTCCTTGAGATCTGCGATCTCGATGCGCGCGCTTGCGTTGGGCAGCGTCAGGGCGGCGGGATCCCCGAAATGCTGTTGCAGTTCCTGCTGCTTCAGCGCGAGCCAGCCGCGCCAGCCGTTGAGCATCGCGTAGGTCAGCATCGCCAGCCCGGCGAGCGCGGTGGCGGCCATCGTGATGGCTAGGGTCGGGTCGGTCATGATCCCTGCTCCTGCGTTCATGAGGGTCACTTCGGGTCACGCAGGCGTTCGATCTCGCGATCGAGGCGGGCGCTGCTCGTGTCGTTGTCGGTGGCGAGGCGTTCGAGGACGGCGAGCCGTTCCTTCATGCCGCGCAGCTCGTCGCGCAGCCGCTCGTTTTCGGCGCGGGTAGCATTGTCGTCACGGAAAGCGACGCTCTCGCCGGGCTTGGAGTGGACCACCCCGAACCGCGCCATTGCGACGCGGCCGACGGTGATGACGACGATGATGGCAACGACCATCTCAAACGGATTCATGTGAAACTCCCCTCAACTTTTTGCGATGTTACTGTGCGATCGGCTGCCCGGCGAGCCGTTCCTTGCGGCGGCGCGGGCGATCGACGCTTTCGGTGGCGAACACGCCGATCGCGGTGAACGCGGCGAGGATGAGAAGAAAACCGGTGACGATCATAAGACAGACCTTTCCTGTCGGCGCGGCCGGTGGCCGCACGCGGGTGGATGTTCAGCGATGTAAAGGGTAGGTGGACGGGCGGCTCAGGGGAGCGCGCGCAACGCCTCAATTTCGCGGGAGGTGCGCTCGGCGGGGTCGGTGGCGATGCGTTCGAGCACCGCGATCCGCTCCTCCAGCCGGCTGATCTGCGCGGCCTGCCGGTCGTTGTCCTGCGACAGCAGATCGATGGTGCGCTGTGTGTTCGCGTCGATGCGAGAGACGGTGTTGCCTTTTTTGTCGGCGATCGGGTAGCCGTGCTTGGCGCGCACCCAGGTGGTGAAGGCCCAGCTGATCGGGCCGATAGTGATCGCCGCAACCGGCACGATCATACCCCATTCCATCGTTCTAATCCCTTTTTGGCTGGATCAATCAGCGCAGGCTGTCGATCTCGTCGGCGAGGCGGCTGTGGCGGCTGGTGTACATCGTCTCGATATCGGCGAGGCGACGGTCGATATCGCGAAACTTCGAGCGAACCTCGGCGGTCGATCGCGTCGGGTTAGTGCGGACGCCCTGCCAGAACTTCTCGTCCTCGGGGCTGTCGTACAGGCCGTAGGGCTTGGCATCGGCCATCCAGGCGACCAGCCCGTAGGCGAGCAGGGTCCACGGAAACCCGCCGACCACGGTCAGCACGACCAGGCCGACGCGGACGAGGGTGACGTCCATCCCCGTGTAGTCCGCGATCCCGGCACAAACGCCGAGCCATTTGCCGTTCGGTTTGTCGACGTAGAATTTGGTGCGGCTGGCGGTCATCGCTCAGTTCCTTTTGGCGAGGTCATAGGAAGGGCGCGGTTCGGCAGGGCTCATGCCGGGGCGCCAGTCGGGATTGTCGGCGGCGATGATCCGCTCCACCGTCTGCAACCGGTCTTCCAACCGGCGCGCGAGCAGGTGGAGCTCATCGAGCAACTTCTCGTCCTCGTTGGTGATCTTGGGTGCCTGCTTCCACTTGGTGACGTAGTGCAGGATCACCCACGGCGCGCCGACGAACAGCATGCCGCAGATCACGATGGGGAGGAAAACGTCCTCCATATCAGCCCTCCTTGCCCATGCGCGCCTTCAGCGCGGCGAGTTCGGCATCAACCTTGTCGGCGGATTTCAGCTCGGCGATCTCCTCCTCCAGCGTCTTCGGCGCGGCGCCGAAGCCGGCGGCATCAGCGCGCCCCTCGGCCATGTCGACGCGGCGATCGAGCATGTCGAAGCGCGAGAACGCCTCCTGCATCCGGGGCCCGTTGACCATCTCGCGCAGCTTGAAGCGGTTCTGCGCGCTTTCCAGCCGGGTGACGATCTGGTTCTGGCGGGTGCGGGCCTCGCGCAGCTTGGTCTGCAGCTTGTTGATGTCCTCCTCCGAAGCGCGCAGCGTCTCGTCGAGCAGGATGATCTCGTCGCCAAGCTGGCCGGCCATATCGGCGGCCTTCTGCTTCTCGACCAGCGCTGCCTTGGCGAGATCCTCACGGCCCTTCGACAGCGCCAGTTCGGCCTTCTCGGTCCAGCTGTCCTGTAACTTACCGAGCTTGTCGACGTGGCGGCGCATCTCCTTCTGGTCGGCGATGGTGCGCGCGGCGGAGGCGCGGACCTCGACCAGGGTCTCCTCCATCTCGAGGATGATCATGCGGATCATCTTCGCCGGGTCTTCCGCCTTGTCGAGCAGATCGGTAAAGTTGGCGGCGACGATGTCGCGGGTGCGGGAAAAGATACCCATCCAAAAAACTCCTTGGCTAAACGCGATACTCGGTGCGTACCCGAACAGCTTTGCAGGGTGCGTGCCAGTTTTGAAAATGGCGGATTTCCGACGTTCTTGTCATCGGTGTAGCAGCATGACCAAACAGCACACTTGCCAAGCCTTGGGATTTTACGCCAAGCCTTGGCAATGGAGCGAACTACTCAGGTCATCGGCCAGTCCGGCCCGTTTCTGGATGCGCTGGAACGCGCCAGCCGCGCCGCCGCGCTTGATCGCCCGGTGCTGGTGATCGGCGAACGCGGCACGGGCAAGGAACTGGTCGCGGAACGGCTGCATCGTCTCAGCCCGCGCTGGGATCAGCCGCTGGTGGTGATGAACTGCGCGGCGCTGCCGGAAACGCTGATCGAGGCCGAACTGTTCGGGCACGAGGCGGGCGCGTTCACCGGCGCGGCCAAAGCGCGGGTCGGCCGGTTCGAGGAGGCGCATGGCGGCACCTTGTTCCTCGACGAACTCGGCACGCTGTCGATGGCGGCGCAGGATCGACTGCTGCGCGCGGTCGAGTATGGCGAGGTGACGCGGATCGGCTCGTCGCGTCCGCTGCGGGTGAACGTGCGCATCGTCGCCGCTACCAACGAGCATTTGCCCGACAAGGTGGCGCGGCACCAGTTCCGCGCCGATCTGCTCGACCGGCTGTCGTTCGAGGTAGTGACCCTGCCGCCGCTGCGCGCACGGACCGGCGACGTGCCGGTGCTGGCGGAACATTACGGGCGGCGCATGGCGTCGGAAATGGGGCGGCTCGACTGGCCCGGCTTCTCGCGCGAGGCGATGGCGGAGCTGATCGCCTACGACTGGCCCGGCAACGTCCGCGAGTTGCGCAACGTGGTGGAGCGCGCCGTGTACCGCTGGGAACGCGACACACCGATCGACGCGATCGAGTTTGATCCGTTCCAGTCGCCACACCGCCCGCGAACGGTCGCGGGCGGGGCGCCCGTAGCGGCGGAAACCACCGCCACCGCAACGGCTCCCGCCGAGACGACGGACGAGCCCGGCGACTTCAAAAGCCGTACCGCCCGGTTCGAGCGCGACCTGCTCAAGAAGGCGATGGCGGAGCACCGCTTCAACCAGCGCGCCACCGCCGACGCGCTCGGCCTCAGCTACGACCAGTTGCGCCATGCGCTGAAACGACACGGGTTGATCTCGGCGGGCGGCTGACACGCGCTGCCGCAGGGAATCGGTTGCGTAACGAGTTCGGCGGACCCATTTGACCAGCCTGACGTTTGCCTATCCGAGTTTCCAAAGGAGAAGACCATGGCTTTCGAACTCCCCCCGCTCCCCTACGCCTACGACGCGCTGGAGCCGACGATCTCGAAAGAGACGATGACCTTCCACCACGACAAGCATCACGCCGCCTATACCAACAAGCTCAACGAGGGCGTCGCCGCCGACCCGAAGCTTGAGGGCAAGACGATCGAGGAGATTCTCGGCATGATCTCGTCGCTGCCGCCGCTGGTGCGCAACAATGGCGGCGGTTTCTGGAACCACGACTTCTTCTGGAAGATCATGGGTCCGGAAGGCACTACGCAGCCATCGGGCAAGCTCGCCGAAGCGATCGACGCCTACGGCGGCCTCGACAAGCTGAAGGAAGATTTCAATACCAAGGGTGCGGGCCAGTTCGGCTCGGGCTGGGCGTGGGTGATTGCCGACCAGAGCGGCGCGCTCAAGGTCGTCTCGACGCCGAACCAGGACAATCCGCTGATGGACGACGCTAAGGACAAGGGCGCGCCGATCCTCGGTAACGACGTGTGGGAACACGCCTATTACCTGACCTATATGAACGACCGCCCAGGCTATCTGAAGGCATGGTGGAACGTCGTGAACTGGGACGCCGCCGGCAAGCTCTACGAAGCCGCCGTCGCGTAAGTGTTGTGAGCCTCCCCTGCTTTCTGGGGGAGGCTCTTTCCCTTGTTCTCGGAAGTAGAGGCTGGAAAAAGTACGGCGACAGATCTACATCGTCACCATCGTCAGGAGAGTGGCTATGTTTCGCTATGGACTGTTCGCACTTGCGATGACCGGTTGCGCTGTTCCGGTCGCCGCGCAGCAACGTACCGACGCCGATGAAGCGTTTCGCGCTGGCGAAGCGCAGCGGGTAGAGGCTGCCACCTTTCCTGCGCTATCCTCGTCAATGAACACGCGGTCGTCGCGCGGGATCGCGATTGCGGTTGGTGGCACCGACGATGGCGATTGCTGGGCGGCGCGCAAGGGCAAGCGAGTGTCCGCCGATCAGGCCGGAGCGCTAGGCCCGATCGGACGTAGCCAGTCGTTCCTCGTTGTGGCGGAACGCGGCGCGCCTGCGGCTTGCCTTGGTCAGGCGGTCGCCGCGCTTCATGGCAAGGGCTATGCGAAGTTCCTGCCGCTTATTGCGCGAGATTAACGCAGCGAAGCTTAACCCTCGGGCGGTATCGGCGGCTTGTCATCGCTCAGCGTCAAACCGTGCTTCATCAGCATCGGCACGTTGGCGACCGCGAACAGCAGCGTGATGATGACGCAGCCAGGCATCTTGTACCAAACCCACGCGTTCCAGCCGGCGTCCTTGCCCCAGGCGGCGAGCGTACCGCGCCACACCGCTTCGTTGGCGATCGCCATCAGGATGAAGAACACCGCCCAGTTACGCGTCAGCTTGCGCCAGCCTGCCGCATCCAGCCCGGGGTAGGCGGTTTCGAGCAACTGCTGGAGCAGCGGTCGCCCGGTCATCCAGCCGAACAGCAGGATGCCGCCGAACAGCGCGTAGACGAACGTCGGCTTCATCTGGATGAACTGCTGATCGTGGAAATAGATCGTCAGCCCGCCGAACACGAGCACCAGCGCGCCGGTGATCCACAGCATCGGCGAGATCGAGCCGAGCTTGATCTGCGAGAATATCAGCGCGGCCACCTCGGCGATCATAAAGGCGATCGTCGCCGCGATTGCCTTGGCGACCACCGGGCCGGGCGCGAGGAAATTGACCGCGAAGAACACCGCGAGCGGGCCGTAATCCACCGCCATGCGCAGCATCGGCGCGTTGACGGGCGCTGAGGTATGTCTGGTAAAGGGATACTCAGCCACGGGTGCGTACTCCATCGACACCGGCAATAATACGCGACACTTCGTTAGGGTCGAATGGGCGCAGATCGCCCATACCTTCACCGACGCCGATCGCATGGATCGGCAGGCCGTATTTTTCCGCCGCCGCCACCAGGATGCCGCCGCGCGCCGAGCCGTCGAGCTTGGTCATGACGAGGCCGGTGACACCTGCCATCTCCTTGAACACCTCGATTTGGCTGAGCGCATTCTGGCCGGTGGTGGCGTCGAGCACCAGCACCACGTCATGCGGCGCGGCGGGGTTTAGCCGCCCCAGTACGCGGCGGATCTTGGACAGTTCGTCCATCAGCTCGCGCTTGTTCTGGAGGCGGCCGGCCGTGTCGACGATCAGCACGTCGGTGCCGATCTCGGTCGCCTGCTTCACCGCCTCGTAGACGATGCCGGCGGCGTCGCCGCCTTCCTTGCCGCGCACCAGCGGCACGCCGGCGCGCTCGGCCCAGGTGGCAAGCTGACCGATCGCGGCGGCGCGGAACGTGTCGCCCGCCGCCAGCATCACCGCGTAATCCTGCTCCTTCAGCCAGTGCGCGAGCTTGGCGATGGTGGTGGTCTTGCCCGAGCCGTTGACGCCGATGACGAGGATCACCTGCGGACGCGGAAACGCCTCGATCTCTAGCGGTTTGGCGACCGTTTCGAGCACCTTCTCGATTTCCTCTGCGACGGTCAGGCGGATGCCGAGATCCTCCATGTCGCGCTCGTAGATGCCCGCGGACAGCCGGTCGCGGATGCGCGCGGCGGTCTGCGGGCCGAGATCGGAGGCGATCAGCGCTTCCTCGATCTCGTCGAGCGTCTCGTTGTCGAGCGGTGCGGTGCCGAGGCCGACGAGATTGCCGATCAACCGATCAGAGGTGCGTTTGAAGCCGCCGAGCAGGCGCTCGTGCCAGCCGGGAGTGGTGCTCATGCGAAAACGTCTTTCTGTACCGTCCCCGGCGCAGACCGGGATACAGTTGCGGAGGTGGAGGTAACCGAGCGCGGCGCTTGGTCAGGGGCGTCCCCCGACCGGACCCCGACCTGCGCCGGGGATGCGATAAGGGTGGAGTCGTCTACACGGTCGATCATCACGCGTGCGACGCTGCCGACGTCCGTCGGGGGTATCCGCACCTCGGCGAAGTTGCCGGCGTGGCCACGATCGCCCGGCCGCTCGACCAGCACGTCCTGCGTCGTGCCGATCAGACCGCGCAGCCACGCCGCCTTGCGGGCTGCCGCCGCAGCGCGAAGCTCCGCCGCGCGTGCTTTGGCGATCGCGACCGGCACCTGCGGCATCCGCGCCGCCGGGGTGCCGGTGCGCGGGGAGTAGGGGAAGATGTGCGCATGGACGATATCGCAATCCTCGATCAGCGCACGCGTATTGGCGAACATCGCATCGTCTTCCGTGGGGAAGCCGGCGATCAGGTCGGCGCCGATCGCGATCTCCGGGCGCGCCGCCTTCAATCGCGCGACCAGCGCCACCGCCTGCGCGCGGCTATGGCGGCGTTTCATGCGCTTGAGGATCATGTCGTCGCCAGCCTGAAACGACAAATGGACATGCGGCATCACGCGCGGCTCATAGGCGATCAACTCGAACAGCAGATCGTCGATCTCCACTGAATCGAGTGACGACAGCCGCAGTCGCGCTAGCCCCGGCACGTATGCGAGGATCCGCTCGACCAGCATGCCCAGCGATGGCGCACCCGGCAGATCCGGGCCATAACTGGTGAGATCGACCCCGGTCAGCACCACCTCGCGATAGCCGGCATCGACCAGCGCGGCGATCCGGTCGATCACGCCGCCTGCCGGCACCGAGCGGCTGTTGCCGCGCCCGAACGGGATCGCACAGAAGGTGCAGCGGTGGTCGCAGCCGTTCTGCACCTCCACGAACGCGCGGGCGTGTGCGGCGAAGGCGCTGGCGAGATGCGGCGCCGTCTCGCGTACCTGCATGATGTCGCCGACGATGACGGGCGCGGCGGCTGCCCAGGCTGACGAGGTCAGCTTCTCGGCGTTGCCGATCACCCGGTCCACCTCGGCCATCGCGGCAAACCCGGCCGGGTCGATCTGCGCGGCGCATCCGGTCACGACGATCTCCGCACCCGGCCGCTCGCGGCGCGCGCGGCGGATCGCAGCGCGCGTTTCCGCGACGGCGGTGTTGGTGACGGCGCAACTGTTCACTACCACCAGGTCCTGCCCGGCCAGAAGCGTACGAATCGTCTCGCTCTCGGCGATGTTGAGCCGACAGCCGAGACTGATGACATGGGGATCAGCCATCAGCGTGGCCGGGGCGGTCGTTCATGCGGGTGATCTAGGGATCACGGGCACGCATGTCCATCTAGCCAAGGCTACGCCGGTTGTGTCCAATCGGCTGAGCGGGCTGACGCAACAGTCCGCGCTGCGCAAGAAGGCGGCGCGTGTTCGCAGTGTTCGCCGGTTGGGCATAAAAATACCCCTGACCGCGCGCGCAGCCGAGTAGGCGCAGCCGCTCCTCAGCGGCAGCATTTTCGATGCCGACGGCGGTGATCGGCAGATTAAAACATTCTCCAAGCCTAGCGACGGCGTTGACCGTGACCGCACGGTCCGGATCGTCGGCCATGGCGCCGATGAAGTCGTGGTTGATCTTGATCCGGTCAAAAGCGGCGGCCCGCAGATGCGCAAGGCTGGAGAAGCCGCTGCCGAACTCGTCGAGCACCAGCCTCACACCCTGATTGTTCAGGCTGGTGAGGATCGACTGCACCAGCGGCAGATTGTCGAACAGCGCAGCCTCCGTTACCTCCACCTCAAGCCGATTTGCCGGAAAAGCCGTCTCCGTCAGTACCTTGATGATCTTCTGTGCGAGCCATGCGTCCTTGAGCTGGCGCGGCCCGAGATTTATCGAAAGCGTCAGCGTCGGGTCCCAATCGCGCGCGGCGAGGAATGCCTGCCGCATTACCGACAGCGAAAGATCGGCGATCATGCCGGTGCGTTCCGCGATCGGCACGAACATCGCCGGAACGATGATCGAGCCGTTGGGCTGCTCCCAGCGCGCGAGCACCTCGAAGCCGCACAACTTTCCAGTCATCAGATCGATCTGCTGCTCGAAATACGGTGCGATCTCCTGCCGCTGGATCGCTTCGCGCAGGCTCGTTTCCAGCGCGATGCGCGCCTCCTGCTCGCGCTCCATCGAGCGATCGAACCAGGCGAAGCGGTTTCTGCCGGCGTTCTTCGCGGCATAGAGCGCGCTGTCGGCATTGCGGAGCAACGCATCGATGCTTGCGCAACCATGATCTGAACGCGCGATCCCTACCGAAGCACTGATGTTGAGCAGCAGTTCCTCGCATCTGAAAGGCTGCGCGAGTTTGCTGATGATACGATCGGCCACGCGCTCGACAGGCCCGGGGTGGGTTGAGTCGAACAGGAAAGTGCAGGCGAATTCATCCCCGCCGATCCGCGCCGACAATGCGCCTGTCGGGAGGACCTCGGCGATCGCGCCAGCGACCTGTCGCAGCAGCGCATCGCCGACGGCGTGTCCGTGCATGTCGTTGATCTCCTTGAAATGATCGAGATCGATCATCACGAGCGCCACCGCCTTGTAGCGGCGGGCGGCGTTGACAAGCATGGTACCGCCGTCCTCGGCCAGACTTCGACGGTTCAGAAATCCGGTCAGCGGATCGCGCGCGGCGAGCAGGTGGGCACGTTGCTCGGCCGCGGTGTGAACGGCGACTTCGGTGGACAAGTCTCGCTGGCGTCGCCAGCCGAACAGGATCAATGCGACATTCAGCAACAGCGCGATGACAAGCGTTCGATCGATCTGCGACCCGCCCGACACATAAGCGCTAAGCACCTTCGAGAGCACCGCGCTGCCGATACCGACGAACAGTATGATCGCCGACACGGTGATCGCGTCGATCCAAAGCTTGCGACGAGGCATCGCCTTGTGGCCTGCGCCTTCCTCGCCGTGTTCCAATCCCATTACTTTTTCCTGAAATCTCCGCCACCGGTTCATGCCAGCGAGCAGTGTATTTCAGGTTAAGCGCTAGCGGCTTGCCGGAGGGACACGGAGCCGTTAAGGGAACGGCTGTTCGTTTCCTTGCGGGGATTCGTGAAAGGCTCGCCCCATGGGGTAACGCCGGCCGACGAGGTTTCGTCCGCCGGCGTCTTTTGCGTTTTCCGGCGGGTAGGCGTTCAAAGCGGAAGGTTTATCGATGTTCGACAGTCTCAGCGATCGTCTTGGCGGTGTGTTCGATCGGTTGCGCGGCCGTGGTGCGCTGACCGAGGCGGACGTGCGTGCGGCGATGCGTGAAGTGCGCGTCGCACTGCTCGAAGCCGACGTCGCGCTGCCGGTGGCGCGCGAGTTCGTCGACAAGGCGACCGAGCTTGCGGTCGGCCAGAACGTGTTGCGCTCGGTCACGCCGGGGCAGCAGGTCGTCAAGATCGTCAATGACGCGCTGGTCGAGATGCTCGGCGGCGCGGAGGGCGGCAACGCCGCCGAACTCGAGATCAACGTCTCGCCGCCTGCCGTCATCATGATGGTGGGCCTGCAGGGCTCGGGCAAGACCACCACCACCGCCAAGATCGCGCGGCGCCTGTCTAACGGGCAGGCCGGTCGCGAGCGCAAGAAGGTGTTGATGGCGTCGCTCGACGTCAACCGCCCGAACGCGCAGGAACAGCTCGCCACGCTGGGCACGCAAACCGAGGTGGCGACGCTGCCGATCGTGCCGGGCCAGCAGCCTGTTGATATCGCGCGCCGCGCCATGCAGGCTGCCAAGCTGCAAGGCTATGACGTGCTGATGCTCGATACGGCGGGTCGTCTTCATGTCGATCAGGCGCTGATGGACGAGATGCGTGCCGTCGCCGATGTGGCGAAGCCGGCGGAGATCCTGCTCGTCGTCGATGCGCTGACGGGTCAGGACGCGGTCAACGTCGCCACCAGCTTCTCGAGCCAAGTTCCGCTGACCGGCGTGGTGCTGACCCGCATGGACGGCGATGCGCGCGGTGGTGCGGCGCTGTCGATGCGCGCGGTCACCGGCAAGCCGATCAAGTTCGCCGGCACCGGCGAGAAGATGGACGCGCTCGAGCCGTTCCACCCGAGCCGTGTCGCCGGCCGCATCCTTGGCATGGGCGACGTTGTCAGCCTGGTCGAGCGCGCCGCGGAGACGATCCAGCAGGAAGATGCCGAGAAGATCGCGGCGCGGCTCGCCAAGGGCCAGTTCGATCTCAACGATCTGCGCGCGCAGCTTCAGCAGATGCGCAAGATGGGCGGCCTCGGCGCGCTCGCGGGGATGCTGCCCGGCCTCAAGAAGGCGCAGGGGGCGGTCGAGCAGGTCGGCGGCGATAAGGTGCTGATCCAGATGGACGCGATGATCGGCTCGATGACCGCCAAGGAGCGCGCCAAGCCCGAACTGCTCAACGCCAAACGCAAGATCCGCGTCGCCAAAGGGTCCGGCACCACCGTGCAGGACGTCAACAAGCTCCTGAAGATGCACCAGGAAATGGCGAACGCCATGAAGAAGATCCGCAAGATGGGCGGGTTGAAGGGCATGGCGGCGATGTTCGGCAAGGGTGGTCTTGGTGGTGGCGGCATGGGTGGCCTCGGCGGTGCCGGCGCGCCCGATATCGGCAGCCTGATCGGCGGCAACAGCGGCGGCCTGCCGGGCTTGGGCGGCGGTCAGGCCAAGCTGCCGCCGGGGTTCGAGAACCTCATGAATCGCAAGAAATAATCACAGAATATTACCTTTCCAATTGAAGAAGAAGGAACTATCGTAATGGCAATCAGCATTCGTCTGTCGCGTGGCGGCTCCAAGAAGCGTCCGTACTACCGCATCGTTGTTGCCGATGCGCGCAGCCCGCGCGACGGCAAGTTCATCGAGAAGATCGGCACCTACAACCCGCTGCTCGCCAAGGACGACGAGAAGCGCATCATCCTCGACACCGAGCGTGCGAAGTACTGGCTCGGCAACGGCGCGCAGCCGACCGACCGCGTCGCCCGCTTCCTCGACGTGACCGGCGTCAAGGAGCGTCCGGCACGCAACAACCCGAACAAGGGCAAGCCGGGCGAGAAGGCCACCGAGCGCGCCGAGGAGCGTGCCACCAAGCTCGCCGAGGCCGAGGAAGCCGCCAAGGCAGCAGCAGCCGCACCGGCCGAGGAAGCGCCTGCCGCTGAAGAGGCTTCGGCTGAAGCATAATGTCGGTAGATCGCCCGGTCACGCTGGCCGTCATCATCGGCGCGCATGGCGTGACGGGCGAAGTGCGGCTCAAGGTCTTCACCGAGGACCTTGGCCGCTACAAGACGCTCGGCGCCAGCACCGGGATTGCGTTGACACTCAAGTCGGCGCGCCCCGGCAGCAACGGCACGATCGCGCGCTTCGCTGAAGTGACCGATCGCAACGCGGCGGAAGCGCTGCGTGGCACGGAGTTGACCGTGCCGCGTTCCGCCTTGCCGCCGCTTGAGCCGGGCGAATATTACCACGCCGATCTGGTCGGCCTGTCGGCGGTATCCACCACGGGCGAAGCGCTCGGCCATGTCGTCAGCGTCGAAGACTTTGGCGCAGGCGACGTGATCGAGGTTGAGCGCCCTGCGGTGGACGACAAACCTGGCGCCCGTTTCATGGTGCCGATGAACGCCGACGCCGTGCCCGAATGGGACGCGGAGCGGCTGGTGATTGACGCCGCATTCGTGGTCTGAACCGACAGGCATGACCTTCGCCGCGACCATCCTCACGTTATACCCGGACATGTTCCCCGGTCCGCTTGGGTTTTCGCTCGCCGGGCGCGCGCTGGCAGAGGGGCGGTGGAGCCTTGATGCACGCAACATCCGCGACTTCGCGACCGACCGGCATCGCACTGTCGATGATACGCCGGCCGGGGGCGGGGCGGGGATGGTGCTGCGCGCCGATGTTCTTGCCGCCGCGATCGACAGCGTCGCCACCGATGCGCCGCTGATCGCGATGACTCCGCGCGGGAAGCCGCTCGGCCAACCGCGAGTACGCGAGCTCGCTGCCGGCCCCGGCGTCACCATCCTGTGCGGCCGGTTCGAGGGGTTCGACGAGCGCATCTTCGCCGCTCGTGCGATCGAGGAAGTGTCGATCGGCGACTATGTCCTGTCGGGCGGCGAGATGGGGGCGTTGGTGCTGCTCGACGCTTGCATTCGGCTGCTCCCCGGCGTAATGGGCGCGGCTTCCAGCGGGGATGACGAGAGCTTCGAAAGCGGCCTTCTCGAATACCCGCAATATACCCGACCTCAGCAATGGGAAGGGCGCACGATCCCCGAAGTGCTGCGATCGGGGGATCATGCGAGGATCGCGGCCTGGCGAAAGCACATGGCCGAGACCGAGACACGGCTACGGAGGCCGGACCTTTGGGAACGCTACGACGGCGTTCGGGTCCAGTCTCCCTCTGGCGCGCGGCGACTGATGAAGGACGAATGAGATGAATCTCATCCAGACGATCGAAGCCGAGAACATCGCGAAGTTCCTCGAAGCCAAGAAGATCCCTGAATTCCGCCCGGGCGACACGCTCAAGGTCGGCGTGAAGGTGGTCGAAGGCGACCGTACCCGCGTTCAGAACTACGAAGGCGTGTGCATCGCGCGTTCGAACAAGGGCATGGGCTCGAACTTCACCGTGCGGAAAATCAGCTTCGGCGAGGGCGTGGAGCGCGTGTTCCCGCTGTATTCGCCGAACATCGACAGCATCGAAGTCGTTCGCAAGGGCGCGGTGCGTCGTGCCAAGCTGTATTACCTGCGTGGCCGCACCGGCAAGTCGGCACGTATCGCCGAGCGCCGCGACAACCGTCCGGCCAAGGGCACCGTCGCGGCCGAATAAGCCGCGAACGCCCGCGAGGCGTTACGAAAAGGGCGCTGGGACGAAGGTTCCGGTGCCCTTTTTTGTTGTTACGGAGGCGGCGCGCTGATACCCCGCGCCGCAGTTGGGGAGTAGCATCCGGCCGCCCACGCCGGGGACGTGTCAACATACTTGCGCCTGCGTGGCGCATGGCACGGCCAGCGGAGCATACCGCCTTGCGAGACCAGCACGCTTCACACCGCACCGGCCGGTATGGGGCGTGCTGTCGCGCGTCCGGTGAGTTTCGCTATGAGCCCCGTCTCCATCGCCATCCTGTCGTTAAGCATGTCCGCCGATGCGTTCGCCGCCGCGATCGGGCGCGGTGCCGCGCGCCGCCCGAGCATTGCGGGCGCGCTGCGCAGCGGCATGGTGTTCGGCATGATCGAGGGAGTGACGCCGCTGGTCGGCTGGGCCGTGGGTGTCGCCGCCAGTGCCTATGTCGCCTCGATCGATCACTGGATCGCGTTCGTGCTGCTGGCCGCAGTGGGCGGCAAGATGATCTGGGAGGCGATCCGCCGCGACGGCGAGCGGAACGAGACCGGGACCGAGGGCAATGGCATCTGGTCGCTCATCTTCACCGCAGTCGGTACCAGCATCGATGCAGCAGCGGTGGGGGTGTCGCTGGCGTTGCTCGACGTGCCGATCCTGGTCGTCTCCGCCTCGATCGGACTGTCGACGTTTGCAATGGCCACGATCGGCCTGCTGATCGGCCGGGCGGTGGGCGGTCGCTTCGGCGCGATCGCGGAGCTGCTCGGCGGGGTGGCTTTGGTGCTGATCGGCACCGGCATTCTGGCCGAACACCTCGGCTATCTGCCGGGCTGACCCAGTAATGCGTATTATGTTTGCAACACACATGCGGCCGGTCTACGGCACCGCCTGCGAAGAGTAGGGACCGGATGAGCGACATAGCGATGACGACCGCCGTCGAGCCGGACGGCGCGCCCCGTATCGCGGTGCTGGACATCCTGCGCGGTGTCGCGATCCTCGGCATCCTGTTTATGAACATCAACGACATGGGCCAGTCGGTATTCGCCTCGTACAACGATATCCGACACCTCGGCTGGAGCGCGGTGGACCGGATCGCATGGATTGTCCGTGAGGTGTTCGCCAACGGCACCACACGCTGCCTGCTGGAGATGCTGTTCGGCGCGGGTATGGTGATCCTCACCAATCGTGCGGCCGAAGCAGCGGGGCAGTATCAGGTGCTTGGCCGCTATTACCTGCGCAACATGATCTTGCTGGCGTTCGGCCTGGTCCATGTGTTCGTGCTGTTATGGCCGGGCGATATCCTCCACACATACGGGATCGCCGCGCTGATCGCGTTTCTGTTCGTCCAACTGCCGGGCAAGTGGCTGGTGGTGGTGGGACTGAACATGGCGGTGTTCACCTTCATTAGCGGCGTATCGGACTTCAGTGTCGCCACGCGGCGTAACGCGGCGCTTGCCGGAGTCGTGGTCGAACAGCGTGCCGGCTTGCCGCTGAGCGGCGACGACCGGCAGATAATCGCCGATGCGGCGACGGCGCGCGCGCGCAAGACTGCCATCACGCGGGAGATGGCGGCGCTCGTCACGCGGGAGGATCGAGACCGGCGTGGTACCCCTCTCACATGGGCACAGGCGCAATGGCGCACCTTCATGGTGATCGAGGGCTATGGTCTTGAGGTCCTCTATGTGTGGGAAGCCGCCTCGACGATGCTGATCGGCGCGGGGCTGTTCAAGCTCGGCGTGTTGCAGGGCGGGCGGTCGCGCGGTTTTTACCTCGGCATGGCGGCGATCGGCTATGCGGTCGGCATCGCGTTGCGCGGGGTCGCGGCGTGGCAGGTCATGCAGTTTGATACGGCGCCACAAATCGACTGGGCGACGGCCGAGGTCGGGCGGCTGGCGATGACGCTCGGTCATCTCGGCGTGATCAACGCACTGACGATGACGGTGATCGGCGCGCGGTTGCTGCGCCCGTTCGTGTCGGCGGGGCGGACTGCGTTGACGCTCTACATCGCGCAGACGATCATCTGTCTCTGGGTGCTGTTTCCGCCGTTCGCGCTGAACCTTTATGGGCAGTTGAGTTGGGCGCCGCTGATGCTGGTTGCGGTTGCCGTCGATGCGGTGTTGCTGTGGGCGGCGAACGTCTACCTTCGGCATTTCGATATCGCGCCAGTGGAATGGGCGTGGCGTTCGCTGCTGGAGGGGCGGCGGCTGCCTTGGCGGAGTCCCAAGCCTTCCCCCGGCGCAGGCCGGGACCCAGTTGTGCAACGCGGATAAACTGGCGTTGCGCTTGGTAGCCCGCAACCTTTGCAGCTAGCCCCCGACCTTCGCCAAAGAAGGCGATCGTAGAACAGGCCACCCCTTTACGCGCACCGCGCCGCCCGCGATAAGGCCGCATCCGCCTGCCGTTCGCGCGGGCGACGATCACCTGAGAGTTGCGGAGATGTGGTTTGCGGAAAAGCGCTTTGATCGCTGGGCTGTTGTTGATGACGGCAGCGGCGCCCCTCATGGCCGCTGAGGCGACCCCGCCCGCGCCGGCCCAGCCGCAGGGGCAGCAGCCGCTCACCCTGTCGCGCATGTTCGGCAGCCCCGATCTCGCCGGTCCGCAGCCGCGCGCGCTGCAACTTTCGCCGGATGGCACGTTGCTCACCTCGCTGCGTCCGCGCGCTGACGAGAAGGAGCGGCTCGACCTGTGGGCGCGCGACACTCGCACCGGCGCGGAGCGAATGCTGGTCGATTCGCGCAAGGTCGGCAGCGGCGCCGAACTCAGCGAGACCGAGAAGATGCAGCGCGAACGCGCCCGCATCGCCGGCAGCAAGGGCATTGTCGCCTATGACTGGGCGCCCGACGGCAAGTCGATCCTCGTGCCGCTCGATGGCGATCTCTACCTCGCCACGCTCGACGGCACGGTGCGCAAGCTGACCAACCAGCCGGGCGGCCAGCTCAACCCCACCGTATCGCCGAACAGCGGCTTCATCGGCTTCGTGCGGGATCAGAACCTGTACGTCCAGCCGCTCGCCGGTGGGACGCCCCGCGCGCTCACCCAGGATGGCGGCAAGACCGTGCATTGGGGCGAGGCCGAGTTCGTCGCGCAGGAGGAAATGCACCGCTTCACCGGCTATTGGTGGTCGCCCGACGACAAACGCATCGCGGTCGAGCGGTTCGACGAGGCCCCGGTCGGCGTCGTCACCCGCGCGGCGATCGGCGCGAACGGCACCAAGGTCTACGATCAGCGCTATCCGGCGGCGGGCACGCCCAACGCGCTGGTCGATCTCTACGTGGTCGGCCTCGACGGCAAACAGGTGAAGGTCGATCTCGGCAGCAACCGCGACATCTACCTCGCCCGCGTCGACTGGACGCCGGACGGTTCCGCCTTGCTCGTCCAGCGCCAGAGCCGCGACCAGAAGACGCTCGACATGCTCAGCGTCGATCCAGCCACCGGCGCATCGAAGGTGCTGTTCACCGAGAAATCGGGCGTGCGCAGCTGGCTCAACCTCAGCGATGCCTACCGGATGCTCGATGACGGCAGCCTGATCTGGTCGTCTGAGCGCACCGGCTACCGCCAGCTCTACCGCTACGCGAAGGGCAAGTGGACGCCGCTGACGCATGGTGACTGGGTGGTGGAATCGTTGATCGGGGTCGATCAGGCGGCGGGCAAGGTGTATTTCGTCGCCAACAAGGACGGCCCGCTCGAACAGCACGTCTATGCGCTCGACATGAAGCACGGCAACGCCGTCACCAGGCTGACCGAGGCGGGATATTGGAACACTGCGACGATGGACGGTGCGGCCAGCCGCATCATCGTCACCCGTTCCAGCCCGAACCAGCCGCCGCAGACCTACCTCGCCGATACCGCCGGCAAGCGCGTGGCTTGGATCAACGAGAATGCGGTGGTGCCGGGCCACCCCTATTACCCGTATCTCGCCGCGCACCGGAGCACGCAGTTCGGCACGATCAAGGCGGATGACGGCACCACGCTGTATTACGAGATGATTACCCCCAAGCTTGAGCCGGGTAAGAAATACCCGGTGTTCTTCCAGCATTACGGCGGCCCCGGCACCGGGCAGCAGGTCATGCACAACTGGTTGGGGGCGCTGCCGCAGTACCTCGTGCAGCACGGCTATATCTTCTTCCAGATCGACAATCGCGGGTCATACAATCGCGGCAAGGCGTTCGAAGACCAGATCTATCGCGCGATGGGTACGGTCGAGGTGGCGGATCAGCTCGCCGGTGCGAAGTTCATCAAAAGCCAGCCGTTCGTCGATCCGAACAAGGTGGCGATCTACGGCTGGTCGTATGGTGGTTACATGACGCTGAAGATGCTGGAGGCGAACCAGGGCGTCTATGCGGCGGGCGTATCCGGGGCGCCGGTGACGAAGTGGGAGCTGTACGACACCCATTACACCGAGCGCTACATGGGCAGCCCGACCAAGGATGCCGCCGCCTACGCCAAGTCCGACGCTTTGGGTGACGCCACCAAGATCGCCGATCCGCTGCTGCTGATCCACGGCATGGCCGACGACAACGTCGTGTTCGAGAACTCGACCGCGTTCGCCGCCGAGATGCAGAAGAACGATCGCCCGTTCGAGATGATGTTCTACCCCGGCTACACCCACCGCGTCGGCGGTCCGGGGATCAGCGAGCATCTCTGGCACACGATCCTCAACTTCCTAGATCGTAACGTGAAGAATAAGCCGTAAGTCTATGCGTTTCCTGACGACCTTCCACCTGTGGCCGTTTCTGGACACGGTCGTCAGTTATCTTACCGCCTTCGTGCTCGGCACCCTGATCGGTGCCGAGCGCCAATACCGCCAGCGCACGGCGGGCTTGCGCACCAACGCGCTGGTGGCGCTGGGATCGGCGGCGTTCGTCGATCTCGGCCAGCGGCTCGGCGGCGACGTCGAGTCGATCCGCATCATCGCCTATGTCGTGTCGGGGATCGGCTTCCTCGGCGCGGGCGTCATTATGAAGGAGGGGATGAACGTCCGCGGCCTCAACACCGCGGCGACCCTGTGGTGCTCGGCCGCCGTCGGCTCGATTGCGGGTAGCGACATGATCGCGGAAGCAGTGTTGCTCACTGTCTGCGTCATTCTCGTAAACACCGTGCTGCGGCCGCTGGTCGATGCGATCAACCGCATCCCAATCGAGGGGCGCAGCGTCGAGGCCACGTACAGCGTCACCATCACCACCGTACCGGAGGCGGCGGGGCCGATGGGCGACCTCCTCACCGAGCATCTCGATACCGCGCAATTGCCAGTAGCGGAACTCGATATCGTCCCGCGCGGCGAGGACCGGGTGGAGATCGTCGCCAAGCTGGTCAGCACCAACGTCGACGCCGCCGAACTCGATACGCTCACCGATCATCTCGCCAACGTGCATGGCATCACTCATGCAACATGGCAGGCGCGCACGCACGATTAGGAAAGCGGGTGGACGTGGCGACGCAATCTCGCTACGCGCAGCGCCCGAATTGGAGAACATCATGGGTTATCGGATCGTCGTCGCAGGGGCCACTGGCAATGTCGGGCGCGAAATGCTGAACATTCTGGCGGAGCGGGAATTTCCGGCGGACGAGATCGCCGTCGTCGCCTCCTCGCGCAGCCAGGGTGACGAGGTCGATTTTGGCGAGACCGGCAAGAAACTCAAGATCCAGAACATCGAGCATTTCGATCCGACCGGCTGGGACATGGCGCTGTTCGCGATCGGTTCGGACGCCACCAAGATCCACGCACCGCGCTTCGCCGCCGCCGGCTGCACGGTGATTGACAACTCGTCCTATTACCGGATGGACCCGGACGTACCGCTGATCGTGCCGGAGGTGAACCCGGAGGCGATCGAGGGCTATCGCGCCAAGAACATCATCGCCAACCCGAACTGTTCGACCGCGCAGATGGTCGTCGCCTTGAAGCCGCTGCATGACGCCGCGAAGATCAAGCGCGTCATCGTCGCGACCTATCAATCGGTGTCAGGCGCGGGCAAGGCCGGCATGGACGAGCTGTTCGAGCAGAGCCGCAACATCTTCGTCGGCGACAGCGCCGAAGCGAAGAAGTTCACGAAGCAGATCGCCTTCAACGTGATCCCACACATCGACAGCTTCCTCGACGACGGATCGACCAAGGAAGAGTGGAAGATGGTGGTCGAGACCAAGAAGATCCTCGATCCCAAGATCAAGGTCCACGCCACCTGCGTACGCGTGCCGGTGTTCGTCGGCCATTCCGAGGCGATCAACATCGAGTTCGAGAACGAGCTTTCCGCCGAAGATGCGCAGAAGATCCTGCGCGAAGCCCCCGGCGTGATGCTGGTGGATAAGCGCGAGGACGGTGGATACGTCACACCGGTCGAATGCGTCGGCGAATATGCCACCTTCATCAGCCGCGTGCGCGAAGATCCTACGGTGGAGAACGGCCTGTCGCTGTGGTGTGTGTCGGATAACCTCCGCAAGGGTGCGGCGCTTAATGCAGTGCAGATCGCCGAGTTGCTCGGGCGCCGCCACCTGCAAAAGGACTGATGTCATGGCGACCGCCGGTCCTCCTGAAATGATGACCGGCGGTTGCCAGTGCGGTCGCATCCGTTATGCGGTGCAGATCGATAGCGACGACGCGTATCTGTGCCATTGCCGCATGTGCCAGTGCGCCACCGGCGGCGTGTCGATCGCGTTGAAGGGCGTGGCGATCGCCGATCTCACCTGGACGACGCAAGCGCCCGACCGCTACCGGTCCTCACCGATCGCGCAGCGCGGGTTCTGCCGGGAATGCGGCACCCCGCTGACCTTCGAGTTCGTGTCGCCCGATGAGACGATGGACGTTACGGTGGGCAGCTTCGATCACCCCGGTCGCTTCGTGCCGCGCCACAATTTCGCGACGGAAAGTCTGCACGAAGCATGGATCGACACGCACACCCTGCCGCGGATAAGGAGCGAGGATAACCCCTCGACCTCGAACCGCTGGATGGACGCCGTTGGCAAGCTCCCCGACTGACCGACTCGAACCGCAATATTTCGACAGCTTCGACGGCAAGCGAATTGCCTGGTACGAGATGGGCGAGGGCAGGCCGCTCGTCCTGATCCACGGCTATTTCTCGGACGCGTTCACCAACTGGATCCGCTACGGCCACGCCGGGGTGATCGCCGCGCGCGGCTTCCGCGTCATCATGCCCGATCTGCGCGCGCACGGCAGCAGCGGCAAGCCGCACGATGCCGCCAGCTACCCGCCCGACGTGCTGATGCGCGATGCTTTCGCGCTGGTCGAGCATTTGGCGCTAAGCAATTACGATCTCGCCGGATATTCTCTGGGCGGGCGCACCGTGATGCGGATGCTGGCAAACGGCGCGACACCGCGCCGCGCGGTTTTGTCGGGCATGGGCTATCAGGGGATCATCGATACCCACGGGCGGGGGCGATATTTCCGCAACGTCCTTACCAATCTTGGCAGTTTCGAACGCGGCACCACCGAGTGGATGACGGAGGCGTTCCTAAAGACCACCAAAGGCGACCCGCAGGCGCTGCTCCGCATTCTCGACACGTTCGTCGACACGCCGCCCGCTACCATCGCCGGTATCGCCACGCCGACGCTGGTGCTGACTGGTGTTGAGGATCACGACAACGGTTCCGGCGCGGAACTGGCGATGGCACTGCCGAACGGCAGCTTCCGCGAGATCCCCGGCAACCACATGAACGCGGTGATGAAGCCCGAGCTCGGCGCAGAAATCGCCAACTTCCTCGCCGCTTGACCGCGACGGGCGGGCGGCACAGTCTGCCGCAATCAGGACGATAAAAAAGGGACATTGTGATGATCCGCACCGGCATTTCCACCGCCGCGCTGGCGCTTGCGCTCGCGGTTACCCCCGCGTTCGCGCAGACCACCGCACCGAAACCGACAATCGCGCAAGCCGATGCCTTCGTCGCCGACGCCGAGAAAAATCTCGCCGATTTTTCCACGCCGACGCAGCAGGCAACGTGGATCAACGAAACCTACATAACCGATGACAGCGATGCGATCGCCGCACGGTTCGGCGCGGAAAGCACCGAAATGCAGGTGAAGTATGCGCTCGGCGCGGCACCCTTCGCCACGCTTCCCGGCCTCTCGTTCGATACCAAGCGCAAGCTCGATCTGCTGCGCGGCGGGCTGACACTACCTGCGCCGACCACGCCGGGCGCGGCCACCGAACTTTCCACCATCGTGACACGCATGTCCTCCGCCTACGGCAAGGGCATGGGCACGCTCAACGGCAAGCCGATCAACGGCAGCGATATCGAAGCGGCGATGGGTACCACGCGCGATCCCGCCAGGCTGAAGGAGATGTGGGTCAGCTGGCACGATCAAGTCGGCGCGCCGATGCGCAAGGACTATGCGCGGCAGGTGGTGATCGCCAATCAGGGCGCGAAGCAACTCGGCTATGCAGACACTGGCGCGTTGTGGCGCGCCGGCTACGACATGACGCCTGACCAATTTGCTGCACTCACTGACAAGCTGTGGCATCAGGTCGAGCCGCTCTATCTCGCGCTGCACACCTATGTCCGCTGGAAGCTGAACGAGAAGTACGGCGACGCGGTGCAGGCCAAGACCGGCCCGATCCGCGCTGATCTGCTCGGCAACATGTGGGCGCAGGAATGGGGCAACATCTACGATGTGGTTGCGCCCAAGGGAGCGGGCGATCTCGGCTATGATGTCGGCGATCTGCTCAAGGCCAAGGGCTACGATCCGGTCCGAATGTTCAAAACGGGTGAGGGTTTCTACACCTCGCTCGGTTTCAAACCGCTGCCCGACACGTTCTGGAAGCGATCGCAGATCGTCAAGCCGGCCGATCGCGACGTGTTGTGCCATGCCTCGGCGTGGGACGTCGACAATGTCGATGATCTGCGCATCAAGATGTGCGCCAAGGTGAACTCGGACGATTTCACCACCATCCATCACGAGATGGGCCACAATTTCTATCAGCGGGCGTACAACACCCAGCCGTTCCTCTATAAGAATGGCGCCAACGATGGCTTCCACGAGGCGATCGGCGACTTCATCGCGCTGTCGATCACGCCCGATTATCTGGTGAAGATCGGCCTGCTCGATCCTGCCAAGGTGCCGAGCGCGGACAAGGATATTGGTCTGCTGCTGCGGCAGGCGATGGACAAGGTCGCGTTCCTGCCGTTCGGCCTGCTGATCGACAAATGGCGCTGGGGCGTCTTCTCGGGTGCGATCCCGGAGAGCCAGTATGAGAAGGGCTGGAACGATCTGCGCCTGAAGTATCAGGGCGTAGTACCCCCGGTTGCCCGCGACGAGAGCAAGTTCGATCCGGCCGCCAAGATGCACGTGGCCGCTGGCGTGCCGTACACCCGCTACTTCCTCGCGCGCCTGCTTCAGTTCCAATTCTACCAGGCAGCGTGCAAGCAAGCCGGCTGGACCGGGCCGCTGCATCGTTGCTCGTTCTACGGCAACAAGGAGGTTGGAGCACGGCTCAATACGATGTTGGCGATGGGGCAGTCGAAGCCGTGGCCAGATGCGCTACAGGCGTTCACCGGCAGCCGCGAGATGTCGGGGCAAGCGATGGTCGACTATTTCGCGCCGCTGAAAAGCTGGCTCGATCAGCAGAACAAGGGTCATCCGACCGGTTGGTGATTTCGGCGCGCTGCCGGTGTCGTTTGGGGCGGCACCGGCAGCGTGCGGTTAGCCGTTGGTCGACGTTGCCGCGTTGGTACCGGTGACGACCGCGTCCGGCTTCTTCTCTCCCTCGGCACCAACCGCATCCTCGATCTTGCCGACGATGGCTTCGACCGACTTCGGTTTGCGCAACGCGAACACCGCGGCACCCGCCGCCGCCACGGCAGCAACCGCGCCACCGGCAAGCGCCGGCCAACGAGTCGCCGGCTTTTTGGGCGGGCTGGCTTTAGCCTTGGTCGGACGTTTGGCTGCGGTTGCGGACTTTTTGGCAGGCGTTGCTGGCTTCTTTGCAGGCTGCGCCTTTGCCGGCGTGGCGGGCTTGCCTGCTGCGGACCTTGCGGCGGATGCCCTCGCGGCGGCGGCTTTCGGCGCAGCCGCTTTCGTCGAAGTCGATTTGCTGGCGACGGACTTGCGGCCGGCGCTCTTGGCGGTGGTATCGGACTTGGAGGTGTCTTCGTCAGCCATCACGCGATCCTAATCGTTGAGGTGGCGTAACGCATGGAACTCTTCGCGGTTGCGTGTTCGATCAGCGGAACGGCGGTTCGTTGAAGGCCCGCAGTTTGCGTGAGTGAAGCTTTGCGCCTTCCCGCCGCAATTCCTCGCATGCCTCGATACCGATCTTGAGATGCTCGGCGATGGCACGTTCGTAGAAGCGGTTGGCTTGCCCCGGCAGCTTCAACTCGCCGTGCAGCGGCTTGTCCGACACGCACAAAAGCGTCCCGTATGGCACGCGGAACCGATAGCCCTGCGCAGCGATCGTTGCCGATTCCATGTCGATGCCGACCGCGCGACTCAGTGAAAAGCGCAGCGCTGACTTGGAGTAACGCAGCTCCCAGTTTCGGTCGTCCGTGGTGACGATGGTGCCGGTGCGCAGGCGCCTTTTAAGCTCTTCGCCCGATTGCCCGGAGATCGTCTCGGCCGCGCGCGCCATTGCGAGTTGCACCTCGGCAATCGCCGGCACCGGGATCTCCGGCGGCAGCACATCGTCAAGGACATGGTCGTCGCGTAGATATGCATGCGCGAGCACATAGTCGCCGATCCGCTGGCTAGGGCGAAGACCGCCGCAATGGCCGATCATCAGCCAGGCTTCAGGGCGTAGCACGGCGAGGTGATCGCAGATCGTCTTCGCGTTGGCGGGACCGACACCGATGTTGACAAGGGTAATGCCGGTGCCGTCCGCCGCCATGAGGTGGTAGGCCGGCATCTGGTGCCGGCGCCACGCGCTGGTATCGGCCATGAACGCCTCCACGTCGTTGCCGACATGCAGCATCCGCCCGCCTGCGCCCGACAGCGCTGAAAAGCGCGAGCCTTCGCCAAGCTGATCGAACGCCCACCGGATGAATTCATCGACATAGCGATGATAGTTGGTGAACAGAACGAAACGTTGAACATGCTCGGGCGGCGTGCCGGTATAATGCCGCAGCCGTGCGAGGGAAAAGTCGGTGCGCAAGCCGTCGAACAACGCAAGCGGACGAATATCGTCGGCTATGGTGTAAAGGCCATCGGCAATCTCGTCGCCGATATGGGCGAGTTCGGTGGCGGGAAAATGCCGGGACAGTTCCGCAGTGGATACGGTATCGAGCCGAAGTGCATGACCAGCGTCGATCACGTACGGGAAGGGGATCTCCTGTCGTCCCGCGACGGCGACGACTTCGACGTCGTAATCCTCGATCAGCAACGTCAGTTGTTCGATCAGATAATCCGCGAAGATCGCTGGTTTGGTGACGCTGATGCGGTATTCGCCTGCCGATACCAAGCGCCCGAAAGACCTTGGCGGAACCGTCGTGGCGCCACCGCTGTAGCGGACGTGAATTTCAGGATATGCAAAGCTGCCATCGCGACGGCTGGCAGGGTCGGGTACGACACCGCCGTCGAGATAGGCGGTCAACGCAGCCTGCAATCGTTCGACGGATGCGGAGTAGAGCCGATCGAGTTCGGCAACGATAGCGGCAGCGGGGGTGGCGATTGTCGTCATTCACGGGCGCTATAACAGCACCGTTACGCTGGCAAGGCAGCGTAACGGTGCTGGCAATGGGTTCAGGCTTTCGACTTCGCCTTGCCGGCCTGCGCAGGCGCGTCGTCTTCGAGCAGCTTCGATACGCCGAACGCTGCACCGGCGACGGTGGCGGCAACGCCGGCGCCGATCGCTGCTGCGGCAACAGGATGTTCCTTCACCGCTTCGATCGTGGTCTCGACCGCCTGGCCGATCGCGTCCTTCGCCTGAGCGTATAAGGACGAGGAGGTTTCAGTCACGGTCTTGGCCGCATCCTGAGCAGCGGCGGTTGCTGTCTTTGCGGCTTCCTGCGCGCTCGTGGTCGCCGAGTGCAGGATCGAATCGGTCTTGGCCGCGGATTCGTTGGTGGCTTCGCTGGTAGTGTCGGTCATGGAACAGCCCTCCTTGCTTCACCGAAACAAACGGCTTGCGGGCGAGAGCGTTCCATGACCGCAACGGCTTATCAGATCTCGCTCAGCAGATATTCCGCAGCAGAAACCTTGAACTCGCCCGGCGCCTCGACATTGAGCTGTTCGACCACGCCGTCGTTAACGAGCATCGAGAAGCGCTGGCCACGCGTGCCCATGCCAAACTTCGCGGCATCCATGGTCAGGCCAAGCGCGGTGACGAGATCTGCGCTGCCGTCGGCAAGCATGGTAATGCCGTCCGCGCCGGCATCCTTGCTCCACGCAGCGAGCACAAACGGATCGTTGACGGCAGTGCAGGCGATCTCATCCACCCCCTTCGCCTTCAGGTCGGCTGCCTTGTCGATATAGCCGGGCAGGTGGCGAGCCGAGCAGGTCGGCGTGTAAGCACCGGGTACCGAAAACACCGCGACCTTGCGGCCCGCGAAATACGTGTCCGAGCTGACCTGATCGGGGCCGTCTGCGGTGACCTTGGTGAGAGTGACGCTTGGGATGCGGTCGCCGACGCTGATCGTCATGAAATTCTCCGGTTGAAGATAGGACGTCGATTAGGTCGTCGCATTGAACGACGAATTCAAGCGTGACGCGCACGGAACGGCGGCTATTATCCGAGCATGGAATCGGCCGCTTTTCTCACGGGGCAGCTATTGCTCGCGCTTCCCGGCATCGGCGATCCGCGCTTCGAACGCGCGGCGATCGCGATGTGTGCACATGACGAGAATGGCGCGATCGGGATCGGCACCGGGGCGGTGATCGCCGATCTGGGCCTGCACGAACTGCTCGCGCAGTTCGAGATCGAATCCGGTCTTGCACCCGATGCGCCGGTGCATTTCGGTGGTCCGGTCGAGCCGCAGCGCGGTTTCGTTCTGCATAGCTCGGATTGGGCGGGGCAGGACACGATCGACGTCGCCGGCCGCTGGTCGCTGTCGGGTACGATCGATGTGTTGCGCGCGATTGCCGAAGGCAAAGGGCCAAGCCGCTGGCTGGTCGCGCTGGGCTACGCAGGCTGGGGCGCGGGGCAACTGGAGGGAGAACTCACGCGCCACGGATGGTTCAACGCACCGGCCGACGCAGACCTGCTGTTCGGAAGCGCTCCGGCTAAGCGTTGGGAGAGCGGCTTCAAGCGCATCGGCATCGATCCGCGCATGCTCGGCAGCGAAACCGGGAGGGCTTAGGCGGCGCGGCGCGTTCTTGCGCAGAGAGGTCCAGTTCGCCCTCGCGCGAGCCGTGCAATCGCGACATGGCTGCGCAGGATTTCGGCGACATGGGGAAAATTGCAGCCACCTGCGTCTGTCGCCGCCGTCGGGGTAGATCGGCGAATCGTTAGTAGATGCGGACAGCGCCGCGAAATGGGACGTAGCGACGACCTTTTCACGCGGAACCCTGATATAAAGATATCTTTATGTTTGATCCTCTGGCGAACCCGCGCTACGGGGCTGCGCATCCAACCGCGTTATTCGGAGACTCCCACGTGGCCACCGTACTCGACCGCAAGAACGACTATGTCGTCGCCGACATCAGCCTCGCCGATTATGGCCGCGCCGAAATCAACATCGCCGAAACCGAAATGCCGGGCCTTATGGCGCTGCGCAGCGAGTTTGGCGCGTCCGCGCCGCTGAAGGGTGCGCGCATCACCGGATCGCTGCACATGACAATCCAGACCGCCGTCCTGATCGAGACGCTGACCGCGCTCGGCGCCGACGTGCGCTGGGCGACCTGCAACATCTACTCGACGCAGGACCATGCCGCCGCCGCGATCGCCGCAACCGGCGTGCCGGTGTTCGCGATCAAGGGCGAGAGCTTGGCGGATTACTGGGATTATGTCGGCTCGATCTTCGATTGGGACGATGGCACCGGTCAGACCTGCAACATGATCCTCGACGATGGCGGCGACGCGACGATGTTTGCGCTCTGGGGCGCCAAGCTCGAGGCCGGCCACACGATGCCCGAGCCCGAGAACGAGGAAGAGGTCGAGATGCAGCGCGCGCTCAAGGCGTTCATCGCCAAGAAGCCGGGCTATCTCACCGAGACCGTCAAGAACATCAAGGGCGTGTCGGAAGAGACCACCACCGGCGTCCACCGCCTGTACGCGATCTCCAAGAAGGGCGAGCTGCCGTTCCCGGCAATCAACGTCAACGACAGCGTCACCAAGTCGAAGTTCGACAACCTGTACGGCTGCAAGGAATCGCTGGTCGACGCGATCCGTCGCGGCACCGACGTGATGCTCGCCGGCAAGGTCGCCACGGTCGCCGGCTTCGGTGACGTCGGCAAGGGTTCGGCTCAGTCGCTCCGCAACGGCGGCGCGCGCGTCCTCGTCACCGAGATCGATCCGATCTGCGCGCTTCAGGCGGCGATGGAGGGCTTTGAGGTCGTGACGATGGAAGAGGCGGTTACCCGCTCGGACATCTTCGTCACCGCAACCGGCAACGCCGATGTCATCACCGCCGATCACATGAAGGCGATGAAGAACATGGCGATCGTCTGCAACATTGGCCACTTCGACAGCGAGATCCAGATCTCCGCGCTGTCGAACTACAAGTGGACCGAGGTTAAGCCGCAGGTCGATCTTGTCGAGTTCCCGGACGGCAAGCAGATCATCGTCCTGTCGAAGGGTCGCCTGGTCAACCTCGGCAATGCGACCGGCCACCCGTCGTTCGTGATGTCGGCGAGCTTCACCAACCAGACGCTGGCGCAGATTGAGCTGTTCACCAAGGCCGAGAACTACGGCAACGACGTGTACGTCCTGCCGAAGCATCTCGACGAGAAGGTGGCGGCACTTCACCTCGAAAAGCTCGGTGTGAAGATGACGACGCTTTCCAAGAAGCAGGCCGACTATATCGGCGTGCCGGTCGAAGGCCCGTTCAAGCCGGATCACTACCGCTACTGATCGCTGCGCAAGCGCGATCGGAAAGGGGCCGTGGAGCGATCCACGGCCCCTTTTTCGTTGCCGTGCTTTGCGTTAGCCCGGCGCCACGCTAGGGCTTGCGATCAGCAAGGGAGCCGCGACGACGTGCCGATGATCAGGGGCCTGCAATGAACGGCACATCGACGCTTGAACTAGTGCTGTCGGGCGTGGTGCTGGCCGCGCTGATCGTCGCGACCACATGGGCGCTTTTCGTCGGTCTGCGCGCGAGGCGCGATGCCGCGGAAGCGCTGGACCAAAACGTCCGACTGGCAGCCCTGCTGAAATCCTCGCCGGCGCTCGTAGTGGTGGTACGTGCGGACGGGCGGCTCGACGCGTCGGAGCGGCTTGGCGAGTGGCTCGGGCTGGCGACAACGCCGCGCTACGTCGCCGATCTGGCGGGGGACGGCACAGCGGGTTTCGGCCCTGCCGACGCGCGCGGCCTCGCCGACGACATCGCCGCCGCGCAAAAATCCGGCCGAGGCTTTACCAGATCGGTGCAGGCACAAGGTGCCGCCCGTGCGCTGCTGATCCGTGGGGCCAAAGCCGCGGGCGATCTTCGCGCGCCCGGCGGCGTGGTGCTGTGGTTGTTCGACGCAACCGACAGCCTGTCAGAAATCGCGCGATTGAACGACGAGGTTGCCGCCGCGCACCGCGCGTTCGACGTACTGACCGGCCTCATCCAGGCCGCGCCGATGCCGATGTGGTATCGTGGGAGCGACATGCGGCTGGCGATGGTCAACAGCCATTACGCGGACGCGGTCGATGCCGCCGATCCCGAGGACGCGGTTGTGCGGGGGCTGGAACTGGTCGAGAGTGGGGGGCTCGGCGGCCCGCTCGCCGGGGCGATCGCCGCGCGGGAGAGCAGCCGGTTGCAGGTCAAGGCGATGCCCGCGACGATCAAGGGCGAGCGGCGGATGTTGCGCGTGTACGACGTGCCGATGCCGGATGGCGGCGTTGCTGGCTTTGCCGTCGACGTCGAGGATCTCGAACAGGCGCGCGCCACGATCAAACGGCTGGGCGACACCGAGCGCGCGACGCTTGATCGACTTTCGGCCGGGGTCGCGCAGTTCGGGTCGGACCGGGCGCTGATCTTCTTCAATCAGCCATTCCAGCGGATTTTCGGGATCGGCAGCGAATGGCTGGCGGACTCGCCGGAATTTGATCGCGTGCTGGAACGCATGCGCGAGGCGAACCGGCTGCCGGAGGTGCGTGACTTCCCCGGCTGGAAGGCCGAGCGGCGTGCTTGGTTCGTCGCGACCGGCGGCGCGATCGAGGAGCAATGGCACCTGCCCGGTGGCGTTCATCTGCGCGTCGTCGCGCAGCCGCTGCCGGATGGAGGGTTGCTGCTGATCTTCGAGGACCGCACCGAGCAGGTCCAGCTTGCCAGCGGAATGGATACCCTGTTGCGGGTGCGGGCGGCGACGTTCGAGAACCTGTTCGAGGCGCTCGGCGTGTTCGCCGCCGATGGCAAGCTGCAACTGTGGAACAACAAGTTTCGGACCTTGTGGAATTTCGATGAGGCGTTCCTCGCGACGCACCCGCGCGTCGATGCGCTCGCGGAAGTAGCGGCCTCGCAACTCGCCAATCCGGATCGGGCGGCGCTGATCGGCGAATTGGTTCGCGCCGCCACGGTCGAGCGGCAGCAGCGCGGCGGACAGGTGCGTTTTGCCGATGGGCGCTATTTCGAGTTCGCGGCCGTGCCGCTGCCCGACGGCAACGGGCTTTTCACGATGCTCGACACCACGGATCGACGCCGTATCGAGACTGCGTTGCGCGATCGCAACGAAGCGCTGGAAGCGGCGGATCGCGTCAAGACGTCGTTTGTTGCCAACATGAGCTACGAACTGCGTACGCCGCTCACGTCAATCAGCGGGTTCGCGGAGATGTTGAGCGCGGGTTACGGTGGCAAGCTCGGCGACGACGCGACGACCTATGTCGAGGCGATCATGGATTCGGTGCAGCGTCTCGGCGCCTTGATCGATGACGTTCTGGATCTCACGCAGAGCGACACCGTCGATCCCGTGGTAGTGCGCGAGGAGGTCAATCTGGTGCCGCTCGCACGCGGTGCCGCGCAGACGATCCAGTCGATGGTCGAGAGGCGCGGGCTGGAGTTCGCGGTCGAGGTCATGCCGTCTGCCGGCGTTGTGCGTGGCGACGGCAAACGCATCCGGCAGGTGATCGAGCATCTGCTCCGTCATGCCGTGGCAGGCACGGCAACGGGGGGGCGCATCCTGCTCCGCGTTGACGGCAATTCGAACGGCGCCCGGATCGTCGTGTCGGACGATGGCGCTGGCATGAGCCGGCAGGCGGTCGCGCGCGCGTTCGATCGCTTTGCCCAACCGGAGGTGACGCGCGATGGCGAGCGGGCGCTCGGCCTTGGCCTGCCGCTCGCCAAGCAGTTCGTCGAAACGCACGGCGGCACGATCGAGCTTATGTCGGAGCCCGGTGAGGGGACAGCCATCACCGTGCTGCTGCCGCGTAACCGATGAGGATGGAGTTGCCCGACGAAGCGGCGAGCGCGGCGTTCGGCGCGCGTCTTGCCAGATTGGTGCAGCCGGGCGACGTCATTACGCTGACCGGAACGCTTGGCGCGGGCAAGACCAGCATCGCGCGCGGTTTGCTCGCCGCACTGGGTCTGGAGGGCGAGGCGCCGTCGCCCAGCTTCGCGATCGTGCAGCCTTACGAACCGCCTGAAATTAGCATGCCGGTGCTGCACGTCGACCTCTACCGGATCGAAGAACCGCAGGAGATCGCGGAACTGGGCTTGGACGAAGCGCTGGCGGACTCGGTGCTGATCGTCGAATGGCCGGACCGCGCGCCCGGCGCATGGCCGCATGCGCTGGCGCTCACCCTGGATTTCGCCCCCGGTGGCGGCCGCCGCTTGACAGCGCAGGTGCCGGCGGCATGGAAGGCGCGATGGCCCTTTCCCCTGTTTCCAACATGATCCCGCCGCCGCAAGCGCGCGACTTCCTGCGCGCGCTAGGCTGGGGTGACGCCGAGATCCTGCCGCTTGCTGGTGACGCATCGTTCCGCCGATACTTTCGTGTCGTCGAACCGGCGCGCCGCGCAGTGCTGATGGATGCGCCGCCGCCTCACGAGGATCCGCGCCCGTTCATTGCCATTGCCGGCTGGTTGGCCGAGCGCGGCTTCCACGCACCTGCGATACTCGGCCGCGATCTGGCCAACGGTCTGGTGCTGATCGAGGACTTTGGTGACGAACGGCTTTGCGAAACCGCGGATGCAGAACCGGAGCGGCAGCGTGATCTGTACGGCGCGGCGGTCGACATCCTTGTCGGTCTGCATCGCCACCATGCCGGTGACGTACCGCCGTACGACGGTGCCGTGCTGCACCGTGAAGCCGATCTGCTGGTCGAATGGTATTGTCCCGCCGTTGGGATCGAGCCGGATCGTGCCGGCTATACCGCTGCCTGGGACGCGGTGTTCGACCTTGCCCGCGCCAGCCGGCCGGTGATGGTGTTGCGGGATTATCATGCCGAGAACCTGATGCTGACCGAGCAAGGCTTTGGCCTGCTCGACTTTCAGGACGCACTGGCCGGACATCCGGCTTATGATCTCGTGTCGCTGCTTCAGGATGCGCGGCGGGACGTGCCGGAGGCGATCGAGACAGAAATGCTGGAACGCTACCGCGCGGCAACGGGGGCCGACGCGGCGTTCGACGCTGCCTACCGCGTGCTGGGCGCGCAGCGGAATGCGAAGATCATTGGCATCTTCACGCGGCTTTGGAAGCGAGACGGCAAGCCGCGCTATCCTGCGCTGTGCCCGCGCGTTTGGGCGTATCTCGAGCGCGATCTCGCGCACCCCGATCTCGCGCCGGTGAAGGCTTGGTTCGACGCGCATATCCCGCCTGCACTGCGCGGCGATCCAATGGTGGTCGCACAGGCATGACCGCGAAGAAGACGCTTGCGCTGCGCCCGGTGCCGGACGCGATTGTGCCTGAAACGGCGATGGTAATGGCGGCGGGGCTCGGCAAGCGCATGCGCCCACTGACCGCCACGCGGCCCAAGCCGCTGGTCGAGGTGGCGGGCAAGCCGCTGATCGACCATGTGCTCGACCGGCTACGATCGGCAGGGGTGAAGCGCGCGGTCGTCAACGTGCATTATCTCGCCGACCCACTGGAGGCGCATCTGCGCAACCGCGTGAAGGGGATCGATATCGTCGTTTCGGACGAACGCACTGAGTTGATGGAGACCGGTGGCGGCCTCGTGCAGGCGCGCGACCTGATCGGCGACAAGCCGTTCGTGGTGGCGAACAGCGACAACCTCTGGATCGACGGGCCGAGCGACGCGATCCGCTTGCTCGCGCGACAGTGGGACGACGAGCGGATGGACGCGCTGCTGCTGATGGTGCCGCTGGCGCGTGCGCATAATCATAGCGGACAGGGCGACTTCCGCCTGGCACCGGACGGACGGATCACCGGCTGGCGGATCCCCGGCAAGCCTGCGCCGTTCGTCTTCACCGGCGTGCAGATCCTGTCACCACGCGTGATCCGCGATTGGCCGGCGGGACCGTTCTCGACCCGGTTGTTCTGGGAGCGCGCGATCGAAGCGGGACGTGGCTTCGGCATGGTGCACCAGGGATTATGGTTCGACGTCGGCTCGCCTGCCGCGATCGGCAGGACCGAAGCGATCCTCGCCGATGGCTGAGCGGGGCCGTCCGCAACTCTATACGATCCCGGCCCACCGCGCGTTCGCGGATGCGCTGGCGGCGGGCTTGATCCGGCAGTTCGGGGCAGATCCGCTCGGTCTGGCGCGGGGTTTGGTGCTGCTGCCCAACAACCGCGCCAAGCGTGCCGTGACCGACGCGTTTGTGCGGGCGAGCGGCGGCGGGCTGCTGCTGCCGCGCATGGTGGCGATCGGCGATCCCGCGCTGGACGAGGCGGTAGGCGCGGCGCTCGACCCTGCCGACGCCGTTGATCCCGTGCCGCCGGCAGTCGCGCCGATGCAGCGCCGGCTAATCCTCGCGCGGCTCGTTGTCGAGGAGCGCGCACGGACCCGCCAGCCCGTCGACGCGGCCGAGGCGGTGCGATTGGCGGGCGATCTGGCCCACACGCTCGATCAATTGCTGGTGGAGGAGGTGGCGCCGCGTGCGCTTCGCGAGATCGACTTGGGCGAGGAGCTTTCGGCGCACTGGCGGCGCGCGCTCGACCTGTTCGAGATCGTGCTGGATCGCTGGCCGGGCGAACTGGCGCGGCTTGGCTGTATCGATCTGGCGGATCGGCGCGCGCGGCTGCTCCGTCGGCTCGCGCTGCGCTGGAGGGATACGCCGCCCCCCGGTTTCGTGTGCGCGGCCGGTATCACTGACACTGCGCCGGCGGTAGCCATGCTGCTCCGGCGGGTCGCGACGATGCCGCGCGGGATGGTGGTGATTGCCGATCTCGCGACCAGTATGGAGGACCAAGAGTGGCAGGCGCTCGGCCCCCATGCGCCCGACCCGGTGACCGGTACACGCAAGCGCTCGATCGAAACGCATCCGCAGTTTCACCTAAAGCTGCTGCTTGAACGGATGGGGTTCAATCGCGCGGAGGTGATGCGCTGGCGCGACGCGAGCGAGTTCGACGCGACGCCGGCGCGCGGCACAGCCATCGCCAACGCACTCGCCCCCGCTGATTTCACCGGCAAGTGGACGGATTTGCCCGCCGCCGAACGCCGCCTCGCCGGTATCGCCGCCGCCGAACTCGCCACCCCGGCGGAGGAGGCGCAGGCGATCGCGCTGGCGTTGCGGGAGGCGTTGGAAACGCCCGAGCGTACCGCAGCGCTCGTCACGCCGGATCGGGCATTGGCGCGGCGGGTGGCGGCGCATTGCGGGCGTTGGGGGATCGAGATCGACGATAGCGCCGGGCGGCCGCTGTCGATCCTGCCGTCGGGCACGTTGCTGCTCGCGCTAGCCGATGCCGCCGCGCAACGCTTCGCGCCGCTCGCGTTGTTGACCTTGCTCAAACATCCGTTGGTGTGTGCCGGCGAGGGGCGGCGGCCTTGGCTTGACGGCGCGCGCAAGCTCGACCGGGTGTTGCGTGGCCCGCGTCCGGCGGCTGGGCTCGACGGGATCGACGCGCACCTCGCTGATGCACCCAGACGCGAGGTCGCACGGCGTGCTTCGGCGGCGGCATGGTGGCCGCATGCGCGCGTTCTGCTCGCGCCGATGGAGCGGGTGTTCGCGGGCGGAGAGCAGCAGCTAGCCGCTCTGGTGGCGGCGTTGCGTGAAACGGCGCAGGCGCTGTGCGGGGACTTCCTCTGGAGTGGTCCGGCCGGGCGCGCAGCATCCGACTTTCTCGCGGATCTTGAAGGCCGCGCCGGTGAGGGACCTGCGCTGGTCGACCCCGATTCGCTCGCGGCGTTGCTGCGCACCTTGATGGATGAGATCGCAGTTAGGCCGCCGCAGGGCGGTCATCCGCGTCTGGCGATCTATGGCCTGATCGAGGCGCGGTTGCAGCCTGCCGACCTGATGATCCTGGGCGGGCTCAACGAAGGCGTATGGCCGGGGCAGAGCGCGCCTGACCCGTGGCTCGCGCCCCGCATCCGGGTTGCGCTCGGGCTGCCGGGGCAGGAGCGTGGTATCGGCATGGCGGCGCACGATCTGGCCGGAGCGCTCGGCGCACCGCGGGCACTGCTAACACGCGCCCGGCGCGATGCGACGCAGCCTGCGATCGCCTCGCGCTTCTGGCTGCGGTTGCAGGCTCTGGCGGGCGAGACTTGGGCGCGCGGCCGCGCACTACCGCTGGAACGGTGGACGCGCGATCTCGACGATCCGGCCATCCATGAACCCGCCGACCAGCCCGCGCCGATGCCGAGTGCGCTGCTGCGCCCCAAGAAGATCGCGGTCACCGATGTCGATCGCCTCAAGGCCGATCCCTATGCTTTCTACGCGCGTGCGATCCTGCGGCTGGCAGCACTCGATCCGGTCGATGCCGATCCAAGTGCGGCGTGGCGCGGCACCGCCGTCCACGCGATCTTGGAGGAATGGGCTCATGAGGATGCGTGCCACCCGGACAAGCTGCACGATCGTGCCCGCGCGATGCTCAACGACGAACGCACGCACCCGATGATGCGCGCTTTGTGGCAGCCGCGGCTTATGCAGGCGATCGACTGGATCGCGCGTACGATCGCCGAACAGGGCGAGGCGGGTCGCAGCATTATCGCGGTGGAGCGGCGCGGCAGCATCGACATCGCCGGCGTGACGCTGAACGGCACGTTCGACCGGCTCGACCGGATGCCGGATGGCACGCTGGCGGTCATCGATTACAAGACCGGCACGCCGCCCTCGCCGGCCGCGGTACGCGCTGGGTTCAGCCTGCAACTGGGGCTGCTCGGGCTGATCGCGGAGCGCGGCGGTTTCGACGGCATCAGCGGAATAACGCGCGGCTTCGAATATTGGTCGCTCGGCAAACGCAGCGATCAGTTCGGCTACGTCACCTCGCCGGTCGACCCGGCGGGCAAGAACGATAAAATCCTTCCTGAACAGTTCACCGCCATCGCCGCCGAGAATTTCGCAGGCGTGGCCGGACGTTGGCTGACCGGCAGCGATGCGTTCACCGCAAAGCTCCACCCGGAGTTCGCCCCTTACAGCGAGTACGACCAGTTGATGCGCCGCGACGAATGGTATGGCCGTGAGCGATAGCGGCAGCTTCTCCGCGCTGCCGCCGTTGAAGGACGATCAGGCGCGGGCGAGTGCGCCGGACGGGCACGTGTGGCTGTCCGCGTCGGCGGGCACGGGGAAGACGCAGGTGCTGACCGCGCGGGTATACCGGCTGCTGCTGCGCGGCGTGGATCCGTCGGCGATCCTGTGCCTGACCTTCACCAAGGCGGGCGCGGCGGAGATGGCCGGCCGGATCGGCGCGCGACTGGCGGCGTGGGTGCGGATGCCCGACGCGCAGCTTGGCAGCGACCTGATCGCGCTGGGCGAAGATCCAACCCCGGAGTTGCGGGCGCGGGCGCGGACGTTGTTCGCCAAGGTGCTGGATGCGCCGGGCGGCGGTATCCGTATCCAGACGATCCACGGCTTCTGCCAGAGCCTGCTCGCCGCCTTTCCGGTCGAAGCTGGACTGACGCCCGGCTTCCGGCCGATCGAGGCGCGTGAGGAAGCGGTGCTGGCGCGTGAGGCGTTGGCGGAACTGCTGGTCGAGGCGGATGGGCAGGGACGGACCCGTCCGATCGAGGCGGTCGGCGCGCTCAGCGTGCGGCTGGGCGAGGGCGAGGCGGAAAAGTTTCTGATCGCCTGCGCGCGTGCGCCCAAGGCGATGGCGGCGCTGCCGGGGACGTATGACGGTGTGGCGGCGTTCGTGCGTCGGCAGCTCGATTTGCCGGCAGGGGATGTCGAGGCGGCGATCGTCGCCGGCTGCGACGACGATGCGTTCGACTGCGACGCCGTCGCGCGCCTCGCCGCCGCCAACCGGGCGTGGGGGACCGCGACCGGCGGCAACCACGCCGACGTTGCCGAATGCTGGGTCGAGGCGAGTGCGGAAATGCGGGCGCGCATGCTGATCGACCTTGTGGGCGTGCCGTTCACGGCCAAGGGCGAGCCGCGCAAATATTCCAAGAAGCTGCTCGATGCCGATCCGGACTATGCTGAACTCGCGCAGGCGGTCGGCGAGGCGGCGACCGCTCTGCTGTCGCTACGGCATCGGGCCGTTTATGCCGACCTGCTCGCCGATGCGCTCGATGTCGGACGCGACTACGCCGCTGCCTATACGCGCGCCAAGCGGCGGCTGGGGGCGGTCGATTTCGACGATCTCATCGCTGCGACGATCGACCTGCTTGGCCAGCCCGGTATCGGCGAGTGGGTGCGCTTCAAGCTCGACCGCGAGACCTCGCACATCCTGATCGACGAGGCGCAGGACACCAATCCGGAGCAATGGGCGATCATCGGCGCGCTCGCCGATGAATTCTTCGCGGGCGAGGGCGCGCATGGCGGCGCGGTGCGCACGTTGTTCACGGTGGGCGACTTCAAGCAGGCGATCTTCGGTTTTCAGGGTACCGATCCGCGCTTTTTCGGCGCGGCGGAGGAGCGTTTCGGCCGTCTCGCGCGGGGCGCATGGGCGGCGGCGGAGGAAACGCGCCGGCGCGGTGGCGAGACGTTCGCGGGGGCGTGGAACCGGCTGTCGCTGACCCAATCGTTCCGCTCGACCCGACCGGTGCTGGAGTTCGTCGATGCCGCGATGGCGGGGCTGCCCGAACCCGGCCTCGGCGCGGTCGCGCAACTGGAACGCCACGCGAGCGAGGTGCCCGGGCCGGGCACGGTGACACTGTGGCCGCTGGTCGTCGCGGGTGGCAGCGAGGAGGATGAGGAAGGTTGGATCGCCGATTCCACCCGCGAACTCGCCAAGCGGATCGCGCGCACGATCAAGGGCTGGATCGGCACGCTGATGCTGGAAAGCAAGGGGCGCCTGCTGGAGCCGCAGGACGTGATGATCCTGGTGAAACGGCGCGGCGATCTCGCCTCGCTGATCGTCGCGCGGCTCTATGCGGAAGGGGTGCCGGTGGCGGGCGTCGACCGGCTGAGGCTGAACGCGCCGCTCAGCGTGCAGGATCTGCTCGCCGCGATCCGTTTCGTGCTGCAACCCGAGGATGACTTGTCGCTGGCGTCGCTGCTCGTCTCGCCGCTGATCGGGTGGTCGCAGGAGCTGTTGCTGGAGGCGGCACCGCGTGAGTCCGAAAGCCTGTGGCGGCATCTCGATCGTGAACGGCCGGATGACCTCGGGCCCCTCCGCGCCATGCTCGACCGGGCCGACATCGCCACGCCGTACCAGTTTCTCGAGGAACTCCTGTCGGGGCACCTTGGCGGGCGACGGGCGCTGCTGCGGCGGCTGGGGCAGGAGGCGCGTGATCCGATCGAGGAACTGCTCACCGCCGCGCTGCAGTTCGAAACGCAGGGTACGCCGTCGCTGCAACGTTTCCTCGATTGGTTCGATCGCGGCGAGGTCGAGATCAAGCGCGACCCGTCCGCGCCGCTCGACGCGGTGCGGGTGATGACCGCGCACGGCGCCAAGGGTTTGCAGGCACCGCTGGTGATCCTGGCAGATGCGGCGGTCGATCCCACCAAATCGCCGCGCAACACGCTGAAGTGGCCGGTTGACGACATCGACGCCGCGCTGCCGATCTTCCGCCCGCGCAAGGAGGAAGCGGGGCCGCTTGCCGAGCTGATCGAGCAGACCGCGCAGCGCGAGCTGGAGGAGCATTGGCGACTGTTCTACGTCGCGGCAACGCGCGCGGAGGAACGGCTGGTGATCGCCGGGTCGCTTGGTCCGCTTGCCAAGGGCGAGCCGCCGCCCGCAAGCTGGTACGCCGCCGCCGCGCAGGCGATGGCGGATCTGGGCGTCGCGGCGGCAGAGGATGGCGCGCGCGATTACGTCGGCGGCGGTGACCTGAAGCCGGTCAAGCGGCGCGAGCGCAATGTGGGGATGGCTGATCCCCACCCACCCGTGCCGGATTGGGCGTATCAGGCCGCGCCACTCGAAGCGCGGCCGCCGCGTCCGCTCGCGCCATCGTCGCTGGGCGACGATGCGGTGGCCGATCCGCCACCGACGCCCGCGATGCGCGATGCGGCCGAGCGTGGGCGGCTGATCCATGCGCTGTTCGAACGGTTGCCGGCGGTGCCGCCGGAGGGCCGCGCCGATGCTGCCGAGCGGTGGTTGGCGGGTGGGGGCGGCGTCGCGGACGCCGCGACGCGGGCCGAGATCGCGACGACGGTGCTGACGATCCTTGCCGAGCCGGCATTTGCCGCCTTGTTCGGCCCCGATGCGCTGGCGGAGGCGCCGATCGCGGCGGTCGTGGGGGACGGTGTGGTGGTGTCGGGCACGGTCGACCGTCTGCTCGTCACGCCGGAGCGGATCACCGTCGTCGATTTCAAGACCGGACGACGCGCGCCGCAGTCGCTGGCAGACGTGCCGCCCTATCATGTCCGGCAGATGGCGGCCTATGTCGAGGCGCTCGGCGTGATCTTTCCTGGTCGATCCGTGGAGGCGGCGTTGCTGTATACCGGAGCGCCGATCCTGCTCGTGCTGGCGCCGGCGCTGCTGGCCGAGCACAAGCCGCGCTTTGCTGTCGCGCAGCAAAGCTAGCTGCAAAGAGTAAGCGCGACGGCTTGAGCCGGGCGGGCCGGCGTCTTACGTTATTGCAAACAAGGAGACTTCATCATGGCGACTAAGCAGATTACGGATTCCAGCTTCGACACCGACGTGCTCAACGCCAACGGGCCTGTGCTGGTCGATTTCTGGGCGGAGTGGTGCGGGCCGTGCAAGATGATCGGGCCGAGCCTGGAGGAGATCTCCGAGGAGTTGGGCGAGCAGGTGACGATCACCAAGCTCAACATCGATGAGAACCCCGATGCGCCGGGCAAGTACGGCGTGCGCGGTATCCCGACGATGATCCTGTTCAAGAACGGCGTGCCCGCTGCAACCAAGGTCGGCGCGGAGCCGAAGGGCAGACTGAAGGCCTGGCTGGAGGGCGAACTCGCCTGATCGTCCGACAGCGCGCCTGAGTTGTCGACCAGCGCGCGCTTCGCTCTACCGTTGCGGACGGCACACTTCTGAACGTGCCGTCCGTCTCCCGCTTAGCTCCGGTAGTCGGCGTTGATCGAGATGTAGCCGTGGGTCAGGTCGCAGGTCCACACGGTGGCGCGCCCTTCGCCGAGGCCGAGATCGACACCGATCTCGATCTCGTGACCCTTAAGGTGCGCGGCGACGGGCGCCTCATCATACCCCTCGCTTGCCAGGCCGCCGCTCGCGACCTGCGTGTCGCCGAACCGGATCGAAAGCAGGTCGCGCTCCGCCGGCTCGCCCGCCTTGCCGACCGCCATGACGACCCGTCCCCAATTGGCATCCTCGCCGGCAATCGCGGTTTTCACCAGCGGCGAATTGGCGATCGACAGCGCGACACGGTGCGCGCTGCGGTCGCTCTCCGCGCCGGTCACCTGGATCTCGATGAATTTGGTCGCGCCTTCACCATCGCGGACCACCAGATGGGCCAATTGCAGGCATAGGTCAGACAGCGCCGCGCGGAACGCATCCGCGCCGGTGTCTTCCGAACTGGCGATCGGAGCATTGCCGGCCTTGCCGGTCGCGAACGCCAGCACCGTGTCGCTGGTCGAGGTGTCGCTGTCGACGGTGATGCACGAGAAACTGCTGCGGTTGGCCTCCGCCAGGGCGGCTTGCAGGAAAGCCGCATCCACCGCCGCGTCGGTGAAGATGAAGCCGAGCATCGTCGCCATGTCGGGCGCGATCATGCCCGAACCCTTGATGATGCCGACCAGCGTCACCGTGCGGCCATCCACAACCGCCGTGGTGACGGCACCCTTGGTGAAGGTGTCGGTCGTGCTGATCGCCTGCGCGGCATCTTCCCAACCGCAGGCAGGTGCAGCCAGTGCGGCGTCGATCCCGGCTTCGGCCTTGTCGATCGGCAGCGGTACGCCAATCACGCCGGTCGAGGCGACGAACACGTCCGATGGCTGGCAATCGAGCGACCCGGCCGCGCGTGCCGCGATCGCCTCCACGGCGGCACGGCCGCGGCCGCCCGTGAACGCGTTGGCATTACCGGCGTTCACCACTAACGCGCGCGCAGCACCGAGTGTCAGCGCCTTGCGGCACCATTCCACCTCGGGGGAGGGGCAGCGGCTCTGCGTCGTCACGCCCGCGACTGTGGTGCCGGGATCGAGCCTGACAAAGGTCAGGTCGCAGCGATCCCATGCCTTGTACCCCGCGCGGGCGACATGTGCGGTCACTCCGGCGATTGGCGGCAAGGCAGGGAACGCGGCGGGCGCGAGTGGCGAGCGGGCATAGGTCATGTTCGGTTCCTTAGATCGTGAGCGGCCGGATACAAGGCCTACGGCAGCGGTGCTGGAAGATGATTGCGGTCGCGCTCGATCCGTCACGCACATCGCTCGGCTGGACGCGTGCGTCGAACCGCTTTAAAGCCCACCCCGACTATGGAGTTCCTGCTCTTCCTCTGTGCCGCGCTGTCGGCGCTGACCGGTGCGATCACCGGCAGCCGCTCGCCGGATCTCGACGTTCAGATCGAGCGCGTTTCACAAGGTGCCGGTACCGTTGCGACGGCGGCGGTGCGGACGGTAGCCGCAATCGTTTGGGCTCAACGCGCGCCCACGCTTCTTGCGCTGCGGAACATCGCGACACCACGTTCTTTCTCCTTCGACGATGGCATTTCCGCGCGGGGCGAACGTCGGCGCGAGTAGTTGCTCGACGGCGCGCTTCTCGACGTTTCGACCGCGCACGACATCCGTTTCGACAGCATTGCAGCCGGGCTCGCCCCGTGCGCGACCACTCTTGAATATATTGGACACACCCATGCTCGGCGGCCTTGCCAAAACCCTGTTCGGTTCCTCGAACGAACGCTACGTCAAATCGCTCGGTACGATCGTCAACAAGATCAACGGCTTCGAGCCCACGATCTCCGCGATGTCGGACGAACAGCTCTCCGCGCAGACGATCGCCTTCCGCGAGCGGCTGGGGAACGGCGAGACGCTCGACAGCATCTTGCCAGAAGCGTTCGCGACCGTTCGCGAGGCCGCCAAGCGTACGCTCGGCCAGCGGCATTACGATGTGCAGATGGTTGGCGGCATCGTCCTCCACCGCGGCGAAATCGCGGAGATGCGTACCGGCGAGGGCAAGACGCTGGTGGCGACGCTCGCCACATACCTGAACGCGCTACCGGGCACGGGCGTTCACGTCATCACCGTCAACGACTATCTCGCCGCGCGCGATGCCGGCTGGATGTCGCAGGTGTACAGCTTCCTCGGGCTGACGACGGGCGTGATCGTGCCGAACCTCAGCGACGAACAGCGCCGCGACGCCTATGCGTCCGACATTACATACGGCACGAACAACGAGTTCGGCTTCGATTACCTGCGCGACAACATGAAGTACGATCGCGGCTCGATGGTGCAGCGCGCATTCAACATGGCGATTGTCGACGAGGTCGATTCGGTGCTGATCGACGAGGCGCGCACGCCGCTCATCATCTCCGGGCCAACCGACGACAAGACCGATCTGTACCGCAGCGTCGATCTGGTGGTGAAGCAGCTCGCGCCTGAGGATTACGAGAAGGACGAGAAGCAGAAGTCGATCATCCTCACCGAGGATGGCACCGAGAAGGTCGAGCGGATGCTAGAGGCGGCTGAGCTGCTGGAAGGCGCGAACCTTTACGATTTTGAGAACACGCAGGTCGTTCACCACGTCAATCAGGCGCTGCGGGCGAACATGATGTTCAAGGCGGACACGGATTACATCGTCAAGGACGGCAAGGTCGTCATCATCGATGAGTTCACCGGCCGCATGATGGACGGCCGCCGCTGGTCCGACGGCCTGCATCAGGCGGTCGAGGCAAAGGAAGGCGTCACCATCGAGCCCGAGAACCAGACGATGGCCTCGGTCACTTTCCAGAACTATTTCCGCATGTATCCGAAGCTTGCCGGCATGACCGGCACGGCGGCCACGGAAGCGGCCGAGTTCTACGACATCTACAAGATGAACGTCGTGACGATCCCGACCAACGTGCCGGTCAAGCGCGTCGACGAGGAAGACGAGTTCTACAAGGATACGCAGGACAAATTCCAGGCGATCGCCAAGAAGATCCGCGTCCATGCAGAGCTGGGTCAGCCAGTGCTGGTCGGCACCGTGTCGATCGAAAAATCCGAACTGCTCAGCGAGTTCCTCGTGCAGGAGCAGGTGCCGCACAAGGTGCTGAACGCGCGCTTCCACGAGATGGAGGCGCACATCGTCGCGCAGGCGGGGCGGAAGTCGGCGGTAACGATCGCCACCAACATGGCAGGGCGCGGCACCGACATCCAGCTCGGCGGCAACCTCGAGTTCCGCATGCTTGATGAGCATCCCGATCTGGTCGAGGGTACGCCCGAGTATGAGGCGCGCGCCGCCGAGATCAAGCAGGAGATCGCCGCCGAGAAGAAGGCGGTGCTCGACGCCGGTGGTCTGTTCGTGCTCGGCACCGAGCGGCATGAGAGCCGCCGTATCGACAACCAGTTGCGCGGCCGTTCGGGGCGCCAGGGCGATCCGGGCCTGTCGCGCTTCTATCTCAGCCTCGATGACGATCTGCTCCGCATCTTCGGACCGGACACGTTGTTCGCGCGGATGATGCGCTCGAACATTGGCGACGGCGAAGCGATCGGATCGAAGTGGCTGTCGAAAGCGATCGAGACCGCGCAGAAGAAGGTCGAGGCGCGCAACTACGATATCCGCAAGCAGGTCGTCGAATATGACGACGTGATGAACGATCAGCGCAAGGTAATCTACGACCAGCGCTCCGATATCATGGACGCCGACACCGTCGGCGACGTTGTCGAGGACATGCGCGCCGAGACGGTCAACGCGATCGTCGGTGAAGCCTGCCCGCCGGGAACCTATCCCGAGCAGTGGGACATCGCGGGCATGAAGGAGAAGCTTCAGACTCAACTCAACATCGCGCCGACGATCGACGACTGGCTGGCCGAAGAGGCGATCGATCCCGAGATCGTCGAGGAGCGCGTTCGCGCCGCCGCCGATGCGCAGGTGGCGGAGAAGGCCGGAGCACTCGCCCCCGAGACGTGGGTGCAGATCGAAAAGTCGATCCTGCTCCAGAACCTCGACCATCACTGGAAGGAGCATCTCGCCACGATCGAGGCGCTGCGTCAGGTTGTTCACTTGCGCGCCTATGCGCAGAAGACGCCGATCAACGAGTATAAGCAGGAGGCCTTCCAGCTATTCCAGCGGATGCTCGACATGATCCGGGAGGAAGTAACCCGCACGATCGCCTATGCCGAGTTCCAGCTCGAGCCGGTACCTGACCTGCCGCAACTGCCGGATTTCATCACCACGCACTTCGATCCGTTCACCGGTGAGGACGACAGCTACACCTTCGACGGTGGCCATGTGACGAGCGCTTTACCGACGCTGTCGATCCCGCGGCCGGACGGTCACGAGATCGGCCAGGATCCAGCAGAGTGGGCTGGCAACGTCAGCCGCAACGCACCGTGCCCATGCGGTTCGGGGCTCAAGTACAAGCACTGCCACGGGCAGGTCTGAACCGGATGAGGCGGAGTCCGGTTCGGGCTCCGCCACTGGCCGGCATTATCGTTTGCCGGGTGTCGGCAACACGATGGTCGGACCGAGATGTTGAAGGACATCGCGCGCATCGAATGCGTGAATGTTGCGCTCCGGTTTCGGTCCGTGGCCCATCACGATTTCGGCATGCGCTTCGAACTGCTCGATCGTTTGGACGTCCAGGCCCTGATCCCAGAACGGACCGCCCCAGAACGGATCCCAGCTACGCCATCCAAAGCCACGACCACGATACCGCCAGCTTGGACCCCAGCCGCCATACAGGCCGCCGGCAAAGGGCTCGGGTGTCGCGAAGGTGTGGGTGCTCTTGTCGGTGCCGCGATCGGCCAGCACGAAATAGTCAAAGCCGTGCTGCACCGTCAGTTCGGCGGCCCGGTACAGCAGATATCGTTCGACGGTATCCCGCGGCGTATATCCGTTGCCGGCAAAGCTTACCATGAAGCGGTTCGCCTCGATCTGCCGATCGCTGTAGCCGGTGCGTTGGGAGGCGGTGGCCGGGCGGTATGTGGTCTGCGTCGCACAGCCCCCGGCGAGCAGTGTCGCCGCCAGTAGCGCGCCCGTCGCCGCGCGGCGCAAAGTTCGAGTTTTCAACATGGGGAGCCTCCAGTTCAACGCGCTCGCGTCGAACGACGGCCGCCGCCGCCGGAGGACAGAACGCGTCGGTCAACATACGGTGGCGAGGCGTAAAGTCTCGTGACAAATGCGACAGCTACGCCTGATGTCCGGCGCAACGGTGCGGCTCAGTCCTCGCCGAAACGCCCCTCGACGAGTTCGACCAGGGCGCTGACCGATTGCTCGGCACCTTCGCCTTCGGCATGAATGACGATCGTATCGCCCATCGCCGCGCCAAGCATCATCAATCCCATGATCGACGTGCCCGTCACCGATCCCGATCCATCCTTTTCCACCGCAACCTCGCACGGTTGCGTTGATGCCAGCGTCACGAACTTGGCGCTTGCGCGCGCGTGCAACCCACGTTTGTTGGTTATCAGGACGGTTCGGGTAATCTGGCTCACGCCGCCGCTTCTCCCAGCACTTCGGATGCAACCGATATATACTTGCGGCCAGCTTCGCGCGCTGCGGCGACCGCGTCCACTACTTTCATGGCCTTGCGGGCAGATTCCAGCCGGATCAGCATCGGCAGGTTGATGCCGGCGATCACCTCGATGCGGCCGCGCTCCATCAGCGAGATCGCGAGATTGGAGGGCGTGCCACCGAACAAATCGGTCAGCACGATGACGCCACGCCCGACATCAACGGTCTTGATGGCTTCCGCGATGTCGTTGCGACGCGCTTCCATGTCGTCATCCGGCCCGATCGCAACGGTGGCGACGTGCTCCTGCTTGCCGACGACATGCTCCATCGCGGTCACGAATTCGTCGGCAAGCCGGCCATGTGTCACCAGTACGAGCCCGATCATCGCGCAAACCCGATCATCAATCCTGTTTCCCGTCCCCGTCGGCTGCCGCATGGGCCCCTTCAAGCGAGTCTTGCGGCGCTGCAGCAAGATCGCGATGCAGGACCGTGGGGGAAAAACCGGCGTCACGCAACCTTGACGCCACCCGTTCCGTGACGTGAACGGAGCGGTGTCTCCCCCCGGTACACCCGAATGCGACGGTGACGTAGGATTTCCCCTCCGCCCTGTAGCGTGGCAGCAACAGCAAGAGCAGCGATTCGATCTGCCCGACCGCGGCCGCGTAGGCTGGATCGTCGGCGATATAAGCGCTCACGTCGGCATCCAGCCCGGTGCCGGGGCGGAGTTCCGGCACCCAGTGCGGATTGCGCAGGAAACGCATGTCGAACACGAGATCGGCCCCGCGCGGAATACCGCGTGCAAAGCCGAACGACATCACCTGCAACGTCGGCTCGCCCAGCCGCTCGCCCGAAAAGGTGGCACGGACCTGCTGGGCGAGTTCGTTGGCGGCAAGATCGGTGGTGTCGATCAGCCGGTTCGCCCAGCTTCTGAGCGGGGCGAGCAACTCGCGTTCGCGTGCAATGCCGTCCGATGCCGGCCGATCGAGCGCAAGCGGATGGCGACGCCGCGTCTCCGAATAGCGCCGCGCGAGTTCACCGCCCGCGCAATCGAGGAACAGCGTGCCGATATCAAGATCATGATCCTGACGCAGCGACTTGATCCGCGCGACGATCTTGGCGGGATCGAAATCGCGGGTGCGTGCATCGATACCGATCGCAAGCGGCTGCGACGAACCGTCCGCACCCTCCGGCAGCGGAGCGCTCAGCAACCGGTCGAGCAGCACCAACGGCAAATTGTCGACGATCTCCCAGCCGAGATCCTCCAGTGTGCGCAGCACGGTCGATTTGCCCGCGCCCGACATTCCGGTGACGAGTAGGATATCCTTGCGCTCGTGTGTCATGTCGCCTCGTGTGTCGCGCTCTTCAACGCCAGTTCAATCTTGATCGTTGCCGACGCCTCACGAGAATCGACACGCAACAGCGGAATAGCAAGTCCGGTAAGTTCCTCGATCAGCCCGGCCTCCGGCATGCGTTCCACCCGCTCGCCAAGCCGCACCGCGAGTGCGACCTGTGCCTGCGTCACGAAGGGCAGGGTGACGATACCGATACCGCGCACTTCGATGAGGCCGGCGATGGTTGCGGGTGCAGACGCGAACAGGAGACCGTGTGCGGTACTCAGTTCAGTCTGATCGTCGCTCACCAGCACCGCGCCGCGATCGATCAGCCGTAGCGCAAGGTCGGATTTCCCGCTGCCCGAGGCGCCGAGCAGCAGAACCCCGCGCCCGTCAATCGCCACGCAGGTGCCATGCACGCGCGTCACGGCTGTGCGCCGAGTGGCAGACGCACCACGAACCGCGCCCCGTGCAGCCGATCGTCTCGCGCCTCGACGTGGATCGTGCCGTGGTGCGCCTCCACGATGGTACGGGCGATGGCGAGGCCCAGTCCGGAATGCTTGCCGAACGACTCGTCAGCCGGCCGGAACGAGTTGAACCGGTGGAAGATCGTCTCGCGCGATTCCTCTGGCACGCCTGGACCTTCATCCTCGACGCGGATCACCACCTCGCCCGCTTCGACCATCGCCGAGAGAACGATCAGACCGTGTTCGGGTGAAAAGGATACCGCGTTGGTAATCAGGTTCTCGAACACCCGCTCCAGCCGCGCGCCCTCGCCGGCGATGATCAGCGGTGTCGCCGGCGGACGATCGAACCGCAGCGCCACGTCTCGCTCCAGCCCGCGCTCCTCATGCTGCGCGATCAGCGCGGCGATCAGCGCGCCGAGATCGACGCTTTCGAACTTCGCGCGGCTGAGCTGCGCGTCGAGGCGCGAGGCCTCGGCTATGTCGGTGATGAGCCGGTCGAGCCGGTGCACGTCGTCACGGACGATCGCGAGCAGCCGCTGTTGAAGCTCCGGATCGTGTATGCGCGACAGCCCGTCCACCGCGGACCGCAAAGATGCGAGCGGATTTTTCATTTCGTGCGTCACGTCCGCCGCGAACGCCTCGATCGCGTCGATCCGCGCACGCAGTGCAAGGCTCATGTCGGAAAGCGCGCGGGCAAGCATGCCGATCTCGTCACGGCGGGAGGGGAGGCGCGGCACCACCACTTCCCGTGCCCGCCCGAGCCGTACCCGCACGGCGGCGCGCGCCAAACGTCGTAGCGGGCGGACGATGGTGCGTGCGAGGAACAGCGAGAGCAGCACCGACACGATCGACACGATCGCCAACACCACGCCAAGCCGAAAACGCTCGACCCGCACCGTCTTGGTGATGTCGCGCGCGTTGATCGTCGTCATCACGACGCCGACGCCGGGTACCCGCGCGGCGGCGGTGATGACCGGGGTGCGATCGGGCGCTCGCCATACGTTGGCGGGGGCGGTGCCGGTGGTGCGGGCGATGCGGACGACCGGCCATTCGTTGCCGCTGCGAAGTTCGCGGTACAGGGGCGGCCGAGGCGCCGCCACGACCGTATCGATCACCGCATCGAGGAAACGCGCCGCTGTCAAACCCCAGCCTTGCTTGTCCGGATCGGCCAGCACGAAATTGCGGAGCCCGAGCATCTGTGTATCCAGCACCGGACGCGCTGCGTTGTCGTACAGGCGTATCCGCGTGCCGGTATCGCGCCCAAGCCGGACCGCCACCGCCGTCCGTTCAGGGAGGTCGACCGCGCCCATCGCCTCCGCAATCAGTCGCGCCTCCCGTTGCGCCTGGGCGACCCGGCTGTCGACGATGCGACTGCGGTAGGAATCAAGATAGAAGAAACCGCCCGCCAGCAGCGCCAGCGCGAAGACGTTGACGAACAGGATGCGCGGCGTGAGCGAGACCCGCGCGGACCAGCGTAACGTCAGTTCGCGGTCTTCACTCCTCGGAGAAGCGATAACCGGCACCATAAAGCGTTTCAATCGCGTCAAAATCGGGATCGGTCTGGCGGAACTTGCGCCGTACGCGCTTGATGTGGCTGTCGATCGTGCGATCGTCGACGTAGATGTCGTCCTGATAAGCGGCATCCATCAACTGATTGCGCGTCTTCACCACGCCCGGCCGCTGCGCCAACGCCTCCAGGATGAGGAATTCGGTCACGGTCAGCGTCACGTCGCCGCCGCTCCATGTAACCTTGTGCCGCGACGTATCCATGGAAAGCCGGCCGCGAACCAGCACCGTCTCGGCTGGATCGGCGCTCTCTGACGTACCAGGATGCGAGGCTTCGCTACGCCGCAGGATCGCGCGGATGCGGGCGATCAGCAGCCGCTGCGAGAACGGCTTGGCGATATAGTCGTCCGCGCCCATCGCCAGGCCGAGCGCCTCGTCCAGCTCATCGTCCTTCGAGGTGAGGAAGATCACCGGCACCATACTCTTCTCACGCATCCGCCGCAGCAGTTCGAGCCCGTCCATGCGCGGCATCTTGATGTCGAAAATCGCGAGGTCGGGTGGGTTCTCGATCAGCGCCTTCAGCGCCGTCTCTCCATCCGAATACACCCGCGTCAAAAATCCCTCCGCCTGAAGCGCGATGGAGACGGAGGTGAGGATGTTGCGATCATCATCGACGAGCGCGATCGTAGCCGTCATCGGCGGAAACCTTCATTGCTGGGCGTCTGCGTTAATGCAAAGCGGAGCAGTGCTCAACCACCGCGCGAACTGGGCGTGGAGGATCGCGGCGACGTGGCAGACGCACGGGCCGGGTCGAAGCTGTGCGGTGGTGCGGGTGGCCTGCGTGAACAAACCTCGACGCCACACCCCTAGCGCTGGCGAGGGCCGTTGTTTACATGGACCGCCACGACTCGCTTTTCCCCTTCGCGCAGGACACGGCACTCCATGGACATTCGCCTCGGTCTCACTTTCGACGATGTCCTGCTGTATCCGGCCGAGAGCGATATCGTTCCGTCGCAGACGAACACCGCGACGCGACTGACGCGCGGCATCGCGCTCGACATTCCCATCCTTTCCTCGGCGATGGACACCGTGACCGAGGCCGACATGGCGATCGTGATGGCGCAGCTTGGCGGCATCGGCGTGCTCCACCGCAACCTCACCGTCGAGGATCAGGTCGCCGCGGTCCGCGCGGTCAAGCGGTTCGAGAGCGGCATGGTGGTCAATCCGATCACCATCGCGCCGTCCGCTACGCTCGCCGAGGCGCAGGCGATCATGAAGCGCCACAAGATCAGCGGTATCCCGGTGGTCGAGGCGAACGGCCGGCTGGTTGGCATCCTTACCAACCGCGACGTGCGCTTCGCCGAAAATCCCGCGCAGCCGGTCGCCGAGTTGATGACGCACGACAATCTCGCCACGGTTTCGCCCGGCGTCACCTCCGAGGAAGCGCGCCGGTTGCTGCATCAGCGCCGTATTGAGAAGCTGATCGTCGTAGACGACGCCTATCGCTGCATCGGCCTCATCACCGTCAAGGATATCGAGAAGGCCGTCACCTACCCGAACGCCACCAAGGACGGCACCGGGCGCCTGCGGGTCGCCGCCGCGACGACCGTCGGCGACAAGGGGTTCGACCGGACTGCCGCGTTGATCGACGCGGAACTCGATCTCGTCGTGATCGACACCGCGCATGGCCATAATCGCGACGTCGCGCGTGCGGTTGAGCGGGTTAAGAAGCTTTCCAATTCCGTGCAGGTCATCGCCGGGAACGTCGCCACGGGTGAGGCGACGCGTGCGCTGATCGACGCGGGCGCGGACGGCATCAAGGTCGGCATCGGGCCGGGGTCGATCTGCACCACCCGCGTCGTGGCCGGCGTGGGTGTGCCGCAGCTGACGGCAGTGATGGATTGCGCCGAGGTTGGCCAGAAACTCGGCGTGCCAGTAATCGCCGACGGCGGCGTTCGTACGTCGGGCGATATCGCCAAGGCGCTCGCGGCGGGCGCATCGTCGGTGATGATCGGTTCGCTGCTGGCCGGCACGGAGGAGGCACCGGGCGAGACGTTCCTGTATCAGGGCCGTGCCTACAAGAGCTATCGCGGCATGGGCTCGGTCGGCGCGATGGGCCGTGGGTCGGCGGATCGGTATTTCCAGGGCGACATCAAAGATCAGCTCAAGCTGGTACCTGAGGGGATCGAGGGGCAGGTCGCCTACAAGGGGCCGGCACGTGACGTCATCCATCAACTGGTCGGCGGTATCCGTGCAGCGATGGGCTATACCGGATCGGCGACGATCGAGGATCTGCAGCAGCGCGCCCGGTTCGTGCAGATCACCGGGGCAGGTCTGCGCGAGAGCCATGTTCACGACGTCACGATCACACGCGAGGCACCCAACTATCCAACGCGGTAGGGCAGGCTGGTCCGATTGTACCTTCCTGCCGCCTCAAGCGGTAGGAAGCTCAGGGAGGCTCGGCCTTTAATGTGCATGGTGCGCAACGTACGCCGACCGTGGTGGCGCGGTTGCGGCGGGACGAGCGTGGCAATCGCCAAACCCTCTTCAATCGTCTGGACGAACCGATGACACCCGCCGCTCGTACGCAAGCCGCCATCGACTTGCTCGACCAAATCATTACCGCCGCGCGCGCAGGTGGTGCCGCAGCCGATACGCTGATCGCGCGCTACTTCGCCAGCCGGCGCTACGCCGGCTCGAAAGACCGGCGTGCGGTGCGCGAACTCGCTTATGCCGCGATCCGGCTGTGCGGTGAGATTCCGGCGAGCGGCCGTGCCGCCATGCTGGCGCTCGCCAACACCCAGGTCGAGATCGCCGGACATTTCTCCGGGGAGGGGCATGGCCCGGCGCCTGTCGGCGCGGGTGAGATTCCCGCAACCATCGGCACCACTCCGGCTTGGCTTGGCGAGGCGTTGAACGCTTCCGGTATCGATGAAGCGGAACGTGCTGCGCTGATAGCGCGGGCGCCGCTCGATGTTCGGATTAATCGACTGCGGGGTGACAGCGTTTCAATAGAAGGCGCGGGCGTCGTGCCCGGCCTCCCCGATGCATTGCGGCTTCCGAGCGGCACCAACGTCGAGACCCTCGAAGCATGGCAGACCGGTGCTATCGAGGTGCAGGATGCGGGCAGTCAGATCGTAACATCGGCGGCGCAGGCCTTGCCTGGACAACACATCGTCGATCTTTGCGCGGGCGCGGGCGGCAAGACGCTCGCCCTCGCAGCGGCAATGGCGAACACCGGTGAGATCCTCGCCACGGACAGCGACCGTGCGCGGCTCTCGCGACTTGCGCCGCGCGCTCAGCGTGCCGGTGTGTCGATCGTCACCACCCGATTGCTCGATCCGAACCGCGAAGCGGAGGCGTTGACCGATTGGGCGGAGCGGGCCGATTGCGTGCTGATCGACGCGCCCTGTTCGGGTACCGGCACATGGCGGCGCAACCCCGAAGCACGCTGGCGGCTCACGCCCGACCGGCTCGCGCGGCTGGTCGAGACGCAGGCGCGGCTGATCGACGTCGGCGCCGCACTGGTGAAGCCGGGCGGTGCGTTAGTCTACATCGTATGTTCGCTGCTCGATGGGGAAGGGACCGCGCAGGCGGCGCGCTTCCTAGCCGCCAATCCCGAATGGAGGGCCGAGCCGCTCAAGCTGCCAGCCGGTCGCACGCATGGCGCCGGCACGCGGTTGACGCCTGCGCACGATGATACCGACGGCTTTTTTCTCGCACGTTTTGTTCGCATGGCCGCACATCGCGTGCTACCCTAACGTATTGTGCCGAAGCTGGAGCTGATCATGCGCTATCTGCCCGTCGCCGCTGCTGCCGCGATGACGCTGCTGACGATATCGACTGCGGTACAGGGCCAGCGGCCTGACAGTGCAATCGACGCGCGCTCTTCGGCCTGGGTCGCAAAGGGCAAGGCTGCGCAGGCATCCGGTGATCTGGCCGGCGCCACCGACGCGTATGAGAGCGCGCTCGCGGTCGACCCGCGCAATCGCGAAGGTTTCATCGGGCTTGGCGAGATCGCTCGAGTGCATGATCTGCCCGGCAAGGCGATCCGCTACTACCGCGAGGCGCTCGAGTTGCAGCCGGACGACGTGGCGGCGCTGACGGAACAAGGTGAAGCGCTGGTCCAGCAGGGCGCCGTCGATCGCGCCAAGGGGAACCTCACCAAATTACGCGCGATTTGCAGCAAGAAAGCCTGTCCGGAGGTTGCTCAACTGACCGCCGCGATCGCGAAGGGTCCGCCTGTGGTAACAGCCTCCGTGACGTCGGCGGCCAGCGCGACGAAGAACTAGCGCCGGTTCGTCACGCGGGGCAGCAACGCTGCGGTGTTCACGACCCGACCTTGGCTGCCAAAGCGGCGAACTCCGCAACCGAGATGGTTTCCGCACGTCGCGCCGCGTCTATGCCGAGCGACTCCAACGCGGCCAGTGCACCGGGGACCGGCTTGAGACTCTGACGCAGCATCTTGCGACGCTGACCGAACGCAGCCGCCGTCAGCCGCTCGAGCACGCCGAGGTCAACACCGTGCGGCGCTTCGGCCGGCACGATGTGGACGACCGCCGACATGACCTTGGGTGGCGGTGTGAACGCCGAGCGGTGCACCGGCATCGCCAGTTTGGCGGTACTGCGCCACTGCGACAGGATCGCGAGGCGGCCGTAGGCATCATCGCCGACGCCGGCGACGATCCGCTCCGCGACTTCACGCTGGAACATCAACGTCAGGCTCTGCCACCACGGCGCCCAGTCCGTGCTGAGCCAACGTACCAGCAGCGCAGTGCCGATGTTGTACGGCAGGTTCGAGGCAATGTGCGGCTTGCCTTCGAACAGCGATGCCGCATCTATCTCCAGCGCATCGCCCTCAATCACGCGTAGCCGGTCGGGGTAGGCTTCGCCCAGTTCGGCAAGCGCCGGAATGCAGCGATGGTCCCGTTCAATCGCGGTCACCCGCGCACCCGCTGCAAGCAGTGCCCGCGTAAGGCCACCGGGGCCGGGGCCGATCTCCAGCACTTCGGCGTCCGTCAGGTCGCCGGGAACGCGCGCGATGCGGGCGAGCAACTGCGCGTCGAGCAAAAAGTTCTGGCCAAGCGCCTTGCTCGCGGCAAGGCCGTGGCGCGCGATGACATCGCGCAGGGGCGGCAGATCGGGCGTCACGCCGTCGCTGCCGCGCGCCGTGTCGCAGCATCTGCCGCCATTGCGATGGCGGCGATCATTGCGCCTGGCTCTGCGATGTTCTGGCCGGCGATGCCGAAGGCGGTGCCGTGATCGGGCGAGGTCCGCACGATCGGCAGGCCGAGCGTGATATTCACGCCCTCATCGAAGTGCAGCGTCTTGATCGGGATCAGCGCCTGATCGTGATAGCAGCACATCGCCGCGTCATAGCCAGTGCGGGCGCGCGCGTGGAACATCGTGTCGGCGGCGAATGGGCCGGTCGCATCGATCCCCTCGCTACGCAGCAGCTCGATCGCGGGGATCAGGATATCGACTTCCTCGCGGCCGATCTTGCCGCTCTCACCGGCATGCGGGTTGACCCCCGCGAAGGCGAGACGCGGGTTGAGAATGCCGAAATTGCGCATCAGGCCGCGCGCGGTCGCACGACCCTTGGCGGCGATCAGCTCGATCGTAAGCTGCCCGGGCACCGCGCTCAGCGGGATATGGGTGGTGATCGGCACCACCCGAAGGTCCGGGCCGGCCAGCATCATCACGGCATTCTCGCCGGCGATACCGCACCGCTCCGCCACGAATTCGGTTTGGCCCGGGTGGGTAAAGCCGATCTGGTACAGTTGAGCCTTTGAAACGGGCGCAGTCACCAACGCGCCCGCTGCGCCGGACCGCACCAGCCCTTGCGCGAGTTCAAGCGCGTGCAGCGCACATCGTGCGCCATCGACATCTGGGTGCCCCGGCACAATCTCGCCGCCATCGGCGACGCCCAGCACCGGAAGTCCGCGGTCGAACGCGGCTGCGGCTTCGGCTGGTTCGCGAATCTGACAGATCGGTCCTTGCCATACCGCCTGCACCGCGCGCGCGTCCCCGACCGCAAAAAACGGTGGCAGCGCATGCCCGGTCCGTCGCTCCCATGCCTTGGCGATGATTTCCGGACCGATTCCGGCCGGATCGCCCATCGAAACGGCGAGCGGCTGGATCATCGGCGTAGCTCTCTGTTCAACGATATTCGATGATGGCGTCACGGCGCAGATCGCGCAACATCTGCTGCGCGCGGCGGTTGACGCGCTGCTGCTCCATCTGGTCGCGGATCTGGTCGACACCCGGCAGAGCCGTGTTCATCTTGGGATCGTCACGCCCGCAAAGTACCAGCGCGCGCACGCCATCCTTCTGCGATCCGAACGGAGGTGTCGCTTCGCCGACCTGCAGTTTGAGAAGGATGTCCTGAAGCTGGGTCGGCAGATCGCGGATCTTCACCGCGTCGTTGTCGACCACGTCCGCACCGATCGCGCTGGCGACCTTGGCAACGCCGCCGCAACCATGGATGCTGCCAAGTTCCTTGGCGAACTGCGCGACCCGCGCGTTAGCGTCCGCCTGGGTAAGGCCGGCGGCGAACTTCACGCTCACCTGCTTGAGCGAGAGGCGGGCGTCACGTGGATCGGCTTCGAGCACCTTGCGCTTGTCCACCAGATACAGGATCGAAAATCCGCCTGGAACCTCGATCGGTCCGGCGATCTGACCGACCTGCATCTGCTTCGCGGCTTCGACGAGGCTTTGCGGCAGGGCGCTGAGCTGGCTTTGCGACAGCCAGTCGAGATCGCCGCCCGTGCTACGCGTCGAGGATTCCGAAAATTGCGCGTAATATTCAAACGGCTTCGTGCCCTTTTGAATATCCGCGATCATCTGCTTTTCCTGCTCGAAAACCTGCTGCTGGCGTTCTGGCGAAGCGGAAAGATAGATTTCCTTGAGGTGATATTCTTCGCTGCCCTTGTTCTCTTCCATCCGCTTGAGGATCAGCTTGATCTCCTCATCGCCCACGTTGACCATCGGCTCGACGCGACGGCGCAGATAGCCGCTCCACGCCAGTTCCGCCTCAATCTGGCGGCGCAGCGACCGGTCGGACGATCCCGACTGGCGCAGGAACGCGCGGAATTCGGCGGTGGTCTTGCCGAAATTGGCGGCGACGCGGTTGAACGCCTGATCGATCTGCTCCTTGGAGATCGTCACCTCGTTCGCCTTGGCGTCCTGAATCTGGAGCGTCTCGTCGATCAGCGAGCGTAGCACCTGGAGCTTCAGCCGCTCCTTGTCCTCGTCGCTCAGCTTCAACTGGTTCGCGGCCATGATAAGCGCGACGCGCTGGTCGACGTCGGTGCCGGTGATGACACTGTCGTTGACGATCGCGGTCGCCTTGCGGACGTTTGGATCGACCTTGCCGAAAATCTGCAGATTGCTCGGGATATTGAGCGAGGTTTGTGGTGTGCTGTCGTCAGCGACGGTCTGCGCGATCGACGACGCCGTCATCGACATCGCCGCGAGCGCGACACCGGTATATCCCATGATGCGGCTTAAACGGGCCGCCTTGATCGACGCATGCTTCACTTGATCACTGTCCCATCCCCGCGCGGAATCGCGCCCGCGGCACCGCGCGGCACTCGTAAAATCGTCGATCGCACCTGAACCATCGCTTAGCGGCCAAGGTTCTTGAACGCCAGCGTCAACAGGAAGCTGTTGCCTGCTTGCGCATCGCCGGTGTTCCGATAATCGCGCTTCCACGTCAATCCGAGGCGGAGGCAATCGTCCTCATACTGGAAACCGAGCCGATGGCGGACCGGGCTGAAGCCGTCGGCGATTGATAGCGGATCCTCCTTCCGGTCGGTCAGGTCGACGACAGTCGAGCCGAACACCGACCAGAACCGTGTGACCTGCACACGACCACCGACCCGGGCCTCCTCACGGTCCTGAAGATCCTCGATGATCGGCCTGATGTTGCGGTTGAGGCGCAGGTAGCCAAGCAACAAATACGTACTGCGCGAGCCGATCGTGGCATCCACCTCGTTGCGGCGCAGCGCGAACGTGTCCTTGTCGAGCCGGTAGCGGAAGGCCAGCGAGAAGATGTCATGGAAGCGCACGTCGGTCCGTCCGACGATATCCGAGAAACGGTCGGTCAGCCCGGTGCCATCGAGAAACAGGCTCGGCCGTTGATCCAACCGGTAGCTTTGGCCGATGTTGGCGGCGACCGACAGGCCGGGCAGATCTACCGCCCAGTCCGCGCCATAGGTGATGCGGCTCGAATCCTCGAAGCGATCGTAGCCGGGGAAACGGTTAAGCGCGAACAGATTGGAATCCTCGAGATCGATCGCGCGTGCGTCCTCGTTCGGGATATTGATGTTCGCGATCTGCGGCGAAGCGACGATCTGGACCCGCGGGGTCAATCGCTGCGTACCGCTGAGGAAGGTGCCGATGAAGGGCCACTTCACGTCCACGGCAAGCGCACCGATCGCGCGTGTCTGCCAACCGTCGAGCCCGCGATAGCTGGCGATATCGGTCGAGCCGACGTCGCTGGCGTGATAGACGTCGCCGCGACCAAAGGCTGTGAACGTGACCTCCTGACCCCAAGGCGTCAGCTTGCGCAGATCCCACTGAAAGCTGGCGAAAGCGCGCTGCGTATCCTGCCCTTCAGTTCGCGATATGGCCAGGCTGTTCGCCTGCAACGATACCTTGCCGCCGAGGATGCCATCGTTGAAGCGATAGCGCCAATCGATCTCAGGCAGCGCGATCGGCTGCTGACCCTGACTGTCGTTGGCGCGCAACGTCTGCACGTACCAGCCGGTGATCGCGAAGTACGCATTGGGGCTGATCCGCTCCAGGCTGGCGGTCGAACGCAGTCTGTCGTCGCGCGATATGTCGTAGCGCCGCAGGAACGTCTTGTCGCTGGCGTAGCGCAGCGATCCCGACAGGCTCCAGTTTTCGCTAAGCTGAAAGTTTGCGACACCGTCGACATAGCCACGCAGCGCGCTTTCGGTGGAAAGCGGCGCGGTGGTTTGCAGATCGTCGCTGCGCCGGCTGACGGTCACATAGCCGCCGATCCGGTATGCACCGTGATCGGTCAATGCGCTGAAGTCGGTGTGCAACATCGGCGCGGTGGCAGTGAACAGCATCGGCGTCACGACGAGACTGCGGTTCGGGCCAAGCGCGACGTTATAGGGTTGCGCGATCTCGAACCCGTTGACCCGGTCGTACCGCGCATCGGGCGCTAGCAGGCCGCTCTGGTTGCCGCCACCCACCGCGTTCGAGAACGCCGGTAGCGGCAACGTAGGCAAGCCGAACAGGTTTATACGCGCGCCCTTATAATAGATGCGCTGCCGGTCCGGCCGATACGTGACGCGTACCGCGGTAATCTTCCACGACGGCTCCTTCGGGCAGCCGCTCGACGTAGCGACCGCGCACGGCGTGTAAGCCGCGTCTTCCATCGTAACCGTTTCGTCGGGTGCGCGTGTTCCCTTGCGCGCGGCAAGACGGCCGCCATGTTCGAGAACGATCAGCATGTTGTCGACCACGCCGTCCTTCAGCGAATCAGTCAATTCGATCGAATCGCCATAAGCGGTGTCGCCGCCGGGATTGGTAACGACGACGTTGCCGTTGGCCATGACCTTGCCGGTTGTGCGGTTCCAGACCACCTTGTCCGCGCGTAGCCGGTCGCCCGTGCGGTACATGCGGACGTCGCCGGTGGCGGTGACGGTGTCGTCGCTACCTTCGTAATCAAGCGAATCCGCACTGAACTGAACCTGATCGGCGCCCGCGCTCGGCGTTGCGGATGGCGGCGGCGGGGCGATGGCGCGCGTTTGCAGATCCTGCGCGTGCGCTCCGGCGATCGGGACGGCAAACGGCAGCGCGCAGGTGGCAAGAAAGAAGGAACGCTTCACGTCGGCACTGAACCCCGGTGTCCGCGCGAATGGCGGTGAATGATGCTGCCCTATCGCACCGGCGCGGCGATGCTGCAACGGCACTGCTCACGAACGGCAGACGGGGCATCGTTTGGCTTTGCGCCCGCTGCGTTCGCATGCTTGCGCCAGCACGCGTGTTGCCGCGCCCGGCCACCCTCCCTAGATATGGCGGTAGATACAATGAACATATTTGAGGCTTCGTCCGTATGAAGATCGCGTTTTCCGCCGCAACTCCCGATGCCAACACGCCGCTTGCCCTGACGATCGAGAAGGACGGTCTTTCGCGCCTCGCCTCGTCCACGCTGGACGTTGCCACGATCGCTCTGGCGCAATCTGCGGCGCGGGCGAGTCGTTTCGAGGGGGAAGCGGGTGGCGTGGTCGAACTGTTCGTCGCGAACGGCGGAGAGGCACGTCGCTTGCTGCTGCTCGGCGTGGGGGCGGGCAGTGAGGTTGATTACGAACGTGCAGGCGGTGCTTTGACGGCGAAACTGCTTACCTCAGGCGAGACGGCGGTGGCGGTGGACCTCGGCAATTCAGCGCCGACGCCAGCGGCGGCCGCCCGCCTGGCTGCTGCCGCAAACCAGCGGGCGTGGCGGCATGACGCCTATCGCACGACCCTGCCGGCCAAGAACAAGCCGACGCTGATTAGCATCACGCTGCACCGCGCGCCCGATGGCGCCGACGCTGCGTGGGCGCGACAGGATGCTATAACGCAGGGCCTGGAACTGACCCGGACGCTGGTCGCGGAGCCTGCCAACATCCTCTATCCGCAAAGCTTCGTCGATCGTGTGCTCGCCTCCGTCGAGGGATTGGGGCTGGAGGCGACGGTACTCGGCGAAGCGGATATGCGCGAGCTTGGCATGGGGGCGCTGTTGGGCGTCAGCCAGGGTTCGCCACGCGAAGCGAAGATCCTCGCGCTGAAGTGGAACGGCGCAGGAGCTGGTGACCCTGAATTGGCGCTGGTCGGCAAGGGGGTGACGTTCGACACCGGCGGCATCTCGATCAAGCCCGCAGCCGGCATGGAAGACATGAAGTGGGACATGGGTGGCGCCGGCGCGGTGGTCGGCGCGATGAAGGCGCTCGCTTCGCGCAAGGCCAAGGCCAACGTCATCGGCGTTTGCGGTCTGGTCGAAAACATGCCCGACGGTAACGCGCAGCGTCCCGGAGACGTGGTGACGTCGATGTCGGGTCAGACGATCGAGGTCATCAACACGGATGCAGAGGGCCGGCTGGTGCTGTGCGACGTATTGACTTGGGTACAGCGTACGCACCGCCCGAAAACGATTGTCGATCTCGCCACGCTGACCGGCGCGATGATCGTTGCGCTCGGCACCGAACATGGCGGCTGCTTCGCCAACGACGATGCACTGGCCGATCAATTGCTCGCCGCGGGCAAGGCGACCGGTGACCTGCTGTGGCGCTTCCCATTGGCCGACGCGTACAACAAGCTGATCGATTCGCCGATTGCCGACATGAAGAACGTCGGGCCGCGCGGCGCCGGCTCGATCACCGCCGCGCAGTTCCTCCAGCGTTTCGTGGAGCCGGGAGTGCGGTGGTCTCACCTCGACATTGCCGGCATGGTCTGGTCCGACAAGGCGGGCGCGACCTATGACAAGGGCGCGACCGGATACGGCGTGCGGCTGCTCGATCGATTCGTCGCGAATCATTTCGAGGGCTGAACGACGGGGAAGGGGTGACGTGAAGGTTGATTTTTACCACCTGACCGTCACGCCGCTCGACCGCGCCTTGCCGCAAATCGCGGAGAAGGTGCTGTCGAGCGGTGGCCGGCTGCTGATCGTTGCAGAAAGTGAAACGCAGCGCGGTGTGCTCGATCGTTTGCTATGGACGTACAGTCCGGAGAGCTTCCTGCCACATGGCCAGGCGGGTGAAGTAAACGACGCGGATCAGCCGGTGCTGATCACGGCCGTCGCCGATGCGGGTAACGGCGCGCGCAATATCGCGCTGGTGGACGGCATGTGGCGCGATGCCGCGCTTGAATTCGAGCGGGCGTTCCATTTTTTCGACGATGATCGCATTGTCGAGGCGCGTGCCGCCTGGCGCGCGCTTGGCGACAAAGCGGATGTGGAGCGGCGTTACTGGAAACAGAGCGACAGTGGTCGGTGGGAGCAGGCAGCTTAGCCGTGTAACCGAACAGCGGCGGGCGGGTCGCGCTCCTGCGGAACTGGCACGTCCCGCCGCTTGCATCGCCAAGCGCGCACGACTAGGGAGCCGCGACTTCCCGCATTTCAACCACAGGAGCTTCTCGGTCATGGCCGCGAACCGCACTTTCTCGATCATCAAGCCCGACGCAACCCGCCGCAACATCACCGGCGCGGTCACCAAGATGCTGGAGGAAGCCGGCCTGCGCGTCGTCGCCTCCAAGCGCATCCACATGAGTCGCGAGCAGGCCGAGGAGTTCTACGGCGTTCACCGCGAGCGCCCGTTCTTCAACGATCTGGTCACGTTCATGATTTCCGGCCCGGTCGTCGTGCAGGTGCTGGAAGGCGAGAACGCCGTGCAGCGCAACCGCGACATCATGGGCGCGACCAACCCGGCCAATGCCGATGCCGGCACGATCCGCAAGGAACTCGCCGAATCGATCGAGGCGAACTCGGTGCACGGTTCGGACAGCGACGAGAATGCCGCGACCGAGATCGCGTTCTTCTTCAAGCCGGAAGAGATCGTCGGCTGATCTGAGTATTTGCGATCCCCGGCCTATGCCGGGGATCGTTGTTACGAAGCGACGGGCTTCGGCTTTTCCTTCGACCATACCGCATCGAGCCGCGCCGCCGAGGCGGTACGCTCGCGTAGCAGCATGCCTTTCAGCTTGAGAGTGTGACCGCCGAGCAGCTTGCCCTCGATGCTCCACACCACGTCGTAGATTGCGGTATCGGTACGCTGTTGGTCGCCATCCCAATAGCTTGCGCTCACCAGCACCGGCAGGCGACCGTCGCGCTTGTCCGGTCCATCCTTAGTGGCATCCACTAGCGCATCCTTGATCCATGCCGCTTCGATGTGCGGCGTGAGGATGCTGGTCTGCGCCGCGATGCCGAGTGCCCTGGGGAAACGAAAGTCGACGCTTTGCACGTCGTGCTCGGCATCTTTGAGCGCGAGACTTTCACCGCCATGCTCGGGCGTCGCGGACAGGCGGACGAGGGAGCGGGTGCGCGCCTCGGTAACTTTCTCGACCTGCTTCTCGTGATCATCGTTGCGGCGCTCCGAATAGGTCAGCCACAGGCCCGTCGCCGAGATCAGCAGCCCGGCCACGGCCACGATCTCCGCCAGCGTCACCCAGCGCTTGCGGATCGCCCGCGCCTCCGCGCGTTCGTTGGCGTTCGGCCTTGGTCCGGTACCGCTCACCGGCCGCCCGCCTCGAGCAGATCGCGCGGTGCCGCCAGTTCCCAACTCACCGCGACGCGATCGCCCACGCGGTCCCAATCGGTGGCGGCGCCGCTCAGCCGGATCGCTATCCAGCCGAAGGCGGCGAGTTCCGTGGGCAGACTATAAAGCTCTGGCTCGCTGTCGATAAGCATGCGCTGTTCCTCGGCACCGCTGGTGCGGACCACCGCTACCGTCTCGCCATCGCCGTGATGATCGTGCCAGAAATAGGCGAACATCTTGTCTTCCGCGACGACGAACACGGGTGCGCGATGCGACACGCGCTCGGCGGTACCCGGCATCGCGAGGCAGAGATCGCGAAGGCGGGCTAGGGCGGTTTCGGCGTCTTGGGTCATCGCGATACAAACTCGGCCAGAGTGCGGGGATACAGACGGTGTTCCTGTTCGAGCACGCGCGCGGCAAGCGCCTCGGGCGTGTCGCCGGGCAGGATCGGCACCTCGGCTTGCCCGAGCACATCGCCGCCGTCGAGTTCTTCGGTGACGATGTGGACCGAGCAGCCGCCGTGCGCGTCCCCCGCCGCGATGGCGCGGGCGTGCGTGTCGAGGCCCTTGTACTTGGGCAGCAGCGAGGGGTGGATGTTGACGATACGGCCGCGCCAGCGCGCGACGAAATCATCTGAAAGGAGGCGCATGTAGCCCGCCAGTGCGATCGTCTCGACCTGTGCCTCGCGCAAAGCGCTGTCGAGGGCTGCTTCGTATGCAGGCTTGCCGACATTTTTGGGGGCAAGCGCCCAGGTGGCGAGACCCTGCGCCTGCGCCCATGCGATTCCAGCAGCGTCCGGCTTGTCGCTTGCGATCAGCGCGACGCCGTAGGGGGCGTTAGGATCGCGTGCGGCCTCGACCAGCGCCATCATGTTCGACCCGCGCCCGGACAGGAGGATGCCGACCCGCTGCTTCATAGGGCCGGCGACAGCGGGACTCTGCCCCTCAGGCATTGTGCGTCGCCGACCACGCTTCGCGCGCGCTCCACGTTTCGATCCGGCCGCTGACCGTGCAGCCCCGTTCGCCAGCGACGATCTCGCCGATGCGCAGCACGGTTTCGCCCGCGCCTTCCAGCATCGCGGTCACGTCGGCCACCGCTTCGGCTGCAACCACCACCGCCATGCCGACGCCGCAGTTGAAGGTGCGTGCCATTTCGCCGGGTTCAATGCCACCTTGTGCTTGCAGGAACGCCATCAATCGCGACTGTTCCCAATCGTCGGCGTGGATCATCGCGTGCATCCCTTCGGGCAGCACGCGCGGAATGTTTTCGAGCAGGCCGCCACCGGTGATGTGCGCCAGCCCCTTGATCCGCCCGACGCGGAGTGCGGGCAGCAGGCTCTTCACGTAGATACGGGTCGGCGCCATCAATGCGTCGATCAGCAGCATGTCCATATCGAACAGCGCGGGACGGTCCAGCTTCCAGCCCTTGTCGGCGGCGAGGCGGCGTACCAGCGAGAAGCCGTTGGAGTGTACACCCGACGAGGCGAGGCCGAGCACCACGTCTCCAGCCGAGATCTCGCGTCCGGTCAGCACCCGGTCGCGCTCAACCGCACCGACGCAGAAGCCGGCGAGATCGTAATCGCCGGCTGCGTACATGCCCGGCATCTCGGCGGTTTCGCCACCGATCAACGCGCAGCCGGCCTGCAGGCATCCGTCCGCGATCGATGCGACGACGCGTTCTGCGACGCCGGCCTCAAGTTTGCCAGTCGCGTAATAGTCGAGGAAGAACAGCGGCTCCGCGCCCTGTACGATCAGGTCGTTGGCGCACATCGCGACGAGGTCGATGCCAACGCCGTCGTGGCGGTCGTGCTCGATCGCCAGTTTCAGCTTGGTGCCGACGCCGTCGTTGGCGGCGACCAGCAGCGGATCCACGAAGCCCGCCGCCTTTAGATCGAAGAATCCGCCGAATCCGCCGAGATCGGCGTCCGCGCCGGGACGGCGGGTTGCTTTCGCCAGCGGCGCGATCGCGCGGACGAGGGCATTTCCGGCTTCGATCGAGACGCCGGCCTGTGCGTAAGTATAAGGTTTGTCGCTCATGAACGCCGAGTAGACATATCCTGCTTGGATTTCCACGCCTGCTTCGCCAAAAGGGCGCCGACATGCCCTCGCGCCTTTCCCGCCCGTTCCAGTTGCTCATCGCCGCGACCTGTGTCGCCAGCGGTGGGCTGCTGCTTGCCCAGGATGCCTCGGCGCCCGTGCCCGCCTCCTCCGGTGCGATCGGCGACGGGTCGGGCAGTTACGAGGTCGGCGGCATCCGTGTCGACGTGAGCGCGGGCAACGCCGAGGCCGCGCGTTATGCCGGCTGGCGGCTGGCGCAGCGCAAGGGCTGGCAGATGCTGGCACAGCGGCTCGGCGCGAGTGTGGGCAGCGTGTCCGACGGGACGCTCGATTCGATGGTGTCCGGCATCATCATCGAGAAGGAGGAGATCGGGCCGAACCGCTATATCGGCCGCCTCGGTGTGCTGTTCAGTCGCGCGCGGGCGGGCGCGCTGCTCGGCGTGGCGGATCAGGAGCAACGCTCGACCTCGATGCTGACGATCCCGATCGCCTATTCCGGCGGCGCTGCAATCGCGTTCGAGCAGGATAACCCGTGGGTGCAGGCGTGGGGCCGGTTCCGCACCGGCAACAGCGCGATCGACTACGTGCGGCCAAGCGGCACCGGCAGCGATTCGCTGCTGCTCAACCTCGGCCAGACGACGCGACCGGGGCGGGCGTGGTGGCGCACCGTGCTCGATCAATATGGCTCGAACGACGTGCTGGTGCCGATCGTGCGGCTGTCGCGGCAGTGGCCGGGCGGGCCGATCATCGGTGCGTTCCAGGCGCGTCATGGGCCGGACAATCACCTCATTACGCATTTCACGTTGCGGGTCGGCAATGCCGATGCGTTGCCGCTGCTGCTCGACGAGGGCGTGAAGCGGATCGACGCGGCCTACCAGGCGGAATTGCGCAGTGGCGGGCTGCAACCCGATTCGAGCCTTGCCTACGTGCCGCCGGTCAATGCGACGCCGACTCCCACGCCTACGCCGACCGAGACGCCGACTGATCTGCCGGTCGTCCCGGGTACCGCGCCGATCACGATCGCGCCGGGCGATACCGCCACCGTGACGATCACCGTACAGGTCGATACGCCGGGCGCCGCTGCCGTCACTGCAACCGAGGCATCGCTGCGCAGCCTCGCCGGCGTGCGCAGCGCAGTCACCACCAGCCTCGCGCTCGGCGGCGTTTCGGTGATGCGTGTCGCGTTCGATGCGGACCCCGCGCTGTTCCGCGCCGAGCTTGAGGCAAAGGGCTGGACGGTGAGCGGCAGCGGCACGACCGTCCGCATCCGCCGTGCCGGCGCAACCGACGGTACCCCGGGGTGAGCGCACAACTGGCTTTGCCGTTCGAATGGCCGGCGGACCCGCATGACGATGAGTTTCTCGTAACCGAATCGAACCAGCGCGCCGTTCAGCAACTCGAGCAATGGACCAGCTGGCCGGTAGCGGCAGTGGTCATCACCGGCCCGCGCAAATCGGGGCGCAGCCTGCTCGCGCGGATCTTCGCCGCGAAGACGGGCGGACAACTGGTGGACGATGCCGAGCAGCAGGGCGAGGCCGACATCTTCCACGCGTGGAACCGCGCGCAGGAAACCCGCCTGCCGGTGGTGATCGTCGCCTATGCAGCCCCACCGGAATGGACAATCCGGCTGCCCGATCTGCGCTCGCGACTGGCGGCCAGCCCGACCGTGCGAATCGGTGCGCCCGACGAGGCGCTGATGCTGGCAGTGCTGGAGCGGCAGTTCTTCCGGCGCGGTCTCGACGCGCGGCCTGACCTGATCGAGTGGCTCGCCAAGCGGATCGAACGGACCCACGTCGCGTTGTTGCGGACGGTGGATGTGCTCGATGAAGCGGTGCTGGAAAGCCGCAAGCGCCTGTCGATCCCACTGGCGCGCGCTACCCTGACCGAAGCTGGTCTGATCGACGGTTTGCAACACGAACTGGCAGGATTCTGATGAACAGACCAGCGCATCTCGCCCGTCTCGACAATGACGAGGACCCGTTCGCCCCAATCGAGGGCACCGACCGGCTGTTCAACCGCGAGCTGTCGTGGATGGCATTCAACCGCCGCGTGCTGGAGGAAGCGCGCAACCCGGCGCATCCGCTGCTGGAACGGTTGCGCTTCCTGTCGATCTCGGGATCGAACCTCGATGAGTTCTTCATGGTGCGCGTCGCCGGGCTGAAGGGCCAGCAGTTGCAGGATGTCGACCGGCTCTCCGCCGATGGCCTCAACAGCAGCCAGCAGCTTGCTGCGATCGTCGGGGAGGCGGACGAGCTGATCGAACGCCAGCGCACCGTGTGGCGCGAACTGCGCGGCTTGCTGGCCGAGACCGGCATCGAAATTCTCACCTCGCGCACGATTGACGAGTCGCTCACAGCCGAGGAACTCCGCTGGCTGGAAACGCAGTTCCGCGAGCAGATCTTCCCGATCCTCACCCCGCAGGCGCTTGACCCCGCGCATCCCTTCCCGTTCATCTCCAACCAGGGGCTGGCGGTCATGTTCGATCTGGTGCGCCAGTCCGACGATCAGCCGATTCGCGAGCTGGTGATGCTGCCCGCGCCGATGCCGCGTTTTCTGCGCGTGCCGGGTGAGACGGTGCGCTACGTCGCAGTCGAATCGCTGGTCAAGCGGTTCGCGCCGCTGATCTTTCCGGGCTATCATGTGGTCGGCGGTGCGGAGTTCCGCGTGCTGCGCGACAGCGATATCGAGATCGAGGAGGATGCCGAGGATCTCGTCCGCTACTTCGCCAATGCAATCAAGCGGCGGCGGCGCGGGCGCGTGATCCGGCTCGAGCTGGAAAGCGGCATGCCCGAAGCGCTGGGCGCGGTGCTGCGCGAGGAATTGGGCGGGACCAATGCGTTCGTCACCGAAAGCGGCGCGTTCCTCGGCGTGGGCGATCTCAGCGCGCTGGTCGACGAGGATCGGCCGGACCTGAAGTTCCCGCCGTTCTCGCCGCGCTTTCCGGAGCGGATCCGCGAATTCGGCGGCGATTGCTTCGCGGCGATCAGCAGCAAGGACATCATCGTCCACCATCCGTATGAGACGTTCGAGGTTGTGCTCGCTTTCCTGAAACAGGCGGCGAACGACCCCGACGTGGTGGCGATCAAGCAGACGCTGTACCGCGCCGGCAAGCAGCCCGCCGTCATCAACGCGCTTATTACCGCCGCCGAAGCGGGCAAGTCGGTGACGGCGGTGGTCGAGCTGAAGGCGCGTTTCGACGAGGAGCAGAACCTGCTGTGGGCCTCCGCGCTGGAGCGAGCGGGCGTGCAGGTGGTGTATGGCTTCATCGACTGGAAGACGCACGCCAAGGTATCGATGGTGGTTCGCCGCGAGGCTGGGCAATACCGCACCTATTGCCACTTCGGCACCGGCAATTACCACCCGATCACCGCTCGCATCTATACCGATCTGAGCTTCTTCACCGCCGATCCCGAAATTGGCCGAGATGCCGCGCAGATGTTCAACTACGTCACCGGCTATATCGAGCCGACTGGCATGGCGAAGATGAGCCTTTCCCCGCGTGACCTGCGCCCGCGCCTGATGGCGCTGATCGATTCGGAGATCGCCAACGCGCTGGGCGGCAAGCCCGCCGCGATCTGGGCTAAGATGAACTCGGTGGTCGACCCGCAGGTGATCGAGAAGCTGTACGAGGCGAGCAACGCCGGTGTCGAGATCGACCTCATCATCCGCGGCATCTGCTGCCTGCGACCGGGCGTGCCGGGCATGTCGGAGAACATCCGCGTGAAGTCGGTGGTCGGGCGATTCCTCGAACACAGCCGGATCTGGTGTTTCGGCAACGGTGCCGAACTGCCGAGCGACACCGCCAAGGTGTTCATCTCCTCCGCCGACTGGATGCAGCGCAATTTCGACCGGCGCGTCGAATATATGCTGCCGATCGAGAATGCGACGGTGCACCGGCAAGTCCTCGACCAGGTGATGGTGGCGAACCTGATCGACAACGAACAGAGCTGGGAATTGCAGAGTGACGGCAGCTATGTGCGCGACGAACCGGGCGACCGGCCGTTCAACCTGCATCGTTACTTCATGACCAATCCGTCGCTGTCCGGACGCGGTACTGCGCTGACCGCGAGCGATGCGGTGCCCAAACTGTCGCTGCGACGTAACCGCTGAACATGGCGTTGTTCGGCAAAACGCCGGTGGCGCTCGAGCCGCGCACCGCCATCATCGACATCGGCTCGAATTCGATCCGACTTGTCGTCTATCAGGGACCGGCGCGATTGCCGGCGATCTTGTTCAACGAAAAGGTGATGGCCGGGCTGGGGCGTGGCCTTGCCGATACCGGCGCGATCTCGCCATCGTCGTTGCGCATGGCGGAGGATGCGCTGGACCGCTTCGCCGCCGTCGCCCGCGAAATGGAGGTCGATCAGCTTCGCACCGTCGCGACGGCGGCGGTGCGCGATGCCAGCAACGGCAAGGCGTTGCTGGCGATCGCCAAGGCGGCGGGACTGACGGTGGAGTTGCTGTCGGGCGAGGAGGAGGCGGTCGGCGCGGGCTATGGCGTGCTGTCGGGCATTCCCGATGCCAACGGCATCGTCGGCGATCTTGGCGGGGGCAGCCTCGAACTGATCCGCGTACGCGGTGGTGCGGTGCAGGACCGAGTTTCTTTTCCGCTCGGCGTGTTGCGTGTCGCGGCAATTCGGGGAGAGGGGCCGGGCGCGTTGCAAAGGCGCGTCACGAAACTCATCAAGGATGCCGGCTGGGCCGGGCGTGGCAAGGGGCTGCCGCTGTATTTGGTCGGCGGCTCGTGGCGATCGATGGCGCGGCTAGACATGCACCTTGGCGAATATCCGCTCCCGGTGATCCACCAATATGCCATGCCTCGCGCGTCGATCACGCGGATGGGACGAACGATCGCACAGGTCAACAAGGGCTGGCTGCGCGCCGTGCCGGGGTTGCAATCGGGTCGAGCGGGGTCGCTCGGCGATGCGACGTCGTTACTGGCGATTTTGCTCAAGCAACTGGGCTGCGAGCGTACGATTGTCTCCGCCTATGGCTTGCGCGAGGGGCTGCTCTATCAGGCGCTGGATGCCGAGACACGCGCACTCGATCCGCTGATCGTGGCGGCGCGCGACGAGGGCCGGCGGCATGGCCGTTTCGCCGAACATGGCGATTTGTTAGACCGGTGGATCGCGCCGCTGTTCGTGACCGATGCGCCGGCGATGGCGCGGCTCCGGTTGGCCGCGTGTCTGCTCGCCGATGTCGGCTGGCGCGCCAACCCCGATTTCCGGGCAGAGCGCGGTGTCGAGATCGCGCTGCACGGCAATTGGGTCGGCATTGATGCACGCGGGCGGGCGCTGATGGCGCAGGCGTTGTTCACCAGCCTCGGCGGTGGGATGGAGGCACCGGCCCCGGTCGGCGCACTGGCACCCCCCGCCGAGCTGAAACGCGCGATCGGCTGGGGGCTGGCGATGCGGCTCGGCCAGCGGCTGAGCGGCGGGCTGGAGGGGCCGTTGCGACGCACCCGACTCAGCGATGAGAACGGAGCGGCGGTGCTGACGATGCCCGCTGCCGACCGCGCGCTGTATAGCGAGGCGGTGGAGCGGCGGCATGCCGCACTGGCGACGGCACTCGGCCGAAAAGCGATCTTCTCGGCCTGAGGCCCGCCGCCGTTACTCGGTGACGACGGCCTCGGTACGGGTCATCTTGAGCTTGCCGTTCACCACTGCGAACGCAAGCCGGCCCTCAACCAGATCGAGCGCGTCGCGGCCGAACTGGTCGAATCGCCAGCCTTCGAGGATCGACAGCCCCTCGCGCTGCCCGGCGGCAAGCGCGTCGAGATCGTCACCGCGCGCGAGCAGCCGCGCTGCGACGTCGATATCGCGCGAACGGATCTTGAGCAGCAACTTGAGCAGGTCCGCCACCAAGGCGCCGTCCTTGCCAAGACCGGGCTTGCGATCGTCGCGCGCGGGCATTTCGTCCGCCGCCATCGGTTCGGCGTTCTCCAGCGCGGCCATCATCCGCCCGCCGATGTCGTTGGTCGCCCAGGTGGGGGACAGGCCGCGCACCTTGGCGAGATCCGCCTGCTTACGCGGCGGGTGACCGGCAATATCCGCGATCGTCTCGTCCTTGACGATGCGGCCGCGCGGCAGGTTCTTTCCCTGCGCCTCCAACTCGCGCCAGCGCGCCAAGGCCTTGAGGCGGCCGAGGATGTCGGCTTTGCGACTTGGCACGCGAATGCGCCGCCATGCCGTGTCGGGATCGTTCGCATAATTGGCGGGATCGCCGATTCGCTCCATCTCGATGTCGAGCCACGCGCCACGCCCAGTCTTGCGCAGGCGATTGAGCATCTTGGGAAAGATCTTCGCAAGATGCGTCACGTCGCCGATCGCATATTCGATCTGCCGCGCATCGAGCGGACGACGGCTCCAGTCGGTGAAGCGCGCGCCCTTGTCGACGCTGATGCCGAGATACGCGTCGACCAGGTTCGAATAGCCGATCTGTTCGCCCTGACCGAGCGCCATCGCCGCGACCTGCGTGTCGAACAGCGGGTAGGGGGTCTTGCCGGTGAGGTTGTAGACGATCTCGAGATCCTGCCCGCCGGCGTGGAAGACCTTCAGCACGTCCTCGTTATTGACCATCAGGTCGAGCAGCGGCGTCATGTCGAGGCCGGGGGCCATCGGGTCGATCGCCGCCGCCTCGTTCTCGTCGGCGATCTGGATCAGGCAGAGTTCCGGCCAGAACGTGTTCTCGCGCATGAACTCGGTATCGACGCAGACGAAGTCGGCTTCGGCGAGGCGAGCGCAAAGATTCGCGAGCGTGGCGCTGTCGGTAATGAGCGGATGGATATGCATCTTCACCCCTTAGCGAGGGATGCGCGCCTTGACAAAGGCGTGTCGTAAAGGGAGGTGCGCGACCATATTCCCAACGCTCCGCTTGGCCGGGGCGCAGACCGTAGAGACAGCACATGCACGCCTATCGCACGCACACTTGCGCCGAACTTCGCGCCGAACACGTCGGCCAGGAAGTCCGCCTGTCGGGCTGGGTCCACAAGAAGCGCGACCACGGCGATCTCGTCTTCGTCGATCTGCGCGACCATTACGGCATTACCCAGATCGTGACCGACGTGAGCGGCGCGGTTTTCGAGGTGATCGAGAGCCTGCGCAGTGAGAGCGTGGTGACGATCACCGGCACCGTCGTGGCGCGTGCGGGCGAGGCGGTGAACCCCAACCTGCCGACCGGCGCGATTGAGGTGCGGGCGACCTCCGCGGTGGTGCAGTCGGTCGCGCATGAACTGCCGATGCCGGTGGCGAGCGAGAACGAGTACCCTGAGGATATCCGCCTGCGCTATCGTTTCCTCGATCTGCGGCGCGAGCGGCTGCATGCCAACATCCTGCTGCGCTCGCAGGTGATCTCGTCGCTGCGCCAGCGGATGATCGGGCAGGGCTTCACCGAGTTCCAGACCCCGATCCTGACCGCGAGCAGCCCCGAAGGCGCGCGCGATTATCTGGTGCCGAGCCGGGTGCATCCGGGCAAGTTCTACGCGCTGCCGCAGGCGCCGCAGATGTTTAAGCAGTTGCTGATGGTGGCCGGGTTCGACCGCTATTTCCAGATCGCGCCGTGCTTTCGTGATGAGGATGCCCGCGCCGATCGGTCGCCGGGCGAGTTCTACCAGCTCGATTTCGAGATGAGCTTCGTCACGCAGGACGACGTGTTCGCCGCGATCGAGCCGGTGCTGCACGGCGTGTTCGAGCAATTCGCCGACTGGCAGGGCAAGGGCCGCACCGTCAGCCCGCTGCCGTTCAAGCGCATCCCTTACCGCGAATCGATGCTCAAGTACGGCAACGACAAGCCCGATCTCCGCAACCCGATCCTGATCTCGGACGTGTCGGCGCAGTTCGTCGGTTCTGGCTTCGGTCGGTTCGCGTCGATCGTAGAAGCGGGTGACGTGGTGCGGGCGATCCCGGCACCGGGCACGGCGGACAAGAGCCGCAAATTCTTCGACGATATGAACAGTTGGGCGCAGGGCGAAGGCTTTGCCGGGCTCGGCTACGCCACCCGAAAGGGCGGCGAATGGGGTGGCCCGATCGCCAAGAACCACGGCGAGGCGAAGATGACCGAGATGGCCGACGCGCTCGGCCTCGGCCCGGATGACGGCATGTTCTTCGCCGCCGGCAAGGAAGCGCAGGCCGCCAAGCTCGCCGGTCTCGCCCGCACGCGTGTCGCGGAAACGCTGGGATTGATCGACGACAAGCGCTTCGAGTTCTGCTGGATCGTCGATTTCCCGATGTTCGAATATGACGAGGACCTCAAGAAGGTCGATTTCAGCCACAATCCGTTCTCGATGCCGCAGGGCGAGATGGAGGCGCTGGAAACGATGAACCCGCTCGATATCCTCGCCTATCAGTACGACATCGTCTGCAACGGCGTGGAGCTGTCGTCTGGTGCGATCCGGAACCACAAGCCCGAGATCATGTACAAGGCGTTCGAGATCGCCGGCTATACGCAGGCCGAGGTCGATACCAACTTCGCGGGTATGATCAACGCGTTCAAGTGCGGCGCCCCGCCGCACGGCGGCTCCGCGCCGGGCGTCGACCGTATCGTCATGCTGCTGGCGGACGAGCCGAACATTCGCGAGGTCATCACCTTCCCGATGACGCAGAAGGCGGAGGATCTGATGATGGGCGCGCCGAACTTCGCCAGCCCCAAGCAGTTGAAGGAATTGCACATCAAGCTGGTCGACGGTCCGGGTACCAAGTAACGCTTTGACCGCCGCGCCGGAACTGTTCCGGCGCGGCGGGATTGAGCGGTGATGACCATCGATCTCAGAGATTACGAATCCGGTTCGGATTTCGACGGCGATTACGAGCACGCCATCACCAAGCTGCAAAAGCGGCTCGCGCACATCCAGGTCGCGCATATCGTCCACGGCAAGCGCGCGATCGTGCTGTTCGAGGGCTGGGACGCGGCGGGGAAGGGCGGCATCATCCAGCGGCTGACCGGCGAATGGGACCCGCGCAATTTCGAGGTCTGGCCGATCAAGGCACCGACCGACGCGGAACGCGACCGGCACTTCCTGTGGCGCTTCTGGCAGCGGCTGCCCGCCAATGGCGACATCGCCGTGTTCGATCGCAGCTGGTATGGTCGCGTGCTGGTCGAACGTGTCGAAGGCTATGCTTCCAAAGACGACTGGAAGCGTGGCTATGACGAAATCAACGCATTCGAGGCGCAGCAGGTCGAATCGGGCACGACGATCGTAAAGCTGTTCGTCCACACCAGCCAGAAAACGCAGGACAAGCGGCTCGCGGCCCGGCTCGACCATCCTTGGAAACGCTGGAAGACCGGGCTGGACGATTATCGCAACCGCGCCAAGCGTGACGCATATCTCGAGGCGATGCACGACATGTTCTGCCGCACCGATACACGCGCGGCGCCTTGGCACGTCGTTGACGGTAACCGCAAGAAATCCGCGCGGATTGCCGCTCTCACGCTGATTGCGGATGCGCTGGAGGCAGGCGTGGACATGACCCCGCCGGTGCTCGACCCGGAGGTTGAGAAAGTCGCGCGCGCCGCGCTGAAGGGCGAGTGTCCTTAACCGGAGCCTAAACCTTTCACGCTAAGCGTGTGCCGGATGAACTGGCGCCGCTTTTCCCTGTTGTCGTGTCTGCTGCTGATGCTGCCGGCGATCCTGCTCGCGCCATCCTGCACGCGCGCGCCGCGGATGCAGGTGGTGATGGACATCCCGCCGGTCGTCCGAGCGCCCGATCTGCTCAAGCGGCTCGCGCTCAACGTGCCGGGGGATGTGATCCACGCCTCGATGAAGGAGGACGCGACCGCGTTCGAGGATCAGGCCGCGCCTGCGTTCTTCGCGCAGGCACAGACCGCCGACGATGCCACCCGCGCTCTCGATTGCCTGACGGCGGCGGTCTATTACGAGGCGCGATCGGAAGGTGACGAGGGCGAACGCGCCGTTGCGCAGGTAGTGCTCAACCGTGTGCGGGATCGCGCGTTTCCGCGCAGCATCTGCGGCGTCGTATATCAGGGGTCGACTCGCCGCACCGGATGCCAGTTCAGCTTCACTTGCGATGGTTCGCTCAACCGGCCGATTGAGTCACGCGCCTGGGCGCGCGCGCGCGCGGTGGCGATGGGCGCGCTGGCCGGGTTGGTCTACGCCCCGGTCGGTTCGGCGACGTTCTACCACGCCAATTACGTGTCGCCGTGGTGGGCGGGCAGCATGAAGCAAGTCGCCTCGGTCGGCGCGCATATCTTCTACCGCTGGCGCGGTGCAATGGAGAATGCGCTGGCGTTCCGCCAGACCTACTCTGGGAGCGAGAGTCTGCCTGGCGACAGCACCCCGTTGTTAGCCGCGACCGACACCAGCGATTTCGCCCCGTCGAGCGCCGTGAATGGCGGAATCCAGGTGGTGGGTTCGGTGACGATCCACCGCAGCATGGGCGATGACACGCCTGCTCGTGCGATAACAGCTTCCCCGGCGGTCGCGGAGAGCGGTGTGGGAGGCGTGCGGGTGCATCGCGGCAACGCAGATCCATCCTCGGCGCCGATCCCGGCCATTGCCCAAAGTGAAGGCAAGCCGCGCCATATCACCGTTTCACAAGCGAGCATGGCGCGGGCAGACCCGGCCTGATCATCGGCAACCGAACGCGCCACCCTGCGGCGCTTCTCACGCGGGAGCGAAAGTGCCGTCGTCATTCATGACGTGCAACACCCCATCGGCGATGGCGAAATAGGCGCCGCGCAGCTTTAGCGTGCCCGCCGCCTCGCGCTCGGGGATGAAGGGGAAGGTGCGCAGGTTGGCAAGGCTGACGCGGACCGTCTCCAGCTCAAGCGCGCGGATCGCCTCCGGGCCGGTGCCGTGCTGGGCGACGATCCGGTCGCGCGCCGCGTCCAGCATGTCGACCCAGTGTGCGATGAAGCCTCCTTCGCCGGGTTCCTTGCCCTCGAAAGCATGGGTGAGGGCCGCCTTCACGCCACCGCAGGAGCCGTGACCCATCACCACCACATCGGTGACGTTGAGTTGTGTCACCGCGAATTCGAGTGCGGCCGAAACGCCGTGGCGCGACCCGTCGTGTTCGAATGGCGGGACCAGATTGGCGACGTTGCGCACCACGAAAATCTCACCGGGCGAGGTGTCGAAAATCTGCGAAGGATCGACCCGGCTGTCCGAACAGGCGATCACCAGCACGCGCGGCGCCTGGCCCTCGCGCAGTTCGGCCCAGCGTGCGCGCTGTCGCGTCCAGTCGACCACGCGGAACCGCTGATACCCGTCGATCAGATCGTCGAAACCGCTCATGCTTGCTCTCCAGGCAAAGTGATGGGCGGTTCCTAACGGCAAACCCGCGCTTCCGACAAGCGCAAGCGCGATGATGCGCCCGGCAGTTGTGGGGAGCCGCCTTGATCGCTATTTGACCCACATGAACGACATTACGCCGATCGCCCATCCTGCCCTGACGCCTGCCGAGCCGCGCCCCGAAGGACGACAGCGCAAACCGGACTGGATTCGGGTGAAGGCACCGATGGGTGCGGTGTATAACGAGACCAAGGGGCTGATGCGGCGGCTCGGCCTCAACACGGTGTGTGAGGAAGCGGCTTGCCCGAACATCGGCGAGTGCTGGACCAAGAAGCACGCCACGGTGATGATCTTGGGCGACACCTGCACCCGGGCCTGCGCGTTCTGCAACGTGAAGACCGGCATGCCGCGCGCGGTCGACAAGCTGGAGCCGCAACACACCGCCGATGCCGCCGCCGAACTGGGGCTGGAACATATCGTTATCACCTCCGTCGATCGTGACGATCTGCCGGATGGCGGCGCGTCGCAGTTCGTCAAGGTGATCGAGGCGCTACGTCGCACCACGCCGACGACAACGATCGAAATCCTGACGCCGGATTTTCGCAACAAGACGCAGGCTGCGGTCGAGTCGATCGTGACCGCCCGGCCAGACGTGTACAACCACAACCTGGAAACAGTGCCGCGCCTTTATCCGACGATCCGCCCCGGTGCGCGCTACTACGCGTCGCTGCGACTGCTGGAAAGCGTGAAGCGGCACGACCCGTCGATCTTCACCAAGTCCGGGGTCATGCTCGGGCTGGGTGAGGAGCGGCTGGAGGTGCATCAGGTGATGGATGACATGCGCTCCGCCGACATCGATTTTCTGACGATGGGGCAGTATCTCCAGCCGACGCCGCGCCATGCCAAGGTGATCGATTTTGTGACGCCCAAGGCGTTCGACGCCTATGCGCAGATCGCGCGCGCGAAGGGCTTCCTGCTGGTCGCATCCTCGCCGTTGACGAGGTCGAGCTATCACGCTGGGGATGACTTTGCCCGCCTGCGTGCCGCGCGGGAGGCAAAGCTGGCGATGGTGCGGGTGTGATGGCCGGGGTAGCACACTTTGCCTAAGCATCACGAAACGCGCCGCCTGCCGTATACGCCAGAGCAGATGTTCGAGCTGGTCGCCGATGTCGCACGATACCCGGAGTTCCTGCCGTGGGTATCCGCGATGCGGGTGCGGTCGAACACCGATACGCAGATGGTTGCCGACATGATCGTCGGCTTCAAGGGCCTGCGCGAGACGTTCACCTCGAAGATCGATAAGGAACGGCCAAACCGGGTGCATGTCGATTATGTCGACGGACCGCTGAAATATCTGCGTAACGATTGGGTTTTCCGCCCGGAGGGCACTGGTTGCGCGGTCGATTTCACGGTCGATTTTGCGTTCAAGAATCGCGTGTTCGAGATGTTGGCCGGGCAGGTGTTCGGTGTTGCGCTCCGCAAGATGATCGGTGCGTTCGAGGAACGCGCCGCCATGCTTTACGGGGCTTCGTCCCGCTCTGTTGCAGACGGCAGCAACAATTCGAGCGCGCATAACGCCGCCTGAAGGCGGATGCCGCCGCGGCCGATATCGCCGAACTGCTTGCGATCCGCGACGACATGCTGCGGGTCCGCGCCCCGCTCGGCGCGCGCGAACACGACCGTACCAACCGGTTTCTTCTCGGTGCCGCCATCGGGGCCCGCGACGCCGGTGATCGCCACGGCGATATCCGCGCCGCTTGCCTCCAACGCGCCTTGCGCCATGCTCCACGCAGTCGCGATCGAAACCGCGCCGAACGTGTCGAGCACATCCGGGCTGACGTTGAGCGTGTCGACCTTCGCGTCGTTGGAATACGTGATGTAGCCGCGTTCGAACATGGCGGACGAACCCGGGATTTCGGTAATCGCAGCCGCAACGAGGCCACCGGTGCAGCTTTCCGCGACGCAGATCGTGCGGCCGGCCGCAAGGTTGGTATCGACCGCCTTCTGGGCGGCGGCGACGAGTTCGGCAGGCAGGATGGTCAGCATCGTCACTGGGCTCCGAACGGACAAATGGGAATAGCGGCTGGCTTGACGCCGTTCTTGCGGTCGGTTGCCGCGATCTGCATCGCCGCAACGATCGCACCGACCGCGTTCTTGGGCGGCAACGGCGCGATCATGGTGAGAAACCGGTTGGCCGGACCGCAATCCGCCGGCGTCACCTGCTGCGCAACGATCGGCCCCGCAAGCGAGATTAGCATCAGCCGGGCGAGATCGTTATCGAGCATCGGCGTCGCTTCGGGCGGCAGGATTTTGGCCAACGCCCGTCTCGTATTCGGCCAATTCGCATCGGCAAGCGCGCGGTAATTGTCGCCAAACGCCCGTCCGGGCGAGCGCAACAGCGCGGTAGGCGGCAGCTGCGTCGCACAGGTGCGGCCCACCTCCTCCAATGCATCGGGGATGACGGTGATGAGCAGCGATTCCGCCTCGGGCGCAGTCACGCAAGCGCGTGCACGAAGCGGCTGGGCGACAGCGTTTGAGGCAAGCGCGCACGCGGCAGCGGCAACCGCGAGAAGACGCCGGGTTCTCATCATGCCGCGATCCTGATCGTCGCCACCGCCTGCGCTGCGATGCCCTCGCCACGACCGGTGAAGCCGAGCCGTTCGGTCGTGGTCGCCTTGACGCTGATCTGACCGGGAGCCACCTGCAGCAGATCGGCGATACGTGTGCGCATACCCTCGCGGTGGGGGCCGATCTTGGGGGCCTCGCAGATGATGGTAAGGTCGATGAAGTCGATGATCCCACCGCGGCGCGCGATCAGCGTGGCGGCATGCTGGAGGAACTGCGCCGAGTTCGCGCCACGCCACTGCGGATCGCTCGGCGGGAAGTGCATGCCGATATCGCCATCCGCGATCGTACCCAGCAACGCGTCGGTGACCGCGTGGAGCGCGACGTCGGCATCGCTATGGCCCGACAGCCCCTTGTCGTGCGGAATCAACAACCCGCCCAGCCACAGCTCCTCGCCCTCGACGAGGCGATGAACGTCATAGCCGGTGGCGGTACGCACGCGCAGGGTGGCGGCATGGCGCGCTTCGGCGGCGGCGAAATCGGACGGGTGGGTGATCTTCTCGAGCATCGGGTCGCCTTGGACGATGGAGACATTATAGCCGGATCGCGCGACCATCTGCGCGTCGTCGGTCGCTTCCGCATGTTCGGGCCAGTCGCGGTGTGCGGCCAGCACCTCGGCGAAGCGGAACGCCTGCGGAGTTTGCACCCGGTAAAGGTAATCGCGCGAGACCGTCTCCCCGAGCGTGCCGTCGTGGCGCACCAGCGTGTCGGCGACGGCAAGCGCGGGAATCGCACCGACATCCGAGTCGAGCGCGGCGACCAGCCGGTCGATCACGTCGGCCGAGAGGAACGGGCGGGCGGCATCATGGATCAGCACGCGATCGGGCGCTTCGGCGGCGAGCGCCTGCAAGCCGTTGCAAACCGAATCGCGGCGGGTCATGCCCCCAATGACGAACGGCACGTCACCGAGAGTCTCGGCGAGCAGCGCCTCCTGACCGGCGCCGATTACCACCAGCACGCCCGCAATGGCGGAATGCGCGGCGAACGCGGCGTGGCTGTGTGCGAGTAGCGGTTTGCCGGCGAGGGAGGCGAACTGTTTGGGAAGCGCGCTGCCGCTGCGCAGGCCCTGCCCGGCGGCTACGATGATCGCGTATGTTTTGGGTGACGACATGATGCCAGCGCCTAGCCCAAGCCGCCGCGACTGCCAACCTTGCCGCATCGGCGCCCTTCGCGTATAGACTGCCTGTTTTTCAGGCAGACCCACAGTGACAGCGCGCACCCTCGCTCCTATTCAGATCGGCCCCGTCACGATTTCGCAGCCAGTGATCCTGGCGCCGATGACGGGCGTGACCGACATGCCATTCCGGACGATCGTACGGCGCTACGGCTCCGGGCTCAACGTCACCGAGATGGTGGCGAGCCAAGCGGCGATTCGCGAAACGCGCCAGTCGTTGCAGAAGGCGGCATGGCATCCGATCGAAGACCCGGTGTCGATGCAGCTTGTCGGCTGTACGCCCCATGAGATGGGCGAGGCCGCCAAGCTATCGGAGGACCGTGGCGCCGCGATCATCGACATCAACATGGGCTGCCCGGTGCGCAAGGTGACCAACGGCGATGCCGGATCGGCGCTGATGCGCGATCTCGTCAGCGCTGCCGCGATCGTCAAAGGCGTGGTCGATGCGGTGAAGGTGCCGGTCACGCTGAAGATGCGGATGGGCTGGGATCATTCCAGTCTCAACGCGCCGGAACTCGCCCATATCGCCGAGGATCTCGGGGTGAAACTGATTACCGTGCACGGCCGCACCCGCAACCAGATGTACAAGGGCAGCGCCGACTGGGCGTTCATCCGCAAGGTCAAGGACGCGGTGCGCGTGCCGGTCATCGCCAATGGCGACATCTGTTCGATCGAGGATGCCGAGGCGGCGCTTGATCAGTCCGGAGCGGATGGCATCATGATCGGGCGTGGATCGTACGGGCGGCCGTGGCTGCTCGGTCAGGTGATGGAGTGGTTCCGCTCCGGCCGCCGGGTTGCCGATCCTACGCTGGACGAGCAATATAGCCTGATTGCAGCGCATTATGAGTCGATGCTGGAGCATTATGGCAACGAGACCGGCGTCAACATGATGCGCAAGCACATTGGCTGGTACACGCGCGGGCTGCATGGATCGGCCGAGTTCCGCAACAAGACCAACCAGATCGCCGATCCCAATCAGGTCAAGGCGATGCTGGCCGAATTCTATGCGCCGTATCGGAGCCGCGCGGCGGCATGACGTCATGATGGTGGAGGCGGGGCCGAGCTTCGCCGAGTTGTTTGCAACCCTCCCCGTTGCGGTGATCGTGGTCGATCCTGAGTTTCGGATCACCTACGCCAACGCTGAATGCGAGACGTTGCTGAATCTCTCCGAACGGCTCATGCGCGGCCAGACGCTGGGCAGTGTGCTCGATGCGCCACGCGCACCCGATAACCGCGACGATCGGCTGTTCGCCGCCTTTGATACCGAGATCGACTTGCGCCGCGGCGGCCGAATTCGTCTCGATTATATCGAAGCTGCGGTGACAGACTGGCCGGGCTGGCGAACCATCACTTTGCATCACGTCGCCGGGTCGCGACGGTTGGGGCATTCGTCGGATCGCGCGTCTGCCGCCCGCGCCGCAATCGGCGCCGCGGCGATGCTCGCGCACGAGATCAAGAATCCCTTGTCGGGCATACGGGGCGCCGCGCAATTGCTGGCGGGGCCAAGAACCGACAATCAGTTGACGACGCTTATCACCACCGAGGTCGATCGCATCGCCGCGCTAATCGATCGGATGCAGGACTTTACCGACACGCGACCGCTTAACATTGAGCCGTCCAACATCTACCCACTGCTCGACCATGCCCGACGCGTGGCGCTCGCGGGGTTCGGTCGCGATGTCACGATCGAGGAACGGTTCGATCCGTCGCTGCCGCCGGTGCTGGTCGATCCCGACGCACTGCTGCAAGTTGTGCTGAACCTCCTCAAGAACGGCTGCGAGGCGCTGACCGCAATCGCGAATCCCCGCATTCTGCTGTCCACCGCATATAGACATGGGATGGCGGTCAGTCCGTCACCGGGCCGCCCACGCCGGCCGCTACCCATTGAGGTGTGCGTGATCGACAATGGCCCCGGCGCGCCGGAGGAAATTGCCGATCACCTGTTCGACCCGTTTATCTCCGGAAAGCCGGAGGGGCAGGGGCTTGGCCTGTCTCTGGTTGACAAGCTGGTGCGCGACATGGGCGGCATCGTCCAATATGCACGCGAGGGGTCGCCGCTCTCCACCGTCTTCCGCATCCTGCTTCCCAGAGGTTCCGCGTGACCAGAGCCGGCAACATCCTCGTCGTCGATGATGACAATGCGATCCGCACGGTTGTCGTCCATGCACTGCAACGCGACGGCCACCGCCTGACCACCGCCGCAACGCTCGCCGAGATGGAGATGCGGATGGCGTCCGGCATGCCCGACGTCCTTATTACCGACGTGGTGCTGCCCGACGGCAACGGCCTCGACATGGTAGAGCGCTTGCTGGTCGAACATCCCGGCCTGCCGGTGATCGTGCTGTCCGCGCAGAACACATTGACGACGGCCGTGCGCTCCACTGAGGTTGGCGCGTTCGACTATCTGCCCAAACCGTTCGATATCGACACGCTCGCGGCTGCCGTTCAAAGCGCGCTCGCGCGGGGCTCCGGCGGCGTGATCGAGCCGATCGGTGAGGAAGACCGCGCGTTGCCGCTGATCGGCCGTTCCCCGGCGATGCAGGATGTCTATCGTGTCATCGCCCGCGTGGTCTCCAACGATCTTACCGTCCTGGTGTCAGGAGAATCCGGCACCGGCAAGGAACTCGTCGCCCGTGCGATCCACGATCTCGGGCCCCGCCGCCGATCACCGTTCATCGCGATCAACATGGCCGCGATCCCGCGCGAACTGATCGAGGCGGAACTGTTCGGACATGAACGCGGTGCTTTTACCGGTGCACAGGCCCGCTCGGCCGGAAGGTTCGAGCAGGCCGCGGGCGGGACGTTGTTCCTGGACGAGATCGGTGACATGCCGATGGAAGCGCAGACCCGGCTGTTGCGCGTGCTGCAATCGGGCGAGTTCACCACGGTCGGCGGCGCGCGCACGATCCGCGCCGACGTTCGGATCGTGGCGGCGACCAATCGTGATCTGTCGCAACTGGTAGCGAACGGCCAGTTTCGCGAAGATCTGTTCTACCGGCTCAACGTCGTTCCGGTGACTTTGCCCGCATTGCGTGCCCGGCGGCAGGACATTGCCTTGCTGGCCCGCCACTTCCTCGATCGCGCTGCCGAAAGCGGTTTGCCGCGTAAGCAACTCGACCCGCAAGCAGTAGCCGTGCTGGAGAGTCACGATTGGCCCGGCAACGTTCGGGAACTCGAGAACATGATGCGCCGCATGGCGGTGCTGAGCCGTGATGACACGATCGGCTCGGGGGAGGTGCGCGTACTGCTCGGCGGCGCCTATTCGGCGATCACGCCCGAAGAGGTTGATCCCGGTATCGCCGCCGCGATCCGCGCACGACTTGAACGTCTCGCCGTCGAGGAGCCTGCCGCACTCGATGACGGTTCGCTGTACGACCGCATCATCGGTGAAGTGGAACGACCGCTGATAGAGGCACTGCTGGAACGGCATGGCAACAACCAGTTGCGGGCGGCGCGCGCCTTGGGGATCAATCGCAACACTCTGCGCAAGCGGCTTGATACACTTGGCATCGGCTAGTGCAGCGACGGCGAGCCGAGCCGGTGACCGGCTGACATGAACGTTTAGTGTGTTTTCTTTGCAACGGTTACGTTGTACCTTTGACACGATGGTGACGCGCGTCGAACCAAATTCAAGCCGGCACAGGCTCCGCGTTCCCGGGCCGACTGCTGCGGTTGAGGTCGCCGCGCTAGGCACGACGGTGGCCATCGCGTTGGCGACATACTCGGTCGTCCACTCACATGCGGTTGCCGAACGCATGGTGCCGCCGGCGCTCAGCGCATTTCTATTGCTCGCGAATTTGCTGCCGCTTGTCGCGGTCATTATCCTGCTTGGACGGCGGATTGCGCGCCATCGCGCACAACGTTCGGCCGTCGCGGGCGGGGGACAGCTTCACGTCAGGTTGGTCGCGATCTTCTCGCTGCTCGCCAGCATCCCCATCGTTCTGACGGTGATTGCGGCGTCCTTCATGTTCCAATCAGGCATAGAATTCTGGGTGTCGGACCGCGCGCGCAGTTCATTCGAAGCATCCATGAACATGGTCCGAGACTCGCAACGTCAGATCATAACGCGCTGGTCGGATGAAGGTCGTGCGATGGCGGCTGACATCGCTGGTCAATCGGCACAGATCCCGATTGATTCCCGTAGCTTCCCCACCTTCCTTTTGACCCAGGCATATACGCGCAGCCTCAGTCAGGCTGCAGTATTTCGTGCGATGCCGAATGGGTCCATCGAGCCGATCTCCGTGGTTGCGATACCCGATCTGTCTGTGCTCAGCCGGCGTGCCGACCGCGCGATCCTTGAGATCGTAAAGCGGCAGCACCGCGCCTATGCCGATCTCGCCAAGGACATGGTGTGGGTCATCACACCGCTGCCTGGGTCGGACGACCTCTATCTTTACGTCGGCACGGTGGCCAATGCCGAATTCCTCAACCGGCAGCACGTCGCTGCCGAGGATGTGTTGAAGGACTATCGTGACATTCAGTCACGGGCGCGCAAGCTGCAGCTCCTGTTCAACGCAGCCCTGTTCGCCGTCGCCTTGCTGATCGTGGGCGTCGCGGTGTGGATCGCGCTGGCCGTGGCCGATCGACTGGTGCGCCCGATCGACGAACTGGTCGGCGCCGCCCGCCTGATCGCGGATGGCGACCTCACCGCGCGCGTTCCCGAACGCGAGGAGCGCGATGAAGTCGGCACGCTTTCCAACGCCTTCAACCAAATGACCAGCCGTCTGCAGGAGCAAACCAGCGCGCTTGAAAGCCGCCGCGCGCTGATCGAGGCGGTGCTGTCTGGTGTCACCGCTGGCGTTATTTCGATCGGCCGCGACGGGATGATCCGGTTGATCAACCGATCGGCTGCAACCTTGCTGAAGACCGGCGATGGCAACCCAGTCGGCCGGCAGCTTTCGTTGATGGCGCCAGAACTGGGTGCGCTGATCGCCAGCGAGGACCGTGAAGCGATTGTCGAGGTCGACGCCGGCGGTGAGGCCAAGACCTTGGCGGTGAAGATCACCCGCGCCGCCGAAGGCCCGATCCTGACGTTTGATGATATCACCGGGCAGTTGCTCGACCAGCGGCGGGCTGCCTGGTCGGATGTCGCCCGGCGGATCGCGCACGAGATCAAGAACCCGCTGACCCCGATCCAGCTCGCCGCCGAGCGGCTCCAGCGCCGCTATGGTAAGCAGATCGTGGCTGACGACGGCACATTCGCGCGGCTGACCGATACGATCGTTCGCCAAGTCGGTGATCTGCGGCGGATGGTCGATGAGTTTTCGTCGTTCGCGCGCATGCCAAAGCCGATGTTCCGCCGCGAGTCCCTGCTCGACCTCGCGCGACAGACCTTGTTCCTGCACGAAGTCGCACATCCGCAGATCCGCTTCGTGCTTCAGTATGACGAACCCGGTCCGGCGTTGATATGTGACCGACGCCAGATCAGCCAGGCGCTGACCAACATCGTCAAGAACGCGGTAGAAGCGATTGAAGCGAAGGGAGAATCCGCCGAGGGTGCGGTCTCGATGGCGCTTTCGAACGATAGCATGTCGGCCACGATTGTCGTGCGCGACACTGGCGTCGGTCTGCCGGCGAACCGCGACCGCATCGTCGAACCCTATGTCACGACGCGCGCGCGCGGCACCGGCCTAGGGCTCGCGATTGTTACCAAGATCGTCGAGGAGCATTTCGGCACGATCACCTTCACCGACAATCCCGGCGGCGGCACGTGCGTAGCCATTCGCTTCGACACCAGTGCGCTCGCCGCTCTCGATCAGGGGAACGCGCCCGTGACCGACCAGCATGCGCCCGAACTTTCTCAGAACCGGACATAGAACATGGCACTCGATATCCTCATCGTCGACGACGAGCATGACATCCGCGATCTGGTGGCGGGCGTGCTGGAAGACGAGGGCTACGGCACCCGTAGTGCCGCGAACAGCGACGGAGCGCTGGAGGCGATCTCGATGCGTCGTCCCTCGCTGGTATTGCTCGACGTGTGGTTGCACGGTTCGCGGCTAGACGGGCTGGATCTGCTCGACGAGATCAAGCGTCGCGACTCCACCATTCCCGTGTTGATGATCTCCGGCCATGGCAATCTCGACACTGCGGTCGCTGCGATCCGCCGGGGTGCGGCCGACTTCATCGAAAAACCCTTTGAAGCCGAGCGGCTGTTGCTGATGGTTGCGCGCGCGACCGAAACCGAGCGCTTGCGCCGGGAGGTCGCTTCGCTTCGCGCCGTGGCCGCTCGGGACGCCGATCTCACCGGCAACTCTGCCGCGATCAACGCGGTCCGCGCCACGCTCAAGCGGGTTGCCGCGACCGGCAGCCGCGTGTTGGTGATGGGCGCGGCGGGTGTCGGCAAGGAGATCGCCGCGCGGTTGCTCCACGGCTGGAGCCAGCGTGTCGACGCACCCTTCGTCATCGTCAACGCCGCGCGCATGACGCCCGAGCGGGTCGATGAAGAATTGTTCGGCGTGGAGGAGGGGGGTGATCTCGTCCGTTCCGGCCTGCTGGAACAGGCGCATGGCGGGACGTTGTTCCTCGACGAGATCGCCGACATGCCGATCGCCACGCAGGCCCGCATACTCCGCGTGCTGACGGACCAGAGCTTCACGCGCGTCGGCGGCACGCGCATCGTCAAGGTAGATGTCCGGGTGGTGTCGGCAACGGCGCGCGATCTCGCCCATGAGATATCCGAAGGTCGTTTTCGCGAGGATCTCTACTACCGGCTCAACGTCGTGCCGGTACAGATCCCCGCGCTGGCAGAACGCCGCGAGGACATTCCGGCGTTGATCTCGCACTTCGTCGCACATTACGCCGCGGATCGGCGGGTGCCGACGCCGGAGATCGCGCCGGATGCGATGGTCGCGCTGCAATCCTACGAGTGGCCCGGCAACGTCCGGCAACTCCGCAACATCGTCGAGCGTGTCATCATCATGGCACCGGGCGACCGGATCGGTCGTATCGATCTCGACATGCTGCCGAGCGAGGTGCTGGGCGACCCCGGCGAATTGGGCAGCGGCGGAACGGCGATCATGGGCTCACCGCTGCGAGAGGCTCGGGAGACGTTCGAGCGTGAGTATCTCCGGGTGCAGATCAAGCGGTTTTCGGGTAACATCTCGCGCACGGCGAACTTCATCGGCATGGAGCGTTCCGCACTGCACCGCAAATTGAAGTTGCTCGGCATCACGGAAGGTCGCGACGAATAGTGGACGAAATCGCCAACCGTACCTAGATTAGCGCTGCGACAATCGCACAACCGACGCCGTAAATGGCGCGCTGCGGGAAAAAACCCGCCAAGAACAAAGGATCGACCGATGGCCGACAAACAAGCCTCCCTCCAGGACCTCTTCCTCAACGCGCTCCGTCGCTCCAAGACGCCGGTGACGATGTTTCTCGTCAAGGGCGTCAAGCTGCAAGGCATAGTGACGTGGTTCGACAATTTCTCCGTGCTGTTGCGTCGTGATGGCCAGTCCCAACTGATCTACAAGCACGCCATCTCGACGATCATGCCGTCGAGCGCGGTTGATATCGCCGCAATCATCAACGCCGTCGGAGAAGCGCAGCGTAAGGCGCCGTTGTTGCAGGAAATCTTCCTGAACGCGGTGCGTAAATCGAACGACAATGTGACCATGTTCCTGGTCAACGGCGTGATGTTGCAGGGACATATCGCGGCGTTCGATCTGTTCTGCATGTTGCTTCAGCGTGATGGCATGTCCCAGCTTGTGTACAAACATGCGGTGTCCACCATCCAGCCGGCGCACCCATTGAACCTCGCCGACGAACAGGCGGATATTGACGAAGAATGAGAGCAAGACCTTGACGACAGGTTTCGAGCGCGACCGTGATGAATTTGCCCGCGGTGCGCGCGCAATCGTCGTGTATCCCGATCATGGCGCCTCGGCACGGGATGCCGAGGCGCGGCTGGAAGAGACCTCCGGACTTGCCGCCGCGATTGGCGTGACGGTGGTGGAAAAGGTGCCGCTGCGGGTGCGCGCGCCTAAACCGGCGACGCTGATTGGCAGCGGGCAGGTCGAACAGCTCGCTGCGTCGGTACGTATGGAGGAAGCGGGGCTGGTCGTGTTCGATGCCGCGCTCACGCCGGTCCAGCAACGCAACCTGGAAACGGCGCTTGAAGCAAAGGTGATCGACCGTACCGGATTGATCCTGGAGATCTTCGGCGAACGCGCAGCAACGGCCGAGGGGCGGTTGCAGGTTGAACTTGCTCATCTCGATTATCAGGCCGGCCGGCTGGTGCGTAGCTGGACCCACTTGGAGCGGCAACGTGGCGGTTTCGGCTTCCTGGGCGGTCCGGGCGAAACACAGATCGAAGCGGATCGCCGCCTGATCCGCGACCGTATGGCGCGGCTCCGCAAGGAACTTGAGTCCGTCAGCCGCACCCGCGGTCTGCACCGTGAACGGCGCCAGCGCGCCCCGTGGCCCGTGATTGCGCTGGTCGGCTATACCAATGCGGGGAAGTCGACACTGTTCAATCGGCTCACCGGTGCGCATGTCATGGCGGAGGATCTGTTGTTCGCCACCCTTGATCCGACCTTGCGGCAGATTTCCCTCCCCGGAATCGACAAGGCAATCCTGTCGGACACCGTTGGGTTTGTTTCGGAACTGCCCACCCAGCTCGTTGCCGCCTTTAAAGCTACGCTCGAAGAGGTCGTGTCGGCCGATCTGCTCATTCACGTTCGCGACATCGCGCATCCCGACACGCAGGCCCAGCGCGCCGACGTCGAGGAGGTTTTGCGTGATTTAGGTGTAGCGGACACCACGCCGCGGATTGAGGCATGGAACAAGCTCGATCTGCTCGAAAGTGAGGCACATGCCGACGTGCTCGCGGAGGCTTCGCGGCGTGATGTGGTGGCGATCTCGGCGTTGAGCGGGGAAGGGGTGGATACGCTCGTCGCAACAATTGGTGCACTGCTGACGCAGGGCCATCGCCGTTACTCGATCACGCTCGACGCTGCCGATGGCGCTGGCGCGGCGTGGCTGCACGCGCACGGTGAGGTGCTTGGTCAGGATGTGGATAGCGACCACGCGGTGTACGACGTCAGAATGTCACCTAGCGACCACGAACGCTTTCTGACGCGAGGCTGAGACGGAACGGCGTACGTCGATCACGCTTGGTCTTGCTTTTCGGCGGACTTGGCTTGGCGCCACAATTCCTCCTGCGCGTCGAGATCTCGTGACGCCATCGCGGGGTCGAGTGCTTCCATTGTGCGAAAGCGTCGCTCGAACTTCGCGTTCCCAGCGCGCAGGGCGGCTTCCGCATCGACGCCGAGGTGCTTTGCCCAGTTAACCACTGCAAACAGGAGATCGCCGATCTCTTCCGCGCGTTCGGTGTGCGTTGTTGCGCGGGCCACTTCGGACAGCTCTTCGTCGATCTTTGCACGCGGACCGCTTGCATCAGGCCAGTCGAAGCCGACCCGCGCCGCGCGCTTTTGCAACTTTTCCGCGCGGAGCAGCGCGGGCAGGCCGATCGCCACGCCATCCAGTGCGCCTGACGACGCCTTGGCAGCGCGCTCGTCAGCCTTGATCTGTTCCCAGAGGTGATCGCCGCCATTCGCCGCATCGCCGAAGACATGAGGGTGACGCCGTTCCATCTTATCGCTGATCGACGTGACGACATCGGCAAATGTAAAATGCCCGGCTTCTTCGGCCATCCGGCTATGGAACACGACCTGGAGCAACAGATCTCCAAGCTCATCGCGCAACTCCGCCATATCGCCGCGCTCACATGCGTCGGCGACTTCGTAAGCTTCCTCGATCGTGTACGGCGCTATCGAGGCGAAGGTTTGCGCGCGGTCCCATTCACAACCGTGCGCAGGGTCGCGCAGGCGAGACATGATGGTTAGCAGTCGCTCAATCATCATCCAACCTTCCTAATTCCCCAGTTCGATAATATGTATTATGTTAAATTGCCAGTGTACCGCGGCTGCTCTCTTGCTGCGGTACCCGTGCCTGTCGCTTGCTGCCATGCCGCGATCGCCAGATACAGCAACGCAAAGATCGCCAGCCATGCGAGCGCCATTTTCACCATCTCACCGACCGGTAGTCTTCGCGAGATCAACGCAGCGACCGGCAGCATCAGCATGACCACGTAAAGCAGCACGTCCCCCGTCACAGCGTGATCTCCAGCCCGTCATGCCCTGGTTCCACCCCGCGCGGCAGCCGCCCGGCGAGCGTCGCATAATCTAGCGATTGATCCATGTGCGTCAGCACCGCGCGCCGCGGCTTCAGCGTCGCGATCCAGCCCAACGTCGTCGCAAGCTCGGCATGAGACGGGTGAACGCGCTCCCGCAGGGCATCAACGATCCAGACGTCAAGCTTATTGTAAAGCCGCTCGGCGTCTTCCGTCATTGCCTTGATATCAGTCGCATAGCCGAGGCTCCTGCCATCGGCTTCGAAGCGCAATCCGGCAGAGGTAATCGCGCCATGCGGCTGATCGACAACACCGATCGCGATGTCTCCCACGATGAGGGTATCAGCCAGATGTTCCATCGTGGCGGTCGGTGGATAGCCGCCCGCGCCGGCAAAAACATAAGGGAAGCGCGTGGTCAACGTGGTGGCTGTCCATGGTCGCGCGAAGCCCCGCACCGGGTGGCCGAGTTCGTGATACACCTGTCGCAAATCGTCGATGCCGTGCGTGTGATCGGCATGGTCGTGCGTCCAGATCACCGCGTCGACCGTGCCGACCCGCGCTGCCAGCAGCTGCGCTCGCATGTCCGGCCCGGTGTCGACAAGGATGCGCGTGGTGCCAGTTTCTACCAAGATTGACGCGCGCGTGCGGGCGTTGCGCGGATCAGCAGGATCGCATGCGCCCCAGTCGTTGCCGATCCGTGGCACACCGGACGACGTGCCCGATCCGAGAACCCGCACCTTCATATGCGTACTTTGTTGAACAACGTGTAAAAATTGCTGGCGGTTGCCGCCGCCAGCGCGGCGAGACTATCCTGCCGCAACCCAGCCAGAAACGCGCCCGTGTCGGCAACGAACGCGGGTTCCCCCACCTTACCCCGATGCGGCACGGGCGCGAGGAACGGCGCGTCGGTCTCAATCAGCAACCGCTCGATCGGCAGGCGCTTCGCTGTCGCCTGCAACGCCTGCGCGTTCTTGAACGTCACGATACCCGAAATCGAAATATAGAAACCGAGGTCCAGCGCGATATCAGCAAAGGCGTCGCTTGCGGTAAAGCAGTGGATCACGCCGGGGAACGCCCCCTGCTCCATCTCCTCACGCAGGATCGCCGCAGTATCATCCTCGGCCTCGCGGGTATGTACGACGATTGGCAACTGCGTTTCCCGCGCCGCGGCGATATGCGCACGAAAACTTGCCTCCTGACGTTCGCGGTCACTCTTGTCGTAATAATAATCGAGGCCGGTTTCGCCGATGCCGACAACCCGTGGATGCTGCGCACGCTCGATCAGGCGCGCTGTGCCGACGTCGGGGTGCTGATCGGCTTCGTGCGGGTGAATGCCGACCGTCGCCCAGACATCCGGCTCGCGCTCGGCGGTGCCGAGTACCTGATCCCATTCGCTTTCCCGCGTTGCGATGTTCAGCATCACCTCGACACCTGTGGCACGGGCGCGGGCAAGCACCTCCTGCTGGCGCTCACCCAATCCCTTGTAATCAAGATGGCAATGGCTATCGGCGAACATCAAGCAGCGCCCTCGCCTACGTCTTCTACCGGGATTTCCAACCGCGGAAACAGCCCGACCGGCTGTTCCAGGCGGAAGCCGCTCTTGGCAAGCTCGGCGTACCAAGGCGTCCCGATTGCGACAAAATTCCGCAGGTTTGCGGCAATACCCATGCGGTCGAGCAAGGTCGCGGCGCTGCGCGGGATGATCGGCTGGATAGCGACTGCAAGCTGCGCGATGCAGATGTAGAGCGTCGCCAGCACCGTCTCCATACGCGCAAGATCGGTCTTGCGGAGTTTCCAGGGGGCCTGTTCGTCGATATAGGCGTTGCAGGCGTATACCGCCTGCATCCAGTGTTCCGTGGCGTGCGACAACGCAAGATCGCTGAATGCCGCCGGAATCGCCTGTTGCACGGCTTTGCCGACAACCTCCAAGAGCGCCTCGTCTGCGGGATCATCGCCGTGGATTGCCGGCAGCGCGGCATCGCAGTTTTTGAAAATCTGCGACAGGGTGCGCTGGGCGAGATTGCCGAAGCCATTGGCGAGATCGGCGTTGATGCGCGTGACGATCGCATCGGCCGAATAGCTGCCGTCCTGACCGAAGCTGACCTCGCGCAACAGGAAATAGCGCACGGCATCGACCCCGAAGCGGGCGATCAGGTCGGCCGGATCGGTGACGTTGCCGAGCGACTTCGACATCTTCTCACCACGGTTGAGCAGGAAGCCGTGTCCGAATACCATCTTCGGAAGCGCAAGCTTCGCACTCATCAGGAATGCCGGCCAGTAAACTGCATGAAATCGCACGATATCCTTGCCGATAAGGTGGAGATCGGCTGGCCAGAATCGCGCAAGTGTCTGACCGTCATCGGGATAGCCCGCGCCGGTGAGATAGTTGGTTAGCGCATCGACCCAGACATACATGACGTGACCATCGCTGCCCGGCACCTTGACGCCCCAATCGAAGCTGGTGCGGGAAATCGACAGGTCGGCAAGGCCGCCTTCCACAAAGCGCAGCACCTCGTTACGACGGCTGTCAGGGCGGATGAAGTCTGGGTGCGCGGCATAGTGGTCGAGCAAAGGCTGCTGGTATTTCGAAAGGCGAAAAAACCAACTCTCCTCCGCCGTCCAGGTGACAGGCGTGCCTTGCGGCGACAGCTTCGTGCCCCCGTCCCCGTTGATCAGTTCCTTTTCATCGTAGAACGCCTCGTCGCGAACCGAGTACCAGCCTTCGTAACGGCTTAGGTACAGGTCACCGGCGTCCGCCATCGCTTGCCAGATTGCTTGGCTGGCGCGGTGATGGTCCGGTTCAGTCGTGCGAATGAAGCGATCATACGAGATATCAAGGCTATCACACATGGCCCTGAAAAGGCCGGACATCTCATCTGCAAGCGCGCGTACCTCGACTCCCTTGTCGCGGGCGGTTTGCACCATTTTGAGGCCGTGTTCATCGGTGCCGGTCTGGAAGCGGACGTCGCGGCCGGCCTGCCGATGGAAACGCGCGATCGCGTCGGCGGCGATGGCCTCATAGGCGTGGCCGATGTGCGGCTTGCCGTTGGGGTAGCTGATTGCGGTGGTGATGTAATAGGGTTCGGCCATGCCGATCCTCTAGGCCGGCGCGGCGAGCTTCGCAACGAGGCCGGCCATTTCATACACCGTGCCCTGTGCGTCTAACGACAGTGCGCGTGCAGTCGTCGATAAGGCACGTGCCGCGTCGTAGCTGTCGAGCGCGACGCGCAGGCGCTCGCCATGCTGGCCACGCGCCATCGCCGCGATGAAAGCGGGTGCGCGATCCAGGAATGCCTCGTAGCGGGGCTGTGCGGCTTTCGGAGCAAGCGCCTTGGACAACTTCACCCGCCGTGCGTTGCTGCGGTCACCATCGCGCGCGATCGCGGCGAGCGCATCATCCAGCGCAGCGAGATCAAGGCCGGCAAACCCAAGCGCTCGCCCCGGCGACCCGGCCCCTGCCCGCACCAACGCCGCGACTTCGGCATCCGTAGCCTGCCCGAGATTCGCCTGGATGACCGAGCGCATATCCACGCTCCCGAGCGGATCGAAGCGCAGCGTGCGACATCGGGATCGGATCGTCGGCAGCAGGCGGCCTGGCGCATGGCTGATGAGGATAAAGATGGTTCCCGCCGGCGGCTCCTCAAGACTCTTGAGCAGCGCGTTAGATGCGCCAGGTCGCTCGACATCGTCGATAGCGTCGATCAGGACAACCCGACGGGGTGAAAGCGACGGTTTCATCGCGAACATCGGCAGTAATCCGCGCACCTGCGCAATGGTGATACTGCGTGCCAGCTCCTGACCCGTCTTATCGGATTCCTTCGGTAAGCGTTTGATTTCGCGATAGTCAGGATGGGAGCCCGCCTCTATCAACCGGCGTGTTTGGTTGCTTTCCGGTACGTCGAAGCCGGGGGGGAGCATGCCCGGCGTCGCCGCCTCGGCCAGCAGGCGCAGCGCCGCGGCGCGGGCGAAACGCGCTTTTCCGGTTCCTTCCGGACCGGCGAACAGCCACGCATGATGCAGCGAACCGCTCGCCATCGCGGCCGCGAACACAGCGTGTGCGGAATCGTTGCCGATGGGTAAGGCGGGCGTCATGCTACGGTAGGCAGAAGGTCGGCAAGACCATCCAGCAACGCCTGTGTGATGCTTTGCGGGCTGGCTACGGCGTCGACAATCCGGAAGCGCCCCGGGTCGTTGCTTGCGAACCGCCGGAAGGCAGCGGCGACATCGGCGTGGAAATTGTCCCCCCGTGCGGCGAAGCGATCAGCCGCGGCACCATCGCGATTTTCCGCGCGGGCGCGGCCCTGCTCCACGGGCACCTCAAGGACGAAGGTACGATCAGGCAGCAACCCGCCGGCGCCGAACGCGTGTAGGGCGAGGATCTCGGCATCGTCGATGCCGCCGGCCAGCCCCTGATAGGCGCGGCTGCTGTCGATGTACCGGTCGCAGATGACCCACGCGCCGGAGCGAATCGCGGGAGCAATGGTCTTCTCGATATGATCGGCGCGCGCCGCAGCGAAGAGCAAGGCTTCGCTGCGTACGCTCCATCGACCCTGCGCGCCTTGCAGCAGCAGCGCGCGGATAGCCTCCGCGCCCTCGCTGCCGCCGGGTTCACGGGTGACGACCACCTCCAGGCCGCGCGCGCGCAGCTCCTCGGCGATCAGTCGTGCCTGCGTTGATTTGCCAGCGCCCTCCCCGCCCTCAAGCGAGATGAAGCGTCCGCGTGTGTTCATGGTGTCAGGCGCCGAACAGGCCCATCAGCCCGGCCCAGGCCCGACCGAAGAAGCCCGCCTCGGCCACGTCGGTTGCGGCGACCAGCGGCAGCTTCTGTGCGGGCATGTCGGGCGCGGTGACGATCAGATCGGCGATGTGCTGACCGGCCTTGATCGGCGCCTTGATCGGGCCGTCATAGGCGACCTTCAGCGATATTTCCGAGCCGACGCCCGCCGGCAAAGTCGCGGTCAGGTTCGAACCGGCGACCAGATCGACGTGATTGGTGCTGCCGCCCTGCACCTCGGCGGTCTCGACCTTTTTGCCCTTCGCGACGATCGGCTTGGCCTGCCATGCGCGGAAGCCCCAGTTCATGAACTTGACCGATTCGTCCGCGCGCTGGCCGTAGGTGCCAAGCCCGGCCAGCACCATCACCAGCCGGCGCCCGTTCTGGATCGCCGAGCCGGTGAAGCCGTAGCCCGCCTCCTCGGTATGGCCGGTCTTCAGGCCATCCGCGCCGGCGACACGGCCGAGCAGCGGATCGCGGTTATCCTGCTTGATCGCGGCGCCCGCGCCCAGTGTCTTGCCCCAGGTGAAGTCGGGTCGCGAATAGAAGCGTTTGTAAAGATCGGGGAAATTGGTGATCGTCGCCTTGGCCAGCGTCGCGAGGTCGCGCGCGGTGACATAGGTCACGCCGCCATCAGGCCAACCGTTCGACGTACCGAAGTGGCTGTTCTTGAGGCCGATCTTCGCTGCCTCACGGTTCATCCGCTCGACGAACGCCGGTTCCGAACCCGAGATGCCCTCCGCCAGCACGACGCAGGCATCGTTGCCCGACAGCGTGACGATGCCGTACAGCAGATCGGCCACGCTGACCTTTTCGCCCGATGATAGGAACATGGTCGAGCCTTGCGAATGCCACTTGCGCCACGTTTCGGGCTGCATCTCGATCATCTGGTCGAGCTTGAGGTCGCCGCTCTTCACGAGGCTGAACGCGACATAGACCGTCATCATCTTGGCGAGCGACGCCGGCGGCATGCGGCGATCGGCATCCTTCTGGTACAGGATCGAGCCGGACGACATATCCTCCATATACGCAACCGGGGCGGGCGTATCGAACACCGGCGCGGCGGCGAGGACGGGCTGCACCGCGACGAGCGCGATGACGGAAGCGGCGATCAGTTTCTTCATGGGACGGTCCTGTTACGCTGGAAGTCTATTCGGTGTGCGCGACACGCGCGTCGCGATAGCCGCGCCGCGCCGCGCCGTCACGCGCGCGATTGGCCGATGCGACATCGCCGTAAGGCCCGAGCTGCACGCGGTACAGCCCACCACCGCCGACGACCCGCCCGCCGAGCGTCCGGGCGAGCTGGTTGGCACGTGCGGCGGCCGAGAGCGCCGCGACCTGCACGATGTAGCCGGAGCGCAGCACCGGAGCCGCCGCACGCGGCGCCGCCCGCGCCGCACGTGTCGGCAATACCGGATCGCGTGCGGTCGGACTGGTGGCGCTTTCCCGAAGTGGTGATCGGCCGACGGCGCGCGGGACCACCTGCGCAGGCGCGACCTCGTCCACATGTGGTTGGGACTGGTCGCGCCTCGGCGGGAGATGCACGGGTGCAGACGCACTCGCTTGCGGTACGCGCTTGCGCAACGCCTTGAGCAGAACCTCGGGCGCGTCGATGCGCGCCGAAGCCGGAGCGCCAGCGCGAAGCGCGGTCTGGTCCTGCGGGCTCGGCAGGGCGGCCCGCACACGAACGCCCACGCCGGGCGCGATCCCCAGCGCGTGGAGCGCACCTTCCGACAACAACACGACGCCGCCAGGCGCCTGACTGGCCGCGACCATTGCGAGGACAGTGCGCCCGCCGCCAAGTTCGGTCAGTTCGACGAAGCTGCCCGGGGCCGCGCCCGCCGCCGCAACCGAGACGCCTCGCGCGCCGCCGTCATCCGGCTGCGCCACCGCGACCGTATCGAACACCTGCCCGCCTGAAGTCGCGCGCGGTCCGGCGCCTTGCGGCATATCCGGCGGCGGCGCATCCTGAACGGGTGGTGCGGGTTGCATCGGCTGTGACCAGCCGGCGCGCGGCGTGTCTGCGGGCGCGGCCGGCGCATGGTGGCGATCCGCACCACCGAGTGCGGCCGACACGGCGATCAGCAACAGCATCACTGCGCAACCGCGTCGGAGAGCAGCCCGACCGATAACGCGTAGAAGTTCGAGCAATTGTAATCGAGGATCACGCGGTAATTCCCGGTCAGGAGATAAGCGGTGTTGCCGGCGCCATCCGGTTCGATCAAGGTGGCGAGCACGTTATCCGCCGGCCATGAGCGGCTCTGCGGCGTAATGCCAAGCGCGCGCCACTCCGCCATCGTCTTCCAACCGCTGTGCCGCTGGAACACACGTGGGCAGCGCGGGCTGACCATGCGATTGACCGCTTGCGACCGATCGAACCCCGCTGGCACGTTCACCGCCACGCCCCAGGGCTGACCACGCCGCCAACCGGCATTGACGAAGTAATTGCCGATCGAGGCGAGCGTGTCGGCGTCGCTCGTCCAGATGTCCGCCCGCCCGTCACCGTCACCATCGCGCGCGAGCCGATTGTAGACGGATGGCAGAAATTGCGGTCCGCCGGTGGCGCCGGCCCAGCTTCCTACCAGCTTGGAACGCGGCACGCCGTTATCGATCATCTTCAGCGCGCCGATGAACTCTTCCGTGAACAGCGCACGGCGGCGCCCTTCAAACGCTAGCGATGCCAGCGCACGTGGCAGATCGAAGCCGCCCATCACCACGCCGTAATTGGTTTCGTTACCCCAAATCGCCACCATGATCGATTCGGGCACGCCCGTCTCATCTTCGATCTTGCGCAACCGCCACCGCTGCGCCTGATAGGCGGCCCGGCCACGGCTGATCCGCTGCGCATCGACGTGGGCGATCCGGTACGGCGCATAGGGCGGCACCGCCGTGCTGGCGGGATTTCCTGGTTGCTGGCGATCGAGATCGATCACGCGCTGGTTCAACGTCAGACTCGGCAGCACCGCATCGAGCGTCCGCTCCGATACGCCTTGCGAACGTGCCTGCACACGCAGCTGCGCGAGAAAGCTCTGAAAGCTGGCATCGTCCTGGGCGTGTGCCGGCGCCACCGGCATTCCGCAGCCAAGCAGCGCCAACGCCGCACCCAATATCGTCAAGGTTTTTGGTAAGCCCCACATGCGGCGACACTGGCACAAGCCCACGCCGACATGAACCCCCAAAGACCGCACCTCTTGCACAAATTGCCGTTCTCGACGTAAGCGGGCGCAGGCGGACGGCAGTTGATCGGACGGCGTGAGGGGGCAGCCCCAAGTGTCTGACCCTGCAGGTCGGCTGTGGTATGGAAGAGTGTCCGAGTGGTTTAAGGAACCGGTCTTGAAAACCGGCGAGCGGGCAACCGTTCCGTGGGTTCGAATCCCACCTCTTCCGCCAGCCGTGTGGTATCGCGTCACGGCAAGCGGTTCAGAATGCAGGACCCGCAGCACAGAGAGTGCCGTTCATGCCTTCCGCGGATCGATGGCGGCAGGCGTTCTGTCACCAGAACCCGCGATTTGAATTCTTACGGGCGTCATGTTGATGCCGGTTCGGCGAGGTTGCCGACCGCCGTCTTGAGCGGGTGTGCGCGTTTCAGACGTTGATGGCGCATTTTGTCACACGGCAGCACCAAAGAGCCACCTAAGTCGGTGCCGCACGCACACCGGACCGCACGGCGAGAGCTTCCCTATCCAGCGGGATTGTCGCAACAATCCCCACAATGGACCGTTCGCGAATCGACACACTTACATCACGCCAGCGCGAAGCGCTGAGGCTTTTGGCTGCCCCGATGCGGCCCAAGGAAGTGGCCGCCGCCATGGGGCTTTCTCCGCGAACGGTGGAGGATCACCTCGCGGAGGCCACCCGGCGGATCGGTGCGGGCAGCTCGCTGGAAGCCGCGCGGCTGCTCGCGGAACACGAACGCGAGACACCGGGAAATCTACGGACGGGTGAAAACCGGATAGAAATACAGGAGGTTGAGCCGGCAGTGTCCCCCTTGCCGGTGAAGTCTGAACCGGCTTCGCAGGGACGGCTGATAACGCTGGGCCTATGGCAACGATCGGCGTTGATTTTCGGTCTGACCATAGGGCTCATCTTCTCGGTCTTCATTCTGATCGCAGGTGGAGAAAGCGTCGCCCGCGTACTCAGGAGCGAAAGTTCAGCACCGCACCGCTAACGCAGTCGCGCCGGTTTCCAACCGCGCGGCGGGGAGAAACCATGTCCAAGCTCAATGACCGCCTGCATGTCGGGCAAAAGATCGCGCCGCCACTCCGTGCACTTGAAGGCGACTTCGAGTCCGCTTTCGCCAATGCCGGACGTTTGATGACCGCCATCGGTGAAGGTCGCCTGAAGGCACGGGCGCCGTTCGGCGTCGGTGTGAAGGCGATCGAACAGATCAACCTGTGCCTTAACTCGATGGTCGACGCAGCCAAGTCGATCGACGCGCTGCATATCTCGCTTGACGAACTTCGCGCTGACTTCGGTCTGCCGGCCACGGCTTTGGGCGACTATGGAGACAAGCCTTCGGTCACGCCGGTCGAAGATGCGCAGCCACTCCGGATCGCGAGCTAGAAACAAATATCTGCGACAGGTGTGTATGCGCTCTTTTGAAATATTCGATTTTTGGTTGATCGCATGCATGGTTCCGCCGCTTTGGAAAGGCGGCGGACCTGAGCGGACGGCGGCCGTGTTGATCGGGATCGCCGTGATCGTGACGAAACTTGCGGTCGAGGGCATGAACCTGACCTACCAAACGGCAAATCCAATCGTGGTACTTCTAGATATCGCTCTAGCCGCGGCTCTATTCGGTCTCGCCCTGAAAGCAAACCGCATGTGGACCATGCTTCTTGCCTCGCTACAATTGTGTGTTGTGATGGGGCATATTGCGAAGCTCGCGCTTACTCAGCTGGATCCGCTCGCGTACTACGTCATTCTGACGAAGTGGGCTTATCTTATCACAGCGTTGCCAGCTGTTGGGGCGATCCGCCACCAGCTGCGTCTGCGTTCTTTCAAGGTAGATCAATCATGGTCACCGTCACGATGAGTATTCATGAAGCACTTGCGCGCGTTGAGGCGGCGACCCGCGACCTCAGCTTGCAGTTTGCGGACGAGCAGCGGCGACGTGGCGAGCCGATCGTCCCCGAGCTGCCCCGCACGGATGCGGAACGCGCCCTCGCCTCCGCAAAGCGGGTGGCACGCGCGCGGCGGCGGCGTGACACCGAGCTGGCGGAAGTCGCCGACCTGTTCCGAGACCCAGCGTGGGATCTTCTCCTGGACCTGTTCATAACCGGAGAGGAGCGTGGCGATGTATCGATCACCAGCGTCTGCGTTGGCGCGACGGTGCCGGGTTCAACGGGCTTGCGCCATCTTGCGGCGTTACAGCAGCGCGGGTTCGTGAACGTCCGCGCGGATCCCACAGACCGCCGCCGGCGCAACATCCGGCTGGAAGATAGCGTCCGGCAACGGCTGATCCGATATTTCTCCGGCCCGGAGTTTCAGGCTCGGCCATTGTCGTGAAAAAGCACGTGAGGTGCATGCGAGGGTTGCGGCAGCGTCAGTCCTGATTTTCGTAGGCGAGTTGCAGAACGCCCCAATGGCGACCCTCAACCCAGATTGAGGCAATCACCTGCTTCAGCAACACCACGCCTCCTTTGGTAAGCGGGCGCCGGTACGCCTTGAGGCAGAACGGCGTTTCGGTGCGGACCTGGATCCGCGTTTCCGGGTAGCTGTAGATCAGGCCGGCGCGCGAATATTCCTGGTTCCAGGTTGGATCGTCCGGCCGCTGGGCCAGCGATCGTTCCGGCATCGCGACCGCTCCGAAACAGTTCCGGTCGGTAAAGCTCATGCCGAAGAAGCCCGGCAACTGACGCGCATGCTCCTGATGCGGTCTCGCCAGCCGGGTCAGCAGCGGTTGCGCGGGGTGCGTAAACAACGGTGGGTTGCTGTTCGCTACCGGGGCGTAGCTATCGCTTAGTATCGTTCCAAGCGCGATCTCTCCCGATGTGACGGCTGCGGCAAGCCCCTCTCCGACGGAACGCGCGACATCCAGACCGAAGCGGATGTAGGGAGAATCGGGCATCTCCGACCCGCTCTCCGCCAGCATCTGAAGCAACGCATTGGTATCGTCGCTCACGCCGGAGACCCGCGTGGAAAGCTGCTGGAGGCCGGCCGCGTTCTGCGAGGAGGCGCTGGTCAGCGCAACAAGACCCGCGCGGACGCGGTCGACCGCCTGAACCATCGATTCGACCCGCTCGGCAACGCTGTCGCTATTGCGTTCCAGCCCCAGCATCAGCGATCTCAGATGATCGACGAGCGCCTCGATCCCTTGCGCGCTGCGATGTGCGGACTGCGCCTTGGCCACGCCCTGCCCGATCCGCTCCAGCATGCCGCCGGCTTCCTGGGTCAGTTTGGTGATCGACTGCTCAATCCGCTTGGTAGCGGATGCGGTTTCGCCCGCCAGCTTTTTCACCTCGCTCGCGACTACGCCAAAGCCGAGGCCCGCGTCGCCCGCTCGCGCGGCTTCGATCGTCGCGTTCAGGGCAAGAAGATTGGTCTGTTTGGCGATGACGTTGATGCTGGCGCTGATGTAGCCGACTTCGTTCAAGGCATCGTTGAACGAACCTAGCCCATCATGAATGCGGCTGACCTGACCAATCAGGTCCACAACGTCGCCGGTTGCGGTGCCGAGCTGCGCTGTCGAATCCTTGATGACGATCTTCGCAGCGGCGGTGTCATTACGCGCCTCGCGGGCGGCTGCCGCGACGTCATCGACGTCCCCGGACAGGATGTTCGCATCCTGTCCGACGTTGTCTATCGTCGCTGCTTGCGCTGTCACCCGTTCGGCAAGCGCCGCGATATCGGCTTGCAAGTCGAGCGTACGGATGCCCAGCTCGCCCGACATGCGCGCGGCCTGCTTGATCGTTGTCTCGGTTACATCGGCACGGATGGTCATGACCCATTGCCTAGCCTCGATCAACTAAGATGACCTTAAGCAGGCGCGCGGATGTCCCGTCGCAAGGGCATCCGCGCGTTTCCGTGTGGCCGGAGCGATCGGGTCAGACGGGCTGACCCTTTTGTTCAAGCTCCATCATCCCGTGAAGGACCTTGTCGAGCGTCAGTGGGTAATCGCACACCCGCACCCCACACGCGTTGTAGATCGCGTTGGCGATCGACGCGCCCGCACCCGAGATGCCGAGCTCGCCAATGCCCTTGGCATGCAGCGGGTTAGCGTGGTGGTCGCGCTCTGACACGAAGTGGACTTCCAGCTGAGGAACGTCCGCGTTCACCGGGATGTGATATTCGGCAAGGTCGTGGTTGACGAGCTTGCCGTTGCGCGTGTCGTGCAGAACCTCCTCCGTCAGCGCCGCGCCGATGCCGAAGGTCATTCCGCCGAGGCACTGCGACCGGGCGGTCTTCTCGTTGAGGATCCGCCCGGCAGCGAAAACCCCGAGCATTCGGCGAACTCGGGTTTCGCCGGTCACCGCATTAACGGCGACCTCCGCGAAATGCGCACCGAACGATGCCTGGGTCACTGCATCCTTCTGCTTGCCGGGACTGATCGAACCCGTCGCCTCCATCCCTTCGCCGACGATCTCCGAAAGCGGGACGGAGCGGTTGCCCGCGATGGCATGACCATCTTTCAGCGTCATCGCTTCCGGCTCCACACCAAGTGCCTTCGCGATTTGGCGACGCAGTTCCTCGCACGCGAGATATACGGCCGACCCGGAGCCACACGCGCCCCATGACCCGCCAGACCCGTTAGACGCGGGCAGATCGCTGTCGCCCATCCGGATCTCGATCGCGCGCGGGTCCAGGCCGAGCAACTCACCGGCCACCTGGGACAGCACAGAATAGGTTCCAGTGCCGATGTCCGTCATCGCTGTTTCGATCGTCGCGTGCCCGGAGGCGTCTATCCGCACGCGGGCTTCTTCCTGCTGCAATATGTTGCTGCGAGCCGCGCTGGCGACGCCCATACCGATCAGCCATTCGCCTTCGCGGCGTTGACCCGGCCGCGCGTGCCGCGCGTCCCAGCCGAAACGCTCGGCACCCTCGTCAAGACATTGGCGCAGCGACCGGGACGAATACGGAATGTTCTTCTCGGGGTCGACGAGTGGTTCGTTGCGGCGCCGCAGTTCAATGGGGTCGAGTTCCATCTTCTCGGCAAGCATGTCCATCGCGACTTCAAGCGCCAGCATGCCCGATGCTTCTCCCGGCGCGCGCATCGAGCCAGACAGGACGAGGTTCAATCGCACCTGATCATGCGTGATGAGCCGGTTCTCGCCCGGGTACAGGAAGTGCGTTCCGATACCCGACGGTTCAAAGAAGTCTTCGCCCGGAAGATTGGACGTCAGCGTCTCATGACCGATACCGATCAGTCGCCCGTAGGCATCGGCAGCCAGCCTGATGCGCTGCTCGGTGTTCGAGCGGCGCACGGTGGCGTCGAACACCTGCTGGCGCAGCATCACCGCCTTTACCGGACGACCAAGCCGCTTGGCAGCGATTGCCGCTGCGGTCGTCTCCGGCGCAATGCCAAGCTTCGAACCAAAGCCGCCACCGATGTAGGGCGCGACGATCCGCACCTTGTCCTTGGACAAGCCGAGCGCATCGGCAAGCTGCATCGCATCCTTGGTCGGGATCTGGTACGCGCCATAGACGATCAGCTTGTCGTCCTCCCACATCGCCACCGATGCGTGCGGCTCCATCGCAGCCGAGTTCTGGCTGGGGGTGGTGAACGTCTCGTCGACGATAGTGGCTGCTTCAGACATTGCCGCCGCCAGGTCGCCCTGCGAGAAGTGAGCGGGCGTGTTGTTCGGTGGCGGCGTATCCGTTTCGCTCTTGTGCGCCGCGAAGTCGAAGCGCCCTTCCCCGTTTTCATAAGCTACGGGAAGCTGGATCGCTGCGTCGCGCGCGGCCTCATAGTTTTCCGCCAGCACGATCGCGATCACCTGACCGAAATACGCGATTTCTTCCACACCCTGCGTCGGCGACTTGGTCTCGCCGCCCTGCCCGGAGTTACGGATGAAAGCTTTGTAGTCCGTGACGACGTCGATCACGCCCGGTAGCGATTTGACCGCTTCGGCATCTATCGACACGACACGGCCCGATGCGATCCGGGCGCCGACCAGCACGCCATGCACCATGTCGGGGAAGCTGTACTCTGCCGAATAAGGCGCTTGGCCCGTGACCTTTAGCGGCCCTTCGTAGCGATCTAGCGGTTTGCCGATGACGTTTTGCGCGCCAATGTCGAGCAGGCTGGTGGGCTGCGCTTCGTCCATGCGCAGTTTGTTGGTGTGGCCGAACCCGAACATCATTCAACTCCCGTCAGTTCATGGAGCGCCGCCGCGAGAGTCCGCCGGGCGAGCGGGATTTTAAAATCGTTATCGCCGAAGCCGCGGGCCTCAGCGACGAGCGCATCTGCCGCCGCGTTGAAGACCGACGCGGTCGGCGCTTGCCCGATCAGCGCCGCTTCAACCGCCGTGTCGCGCCACGGCTTGTGCGCCAGCCCTCCGAAAGCAAGCGCAGCCGAGGCGATCCGGCCATCCTGCACGTCGACGACACCGGCGACAGAAACCAGCGCGAAGGCGTAGGACGCGCGATCTCGCACCTTCCGGTACGCCTGCCGGCCCGCTGGTGGAGCGGGCAGCTCGACGTGGGTGATGAGTTCGCCCTGTTCCAGCACCGTATCGATATGGGGTGTCTCGCCTGGCAGGCGATGAAAGTCGCCGATCGCGATACGATTGCTGCCACCATCCGCGTTCACCGTGACGACCGTCGCATCGAGCGCACGCATCGCCACAGCCATATCGCTCGGGTGGGTCGCGATACACTGGTCGCTGGTGCCCAGCACCGCCAGAATGCGATTGACGCCGCCGATCGCGGAGCAGCCGCTGCCAGGATCGCGCTTGTTGCACGGCGTAGCTACGTCGTAGAAATAGTAACAACGCGTGCGTTGCAGCAGGTTGCCGCCGGTGCTCGCCTTGTTCCGCAACTGTCCGGTTGCACCAGCCAGCAGCGCCCGGCTCAGCACAGGGTAGCGCGAGATCACGCGCGGGTCGGCGGCAAGATCGCTGTTCGGGACCATCGCGCCGATCGTCAGGCCACCGTCATCCCGTTCTACAATCTGGGCGAGGTCGAGACGGCTGACGTCAACAAGTCGCGCGGGTGTTTCGACCTGCAACTTCATCAGATCGAGCAGGTTCGTACCACCGGCAATGAAACGCGTGGTCGGCTCGGTCGCCGCTGCTGCCGCCTGTTCTGGGCTTTCCGCCAACAGATAGTCGAACGTCTTCATGCGGCGACCCCCTCTTTGGCATCAGCGTCACGGAGAGAGACTTCGGTGATCGCATCGACGATGTTCGGGTACGCGGCGCAGCGGCAAAGGTTGCCACTCATCCGTTCGGATATCTCAGCGTTATCGAGCGTGACGTTCTCCAGATCGGCGGACACGTGGCTCGGCCAACCTTTTGCAACCTCGTCGAGCATACCAACCGCCGAACAGATCTGGCCCGATGTGCAATAGCCGCACTGATAACCATCATGATGCAGGAACGCCTCCTGCATCGGGTGAAGCGCCTCGGGATTGCCCAACCCTTCGATCGTCGTGATCTCATCGTTCTGGTGCATCACCGCGAGCGACAGGCAACTGTTCACACGGCGGCCATTAACTAGCATGGTGCACGCCCCGCACTGGCCGTGATCACACCCCTTTTTCGAACCGGTGAGGGACAGATGCTCCCGACACAGATCGAGGAGGCTGGTTCGGATGTCCACGTCCACTTCGTGAACCTGTCCGTTGATGTTGAAGCGCATCTTTGTTGCTCCCCTATGGCATGTCAGACACGCTGACGCCGACTGCCCGCGGAATTTAGTGGGTCGGATCAGGCGTGGAGCCGCAACCTCCCGGAACGCTGCCCCACGTGCTAATCCGTTGACCAGAGAGTAACTCACGAAGCCGCCGTCGGTTGCTTCCGCCGGTACCCAGTGCGATGCTATGCGGTCCAAGCCCGCCGATTGATACGCGGGCTATCGCGCGGCACTGGCGCACGAAAGTGCGAGCATGTGCGGTGACGATGTTTCGCAGCCTATCACTATAATCGTGGCATACCGGTGCCGGCACTGTCGGGGAAAATATGGCCGCCCTTCATTACCAATCGGACATGACGAACCGCCCCGACGTTCACGGTTGGATCGCCCTCCACGGCGATGAGATCGGCGAGCAAGCCCGGCTTCACAGCGCCGACCCTGTCGGAGAGATGCAGCCAACGCGCATTGCCCCAGGTTGCCGCGATCAGCGCCTGGGCTGGTTGCATTCCGGCGGCAACCAGCAGTTCGAGTTCGCGTGCGTTGCTGCCATGCGCGAATACACCGACGTCGCCGCCCATGCAGATCGGCACGCCTGCCGCCATCGCCAGCCGAAAGCTCGTTCGGTTCAGTTCGACCGACGGCGGCGCGGGTTTGCTACCGTTCCAGCCGCGATACCGCGCGGTCGCATCGGACGCGGCGAGCGTCGGACATAACGCGATATGCTTGGCGGCCATGCTCTCGAAAATCTCCTGCGTGCCGCCGTACCCGTGTTCGATGGTGTCGACGCCCGCAGCCACCGCCCGGCGCATGCCCTCGGCCGTGGCGGCATGGACCGCCACCGGCCTGCCCGCATCATGCGCAGCCGCGACCGCTGCCTGCATTTCTTCGAGACTCAGCGTCGCGCGGCTTTCTTCGCCCGGGCGCCAGCGGTAGTCGGCGTATAGCTTGATCCAGTCCGCGCCGGCCGCAATTTGCCTGCGCACTGCGGCGACGATCTGATCGACGCCCGAAACCTCTTCGGCGCCCTGTGGGATGACGACGCCGGGTTCGAAACCCTTGGGGCCATATGCGCCGAGCGCGACGATAGCGCGCGTCGCAACGGACAGGCGTGGCCCGGGCACGATCCCCTGATCGATCGCTGCCTTCAACCCGACATCCGCAAAGCCTGCTCCTTCCGTGCCGAGATCGCGTTCGCTGGTAAAACCAGCCAGCAGAGTTGCCTTGGCATTCGCCACCGCGCGCGCCGTGCGCAGCGCCAGCGGCTCGTGCAGGACCTGATCGTCCCAGCTGGTTTCGTTGTACGGATGGAGAAACAGATGGCTATGCCCCTCGATCATGCCGGGCATCAGGGTGTCGCCTGCGAGATCGATGATCTGCGCCCCTGCGGGCGCCGGCAGATCGGCTCCCACCGCGACGATCTTGTCTCCGGTGACGAGCACTTGCCACCCGGCGTGCACCTTCCCGTCGACGCCGTCGAACACCCCTGCGGGTTTCAGCACGATCGAAACTGGGTCGGACGCCCTTGCTACGACCGGAGTTGCCAACATCATCGCCACCATGATCGTCAGCAAACGCATAGACCATCCCCCCTGATTTACTTCGCGGAGCAGACGATAAGGCGCTTTGCCCGGCACGCAACGCCCGGACGTGCACGAGCGGTAACTATTTAGGAGGGGCACGAAGGTCGCGCGGTGCCTGGCCTCAGCAGACGACGTGATGGCATGGAAAGCATGGCTGTTCCGGCACCATCGCCTCTTAAAAGGCTACCCAAGTGATTTATGATGACCGCCGAGCGATCAGCCGCGTCCATGCGCTGCGGCAAGACTATCGAAGGCGATGTGACCAAGCGGCTGATGAAATTGACAGCCCGCGACGTAATCGTCAGCCCACATGATCGTCGCGCTGATCTGGCCGACCTTGGGAAGCGTAAGCCAGATCATCGATCCCGCCTTCATCGGGGAGTAGGTGTGCAGCCGCGCGCCGTGAAGGGAAAGGTCCGTGATCTTGCAAAGCGTGCGATCAAGCCCGCCCCGCCCAATCTTGGCATCCAGCGAAACCGGTGCACGGGGGCTGCGACGGCGACCATCGCGTTGGGCAGGCTCGTATTCGGCGGCTATCATGGCTTCCCCTCCCGTGCAAGCGCTGCGACGGAAGGAGAAGCTAATCCGCGACGGTTAACGTGCCGCTAACGTGATGTAGTGCTTACTTCTTGCCGCTCAGCGAAATACCGCCGAAACGCTTGTTGAAGCGTGCCACCTGACCACCGGCGTCGAGCATCTGGCCCTTGCCGCCCGTCCATGCTGGATGCGCGAGCGGATCGATCTCGAGCTGCATCAGGTCACCTTCCTTGCCCCAGGTCGAGCGCGTCTCGAACGTGGTGCCGTCGGTCATCTGGATCTTGATCATGTGGTAGTCGGGGTGCGTATTGCTCTTCACGTCGTATCTCCGGGAAAATGTCGCTGGTTACCGACCAGCCACGAAGGCGCGGCCCGTATCAGAGCCGCGCGGTATGTGCAACTCAGGCCGTTCGCGCCTTCAGCCAGCGGATCAACGCCGTGACCGACCAGATCGCCTCGACCACGCCAAACGGCCAAGCCCCTTGCAGGAAGCCATAGATCGAACCCAGCACACAGCCAACCGCGAAGCCCAGTATCCACCAGGTCGATCGCGCTTCAAGGGCATAGCAAAGCAACGTGAAAGACAGCGAGACGAGCCCGAAGCACGTCAATCCATCCATCTGGTGTCCTAAACCTTAGGCGGATCGGCGATCATCGCGGTGAAGTTCGCCTCGGCAGCAAGCTGGCCGTCGATGGTAGCGCGGCCAGCGAACTTGCAGACGCTGGCACGCTTCTGCACGAACTCGACCTCGAGCTTGAGCAGCACGCCCGGCTCAACCGGCTTGCGAAACTTCGCACCATCGATCGCCATGAAGTAGACGAGCTTGCCCGACCCCGCGAGGCCGAGACTTTCGACCGCGAGGATGCCGGCGGCCTGCGCCATCGCCTCTACGATCAGCACGCCGGGCATGATCGGACGACCCGGGAAATGCCCCTGGAAGAAGTTCTCGTTGATCGTCACCGCCTTGATCGCCGTAATCGACCGGTCGAGGATGATCTCCTCGACACGGTCGACCAGCAGCATCGGATAACGGTGCGGCAACGCCGCCATGACCCGCCCGATATCGAGCGGTCCAGTGGCGCGCTGTGCTGCGTCGTCGCTCATCGTGACGATCAGCGGCCCTGCGGCGCGTTCTTCGGCGCCGCACCGGCGGGAGCAGCGGCACCGCCCTGCTGACGCTGCATCGCGCTGTAGTAAACGAGCTGCTGATACCGCTGGAACAGCTGCCCGGTCTGCTGGCTCGGCTGCCAGTTGGCGGGCGGCGTGACCGACACAGTCGGCGTTTGACGATCGAGCTCGGCCTTGATTTCGTCAGTCAGGTCGGCGGCGGGCGTGTTATACTGCACTGCGCCGGCCGAGAGCAGCAGGCTGACCTTCTGCGAGGCGACGACCGACTTCATCGCGGTCTCATACTTCATCGAAATCTGCTCGATCGCATAAGCCTGCGCCAGCGTTGCGGGTGCGCGCAGACGGCTGACTTCCTGCTGACCGGCCTTCTGCGCGGCTTCGAGGCGCGCCAGCACTGGGCTCTTGGCGGCCTGTGCTGCCTGAACCTCGGCATCGGACAACTGCTTGTCCTTGTTCGTGTCGAGCGGCGCCCAGATCGTGGCGAGTTCCGTGTCGAGCGCCTGCTGACGCGTGCGCGCCTGATCAAGCTGTGCCTTGTAGGTCGTCGCGATCGTCTGGTTGGCGGCGTCGAGCGCCTTGGCGCCGAGGATCACCGACTCCGGATCGGCAAAACCGATGCCGGAAACCTGCGCGTTCGCCTGCGCGGCGATGAACGCTGCCGGCGCGGCGATCGCGCAACCGAGCAATACCTTCTTGAACGTGTTCATCAGAATTGTGTCCCTACGTTGAATGTCACAAGCTTGGTGTCGTCGCCCTTAACCTTCAGGAGCGCGTATGCAATGTCGATCCGCAGCGGCCCGAACGGCGAATTCCAGTTTACCCCGGTGCCGATCGACAAACGCGGCTTCGGCGAGTCACCGAGGAATTCCTCGAGGAAGGGCGAGGTGGGGGTGGTGTAAAGCGTGTTGATCGAAGAGCCGACGCACGTTCCGCCCGCGACCGTGGAATAACCGACCTTACACGTCGTCGTTGCGTTCGGCGCGCCTGCATCGGTCGACGGCACGACGTAAAGTTGCTGGCCGTTCGCGGCGAACCCAGGCGAGTTCAGCGGCAGAACCGTCACGCGACCGGTAACCGGATCGATCGTCGTCGGGAACGTCGCGCTCGGCAGCGGACGCGTAACCCCCCAAAGCGCGCCGGCCTGCACGTAGATCGACGGACGAAGCCCAAGTTCGCGCGCGCCCGAGCCAAGCGGGATCTGCATTTCCAGTCTGGCATTATAGTATTTGGTGCCACCAAGCGCGTCGTCGACGATGCTGTTGCGATCGGTGACGAGCGTCTGGTTGCCGGCTGCGTCCGTGGTGTACGGAGTACGCTTCACACGCGGGCCGATACCGCGAATGTCGAAGCCGGGGAAATCCGGTTCGCCCAGATAGAAGCGATCGGTGATACGGATCGGATCGACGCCAGCGGGCTTCTTGCCTTCCAGCGAGAAGATATAGCCGCCCTCGACATGCGCGGAGACGATGAATCCGCTGCCGAGGTTCTTGTATTTGGTGCCGTCGACGCGCGTGCGGATGTAGCGCACATCGCCACCCAGGCCGGCGAAATCCTGGCTGACGCTGAACTTCTGGCCTGCGGTCGGTCGAAGCCGGCTGTTGGTGGAATCGAAGATCAGCGAATAGCCGACGGACGAGGTCCAACGGTTGCCAAGCGCACTGCACAGATACGAACCCGCCGTGAGCACGTTACAGGTGCCGTCCGCATTGAAATACGTCGATGCGAGGCCGACCTCGTCATAGGTTAGTCCGTACCGCGCCGCGAGCGACCAATATTCGGTGAGCGGGATGCCGGCGCGAAGCTGGAAGCCGGTCGAGACCTGCGTATAGGTGGTCTGACGCGTATCGCCAGCGAAGTTGAACGCGTTGTAATCGCGCCGGAAGATATCGCCGCCGATCGCGATGTTCTTGTTGAACAAATACGGCTCGGTAAAGCCGAGATCGATCGACTTGGAATAATAGGAATAGTTGACGCTGGCGCGCAGCTCCTGCCCCTTGCCGCGGAAGTTGCGCTGGGTGATCGACGCCTGGATGATGAAGCTCTCCAAGCTCGAATAGCCCGCCGACAGCGATAGTTCGCCGGTCGACTTCTCCTCGACGTTCGCGTCCAGCACCACGCGGTCCGGCGCAGAGCCCTGGCTCTGCTTGATCTCGAACTTGTCCTGGAAGAAACCGAGCGAGTTGATCCGGTCCTGCGACCGCTTGACCTGGAAGCTGTTGAATGCGTCACCCTCGGCGAGACGAATTTCGCGGCGGATCACCTTATCCTGTGTCTGCGTATTCCCGGTGACGTTGATGCGCTCGACATAGGTGCGCTTGGCTTCGGCGATGTGGAAATTGATCCCCATCGTCAGCGCTTCCTTGTCGCGCGTGAACTCGGGGTTTGTATCCGCGAACGCGTAGCCGACCAGACCGGCCGACTGGTTCAGGCTGTCTACCGTATCCTCGACCTTCTTGGCGTCGTACCAATCGCCCTTCTTGATGGTCAGGCCGGCGGCGACCTTCTTATTGTCGAAATCGCGAATGTCGCTGTCGACGGTGACGTCGCCGAACTTGTAGCGCTTCCCTTCCTCCACCACGTAGGTGATGATGAAGTCCTTCTTGTCCGGCGTCAGCTCGGCCACGGCGGAGGTCACGCGGAAGTCGGCATAGCCGTTGGTCAGGTAGAACTGACGCATCTTCTGCTGATCGTAGGCGAGACGATCCTGGTCGTAGCTCGTGTTCGAGCTGAGCAGGGTCGTCAGGCGTGCCTCCTTGGTCGCCATCTGGCCACGCAGCGTCTTGTCGGAGAACACCTCGTTGCCGAGGATGTTGATCTGGCGGACCTTGGATTTCGGCCCCTCGTTGATCTCGAAGATCACGTCGACGCGATTCTGGTCGAGCGTGACCATCTTCGGTTCGATCGCGGCGGCGAAGCGGCCCTGCCGGCGATACAGTTCGACGATGCGCGCGACATCCTGGCGGACTGCGGTACGCGTGAAGATCTGGCGCGGCTTGAGCTTGATCTCCTTGGTGATCTTGTCGTCCTTCAGGCGCTTGTTGCCCTCCAGAATAACGCGGTTGATGATCGGGTTTTCGCGGACGCGCAGCACGATGTTGCCGCTTTCGACACCGCTGATCGACACGTCGGCGAACAGATCACTGGCGAGCAGATCCTTGATCGCCTGATCGAGCAGTTCGTTGTTGTAGGGTATGCCGACGCGCAGCTTGGTATAGGACAACACCGTCTCGGGCTCGATCCGCTGCGAGCCTTCGACGCGCAGCGTCAGGATCTTCTTGGCGTTCGGATCGCTGACGACGACCGCCGGCCCGATGGAAGGTGCCGGCGGCATCGGGATCGGTTCGGCCACGCCGCGCGGTGCGCCGCCACGCTGGCCACCACCGCGGTGACCGCCGCCGCGCATCCCGCCCTGGGCATCGGCCGCGCTCGGCATCGTGGAAAGCACTGTACCCGCCAGAAGCGTGACGAGCGCATGCTTTCCGAACGTCGAAACCTTGATCGCTGTCACTTCCCACCCCAAATCGGAGAAACCATACTCGCGGACCGCAACACCGCGGAACCGCCCTGCCTCACCTTCGTCAACCGATCAAGCCGGCGAGGTTCTTCCAGAGCCCAAACGAGCCCAGATCATTGAATGTCACCATCAGCATCAGTGCTAGCATCGCCGCGAGCCCGCCGCGGAACGCCCATTCCTGCACCTGCACGGGGACGGGCCGCCGTCGCACTGCCTCGATCGCGTAGAAGAACAGGTGGCCACCGTCGAGCACCGGCACTGGCAACAGGTTGATGAATCCTAAATTAATTGAGATCACCGCGATCATCCAGATCAGAGCGGGTACGCCTAGTGACAGTTGCTCGCCGGACACCTTGGCGATGCGCAATGGGCCGCCAAGCTCGTCCACCGACCGGCGGCCAGTCAGGATCTGACCGAGGCCATCGAGCGTCCCACGCAAGATTTCGCCGGTCATTCTGATCCCGGTGAACGGTGCCTCGAGTGCGCCAACCGGACGCAGCACCGGATTGGTTGGGCCGATACCCAGCAGCCCCCGCCGGAACTCATTGCCGAACGCATCGCGCTGAACGAGCGCGCCGATCGTCACCTCGCGGCTCATGATATTGTCGGCCCGCACGAAACGCACCGTGACGCGCTCATCGGGGCGCAAGGCGGTAAATTGCGCAAGATCGGAAAACGTCGAGACAGCACGTCCGCCGAGACTGGTGAGGCGGTCACCCGGCTGCAATCCTGCCACCGCCGCCGCGCTTTTGGGTTCGATCGTACCGATTATGGAGGGTGTCGCGTCAACGCCGTAAGCAAGCGCGAAACCGGCGAGAATCAGGACGGCGACGATAAAATTGGTCACCGGCCCGGCCGCGACTACGATCGCGCGCTGCCACACCGGTCTTGCCTGCAACGTTCGTGCGCGCTCCTCCGGTGGAAGCATCAGCCACTCTTCGCCAGGCTGGCTCGCCGCGTTCATGTCGCCGGCGAACTTCACGTATCCGCCCAGCGGCATCCAAGAAAATTTCCACCGCGTGCCGCGCTTGTCGGTTACGCCAAACACTTCCTGCCCGAAACCAACCGAGAACGCATCGATCTTCACCCTGAACAGCCGCCCGGCGAGGTAATGCCCCATCTCATGCAGGAAGATCAGCGGGCCGATCACCAGCGCGAACGCCAGCACGGTCAGCAGGAAGCCGGGGCTATGGGTCACTGGGCGCAATCCTTCACTCGCTCGGCCGCGACCCTGCGCGCCTCCCCGTCGACGGCAAGCACGTCGGCGAGTGCCCCAGGCGCGGGCGGATCGTAGCGCTCCAGCGTATCTTCGACGATTGCGGCAATTTCGAGGAAGCCGATCTGACCATCAAGAAACGCCGCCACCGCGATCTCGTTGGCGGCGTTGAGGATAGCCGGGCGCGCACCGCCCGCATCGAGCGCCTCGCGAGCCAGCCTCAGTGCCGGGAACCGCTCGACATCAGGCGCTTCGAAATCGAGCCGGCCGATCTTGACGAGATCGAGCGGTGCCATCGGCGTCATCATCCGGTCGGGCCAGGCAAGGCAACTCGCGATCGGCACGCGCATGTCGGGTGGTCCAAGCTGCGCTAGCGTGGAGCCATCGACATATTCGACCATCGAATGGATCACCGACTGGCGATGCAGGATGATCTCGATCGCGTCGTGCGGCACCGGGAACAGCCGAGCGGCCTCGATCAGTTCCAGCCCCTTGTTCATCATCGTTGCCGAATCGATCGAGATTTTGGCGCCCATTGACCAGTTCGGATGCGCAACCGCTTGCGCCACCGTGACCTCACGCATCCGATCGAGCGACCAGTCGCGAAACGGGCCGCCGCTCGCGGTCAGAATGATCCGGCGTACGCGACTCAGTCGCGCCACATCAAAACATTGAAAGATCGCATTGTGTTCGGAATCCGCCGGCAACAGCGTCGCGCCACTGGTTTCCGCCGCCGCCAACACGATCTCGCCGGCCGAGACCAGCGGCTCCTTGTTGGCGATGATGACCGTGCGACCCTGTTCGATCGCCGCCAGCACCGGTTCCAGACCAGCACAGCCTACGATCGCACCCATCGTGATATCCGCGCCGAGCTCGGCGCTATCGCGGACCGCCTGCGCGCCGCCCGCCGCCACGATATCTGTACCGGCCAGCGCCGCGCGAAGTGCGCCGAGGCACGCCTCGTCCGCGACAACAGCGCGCTTTGCACGAGTGCGGATCGCCGCCTCGGCAAGCTTGTTGACGTCGCGATGCGCGGTGAGCGCAAGCACCTGAAACGCATTGGGTTCGCGCTCGATCAGGTCGAGCGTCGAGGAGCCGACGGAACCCGTCGCGCCCAGAATCGTAACCGTCTTCATCAGAAATAGAATCTCGGCAAAATGACCAGAAACGCGGCCACCGGCGCTACGGGAACCAACCCGTCGAGCCTGTCTAGCACACCGCCGTGGCCGGGGAAGATGTTGCCGCTGTCCTTGACGCCAGCGCGGCGCTTCAGCCAGCTTTCATAGAAATCACCGGCCTGAGCGACGACCGCTAGGAACGGCGTCGTCAGCGTCAGCCGTAGCGGTAGGCCGTAAGCGTGATGCATCGCCGCGCCGAACACGCCCGCGAACGCCATGCCGCCGATCAGCCCGGCCCACGTCTTGTTGGGGCTGATCGCCGGTGCGATCTTTGGCCCACCGATCAACCGGCCTGCGGTGTAGGCACCGATGTCGCACGCCCAGACCGAAGCCAGCACCCATAGCGTGAAGACAATACCCTCTTTTTGTTCGCGGATCGCCAGCAACGCGAGAGTCGGCATGCCGACGTAGATTGCGCCGGCCGCAAGCATCGGGCGCTGCGTGACGATTACGATAAAAAACGCAGCGCCGATTAGCAGGCCAAGGGTAAAGAACCCCGGCCCCGCCATGATCGGCGCCATCACGGACAGGGGCACGAACAGTGCAAACTGCGCCAGCCGCTTCAGCGATGGCGGGGTCTTCATCAGATCTGACCACTCGGCCATCATCAGCAGACCCAGCGCGACGCACACCACCCAAAAAGCGATGTCACCCGCGACGATCGTCGCCAGCGCGATCGCGATGAGCGCGATGCCGACGACGATCCGGAGCATCAGTTCCGAAGGCCGCTTCGGCGTAGACCGCTCGTTCACAGGCCCCCGAACCGGCGCTGCCGCTGGCCGAAGATAGCGATTGCATCGGCGAGCGCGTCACCGTCGAAATCGGGCCACAGCGTTTCCGTGAACAGCAGTTCGGCATAAGCCGCCTGCCACAGCAGGAAGTTCGACAACCGCACCTCCCCCGACGTACGGATCAGCAGGTCGAGCGGCGGCAGATCATAGGTGTCGAGTTGCGATTCGATCAGCCCGGTATCGATCTCGGCCGGGTCGATCTCGCCCCGCATCGCGCGCTCGGCAAGGCGCCGCGCCACGTTGGCGAGTTCCGCCTGCGACCCGTAATTAAGCGCGACGGCAAGGATTGGCCCGGTGTTGCCGGCGGTGCGGGCGATCGCATCATCCACCATCACCACCAGGTCGGGCGAAAACCGCCGATAGTCACCGATCACCCGCAACCGCACGTTCTCGCGGACCAGTTCGTCGAGATCGGATCGGATGAACACGCGCATCAGCGCCATCAGATCACTGATCTCATCCTCCGGGCGGCGCCAGTTCTCCGAGGAAAACGCATAGAGTGTCAGCGCGTCGATCCCCATCGCGCGGGCGGCGCGGGTGACGCGGCGTACCGCATCGATACCGGCCTTGTGCCCGGCGACACGCGGTAGAAAACGCTTCTTCGCCCAACGGCCGTTGCCATCCATAATGATCGCGACGTGGCGCGGAATCGCCACACCGTCGGCCATTTGCGCAGCCGGGGCGGGCCTGGTGCTCACTTGCCCAGGATTTCCTTTTCCTTCGCCGTCGCCGCGGCATCGATGTCGGCGATCGTAGCGTCGGTCAACTTCTGCACTTCGGTTTCGAGACGCTTGCGCTCGTCTTCCGAAATCACGCCCTTTTTCTCGTCGGTTTTGAGGCTGTCCATGCCGTCGCGACGCACATTGCGCGCGGCGATACGAGCGCCCTCGGCATATTTGCCGGCGAGCTTGGCAAGCTCCTTGCGGCGCTCCTCGGTGAGATCCGGGATCGGTAGCCGCAGCGTCTGGCCGTCGACGATCGGGTTAAGACCGAGGCCGGCCGAACGGATCGCCTTGTCGGCCGGGCCGACGTTGGTCTTGTCCCACACCTGCACCGAAATCATGCGCGGCTCGGGCACCGACACGGTAGCGATAGTGTTGAGCGGCATGTGCGCGCCATACACCTCGACCGTAACGGGATCGAGCAGCGAGACCGACGCACGCCCGGTGCGCAGACCGCCGAGATCGCCCTTGAGCGCTTCGACACTGCCGCTCATGCGACGTTCGAGATCAGCCTTGTCATAAGCGGCCATGTTATTCTCCTTGAGCCTGAACGACCGTCGAAACGCCCTCACCGCGCAGCACGGCGGCGAAGTTGCCGTGTTCGCGGATGTTGAAGACGACGATCGGAATGTTGTTGTCGCGGCACAGCGCGATCGCGCTCGCGTCCATCACCTTCAGATCCTGCGCGAGCACGGTGCTGTAACCGACGGTTTTGAAACGCTTCGCGGCCGGCACCTTTTTCGGATCGGCATCATAAACACCATCGACTGATGTACCCTTGAAGAGGGCATCGCATTTCATCTCGGCCGCGCGCAATGCGGCGCCGCTGTCCGTGGTAAAGAACGGGCTGCCCACGCCGGCGGCGAAGATCACCACCCGACCCTTTTCCAGATGGCGCTCGGCACGGCGGCGGATGAAGGGTTCGCACACCGATTGCATTGGGATCGCCGATTGCACGCGGGTGTCGACGCCGATCTGCTCAAGCGCGTTCTGTACCGCCAGCGCATTCATCACGGTGGCGAGCATACCCATGTAATCGGCAGTCGCGCGCTCGATGCCCTTGGCAGCGGCAGACAGGCCACGGAAAATGTTGCCGCCACCGACCACGACGCACATTTCATATCCGGCAGCGCGGGCATCGGCGATCTCACCGGCAACGCGAGCGGTGACGACGGGGTCGATCGACAAGCCCCCCTCGCCCATCAGGACTTCCCCCGATAATTTCAACAAGATGCGTTTGAATCTAGGATCGCTCACGGGATTCCATCATGCTGAAGGGGCTGGATGCGGGCCGGACCTTAGTCGCGGCCTTCCGCGATTGGAAGCGCGGAAACCGTGCAGACATTTTCGGCATGTCGTGCAGGCGAAACCGTACGCCCGCTGTCGTCGTACGACAGCGGGCGTACCGGCACTCAGGTGCGGGCTTACGCTTTGGCAGGAACGCCCGAAGCAGCGGCGACTTCCGCCGCAAAGTCGCTGACTTCCTTCTCGATACCTTCGCCGAGCTGGAAGCGCACATAGTCGGTCAGCGTGATCGGCTTGCCGGCGGTCTTAGCGGCGGCTGCGATCACGTCCTGCACCGGCGTCTTGCCGTCCATCACAAACGCCTGCGTGAGCAGCGCGTTTTCGCGGATGAACTTGTCGACCGGGCCACGGATGATCTTCTCGGCGACTTCCGGCGACTTGCCGGCGATCTTGTCGGCGTTCTTCTCCTTGAAGATCGCAGCTTCGCGCTCGATCACGGCCGGGTCGATGCCCTCGGCGTTGAGCGCGAGCGGGAATGCAGCGGCGATGTGCATCGCGATCTGCTTGCCGAGCGGCTCGAGCACGTCGGCGCCCGCTTCGCTCTCCAGCGCGACCAGAACGCCGATCTTGCCGAGGCCGGGGGCCTGCGCGTTGTGGATGTAAGGCACGACTGCGCCGGCGGTCACTTCGAGGCGCTTGGCCCGACGGATTGCCTGGTTCTCACCGATCGTGGCGATGTTGGTGACGAGCGTCTCCTCAACGGTCTTCTCGCCGAGCGAGGTCGCCTTGATCGTCTCGACATCGTCGCCCATTTCGAGCGCCACTGAAACGACATCGCGCACGAACGTCTGGAACTGCACGTTCTTTGCAACGAAATCGGTTTCCGAGTTCACCTCGACCGCAGCACCCTTGGTACCGGACACTTCCACGCCGACCAGACCCTCGGCCGCGGTGCGGCTCGACTTCTTGGCGGCGGCAGCGAGGCCCTTGGCGCGCAGCCAGTCCATCGCGGCATCCATGTCGCCGTTCGCTTCGGTCAGCGCCTTCTTGCAATCCATCATGCCCGCGCCGCTCTTTTCGCGCAGGTCCTTCACCGCAGCGGCTGTAATATCGGCCATGTCTAATTCCTCATCAGGTTTTGCAGATATGAGAATGGACGGAGTAAGGTCGCGCCCTACCCCGCCCATATGTCAGTTCAACGACGCTCAGGCGTCGAGCTGGCGCTCGGTCTCGGCAGCCATCTCGGCAGCGACCGGCTCGGCAACTGCGGGCACGTCGCCCGGCTCAGCCGCCGGCGTCTCAACGGTCAGTGCTTCCTCGACCGGAGGCTGCTCCATCGAACCGAAGTCGGTGCCCCGACGGGTCGCCTGCTCGTGACCACCACGCGTCGCGGCGATCGCAATTGCTTCGCAGTACAGACGGATCGCGCGGCTGGCGTCGTCGTTCGCGGGAACCGGGAAGGCGATGCCGTCCGGCGACACGTTCGAGTCGAGGATCGCGACGACCGGAATGCCGAGCGTGTTGGCTTCCTTGATCGCCAGCTCTTCCTTGTTCGCGTCGATCACGAACATCACGTCGGGGATGCCGCCCATGTCGCGAATGCCGCCGAGCGACAGCTCGAGCTTGTCCTTTTCACGGGTGAGCTGCAGCACTTCCTTCTTGGTGAGGCCGTGCGTGTCGCCCGAAAGCTGCTCTTCGAGTGCCTTCATGCGCTTGATCGAGTTCGAGATCGTCTTCCAGTTGGTGAGCATGCCGCCCAGCCAGCGGTGGTTGACGAAATGCTGGCCCGACCGGCGCGCCGCATCCGCAACCGGCTCTTGCGCCTGGCGCTTGGTGCCGACGAACAGAACCTTGCCGCCAGCGGCGGTCGATGCGCTGATGAATTCAAGCGCGCGTGCGAGCAGCGGAACGGTCTGCGAAAGATCGAGGATGTGGACGCCGTTACGGTCGCCAAAGATATAAGGCTTCATCTTCGGGTTCCAGCGGTGCGTCTGGTGGCCGAAGTGTGCGCCCGTTTCGAGCAATTGCTGCATGGAAACGACAGGTGCCGCCATGGTGATTTTCCTTTCCGGTTATGCCTCTGGGAAGCGTGTGATCCGTGAGGGCTACCCTCTGGACACCGGTATATGTGCTTCCCATGCGGTGTTGAGAGGCGGCCGTTAGCGTGCGTCGCCACCAAAATCAAGCTTGACACTAAGTACAAATGCGGAACATAACCGGCTCAACAGCGGTACGGGGAACAAACCTGTGGGTAAGTTGCTTTAACCATCAGATTTTTAACGGCGTAATCAAGGATTTGAGCGATGATCGCAGTTATCGACAGCATGACGTTCGCCGTTGCCTTTGCGGTTTCGGTTTGGGTGTTCGCATTCACCTTGGTACCGGCGCTTCCGCGGATCGCGGCGATTTTGCGCGGCGAAGCAGAGTACGAGGCTGCTAACGCGTTCGTGGCAATCAGTGATCGCCGGGTGCGGACGCGAGCACGTCCGGTGCAACGGATCCGGTCGGCATCGTTTCGCGAAGCCGCTTGACCCGGCGATAACTCCGGATGCTGAACGGCAGCGTAGCAAGATACGCTACGCACAATGCGGACAGCGTATACCATGGTGCCGAGATGAGCGACGCGCCGAGCAGTACCACCACGGCAATCGCCTCGAAACGAATGTGATCGCGAAGCTTCAACGAACTCCAGCTGAACGTCGCGACACTGGAGATCATCAGAATAGCGATCGCGGCGACCCATGGTATGACGAACACAGGCGACCTTAACCACGTCTGAGCACTCCAGAACGACACATACATTGGCAGCATCGCCAGTGCCGCCCCAGCCGGCGCGGGCGCGCCGGTCAGAAATCCAGCAGATTTATGAGGTTGTTCGCGCACATCGATGTTAGCGTTAAAGCGTGCCAGTCGCAGCCCGCAGAACACCGCGAAAACCAACGCACACAGCCAGCCGACACGGGGCACATCTTTAAGCGACCAGAGATACAGAATGATCGCGGGTGAGACACCAAAGGAAATCGCATCGGACAAGGAGTCGAGTTCTGCCCCGAAGCGACTCTCGCCACGCACCAATCGCGCGACCGTACCGTCAAGACCATCCAGAACGGCAGCAATCATGATCATCGCCACTGCCGCCTCCCAGTCTGCGGAAATGGCATAACGGATGCCTGTCAGGCCGAAGCACAAGGCCAACGCCGTTACGGCATTTGGAGCAACCGCGCGAAGCGGTAAACCGCGCCGGGATTGACGTAGCGGACGCCGCATCTCAGCCACGCGCCTTGAACGGGCGCGTCACTGCGAAATCCCGACAGCAACGGTACCGCCCAAGCGACCCAATACCGTTTCGCCCGCAATGCTGCGCTGTCCAAGTGCCACTTGGCAGGCACAATCCTCGGGCAGGAAGACATCTACGCGGCTGCCGAACCGGATCAGGCCGACCCGCTGACCGCGAGCGATGATGTCGCCGGCCTTGACGAACGGCACAATCCGACGCGCGACCAACCCTGCGATTTGCGTAAACCCGACCCGCTGGCCGTTACGGTCCTCGACGACGATATGCTGGCGCTCGTTCTCCTCGCTCGCCTTGTCGAGGTCGGCGTTCAGGAACTTACCCGAGATATAGACCACCTGCCGGATTGTCCCCGCGATCGGCGTGCGATTGATATGCACGTCGAACACCGACATGAAGATCGACACACGGACTAGCGGGAGTTCTCCCAGTCCCCCCGGTCCGGCGATCTCGCGCGGTACCGGCACCCGCTCGATCATGGTGATGAGGCCGTCGGCCGGCGCAATCACCAGCCCCTCGCCCTGCGGGGTAACGCGGATCGGGTCGCGAAAGAACAACGCCACCCATGCTGTGACGGCGACGAGTGGCCACGTCAAAATTGGCACGAACAGCCACGCGACAAAGGTAATGACGGCAGCGATCGCGACGTACTTGCGACCCTCCGGGTGCATGTCGGCAAAACGCCATTTGACGGTCGAGGTCGCGATTTCGGGTTTATCGAGAGAAGGCATAGCGGCTGACCTAGGCGCTCACGCACCTCAACACAATTCCCTGTCGCGTGCGCCCAAGCGGTTGATCCCGCGCCACCATACCCGTAGACGCTGGCCAAACCTCCTCCTGCAAGAGAGACATCAATGGCGAAGATCAAGGTGAAGACGCCCGTCGTGGAGATCGACGGCGACGAGATGACGAGGATCATCTGGCAGTGGATCCGCGAGCGGCTCATCCTTCCCTACCTCGACATCGATCTCGAATATTACGATCTCGGCGTGCAAAAGCGCGACGAGACCAACGATCAGATCACCATCGATTCGGCCAAGGCGATCCAGAAGTACGGCGTCGGCGTAAAGTGCGCGACGATCACTCCGGACGAGCAGCGCGTCGAAGAATTCGGTCTCAAGCAGATGTGGAAGTCGCCAAACGGCACGATCCGCAACATCCTTGGCGGCACGATTTTCCGCGAGCCGATCGTGATCTCGAACGTGCCGCGCCTGATCCCGGGCTGGACCAAACCGATCGTCGTCGGCCGTCATGCCTTCGGCGACCAGTATCGCGCCACCGACTTCCTCGTCCCCGGCCCCGGCAAGCTACGCCTCGTGTTCGACGGTGCTGACGGCACCAAGATCGATAAGGAGGTGTTCGACTTCCCGTCGCCGGGCGTTGCGCTGGCGATGTACAACCTCGACGATTCGATCCGCGACTTCGCACGCGCTTCGATGCACTACGGTCTGAACCTGAAGTGGCCGGTGTACCTGTCGACCAAGAACACCATCCTCAAGGCCTATGACGGTCGCTTCAAAGACTTGTTCGCGGAAGTGTACGAGACCGAGTTCAAGGACAAGTTTAAGGAAGCCGGCATCACCTACGAGCATCGCCTGATCGACGACATGGTCGCATCGGCGCTGAAGTGGAGCGGCGAATTCGTGTGGGCGTGCAAGAATTACGATGGCGACGTGCAGTCGGATCAAGTCGCGCAGGGCTTCGGGTCGCTGGGCCTGATGACCTCGGTGCTGCTCACGCCGGACGGCAAGACCGTCGAGGCCGAAGCCGCGCACGGCACCGTTACGCGCCACTTCCGTATGCATGAGCAGGGCAAGGCGACCTCGACCAATCCGATCGCATCCATCTTCGCGTGGACGCGCGGCCTGATCTATCGTGGCAAGTTTGACGGTACGCCCGAGGTTACCAAGTTCGCCGAGACGCTGGAGCGGGTCTGCATCCAGACGGTCGAGAGCGGCAAGATGACCAAGGATCTCGCGCTGCTGATCGGCCCGAACCAGGCGTGGATGACGACCGAGCAGTTTTTCGAGGCCGTTCGCGTGAACCTGGAAGCTGAAATGGGTGCGATCACCGCCTGATTTGCCAATTTCGCGAAGCATCAAAGGAGCCGCTCGCCGTCGGGTCGGGCGGCTTCTTTGTTTGAATATCCACGCAATCGCCGCAGTCGCCGGCTGACAAACCGGTCACGATCCGATTACATAGCCTAATGGCACTGGCGCTCGACAATAACGGACTGAGCGACACGCTCGTCATCCTCGGCGCCGCCGGGCTTGTAATCCCCACGTTCGCGCGTTTTCGGATCAGCCCGGTCATCGGCTTCATCCTTGTCGGCGTTCTGGTCGGTCCGGCCGGGCTGGGTTCGCTGGTCGGCCGCTATCCGTGGCTTTACTACATCACCATCTCCGACGCGCACGCGATCGAGCCGTTCGCCGAATTCGGCATCATTCTGCTGCTGTTCTCGATCGGTCTCGAACTGTCCTTCAAGCGATTATGGGCGATGCGGGCGCAGGTGTTCGGCACCGGTGCGGCCGAACTCATCGGTTCGGGAGTCATCATTGGCACGGCGTTGCACCTGCTTGGCCAAGATTGGCCGGGCGCGATCGGACTGGGGTTTGCGCTGACGCTTTCCTCCACTGCGCTGGTCATCCCGATAGCGGGGACGGCCAGCGCCGTCGGGCGATCCGCATTCGCCATGTTGCTGTTCGAAGACCTTGCATTGGTCCCGATAATTTTCGTGTTGGCTGCATTCTCGCCCAATGCGGCGGGCGATGATTGGGCGTTCATCGGCGTACTCGGGCGCGGAATCGTAACGGTCGCGGCCATGTTCGTTGGAGGCCGGTTCATCCTGCCACGCCTGTTTGCGCAGGCCGCTAGGACCAAAAGCCCGGAACTGTTCCTCGCGGCCTCGCTGCTGATCGTTATTGCGGCCAGCCTTGCCACGGCGGCGGCGGGCCTGTCGCCGATCGTTGGCGCATTGCTCGCCGGACTGCTGATCGCAGAGACCGATTATCACAATGAGGTCGAGGTGATGACCGCGCCGTTCAAGGGGCTGGCGCTGGGCGTGTTCCTCATCACGGTCGGCATGAGTCTCGATCTCCGCACCGTGGCGGAGAATTGGGAATCGTTGCTGCTCGGCATTCTGGGCGTGATCGCCGCCAAGACGCTGGTGACGTTTGCCTTGCTGAAGCTGGGCGGCGTCAAGTCGGGAATCGCAGCGGAGACCGGCCTGTTGATGGCGAGCCCGTCCGAAACGACGTTGATCGTTCTCGGTACCGCAGCGCAGGCTGCGTTGATCGCACCCTCCACTGCCGCGTTCTGGCAGACGATTACGGCGGTCGGGCTCACGATCACACCGCTGCTCGCCTGGGCGGGGCGGCGCATGGCGGTACGGATCGAACGTCGCAGCGGCGGCGGTGACGCTCCGGAATTGATGATCCCGCTTGAAGGACCTGGCACAGTCATCATCGGCTTTGGGCGCGTGGGCCGGATGGTAGCGGATATGCTCACCACGCACGGACAGCCCTATGTTGCGGTCGAGGCGGATATCGACACCGTTACGGCGGCACGACGCGATGGCTACCCCCTTATTTTCGGGGATGTCGCGCGGCCTGAACTGGTAGACCGCCTCAATCTCGGTCGAGCCAGGGCGCTCATCATGACGATGGACGATCCAGTACTGACCGTACAACTCACGCGCCGGGTGCGCGGCTGGGTTCCCGATCTGACAATCATCGCACGCGCGCGAGATGTGGATCATGCCGCTGAACTGTACCGGGCGGGGGTAACCGACGCTGTGCCGGAGACACTGGAAAGCTCGCTACAACTGTCGGAAGCGGTACTGAGCGATCTCGGCGTCGCGGTCGGCCCGGTAATCGCTTCGATCCACGAAAAGCGTGATGAGCTGCGCAAGGGTATCAAGAAAGCCGCGGATCTGGAACGATTGCCGCGCCTTAAACGTGTGCGCGTAAATGAGGGCTGACTTCTGCCGCACGGCCGACAAGCAGCCCCTCACCGGCAACTCCGCGGCACTGTAAAGCAGCAACGAAGACGAACCATCTGGTGCGCGCAAGTTGGCGAGCAATCGTTGATCTTAGTGTCACCGCCGTCCGAACAGCTTTTCGATATCGCCGTGCGCGAGCTTCACCCAAGTCGGCCGGCCGTGGTTGCACTGACCAGAGTGTGGCGTCACCTCCATTTCCCGCAAAAGGGCGTTCATCTCCGCAACCGACAGCACACGTCCTGCACGAACTGATCCGTGACACGCCATCGTGGCCGCGACATGATCGATCCTTTCTTTCAAGCTCAGCGCCTCGTCGAATGCGGCGAGTTCGTCGGCGATGTCGGTAACCAGACCGACAACGTCTCCCTGCCCCAGTAATGCGGGCACCCCGCGCACCAACATCGCGCGCGGTCCGAAGCGATCGAGATCGAGCCCGAATTCCGCCAACTCCGCCGCCCGCGCTTCGAGCCTGTCGCAGGCCGGTTCGTCAAGTTCGATGACCTCTGCCAACAGCAGCGCCTGCGAGGCGACACCACCGCCCGCCATGGCATTGCGCATTCGCTCCAGCACTAGACGCTCGTGCGCGGCGTGTTGATCGACCAGCACCAGCCCGTCTTCCGCCTCGGCGACGATATACGTGCGCGCAACCTGTCCACGCGCCACGCCCAGCGGGTGGCGTTCGATTTGCGGCGGCGGCTGATACGCCGCCTCGGCACGCGCCTGGGGCGGTGGCGCCGTGAAGCTCGGACGACGATCATGCAACGCGTGGCTGTGTACGAAGTCGGTCTCCGCCGTGTTGCTGCCCTCCTCGCCCCACCCGGACCCGGCAGTCGCAACTGGTCCGCTTTGCCACAGGCGCGGTTCAGCAGGCGCCACCGGTTCGCTTTGCCACAGTTCGAGCGCGGCGACCTCCGGCCGCTGCGCGCTGCGATGCCCGGCGGCGTCCAGCGCCCGCCGCAAACCGCTGACGATCAGGCCGCGCACCAGCGCAGGATCGCGAAAGCGCACTTCGGTCTTTGCCGGGTGGACATTAACGTCGACAAGTTCGCCCGGCACATCAAGGAACAGCGCGACGACGGCGTGACGATCGCGCGCGAGCAACTCCGCATAGGCACCGCGCACCGCGCCTGCCAGAAGCCGGTCTTTCACCGGCCGACCATTGACGAACAGATACTGATGATCGGCGATGCCACGGTTGAAAGTGGGCAGACCGGCGACTCCTCCCAGCCTCACACCGTCGCGCTCCAGATCGATACCGATCCCGTTCTCAACCAGACCGCGATCAGTCAGCGCGGCCACGCGGTCAGGCAACATCTCACCGGCCAGTACAGTCAGTACGCGGCGGCCGTCATGTTCGAGCGTAAAGCCGATGTCGGGTCGCGCCATCGCCAGCCGCTTCACCACATCAAGGCTGGCGGCATATTCCGACCGAGCCGACCGCAAGAACTTGCGCCGCGCCGGCACGCGTTCAAATAACGCCTCCACCCTCACGCGTGTGCCGGGAGGAATCGCGGCCGGACCCTCCCCCGCCAAGTCGCCGTTATCGACGATTCGGCTCCAGCCTTCCGCGCCAGAAACGCGACTCTCCAACGAAAGCCTCGCCACGCTCGCAATCGAAGGCAACGCCTCACCGCGAAAACCCAACGTTGCAACTGCTTCGATCGCCTCATCCGGCAGCTTCGAAGTGGCGTGCCGTTCCAACGCGAGCGCCATGTCGTCGCGTGCCATGCCACAACCATCGTCCGTCACTTCGACGAGTTCTGTCCCGCCTGCGACGAGCCGAATGGAAATGCGCGATGCGCCCGCATCGATCGCATTTTCGACCAGTTCCTTCAGCGCGCTGGCGGGGCGTTCGACCACCTCGCCCGCTGCAATTCGATTGACCAGATGTTCGGGCAGGCGCCGTATTGACATGAGTCATGCTCTAGCCCAAGCGCAGCCATCCCGCGACCCGCATTCATCATTCGCGATCAGGGCAAATGCTCTGATCGCTTTGACCATGAAAACGACGACCGGGGGAGTGCGAATTGCCGCAACCTTGCGCTAGGGGCGGCCCAGAACGGAACGATCAATGGCCTTCTTCTCGCGTTTCTTCAAATTCATGTCGCATGACATGGCGATCGACCTCGGGACCGCGAACACCGTCGTTTATCTGCGCGGACGCGGCATTGTGCTCAACGAGCCATCGGTCGTCGCGGTCGAGACGCTAAACGGTGTTAAGCGCGTGAAGGCGGTCGGCGACGATGCCAAGCTGATGATGGGCAAGACCCCGGACAGTATTCAGGCGATCCGCCCGCTGCGCGATGGCGTGATCGCCGACATCGACGTCGCCGAGCAGATGATCAAGCACTTCATCACCAAGGTGCATGGTGGCCAACGACGCTTCATGCGCTGGCCCCAGATCGTGATCTGCGTGCCGTCAGGCTCGACGTCTGTCGAGCGACGCGCAATCCGCGACGCCGCCTCCAACGCAGGCGCTTCGCAGGTGTGGTTGATCGAGGAGCCGATGGCGGCCGCGATCGGTGCCGACATGCCCGTTACCGAGCCGATCGGTTCGATGGTGGTCGACATCGGCGGCGGCACGACGGAAGTGGCGGTTTTGTCGCTGCGCGGGCTCGCCTACACGACGTCCGTGCGCGTCGGTGGCGACAAGATGGACGAGGCGATCGTCTCCTACGTGCGTCGCAATCATAATCTGTTGATCGGCGACGCGACGGCGGAGCGGATCAAGCAGGAAGTCGGCGTTGCCAAGCCCCCGGCGGATGGCATCGGCCTGACGATACACATCAAAGGTCGCGATCTCGTCAACGGTGTGCCGAAGGAGATCCAGATCAACCAGGGTCAGATCGCCGAAGCGCTCAGCGAGCCGGTCGGCACGATCGTCGAGGGCGTTCGCATCGCGCTTGAGAACACCGCGCCTGAACTGGCCGCCGACATTGTTGATCAAGGTATCGTTCTCACAGGCGGCGGCGCGCTGCTGCAAGGCATCGACGAAGTGTTGCGCGACGAGACCGGCCTCCCCGTTACCGTCGCCGACGATCCGCTGACCTGCGTTGCGCTCGGCACAGGCCGCGCGCTCGAAGATCCGATCTTCCGCGGGGTGCTGCACAGCGCCTGACGATGGCGTGGCCGGTCATCGTGGCGAGGCGCGATACCGGCTACGCAAGATCGTCCGCTAAGTGTAAGGGGCGGCATGCTTCTAACTGCCCTTGTGGGCCTTGGACGAGGGTTTGATGGCGCCGTCGAATAATCGGCGTCCGGGGTTTTCGCGCCGGGCGCAACATGGCGTATTTTGGAGTTACGTGTTCGCGGTGGCGGGCATGCTGGTGGGCGTGATCCTGCTTGCCTTGTCGTATTTCGATCCCACCACTTTCGGCGCCGCGCGGACCGCCGTGGCTGAGGTGACTGCGCCGGTTTCATCGGGGTTGTCCTCTGTGGGGCGCACAGTGGGAGCGGTACCGAACGGGATCGGGAGCTACTTCATGATCCACGATCAGAACATCGCGCTCCGCAAGCAGATCGCCGACGATCATGCGGTGACGATGCGCGCACGCGCCATCAACTATGAGAATCGGCGATTGAAGGCATTGCTCGGCCTGCGGGAGCGGATCGGGGTACCGGTCGTCTCGGCCAGACTCGTAAGCTCATCACCGACCAGCACGCGACGCTTCGCCACCCTTAACGCCGGCTCCTGGCAGGGTGTGGAACGAGGGCAGCCTGTTCTCGGGCCGGACGGTCTGATCGGTCAGGTTGTCGAAGCGGGTCCAAATACGGCGCGCGTACTGCTGCTGACCGATCCGGAAAGCTCAGTGCCGGTCCGTCGTACACGTGATGGCCTGCCCGCTCTTGCGGTTGGCCGAGGTGACGGTCTGATCGACATCCGTTCGGTCAGCAACGCCGCAGCTTCGTTCGCGCCGGCCGAGGTTTTTGTCACCTCCGGCGCCGGGGGTGTTTACCCGCCCAACATACCCGTGGCCAAGATCCTGCGTCACGGCCGCGATATCGTGCTAGCCGAGGCGGTGATGCGACCCAACACGCTTGATTTCGCGTTGGTTCAACGCGCGTTTCTGCCGGCCCCGCCCCGACCGGTTGCCACGCCGGTAGCGGTGGCAAAGCCATGAGAGCGCGACATCGCGGCCCGTTCGAGGAAGCGCCCGAGACGCGGCTGTCCCGACTTCTGCCCGCGATTGCGATTATGCTTGGTTCGTGCGTGACGATATGGCCGACGATAGCGGAATTTCCATTCTTGCCGCCTGTTGGTTTGCTGATGCTGCTGGCCTGGCGCTTGATCCGTGCCGACGCACTGCCGATCTGGGCACCGCTTGCGCTTGGGCTGTTCGATGATCTGGTCAGTGGGCAACCGCTCGGCTTGGGCATTGCGACCTGGACGATCTGTTTCTTCATGATCGACATGATCGACGAGCGGCTGATGTTCCGTGATTTCTGGCAGAACTGGTTGATCGCGGCGGGCGGTACGGCGTTCTACCTTGTGGTTGGGCGTCTCACCGCCGTGCGCTTCGGGGCACCTGTCGATACCGTGCTATTGTTGCAGGTGCTCGCGTCCATCATGCTGTTCCCTGTCATATCGCTGCTTTGCGCGTGGCTCGATCGGGACTACGAACCGGCATGAGCCGACCACGACGGATCGTAAACGACGCTACGCAAACCTATAGCTTTTCGCGTCGTGCTATAATGCTTGGCGCCGCGCAGGGTGGTGTGGCGTTATTGCTGGCGGGACGGATGACATGGCTCGCGATTGCCGAAAACGCGCATTATAGTTCGTTGTCGGAAAGCAATCGGGTCAACACGACCCCGGTACCGCCACGGCGCGGCTGGATCGTTGATCGCAATGGTGCGCCAATCGCAAACAATCGCACGGATTTTCGTGTCGATCTCATCCCGGATTTGATCGAGGAAAAGGACAAGACCCTCGCGGCATTGCAGCGCCTGCTCAGCCTGCCGCCGGAGGAAATGACGCGCATCGTCGCCGACCTAAAACACGCCGCCGGGTTCCAGCCCGTGCAGGTCGCCGACGACCTCGACTGGGAACGGTTCGCGGCGGTTAGCGTCCACCTGCCCGAACTTCCTGGCGTCGCGCCGACCCGCGCATTCGCGCGCAGCTATCCGGCTGGTGCTGCCGTTGCGCATCTTACCGGCTATGTGGGCTCCGCATCGGCTGAACAGTATCTCAAGACCAAGGACCCCCTTCTTCTCGTACCAGGTTTCAAGATCGGTAAGGACGGCCTTGAGAAAACACTGGACAAGCAACTGCGCGGCGAGCCCGGTGCCAAGCGGGTCGAGGTGACCGCACGCGGCAAGCTGGTGCGCGAGCTAGCGACTCGCCCCGACACGCCGGGGCAAACAACGCGGTTGACGATCGACGCCGGCCTTCAAGACTATGCCGCTCGCCGGCTGGGCACGAACTCTGGTTCGGCTGTGGTGATCGACTGCCTTACCGGTGAGATGCTGGCCATGGTTTCGATGCCGGCTTATGATCCCAACAGCTTCTCCGACGGAATCAGCCATCTCGAATGGAAGATGCTTTCCGATAACGACCATGTTCCGCTGATGAACAAGGTGTTGCAAGGGCTCTATCCACCGGGCTCGACGGTTAAGCCGATGAATGGCCTCGCCTTGCTGGCGGCGGGCGTCAGCGCGAGCGACCGGGTCAACTGCACGGGTGCGCTGCGTGTCGGCAACGGGATCTTTCATTGCCACAAAAAACGTGGCCACGGGCCACTCGACCTCAAGAACGCGATCATGCAGAGTTGCGACATCTACTTTTATGAGATGGCGCGGCGGGTCGGTTATGGCGCAATCGCTCCCGTCGCGCGCGCGATGGGTCTTGGTCAGAAATTCGACTTGCCGTTTGCTTCGCAGCGTTACGGCACCGTGCCAGACCCCGCATGGAAGTTGCGGAAATATAAGGCTCAATGGACCGTGGCCGACTCGCTGAACGCGTCGATTGGTCAGGGTTATGTGCTCGCGAACCCGCTCCAACTCGCGGTGATGGCGTCGCGACTCGCGTCCGGAAAGGCACTCCATCCTAGCATCCTCGCCGGCCACGCTCCAGCTGCTGCGGATCTGTCGATCTCGCCCGAACATTTTGCGGTTGTGCGCGATGCCATGTTCGGGGTGGTGAACGGGGGCGGCACCGGCGGCGCCGCCCGTATGCAGATCCCCGGCATCGCCATCGCGGGCAAGACCGGCACGGCTCAGGTTCGCCGCATTTCAATGGCGGAGCGCAGTACCGGCGTCCTTAAAAACGCGTCATTGCCCTTCAAACTGCGTGACCACGCTTTGTTCATCGGCTTCGCACCGGCCGACAAGCCGCGTTACGCCGTCGCCGTTGTGCTGGAGCATGGCGGCCATACCGTGCGGAACCTCGACACGCCCGGCATCGGCCGCGATATCATGACCTATCTGTTCGACCGTGACAAAGCGATGGCGACGTTAGCGGAGTACGAGCCAACCTGGGGCGGGGACATCCGCACGCGCATGACAGCGGAGGCGGCGGCATACCGCGCCGCTGCCAATGCGCCGCCGCCGGCGCAGGCGGTGCAGACTGAGCTAAATGCGACCGCGCCCACCGAGGCGCCGGCTGTCCACGCTGCAACCGCTGCGGACACGTCGACCGCCGAGTCGGTCGCCCACACCACCCCGGCCGGCAACAGCATCGCCGCCGACGGTACCACGGAGCGTGATCCATGAGTGCACGCGATTACGTACCGAAGCCGATCTCGCAATTGCCGTGGCTGATCATTTTGCTGACGCTTGCGATTGGCTGTTTCGATCTGCTCGTCCTGTATTCGGCGGCTGGCGGCAGCGTTCGGCCATGGGCGTTTTCGCAGGGGATCCGGTTCTTCGTGTTTCTCTGCGGTGCGGTGGCGCTGTCGCGTGTGCCGGAGCGGATGTGGAGCAAAGCGGCCTTCCCCGCGTATGGCGTCCTTGTGGTGCTTCTGGTGCTGGTGGAACTGATCGGCGCCGTGCGCGGAGGTGGTCAGCGGTGGCTGGATCTCGGCATCATCCGTTTGCAGCCATCAGAACTCATGAAGCTTTCGATCGTTCTCGCGGTCGCGAAGTTCTACGACGGCCTGCCAGCAGGAGAAACACGTCGGTTCAGTGCGGTCTGGCCAGCGGCAGGCCTAATCCTGGCACCCGCTGCGCTGGTCATGAAACAGCCGGACCTTGGCACAGCATTGATGATCATGGCGAGTGGCATCACCGTCATGTTCTTGGCCGGGATACCGCTGCGGTTGTTCATAGGCGGCGCGCTCGCGGTCGGCGCTGCGGTACCCCTCGCCGTCAATTTCGTCCTGCACGGTTACCAGCGCAACCGTATCCTCGTCTTCCTTGATCCGGAGAGTGATCCGCTTGGCATTGGCTATCACATCAGCCAGTCGAAAATCGCGATCGGATCAGGTGGAGTATTCGGGAAAGGGTTTCTGAACGGCACTCAGAGCCATCTCGACTATTTGCCCGAAGGTCACACCGATTTCGCCCTGGCGACGATGATGGAAGAATGGGGGCTGGTCGGCGGCGTGCTGCTGATCGTCACGTTCTTCACCATCATCTACTGGGGCATGAACGTGGCGCAACAGGCCGAGAGCCGCTTCGCCAGGCTTACCGCTGCGGGTTTGGCGACGACCTTGTTTTTCTACGTCTCGATCAACATGGCGATGGTGATGGGGTTGGCGCCGGTTGTCGGTGTGCCGCTGCCGCTCATCAGTTTCGGTGGCTCCGCGCAGATGACGGTGATGCTGTGTTTGGGCGTGCTGATGTCGATCGACCGCCAGAATAAAAAAACCGTCCGCTGGTAATAAAAGGGATTGCATCGTGCGGCGCGGATGGTATCAGCGCGCCTCCCGACGGGGAAGCGCACCAACGCTTTCCGCTAAAACGGTACGGACGCATAGCTCAGTTGGTAGAGCAGCTGACTCTTAATCAGCGGGTCCTTGGTTCGAGCCCAAGTGCGTCCACCATCCTCCACGTTGAAATACCTCACTTTTTCGTTGCGACGGCGCTGCCGTCCGACATGTTCTCCGACACGCTTTCCGACAAGCTTGGTTTGTTCGTGATCCGTTCGAAGGCTGCAAATCGAGCCTGATCGCACGCGCGAAGCGGCTGAGTGATCACTTCTCACGAGCCTCATCCAGCGCACCAATCTGAGCGATATGCTTCCGCCTGGTGGCGGCGATCCGGCGCGCCTTCTCGGCGTTCGCCTTGTTGTAAATTCGGGTGACGGCGAGCGTCTTGTGACCGGACACCGGCCGCACATCGTCTTCACCTGAATCGCCGATCTCGGTGATGCCGCCATGCCGGAAGCCGGTGAACGTCATGTCCTTGGGCAGCCCGGCGGCTTCGCAGATCCTGCGGTGGACGCTCGACATGCGCCGCTCGGCGTAGCGCTGGCCGTTGCGCTCCTCGACCACGATCGGGCCGGTGATCGCCTTGGCGGCGGCGCGCGATCGGGCAAGCTCCTCCTCGAGCTCCGGGTACAGCGCTACGTGCTCGACCCCGCCCTCCTCGCTCGGCACCTCCTCGAACAGCGGCAGGGTCACCGGGTTGCCGGTCTTTGACTGCACGAGCGTGATCTCGGCGCCGGGTTGGTAGCCCTCCCACACTATCGAGGCTCGGTCGGGCTCGTCCGGATCAACATAGCCAAACGCGTCGGACACGCGCTGGCAGCCCTCGAAGCACAGCGCGGCGGCGGTCGCCATCGACTGGAAGCCCAGCTCGACGGCCTTGGCCCTGTAAAGGTTGTACTCGGCGCGCGTCGTCGCGCGGTTGCCCTTGGCTGCGGTGCTCTTGAGCCCCATGCCCATGAAGGGGTTCTCCTTCACGCCGGTGACGCGGTGGTGCCGCGCCGCCCACGACCAGACCAGCCGGCAGACCTGCATGGCGTAGCTCGCCTGGCGCGGTCCGGTGTCGGCGGCGAGCTTCTCGTACAGGCGATCGGCAGCGGCGGCATCGACGTCCCCAGCCTTGCGCTTCCCGAACGGCGGGGCACCCTTCTTCGTCTCGCGCGCGGCGAGCATATCCATCAGCTTGCCATAGTCGGCGCGGGTCTTCGCCTTCTTCGACGTGAACCGCGTCTGCTTGCGATACCACTGGAACAGCCACTCGACCGAGCCGGGCACCATCGTCGCGCCCTCCGCGCCCGCGCGCCAGTCCGCGAGCGCCTTGTTGAGCACGTCCGCCTTGCGGCGCATCTCGGCGATGTCGCTGCCGAGCTTCTCCGACGTCAGCAGCATCGCCTTGCCGTGGCGCATGGCCGGGGTCACCTCTCCGGTCTTCTCGTCCTTCACCGGGCGCGCCCAGGCGGGCAGCTCCCAATAGTAGACGGGATCGCCGGCGGCGTTCTTCACCTTGCGCACGTATGCGGGCAGCCGATCGAAGGCAGGGAGGCGCTTGCCGAGCATCAGTCGAACCACTGGCCGGTGTCGGTGGCGGCACTGCTCTCGAACATAGCGGCCACGGCGGCGTCGAGATCCACGCGCCGCGCGATGGCCGCGCCGTTCCGCCCACGAGGAACGAAACACACCGCGCCACGGTCGCGCCATTCCTTCATCTGCGCCGCGCTCACGCGGGTATAGTCCAGCGCTTCGGACTCGGTGAGGGCGGCCGGCCAGTCCGGCAGGCTTGCGAGTGCGGTCATTACCCCTGCCCTTCATGAAATCCGGCGCGGATCATCCCCGCGACCGCGCGCAGGGCTACCGCTTCGTCCGGCTGATGGGCTGTGCCGAGCTTCTCCGCATGATCGTCGAGGTAGCGGGCGAGGCTCTCGTCCTGCTCCCGGCGGACCTGGGCGGACGCGCGGCGGCGGCAGGTGCGCTTCATAGCTTGCACCTCGCCGGGAGCGCGCGCACCATCGAGCCACTGAAGATGATGGAGCGATCGTTCATGGTGGGGATTCCTGATGGCGTAGCCGGCCAGTTCCAACGCTGGGCGGCAAACATGCCGGAGATCAGCCATCTGTGGCTTTATGGATCTCGGGCCAGAGGTACTCACGACATCGACAGCGACGTCGATCTTGCAGTCGGGATCAAAGGCTGGGACAGCGAAAACGAAGACGCTCAGAACAAAGCACTTTCGATCTGGCTCAGCGAAGGGCGTTTCTGGAAGGCAAGGCTCCAGATGATGACCCCGCTCAAAGTCCACCTGAATGCTGTAACCCGCTATGACGAGACGGTCCTGCCGGCAGTGAAGCGAGAAGGCATCCTCCTGTATTCCGCCTAGCATGGCGCCCTCGACGGTTGCCGAGCACTTTGGGACGGGAGAACGGAGAAGCTATCGCCTAGGCGATCACGATCGGCGCGGCGGCGCAGCTTCTCCGCCAGCACGCGCCCGATCAACTCATGATCGGCACGGAAGTAGATGAGCCTGTTCATGCGCATGCTGCCCAGAACATCGCAGCGTTGGCGGCGAGGCCGATCCACAGCAGAACGGACACGTAGACCGGTTCATCGGAGGCGCGCACGGCTGCCGCCACCTTCTCACGGAAATGCATCATGCTGCTTGCCTTCCCCATTTGCGTTTCTTCGGTTGCCGGGCCCAGCCATCGGCAAAGACAGTCGTCGTGATCCCGGCCGGGCCGAGCACCACCAGCCGACCGTCGGCGCGGTGCTGGATGATCGGGCAGTCGTATTCGTGCACGGGCGCCGGTAAGATCGTCGGCCACCACGTCTCCGAACTGACGGCCTTCCGCTTCACGCGGATTGCCTCGGCCGTCTCTGGGTTGAGCCCGCGCACGACCATCGTGTGCAGTTGCTCGTGCGAGTAGCGCGCGCCCTTCCCCCAAGTGCCGATCCACGGGCTCGGCGCTTTGGACGGCGTCACGATGAAGTGCGCAGGGTGCAGCACCGGTGGTTGCGGTTCGCACGTCACAGCACGCACCAGCGGACGATCGTCAGCGCGATCAGCAGGACGAGCATGCCGAAATAGGCGGCGATCACCCGCCAGGTCCAAGCGTAGACCGGCGTCCCCTTGTATGGGTTCATGCGGAATATCCTGTGTAGAGGAGCCGTGCGGCCTGAGCGGCAGCGGCTTTGCGTTCGGCGACCTCGACAACGCGCGCCGCCTTGTCCGCGTCAGCCTTGGCCTTGCGTGCCGCCATGAGCAGGGTGTTGCTCTCCTCTTCGAGAGCCTTGCTCATTTGGACGATCGAGGGTCGCCGCTTCAGCTTGGCGCGCAACGCTGCCTGAGCCGCCAGGATGATGACAAGACCGTTGCCATCCCAGTGGAAGCGATCAGCGCGCCCAAGGATCGTCCCAAACAGATCGCCGGCATGCGCGTTGGCGGCGTGGTGCGCTTGGAACTTCTCAACCGGATCGAGGCGACCAGCATCGCCCTTCGCTTTGCGGTAGGCGGCGTACACTGGCGCCAAGTCGATCAGCGTCTGCCGAAGATCGGGATCGTCGCGGATCATGCCAGCGCTCCGCGCTGGTGTTCCGCATTAGCGGACAGGTCGCGTTCCCATGCAACTCGGGCCGGCCACTCGATCCAGTAGACCGACGACAGCGCGACGGCATCCGCCATCGGCAGCGCCTTCTCGAACGCCATCCAGCCGACATTGTGCTGCCGTTTGTGGCAGGCAGCGCAGAGCGGAACGCAATGGCGATCAGCTACCTTAGTACCGACGCCCTTCCCGCCCGCATGATCGACATGCGCAGCCACCATCGGGTTTTCGAGGTCGCCCGCTGGCGCTTGGCAGCACGCGCACGGCAGCTTGCGCAACCAGCGCTTGAACTCCTCGGCGCACTTCCACGCTGGGCGCCCTGCCCTTGGCGGCTTACGGGTTTGAAATGCTGATCTCGGCAGACGCACCGCTGTCGCTCCTCAACACCGTCGCGCCGCAGGGTGCGGGCATCAGGTGATGAGGTAAGTCTAGTGGGATACGTCCTACCGTGTCAATTAGAAAGTAGGGAGCTACCTACTAATCATCCGAGTAGACTTCATCTGGGTAAAAGTCTGGTGCCGCGGGCGGCGGATCGCGAGGCGCTGGGAGCGTTGGCGCGATGCCGTCGAACGCTGCGCGGATCACCGCGCCGTGCTGCGTGCTCTCCTGAAAGATGCAGATGATCTCCCGCCCGCTGCGGATGTGAGCGCCGATCCAGGGCGCGCGCTCGGCCGTCAAATAGCCCATCTGCATGCCCTCGCGGTTGTGCACCGCAATCGCGTATTCGTCGGCCGGGTTCTTGGGCTCTGGCCGCAGTTCGACCGGATCGCCGGGGCGGCAAAGGTCTATCGCGAAGCGGCGGGTAGGCGCGCGCTTGTGGGCGTTCGGGTGCTGGGCGCCCACGACAGCAAGAGATAAAATTCTCATGGTATTGCGAACTTGATCAACGCATGCGATTCAAAGGCATGTTCGCGCGAGGGAAAATTTGGTTGATCGCGCGCATCGTCTTTGGTCTAGCGTGCGGAACTGCGGTGATGGCCGCGGCACACATGATGGACACCCGGATACCGCCCTTCGTTGCGATCTCGTTGGTGATCGTTACGGTGATTACGGTTACCCGATCCTCAATCCGGGAATAATTCAAGCCCAGCGGGTGTCGATCGGGGCCATAAAACGCGATTTATCACCCTTTTATGGGTCACCCAAACGCCGCCGATGAATTGTTGCTCGGTTTCCAATTCCACCACCATTTCAGTGCCAATGCGAAGTGGCAGATCAATTCGCCCATCACCAAAAGCTCGCAAGAAGTCTTTGTCTCTCATCTCGGCCGAAAATTCGGGCAAAGATCCGTATTGGAATCGCCAGCTTGAGACGACCGCTTCGAGCCGCAGCTTTTTCACGGTGACGCGAAGCTCTTCGAGTTCAACCCTGCTTTTCGGCGTTATTATTTCTGCAATGTGTTCGCCTCTGGCGTACTCAAATAGCTCTCGAGGCACAATAAAGTCCGGTATTTTACCTGGAGTAGAGGTAACCCCAACACCCTTGATTGCCGGATCCTTTTGAACCTCGCGAAAAATCTGTCTCGATGATTCTCGCACTGTCGGGTTGTTCAACTGTCGAACCACTTCTTCCGCAATCCGGTGATGCTCGTCGTCCGACAAATGCTGCACCTCGGCAGGCGCGTCCCCACCTTTAAGCAAGGTCATGATTTCTCCGACGGTCCAAGCGCGAACATCACCTCCAACCTGAAGCAACGCGCCTGCGAGAAATGCTGTCCAACCAGGGTGCGAGCCGGCGAAGCCTTTCACCCTCTTAATAAGCGCGTTCAGCCCAAGGCTGCCCCGCGAGCCACTCTCCAACTCGACCCTAACTTCAGAGAACGGGTCGAACATCAAAGCTAATTCGCGTATGGTTTCCGCGAAAGCTATGGCGGCCCTTGCCGCCACTTCCATATCTGCAGAACGCCCATCTTCCAAGGCGAAGTAAAGAGTGATGGGGCTTCCCGCTTCAGGAATAACCTCCTCATCGAACAGCATTTTATTCCCTCGCCTCTTCCGCGCCAGTTGCGGCTATACCAACTACAATGGCTATTTCTTCGCCCCTACGAACACCACCCGCCCTACGATCCGCACGAAGTCCTGAGGCTCCTCATCCGCCGGCACCGATGAATTATCAGACAGAATGACGTACCGGTCGCCCTTCACGCGGAGGCGCTTGATCGAGCCGACATCGCCAACGGTGAAAGCCCAGATCGCGTCCTGCTCACGAACGCTGGTCTGTGATCGATCAAGCAGCACGAGGTCGCCATCACTGATCGTCGGAAACATGGAGTCTCCTCGCCCGCGTGCCCACGTGAGCAGCTCGGCCGGCGAGAACGTGATCGTCTCGATCCACTTGCGCGGGAACTGGAGCACCTCCGCTTCGACGTGGTTGTCGATGAACGTGGCGCCCATACCGAGATCTAGGTCGGCGAGCTGGATGCCGACCATGTCGATACCGTCGTCATCCGGCTGCGAGGGCGTGGTCGCCCGAGCTTCACGTGGGTGCACGAGATCGACAAGAAAATCCGGCCCAAAGCCGAGCACGTCTTCTATGGCGCGGAGAGTTTTAGGGCCAGGTCGCTTCGTTTTTCCTCGCTCAACATCCCACAGCGGCTTGCCGGTCGTCCCGAGCTTCTTACGCAGTAGCCCATCGAAGTGATCACGAGTTTTATCACTGCGCGCGATCGCTTCGTAAATCGCGGTTTGAAGAGGGGTACGTTCGTCAGGCGTCATGTAGGCCCCGTCCCACATGAACGGCTCCGCGAGAAGACTAGGATCAGCCCTACTTAAACTAGTTGACTGTAGGGCGTGTCCTACGTACAAGCATTCGTCATGAAAACCGATCCGCCCCCGCTCGTCGCCGAGATCGACGCCTTTCTGACCGATCACGCGATGTCTCCGATCACCTTCGGTCGCGAGGCGATGCGAGACCCTCATTTCGTGCGCGACGTGCGCAATGGCCGGCGCACGTTCCGCGAAACCGAGCAGAAGGTGCGGCAGTATATGGCCGCGTATTCGCGCCCCGCAGAGCAGGTAGCAGCATGAGCGCGATCAGCCCGCGCCATGCTCGCGGTCAAGCCGGTCGTTTTCGGCCAACAGACGTCCAATGTGCTCTCCGACTTCTTGAGCGCGAGCAGAGCCAAGCGCGCCTTCTTCAACAAGAGCGTCACGCGCTCGCGCTCCGAGTTGAGCGCCTAGAACAGCTACTGGACCTTGCATTTCTGACTGCTCCAGAAGCGTTTCCGTGGCTGCCAGCAGTGTTAGGCATATCTGCGCGCGCAACGGCAATCGAATGCCCTCCGCAGGCGTCAGTTGATCTACCGCCTTCAGAATCGCCTGAGCAAAAGCCTCTGTCGCTTCGGCCGCATCCATCTTTTTCGCCTTCGTCGGTGTCTGGAAGCTCGACGATAGCCGAAGCCGGGGGCGTCGCAAGCGCCCCCAGTGGAGGACCATCGGCATGAGCGCGCTCATCGACCATCGTCGCGATCTGGAGCTCATCTCTCCACGCTGCGGCGCTGCTCCGCACAATCGCACGGGCGATCGCAAGCCGAACAGCCTTCGGGGCGGTGTTGAGTGTGTCTTCATTCATAAAAGTGCAGGTGCAGCAAAATGACCGGGCATATCCACTCCCGCTTTCGAACCGTTTCCGCGTCATTACTGCTGGATACGCTGGGGCGAAGCCTTGCGACGATCAAGCGCGAGGATGAGGCGACCGACGCTGATCTCGGCGCAGTGCTTGGAAAGAGCCCTGATCGCGCCGAGGCCTACCGCAAGGGTGCGGGTGACATGGGCGTCGTTTCGTTCTTGCGCGCATGCGGCAAGTGGGACGGCCGCTTCGCGAACGATGCGCTGGCTCTGGTCGGCATGAAGCTCATTCCGATCGAGACAGGCGAAGGCGCGGATCGCGAGATCGTCACCGCTTTGGCGGAGTTGCTCGCGAAAGTCGGTGCAGCGGTCGAGCGCGACGGCAATATCCACGACGACAAGCTAGCCGACATGAGCCGCGTATTGAACACTGCCGGCAAGCACATCGACCGCCTGCGCGATCGACGCCGGCCCGCTTTAATCTCTTCGAACTGAGGATCTGACGACCGCACAACCGGTCACAGGAGAACGGAAATGAACGTCAGCAATGGCGCGGCATCAGCGAGGGCTGGTTCCGCGAACGTAGAACTGCGTCTGCGCGGCAAGCGGCTTCTGCTTTGCGCCGTACCGACGCCGGTGACACCGCACTGGAACGCGCGCCTCGAATACTGGGCGGACGGCCAGCGCACTGCCTTCCATAATCAAGGAGCAAGAGCATGACGACGATCACCGTCGAGCGGGAGGCGTTCGTCGCTGCTCTCGCCGTTGCCGGAAGCGTGCCGCCTTGGGCGCCGCCGTGGTCGGTGTCGACGAACACCGCGCCTTTGGGGCTGGTCCGCATTGAGGCAACTGACGGCTTCGCTACTATCACCAGCGCAAACCCCGACCGCTCGATTTCAAAGCGCGTTGCTGTCGACGGTTTGCGCCTCGGCATCACGGTGCCGTTCGTCGCACTATCTGGCTGGGCTCAGAAGGCTCCGACGGGCGCGCGCATTGAGATCACCGACAACGGGCCATCGGTGACGCTTGTTGCTGGGCGCGCGCGCGCGACGCTGCCGACCTTCGAGAAGCCGCTGTACCCTGCCCGCGATCCGCGTGGCGCGGTGGCGACTGCGCGTGCTGATCTGCTGCGCGCAGGCCTTGAGGCAGTGGTCTCGGTGCCTAAGGATGATCTGGTAAAGCCATACCTCGGCGCCGTGCTGTTACACGGCAGCGGCGAGCAACTCGGCTTTATCGCGACGGACTCCAGCCGCATCCACGAAATCACGTCCGCCGGCGGGAGCGACGTCCGCGCCGTGCTGCCCAATGGGACGGCGCGCCTACTCTTGGCCGTGCTGCCCAATGGGACGGAGCCGGTCGGCATCACGATCGACGAGCGCAGCATCGCCTTCGATTTCGACGGTACGCGTGTAGCGTCGCCGCTGATCGACAGCGCCTACCCTGCCACAGCGCAGGAGTTCGCAGCCCCAATGCCGAACACGCTCCGCGCGCGCGCCGACCATCTGCTCGCCGACATTGAGATGGTGGCAACGGTCGCCGATAGCCGAGAGCGTGAGTTCCGGCTGTCGCTTGGAGCGACGTCATTCGCCGCGGCGCGAGCGCAGAACGGCGACAAGGGCCAGGTTGAGCTGCTGGCTCAGTGGGAAGGCCGGCCATTCGACATCACCTTCGCGCTGCGCCCAGTGCGCGATGCGCTGGCGCTGTTCGGCGAAGAGATGATCGAATGGTCGATGGGCGCGCCGCTTGAGCCGACCGCCATCACCTCCGGTAGGCGCGGCGACGTCCGTGCGCTGGTCGCGCCCTTCATCCCCAAAATCCAAGAGCAGAGGATTGCAGCATGATCGACATCGTGACCGAAGACCGTGAACGCGAGACGGTGACCCGCACGGACATCATTCCTGTGGTGAAAGCGATTGTTGCTGGCCGCGCGAACGACGCGCTGGTCGAGCTCGCAGTCCTTTTCAAACGCGATGGCGACATCGCCGAATGGATTGAGCAGGCGCGCTACGCTGCAAAGCGGACCGTCGCGTGACTGCGGCAGCTGCAATCCGTTCCACAATACCGGAACGGCGCGGCCTTCCCGTCAATATCCGGAGGATGATGGGGCTCACCACGGCGGGCGAATTGCTCGGGCAGACGGCGCTCGCCGAGGCCATGGGGATAGATCGACGGACCCTGCGCTACAAGATCAGCGGCGAGCGCGGTGTTTCGGACGAGGACATCACGCTGGCTGCGGCCGCATTGGAGGCGAACGCGCGTCGTATCTTCGGACTGGCGGAGAAGATGCGTGCCGAGATCGCTTCGGAGAGCGTGGCCGCGTGAGCATCGCCTCGCTCATGGAAGATATGCTTGCAGCGGGGGCTCCCATGGCCGCGGTGCTTATCGCCGTGCGCGCGCTTGAGGATAAGGATGCCGAGATCGCGGCGCGCGACGGTGCAGCGAAGGCGAAGCGCGATAAGGACGCTGCGCGGAAGCGGGAGGAGCGCGAGACCGCCCGAACCTCATATGTCCACGGACTGTCCGTGGACGATCCACGGACTGTCCAAGGATACGGCGCGGACAGTCCAGAATCGCCCCCCTCACTTGATAAAGAAACCCTTTCCCCCAGACCCCCTATCAAAGAAATTAATCTTACCCCCCGTGTGGGTGACGCGCCCGCTAGGCCGTCCCGGATCAATCCCGAGTGGATGCCCACCAAGCCGCTGCCGGCAGAGGTCGCGAAGCTATGCGCGCAATGGCCGCCAGGTCGTTACGATCGGGAGCTTGCCGGCTTTCGCGACTACTGGGTCAGCCTCGCGAAGAACGCTGCCCGCACCGACTGGGACCGCACTTGGTGGAACCGCATCCGAGACCAGCACGACAGAATTTTGAGGGACAGCCGAAATGGATCACATCAGCCCAGTACTCAGCCGGGTAACGGTCATCGAGGATCACGACCGCAGCCAGCCCTCGACCTACTGCGAGCATCCCAGCGGGCGCAGCAGGACGAACGTTCCGCCGGTGATCGCCGAGATCGTGGCGAAGCTGGGCTTGCGCTACCTGCCCTCTGGACAGGCTGACCGTGAGGCGCATGCGGAATCGTTGCTGCTGCTTGGCGAGGATCTCGCCGACGTACCTGCACAGCTTCTCGACGAGGCGGCGCGGCGCTGGGCCAAGGAAGAGAAGTTTATGCCGCGCGCCAGCGAGATCCGAGACGTAGCGCGGCGCATTCAGGGCGAGCGCACCAAGGGCACCGCATCGGGCGACGACCAGCTTCAGCGCCAGTGCGACACCCTCAACGCGAAGAACGTCGACTGGCACTGGGTTGTGGCGGGGACGGCGCCGAACCGGAGCGTCGTCCGAGTGCGGTGACAGCACGTTGCGTTCTGATTATGTTCTAGGGGTAAGGGAGTACGGTTATCATGCGCGGGGGGAATGATCAGGAGGGCTGGTGCATCTTGCGCACCTCCGGTCCATCAACAATGCGACTGACCGCTTCCCTACAGGAGGCGGGCTTTTTTGCATGGACGCCAACAGAACATGTGAAGCGCCGTATGCCGCGCACCAAAGCCATCGAGCACCGCCTAGCCCCGCTTGCGCCGACCTACGTGTTCGTGCGCGGCGTCTATCTTCCGGCGTTGCAGCGCATAGAGCGCGCCGACATCACGCCGCACCCTCGGTTCTCAATCTTCCGGCACTGTGGCGCACCGATCTTCGTGCGACACAGCTCGTTGCACCCGCTCCGCAACCTACAGCAGCAGAGCTATGCTTCATCGCTGCCGAACAGTGGCAAGCCACCGTGCAAGGATCGAGGACTGCCGTACAAGGTTGGCGATCCGATCACGTTCCGAACAGGTTCGTTCACTGGCTTCACCGGATACGTCAATGCCAGTGACGGACTGACGACAGAGGTGATGGTGACATTGTTCGGTCGTGAACAGGGAGTGAAGGTGCCGACTTTACAGCTTCGTTCGCGTAATGTACCAGCACATGAAGATGCTGCATGAGCAGCCCGCGACGAGCGTGACCGGCTGGCGAATCGCCTTACTGCCCTCGTCCCCAACCTAAGAGCGCGAGCGCTTGCCGGGGGTTGTCCTACGGTATGGTGCAATTGAAATCACCACATTGCCGCACCCGCAAGGGCTGCGGCTCTTGTCGTATCGGGGGATGCGATGCAGCAGCAGCCGGCCCACATCGCCCGCGCTCAGACGCTTGAGCATCTCGCTGGCGACCTGCATGCTCTGGCCTTTGACGCGGCTGAACCATCGCGCTGTTCCGGTAGAGCGGAACGCATAATCGGCGAGGGTGAGCGCATCGCGGCTGCCATACGCGCAGTCTTCCGTGGGTAAGCTGAAGGCGCTACCTCCACGGCTCGCATCGTTGCAGTCGAGACTGACGCACATCGAAAGTGGCGAGCGTGGCCGCGCACAGGCCAGCCCATGGCGCGCATGGTACAACACCAAGCGCTGGCGTCAGCTGCGCTGGGCAGTGCTGGTGCGCGACGGCTTCACTTGTCAGTGGCTCACCTGCGGACGCGTCGAGCCAAACAGTGCGTTGCTGGTGGCCGATCATAAGCGTCCACATCGCGGCGATGAGCGCCTGTTCTGGGACGAGACCAATCTCCAGACCCTGTGCAAGCACTGCCACGACAGCCGCAAGCAGCGCGCCGAGGCGGGCGGTAGAGGCTGACCCCGCCGCCGACCGAGGGGGGTGGGTCGAAAGTCTACCGGGTGCCTGGGGCCAATACCGCATCGTCCTCACGCGCAGATTTTTTCCTGTTCGGACGGTCGGCGTGCGAACTTTCGCCGGAGGCGGTGCTCAATGGTGACCCGCAAAACTGATGCCGAATGGGATCGGATCGAGCTTGAATACTTGGCGGGCGAAGTATCTGTCCGCGAAATAGCTGATCGTTACGGCATTTCAGACACGGCTATTCGTAAGCGCGCGAAGGCTCAGGGATGGGTCCGCGTGGTTCGCACCCGCGAACCTGCGAACTTTGCCGAGGCATCGCCCTCCCCGCCGCGCGCGGCGGCCGAGCCGGTCGAGGCGGCAGCGATTGGCGAGCGCGGCCGGCAGCTGGTGGCGCGCATGCTCGACGAGCTCGACGCCACTACGACGCATGCCGGTCAGCTCGAAGAAATGATCGAGGCCGAGACCACGGGCGACCGTGACGGCAATCGCCGCAACGGTATGCTCGGCGCGATCAGCCTGCCGAGCCGTGCAAAGACGCTGAAGGAATTGGTCACCGCGCTGAAGACGGTCAACGAGGCTTCGGCGCCGCAGGGCAAGAAGGCGCAGCGGGACGAAAAGGCCAAGGCGGTCGGTGGCGGCAGCCGCTTCGCGCCGATCGGGCCGCCCCGGCTGGCCGTCGTAAAGCCATAGGGTGCCAACCTGGTCAACGGCGTGCCTGGATTGGAAGCGCCGGATACGCGAACGCCGCTCGCTGGTGCCGTTCACGCCGCTCTTCCCTGCCTCAGCAGAGATGAAAATGGCGGTCTTCACGTCGCTGAAGATCGTCGACCTCGGCATCAACCCGGCAACGGACGAGCATTGGACAATCGGCGAAAGCGCTGATGAGTGGCTGCTCGACTTCGTCGCGGCGATCTTCGGCGCCTATGATGCGGACACCGGGCAGCAGATGATCCGCAAGGGTCTGTTGCTCGTCTCGAAGAAGAACACGAAGTCGACGATTGCCGCGGGCGTCATGCTCACCGAATTGATTTGCGGCTGGCGACCGTCTGACGAAAACCTGATCCTCGCGCCCACGATCGAGGTGGCCGGCAACAGCTTCAAGCCTGCCTGCGACATGATCCGGAACGACGAAGAGCTGACCGACCTGCTCCACATCCAGGAGCATGTGCGGCTCATCACGAACCGGAATACGAAGGCGACGCTGAAGGTGGTGGCGGCCGACGCGGCCACGGTGTCGGGCAAGAAGGCCAGTCGGGTGCTGGTCGACGAGCTATGGCTGTTCGGCAAGAAGCCGAACGCGGACGCTATGCTACGCGAGGCGACTGGCGGGCAGGTATCGCGGCCGGAGGGATACACCCTCTACCTGACGACGCAGTCGGACGAACCTCCCGCCGGCGTGTTCAAGGAGTTGCTCAACTACGCTCGCGACGTCCGCGACGGCATCACGATCGACCCGGAGTTCCTGCCGGTCCTGTACGAATATCCCGATGAGATGGTCGCCGCCAGCGAGCACCTCGATCCGGCGAACTTCTATGTCACGAACCCGAACCTTGGCCGGTCAGTCAGCCAGAAGTGGCTGGAGGCTGAGTTCCGGCAGGTCGAGAACGCCGAGGACGGCACAAAGCAGGTCTTCTACGCCAAGCACCTCAACGTGGAGATCGGCGTCGGCCTCCGGCATGATGCCTGGGTCGGCGCGCTTTATTGGGAGGCATCAACCGCCGCGCCGATGGTTTGGGACGGCACCTTTGAGCAGTTCCTTGCCATCGTCGAAGTGGTGGTCGCCGGAATCGACGGCGGCGGTCTGGACGATCTGCTCGGTCTGACCCTGATCGGCAGGCATCGCGTGACGAAACAGTGGCTCAGCTGGTCGCATGCCTGGGCGCAGGAAGACGTTTTCGAGCGGCGCAAGGATATCGTCAGCAAGCTGCGCGACTTCATTGCCGAGGGCACCCTCACCCGCTGCACGGCGCCGACGCAGGATCTGATCGAGCTCGCCGACATCCTTGTCCAGGTGCAGGCCGAGGGGCTGTTCCCGGACGAATATGCGATCGGGCTGGATCCGGCCGGCATCGCCGCGCTGGTCGACGAGCTGGCAGGTCGGGGCTTCACCGAGAAGCAGATGCTGGCGATCAGCCAGGGGTTTCGGCTTTCTTCGGCGGTGTGGGGCGCGGAACGCAAGTTGAAGGACGGCACGCTGCTCCACGCTGCGCAAGCGCTGATGTCCTGGTGCGCTGGCAACGCGAAGGCCGAGCAGCGCGGAAACGCGGTGCTCATCACCAAGCAGGTCGCTGGCAAGGCGAAGATCGATCCCCTCATCGCGCTGTTCAACGCCGTGATGCTCATGAGCCGCAACCCGGCCGCCCGTGGCGCCTCTGTCTATGAAACGCGCGGCATCCGCATGATTTGAAGGAGGGCGGATGTCCCCTGACGCATACCGCGCCGCGGCCCACTATCGCCGTTCGTCAGCCGGCGGCCTGACAATCCCGCATGCCAGCTGGGCTTATGAGAACAACCCCGCCAGCGAAGGGTATGTCTTCGAGGATCTGACCGACCCGCGGCTGTCCGCCTTTATCGGTGCCGGACGACAGACCTCGGCCGGCATCATGGTCGGCGAGCATCTAGCGATGCGCAATTCGACGTTCTTCCGGTCCGTCAACCTGATCGCGATGTCGATTGGCATGCTGCCGATCCACCTGATGCGGCGGCTGGCGAATGGCGATACGGAAGAGGCGACCGACCACCCGCTGTACCCGGTCCTAAAGCGCAAGCCGAACGACTATCAGACCGCTCTTGAGTTCAAGAGCCAGATGCAGACCGCAGCATTGCTGGACGGCAACGCCTATGCGCTGGTGGTGCGGGGCTTTCGTGGCCGCATCATCTCGCTGATTCCGTTGAAGCGGGGTACGATCACCCCGCTGCTGTCGGACACATACGAGCTGTCGTTTCGCTATAACCCGGTCGGCGGCGGATCACGCATCTTGCCCGCCTCCGATGTCTTTCACTTCCGTTCGATGGTCACGCTCGACGGGCTGCGCGGCATCTCGCTGCTGGATGTCGCGGCCCAGGCGATCGGCATTGCCGTTCAGGCCGAGCATGCGGCCGGCAGGCTGTTCAAGCAGGGTGTGATGGCCGGCGGCGCGCTTGAAACAGCGGGCAGCCTCTCCGACACGGCATATGCGCGGCTGCGGGAGAGCCTCGAAGAGCGTTATGCGTCGGCGGAGAACGCCCAGAAGTACATGATCCTTGAGGAAGGCCTGAAAGCCAACGCTCTCACCAGCGATCCCGACAAGACCCAGCACCTTGAGACCCGGCAGCGCCAGTCTGAAGAGCTACTCCGCTTCACCGGCGTGCCTCGTCCGCTCGCCATGCTTGATGACACGACCTGGGGTACCGGAACCGAGGTGCTCGGCCAGTTCTTCGTCACATACTGCCTGCTCGGCTGGTTTGTGGCGTGGGAACAAGCGGTCGAGCGCTGCATGACCGGCAACGAGCCTGACACGCTCTACGCCAAGTTCAACGACGGCGCGTTGCTGCGCGGCTCGCTGAAAGATCAGGCCGATTTCTTCGCCAAGGCGCTTGGCAACACGAACCCGTGGATGACTCAGAACGAGGTCCGCGGAAACTTCGACCTCAACCGAGCCAAGGGCGGCGAGGAACTGCCGATCGGGGGGAAGGCAGCCGCCCCCGCGCCCGCAAATCCGGAAGTCACGCCCGTACCGCCCAAGGAACCCGCCAAATGACCGACCAGCCCACCGCCCCGGGAAAGCCGGCAGCCGTTAAGACCATCGAGGGCCGCCCGGTGCCGGGTCGTCCATCACCCATGCCGGCGGCGGGGACGCTCCCGCGCGGTCTCGTCGGTCGGGTTAACGGGCATGATCGGCCATCGGCCCTGCCAGTTCCGGTTGATCGCCGCGTGTCAGCTTTCACCAAGTCGGCTGTGCTTGATCGTTGGGCCGAGGAGGCGGCCGGGGTGCGCGCCGTCGCGACCGGCGACAACGTCGTGACGATGTTCGGCGACATCGGTGAAGATTTCTGGACCGGTGGCGGCGTCACGGCGAAGGGCATCTCCGCGCAGCTGCGCGCGATCGGTGACCGACCGGTTGAAGTGCAGATCAACTCTGCCGGCGGCGACGTGTTCGAAGGGTTCGCCATCTTCAACGTGCTGCGCGAGCATCCCCAGGCCGTCACCGTCAAGATCATGGGCATGGCCGCCTCGGCGGCTTCCGTCATCGCAATGGCCGGTGACAGCGTCGAGATCGGCGCGGCTGCATTTCTGATGATCCACAATTGCTGGTGCGGCGCGGTCGGCAATCGGCACGACTTCCAGGAGGTTGCCGACTTCCTCGCGCCATTCGATCTCGCAATGGCGCAGGTCTATTCGAACGTGTCGGGTCAGAAGCTCACCGACGTGCAGAAGTGGATGGATGCCGAGACCTATATGTCCGGCGCGACCGCAATCGAGCGCGGTTTCGCCTCGGCCCTGCTCGCCGCAGACCAGACGAAGCGTGATGAGAAGGCCAAGGCCTCCGATCGAGAGCGCGCGGCCATCACCGCTCTTGAACTCAAGCTCGTCTCCGGCGGCGACACCCGCGCGCAGGCCCGTGAACACATTCAGAAGATCAAGGGCACGCCAGGCGCTGCCCCTGTAGCCGACACGCCAGGCGCTGGCGGCGATCCCGAGCTGTCGGCCCTGATGGCCGGCATGCTGACCACCCTCAAGAGCTAGGAGCTCAACCCATGCGTAAGATGAACATGGCCGCCCTCGCGGCGGTGGCGACGGTGCTCGCCTACCCGTTTCGCACCCTCGCCCCCAAGTCCCGCCTGACCCTCACTGCTCCGACGTTAGACGTCGAGGCGATCGCCGCGCGCCCGATGCCGCGGGCGCTCGTCGGTGTCAGCGTGCGCGCCGATGCGACCGGCGACCCGAAGGCGATGATCGCCGCGCTGAACACGGCGTTCGAAGAGTTCAAGACCACCCACGACGACAAGATCAAGGGCAAGGTCGATGCGCTCGTCGACACGAAGCTCGAAGCGATCAACGCCACGTTGAACGACCTCACCAAGGCGATCGACGACCAGGCCAAAGCCGCCGCAGCCGAACTGCTGCTCGGCAGCAAGAAGCCGGTCGATGCCGCCTACACCGGCCTGTTCGGATCCTACATGCGCGAAGGCACGCGCGAGCAGGAAGAAAAGCTGAAGGCTGAGCAGAAGGTCGGCGTGCGCGCCGCAATGTCGGAAGGTTCGCCGGCAGATGGCGGCCTGACGGCGCCGATCGAGTGGGATCGCACCGTCACCGAGCGGCTGAAGCTGATCTCGCCGCTCCGCGCGGAATCGACGGTGCAGTCGATCAGCAAGGCCGGCTTCATCAAGCTGTTTACCGACCGCCAGCTGGGTTCCGGCTGGGTCGGTGAGACCGCCAGCCGGCCGGCAACCAGCACGCCGCAGTTCACCGCGCTGCCATTCGTGCCGGGCGAGATCTATGCAAACGCCGCGGCCTCGCAGGATCTGCTCGACGACAGCGAAGTCGACATGGAGACCTGGCTCCCGAACGAGATCGAGACCGAGTTCTCGCGGCAGGAAGGCATTGCCTTCATCGGGGGCGACGGGGCGAACAAGCCGTACGGCGTGCTCAGCTACGTTACCGGCGGCTCGGCGGCGGCCCGCCACCCTTGGGGCGCCATTGCAGTGCGCGCCGTCGCCAAGGCTGGTACGATTGACGCCGATGCGGTGTCGCAGCTCATCTACGATCTGGCTGCGATGTATCAGCCGAATGCCAAGTTCTTCATGAACCGGCAGACCATGAGCACCATCCGGCTGCTCAAGGATGGGCAGGGCCGCTATCTGTGGCAGCCGACCTATCAGGTGGGGCAACCCTCGACCCTGCTCGGGGCATCGATCGTCGACGTGCCGGACATGCCGAACGTCGGTGCAGGAGCCGTGCCGCTGCTGTTCGGCGACATGCGCGAGACCTATCTCGTCATCGATCGGATCGGCTTCCGCGTGCTGCGCGATCCGTACACGAACAAGCCGTACATCAGCTTCTACTGCACGAAGCGTGTCGGCGGCGGCGTGAAGAACCCGGATGCCATGAAGGCGCTCCAGCTCTGAGCTGCATCGGCCGGGCGCTGCCGCGCTCGGCCAACCCTTCTCCCTCGTGAAATAGGAGGCCGATCATGGCCGACACCACCGAAACTGCAAATATCATCACCGGCGTGGCTGCCCTCGACCATTCCGGCCCGGCCGAAATCGCCGCAGCGACGACCTTCAGCACCAGCGGCGCTCCGGTTCAGGTCGTTCCCGACGTCAATCCCGACCACCCGGCGGTCGACAACAACCCGCGCGCGAACACGACCGCGCTCATGAACCGGATCGACTTCAACGATCCGACCATCAGCGGCGCCGAGGCAGCCGCAAAGATGCTCGACGGTCAGAAGGCCTGACGGGTCGGACGGAGGCTAATCCATGGCGACACAGCCTCCGTCCGCTCCTGCGGAACCGTTGACGCTCGACCAGGTGCGCGCGAACCTGCGGCAGCCTCCGGTTCAGGAAAACGACCGCCTCACGGATCTCATCGTCACCGCGCGCGAATACGTTGAGGAAAAAAGCGGCCTCGTTCTCACCCGGAGGACGGTGACGGAGACAGCCGCGAGCTTGGGCCGCTGGATTGAGCTCGCCTCGTGGCCTGTCGCCAGCATCGACGTGATCCGGATACCGAGCGGAGCCGGATTGGTAGCGCTTGATGGCTCGGCATGGGCCACGAGCCTTAAGCGCCGGCCGATCCGGATCATTCCCGCGATTGTCGGCTGGGGTGTAGGTGCCGGCTACGGCAGCATCGGGCGATCATCTGTACCGGTCGAGATCGACGTGACCGCTGGCTTCGAAACGCCCGAGACTGTGCCGATGCGGGCGAAGCAGGCTATGCACCTGCTGATTGCCCACTGGTTTGCGAACCGGGAAGGTGTGGAGACCGGACAGCGCGCAGCGGCGATCGAGGTGCCGCTTGGCGTCGCGGATTTGATCCGCGGCTTGAAGCTGGCCCGCATCTGATGGCCATCATCAACAGCGGCGACCTCGACAAGGTCATCAACATCGAACGACCGGTGCCTGATCTGTCGGCAGATGGCGCCGGTTCCGGCAAGTGGGAGTTGGTAGCGGAGGGCGTGTATGCCCAGGTGCAGGATGCCCTGCCCAGCCGTTCCGAGCGGCTCGCCGACGGCGTCAACGTAGCCGCACGGCCTGCGCGGGTGCGAATGTACTATCGCGACGACGTGACCCCGGCCTGCCGCTTCGTCATGGGACCGCGCATCATGCAGATTGTCGCGGGGCCGGCTGAACTTGGCCGACGCGCCGGGCTTGAGTTCATGGTCGAAGATTACACCTCGGCCGGCAACGCCGCCTGATGGCGACCTCACGCGGCGGGCCGGAGGTTCGCAGTTTCATGGCCTCTATTCCAGCCAAGATGCAAAACGTTCTCCGCGGCGCGGCGCGCGCCGGCGCAAACGTCATCGCCGAGGAGGCGAAGCAAACCGTCACATCTGAGGCGACGCGCGATGCGATCACCGTGGTCACGAAGACTGAAGAGCGCCGTGTCGCCGCGAAGATCAGCGTCAAGCCTGGCTGGGGTCGAGCTGTCGGTATCTGGCTGGAGTATGGCACGCACCCGCACGTCATCAGTGTTGACAGCAAGAAAGCCGGGATGAGCGCCGGCCGGATAAACCGGAAGATCAAAGAGGGTTCGCTGGTCATCAACGGCCAGTTTGTCGGCGCAGCTATCCACCACCCTGGGGCGCGACCGCATCCGTTCCTGCGCGTGTCGCTCGACATGAAGGAAGCCGAGGCGATCGCCGCTGCTCAGAGCTACATCGATGCGCGCGTGTCACGCGGTGGCATCGCCAGCGACACAGAAGAGGTCGACGAGGAATGACCGGCGCCGACATCATCGCCGCGCTGCTGATTGCCGACGAGAATGTCGGCGGCCTGATAGCAGCCGGCAGCATCAAGCTCGGCCGCTTGCCGGATGCGATCACCCTGCCTGTGCTGCTGGTACGCACCGTCAGTTCCGTCGACAACCAGCCGTTGAAGCGCGGCCCTCTGGTTCGCGTGACTGACCGTGTCGCCGTCACCGTGCGCGCGGCGAGCTACCGCGACCAGGTCGCCGCGATCAAGCTGGTGCGCACCTGTTGCGCCGGCCGCGTCGGTGATCTGGGCGGCGCGCTACGCGTCTCGATCCTCACGGCGGGCATCGGCCCCGACGTCAACGGTCCGGCTGACAGCTTCGAGCAGACCCAAGATTTCCGCGTCTCGTTCGACGAGCCGGCTTAACCAGGAGAACGACGATGACCGAGAAGACCACCAAGGCCGGCATTCCGACCAAAGACTTCAGCGATGCCGGCACCGGCGAGCATTTCACCGCCGGCAAGTTGCACGACTTCGAGGCCGGTGCGCACGCCAATTATCTGCATGCCGGCCTGATCGCCGAACCGGACGCGGATACCGCCGCGTCGGTCGAGCAGACCGCAGCCTGATCCCCGCGCCCGCGCGAGCGGGCGCACCCTCCCGACCCGCGTCGACACCCTGAAAGGACTATCCATGACACAGACCGCCGCGGGCTCAGCGCTCGCACTCTCCGTTGCCCCGCCAGCCACCCAGGATGCCGCCGGCTTTGCCGCCCTCACCATGACCGAGGTCTTCAACGTTGAGAAGATCGGCACGATCGGCGCGACCTATGCAAAGGTCGAGTTCCAGCCGCTGAAGGGTCCGAAGCAGAAGCTGAAGGGCTCGGCCGACTATGGCTCGCTCGCGCCGTCGATCGCACACGTCGAGACCGACGCCGGTCAGACGCTGCTGCGTACCGCGTCCGACGATGAGACCAACAAGCTCTACAGCTTCATGGTCACCTATCAGGATGGCTCGAAGCGCTACTTTCAGGGCCGCGTATTCGGCTATCCCGAAAACACCGACGGCGCCGACGCTATCCTGATGGCGAACCCGACGATCGAGATCAGCACCAAGGTGGTGAAGGTCGCAGCTTCATAATCCCTGATCCGGCGCCCGCGACGCTGGCCTTTCTATGCACCGGCACTCCCGCTCGTCGCGGGTCGGCGTGGCGTGTCGGTGCACCACCTCCCGCGAAGGTAACCCTCATGGCTTTGAATATCGCTTCTCTAGCTGTCGCTGCGGCGGCAAAGATCCATCTCAAGGGCGCCGACGGCGAGCTGCTGTTTGACGGGGGCAAGCCGGTTTGCATCCTTGTGCATAGCCCTGGCAGCAAGCCATTCAGCACGGTCGAGAGCCGGCAGACCGCGCGCGCCGTCAAACGCCTCAATGACAATGAGGGCAAGGTCACCGCTGCATCGGCCGACGAACGCCGCGCCGAGACTGCCGAGGATCTGGCCGCGATCACAATCGCATTCGAGAACCTTGAATATCCACCTGCCGGCGATGCTCAGGGCGAACAACTGTTCGTCGCGGTCTACTCCGACCCTGGCCTTGGCTTCATCACCAAGCAGGTCACGAAGTTCCTCGCTGACTGGGGAAACTTCAAGCCCGGCTCCGCCGGGATCTAATACTCGTGGTGCGGCAGATGGCATGGCTCAACGCCGTGCCGAAGCCGCCCGACGGTTCGAAGCGGGCGCAGCGGGGCGAGGCCGACAAGATCAGCCGGGGCGACCGTCTGAAGAAAGATGGCCTACCTCGCCCCATGCCGCCTAACCCGCTGTCGGTCGTAATCGAGAGACTGGTTGAGATCGGCTTGTTCGAAGTGGCGGGCATGGGTGCTGCACCGCTTAGCTGGGCGACACTTGAGGCGTGGCAGCGGGTTTCGTCCGTGGAGCTCTCGCCTTGGGAATGCCGTCTCATTCGGCACCTTTCGGTTGAATATCTCGCTGAAGGCCGGCGCGCCGAAGCCGAGACCTGCCCGCCACCCTGGCGCGCAGAAGTGACGCAACGCGAGCGCGACATCGCGGAGGCACGGCTCAGGCTGGTGCTGGGATAACGGAAGGGCAGTGACGATGGAAGACGGCTCTCCCGCACTCGAAATCGGCTTCGCAATCGACAGCGGAACCTCGGCCCAGCAGCTCGAACAGTTGGCCCAGGTGATGCAGACGCTTGAAGCTCGGATCCTGCGCGATGCGCAGAGCATCGAAAGCTCAACGACTGGCATGGTGAGGCTCGGGGGTGCGACGGCCGGCGTGGATGCGTTCGCCTCCTCGACGACCTCCGCTTTCAATCGCGCTGAAAAGGCGGCCGAGCAAATGACCTTCCGCCTGAAGGAGCAGGCGGAAACTTTCGGCATGACGCGCGCGGCTGCTGCCGCTTGGCGCGCCGAGCAGGTCGGCGCAACCGATGCCGCAAGAGCGCTGACCGCCGCAGAGGCGTCGCTCAACGCACTGCGCCGGGCAAGCGCCTCGCAGATCACTGCGACTGCGAGCGCGACGGCGGGTCTGACGTCGGGGATGGCGGGGATGGCCCGCACCACGCAGGGCGCGCAGATCGAGTTCCTCGAAATGACGCACATTGCGCGGAACCTGACGGAGCAGATCGCAACCGGCGTCAGCCCGTTCCGCGCCCTGGCGATGGAGTCGGGACGGTTGATGACCGCCATTCAGTACGGCGGCGCTGGCGTCGGCGGCTTTATCAAGCAGTTCGCCGGCCTGCTGGGCATCATCAAGATTGTCGAAAACGCAGAACTTGCTGCGGCAGCAGCCACTGCGGCCAGCCAGGCTGCATCGATCAACGCCGTGGCGGAGAAAGCCAAGGGTGCAATTGCGGCTGCTGGCGCTGAAATCGAGCTTGCGCTTGCCGGTCAGCGCGTGGCCACGACGGACGCCGAGAATACGGTTGCCGCGGCTCGCCTCGCCGCAGCGCGTGAGGCTGAAACGGCAGCGACCGCCCAGTTGGTCATTGCTGAGAACGCGCTTGCCGTGGCGCAGGGCCGCGCGACGGAAGCCGCAACGGCATCGGCAGCTGCCACCAGGACGGTTGTCGGTGCGACGACAGCTGTTCTTGCGCCTTTGGCCGTCGTCGCCGGGGTAGCCTTCGGAGCGATCAAGCAGTTCCAAACGCAGGTCAAAGACAGCGGCGAGCTGACCCGCTTTCGTGATGGCCTTGGTCTCACGCACAAAGAGATGCTTCAGCTCACCGACGGGGTCGACAAGGCCGAAGGTAAGATCAAGAAGCTGACCGATGTCACCGTCACGGTGGGTGACGTCATGGCGGGCCTGTGGAAAACTATTCAGGACGGCGCGGACACCGGCGGAACTTGGGACGCAATCAAAAGCGGCGCAGCAACGGCTTTCCACTATGTCCTAGAGGCATGGAACATCACATCTGCCGGTATCACCGCAGGCATCTACGGCACGTTCAATGCGGTTAAGACCGTCTGGAGCAGCTTCCCAGCCGTGTTCGGCGACCTCTTCGTTCAAGGCGTAAACCTCGCGATCGAGGCGCTGAACAAGCTGGTCAAGTCGGGCGTCGACCAGCTGAACAGCCTGATCACGACGGTCAACAAGGTTCCTGGCGTCAACCTTGGCCAAGTGAGCGCGCCGCAAGTCAGCCCGCTCGACAATGCGAATGCAGGCGCGGCGGCAAAGGCGGCGAAGTCGATCGGTGACGGCTACAAGCAGGCCTACTCAGACGCCCGAAAAGCCGATGCGGCTTTCTGGGCGCAAGTCGGCACGAACGCGAAGCAGCATGCCAAGGATCGTATGTCGGCTGAAGCGCAGGCGCTGAAGGACAACGAGACGCCGAAGAAGGCGAAGAAGCAGAGCGACCACGGCCTCGCCGATTCGCTTGCGCAGCTCGACGTTCAGATCAAAGGCCAGTGGGCATTGGCGGAGGCCTATCAGGTCAGCGATGCCGCGGCGATCAAGGCGGAAGCGCTTCAGAAGGCCGAAGAGCAGGCGATCAAGCACAAAGGCGACACCGCGCTCTACTATGAGAAGGAGCTTGCGCTCGCTGTCGCCAAATCGGCCTCCGATGCCGCCAAGCACATCGCCGACCTCTCTGCGCAAGCTGGCGCCCAGAAATCGGTGAACGATGCCGTGGCGGCCGGCGTCCTCCCGGCCTCGCAGATGTCCAAGGCTCTTCAGGAGGCGACCGAGAAGCGGCAGCTGCTTTCTGCGATTGCGATCGCGCAGGAAAATGGCTGGACTGATCAGGTCACCAAGCTGCGCGGCGAGCTGGCCAAGCTGGCGACGACGCAGGCCGGAGCAAACGCCGAAGCGGAACGTGCTCAGGTTCTGACATCGACGGCCGCCGGCGCCGATCAGATCGCACGCCTCCAGCTCGAAGCGCAACTCATCGGAGCGACGAACGCCGCGCGCGCGGTCGCTATCGCCCAGCTTGAGGCGAAGCAGTATCTCGACGCGCACCCAGGTGCGTCCGACAAGGAGGCGCAGGCCTATGTCGAAGGCCAGATGCGCGTCGCGAAGCTGACGGCTGACAATGCGACGGCGCAGGAGACGTACAACAAGTCGCTGTCGTACACTGCCGATCTGATGAGCCTCCTTAGCGATCGGGCACAGACGATCGCGACGACGCTCTCCAGCGCCTTCGGCAACCTCGGCTCCGGGCTAGGCCAGGCGATGACCGCGATGAGCAGCTATGCTGCGCAGCAGGCGAAGCTGGATAAGGATCACCAAGCGGCGCTTCAGGCCGGTCTGTCGGATCAGAAGGAAGTCGACCTCTACCGACAGGCCTCCCAGAACAATCAGCTTGCCGGGACAGCGCAGCTCGTCGGCGGCCTGAAGTCTATGTTCGCCGAACATAGCGCTGGCTATCAGGCGATGGCGGCAGCGGAAAAAGCGTTCGCGATCATCCAGGCGATCAGCACGATCAAGAGCGTCGCCGCCGGAGCCGCCAAGATGTTCAGCCAGCTCGGCATCTTCGCATTTCCGGCGATTGCCGCGATGGTCGCCCTAATGGCCGGGTTCGGCTTCGGCGGCGGCACCAGCACGCAGACAGCCCCGACCTCATCGAAGGACTTGCAGAGTGCCGCTGGCACCGGAACGGTGCTGGGATCGCCAGACGACAAGAGCGCCAGCATCGCGAACAGTCTGGCGCTTGTGGCGAAGAATACCAGCGGAAACCTTCAGTATAGCAACCAGATGCTCGTCTCGCTCAAGTCGATCGACGCCTCGATCGGCGCGTTGGCGGCGACGGTGGCGAAGCAGATCAACGTGTCGGGATCGCTTTACGACACCTCGAAGCTCAATATCGGCTCGTCGGGCAGCGCCGGCTTCCTCGGCCTCTTCTCGTCGTCGACCACGCGCACGCTGTACGATGCCGGGATCACCCTAGCCGCGAACATGGTCGGCAACATCGTCGCCAACGGGATTTCGGGTCAGACCTACCAGATCGTGCAGCAGGTGAAGAAGTCGAGCGGCTTCCTTGGAATCGGCGGCGGCACGAAGACCAGCTATTCAACCACCAGCGGCGCGCTTCCGACGGACATCACCCAGTCGATCCAGAGCGTCATCGGCGCGCTGGAGACAGGGATCGTCACGGCGGCCGGCTCGATCGGCATCACCGGCGCCAAGGCTATGCTCGACAACTTCAACGTCAGCATCGGCAAGGTGTCGTTCAACGGCTTGGACGCCAAGGGCATCGAGGATCAGCTGAACGCGATCTTCTCGACCGTTGGCGATCAGATGACCGCTGCTGTGCTGCCGGGCATCGCGAAGTTCCAGAAGGTCGGTGAGGGCCTCTTCGAAACGCTTGCACGGGTCGCGTCCACCGTCGTCGCGGTTGAGGCTGAGTTCCAGAAGCTCGGGCGCACCAGCACCTCGATGAGCATCGACGTCGACATGGGGGTGGCTGGCATGTTCGACAGCGTCAGCGACTTCACGACCGCCGCGGACGCCTATTTCAAGACGTATTACAGCACCGCCGAGCAGACGGCTGCGCAGACGTCAGAGATGGCGCAGGTGTTCGCAAGCCTGAACCTTGCGATGCCGAACACGCTGATGGGCTTCCGGTCGCTTGTCGAAGCGCAGGATCTCACCACGGCTTCCGGCCAGCAGGCCTATGCGACGTTGCTCAAGATCGCCCCGGCCTTCGCGGACCTGCAAACGGCACTGAGCGGCGCGAAGTCGGCGGCGGACACGCTCAGCGAGCAGCAGGGCCTGATGAACCAGCTCTGGCAGCTTCAGGGCAACACCGCCGCGATCCGCGCCGCTCAGCTCGCTCAACTCGATCCGAGCAACCGCGCGCTACAGGAGCAGGTTTGGGCGATCTCCGATGCTCAGGACGCCGCCAAGGCCGCCGCAGACCTCGCATCGGCATGGTCGTCGGTCGGCGACAGCATCAAGACCGAGATTGATCGCATCCGTGGGCTGAGCAGCACCGACGGCGACGGCAGCTTCGCCTCGCTCATGGGCCAGTTCAACGCGGCCACCACGGCAGCGCGGAGCGGCGATCAGGATGCGGCGAAGAACCTGCCCGGTCTCTCGCAGTCGCTGCTCACCGCCGCCGCCAACGCGGCCACCAGCCGGCAGGAACTGGACCGCATCCAGGCGCAGACCGCCGCCAGCCTTGAGGCGACCTATGGCGTGGTGACGGCGCTGGCGAAGGGCGGCACCGCTCCGACCTCGGACACGCTGGCGGCAGCAGCTACCGCGTCGCAGGCGTCGAGCACGCCGGCGGCGGCAAACGACGACGTGGCCGACAAGATCGACGCGCTTCGTGCCGAACTTGCGGGTCTGCGCGCGGACGTGAACGCGGGCAACGCGACGATCGCCGGCAACACCGGCAAGGTCGCCAAGATCCTCGACAATGTGACGGCGCCGAGCGGCGGCGAGGCTGTCACCGTGGCGTCTGCGGCATGAGGATCGTCGCAGGCGACCTCACCGCTGAGCTTGGCGACGTGGAGACCGCGCCCACGGTTGGCATCGTCGATTACAGCCGACGGGTGACCGACGACTTCGGCGTCACCACCGTCGTGCAGCGGGGCTTCTCGCGCACGCTGTCGGTGCGCCTCGGCCTTCCATTCGACACGGTCGATCTGGTTCAACAGACCCTCGCCACGGTGCGCGCAACCCCTGCCCGATGGATCGCCGACGATCGGTTCGCCTGGCTGAGCCCGACCGGGTTCTTCAAAGACTTCGACATCGACTTGTCGGTGCCGCCGCTGAGCTATTGCACGCTGACCGTGGAAGGGTTCGCCGAGACCGAGACCCTTGCCGATCCCGGCGGCGACCCGGCCTTGGACGGCTCGGTGTCGACCTTGCGGCTGCTTCAGCCGGCCGAGGTCACCGACGCGGTGCTCGTCAACAGCAGCGTTGCCGAGACCGACGCGCCGGAATGGGCGGCAGCGACGGTATATCCGCTCGGCGCGCGTATCATGAAGGCGGCATCGCATCGGCTGTACGAGAGCTTGGTTGCTGGCAACACCGGCAACGATCCGACGGCGGCGGCAACGACGCAATGGCTCGACGTCGGGCCGACGAGCCGCTGGGCGATGTTCGACCAGGCGCTCGGCACCACCACGGATGCGAACGGTTCAATCGTCGTCACCCTCGCCGCTGGGGCTGTCACGGCGGTGGCGTTGCTCGACACGATCGGCGCGACCGCGCGCGTGCAGGCGCCCGGCTATGACGTCACCACGGCGATCGGCGCCGGCGCGACGACCTTCCTCGATCTGCCCGGCGGCAATGGACAGGTCACCGTCACGATCACCGGCGACGGCGCTGTATCGTGCGGCACGCTCCTGATCGGCCAGGTCGTCGACCTCGGCGTCACCGAGGCGTCGCCGGGTGCCGGCATCACGGATTACAGCCGCAAGGACATCGACGACTTCGGTGCAGTCACCATCGTGCAGCGCGCATGGGCCAAGCGGATGACCGCGAAGGCGCTGATCCGCACGGACGCCGTCGATCTCGTCGCGAACCGCATCGCCTCCGTTCGTGCCCAGCCCTCGCTGTGGATCGGACAGGCCGGCGTCGACAGCCTAACCGTGTACGGGTTCTTCAAAGACTTCTCGATCGAGGTAAGCGAGACCACCAGCAAGCTGTCGCTGTCGATCGAGGGCTTGAGCACGGCGGCCAAGATCGCGCCGCTCGCCACGTCGGTCAGCTGGCCGGACGTGACCGACCCAACGGGAACCAAGCCAGACGACAACGCGGACGTCACCGGGAACAACACGTCCAAGGATACGCATGCGGTTGGCGGCAGGCCTGCGGACGATCTTCTCAGCACGCTCGACAAGTCTTCGACAGACGCACTCTTCGCGTCAATCTTCACGACCAACAAGGGCGCTGAACTCGACGCGCTGAAGAACCTGCAAGATGGCTCGGCGCTGACGGTGCAGATCAACGATCTCGTCGAGACGGTCAGCGGCCCTGATGCCAACGGCAAGCAGTCGCTGAGCGTCCTCGGCGCCACGCAGCCGGACGGCAAAGGCGGTCTGATATTTGTCGTGAGCAGGAGCACGGCTCTAGGCACCCCCGATCAGGTCATCGGGCAGATCCTAGACCAGATCATCGGGCAGGTTGGCGGTCACGAGCAGACGCTCACGTTCCTGCGGGAAGTCGTGACAGGGCAGGACGGTTCGGCAGTGCTTCGCGGCGTTTTCGAGCTGAACGAAGATGGCGTCACAACTGGCATCTACAACACCCTGACGAATGCTCGCAGCGACCTGGTTTTCCAGACGGATCAACTCCGGATCACGAGCAAGGATGGTAGCGGCAAAGTCTACGATTGGCTCGATATTTCAGACGGTATCGTCAAGATACCGGAAGCTGAAATCGCTGTTATTCGACCCGGCACGCGTGGCACCACTGGCGTGCCGACGATCATTACCAACCTGAACCGCTACGGTGGCAAGGGCGGTAGCGTAAACGATGAGCTGCTTAGCGGCACGGTGACGCTGTACGGTCCCGGCACCGTCGACGTGGCGGCGGTGTGCAACTTTGATCGCAACGGCGCGAATCCTTGGTCGATCTGGGTCGAGATCGATGGCGTCGCCGGGCCTCCAGCTAACGGCATCGGGTCCAAGCAGGACACGGTGCCGCTCCTTTGGGCGCGCTTCATGCCAAACCCCGGAACCTACACCGTCCGCGTCGTCGGCAACATCGATTCCGCCGACACGGTCGACAATCGGACGATGCGCGCATTTGCGCTTCATGGAGTGAGCTGATGCCCGCTGTGGTATTCTATCAGGCAGACACAGGCGTGATCGACGGTATCGGTGACATGCCCGAGCAGGAGGCGATCCGCACAAAGCGGCCCTACCTGATCGTTGACGCCCCAGATGCAAGCTACGCGATCAAGTACCGCGTCGAGGACGGCAAGCTCGTCCCGGCGCAGGGGGGGCAAGGCTGATGGCCGTCACTCAGGACGATCTCAACGCGGCGATCCAGAAGCTCAACCAGCTGATCGCGGACTTCGGCACCAAACTCGGCGCGTGGGCCGCTGGCGTTGCTGGCGGCGGGCCAAACAGCGATGGCAAATACCCGCTCCCAATTTCCCTCGGCGCATACACGCTGGTCGCATGCCCCGCTCAACAGGCGGTGGACAGCCAGAAGATGACCGTTGCCAACGGCGGAACGATTCAGGTCGGGCAGACTGCCGGGTACAACGCCGAGGGCAATTACCAGTACACGTTCAAGGCGAGTGACACCGGCAAGGTGTTCATCATGCTGTCGAACGCGGGCGGCTCAAACGATATCCTGCTGTTGCTGCCGGACAATCTGCCAGCTGGCTGGAATGTTGCCGTCATTCAATACAGCGACAATCGGCTGCGTTTTCGCAAGGCAAATGACCTGACGAACACGACAAACTCGAATCTGCGCAACCGCCAAAACTTCTACGCGACGGCGGGCAAAGGGTCTCTGGCGATAGCTGTGTGCGAAAGCATCAACTCGGCCAAGGCAAACAACTTCTTCACGATCGCCGGGGACGTTGCAGCATGACTGGCATGTGGCCGATATTCTTGGGTGCGGCTATCAAGCCGCAGGACGTCAAGCCGACGTGGATCATGGAGCGCATGACGTCCCAGATCACCAACGAGGGCGATCCGATCACGGTGCAGCTGCGCGGCTTTAACATGGTGCCGAACATGCGCTGCGTCATCTGGTTTACGGATCCGCTCGCGCCGTCCGGCAACTGGGAAAACGACTGGTTCAACGTCATCAGCGCCGAGTGCGCGGCGAAAGGTGGCATCACATGCCAGCGTCTGCCGCTCGACGCGAAGCAGCCCGCTGGCCCGCCGACCGGCAAGGGCTACCTCGACGTGCTGTTCACGCTGACCTCGGCATACGTTCCGGGCACGCTGTACAATTTCACGAACGCGACGCGGCGTAACCGCGCCGACAATCAAGATCTTGTACTGCCCGACAAGACGATGGGCCGCGACGTCCAGATCCTGTTGCGCACAATTCCCTCGCAGCAGGGCGGCGTCGCGGCCGACGGCCTGATCAGTCAGAAGGGTGGGTCGTACAACTATGTGCGCGATACCTCACGCACCCCGGCTGGATTGCCATCAATCCAGGTCCAGAGTCTCGGCGCAGGGGGCGGGCCGCTGGTCTACACGATCAAGAAGGGCGACGGCTTCCGCATCCAGATCGTCGGCTACAACGTCGTGCCTGGGACGGTGCTCAAGATCTACGCGGCGAACGATGCGCAGTCATCAAACGACGGCACGACGCCCAGCCTGAGGCAGATCATTCCGGGAGCGGCGGCCAAGGCTGGCTGCGTGGGGGTGGTAAAGGCGTGGACGCCGGCGACGTCCGCCCAGTGGTTCAACGGCGGGAACATCACATTCCCGGACGGCTATGTTTCCGGCACGCCAATCATAATGGACTTCATCGCGACCCAGGACTTCAACCCCGGCCCGCCGAAGAACATCTATTATCTGTCGTCGATCCTGCTGGAAGGCGACGTGATCGCCTACGGCGGCGTGGCAAACTTCGCCGGCAACTGGGATGCGAACACGATCTACAAGCAAAACGACTGGGTCTACTACACGCCGACCGGCCGCAAGTTCTTCTACAAGGCGAAGCTGTCTACCAAAGGAATGTCCCCGCCGACCGATAGCGGACAGACATACGATACCGACTACTGGCAGGAGTATTTCCCAACCGCCCTGTCAGGTAATTCGAACTCGCACACGATCATTGACCTTCCGCCGCGCTACTGGGAACTGCGCGCGACCGCTGACGACACGAACATCACGTACACGATCCAAGGCCCAGACCACTCGGATAGCACGGTGGCTTTCACCAGCACCGGTGCCCCGCCGGGGTTCGATGCCGCGCTACAGCAGGCCATCAGCGCCAGCGGGTTCATGACGCTGACGAACGGCCGCCTGGCGACGACGAACACCATCCAGGCTCAAGGTGCGGTAACCTTCACCGTACCATTCGCCGGGTCTGGCAAGCACAGCCTGCGCCTGACCGACCTGCAAGGCACCACGAACAGCTACATCATCATCGGTGACGCGTGCGTGTTCCTGACGCCGATGGTGTCGGATACCGTTGCGAACCTGTACGGCTGGAACGCATCGGGCGGCGAGTTCGGCGATCTCTACACGCCGAACTACACGAGCGATAAGCCCGCCGCGACCTGGGGCAACGCGCCGCCTGGCAGCTTCATGATGTACAACGGCGGGCGCTATTACTACCCGTCCAAGCCGGAAGAGGCTGACCCCGCCAACCAGCACCAGCAGATGGATTATTTCTATCGCAACGGTGCGCGCTACATGCGGCTGCCTTTCAAAATCCAGCGGCTGCAACGCGTCCCGTTCGGCGACCTGTACTATGGCGACCCGCTGCCGTTCGCCAAGTTCGCGAGCCAAGATATGCGGCGCGTGATCGAGGTGGCCCGCTACTGGCTGTCGCTACCGGGCACCCGCATCATGTTCGACGGCCACGTATTTGGAGAGCGATACGTGAACCTCCAGCTCGTTGATGGCGTCATGTCGGTGGACACGAGCCGGTATCAATTCGACAACCCTTTAGCCGAGGCGACCCCGGCCTCGCTGGTCGACTTCTGGACCAAGTTCGTGCCGACGATGATCGAGGCGATCGGCCCGGTCGGCTGGGACATTGATCCGGTGAACGAGCCCAAGGACGTCGGCTCAACCGTCGCGCCCGCCTACTGGGCAGCGACGATGCAGTGGATCACCAACGCGATCCGCGCGCGCACCGGCTTCACCGGCATCATCCACCGCGAAGCCACCGAATACGCCTCGGCGCAAAACTTCAACAAGAACGGCAACGCCGACGCCAACCTGTTGAGCTACGACCCAGGCCGCAACATGGTGTTTCACGTCCACGGCTATAACGACAAGGATGCGTCGGGGACGTCCGGTACGTGCGTGGCAGGCGCCGGGAAGAGCCGGATCACCGACATCACGAACTGGGCCAAGGCGAACGGCTTTACGCGCGCGAACGGCTATGGCCTGTTTCTCGGCGAGACGGCGGCAGGCTCACCGACGGTTCAAGGGCAGGAAAGCTGCGGCCCGCTTATCACCGGCGAACTGCAATACCTGCTCGATAACGCTGACGTATGGCTCGGCTTCTGCTGGTGGGCGTCGGGCTTTGGGGCGAGCTATCCCTTCTCGCTCGACCCAAGCAACGGCAACTACCTCTCGCCGGTCGACACCCCGAACCTGTCGATGGTGTCGGGCTACTGGAAAACCGGCAACAAGGTAGCGACGTGATGGCACCAAGCGACGTCTTTGGTCAGCTCGCAGCGGGACTTCGTATTGACCTCACGCTGCTCGCAGTCATGAGCCTGCTAACCATCGGAAAATGGGCACCGGACGCCCTCACCGATGCGCGACGTATGACCGCGCAGAAGCTGAATAACCGAGCATGGTTCATGCTCGGCTGGTCGGTCATTTCCTATTCACCTGCTCATGCCAGCTGGCTGATGGGTCACCCGCTTCCGCACCTGATTAGCAAGGCCATGGATGCAGTCGCATCCGGGCTGGCCTGCGCCACGTTCATTCAACTGATCGCCTATCGCGGACTGATGCGCGGTCTAACATGGGAAAGGGTGCGACATGGCATGCGCGTCAACGTCGGTATCCTGTTTGCCGTCGTTGGTGCGGCATGGCTGACCCGGTAGGCGCGCTCTCCGACTGGATCGCCCGCAATGCCCCGATAATGGTAGGCCTCGGCATTGGTACCGCCGCAAAGTACGGCCTCACATTGTCTGAGGGCCGCAAGCTTAACGTGCGCTCCCTCGTCGCCGACATGCTGTTGCTCGGGATGCTTGGCCTGCTTGCGGTCACCATAGCCGACTGGTGCAACCTGACCGGCAACGCGCGCGTGCTCGTCGGAGCCCTATCCGCTGTTTCATCTGACCGCCTGGTGCGCCTCGCGCGCGATCGTTTCATGAAAAAGGTCGAGAGCGACTTGGGCGCTACGATCAAGACCGCGCCGTCCATCGCTGCGCGAGTGCCTGCTGGTATCGGCGAACCGGATTCGGTCGCAATCATGCCCGGCGCGGCGGACAGTAAAACAGCTCGAACGGGAGCGGCGCTTCGCGAAGCCTATCGCACCAGCATTAGCCGGCGGCCCCCGGCCGACCAGATTGATGCGCTGCGCGATCTCGACGACCCCGACACCTAACCAGGAGACATCGGCATGAGCACGCAACCGCCCGCCTGGGCGATCGACGCTGCGCGCCTGACGCAGAAGCGTTGGAATATCCCGGCGAGCGTCCAGCTCGCCCAGTTCGCGCTGGAGAGCGCCTGGGGCAAAGCCACCAGCGGGCCGCACAACTACTTCGGCATGAAGGCGCTGACCGGCCAGCCGCAGATCACCATCCCCACGCATGAGGTCTACAAAGGCGTGCGCTTGCTGGTGCAGCAGTCGTTCCGCGCCTTCGCCTCCGACGTGGAAGCGTTCGACGCACACGGCAAGCTGCTTGCGACGGCCGGGGCCTATGCCAAGGCGCGGATGAAGCTGCCCGACCCTTTCGCCTTCGCAGCCGCGCTTACCGGCATCTACGCGACCGACCCGAATTACGGTGCCTCGATCGCCGCGGTGATCCGTGGCTCCAGCCTGACGGCATACGATCATGGCTGACGAGACAGCCACGACGCCGATCGTCGTCGACCCGAGCGCGGTCAAGATCCAGATCAAGGGCCAAGTCCGCATCATCCTCGCAGCCCTCGCCGGCGCGCTGATCGGCCGACACGTCCTGCCGTCATGGCTCGGCAGCGATACCGTACTGGATGCCCTGTCCGCGCTGGTGATGATTGCGATTGCCTCGGTCTGGCAGTGGGCACGTGTCCGGCTTCAGCACAGCCGGCTTTGGCAGCTGGCAATCAACCCCCGCGTACCTGCCGACCTCGCGCGCCCGGCCGCGCCAGCCGCTGCCCCGGTGCCCGACGCCGCGCCGCTCCCTGATCCCGTTCCTACGCCGGCCCCGGCCGGCAACCTGCTCACCCAAGGAGAAGACCCCGTGACGCTCAAGACCTTCCTCATCGAAGCTGAAGACACAGCCATCGCCGCGCTCAAGGCGGCTGGCCATCTCATCGAGTCCTTCGCCGTTACCGAATGCCAGAAGCTCGTCGCCCAGGCGAAGACGCTGCCGGTCGGCACAATAGCGATGAACATTGTGTCCGCGCTGGAAAGCCACGACGCGAGCGGGCCTGAGAAGATGGTGGCCCTGATCGGAGCCGTTACCCCTGCCCTGTCGATCCTGAGTACGTCGGACGGCTTGAAGGGGCTGGAAACCTCGGTGGAGGATTTCGCTAAGGAATTCGGCCAGTCGGTGTTCAACGACTTCCGCGCTGCCTCCGCGCCGCTGCTGCTCACCACCGAGCAGAAGGTCGCGGCATAAGCCTCTGACGAATAACGGGCGCGACGGTCTCAACCCTCGCGCCCGCTCTCTACGCCGACAAGGCTGTCCCGAGGGCAAGCCGACCTGCAGCTGCTCTGGCAGCTGCGTGTGAACATCCAGTAAATTTCCAAAGGATCTGACATGCTGAACCTGCTCCGTCGTGCGGGCGCCCTAGCGCTCGCCTGCATCCTGCTCGCCTCGCCGACCGCGCCCGCACTGGCGCAGTCGCGGATCGTCACGCCGAACGCCTCGGTGATTGGCCTCCCCGGGCCGTTCCCGTTCGACGGCAGCGAGTGGATGAACTTCCGTCAGTCGCGGGAGGCTGTCACCGCACCGATCACGACGGTTCTGGCGCAGGTGGGCGTCCGGCAGACACCCACGACCGTTACTGCATCGACGCTCGCGATCCCGAACGACCCGTCTCAGTTTTTCCTGATGAACAGCACGTCTGCGCAGGTGGTCACCATTCCGTCGGGCCTGACGCGGTGGGCGGTCGGTAACACGATCACCATCGTGCAGCTCGGCACCGGCGCGGTGTCGATCGCGGCCGGCTCGGGCGCAACGATCTACAAGCGTTCGACAACGTTCAACTCTGCCGGCGTCAACAGCATCATCACACTCGTCAACGTCGGTCCCGACACGTGGATCGCGGCGGGAGGGCTCAACTGATGGTTGGCAGCATCGGCTCGATCGGGAGCAACATCCTATCAAGCCTGCTAGGACTGATTACCGGCGGGGCGGGAGGCGGCACCCCCACCCCGACGCCCTCGCCGGCCTTCACGCAAGCGCCTTCGATCAGCCCAGGCAGCGGCGTGGCCGGAACGACAACCTTCACGGCGACAGATGGCATTGTGTCGAATGGCTCGGTGACCGCACGACGTTGGCTGCTTGGCGGTACGGCGATCGGCACCGGCACGGTTGTCGTTCCGCAGGTGGCGGGTAGCTTGGTGCTTGAGAACACCGCGACCGGCACCAATGGCAGCACGATCACAAGCACGTCCGCGGCTGTGACGGTGGGGGCCGCGCAATCGCCGACCGTCACGATTTCCGGGGCGCAGTCTAAGTCGGAGGGTAATAGCGGTGCGACCCTGTATACCTATACCGTCACCCGATCGGTCGCAGCCGGCGCGGTGGCTGTTCCGTGGTCCTTCACGGCGGGCAACACCAGTGCAGACGATTTCACTGGTGGGACATACCCGGCTGGCGGGTCGGTCGCACTCGCCGATGGACAGGCCAGCGGCACGTTCTCGATCAGTGTCAACGGCGATACCGTCGTCGAGGGCGACGAGACGTTCACCGTGCTGATCTCAACGCCGGCCGGCTACGTCGCGGGAGCAGCTACCAGTGCGACGGGCACGATCCTAAATGACGACGTCGCCGCTGGCGCATTGCCAGCGTCGGTCCTGATCGTTGCCGAGGGCGACAGCATCACGACCGGTTTGCAGGGCACCGGCGGGATCACCTCGTATGTCGATCAGGTGATGAACGCCAACCCGTTCCAGCTGCCCGGTTACGCTGCGGGCAACACCGGCTCGACCACATACCAATATCGCAAGGTGTCGCAGAGTGGCGAGACCGCGCTCAGCATGGCGAATGGTTACAATGGCACTGGCGGCTCCGCCATTCTCGCGCCGGGCGCAGGCCCGGCAGGCGGCGCAGGCGGTCAAGGCATCGGTGCGGGACCGTCCTATGACTCCACCAAAGCCATGAACATCGTCACGATGCACGCCGGCACGAACGACAATACGATCAGCGCGGAATATCAGATCTACCGCGCGCTCCGCTCATATCAGCGGCAGGCTCGTGCAACCGGCTATCAGCGGAGCATCGGCAGCACGATCATCTCGCGCACGAACGTCACGTACACCTCAACGGATACGGGCGTTGATCATAACTTCGACGGCAATACCGCGCCAATCAACCTTGCGATCCGCGCCTATTGGAGCAGCGATCTAGGCTACGATTACCTGTGCGATTACGCGGCCGACCCTGCATACGACACACAGGCACACTACGCTCCGAACACCCCGGATGGCACGCACCCGAGTAATGCTGGATATGCGCGGATGGCGGCGATCTATCAGACTGGATTGCAGGCGGTCATCAATCAGGCCACCCGAACCCCTCGTGTCCAGGGCTTGACCTTCTCCAAATACGACGTGGGTGGCAACGGGCAGCTGTCGTCGGATCTCAAGACCTTCTCCGTCACCACCACAGGCAATACATCTTCGATGGTGCGCGGCTTGCCGCGAATGCCGGTAGGATCGGGTAAGTGGTATTGGGAAATCATCACTAACAGCAACGGCCCCAACCAAATCGGCCTCTGTACTGAAGCGTTCGAGCCGTACATTTACGCAAAGAATGGTAGTCTTGTTAATGCTATCAATTCAGGCGGTCTCGCCATCGCCGCTTGGGGCGATATCGTGCAGTTCAACAACACGATCCTCAACGGCGGCACTTACTATCCGCAAAATGGCGATATCGTGCAGTACTGCTTCGATGCCGACACTGGGCTGCTATGGTTCCGTACCTTCAAGGCAGCGACCGGCACCTATACCAACTGGAACGGATCGGCGACGGCAGACCCGGCGACGCTCACCGGCGGTATCGACATCCGTACCGGCAAGCTCGGCAGCGTCTCGATCAGCCCCGCCGCCCACTGCGGCAGCGCTTCGGCGGGTGTCACCTCGCGCTTTGCCTCGGCAGAGCAGACGCTGCGCTACGCTGCGATTTCAGGTGCCAACGGCGGTCCGAACTTCCGTTCGTTCGATACCGCTACGGTGCCGGGCTGATACTCGGCACCGAAAGGATCTACATCACGTCTTGGCACGAGGCGCACCGGGTAGTCTGGAACGCATCGTCGTCACCGCACACAACGCAGATGCCTAAGCTCTCCCGCCGCTTTTCTTCAGCGACGCGCTCCCGGTAGTCAACTTCGCACTTTGCACACCACTTGGAAATTGCGGCTGTGGCGCGGAGGGGCAGGAGGAAAGCGTCGCGAAATGTGAACATTTCCTAAAAATCGGTCCGCTGACGGTTAGTACAGGTGATATTCTCACCTCCGGGAAGGCGGTGCAGAGCACGCCGGAGGGCGGCATTATCACGTGCGTCAATGGCACTTGCCCGAACCGCATGGGGCGCGGCAATTTCACCATGTCCGGTGGTGCGACGAAGCTGAAGGTGTTGACGAAGCCGAAGGTCGGCTACTCGAAAGACAACGGATTCACCTATCAGGTGCTTGACGGAACGCCCGGCGTAGTTGCGCCGGCCGCGCCGGTGCTGACCACGCAACCCGCACTGCCCATAGCCTCTACGCCGCTCTACGGCATAAACGTGTCAGGTGGCGAGTTCGCCAACATGGACAGCGGACAATTCCTGCCGACGCCGGCGGATCTCGATGCCTATTTTGCAGTCGGCTACCGCATGTTCCGCATCCCGGTAAAGTTCGTGCAGTTCGACAACTCCGCGCCGAAGCTGAACGCGCTGGCAACCGAGTGCATCAAGCTGGGAACGCCGTGCGTGTTCGAGAACCACTCCTACGCGTGGCCTGCGCCGGCCGTACAAGTCGCCCAGGTGGTGAAAGCCGATAGCGTTCTGCCGAAGTCGTCGCTGATCCAGTATGGATTGCAGAACGAACCGAACTTCAAGGATTGGGATCAGTGGGCGAAGGATGCACAGGCGATCGTCACGGGCGTTCGTACTGCCGGCGTCACCCGCTTCCTGTGGCTTGACTATCCCGGTTCCAGTGGCGCGCAGCGCTTCGACAAGGGCGACCGCGCTCCAAAGGCTTGCGCCTCGGTCGCATGCGCAATGTCGAAACTACCGGGCGGCACGATTGTCGATCCGATCCGGAAGACCGGTCTTGATATTCATCGTTACTTCGACAGCAACGGCTCCGGTTCGAGCATGAACTGCGACAAGTATGTAATGCTCGCCTCGGCCGCACGCGCTGCCGTACCGTTCGGCATGCCGGTCCTGTACGGCGAGTACGCGTTCGGTAGCGACTCTCACATGAAGGACACTTGCGCCGCGCTTGCGCCCTCGATCATGGCCGAGATCAAGGCTTCGCCGAACCTGTACGGCGTAACGCTTTGGGGCGGTGGCACGCGCTGGGGCAGCTACATGTTTCGCGCGCTGCCGAACTCCGCGTCTCCGTATATCAAGATGACGACGGGTCACTGACCCGCGCTGCCGTCAGCTTTGATACATCGCCAGCAGCGCCATTGCCTTCAGTTCAGATTCACGTCAGCCTCCTGTTAACCAATTCCGAGTCGCAAGGTGAGCACGGAAGCGGATAATAGGGAGGCTAGTATGAAAGTGACCGAACTATCTGTTAGTGGCGTGTGCGCTGCCATCTTGCTTGTAGCCGCTCCGGCGGCTGCCAATGCGGCGCTCTATAGTTTCAACTACAGCGGTGTCGTGGCGCAAACCAGTTTTCCAGATCCCGACCCGGATTACCCGGCCTCACCTGACATACATGTCGGCGATAAGTTTTTCGGTGCATTTTCTATTGATACGAACTTTATCGGGGATGATGGGCAGGGAACCGCTGAAGCCCCTCTCAGCTCAATATCCTTCAACCTGCCAAGGGTTGGCTACACTGAGAACTTCGAAGGGCCACTCGGCGAGGCTTATAGCTCCCTGTCGGACGGCAGCACGTCAATCATCGGTGGTCGACCTGACTTCGGGCGTCAGCTGTCGATCGATCTGAACCTTGGCGCCAGCAATAGCTTCGATCCGAGTCGTCTGTTTGGCAAGAGCGGTGCCTTCACGTTCTCGGACAACTACTTCGGCGGCTTCCAAGTTCAAGGGATCGCGAATATAGCAGCGATCTCGTCCGTACCCGAGCCCGCAACTTGGGCGATGATGATCGTCGGCCTCGGTCTTGCAGGTGCCGCCGCTCGTCGGCGCCGGCAAAAGGTCAGCACGGGAGTATCGTACGCTCTATAAACCGCTGCGACGAACCTGCGACATTAAGAGCCTTCGGGCATCGGCCCGGGCGCTCTTTTTACCTCAATCGCGTTCGCATCGTCGCGTGATGACTGCACTCCGTTGCCGTTGTTCCGCGATACGAAAAGGGCCACCGGTTACCCGGCGGCCCTCTCGTTTCATTAGGCTGTAAAGATTATGCGAAAGCGACCTTCGTCGACTTGCGACGATAGCGCATCGCAGCGCCCATGCCGACGAAGCCGAGGATCATCATGCCCCAGGTCGCCGTCTCCGGAACCGAAGGTGTGAAGCTCAGGCTGCCGCCGTACGAACCGTTGCCGCGCGACAGGCCGTTGATAACGATTGAGTTCATGCCGCCAGGGAGCGCCACGCCCGCGGAGGAGGCAAACTCAACGATCCCGTTAAACGACTTCGTGATAGCGGCAGCGGTGCCGTTGATCAGAACCGACGTGAAATCCAGATCGGTCGCGTTGTGGAACTTAGCGGCGACGGTCGTCACCGTACCACCGCCCACACCGCTGGTTGGCAACAGGAAGTTGAAAGTGTCGGTGAAGTTGCCCTTGGACATAACTGTGTTGCCAAAGCTAGCGGAGATCGGGCCGCGATAGGACGCGTCTACATTACCCGGGGTCACGATGAAGCTAGCCTTCGGGGCAAGCTTCGAGGTGCCGGTTACAACGCAATCACCTGGCTCGCAGGTGACGTTTGCATAGGCCGGAGCGGCAACAACGGTGGCCGCCGCTAGCGCGGCGATAGTCGTGATCATCTTGTTCATGTGTATTCCCTTTGCCAGCAAGACGAGTGCTCTTCGCCATCGGAGAGCTCCACAACCCGCAGATGCAGTGTCGCTAACGGGGCCATAAAAATATGTACACATCGTTAACCATAACTGGGTACCCGTTATGGGTCTGAGGGGTTTCTCAAGGTGATCAGCTTCGCTAGGCGACCCCTCGTCAGCTAGGACGAACCGCTTGAACGCGGTTGCCAGGCCGAGGCATTTCCCTTGTCTCGGCCTGGTTTTCGTCCTCAATGTTCCCCGAAGGCACCAGAGGTTCAGTTCGAGCGGCTGACGGAGGCAGGACTGATGGAGCGTCGCCTGCTGCTACGTTGAACGAATCACTTTCCTACAGTTCTGCTTTCGTTCTCATGTGCAGCTATGCCAAGCCGCTACGATACCACGAACGTCAACGTCGCGCTTCAGGTGCTGCGGGCAATCGTGCCGTCGTCGCAAGTTCAAGGCGACCCTACGTCCCTGCGCTTGGCACTACGGGTCATATTAACGCACATCACCGACTGCCCTGCCCTCGTCGAGTTCTGGACGATCGCGACCAACAAGCATCGGCTTGCGCATCAGGCCTGCATCCAGCCCTATCTGGCGATCGTCGCACGCCTCAAGCAGGCCGGGTTTGCGATTGACGCGGAGAACGACCTGCACTCGGGGCGCTAGCCGGTCGTCCAATTCCTGTTATAGTGAAACAAGCCGACTGCGATCCCCAAGACGTTGACGGTCAGAGTCGGGTGGGCTTCCAGCCTACCCGGCTCGCTTTCACTTGATCCCATCTCTCGTCGGGAACACCGGACCCCGCACAGTCATCTTCTCGGCGGAATAGGGCCGCTGAAGCGCAACCACCTCGTCATAGCTGCCGCGCAGCCACGTATCGACGTCCTCAGGCTCAAGGATCGTGATCATCGCCTTGGGGTGGATCGGCGCGACCAGCTCGTTCGGATCGCACGTCACCATCGTGAAGCACTTCCCCTCCTTTGTCCGCTGCCAGAAGCCGGCGACGGGGAAGACGGGCTGGTCCGTCACTTGGAACCACATTTCGCCTTTGAGCGGCTTCTTGCCGTCGCCCAGATCGACGGGCTCAGGCGTCCACTCGCAGAACTCCGTCAGCGGGATGATGCAGCGGTTCTCTGGGTTCGCCGCGAGTGCGCGCCATTGCTTTAGGCCGAGCTGGCGGACGTTCGTCATTGGCCACGCCGCGCCGCCTCCAAGCACATCCCACAGCATGACGTCCCATGCACGCTCACCGTCCCACTCGCGGATAACGTAGTTTCGTGATTTCGGGCGCAGCTCGCGCGGATCAAAGCGGTTGTCGCGCGGCCGCTCGTCGAATAACTGGGATGCGGAGCCCCACAGGGCCTCCGGCTCATGGCTCATGCGAGCGCGGTTGCACATCAGATGTCGTTCGAAGGCATGGCGTGAAAAGGTAGTTCCTCCGCGCTTACAACCTCTGCCGCAGCCACTAGCCCAAACTGCTCATTATTGATTACGAAGCGCTCGAAATCAGCCCCACTGGATACGCACAACATCGTCACGAGGAGCTGCGCGATCTCCGTAGCATCGCGTCTTGGCGGCAGGTCATGCATGACGTTGTTCTTGGAGCAGCCCTCAGAACTAACGTCAGGCTGCCTCTTGTGAAGCAAAACGTCAACATCAAGTACCACACGAAGCTTCATTGCGCCCCAGCCCTTTCGCCTCTGAAGGTGATAGCGCTCGATAAACACGGCAGTCCATCTACTTCGCGATGAATGCTGTCGCACGCGCAGCGGAAAGTCTAGCTGTCTCAGTGCACTGCCCTGCGCTGTCGAAGCACATCGAGCCGATCGATGATCTCCATGAACCGCGCCACTCCCGCTTCGTCACCGTCGGCGCCCAACTGCGTGATGCGCTCAATCACCCAGTCGTGCGCACCGTCGCCGTGGATTTGCTCGATCGCAAGTGCCTCGGCCCAGCGTTCTTCGTCATGCGTCATGCGCTACCTGCATCACTCCCTCCGATCAGGGCCAAGATGGTGCGGGTGGGTCCGCATTGCTCCGGCCTGCCGTGCTTGGGATCGCTGCCGGATGATCCCATTCTCGTCAAATCGCTGCGGTCGTTGGCAAGCCTAGGTATTAACCGCACTTCTCCACCAAACGTTATCGTTCTCGTGGCAAAGTTCATTCAACAAGAGAATAGGAAGAGGGTGCGATGCTGGAGCGTTATGCTTCGGATCGTGAATTCATTTTCGACGTGCGGAGCAGGAGCGCCAATTGGCGCGCCGCTCGACTGCGGAGAAAGCGAAACAGATCCATATCACGTTGAGCAACTTGCACGAGATGATGCGTCATGACCTTTCCGATTAGGTGATCGTCAGAGCGCAAGAAATTCACCGAGCCGGAGCGCCTCTATGATCGGATCTACGGCTGCGCAATATGGCGGCAGCGCATCTTTCGACGAGCGCCGTGCGGAGCGTCATCAGCTCCGTCTGACCCGAACGGCTACTACATCGCTAATCGGCGACTTCGTGGTAATTCTTTCTAACTTATCGAGAACCGGTGTTCTTATTGAAACGCCCGTGAAATTACGCCCCGGTTCCGCCGTCGCGATAACAATTGACGGCGCAATGATCTTCGTTGGTGCTGTCACCTGGTGTGGCTACGGCTTCGCGGGACTTGAGTTTGCAAATCCGGTTCTAAATGAAGTTGTCGACTACATCGTCGCGATCAGCAAGCGAGCGCATTGAGGCTTTTCGCCTTTTTCTCTCCCCCGCCCACCGCTCGGCTCCTGCGGGGGTGGGGGAGACGATACGGTGCGCGGGTAATCGGGCGTTATTACATTTAGCGCGACCCGGCGGGATACAGTGGGTGAACAGACGCAGAAAATGTGATAATTGACGTTGAAAACACTGGCGTTCCACTCGACTGTTAATCGAACGTCCCGCCTCACCCCCACGAAGCTCCATGGAGGCGGTCACAGCGCACCGAACTGCATAAAGGGCTGATCGCCTTTGACGTAGAGCGGGTGGCGCGGGTGCAACGGGCGGGGCCATCTGGACCTCAACAACTATGAATCAATAACGACCGCAATCCGGCCGGTAAGCCCGGCCGCGCCTTACCTAGGCGGCAAGCGCAACCTTTCACGGCGCCTTGTCGACCTCATCGGTGCAATACCGCACGAGACGTATGTGGAGCCGTTCGTCGGTATGGGCGGCGTTCGCCTCCCTAAACACACCGCTTCACCGACGCAAAGTTCGCCCTGTCGCAACGCGTATTCGATTTGGCGCAGAGCTTATTGCCTACCGGCTGAGTAGGAATACCTTGAGTTCTAGGAAGCGTGGTCTGCCGGCGTCCCCCTAGAGCAACGGACGGCCACGTTTCCTTACGAACCAAGGAGAGGCAAGATGGGTAGCTTTTCGCACTACGACCCGACACAGCCGACGATCCTCACCGTGCCCGGCCTCGGCGGCTCCGGGCCATCGCACTGGCAGACCTTGTGGGAGGAGGCGCGGCCCGACACCGTCCGCGTCGAACTCGGCATGTGGAACACGCCGCATCGCAACGCCTGGGTGACCAAGCTGGATCAGGCGATCCGCACCGCGCAGGCGCCGGTGATCCTCGCCGCGCACAGCCTTGGCTGCCTCGCCGTCGCGTGGTGGGCGGAACTCAGCCGCCAGCCCTATGGCTGGCCGGTGGCGGGCGCGCTGCTCGTCGCCCCCGCCGATGTCGATCGCGACGGCGCGCAGGCCGAGCTGAAGGCACTCGCCCCCTCGCCGCGCACGCCGCTGCCGTTCCCCTCGATCGTGGTGGCGAGCACCGACGATCCGTGGATCGATATCGACCGCGCGCACAGTCTGGCGGTCGACTGGGGCAGCCACTTCGTCGATGCCGGTGCACAGGGGCATCTCAACGCGGCAAGCGGCATCGGCTGGTGGAACGAAGGGCGCGACCTGCTCGACCGGGTGGTCCATGCCGCCGCCGATCGCAAGGGCAAGCCGCGCGCACCGAGCGACGCGCGTTCGATCCTCGCGATCAACGCGACCGACGCCGCGCAGAGCCATTACCTCGGCGACCGCGCCGTCTGACGCGTCAGTCGAGGTAGAGGTAGGCCGGGTCGAACTCCGCAAAGCGGCGCAGCGACTTGTTCCTGCGCCGCACCGCCAAGCCTCGCGGCGAGGTCATCAACGATAACTCGTCCGATGTGGCGACGCTCTTCCACAGTCACAATTTCCTCTATTTGATTCAAAGTATCGACAAAAAGCTGCGGTTCCCGCCGTGTCCGACCACGATCACGCCAGGCAAGCCAAAGTAGCAACCGCCGGTCTCGACATAGAGCGCCGCTATCTCGCCCCCCGCTCACCGCTCGGCTCCTGCGGGGGTGGGGGAGACGATGCGGTAGGCAGGCGCAAAGATCAGCTGCTCATGACGTAACGCGGCTGACTTTCGGCCTTTCCGACAAATTCTCAGTTGCGTCGGGGTAGCGTTGCGGTACAGAGCAAGAAAATGACGTAAGATTTGTTGAAAACATTGATGAATCAGCTGACTCTTAATCAGCGGGTCCTTGGTTCGAGCCCAAGTGCGTCCACCACCTCCATACTTGCTGATACACTTTGCATCGTCCGCCGGGACTCTGCCAGGCGTTGCGGTGCAGATGACGCGGGCAAGACATTAACGGGCATTTTGGCGCGGCCCGCGAAGCTGCGAAATTACCCACTTTAAATCGCTTGCTGCGCATCCGGGTCCCGCTGTACGTGACAATCAAATGACAGCTCCTCCCACGGACCGGTCGCGGGATCGCCGGATCGAGGATCCGACCAACCTTTGGATCATACACCCGGCGGCACGTGCCATGCTGCCAGGCTTCGTCGCGCGCGGTATTTCAGCCAATTCCGTCTCTCTTGGTGGGCTGGCGCTCGGCGGCTTGGCGGCGCTGTCTTACGCTCAGTGGGAGAGCTGGCCGTTCGCCGTACTCGGCCTCGCGCTGTCGATCGCTTGGCTGGTGGCGGATGGTCTCGACGGGATGGTGGCGCGCGCCACGGGAACTGCCAGCCCACTCGGCCGCGTACTGGATGGTTTATGCGACCATGGCGTGTTTACGCTGATCTACGTCGTACTTGCATCCTCGATCGGCACGGCCGCGTGCTGGGCGCTAACCTTCGCAGCAGGCGCCGCTCACGCGATCCAGTCCAACCTCTACGAGAGTGAGCGTGCGCGCTTCCACCGCAGGTGCAATGGCGTGGCGGTCGCAGCTCGACCAGTATCGAGCGGCAACCCGCTTGTCGGCCTCTACGATCACGTCGCGGGGATGCTGGAGCGTTTCGCCGGTCGCTTCGACGCCGTGCTGGCAGGCCAAGCGGCTCCGGCAGATTTGGCAAACGCTTATGGTGCAGCGGCGGCCGCGCCAATGCGCCTGATGAGCCTGCTCAGTGCCAACGTCCGCGTCTATGCGATCTTTTTCGCCTGTCTTGCCAGTGACCCGCGCTGGTTCTGGTGGTTCGAGCTCATCCCGCTTTCCGTCATCCTCCTTGTCGGCCTCGTCTGGCATCGCAGGGTCGAGGCACGCCTGGTTCGCAGCGCTTCTGCGCGCAGCGTCAATCCTGAAAATCCATTTCACTCGAAGGACATGAACACTCAATGACGAGCATCAACGTCGCCGTGGTCGGCATCGGCAATTGCGCAAGTTCCCTCGTTCAAGGTCTGTCGCATTACCGCGACGGTGCCAACGAGACGATCGGGCTTATGCACCTTGATCTCGGCGGCTACCGCCCCAGCGACATCAAGGTCGTTGCGGCATGGGACGTCGACAAACGGAAGGTCGGCAAGGACGTAGCGGAGGCGATCTTCGCCAAGCCCAACTGCACGACGGTGTTTTGCCCATCGATCGAACCCACTGGTGCCATCGTGCAGATGGGCGCGGTTTTCGACGGCGTGGCCGAGCACATGGCTGACTATGCTGACGACCGCACCTTCATGCTCGCCGATGCACCGCAGCCCAGCAAGCAGGACGTGGTAGCGGCACTTCGCGCGTCCAAGACCGATGTGCTGATGAACTACCTTCCGGTCGGATCGCAGATCGCGAGCGAGTTCTACGCAGAATGCGCGCTTGAGGCCGGCGTGGCGTTCGTCAACAATATTCCCGTTTTCATCGCCAGCAACCCCGAATGGGCCGACCGCTTCACCAAGGCCGGCGTCCCGATCATCGGCGACGACATAAAGGCACAGTTGGGCGCGACGATCGTCCACCGCGTGCTGACGGATCTGTTTGCCAAGCGCGGCGTGAAGCTGGAGCGTACCTACCAGCTGAACACCGGCGGCAACACGGACTTCCTCAACATGTCGAACCACCGCCGGCTCGCCTCCAAGAAGATTTCCAAGACCGAGGCCGTACAGTCCGTCGCCGCCGAGCGGCTCGACGACGAGAATGTGCATATCGGACCATCCGATTACGTACCGTGGCAGAACGATAACAAGGTTTGCTTCCTGCGCATGGAAGGCACGATGTTCGGCGGGGTTCCGATGAACCTCGAACTGCGCCTCTCGGTCGAAGACAGCCCGAACAGCGCGGGCGTTGCGATCGATATGATCCGTTGCGCCAAACTGGCCAAGGATCGTGGTCTGGCGGGGCCGATCGACGGGGCATCCGCCTACTTCTGCAAGCATCCACGTACGCAGATGACCGACGACTTGGCGGCGCAGGCGGTGGAAGACTTCATCACGCAACGGGGATGATCGGCACCGCAATTTTGTTGGCGGCGGGCGAAGGCACCCGCCTCCGCTCCGCAGCCCCGCTCAAACCGCTGTGTCCGGTCGGCGGCCGTCCGTTGATCGACCATGCGATCGACGGCTTGGCCGTTGCCGGACTGGAGCGGGTAGTAGTCGTTCTGGGGCACGGCGCGGAGCAGATCGAGGCGCACCTCGCGTCGTCGGCATGGCCGATCACCGTGCAGACGGTGCGGACTGGCGATCACCTGAAGCCGAATGGCGTGTCGGTTCTCGCGGCGGAAGCACTTGTCGCGAGCACCGAGGCGGTGCTCGCCATGTGCGACCATCTCGTCGACCCCGCCCTGTATCGCCGTACCGCCGAAGCCGGGGCTGCCGGCGGAGCACGGTTGGCAATCGACCGCCGCATCGGCAGCGACTTGATCGATCTGGACGATGTCACATGCGTTCAGACGGAAGGCGAGCGCATCGTCGCGATCGGCAAAGGTCTCTCCAGCTACGACTGTTTCGATACAGGTGTGTTCGCGATCGGGCCTGAGCTGTTCGACGCGCTCCACCGCCTGAAGGACCCCTCCCTCACAGAGGGCATGCGCATTTTGGCGGAACAACGAAACGCGCTGATTCTGGACTGCAGCGACATCGACTGGATCGACGTTGATGATCAGGCTGCGTTGGACAAGGCAGAGGCATGGTGGCGCGGCAGAAGATAATTTCGGCTTTGTCTGGGGCATGGCTCCGTCGGGAGCAGCTCACATCACTACGGCAGTGAAAATACTACGCCTTACGCGCGTGCCGCTCCGTCAAGACCGGTGCGGGTGGCGCTGGACCGTACCGGCGTGACCGCGTGTATGGCCGGCATGCTGACTGATGCTGCCGGCCATCCGGTAACCGGCGCGGCGGCGAGCGAAGCAAAGTCGGTCAGCGTTGCGCCCAGACATCATCGGACTGACGCCGAATGAGACGGTGATCAAGTACGGAGTGGCTGGAATGGGCAGGACGTCCAGCACGCCGCGACAGGATTTCGTTGCACAATGCTTTGATGCCGACTCTCGCCATGTCGGCAATCGGTTGACGGATGGTCGTCAGTTCCGGCCAGATCGCCGTTGCAAGCGTCGTATCGTCGAATCCGCACACGGTGAGATCGCCGGGAATGCTTAGGGCTTTCCGGTGCGCTACGCTGACAATGGCCGCCGCCATGTCATCGTTGCTGGCGAAAATGGCGGTTGGCCGGTCGGCGAGGTCGAGCAGTGCCTCTGCGGCCTTCAGTCCCGATCTATAGGTAAAAAGTCCCTCCGCAATCAGGGTTGTATCGAGCGCGATCCCGGCCTCGGCTAAAGCCGCATGATACCCTTCAAGGCGGCGGATGCTTTCACTGTGTCCGCGGTCGCCTACGACGAAGCCGATCCGACGATGCCCGAGCGAGAGGATAAGTCGCATCATCTCCATCGCGGCTCCGAACTCGTCAATGTTCACCGCCAGGAGGTTGCGCGATGGCATACCGCTGCCGATCGCGACTGCGGGCACGCTTTCGCTGACGGTCATCGCGATCAGGTCTGCCGTATCGCAAAGCGGCGATGGCAGAACCAGCCCATCGACGCCATCCGCGACCATTCTCCTGGCGACAACCACCGCATCCTCGTCCGGCCGGCATTTCTGAACGACCAGTTGGACGTTCAATTGACTCGCGATGTCCAACCCGCCGATCAGCAGGGCGCTTAGGTAGTTCGTGCTGGGGTTGGTGAATAAGAGCCCGATCCGCATCTGTTGCGCACCGGTCAGATTACGCGCGGCGAGATTTGGGGAGTATTTCAGCCGCCGGATCGCATCGAGGATGCGATCGCGCGTCTCCTCCCTGACGCTCCCGTCCTTGTTGACCACACGCGATACGGTCATTGCGGAAACGCCGGCCATTTTTGCGACGTCGCGAAGTGTTGCAGCTTTGATCGCGCGCTGGGGTGGTTGAGACGTCATTGGCACCTTCCGCGAGATCGTTACGGTCTCTCACCGACTTGCGCAATGCATCCTGAACCAGATTTATAGTATGGCCCATAGCATTCATTAAAAGTTCGGCTTCACATCCGCCGAAAGAGCCGGCGCTTGACGGTGCAGCTTCAGGCGCGGAGACTAGCGCTACGGAGAAGTCGGAGAGGTGCGCGCATGCTAGGGTTGACACGACGCGAGGCTGTCCTCGGCGCGCTTGGGGGAATGGTGGCAGCGCCGCTTGCTGGAAAAAGTGCTTCGAGCTTATCGCTGAACGCAATCGCCACCCGAAAAGGCCTGCGCTTTGGATCCGCGATCGCGTCTGGCGCGCCCGGTGCAGATCGGGGCTCGGTCGCAAACCCTGCCTATGCCAATCTGGTGGCGAGCCAATGCGGTTTGGTTGTCGCCGAGAATGAAATGAAGTGGCAGGCTTTACGGCCGACGCCGACGACCTTTGCCTTTGAACGGTTCGACACCATTCTGCGTTGGGCCGAGCGGCAGCACCTTGCGGTCCGTGGGCACAACCTGCTGTGGCATCAGCCTAAGTGGTTGCCAGCTTGGTTGAACACGTACGACTTCGGAACAACGCCGCACCGCGAAGCGGAACGGCTGCTGACGACGCATATCAATACCGTTTTGAGGCGCTACGGCCAACGGATCGGTAGCTACGACGTCGTCAACGAAGCGGTCCGCCCTGCTGACGGCGTGTTGTACGACACCTCGCTGTCGCGGGCGCTCGGCGGTGCGGAGCCGACGCTGGATCTCGCCTTCCACACCGCGCGCGTCGCCGCTCCCCACGCGCAGCTGGTCTATAACGACTATATGAGCTGGGAGCCCGGCAATGCCGCACATCGCGCCGGGGTGCTGAGGTTGCTGGAAGGATTTCGACGGCGCAACGTGCCGATCGACGCTCTTGGCATCCAGTCGCATCTCGTCACACAGGGGCCGGATGTCGCGGCAAGCGTAACGCGGTTGCAACGCGACTGGCGGCAGTTCCTCGATGCGGTGACGCAGATGGGTTATGCTTTGCTGATCACGGAACTGGACGTTCGTGATAATGGCTTGCCAGCGGACATCGCCGTCCGCGACCGCGCGGTCGCGGAGTACACGCGAGGCTATCTCGACGTGACGTTGAGCTATCCCGCGGTGCGTGATGTGCTGAGCTGGGGGCTGTGTGATCGGTACAGCTGGATCGAGGGGTTCGAACCGCGCAAGGATGGAGCCCGTCGCAGGCCCAGTCTTTACGACACGCAGTTCCGGCCGAAGCCGATGCGCGAAGCGGTCGCGGCAGCGTTCGCCACCGCGACCTCGCGCTGAGACGCGACGCGAGCTGCGGGGCCAGCGAACCGACCCCGACCCCCAACCTCGCGGCCCCGACGCATGCGCCGGGGCCGGGATCTCAGAAGTTGCCGCGCAGGATGAACGAGAAGCGGCGGTCGTTGACGAAGTAGGAACGCGGCGCGAGTACGTTCGGATCACCGCTATACGCCTGCAAGGTCTTCGTTACAGAGTTGGTGAGGTTCACCCCCTGCACGCCGATCTTCACGTATTTGTTGATGTTGATGAACGCCGAGGCATCGAGCTGACCGGACGCATCCTGGAAGATCGACGTGTATGGATAGATCACATCCGCCGCGGTCAGCAGGTAGCTGGAGCGCCAGTTGTAGGCCGCACGGATGGAGATCGGACCCTTTTCGTAGAACAGCGTGGCGTTCACATTGTGTTTGGACAGCCCTTCCAGCGGCAAGCTGCCCGTCTTGGTCTGCGCCGCGACGTTCGTCACCGGTGATCCGCCGTTCAGGAAGGAGTTCGGCAAGCCGTTGCTCTGGATGAACGTGTAGTTGCCGGTGAAGCCGAAACCGCTCAGGAAGCCCGGAAGGAAATTGAAGGTCTGCTGGTAAGCGACCTCCGCTCCCTTCACCTTGCCGTGTCCGCTGTAGTTCGCCGGGCCGCGCGTCAGCAAGTCGAACGTCTGCCCGTTGCTGGTGAGCGGCAGGCTGACCAGCGACTGGTAGAAGAAGCCGGTGATGTCCTTGTAGAACACGTCAGCCGTCAACGACCCGACCCGCGAGAAGTACCACTCCGCCGTGGCGTCGAATTGCCACGCTGTCGCAGGCTTCAGGTAAGGATTGCCGACCTGGCTCTGGAAGTTGCCGTTTCCATCGATCGAGATCTGCTGGAAATTGCGCACCAGATTGGTGTCCGGCCGCGTCAGCACCTTCGATCCTGCGAAGCGCACCAAAAGTTGCGGGGTCAAACCGACCTTCAAGTTGAAGCTCGGCAGCCAGTAGGTGTATTTGTTGGTTGCCTGGCCGAGAACGATCGTTGGGTTCGGAGCGGCAAACTGTTGCAGGCGCGCATACCCTGCAGCCCCGAGCAGACAGACGCCACCCGGTGCAGCCGGAGCGTAACCGGCCGGCAGGTTGGTCGCCGCAGCGGGAACGCAACGGCTCTGGTAGCTGTCGGCGATCCCGAGGGTGGACTGGCTAGGAATGATGCTGCCGCCGAAATTGTCCATGTCGGTGTGTACGAAGCGGACACCGATGTTGCCGGCAATGTCCAGACCCTGGACCAGCGTCTTGCTGTTGAACGACGCCATTGCGTAAGCGGCGCTATCGCGCTGGTGCACACGCGTCACCTCGTTCGGCAGGTAAGGCGAATCCGCACCGACGCCTGCGCGGAGAGCCGCGGGGGTCCAGCGAGTCGACGGATTATCCTGGCTCGCAGCGCCGACCGCCTCGATCTGGTTAATGAACCCGACAGTCTTGTTGTAGCCGTCGATCATGTTGCCGTTGTAGTAATAGGCACCAGCCGGCCCCGGCGTCGCACCCCGGAAGAAGTTGCTGAAGTTGTAGAAGCTCGCGTTGCCGCCGTTGACCTGGTTGATCGAAACAGGCGTGCCGGCCCAGACCTCGCTGAGCATCCCCCAATTGTACGCCGAGTACTTCACCGTCTGGTCGCGGTCGGCATATCGTGCGCCGAACCGGATCTTGTCGATGAAATCGCCGTCTACATCGTAGGTGAAGTCACCCTTAAACTGGAACTCCTTGCCACGACTGTCTTCGAAATGGTCCATGGCTGCGCGCCAGAACTCTACGTTCGGATCGGCGAAATACTGCTGATCGTTTTCGCCGACGAGCGTCGGGTTGGCAGGCCCTGCCCAGCCGGCTGCCAGCGTCGCGGGCTTGTGCGACATGACCGTCGGCAGGTTGCCGGTGAGGTTCAGTTCCTGATCGGCATAGGTTTCGCCGAAAATGTTGAGCTGGCTGACCTGATGGTGCGATTCCGTATAGTCGGCATCAAGCGCAATGTGCAGCCGCTCGGTCGGATGGAGCAGCGCGTTCAAGCCATAGTCGTTGACCGTGTTCTGCTCGTAAGTCTGGCCGCGTGACAGCGAGATCGGCGCGCCCCCGGTCGGGATGAACGTCTGCATCGGCGTGCCGCTGAGGCTGCTGCGATAGCCGGTACCCGGCGTGGTGATGTACCCGCTCTGGAACAGTCCGTTGCTGTCATACTTGTAATTGGTGAACTGACCGACCGGACACTGCGCGCGCACGGTCCCTGAATTTACGTCGGTCGGGTTGGTCAGCGGGCCAGCATTGTTCTGCTGGCAGCCGATCGGATAGGTGCTGTACTCGGACAGATCCGGAGCCGCCTCGAACGTATGCTCGTCCGACAGGTTGGTCGTGTGCGAACGAATATACTGACCCGTCAGCAGGAAGCGGCCGTCGTTGGTTTCGTATTGAGCCGCCAGCGCGATACCATCACGCTTGCGGTCAAAATCCTGCGTACGATACTGGCCGCCCAGAGGCGAATAGAGGCCAGCCATCGGATCTGCGAAGCCATCCGCTCCCGCCGTCGAGGCGGCACCGCACGCGGAGTTAGCTGCCGGCAACGTCGTCGTATCGCCATTACCCGGCAGCGGATTGCGGCAGATCGTGGTGCCGCCCTGACTCTGGTATGTGACCAGAGTATTGTCGCGCGCCTGGAAATTGGTGATCTGCAAGCCGTCGGCGCGGCTGCGCACGCGCGAATAGGAAACGTCACCAAGCAGGCCGAACGTGCCGATGCCGGTGTTCCAGGTGTCGCTGATCAGGATAGATCCGGTCGGCGCCCACTTCTTCTGCAGGTCGCCGTAACTGCCTTCGGCGTCGACACCGACATGCAGGCCCTTGTTGTCGAAAGGCTTGCGTGTGTTGAGGTTGACGGTGCCGGCAAGACCGCCCTCGATCGAAGCGGCGGTGACGTTCTTGTACACCTCGACGGATCCGAGCAGTTCGGCGGGCACGTCGGAGAAATTGATCGACTGACCGCCGATACCGGCGGAAAAAGCATCACGGCCATTAAATTCGGAGCGGACGAAGTTGAGGCCGCGGATCACGACACCCGATCCTTCGACCGAGAAGTGATCGGGATCGTTGGACGCCGCGAAGCGGCTGATCGACACACCCGGAACGCGCTGAAGCGCCTCGGTCACCGACCGGTCCGGCAGCGCGCCAATGTCCTGCGCGGTGATCGCATCCACGACCGTGTCGGAGTTACGCTTGATATTCTGTGCGTTCGCCAGGCTCTGGCGGATGCCGGTTACGACGATGTCGTCGTCTGACGCTTTGCCGCCACTCGATAGCGGGGCGGCCTGCGGATCGGAACTCGATGCTTCGGTAGAAGACAACGTCGTGCCGGACGAACCCGCAGTCCCCTGCCCAGCAACCGCCCCCGTAGGAGACGTCTGATTAGCCGGGTCGGCGTTCGTCTGCGCGTGCGCAGTGCCGGCAATAGCGACGCACAGCGCCGTGGCAGACGCACCGTGAAGGAAGCGAACGAAGTGGCGAACAGCAGTTGTAGATGGCGCAATACGGCGCATTGAGAACCCCTCCCTAGAAGTCGACGCTGTTATCGCGTCTGATCATTTTGTTACCCGCCGGACCCACCCGATCCGGCCCGATTATGTTTGCGGTAACATTTATGAGAAATCAAACACAAAGTTTCGACCTTTGTGACAATCCGGCAACGCTGTTGTAACAATCCGCCTGCGGTTGACGTCGCGCCGTGAATGAGGGAGCAGTCGCCCGGAGCGCACGTCTGAGGCGTCTCGTGGAGAGCAGCAATGCCGGTGCCGGCGGAGTCGAAGGTTCAGGTTGTGGTCGTGGGTGGAGGGACCGCCGGCTGGATGACCGCTGCCGCTCTCACCCGCCTTCTACCCCACCATTGCTCGGTCAGGCTGGTCGAATCGGAAGCGATTGGCGTGGTCGGCGTCGGTGAAGCGACGTTGCCGCACATCCGCGCGTTCAATGAACGTCTCGGCATCGATGAAGCGGATTTCATGGCGCGCACCCGCGCGACCTTCAAGCTCGGCATCGAGTTTCGTGATTGGGGGCGGATCGGCGACAGCTATATTCATCCATTCGGCACTTTCGGGCGAGGAACCGGCGCAGTCGACTTCCAGCATTACTGGACGCGGTTGTTGCGTGAGGGTGCGGCGTTGCCGTCGCTCGATACGGTATCCTACGCGTGCGCACTGGCGCGGAGTGGCAAGTTCGATCATCCGACAACAGACCGAGCGTCGCTTTCGAGCACCTTCGGTTACGCTTATCAGTTCGACGCGCTGTTGTTCGCGCCATATTTGCGCAAGATCGCCGAAGAAGGTGGCGCCGTTCGTACCGAGGGCAGGATCGCCACCGTCGAGCGCGATAGCGAGACTGGCGATATCACCGCAGTCGTCCTCGACGACGGTGATCGGATTGCCGGCGATCTGTTCGTGGACTGCTCGGGTTTTCGCTCGCTGCTGCTCGGTGACACGCTGGAGGAACCCTTCGTCGACTGGTCGCAGTGGCTGCCAACCGACCGCGCGGTGGCCATGCCGTGCCGGACCCATACCGCCGTGACGCCGTATACGAGTGCGATCGCGATGCCGGCGGGCTGGCGGTGGCGGATTCCACTGCAACACCGCACCGGCAACGGCTATGTCTACGCAAGCGCCTTCGTGTCGGACGACGATGCGCGCCGCGCCTTGGAATCCGCTGTGGAGGGCGAGGCGTTGGCTACGCCACGCATCTTGCGGTTCAAAGCCGGGCGGCGGCGGCGCAGCTGGGTCGGCAATTGTGTTGCGATCGGCCTCGCCAGCGGCTTCCTGGAGCCGCTGGAGTCCACCAGCATCTATCTCGTCCAGCAGGCGATCACCACATTGATCGAGCTATTCCCGCAACGCGCTATTGCCGCCAGCGACCGGGACGAGTTCAACCGTATCATCGACCTCGAATATGATCGGATACGTGACTTCCTGATCCTTCACTATCATGCGACCACCCGCGACGACTCGCCGTTTTGGGATCATGTCCGCACCATGACGGTGCCGGACAGCCTGTCTGAGAAACTCGACCTGTGGCGCACGCGGGGCCGGCTTGTGAAATACCGCGAGGGCGTGTTCCTGGATCCAAGCTGGGTGGCGGTCTATCTTGGGCAAGGCGTCGTGCCGGAAGGATGGGATCCGCGGGTCGACTCAATGGCTCCCGACGTTCTGCTGCGCAATCTGGAGACACTGCGCAACGATATCGGTGGCGATGTCGCCCGCCGCCCTGATCACCGCAGCTTTATCGAGCGGTATTGTGCCATGGCGCAGGCTGCATGATGCCTCAGCAGCGGCTCGGACGCGTGCTGGTGGCGGGGGGCGGCATTACGGGGTGGTGCGCCGCCGCCGCACTGAAACGCCGCGCACCGTTTCTGGATGTGACCATCCTGTCGTGTGCGCCTTCGCGGCACGCGGTTGCCGACCAGATCGCATGTACCCTGCCCTCGCTCCTCGGCTTTCAGGAGGACCTCGGCATCGGCACGGCGGATGGCGTTATCCGGGCCGGCAGCGGTTACCGACTGGGAACGCTTTTCACCGGCTGGTCAGGCGGGATGCCGGATTATGTCCACGCCTACAGCCGGTACGGAGCGTCGCCGGGGGCCACCGCGTTCCACCATCATTGGCTTCGCGCCGCTCAGGACGGTTCGGCGGTGGCGTTCGACGACCATTCCCCTGCGGCTGTCATGGCACGGGCGGGACGGTTCGCGCCGCCGACGCCGGGCACGCCCTTTGGCGACCATGAGTTCGGACTGACCTTGGATCTTGCGCGCCATGCGTTGATGCTGCGCGCATTTGCGCTTCACGTCGGCGTTCATGAAATCACGGGCGAGATCAGTGGCGTTTCGCTGGGTGCAACCGGGGCGATCGCGTCGGTCGATCTCACCGCCGGCCCTTCGCTCCATTCCGATTTGTTCGTCGATGCCACCGGACCCGAGGCGACGTTGCGCAACGCGATTGACGATGAACGGGACGATTGGAGCGCTTGGCTGCCATGCGATCGAGTGCTGATCTCCAGAACGCATGACGAACCGATGGTTCTTACCACCATTACCGCGCACGAAGCCGGTTGGCGCTGGGCTAGTGGCGTGCAGGGCGGTTTCGCCTATGCCTCCCGCGCGATCAGCGATGGTAAGGCGGCCCGCGTGCTGCGAAATGCGACCGGAACCACAGCGGACGAACCGATCCACGTGCGCGCGGGCACGCGGCGGCAGCCGTGGCGCGCCAACTGTGTCGCGATTGGCGATGCCGCGACGGAGATCGAACCGCTCGAATGGTGCAACCTGCATCTTGCGCTGAGCGCGATAGACCGGTTGATCACGATGCTGCCCGGGCGTGTCGCTGCCCCGGTTGAAACAGCAGAGTTCAATCGCCAGACGCTAGCTGAAGCCGAGCGGGTCCGCGATTTCCTCGTTATGCATTACCGAACCGCCCGGCGCGGCGAGCCGTTGTGGCGAGACATCGCCGCTGTCGAACCTCCCGCCAGTCTTGCCCATACTCTCGCGCAGTTCGCCGAACGGGGCCGCCTTCCCTTTTATGAGGAAGAGACGTTCGCACGGGACAGTTGGGTCGCGGTGCTGATCGGCCAGGGGTTCCTGCCACGCCGAGTGGACCCGCTGGTTTCCGGCATCCCTGAAGCAAGCGCGCGGGCCGCGATGGCGCGCCACGCGGCCATGATCGCTGCCGAGGTTCCGAAATTCCCGACCCACGCCGCCTACCGGGCGGCCCAGATGAGACACTTGACCCGATGAACGAGCATTCGATCCGCCGTGTTGTCATTGTCGGGGGCGGCACCGCCGGCTGGATGGCTGCCGCCGCCTTCGCCCGCTTTCTCAACAACGGCTATACGCAGGTGACGCTGATCGAGTCGGAGGAGATCGGCACCGTCGGCGTCGGCGAGGCGACGATCCCGCCGCTGATCAATTTCAACCAGATGCTGGGCCTGAATGAAAACACGTTCCTCGCCGCGACGGCGGGGACGTTCAAGCTGGGGATCGAATTCGTCGACTGGGGCGCGGTCGGCGAACGCTACTTCCATCCGTTCGGGAAGTTCGGCCACGACTTGCAAGGTATTCATTTCCACCAGCTGTGGCTGCGCGAGAAGGCGCGGCGGCCGATCGAAGATATCTCCGCCTGGTCGATGAGCGCAATGGCGGCGGCGCACGGCACGTTCGGTCGCGCCGCCGAAGACGCCCGGTCCCCGGTACGCGATCTCTTCTACGCCTTCCATTTCGACGCATCGCTCTACGCGCGCGTCCTGCGCGACTATGCCGAAAAGGGCGGCGTAAACCGCGTCGAGGGCAAGATCGCTGCGGTCGATCAACGTCCCGCAGATGGCTACGTGACCGCCGTGACACTTGAAAACGGGCAACGGATCGAAGGCGATCTGTTCATTGACTGCTCGGGCTTCCGCGGGTTGCTGATCGAAGAAACGCTGCAGACCGGCTACGAAAGCTACGCGCACTGGCTGCCGTGCGACCGCGCCGTAGCGGTCCCGTGCGCATTGCCCAATCCGGCTGAGCCTGACCCGTTCACCCGCTCGACCGCGCATCAGGCGGGCTGGCAGTGGCGTATTCCGCTCCAGCATCGGATGGGCAACGGTCTGGTCTATTGCAGCCAATATCTCGACGACGATGCCGCCGAGGCGCAGTTGCTCGCGAACCTCGAAGGCGAGCCGCTCGCGCCGCCGCGCCGGCTGCGTTTCACCGCCGGTCGCCGCCGCCAGTCCTGGAACCGCAACGTAGTGGCGCTCGGCCTGTCGAGCGGGTTCATCGAGCCGCTGGAATCGACGAGCATCCATCTCGTGCAGGCGGCGATTCAACGGCTGCTCGCGCTATTCCCGGACAAGCGGTTCGACCCGGCGGAACGGAACGAGTTCAACCGGCAGATGCACGATCTGTACGAGGACATCCGCGACTTCATCATCCTCCATTACAAGGCGACCCGGCGCGATGATTCGCCGTTCTGGGATCAGGTGCGCACGATGGACATACCTGACAGCCTGCAACGCAAGATCGACCTGTTCGCGGGCAAGGGCCGGGTGTTCCGGGAAGGTTACGACCTGTTCACCGACCCGAGCTGGATCGCCGTCTTCATGGGTCAGGGTATAGTTCCGCGAAGATGGGAGCCGGCCGCGGATGCGCTGGACGAGCAAAAGGTCGCGATCGCGCTCGAACAGATGCGGCGCGGCTATGCGGACACCGCGCAGCGCCTGCCGACGCATGGCGATTTTCTCAGACGAACCGCTCTGTCGCCACTGGCGGCACCAGTGCCCGCCTCCACCCCCGCTGCGGCGGAAGACGTCCCGTTCTTCGCCTTCACCGCGGAATCGCCTTTCGACGTAAACGGCGGCGGTTCTCCATTGTGAGCGGCCTGCGCGCAGCCGTGACGGCGCGATGACGAGCAGCCCCCGCCCCGCGCCGATCGCGGAGGTGCACGGCATCGACCGCGCCCGCTTCGATGCCGACGTTCGCGCTTCCGCTCAGCCGGTGATCCTGCGCGGTCTGGCCGACGACTGGCCTGCGGTCCGTGCGGCACGCCGATCGGATGAGGCGCTGGTCACATACCTCAAGACCTTCAGCCATGCCGAGCCGGTGGGCGCGATCGTCGGCGCGCCCGAAATCGATGGGCGGTTTTTTTACGAGCCCGATCTTACCGCACTCAACTTCACGCGTGGCCGCTCACAACTCGACCCTTTTCTCGATCGGTTGCTGCGCGACCGCACCGCCGCGCGCCCTTATGCGATGGCGGTCCAGTCGATCCCGGCGCCGGACTTGTTGCCGGGCTTCGTAGCGGAGCATCCGATGGCGCTGCTGGATGACAGCGTCGTTCCGCGCCTCTGGCTCGGCAACGCCATTCGCGTGGCGACCCATTACGACCTGATGGAGAACATCGCCGTGGTTGTCGCCGGGCGCCGCCGCTTCACGCTGTTCCCGCCCGACCAGGTCGCGAACCTCTACATGGGCCCCTACGAACTGACTCCGGCCGGGACACCGGTCAGCATGGTCGATCCGGATGCGCCAGACTTGGATCGCTATCCGCGCTTTGCCGAGGCGCTGGCGCATGCGAGCGAGGCGACCCTGGAGCCGGGCGATGCGCTCTACATCCCGTTCCACTGGTGGCATGCGGTTGCCTCGCTCTCCCCGGTCAACGTGCTGTGCAACTATTGGTGGAACCCGGCGCCGCAAGGTCTGCCGAATCCTTATGACGCGTTGCTGCTTGGGCTCTATGCGCTGCGCACGTTGCCGGACGACCAGCGACGGGCGTGGCAGGCGATGTTCGACCATCTCGTATTCCAGTCGCACGGTGATCCGTCCGAACATCTGCCGCCGCAGGTTCGGGGCGTGCTGGGTCAAGCCGATCGGACCGGCCTGGAGCGCATGCGTACGACGCTATTGCAGAGCCTCGGCCGGGCGTGACTGCGCGGCCTCGGGGTGTACGGCTACCGCTGCAGCATTCGGATGAGGAACTGGCGGATCTTGCCCGTGCGCTCGGCACTCTGCGCACCTAGGATGCCCCGCGCTGACGCCGGAAGATGATCCCCCGCTCGAGCCGCGTCCGGCGCGAAAACCAGATGATCGTACCAACTGCGCCAGGCCGCCTTCTCCGCGAGCGGAAGATCGCGCACTGCCTCGATTGCGTGGACGAGCGCCACAAACGCGGCGCCGGAGCGATGTTCCCACCAATAATTGACCAACACATTGAGGCGGTCGAAGGCGCGAACATGATGCCACCAGATCGGTGGAATGAAGATCGCGTCGCCCGGACCAAGTTCGGCAACCTGTGCATGCGCCATCGCCTCGGCAAAGCGCGGGTAGCGTTCCAGATCCGGCGCATCGGGATCGACCATGCTCGACGGCGGCCCGGCCATCGTGTTGTCGAGCGGCCCGACATACAGGTTGGCGAGCTGCTCTGGCGGGAAAAGCGTGAAGCGGCGCCGGCCTGCCACGACGCAAGCAATGTTGATCGACGTGTCGTAGTGCGTCGCGATCCGCGTTGCGTTGCCGATCCACAGTCGCGCCGGCGCACCGATGCCAAGCCCCAGCGGATTCGCACCCTCCCAGCCGGGCAGATGCTCGGGTGCCGTCGCCGCATTCGCATACAGCGTGTGTGGGCGCTCCGCAGCATCCTCGGAGAACCGCAGCAGTTCGGCGACGAGCGTGCCGATCGGAACTTGCTGGCGATGGAAGTTGAACCCGGTCAGCGTGTCGTCTGCGTAGAAGAAACGCCCATTCGCTTCAGGTGGCGCGATCAGCACCTCAAGCGGCCTGCCTCCGGAGCCGAACCCTGCGAGGTAACCCGCCATCGCACGATCGCCGTCTCGCCCTTTAGCAACCGCCGGCCAATGATCGACCTGGCCGCGAAGCACGACCGGCTGGAAGGTATTGACCACCTCCCGCGCAAAGGTCGCCGCGTCGACCGCCGAGCGTTCGGAAATCGGTGTAGTCAAAGGATGGGCGCCGCGAACATCGTCGCCACGCTAGCTGGATGTGACGCAAAGCGACAGTGGCTCAGCGCGATCAGCCCGCATCTCGCCTACCAACGTGTAACGGTGCGGATTGACAGGATGCGCACGGCACAGTGTGATACCGTTAACATTATCGCTATCGCATCCACGGAAGATAGTCGAAGCAGCAGGAGAGTTTTATGCGCGGGTGGACAATTCCGGTCGTGGCGGCGCTGGCGCTTTTGGCCGGATCGGGTGTGGCCGCACCGCTCAGCAACGCCGCACCACGACCTTTGACGCAGCATAAGTCACCTGCCCGCCCGCTTATCGCGCTGACGTTCGACGACTTGCCTGCGCATGGCCCATTACCTCAGGGGGGCGACCGGCTCGTAATCGGTAAGACCATCATCGCCGCGCTCGCCGCGCATCATGCGCCGGCGTTCGGCTTTATGAACGCGAGCTTCGGCGCAGGCGATCCAAATGCGCCGAAAGTGCTTGCCGCCTGGCGTGCCGCCGGGCTGCCGATCGGCAATCACACGTTCGGCCATGTCAATCTCGACACAGTAGGAGCAGATGCCTTCCTGGCGGACGTGGCGCGCAACGAACCAGCGCTGTCGGCGGTCGCCCGTAGGGCCGACTGGCACTGGTTCCGCTACCCGTTTCTTGTCGAGGGGCAATCGGACACGGTGCGTGAGGCTGTGCGCGCTGGGCTGCGCGAGCGTGGGTATCGCATCGCCGCCGTCACGATGAGCTTTGGCGATTACGCCTGGAACGATGCCTTCGCGCGCTGCACCGCGCACCATGACGAGCCGGCGATCGCCGCACTGGAAACGAGCTACCTTGCAGCAGCGCGCATCCAGGCACAACGATCCCGCGATCTCGCACAGGCGGCGCTCGGCCATGACATCCCGTACGTCCTGCTGATGCATCTCGGCGCGTTCGACGCCCGGATGCTGCCACGACTGCTGAACCTGTACGAGCAGATGGGCTTCGGCTTTACGACGCTGCCCGCGGCGGAAGCTGGCCCCTTCTATCGCGCAGCCCGCGATCTGACGATCCCAGGGCCGACAGCGACCCTGGAAGCAGCGGCGCGTGCAAAGCACTTGCCCATCCCTGCCAACGCGCCGGTTCCGGCTGCCTCCGTGTGCGCGTGATGGCGCGCAGCCTCATATCCAGATCGGAATCGTTGGATCGACGCCATGAGCGGCGATGCGTAACCCGAGCCATACCAACAATACGTTGGGCGTGAAACGATGCGTGATATCGAAGCATCGGTAACGCTCGAGGGCGACACCATCCGCGCATGGTCAGCCGAGTCCGTGATATCACACGCGGGTGTGTCGCTTCACCCGTCAGTCGCCTTGCTCCCGATCACTCTTGCGGTGCGCCGAACGACAGTTCTTCCGCTGAGCCGACTTCCTGATCGCCTGCGAACAGTCGGTCCAATCGACTTCGCACGTCGCGTCGATAGTTTTTCGATGCCATGGCGCGCGTCGCCGATACCGAAACCTGATCCGCGATCGCATCCTTGATCCGCTCGAGCGCGGCCTCCTCAAGCACGTTCGCGCGGCGCAGTTCGATGCACAGCTGCACAAGGCCGATCGCCGTCGCGTGGGCGCGCAGCTCGACGTTGGTAAGCTCCCAGTGCAGCCGTTTCTGCTGGTCGTAAGACGTTGACATACTGTTTTCCTCTCCAGCGCGATCGTAGGCGCTGAAGAGCAGTTTACGCCACCCCCGGCATGCAACTCAAGCGCCGAGGCTTCTTACCGGCAGGTCAGGCTTACCGCCTGAGCGGGTCGCGGGCAGCAGGATCATCCCCTTCGAGTCCACCGCCCAACGAGCGGTATAGTTCGACGAGATTGCTTTCTCTGTTCAGCCGTGTGGTGACCAGTTGCTGCTGCGCGGCGTAGGCGGTGCGCTGGGAATCGAGCGTGTTGAGGAAGGATTCCACGCCGGCGCGATAGCGCGCGTCAGAAATCCGCAGGGCTGCTGTCGCGGCATTCACGCGCGCAGTCTGCGCCGACACCTGCTCATCGATCGTGCCGCGTTGCGCGAGGGCATCAGCAACCTCGCGAAACGCGGTCTGCACTGCCCGCTCGTACGTCGAGACCGCAGCCTGCTGTTGCGCTTCAGCGGATCGTAAATTGCTGCGTCGGCGCCCCCCATCGAAGATCGGCAACGCGATCGACGGGGCACCGGTATACGTAAAGCTGCCACCAGCGAAGAGGCCGCTGAGCGCAGTGCTGATCGTGCCGACCGTCGCGGTAAGCGAGATGGTCGGGAACAACGCCGCGCGCGCCGCGCCGATATTGGCGTTCTGCGCGACCAGCTGGTGCTCGGCCTGCAACACGTCGGGCCGGCGCAGCAGCACGTCAGAGGAAATGCCGCCCGGAAGCACATTGAGAGCGGAGTCACCGCTGCCAAGCCCCTGTGGAAGCAAATCGGGTCCGATCGGCGCCCCGACCAGAAGGTCAAGCGCATTTTTGTCCTGTGCCAGCCGCGTCTTCAGCACCGCAATGTCGTTGCGGGCGGTCTGGTAGGTGGTTTCCGCCTGCCGCGCTTCGAGCTCCGAAGCGACGCCAATGCGGAACTGCGCGCGCGTCAATTCGAGCGACTGCTGGAATGACGTCAGCGATTGCTGCGAGATCCTGAGTTGGTCCTGATCGGACGCGAACGTCATCCACGCCGTCGCAATCTCGGCGATCAGGCTGATGCGCGTGGCGCGCTGCGCGGCTTCGGTCGCGAAATACTGTTCCAGTGCGGCCCGGCTGAGATTGCGCACCCGCCCGAACAAATCCACCTCGTATGCGGATACGCCGGCGTTCAGCGAGTAAAACTGAAGATCGGACGATCCCGACCCAATCGCCGCGCCAGTTCCGACGCCGGCCCCGGTCCCGGTCCCTGCGCCGGTCCCGGTACCAACTCCGGTACCGGTGCCCGTGCCAACCCCGGTACCCGTTCCGGTTCCCGCCCCGCCACTCGCGGCCCCGCCCAACGCGCCGGCCGCACCCTGGACGTTGTTGGTGTACGTCGCCGAACCGGACAACGCCACGGTCGGTAAGAGATCGGCACGCTGGATCCGATACTGCGCACGCGCCTGTAGCACGTTCGCCGCTGCGATACGGAGGTCGCGGTTATTCTCCAGACCCAGCGCAATCGTGCTGCGAAGGCGATCGTCGGTAAAGAACGCGCGCCAGCCGATCTTGGTGACGTCCGGCGCGTCGTTTTCCGCTGCGGGGTAGACGCCCCCGGCCGGCAGTGCCGCGGGCACTTCACCGACAGGGCGGACATATTTCGGCGCCAAATTACAACCGGCGAGCGCAGTGGCCGCAAGCAGGCCGAGGACGCATTTGCTCTTCATCACAACTCAGGCTCCCTGCGGGGTGGGGGTCGCCCCACGCTCGCCGTCATCATGCCGTCCGTCATCACCGTGCCGGCGGTCTGCTACGTCGTCTTTTGTCTGATCGCCTTTATGGAACAGGCTCAGCACCACCACAAAGAACATCGGCACGAAGAAGATCGCGAGGATCGTCGCCGACAGCATCCCGCCGACCACCGCGCGACCGATCGCATTCTGTCCGCCCGCACCGGCGCCGTTCGCGATCGCCAGCGGGAACACGCCGAAGATGAACGCGAGACTGGTCATCAGAATCGGCCGCAACCGCAGCTTCGCCGCCTCGATCGCAGCGTCGAACGGCGCCAACCCCTCACGCATCTTCTCCTCGGCGAATTCAACGATCAGGATCGCGTTCTTCGCCGACACGCCGATCGTGGTGATGAGACCGACCTGAAGGTAGATGTCATTGTTCAGTCCGGTGAGGAACGCCGCCAGCAGCGCGCCAACGACGCCCAGCGGCACCACCAGCATCACCGAGATTGGCACCGACCAGCTTTCGTACAGCGCGGCAAGACACAGGAACACGATCAGCAGCGACAGCCCATAGAGCGCCGGCGCCTGACCGCCCGAAAGCTGCTCCTCGTAGCTCAGCCCGGTCCAGTCGAGCCGTGTGCCCGGCGGGAGCTTGGCCTGCATGTCCTGCATCGCCTTGAGGGCGGCGCCCGACGAGACGCCGGGTGCCGGCGCGCCAAGGATCTCCATCGAAGGCTGACCGTTATAGCGGGTCAGCTGCATCGGTCCCTGCCGCCAGGACAGATTGGAGAAGGCAGTGAACGGCGCCATGGTGCCGCTCGATCCGCGTACGAACAGATCGCCAAGATCCTCAGGTGCCATGCGATAGGGCGCATCGGCCTGGATGTAGACCCGCTTGACGCGGCCACGGTCGATGAAGTCGTTGACATAGGCGCCGCCCCACGCGGTCGAGATGGTGTTGTTCACCGTCGCCAGATCGAGCCCGAGTGCACCTGCCTTGTCCTGGTCGATATCGACCTTGAGCTGCGGCGCATCGTCCAGCGCGTTCGGACGGACGCCGACCAGCGACTTGTTCTGCGATGCCATGCCGAGCAACTGGTTGCGCGCGGCAAGCAGCTTGGCATGGCCAAGCCCGCCCTCGTCGACCAGCTGGAGGTCGAAGCCGGTCGCATTGCCCAGTTCCTGCACAGCCGGCGGGATGACCGCGAAGATCAGCCCGTCCTTGTAGCTCGAGAACACGCCCATTGCGCGCGCGACCACAGCTTGCGCCTTGTTCTTGGCGCCCGGACGATCCTTCCATTCCTTCATCGGCATGAAGGCGATGCCGGTATTCTGCCCGGTACCCGCAAAGCTGAAGCCATTGATGGTGTACACACCGCGGATCGCGTCGCCGGCATCGCGCAGGAAGTGGTCGCGGACCAGGTCCAGCCCCTTCTGGGTGCGCGCGGTGGTGGACCCTGCCGGCCCCTGCACCAGCGCGATCATCACGCCCTGGTCCTCATCGGGCAGGAACCCGGTCGGCAGGCGCGCGAACAGGAGCACCATGCCCGCGACGATCAACGCATAGGCGATCAGCGAACGGCCCCAGCGGCGCGTGGTCGAGCGTACACCGGTTTCATAGCGTGCCCGGCCCCGGTCGAATTTATCATTGAACCAGCGGAAGAACTTCGCGAGCGGCCCCGTGCCCGCGTGCTTGTTCGGATCATGCGGTTTCAGGATCGTCGCACACAATGCCGGCGTCAGGATCAACGCGACTGCGATCGACAGCACCATCGCCGAGACGATCGTGATCGAGAACTGACGGTAGATCACGCCGGTCGATCCGCCGAAGAACGCCATCGGCAGGAATACAGCCGACAGCACCAGCGCGATGCCGATCAACGCGCCGGTGATCTCGTCCATCGATTTACGCGCCGCTTCCTTCGGCGACAGATGCTCGGTCGTTATCAATCGCTCGACGTTCTCCACGACGACGATCGCATCGTCGACGAGCAGACCGATCGCCAGCACCATGCCGAACAGCGTGAGCGTGTTGATCGAATAGCCGAATGCGGCGAGCACCGCGAACGTGCCGGTCAAAACCACCGGCACCGCGATCGTCGGGATCAGCGTCGCGCGGAAATTCTGGAGGAACAGGAACATGACGAGGAAGACGAGGACGACCGCCTCGAACAACGTCTCGATCACCTGTTCGATGGAAAGGCGAACGAACGGCGACGTATCGTACGGGAAGATGACCTTCACGTCGGGCGGAAACTGCTTGGCGAGTTCGGTAACCCGCTCCTTGACCGCGACGACCGTGTTGAGCGCGTTGGCACCCGGCGCCAGCTTGACCGCGATGCCGGAGGCGGGCTTCCCGTTCCACTCCGCGGAGAAGCCGTAGTTCTCGGCGCCGATCGCAACGCGGGCGACATCACCCAGCCGCACAACGGACCCATCGGTGTTCGTCTTCAGTCGGATCTTCGCGAATTCCGCCGGCGAGGTCAGCCGTGACGAGACGGAGACCGTCGCGTTCAGCATCTGCTCCTTGGGGGCGGGCTGCGCGCCGATCTGCCCTGCCGATATCTGCGCGTTTTGCGCCGTCACCGCGTTGGTCACGTCGGTCATGGTCAGCGCGTAATTGTTGAGCTTCAGCGGGTCGACCCAGATGCGCATCGCATATTGCGACCCGAAGATCTGCGTGTCGCCGACGCCGGTCACGCGGGCGAGCGGGTCCTGGATCTTGGAGGCGACGATATCGGCGAGATCGTCGGCGTCGTGCTGGCCATTTTCGGAATACAGGCCGACGAAGAGCAGAATATTCTGCGTGGCCTTGGCGACGATGATGCCCTGGCGCTGCACTTCCTGCGGCAACAGCGGCGTCGCCGCCTGCAACTTGTTCTGGACCTGGACCTGCGCGATATCAGGATTCGTGCCCTGTTCGAACGTAATCGTGATCGTGACCGTGCCGGCCGACGACGACGATGACGAGAAATAGCGTAGGTGGTCGAGGCCCTTGAGCTGCTGCTCGATGATCTGCGTGGTCGTATTTTCTAGGGTCTGCGCGTCGGCACCCGGATAGGTCGCGGTTATCGACACGGCGGGCGGCGCGATCGCCGGGAACTGTGCGATCGGCAATGTGCGGACCGCCAGCAGACCGGCGATGACGATCATCACCGCCAACACGTAGGCGAAGATCGGGCGATCGATGAAATAGCGTGACATGGCTGGTTATTTCGCCTGCGTCTTGGCCGCACCCGCTGGCGGCTGCACAGCCGCGGGCTTGGCATTGGGATCCCACGGCTTGCCCTGCACGGGCATACCGGGACGCAGCAGCATGCCGCCTTCGACGATGATCTTGTCGCCAGGCTTCAGCCCGCCCGTCACAATCCAGTTATCGCCGCTGGTGCGGTTGGATTGTATCGAACGCACCTCGACCTTGTTGCCCGCACCGATGACCATGACGGTCGGCTCGCCCTTCTCGTCGCGGCTGACTGCGCGCTGCGGAACGAGCATTGCGTTGGCCCGCGTTCCCTCCGCCAAGGACGCACGGACGAACATGCCCGGCAGTAGCAGACCGTTGGGGTTGGGGAATAGCGCGCGGATGATCTGCGAACCAGTCGTCGGGTCGACCGTAACGTCGGCGAAGCGCAGCGTCCCCGTCGAGCCATAATCGCTGCCGTCTTCCAGCTTCAGCGTGACCTTGGCATTGCCATCGCGGGTCAACTGCCCGCTGATGATCTGTTGGCGCAGCTTCAGCAGGTCGGCACTCGATTCCTGAATGTCGACGTAGACCGGGTCGATCCGCTGGATCGTTGCCAGCGGGTTCGCCTGCGATGCGGACACCAGCGCGCCGGTGGTGAATAGCGAGCGGCCGATCCGGCCGGTGATCGGCGCGCGAATAGTAGTGCGGCCAAGGTCGATCTGCGCTGTCCGAAGCGCCGCCTGCTGCGCGGCTACATCGGCCCGCGCCTGCGCCGCGCTGGTCTGCGCATTCTCATATTCCTGGCGGGCGATCGCGTTGATCTTGACCAGTTCGCCGTACCGGCGGGCAAGCGCCGCGCTGGATGCGATGCCCGACTGGGCGCGGGTCAACGCGGCGCGGGCGCTGGCGACCTGCGCCTGATACGGCGACGGATCGATCCGGTACAACGGCTGCCCTTTGTGGACCACATCCCCTTCGACGAACAGCCGGTCGAGCACCAGCCCGTTCACCTGCGGCCGCACCTCCGACGTCTCGAACGCGGTCGTGCGGCCGGGCAACTCCGTGGTCAGAGTCACCGGCGCCTCGCGCGCAACGACATAGCCGACGCTGGGCGGGCCTTGCGGAGCCTGCTGCTGCTTGCCACCGCCACACGCCGAAAGGGCGAGCAAAGCGCTGGATGCCAACACACAGCTCATCAGCCGCTTGGAGACCATAGAATTTCCCGCTTGAAAAAAAGAAAGAGAGCGATCACTCACGAATGCAGCCGTTAGTCGCGTCGTGCGCATGCGTCAACAAGCTCCAGAAAGGCCGTGAATTGCCGTTTGCCGAATGCCTCTCGTTAACACGTGCTGAGTTGCGTCGGCAAAATATCAAACAGGTCGCGCGAAGATTGTTCGTGGAACATGGCTTCCATCGGACAGGTATCGCATTGATCGCAAAGACTTCTGGCGTCGCGGTTCAACAATTGTATCGAGATTTCCCCGCCAAAGAAGACATCATTGCTGCGATCGTAGAAGAGGATTGTGGCAGATTTGCGAATCTGGCCGCTCTTGAACTGGCATTGACGCAAGAGGATCGAGAAGCAGTACGGAACTGGCTAATTTCGGCAGTAACAAGGTGCGATCCTGAAGGAGATCGCCTGTTTCTTGAAATCGCTGCCGAAGCCGCACGTAACGAACGCATTCGATCTATTTTTTCAAACGTTCGAACCGCAATGCTTTCGAATATGAGCAGGGCATTTGCTGGCTTAACAGGCCATTCGGTTGCGCTGGACCATCATCGAATGCTTGCGGAGTCGCTACTTATTGCTTCGATGGGTTCGGTATGTGTCCGAGCCCTGCACGGCTACGAGTCTCCTGACTCAAGCATCAAATTAATATCCTGCCTGATCGACGGAGAAGTGGGGTAAGGCTCACGTCATGCGTGATTGCCGAGAGCCGCTGCCTTCGCAAAACAGCCGATTACGAAATGGGCGTGCGGCAGATTAAGTTTTGCCCAGCGATCAGCGCCCGCAAAGCTTTACAGACGTACATGACGCGTATGCGCAATCACCTCAGCTCCTGCCAGCCTCCGTCAAGGCGTTCGTGATCATGGCGGCGATCGTCTCCTCGGCGCGCGCGCGAGTGCTCTGATCCTTGGAGGTGAGGTCGTGCCGCACCCATTCCGGGAGCCGTGCGATAACTGCCATCGTGGTAGCTTGGAGTGTCTCGTTCATCACGCACGCTATGCAATCATATGGCTCGACGCAGCAACTGTGAAGACTGTCCTGCGCGGTCATAAAACCTGACTGGTGCACAACGGCAACAATTTCGGGACGCGAAGAGGAAGCGCCCCTTCCCACGGGCTGGATCGATACCGGCTTCCCAGTTGGGCAAGCGGTTCCTGGCCCGAGCGACCAGCGTGGGGCTGCCGCGCGGTGCCAGCGGCGATGTACGACAACGTGTCAACTGAAGCTTGCGACCCCTTCACAGTCGCCCTAGGGCTTGGCAGCGATAGCGTGTGTTATGACGCACGTTGGGGGCAATATGTATGCGGCGAATGATTAACGAGGCGCAGGCCGCTCCTTCGTCGATCTGATGCCCACATCCAGCATACCACTCCCTACAGAAACGTCCGCGCAAAGGCCGGCACCAGAGGCGCCCGCGTTGACACACGTTTTCTCGATACGCGCCGACCTTATGCCGCCGGTCGAGCAAGGCGTCGTTGACGGCATGCGCAAAAGGTTCATCGCGATCAGCGGCGGCCGCGTCGATGGACCGCGTTTGCAGGGTGTCGTTCTGGCGGGTGGCGGCGACTGGCAGACGATTGATCCGACCGGCCGCACCGAGGTCTACGCGCGCTACGCGTTGAAGTCCGAGGACGGGACGGTGATTGATGTCAGCAACCTTGGTGTTCGGACAGCGTCGCCTGAGGTGACGGATCAGCTCGTCCGGGGTGAACCGGTCGAAGAAGGCGCCTATTATTTCCGGACCAGCCCGCGCTTCGATGTTGCGGCGGGGCGACACGAATGGCTGCGACTGACCGTGTTCGTCGGGCGCGGCATACGCAAACCGGATCACGTCGAGATACATATCTTCGCTGTCGAATGACGGTGCGACGCATCTGTGACGATCGTGGTCTTCGCACCGTCACAGACAGAAGGCGAAACAGGCCTGACGCTGTTGCCCGCCGCGGCAATGCGGGTCGAGACGCATGTCTGCTGCGCAGCCGGTGCGACGCTCTCCTCCTGCTAACGAGCCGCGTGCCACGCCATCCAAGGTCTTTGCCGCTATGCAAAGTCCATAATCAAACTGGCACGTTCGGGCTCCACGTACTGGACTAACGCCAGCAGTTGCCGCAAATTTGACCGTTACGGGCACGGTGACGACGGCGCCGAGATCGGCATCGGTCTTGCGCGCTTGCGGAACTGTCGCTGCGGCCGGCGCCGATACCCCATAGTACTCCCGTGCGTTACGATCACCCAAGGACGCGGCGGTAGAGCTCCAGCGTCATGGTCATGGCTTGGAGGAACAACGCGGGATCGTAGCGCGGCCCCTCATCCCGCAGGAAGGCATGCTGCGCGTTGAACTCGTGCCACGTGTAGCGGGCCCCGACCTCTTCAAGCCGCGCGCGGATGCGCTCCCGCCCGGCGAACGGCACGTGCGGATCTTGTCGGCCCCAAACAAACATCGCCTCCGCTCGTAGCTCCGCCATGCGAGCCAGGCTGTCGTCATGGGAGCCCTCACCGAGTGTTCCCGAATGAACGTCGGTTGCGTAGAAGCAGGCGGCGGCCGAAACACGTGGATCGAGCGCTGCGCGGTAAGCGAGATGCCCGCCAAGGCAGACGCCGAGGGTCGCCAGCCGACCGTCACAGGCTGGGTGCTCCGCCAGCGCGGTCAGCCCCGCTTTGGCATCGGCATCATAGGCGGCGATCGATTTGGAAAATTTCAGCGCATTGCCGCGTTCGGTGCCGACCGCGTCGTATTGCAACACCGTGCCCGCCGGCTCGTACTCGTGATACACTTCCGGCACCGCGACGACATAGCCGTTGCCGGCCAGCATCGCCGCGAGCCGTCGGATGGGGGACGTGACCTGGTAAATTTCCGAAAACAGCAAGACGCCTGGGAAACGCCCGTCAATCGCCGGCCTCGCAATGTGCATACGCATCGCCTGCCCTTCGCCCATGATTACGTCCTGCGTTTCATCGCTGCGTAGGATCATCTGCCGCTCTCCGCCTTCGAGGTTCCGGCAGCGCGTGCTATTTCAGGCAAACATCGTCAAGCGGCAGCGACTATCGGCGTCTAGTCACCATTGCCTGGGCCAAACCGCACCGGACGCGGCGAAAAGCTCGGTGAGGTAACAGAACAGCGCACCGAAGCCGACGAATCGCTGAACCTGCCACCGCATCGCCAGGAGGATCGGCTTCTTGTAACGCTCCAGCTCTGCTGCCGGTGGACAATATGTCTCTGATTGCTGCTAAGGCGCATGCGGTATGTCCCGTAACGATCGCCGTCCCTTCTTCATCCTTCTTGCGTTGGTCACCGTGGCGCTGGTCGCGGCCGGACTGTGGCTGATGCTGGCGCTCGGCTGGTTCAGGACGAAGCCGACGCCGTTTGGTTGGCCGGCCTCGCTCACCATCATGGCAGGAGACGGTACCAACGGCGACGCGGACGGCTTGGGCACAAAGGCACGCTTTGGCGACCCATTCGGAATCGCGATCGACTCCCGCGGCGCAGTGTACGTGGCGGATGCGGGAGCGATCGGCCGGGTCCGGCGGATCGATCGAGATGGCACGGTCACGACGCTACCGGGCAAATTCGATAGCCCCTCCGGCTTGGCGCTCGATCGTGCAGGCGATATTTTGGTCGCCGATACCGCCGCCAACACCGTGCGCAAGATCAGCCCGGACGGTATCGTGACCACGCTGGCGGGAGACGGAACCGCCGGGTATCGCGACGGCGCAGCAAGACAGGCACGTTTCGACGGTCCGATCGGGGTCACGACCGACGCCAAGGGGAACGTGTATGTCGCGGATACTTACAACGATCGTATTCGCGTCATCACCACCGATGGCCAGGTGCGGACGCTCGCGGGTCAGGCGGTACCGGGCTTTGCGGATGGACCGGGCGCATCGGCGGCGTTCGACACACCGACCGGCATCGCACTGGACCGGGAAGGCATGCTGCTGGTCGCGGACAGCGGCAATCACGCAATCCGGCGGGTGGCGCCGAACGGCGACGTCCTGACGCTCGCTCGCACCGACACCGATGATGGTGCCGATCTGCTGAATGGTGTGGTCGGTCTGGCACCCACGTGGGACGGCTTCATCTATGTCGCTTCCTACAAACGGGGGCGGATCGTACAGGTGTCGCCGTCGGGTGCACTCCGCGTGCTGACCGGGCCAGGAGCATTGCCCGCCGGCAATGCCGCCGTCCGCTTCGTTGGTCCCTCCGGGGTCGCGATCGACCAGGCAGGCACGCTCTACGTTGCCGACGCTTCGGCGCGTCTCGTTGCGAAGCTCAGCCCGCGACGCACCAATGCGGGGCCCGTCGCGACGGCATTTCCACTCGTCCCGGCACCGACCCTAATTCATGCGCGGGCGGTTCCATGGCCCGTTGCACCGCAGATGAGTTGGCACGAAGTGGTCGGCGATCTCGGCGAGGTACGCGGCAATTACACGGGTGAGAGCCGTGATCACCTTCACGCCGGCCTCGACATCAGTGCTCCACCGGGACAAACGGTGCTCGCCGCCGCTGCCGAGACGGTGCGAGATCCGCTGCCGACCTCCGATTTCGATGGCTTGACCGAAAGTCTGCGGATCGACGCAATGACGTACATCCACATGCGTGTCGGCCGCTCCGCGAACGGCGGCCCGCTTGACCTCGCGCGTTTCGAACTGCTGCGCGATGCGTCGGGGCGCGTCACTCGCGTCCGGGTCAAGCGTGGCACGCGCTTTGGCGTCGGGGATCCGCTCGGCACGATTAATCGGATGGCGCATGTCCATCTTGAACTCGGCGTGCCTCGCGGCAAGATCAATGCGCTGCTGCTGCACTTCCCCGGCTTCGCCGACCACGTCGCGCCGCATATCGACGGTGTACAACTCTTCGACGCCGCGGGCATGCGCCTGACCGCACGGCAGGACGGCCGCCTTGTCGTGCCCGCGACCGCCGGTCCGATCAGCATCGTCGCGGACGCCTGGGATCAGGTGGACGGCAACGCGGCGCGTCGCCGCCTTGGGTTGTATGCCGCAGGCTATCAGATCCTCACTGCCGGTGGGACGCCGATGCCCGGTTTCGAGCGGCCTCGCATCACCATCAAATTCGACCGCATGCCCACCGCGCCGGATGCCGCGAAGATCGCCTATGCCCCCGCCAGCGGAGATACCGTGCACAGCGAGCAACGAACACGCTTTCTATACGTCGTGTCCAACGTCATCCGGCACGGCCACGCCGAACGGGTCGGCTGGAACCCTGCGACTTTGCCACATGGTGACTACACCATACGGATCTATGCCGCCGATCATGCCGGCAATGTCGCTGCGACCGGTCGTGATCTTCCCGTCACGATCCAGTGATGCGGATCGCATTTTGGAGCGACAACGAAACCCGTGGACATCTTAAGGCGCAGCACTGACGTCCGTCATTTCGTCGTACCGCATCGTTACGCAACCGCATCGTACCAGAAGCCGTTCTCAGGCACCATCGACATAGCTGGAAAGTCCTCATGCCCAAACCACCTTCCGGCCAGCGCACGCTCGCAGTCGTATTTGGCGCTGCGGTGCGCCCGGACGGCAGCGCGAGCCCTGCGTTGGCGCGCCGCGTCGGCTATGCCGCAGCAGTTGCCCAAGCCGATCCAAACGTGGATCTGTTTCTTTCTGGCGGGACTGGCGCATACCCGCCATCCGAGGCGGCGGTGATGGCGAACCTTTTGACTGGCGCAGTCTCTGCCGAGCGGCTGACGCTGGACGAGGACAGCGGCGACACGCTGGAGACGGTCCGCGCCGTAGCCGCTCATGCCCGTGCCAACGGTTACGCGATGATCCTGACCTGCACCGACGCCTATCATCAACCGCGGGTAGGCATGCTGTTCCGGCTGCTCGGGTTCGCCAGCCGGCCGGTTCGTCTTGCCGCACGCGGGCCGCGACAGTTACGCTTGAAGATGTGGCTCCGCGAAGGGGCGGCAATTCCCTATGATCTCGTCGCCGGTATCAGCGCGGCGTGGCGCGAGCGAGCATAGGATGCATAGCTGACAATCACCAAGGCTGCTGCCGCCCTTCGTCCATTTAACGGGGGTGGCGCCCGTCAGCGTGTTCGCGTGTCTCGCGCTATTCGGTATGGACCAGCCCGCGCTGAAAGGCGTTTCCCTCTCCAGGAAAGGCGTACAAGCCCATCTGTCACTAAACCATCAACCGCATCGTGGACGACGGGCATCGCGTCCCGCCACGTAGCAATCGCGCCCTGCGTGTCTCCTGCCGCGATTGCGCGCGCGACCTCGCTCGGGCAGACCGTCGCTTCGGGCGCACGCGCGGCGAGTAGCGCGAGCGTCGCCGCCCGCGCATCCGCCGGGTTCACGGCCGGCGGGACCGGCCACGCGAAGTATGGCCGGTTGTCATCAGGTCAGGTTTGGGCGGCGGTTGCCAGCCCTGAGGAGGTACAACGCGTTGCTGGCTGGTCCCGAGCCCCATTGACCCCGGTTGCTGGCGTTCCAGACCCGCACCGATGGCCTGTTCAGCTTCATTCGCGCTCGCGCCGCCGCGCATCAGGCTGATCCGGTCGCGGCACCGCTTCGCTTCCTCGAAATCCAGTGCCTGGGCCGCAGCATCCATGCGCTGTTGCAGATCCTCGATCGTTTCCATCATGATGGCGAAACGCGCGACCAACACCTTTGGCCGCAATGCTCACGCGCCGCTAAGCCGCGGGCGCTTCAACTGTTCAGCTTGCATGGCGACCTTTGTGCACTGGCGCGGTCTTCGCCACAGGCACGAGGATCAACGTCCGCCCTTCGACACGCCACGATGAAAGTCGAGACAGGAAATTCATGCCGAGAATGTCGGTATGCCCGAGCGCAGGCGAGATGACGACCTTCAATCCGCGCGCCCTGATGCCACCGAGGCTGAGATGATTGATCGTGCCTGTCTCGGCGCGGATGATCCCATTTGCGGTCTGCATCATCACCGGCATCAAGCCCGTATTTTGCGCAACCGATGCGAGATCAGCCGTTTCGCTCGACAGAGCAGTCACGGTCGCACCGCTGTCGATCAACATGCGACGCGGCACTCCGTTAATGGCCGCCGTAGCCCAGAAGTGGCCGTCCAGCGCCATGGGAACGCGAACCTCGCGGCCCGCGACCGTTTGGGTATCCAGCCCCAGCCGCGAACTGATTCGGGCAAGACCAGGTTCGTATGGGGCCTGCTGCAAAACCATAAACAGGCACAGCGCCAGCAACGTCACGGAAAACAGCGCCCGAAGTATGCGGCCTACGTAAGGAACGCGAAACAACAGCGAGAGCAATACGGCAGCACCCAGGGCATATAGCGCAAGATGCTGCCACTGCGGGTCGATGACAATGCCTCTGTCCGCGATGTTGGAAATCGTGTCGATCTGGCCGGCCCTCACTATCGCTGCATGCCTGGACGCCCGCGAAACTTGCTTTGCATCGCCTCCACGTTTCGTCGGCTATGACTGCACATGAAAATCGAAGCGCTGCCGATCCTCCGCGCGCATCATAACGGTTGCCAGACCGATACGCTGCTGTGCCTCACTCCCGGCGGTTCGGTTCCGGTCACCATCCTAGCTTAGGCTGTTAACAGACCGCTTCTTCAGCGGTTCCCAAGGTCGCCTGAACGCCGAACCTGGTCTGCCTGATGAATGGGTCCGCCAAGCTGGCGCATCTCGACGAACCATGCGCGTCTCGCAACCACGCAGCATTCATATTTGTCTGCAGCGTCCTTGATTCTCAGGAACATGGCCACATATCTCCCTCACTGTTCAACAACGGAAAGGAGGTGGTCGAATGTCTCATTGTCTCACGCCGCTCGCGGCACATCTGATGGACGCGACCTCCGCTGCGGGGGATATCCGCGCCTGACGATCCTCCGTGATCGGCTGACAATGGAAGGGCCGTCCTGCAAAGGGCGGCTCTTCGATTATCCGACGACGAGGATTGGCTAAATACCGCTGAATTCGCGAGGCACACACTTGATAAAGCGACGCTGCTGATCCGGTCTCCTGTCAGCAGCCGGCCACTCATTATATCGCCCGTGTTCGCACAGAGCGGCGCGACATACGTGAGCGCCCCAAGGTAGGTAGCGCGACATCCTAACTGCGGCTGTCGCTTTTGGCGTGGTAGAGCATGACGGGTCGCGTGTCGCTGGTTTCCCAGCCACAAAGCCAGACCTATTGGCCAAAATCAGGCGGCTATGCAGACGCCGCTCCGCCACACGTTCTCTGGCGGGCGATGACGGACGAGCAAGCGCTGGTTAATGCTCCGCCAATGCGCGGGCAGGGTCATGCTGGCTCCTGCCGGTCAATCTCCTGCTGCAGTTTAAGGTGATTTGGCGTGACGGCGCCACGGTCGCGCCGTACTGGAGCGCGATGACCGGCTACCGCCTCGCACTCCACCAACAGCGCATGTTTGCGCTTGTGCTGGTGGTCGCTGCGCTGCTTGCTCGGATGCTGATTCCGACCGGATATATGCCGGTCGTTCAGGGCAGTAGCTTCGTAATGGCGCTCTGCCCCGGCCAAGGTGCGATGCCGATGGCGCATGCGACGATGCCCGGTATGGATCATGCCGGCGATCACCACGATCCTAAGCCGATGGCGGATGGCATTTGCGGCTTTGCCGGCGTCGCGATGGCTGCGGCAGCGGCGGTCGATCCGGTCGTACTTGCGCTCGCCATCCTGTTCATCGTCGCAACCGTGTTCCGCCGGACACCGCCACCGCTGGTTGCGCCGATACGCTTCGGCTGGCCGCCGCGAACCGGACCTCCCTTGCCCGCCTGACCGGCCGCGACATCGCGCCGGACCGAGAGTGATCGACCGTCGCACATGCCGCGACGGTTTTCTTCGGCGCGGCCGGCGGTGATGCACCGCGGGCCCGATCAACAGGGTTATCGCATGTCCTACTCCATACTCGCTGCGGGCGTTTCGCTTATAACGTTCACCGCGCCGGCCTTTGCCGAAGACGTCGCCCCGCAGCGTGACATCATCGTAACGGGTCAACCCGACCTGCCCGATCTCGACCAGCCGACCGATACCGGCAGCCGCCTTGGCCTGTCGGTGCGTGAGACGCCCGCCTCGACCGAGGTGCTGACGCAGCAGGATCTCCAGATCCGCGGGCTTCGCACCTCGAAGGAGGCGTTCAACGATATCGTCGGTGCGATCGCCGGCAACGTGCCGGGCAACCCGGCGGTCATCAGCCTGCGCGGATTTTCCGGGTCGGCGGTGTCGATTTTGCAGGACGGCGTGCGGGTTTCCACCTCCACCGTCGTCACGCGCGACATCAACACCTGGCATTACGACCGGATCGAGGTGCTGAAAGGCCCGGCATCCGTCCTGTACGGCGAGGGTGCGCTGGCGGGCGTGGTCAACAAGGTGACGCGCAAGCCGGTGTTCGACGGCACGCATATGGATGGACTGCTCAGCTTCGGCAGTTTCGACACGCTGGAGGCGGCGGCGGGCGTGAACTACACCCTGTCGGACACGCTGGCGGTGCGTGCCGACGCCAGTTACCAGCGCAGCGACAGCCTGTACGACGTGAAGGACAACGACACGCGTTCGACTGGGCTGACCGCTTCCGCCCTGTGGAAGCCGAGCGCGGACCTGTCGGTACTGATCGGCGTCGATCATTTCGCGGATCGCTACGATTCGAGTTATCAGGGTGCGCCGTTGGTCGCGCTCGCCACTGCGCGCGCGCCGAGCGATGCGGTGCGCACCACCAACGGGCTGGTGCTCGACCGGGCGATGCGGCGCGAGAATTACAATCCGTACGGCGGCTATTCCGGCGCGAACGAGACGACGCTGCGCTCGCGGATCGACTGGTCGCTGGGCGGCGGCTGGAAACTCGCCAACGATGCGCAATATTATTGGGCGAAGCGCGATTTCGTGCTGAGCGGCGACCAGAACTACACCGCGCCGACGCCCGCCTTCCCCAACGGCAGCCTGGCGCGATCGGTACAGCGCATCTTCCACGATCAGCGATTTTGGACGGAGCGGCTTGCCTTCAGCAACGAAAGTGTGATCGGCGGCCTGCGCAACCGCTTTACGCTCGGCGGCGAGTATGACCACACCTGGTTCGTCAACCCGCGCCAGCAAAGCCCGGTCGGCGCGGTCGCCCCGGTCGATCCCTATGCGCCGGTGGTGGGCAGCTTCCCGATGCGCGGAGTCTATACCACCACCAACGTGGTCTACCGTTCGCGCCTAGACCAGCAATCTGTGTTCGCGGAGGATGCGCTGAACCTCACCCCGCGCTGGCTGATCGTCGGCGGGGCACGTTACGATCATATCGATCTCGATCGTTACATCACTAACCTCAACGCGGGCGGTGCGCTGACGCAGGCGCATCCGAGCTACAATCCGTTCTCGTGGCGGATCGGCACGACATGGGAGGCGATCAAGGGCGTGACGCTATATGGGCAATATACCACCGCCGTGGTGCCGGTGTCCTCGATCCTGCTCCAGTCGATCGCCAATACCGCCTACCGGCTCACCACCGGCCGCAGCGCGGAGGGCGGCTTCAAGGCGTCGCTGTGGGGCGACCGGATCGGCGTGACGGGCGCGGGCTACTGGATCGAGCAGCGCAACATCCTCACCCGCGACCCCAACGACCCCAGCCAAAGCATCCAGGGCGGGCGGCAGTCGTCGCGGGGAGCGGAGCTGACGATCAGCGCCAATGTCACGCCGCAGTTCCAGCTATCGGGCGGCGCATCGTACGTGAAGGCGCAGTATGACGAACTGATCGAGGTGATCGGCACCACCCGCTTCGACCGCGCCGGCAACCGGCCGATCAACGTGCCCTCGACTACATTGAACGCGAGCGCGCTTTACACGCTCAAGCCGCTGCCGGTAACGCTCGGCGCATTCGTGCGACATGCCTCGGGCTTCTACACCGACACGGCCAACACGATCCTAGTGCGTGGCCATACCACGCTGGACGCATCGATCAGCTACCGCGTCGCGCCACAGGCGACGCTAACGGTGCGGGGCCGGAACCTCACCCAAGCGTTCTACGGAGAATATTCCGGCTATCCCGCCACCAACGTCTACATCGCCGCGCCGCGCAGTTTCGACGTCGCGCTCGCCACGCACTTCTGAGAAGGAACCGCCATGGCGACCCTGCCCCCTTCGCGGCTGTACCGGACGATCTGGCGCTGGCATTTCTATGCCGGGCTGATCGTCGCGCCGTTCCTGCTGATCCTCGCGGTGACCGGTTCGATCTACCTGTTCAACGACGAGATCAACGACCGGATCTATCCCGAACAACGCTTCGTCGCACCGCATGCCGCCAGCGTGGCCGTCTCGACGATGCTGCGCGCCGCGCTCGCCGCGCATCCCGGTGGCGCGACGCGGATCGACATGCCGACCGCGCCGAACCGATCCGCAGTGGTGTTTGTAACTCCGACCGAGGGCGCGCCGCTCCGCGTTTCGGTCGATCCCGGCAGCGGGCGGGTGCTGGGCAGCATCGTGTACGAACGCACGCTGGTCGGCTTTGCCGATACGATGCACGGTTCTCTCACCATCGGCACGCTGGGCGACCGTATCGTCGAGCTGGCGGCGTGCTGGGCGCTGCTGCTGATCGCGTCGGGGGTGTATCTGTGGTGGCCGCGCGGGCGCTCCGTCGCCGCGTTCCGGCTGCGACCGCGCACTACCGGGCGGACATTCTGGCGCGATCTGCACGGGGTGGTCGGCATCTGGACCGTTGCGTTCATCGCCTTCATGCTCGTCACCGGCCTGCCGTGGGCGGGGATAGAGGGTGACCTGATCCAGCGTATAAGCGCAGCGGCGGGGGTCGGCTATCCACCGTCGCACTCCACCCACAATCCGCCCAAAAGCGTGCCGATGAAGCAGGCGCTGGGCGCGGCGCCGTGGACGCTGGAAACGATGCCGATGCCGATCTCCGGCGAACATGCCGGACACGCCGGGCATGCGATGGGCGCGGGCGCGTCCGACGCGGCGACCATCACCGGCGCCGACCGCGCCGCCGCCGTGTTCCGCGCGCATCACCTAAGCGGCTACCGGCTGTTCCTTCCCGCCGGGCCGACCGGCGTCTACACCGCCTACACCTATCCCGATCAGCCGGAGGGGCAACGCACGCTCTACGTCGATCGGTGGAGCGGCAAGCTGATCCGCGAGGTCGATTTCGCAGAGTACGGCATCGTCGGCCGCGCGGTGGAGCTTGGCGTGCAGCTGCACATGGGCAACTACTTCGGCCTCGCCAACCAGATCGTGATGCTGATCCCCTGCCTCGCCGTCATCACCTTGGTGGTGAGCGGCTTCGCGATGTGGTGGAAGCGGCGCCCGGCCGGTCGCCTCGCCGTACCGCCGCGCGTGGCCGGCGCGCCGGTTGCGGGACTGATCGCGATCATCGTGGTGGCGGGCGTGGTGATGCCGCTGCTCGGCACATCGCTGATCGTAGTGGTGCTGATCGATCGCGCGGTCGTGCTGTTCGGGCGCAAACGCGCGTTGACCGGCGACGTGGTTCGGCTAGGCAGGTGACGATGCCGCCCCCGCCCCTCCTCCGCGTGTCAGGTGTCGCCAAGTCGGTGCCAGGTGGCAGACGGCTGTTCGAGGGGCTCAACCTCGATATCGCGGCCGGCGAGCTGGTCGCGATCGTCGGTGATTCGGGGGTAGGCAAATCGACCTTGCTAAACATGCTCGCCGGGCTGGACGGCGTGGACACAGGCGAGATCGCCGTCGAGGGCACGGTCCTCGGCACGCTGGACGAAGCGGCGCTCACCCGGCTGCGGCGTGAGCGGATCGGCTTCGTGTTCCAGGCCTTTCACATCCTGCCCTATCTCAGCCTGCGCCAGAACGTCGCGCTGCCGCTCGCGCTCGTCTCGGCCGATCGCAAGGCGGTGGCGGAACGCGCGCAGGCGATGCTGGAACGGGTTGGCCTGGGTGCGCGCGGAGACGGCTATGCGCGCGATCTGTCCGGCGGCGAGTTACAGCGCGTGGCGATCGCGCGCGCGCTGATCCATCGCCCGGCGCTGATCCTCGCCGACGAACCGACCGGCAACCTTGACGCCGAGACGGCGACGCGCATCCTCGCGCTGTTTGCAGACAGCGTGCGCGCGGGCGGCGCGGCGGCCATTCTCGTCACCCATTCGCACGCCGCCGCCGCCATCGCGGACCGCACGCTCGTCCTCACCCCAGCCGGCCTGATGCCGGCCTGATGCGGCCGGACAGCGGCTTCCTGCGGGCGCGGCTCGCGCTCGGCTGGCTGATCCTGGGCGAATGGCGTGCCCACCCGGCGCGCTGGCTGCTGACGGCAGTGGCGATCGCGATCGGCGTGGCGCTCGGCTTCGCGGTGCATCTCGTCAACGGCTCGGCGCTGGCCTCGTTCGAGGGGGCGCTCAACAGCGTCAACGGCGCGGCGGACCTACAGGTCAATGCGCGCACCCCGCTCGGCTTCGACGAACGCCTGTATCCGCGGCTGCTCGCTGCGCGCGGTATCGCCGACGCCAGCCCGGTGGTGAAGCTCGACGCGCGCGCGGGCGCGGTGCGGCTGACGCTGCTCGGCCTCGATGCGATCCGTGCCGCGCAGGTGACGCCGTCGCTGATCGGTATCGGCGCCAGCCCCGGCGATGCGTTCGCGGAGGATGCGCTGTTCCTCTCCGAGACCGCGCGGCGGGCGTTGGGCGTGAAGACCGGAGCGCACGTGACCATCACCGCCAATGGCCACGCCGTGCCGCTGCGCGTGGCGGGAACGCTGCCCGGTGTGGCGGATGGGCAGAGCATAGCCGTGATCGATATCGCTGTCGCGCAGTGGCGGTTCGGGCGGCTCGGGCGGCTCGACCGCATCGACCTGAAGCGCGCGGACGGAGCGGACGAAACGGGTCTTGCCACACGCCTGCCGGCCGACGCGGTACTCGGCACCGCGCGTAGCGACGGCAGCCGCACCGATGCGCTGTCGCGTGCGTACCGCGTCAACCTAGACATGCTGGCGCTCGTCGCGCTGCTGACCGGCGGGTTCCTGGTGTTCTCCGCGCAGTCGCTGTCGGTGGCGCGGCGGCTGCGCGCGTTCGCGCTGGTGCGGACCCTCGGCTTGCCGCGCGCCGGCATCGTCGCGACCGTCGCGGCGGAAGGGCTGGTGATCGGGCTGATCGGCGCGAGCGTGGGGCTGGCGATCGGCTACGCGCTGGCGTGGGCCGCGTTGTCGATGCTCGGCGGCGATCTTGGCGCCGGGTATTTCGACGGGGGCGGCGCACATCTGGTGTTCGCGCCATGGGCGGCGGCGGGGTTCTTCACGCTTGGGCTGGTCGCGGCGATCGGCGGCAGCGTCGTGCCGGCGCGGATCGCCGCGCGCGCCGCTCCGGCGGCGGCGTTGCGCAACACGGGCGACATGATAGATCCGCGCGCGCGGATCTCGTGGGCGCCCGCGCTGGTGCTGATCGTCTGCGGCGGCGTGGCGGCGTTGCTGCCGGCGGTGGGCGGACTGCCGCTGTTCGGCTTCGCTGCTATGGCGCTGATCCTCGCCGGAGGGATTGCCGGTATGCCGTGGCTGGCGCGGGCGCTGCTCGCGCCGCTCGCGCGTGCGGACGGTCGCAACGTGCCGCTCGGCCTTGCGCTACGCCATCTCCACGGCGCGCCGGGGCAGGCCGCGACCGCACTGTGCGGCATCGTCGCCAGTACCGCGCTGATGATCGCGATGGCGATGATGGTGTTCAGCTTTCGTGGTGCGGTCGATACATGGCTCGGGCAGGTGCTCTCCGCCGATCTGTACCTCCGCACGGAGGGCGGCGCGCTCGACCCGCAGGCACAGGCGAAGCTTGCGCGGATCCCCGGCATCGCGCGCATCGCCTTCAGCCGCCAGATCCCGCTGTCGCTCGCCGCCGATCGTCCGCCGGTAGTGCTGATCGCACGGCCCGTTGCGACCGGGGAAGCGGACCCGAGCCTTGTGTTGATCGCCGGCTCCACCACGGCTCAGCCGGGCGCGGTGCCGGTGTGGGTGTCGGAACCAGCGGCGCGGCTATACCGGTGGCAAGTCGGTGATGTGGTCGCACTGCCGTTCCACGCGCACTTTCGCGTTTCGGGCGTGTGGCGTGACTACGCGCGGCAACAAGGCGCGATCGTGATGCGCGACGGCGACTACACGCGCCTGACCGGCGACGCCAGCCGTGACGAGGCCGCGATCATGCTGCGACCGGGTACGCGTGGCGACACCGTCACCGCTGCCTTGCGCGCCGCCGCGCCGGGCGTGGCAATCACCGAGCCTGCGACGTTGCGCCGCTTCGCGCTGCAACTGTTCGATCGCAGCTTCGCCGTGACCTATCTGCTGGAGGCGATCGCCATCCTCGTTGGCTTGTCCGGGGTGGCGGCCACCATGTCGGCGCAAACGATCGCCCGCACGCGCGAGTTCGGGATGTTGCGCCACATCGGCGTCTCGCGGCGGCAGGTCACCGCAATGCTCGCGAGCGAAGGCGCGCTGCTTGGCGGGATCGGCGGGATCGCCGGCATCGGTCTTGGCGCGGTGCTGGCGCAGGTGCTGATCCGGGTCATCAATCCGCAATCGTTCAACTGGACAATGGCGACGCTGGTGCCGTGGAGGACGATCGGGTGCGTGGCGCTGGCGCTGGTGATCGCGGCATCGGTGACGGCGATCCTTGCCGGTCGGCGTGCCACGGCAATCGATGCGGTGCGCGCCGTGCGGGAGGATTGGTGATCCGCGCCGCCGCCCTGCTGCTCGCCGCCGCCGCGATGGTGGCGGCCAGTCCGACCGCCGCACCTTACCCAGTGGTGCGCCCCGGTCGCGCCTTCGCCTTTCCGACCGATCATGGCGCGCATCCGGCGTTTCGCACCGAATGGTGGTACGTCACGGGTTGGCTTCGCACTAAGACGGGCAACGATCTCGGATTTCAGGTGACGTTCTTCCGCACCCGCCCCGGTGTTGGCGAGACGAACCCGAGCCGCTTCGCGCCGCGCCAGATCCTTTTCGCGCACGCCGCGCTATCCGATCCCGCCACCGGCCATCTGCTCCACGGCGAGCGCGCCGCGCGCGCCGGCTTCGGCGTGGCGCAGGCGCGGATCGGCGATACCGACGTGAGCCTGCGCGACTGGCGGATCGTGCGGCGGCCGGACGGGCATTTCGCGACTAAAGTTGCCACGCCCGACTTCACGCTGACCCTCGATCTTGCCCCGCGTCAGGGCGTAATGTTGCAAGGGCAGAACGGTTACAGCCAGAAGGGGCCGAAGCCGGAGCAGGCGAGCTATTATTACTCGCTGCCGCATCTTGCCGCAGCAGGGCGGCTGACCCGCGGCGGCAAGGCCGAACCGGTCACGGGCAAGGCGTGGCTCGATCGGGAATGGTCGTCCGACTATCTTGGCGGCACGGCGACCGGCTGGGACTGGACCGGGCTGAACCTCGATAATGGCGGTGCGCTGATGGCGTTCCGCATCCGGCGCGCAGACGGCGGGACATTGTGGGCCGGCGGATCGCTGCGCCGCAAGGATGGCACCCTCACCCGCTTTGCGCGCGGAGACGTCCAGTTCGATCCCGTTGCACGCTGGCGTTCGCCACGGACCGGCGCGGTTTACCCGGTTGCGCAGCGTTTGACGGTGAAACTACCGGAGGGGATGCGCAGCTTCACGTTGCGGCCGCTGTTCCCCGATCAGGAGCTCGACGCGCGACGCAGCGGCATGCCGGTGTATTGGGAGGGCGCGGTGCGGACCGAGGGCGGGCGCGGCTATCTCGAACTGACCGGCTATGCCGATCGGCTGCGCATGTAGCCGTCAGCGCGTGAGCAGATCGGCGAACGTCAGTACGTAAAGGAAGCTGGCCCATACCAAACCGGCCACGGCAGCGATCCGCACAATCCCGCTGGCACCCTTCAACTGCATGAACAACAGTGCGATCAGCAGCGCCTTGGCGAGCGCGATGGCCAGCCCCGTCTCGGTCTTCAGCGGCAGTCCCGGCACGAACGCATAGACGATCGTCAGCGTCAGCAGCGCCATGAGCGCCGCCCAGATGCGCAGCGGCTTGACGAGGACGTGGTGGCGCTCCTCTCGCGTCATCGCCCGGCCAGATACAACAAAGGGTAGAGGAATACCCACACCACATCGACGAGGTGCCAATACAGCGCGGTACCCTCGGCAGTGGTCCAGCGCGCGGCCAATTGGTCGCGCGGGATCAGCAACATACGCGCCACGATGCCGAGGCCGATCGTCAGATGGATGGCGTGGACGACGGTGACGGTCCAGTAGAACGCCCAGAATTCGCTCGCGCCGGTCTGCGCTATCGGGAAGTCGCGCCCGGGCAGCAGATGCTCGCTGACGTCCTGCCAATATTCAAAGCCCTTTACGGTAACGAAACACAGGCCAAGCGCGATCGTAGCAAAATACATTGCGCGCGCCAGCGGTACCGCACCGACACGCACCGCCCGCTCCGCTATCGCCATCGTCAGGCTGCTGGTGAGGAGCACGACCGTGTTGATGCTGCCGAACCACACATCGGTATGGCGCGCGCCGACGATGAAGCCGGCGGTGTGTTCGACGCGTGACACGGTGTAAAACAGGAAGATGCCGCCGAAGAACAGCGTTTCGGTGGCGAGGAACATCCATACGCCGAACTGCGTCGCGACGCGCTGGCGCTCGGCATCCGCCCACGGTTTTTGCAGTGCGGTGTCGGTCACGGCGTTTGGGCCTGGTCGGTCGGCGCGGCGGAGTGCGGCGCGAACCCTTCCGGGTGATAGCCGTACGGCTTCTCGGTCACGATCGGAGGGCTCGCGAAGTTCTCCGTCGGCGGCGGTGAGCTGGTCTGCCATTCCAGACCGGTCGCATCATGCGGGTTGTCGTCGGCGCGTGGCCCTTTAACGAGGCTCCACGTCAGGTAGAACAGCGGCCAGAGATAGGCGAACGCCAGCACCACCGCTCCCGTAGAGCTCATCACCTGCCACGGCTGAAACTCGGGTGGGTATTCGTGATAGCGGCGCGGCATGCCCATGTAGCCGAGGATGAATTGCGGGAAGAACGTGAAGTTGAACCCGAAGAACATGCTCACCGCCGCGAACTTGCCCATCGTCTCCGAATACATCCGCCCCGTGATCTTCGGCCACCAGAAGTGCAGCCCGGCGAAGAACGCCGATACCGATCCGCCGACCATGATGTAATGGAAATGCGCGGTCACGAAATAGGTGTCGGTCAGCTCGACATCGACCGGCAGGCTGGCGAGGAACAGCCCGGTCAGCCCGCCCAGCGTGAACAGCCCGACGAAGCCCAACGCGTACAGCATCGGTGTCGAGAACCGGATCTGCCCGCGGTACAAAGTGCCGGTCCAGTTGAACACCTTGATCGCACTCGGCACCGCGATGACGAAGCTCAAAGCGGAGAAGACGAGGCTTGCGAACGGCGACTGCCCGCTGACAAACATGTGGTGGCCCCAGACCATGAAGCCGATCAGCGCGATCATCAGCATCGCGTAGACCATGAATTCATAGCCGAACACGCGACGCCGCGCCTCGCAGGCGATCACCTCGCTCACCACGCCCATCGCCGGCAGCACCATGATGTAGACGGCGGGGTGGCTGTAGAACCAGAACAGGTGCTGGAACAGGATCGGGTCGCCGCCCGATCGTGGATCGAAGATCGGCATGCCGAATGCGCGCTCCGCGAACACCAGCAGCAGCGCCATCGCCAGCACTGGCGTCGCCAGCACCATGACGAGACTGGTGGTATACATCGACCACGCGAACAGCGGCAGGCGCATCCACGTCATGCCCTTGGCGCGCAGCAGGTGGATGGTGGCGAGAAAATTGATGCCGGTCGCGATCGAGGAAAAGCCCGCCACGAACACACCCGCCGCCGCCAGCAGCACGTGGCTGTTGGAATAGAGGGTGGAGAATGGCGTGTAGAAGGTCCAACCGGTATCCACCCCGCCGGCAAGCAACGCGAACAAGGTCAGCAGACCGCCCGACAGCCACAGATACCAGCTGAACAGGTTGAGCCTGGGATAGGCCACTTCGTCCGCGCCGATCATCAGCGGCAGCAGGAAATTGCCGAGCGTGGTCGGGATCGACGGCACCAGGAAGAACCACACCATGATGACACCGTGCAGCGTGAACACGCGGTTGTAGGTATCCGCGCTGAGCAGATCGCCCTTGGGGGTGACGAGTTCGGCCCGGATCAGCGTCGCCGCCGCGCCGCCGAGGAAAAAGAAGAAAGTGATGCCCGCCGCATACAGCAAAGCGATACGCTTGTGATCGGTGGTGAGCAGCCACGAGCGCACAGTGGTACCATTGGTAAGGTAATTGCGCTCGCCAGGTTCGCGAGCGAGCAGGCCGACTTCCGGCGTTTCGGTCATGCGACCCGCTCCGGCCGTTCGGCACAGCGGGAGGGCGAAAACAGGTCCATCACTTCACCTTGCCCGACTTCAGATACGCTACCAGCTTGACCACGTCGTCCTCGCTCGCCGTGCCCTCGTAGGCTGGCATGATCGGCGCATAGCCTGCAACAACCTGCTTCTGCGGCATCAGGATCGAGTCGCGTAGGTACCCCTCGTCCGCGGTCACGAAGCCACCGCCCGTGATCGGCACCGGCTTGCCGTACAGTCCGGCGAGGCTCGGCGCACGCACCACCGCCGACCCGCCGTGGCACCCCGAGCACCCCATCTGCACGAACAGCTTGGCACCCTGATCGGCAAGGCTGTCACCCTGCGGCTGCGCGCTCGACCAGCGCGCGTAGTCGGCCGCGCTCTGCACGATGATGCCGCCGATCATCCGGCTGTGGTCGGTCCCGCAATACTCGGTGCAGAACAGATGATAGGTGCCGACCTTCGACGCCTGAAACCACGCTTCGACATAGCGGCCCGGAAGCACGTCCTGCTTGATGCGGAAGGCGGGCACGAAGAAGCTGTGGATCACGTCCTGGCTGGTCATCACCAAACGCACCGGCACGCCCACCGGCACATGCAGCGCGTTGATCTCCCGCGCGCCATTCGGATGTTCTAGCTTCCACATCCATTGCTTTGCGACGACGTGTATCTCCATCGCGTGCTTGGGCACCTTGAACTGCTCGGTATCCAGAGCAGCGGCGAACCAGAACAGGAAGATGAACACGAACAACGTCGCCGCCGTCCAGCCGATCTCGATCTCCCCCGACAGTCGCTCCGGAACCGGCCCACGTGGGACGTTGGTGCCGCGCCGGTAGCGGAAGCTGAACAGCAGTACGAGGGTGCCGACGAGCAGCATGATCGCGATCGAAATGCCCGTCAGCATCCAGAAGATGCGGTCCACCTGTGGTGCGAGCGTGGAGGCCTGCTCCATCATATCGGACGCCTCCGCCTGAACAGGAATATCGCGAGTGCCGCCAGCAGAAGTACGGACAGCGCCTGCATACCGACCACGATCGCCCGCCCGTATAGTCCGTGCGCGGAGGCAAAGCCGTAGCAGAGGTGCGCCACCCGTTCGGTAAAGCTAAGAGCCGTGGTACCGACGAGCGCGGCCTTCATCGTAGCGGCGGTGAGCGCCATCTCGGGCAAGAGCGCGCGTAGCCGGCCGTCCGCACCGAACACATACACGGATGCATCGTGCGCGAACTGATCGTTGTCCGCATCATAGACATATCCGTAGCCAAGCGCTTTAGCCGCAGCCGGCGTGGCATCCGCATCGCCGAGCAGCAAGGTGGTGGCGCGGGTGACGCGTGCGTCCACGCTCATCTTCTCACCCATCGCGCGTGCCTGCGCGGCACCGTCCTTCGGATCGAGGCCGACCACCGCGACGCGGTAATCGGTGCCAGCCTGTAGGCCGGTCTGGGAAAGCGCATTCTGCGTCAGCCGCAGCCCCGGCGCGCAAATGTGGGCACAGGTATAATCCGCGAAGATCAGTACGAGCGGATGCCCCGCCGCGACCGCGCCGAGCGTGACCTGCCGGCCCGCCAAATCGGCAAAGCGCAGGTCCACCGGCAGCGCTGCCTTAATCCCCGGTCGCGCCACTGCGCGGGCGAGTTGATCCGGCGTCAGCGCGGCCGACGCCGGTGCGGCGGCGAGCAGCATCACGATGGTCAGCAGCCAAGCGATCATCGTGGCCATCCTGCGGCGACAACAGCTTGTTTGGCGGCATCGACCTGCGCGTCGGTCCGCCGCGGTGGCGCAGGGCGAACGGGGTCGAGCGCGCCGTCATGCACATAGCTTTCCACGCCGGGGGCGGGGAACGGCGTAACCGGGTGATGGCGAACCGCGAAATCTCGTTCGTAGAGCCAGCCCGCCGCCGCGACCAGCGCGAGCAACGTCACCGGAATCGTGACCGCAGCGATCATTGCGCGACGCTGCGGCACTTGCCAGCCCTCCGGAGCATCATCAGCCATGGGCACGGCTCCACCATCCGACCCCGGCAGCGATCAACGCGAGCCCGGCCGCAGCCGAGAGCCACACCGCGACCCCACCGCCGACCCACCAGCCGTTGGTGACGAACAGCGCGATCAGCACCGCCACGCCGGCAGCCTGCTCGCCGCCACGCCCTGGCCGCAGCATCAGCAAGGCGACCGGCGTTGCCAGCCCCGCAATCAGCGCCACCCATACCGCGACCGCACCCCACGGCGAACTGCGCACGACGTAAAAGCCCACCCGCGATGGCAGGTTGCCAAACCAGAGGATCAGATAATCCATGAAGATCAGATAGCCGAGGCCGAGCGCGGCCGCGACCATCAGCTTCGCCATGTCCGCGCGGAAACGCGCGTCACCACGCCCCAGCACGAGCACGAGCGCACAGGCGCCTGCGATCTGCTCGACAAACAGCATCATCCCCGCCGACGACACGGTATGGCCCGGCACCTCACCCAACAGCCAGTCCATCGCCACGGGGGTGACGAGCGCCGCATACAGCGCCAGTATCACTGCCGCGAACGTCACGGAGGCCCCGCCCGTCAGCCGCACGCCGGCAAAGGCGAGCATTCCGCACGCGATCACCGCGCGTACGCCGACCAGTCCGGGGTTCATCCACAATGCGAGATGCGGCGGCAGCGGTGTCGCCATCTGCGCGAAGCCAAGTACCGCCGCGCCGACGATCACCAGCCGTGTCGCCGCGGGCGGCGCCAGCGCATCCGTCCATCGCGCGCCTGTCACCCGGCCGATCGCGGCAAGCAGCACGCCACCGATCAGCGGCGCACTCGCGGTCAGGAACAGCACGCGCCACGCGGCGGCAAGGACGGGGGCGATGTTCATCGCGCCCGTTCCGGCAGGCGTTGCAAAGCCTTTACGTAAGCCGCGACCGCCCAACGATCGCGCGGATCAACCCGGTCGGCATAGGAATACATCAAGCCGTGACCATGTGTGATGACATCGACGATATAGGCCGGCGGCGCCGCGACCAGTCGCGCGGTGTGGAAGGAAGGCGGCTGCGGGAAGCCGCGCCGCACGATCATGCCGTCGCCCCTGCCCTTCGCACCATGACATTCCGTGCAAAAGATCTCGTACCGCTCCTGTCCACGGTCCATCAGCGCGGCGGTGAGCGGCGGCGGCGTAGCGAGCGCCGCATCTCGCGCGGCCTGATCCGTCGCTATCGTACCTTCGGGTGGGGCGGCGCGCGGCGGCCCGCCCGGCCACAACGCCTCGCTCGACTGCGGACTGCCTTTCTCCTGCTTCTGCATCGACAGATCACAGGCGCCAAGCAAAGGCAGCACCGATACAAGGACGAGCATCGCCGCCCTCATGACGTCACCAGCCTGCTGTGCGTGGCGCCGGCTTGCGCCATGATCCCCAATACGGTGGTCGCGTCCTGCGCATCGCAGGCGATGGCGAGCACGAACGCGCCCTGGCTGGCGCGCAGCATCTCGTCGATGTCGAAGGCGTGGTGATGGAGTTTGGTCAGCCCCGCGTTACGGAACAGCATAGCCACGCCGCCAATCGCACCCGCCAGAGCGCCGACCTCGACCGGTGCGACTAGGAAGGCGGGCCAACTGAACAACGGCCGGCCGCCTTCATTGAACGGGTAAGCCCAAACGGCGCTCCAAACCTCGAGCGCGAACAGCGCGATCGCGCCAGCCAAGCCCACCCAGATCACCGCCGCCCGCACCCCGGCGCGACCGACGCCCTCGCCGAGCGACTCCGCAGCATACGGCAACCACTCGCCAACCACGCGGCGGCCGTCCGCGACCAGTCGCACGCGTGCGCGCAAATATGGCCCTTCATCTTCGAAACACGCGAGCGCGAGCGCGGTCATGCCCGCTCCTCCGCCACCAGTTTGCGCATCTCGTGCATGGATACGACTGGCAATATGCGCGCGAACATCAGCAACAGCATCACGAACGCAGCCACCGTGCCGCCAAGGATCAGGAAATCGACTAGGGTCGGCGCATAGGTCCGCCAGAAGCTTGGGTCATAGCCGATCGACAACGTGTTGAGGATGATGAGGATACGCTCCAGCCACATCCCGATCAGCACCGCGACCGAAACGCCGACCAGTACGGGCACCGACGTCCGCAGCCGCTGCACCCAGAACAGCTGGGGCGCAAGCACGTTGCCGGCCAGCATCGCCGCGTAATACGGCCAGTAATCGCCCGTGAACTCATAGCGCACCACGCGCACGTCCGCAGCCTCGCCGCCCCATAGTGCGCCGAACCACTCGGCGGCATAGCTCGCCCCCATCACTATCCCCGCGGCAAGGATGATCCGCGCCATGGCATCGAAATGGGCGGGGACGATCATCGCCTCCAGCCCCATCGCACGGCGAAGCACCAGCGCGATCAACACGACCATCGCGAAGCCGGAGAACAGCGCGCCGACCACGAAATACGGCGGAAACACGCTCTCGGTCCAACCGGGCATCAAGCTGGCCGCGAAGTCGAGGCCGACGATCGAATGGACCGAGCACACCAGCGGCACCGCAACCGCAGCCATCGTGCGGTGCAGCCTTTCCTGCGCGCGCCACTGGGCGGGGCTGCCCTGCCACCCCATCGCGAGCAGTCCGTAGAACCGCCGCCAACCGCGCCTGCCGGGCCGATCACGCAACGTCGCCAGATCCGGCACGAGCCCGACGTAAAAGAACATCACCGAGAACAGCAGGTAGCTGAGGATCGCCCAGAAATCCCACACCAGCGCGGACCGCCATTGCGGCCACAGCGCCATGGTGTTGGGGTAAGGCGCGAGCCAATAGAAATACATCGGCCGGCCCAGGTGGAGGATCGGGAACAACCCGGCCATCGCCACCGCGAACAGCGTCATCGCCTCGGCGAAGCGGTTGATCGAACCGCGCCATTTTTGCCGCGTCAGCAGCAGCAGGGAGGAGATCAGCGTACCGGCGTTGCCGATGCCGATCCACCACACGTAGTTCGCGATCGGGAAGCCCCACACCACAGCGGTGTTGTTGCCCCACAGGCCCGGCCCGTAGACGAAGCTGAAGCCGACCGCGAGCGCGCCAATGCCGGTTCCGAGCGCGCACACCGCCATGGCGATCCACCAGTAGCGGCCGGGCGAACGGTCCATCAGCGGCGCGGCGACCGTCTCGGTCACGTCCTCCAGCGTCCGCAGCGACGGCAGCGTCCAGCGTCGGCCGGAAGGACGCGTATGCGCCTCCATCAGACGTTCTTCCGTTTGGCGAGATAGGTGGTGCGCGGTCGCGTGCCGAGTTCCTCCAGCAGCGCATAGTGGCGCGGGTCGGCGCGCGCGGTCTGGATGCTCGCGTCGGCAAGCGTGCCAAACGTGATCGCGCGTGTCGGGCAGGCAGCTTGGCAGGCGGTGACGGGCGCGGCGGGCGTACCACCGGCATCCGCCTCATGCGTGGCGGTGGCGATACGCTGCACGCAATAGGTGCATTTCTCCATCACACCGCGTGCGCGGACGGTCACATCCGGGTTACGCTGCGCCGTCACCGACGCATCCTCGGCATCGCCCCACAGCGACGCGCCGGCGTAATCGAGGAAGTTGAAGCGGCGCACCTTGTACGGGCAGTTCGCCTCGCACGTGCGCGTGCCGACGCAGCGGTTGTAAACCTGCACGTTAAGCCCCTGCGCATCATGGACCGATGCCTCGACCGGACAGACCGGCTCGCATGGCGCCGCCTCGCACTGCATGCACGGCACCGGCTGGAAGCCCTCGCCTTGCCCTGTCTGGTAACGGTCCACGCGTAGCCAGTGCATGTCGCGGCCGACGCTCATCTCGTGCGGGCCGATCGCCGGCACGTTGTTCTCGGCCTGACAAGCGATCACGCAGGCGTTGCAGCCGATGCACACATCCGTATCGATCGCCATCGCCCATTGCGGCGGTGCATTGTCCTTCGCGGGCGGGTTGGGCAGCAGCGAGGGGTGCTTGTCCGGCACCGGCATCGCCGCGCCGGGGGCGAGGACGGGAAACACCTTTTCGAGTTCACCGGCCAGCGCGAACTGATGTTGCGTGGTGACGACTGCGATGCGGCCTTCCGCCCTGGTGATCTTGAGCGGCGCATGCGCGTCGAGCACGAACGCGTTGGCGCCGATCCCGTCCGCCACAGCACCAGTGCCGTCGCGGCCATAGCCCGCCAGCAGCGTCGTCACGCCGCGGGCCTGCCCGGGGACCGCGCGCACCGGCAGCGTGACAACGCCGCCACGCTCGATCCGCACCATGTCGCCGTCGACCACACCCAGCGCAGCCATGTCGTCGGGGTGCATCCGCGCGCTCGACCCCCACACTTCCTTGGTGAGCGGTTCAGGGCATTCCTGCGCCCATGCGTTGGCCGAGAGGCGGCCGTCGTACAGCGTCGGCGAGGGTACGATCGAAAGGCTCGCGCCGGCAGTTGGGATCACCGGCAGCACCAACCTTGCCGCACCCGGTACAACTGGCGCGGCGGCGGTGTCCGGCACGACCCCCGCCGCCACGGCCTTGCGCCAACCGTCCGCGCCAAGGCTCGCCCATGTCTCACGCACACGCGCATAGCTTTGCGGTGCGGCCGCGGGATCGAGGATCAGGTCGACCACATCGCTCGGGCAGCGCGTATCCCACATCGGGCGGATCAGCGGCTGCGCGATGCTGGCGGTGCCGTCTGCGGCACGCCAGTCGTGCCAGCCTTCCAGCGGATGCGACAGGGGCACCTGCCATGTCGCGCGCGCGCTGGTTTCGTCCGGAATGCGCACCGCCGCGACAGTGAGCGGCACCTTCGCCATTGCGTCGGCGAAGCGCAGCCCCGGCGGCGCGGCGTAGCAGGGGTTGGCGTCGATGATGATGAGCGTGTCGATCCGCCCGGCGTGCATGTCGCGCGCGAGCCCGGCCAACGCCGCGCGGTGCGGCGTCGCATCGGTGTCGACCGGTGCGAGGTAATCGACCGGCGCGCCGACCTGCGCGTTGAGCCACGCGGCGAAGGCATGGACCTCGGCCGGCTGGTGATCCCCCGCCAGCACCAGCGGCTTGCCACCGGCGCGCAGCATCGCGGTGGCGGCGATCAGCGCGCGGGCAAGGTCGGACGGCACCGGCGGGCGCGGCGCATCGGTCAGCGCGGCATGGAGATAGTGACAGGCCAGCGCGATCGCCTGCGGGCCGGCGGGCACGCGCAGGTCCGCCATCGCGCCGCTGATGCTCGGCGAGCCCTCGAACGCGATCATGCGCGGCATCGGCGCGGTCCGTCGCCGCTGCGACCACGCGCGGGCGAGCGCGACCTGCTCCGGCCCCGGTCCGAGCGGATCGGCATCGAGCAGCAGGATCGCGTCGGCCTCGGCCAGGCGGGGGCGTGCGGTCAACCGCCGCCCGAATGTGGCCTGCGCGCCGGCGAGCGCGGCATCGTCATCAAACGGCTCCCACCGGACGTGGCGCGTATCCGGCAGCGCCGCCTTAAGCGCCGCAATCCGCGCGAGCATCGTCGGCGAGGTCACGCGGCCGGTGAGCAGCGCCAGCCCCGAGCCGCAACGGTGCGCGACGCGGCCATAGAGTGCGCGCGCCGCCGCCGGCCAGTTAGATGGACCGGACGGCCCGTTCACCGCCTTCAGTCGCTGCGGGTCGTAGAGGTCGAGGATCGCGCTTTCGGTGAACACGTCGGTCGCGCCGAGGCTCGCCGGATGCGCGGCAAGCCCCTCCAGCTTCACTGGCCGCTCGTTGACGACCAACCCTGTCACGCCGCGCGCATAGCCGGCAAGCGGCAGCGCGCTTGCATAGCGACGCACCTGGCCCGGCAGCGTGCCGTCCGGCTGATCGACGAGCGGATGGATCGTCTCGTCGGGCTTACTGCATGCCGCCACGCTGGCCGCCGCACCCGCCGCGAGCAGTTTGAGCAGCGCGCGCCGCCCGATCGCATCACCGCCTACCGGTGACATGTCGAACAATCGGTGAGGTTGCGCCCCGAATGAACGATCCGCAGCATCGTCTGACGGGCGGCGCTGCGATCGGCGTCGGTGCGCTTGTCGTAGGGGGCGGACTGGAAGCGGCGATCAGATGCGACGATCCTGTCCTCGGGCGCGCGATGGCAGTCCAGGCACCATTCCATCGTCATTGGCGCGGCCTTCCGGGTGAGTGGCATGCGGCGCAGATCGCCGTGGCACGCCGCACACGGCACACCATTGTTCACATGCGCGTGATGATCGAAGTAGACGTAGTCCGGCACTTTGTTGACACGCGCCCAAGCGAGCGGTTTGCCGCTGGCGAGGCTCTCGCGCACCGGCGCAAGCAGGGCGGCGTTGGTCCAGAGTTGCGAGTGGCAGGTCATGCAGGTGTGCGTCGGCGGCACGCCGGCGATCGGGCCTTTTTCGACGCCGGTGTGGCAATACCGACAATCGATGCCGAGTTCCCCTGCATGGTGCTGATGGCTGAACGGCACCGGCTGTTCGACAAACGCGCCCTCGTTCGTGCCCGCATCTGTCCGCGCCACCACCGCTCCGACCAGAAGCAACAACGCCGGCACGATCATGATCGCGGCGATCGCGATCCGTGCCAGCGTGTTCGCTCCGGGTTGGAACAGCTGCGGCATTATTCCCCTTGTTCATGCAACCCGTTGGCGAAACTACGCGCCAGCATTTAAGTTGATCCTTTAGCGTGGCTTATAGGCCACCTGCCACTGTAAAATGATACGGCGCGGCGGAAAACAGATCGGCAGCGCGGACCGGTTGCTCGAACTGCACTGTTGTGTCGCCCCACCACTCTGCGTCCGGGGTCGTGCGGCCGGCCTCGACAAGGAAACCGGCGGCCTTGACCAGTACCGCGCAATCAAGCCGCGAACTCGCGAACGTTCGCGAGAAGGCGAGGACATGCTCGGCACGCTTGCCCACCACGGGAATGGGCCGGTAATCGCCCTCTGCAAATAGCGCCGGTGTGTCCCGACGCGCGCCCAGCAGGCGGGCAATGAGTTGCAGCTTGGACAGTGGGTCTTCCGCCCCGTCAAGCACCGCCGCGCACTTGGCATAGTCGACCGGCCGCCGATTGTCCGGATCGACGAGACTGAGGTCCTCCAATTCCGAGCCTTGGTAGCAATCCGGAACACCGGGCACCGTGTTGCGCAGCACCGCGATAGCGAGGCTGTTGGCGGTCGCGGCTGGCGCGGTCAGCCGCACGAACGCCGACATGTCATCAACAAAGCTCGCGTCACCCAGCAAGGCATCCACCAGCCCGGTACACTGCCCCTCGTAACCCTCGTCGGGCGCCTCCCACGAAGATCGCAACTTTGCTTCGCGTAGCGCCTTGATCTGCCACGCCTTGATGCGGTCGGCGAAATCATCGCCAACGTCCGACGCGGGCCACGCCCCGAACAGGGTCTGGAACAACACGTACCGGTCGCCCGCGTCGACACCGGGCGCGAGCGGTTCTGCCAATGCGGTCCAGCGCTCGACATGCTCCTTCCACAGGGTGGGGATGCCGCTGATCGCCGCGAGCCGGGCCCGGACATCTTCACCGCGCTTGTGGTCGTGCGTGGCAGTTGCCAGCATGGCATGCGGAAAGTGGGAATGGCGCTCTGCCATCGCGGCATGGAACGCCTGGATGTCGAGCGCGAAGTGCTCCGGAGCAAAACCGACATCGTTGGTGGAGAGCAGCACACCGTGACGATAAAAGGCGGTGTCCTCCACAGCCTTGGCCGCGATCGGTGCGGAAAGCTGCTGGAAACGACGGACCGCTTCGGCGGCAAGCGAAGCGTCGCCGGGGCCTCGTCCCGCAAGCCAGTCGACGATGTAGCGCGCGATCTCCGTTTCGCCTGGCGGGCAGAACGCCTCGCTGTCGGCAAGGGCGCGATCGAGTACAACGCCGTCGCTGGCGGGGCCGTAATCACCAAGGCCGTAGCTACGGTACACCGGGAACACCCATAGCAATCGCTCGATCGCGCGGCGCAGCATTCCGGAGGTCACCGCCTCGAACGCGGTGTCGGACTGTGCGGCCGAGTTCGCCAACGCCGCGAAGGCCGCCACACACGCATCCGCCTGCGCGGTGAAGCTCCAGCCAAGCAACTGCTGGCGAGCGGTCAACGCTTCCTGCGTAAAATCCGCCGGCCGGCCGCTGATCTGCTGCCACAATGTACCGAGCGGCGCCTCGCCTTCCGGTGCATGGAGGACGCCAGTAACCTCCCGCATGAAGTCGTAGCCGCTGGTTCCATCGGTCTGCCAGTCGGTCGCCAACGGTCCATCCCCGGCAAGGATCTTTTCGATGACGATGTAGCAGCGGCGATCGGCGCTGCCGATCGCGTCGAAGCGTTCGCGCAGGCTGCGGCAGTAACCGGCGGGATCGGCGAGCCCGTCGACATGGTCAACACGGACGCCGTCGATCAGACCCTGTTCGTAGAGCGTGAAATACAGCGCATGGGTGGCGTCGAAAACCTCCGGCTCTTCGACGCGGACGCCAGCGAGGTCATTGACGGTAAAGAAGCGGCGCCAGTTAAGTTCGTCGTTGGCGGTACGCCAGGAGGCGAGCCGATAATGCTGCGCTTCGACCAGCGCGCGCAGATCGCCTTCCGCGGCGACGTCTGGGCGCAGCGGTGGCCCCTCGCTGCCGTAGAGTTCGAGGCGTCCGTCGACCAACCGAAGGTCGCCCGCATCGATCACCTCACCCAGCGTCGCGCCGAGGATCGGCAATAGCAGCGGCTGATCCCAATCGACATCGAACCAGCGCGCGTAACGGCTACCGGCACCGTTACGCAGAACGTCGTTCCAATAACCGTTCTCACCGCCAGCAACGCCCATGTGATTGGGAACGATATCGATGATAACGCCCATGCCGCGTGCGTGCAGCGCCTCGACAAGACTGCGGAAGCCATCCTCGCCGCCAAGTTCGGGATTGATCTGGGTAGGATCGATGACGTCGTAGCCGTGCGGCGATCCCGACACAGCCGTGGTGATTGGCGATGCGTAGACATGGCTGATGCCGAGCCGATGAAGATACGGCACGATCGCTTCCGCCGCCGCGAACGTGAAATCGCGGTTGAATTGTATGCGGTACGTTGCGCGGGGTGGGAAAGCAGTCATACGTTTGGCTCCAGCCATGCAGCGAAGCTCGCCGGGGCACCCGGCGTGCCGAGTGAATACCACGGCGCGGTGGCTCGAACATCGACTGCCACGTCGCCGATGTTCAGGGCGACAGTCAGGACGGCACCGTCGCCGAGCGTCCATGCGGCCTCAACGGCCCCCTGCCCCAGCACGCGCGCACCCTGCGCGGTGCTGCCACGCAACCGTGGCACGATCTCAGCGTGGCGCAGCGCCAGCAACTCACGGTAGAGACCGCGCCAGTCCTCGGAGTCTTCGCCGGGCACGGGCCGGGAGTTTTCCAGCGTCGTCTCGGCATTGGGGTCCGGGATCTGGGCGCGTGCATCTTTGGACGCGAACGCGGCGAAATGCGCGAACTCCTTGCGCCGCCCTTCCCGCACGATATCGGCGAGTTCATCGTGAAAATCGGTAAAGAAAAAGAACGGCGTGCGTGAGCCGGTTTCGTCGCCCATGAACAACAACGGAATTTGCGGTGAGAGCAGCAACAGCGCGGCCGCCGCGCGTAGCCGCTCCGGCGCGACCAGCGTCGTCAGCCGCTCGCCGAGCGCGCGGTTGCCGACCTGATCATGATTTTGCAGGAACGATACGAACGCCGTCGGCGGCAGATGCCCGCTCGGCTTACCACGCGGCCGCCCGTCCTGATGCGGCATGCCCTCACCCTGGTAGATGAACCCTTCGCCAAGACAGCGCGCCAGCTTGCCCGTCGAATCTTCCGAGAAAGCAGCGTAATAACCCTCGCTCTCGCCGGTGAGCAGGACATGCAGCACATTGTGGAAATCATCGTTCCATTGAGCGTCGTACCTGCCACCGGACAGGCGGTCAGCGTCATTCTCCTCGTTTTCGAGGATCAGATGCACCGAGCGGTCGGGGACGGCGGCGCGGATGTCCGTGGCTAGCGCATCGAGGAACTTGGGGTTGTCGATCGCGTGCACCGCATCGAAGCGCAAGCCATCGAACCCGTAGTCTTCGATCCACATCAGCGCATTCTCTCGAAAATACGCCGCCACCTCAGGCCGGTCGACCGCGACCGCGCCGCCCCAGGGCGTATCGCGCGCATGGAAGAAGCCGCTGGCATAGGCGCCAAGGAAGTTGCCGTCGGGACCAAAGTGATTGTACACCACGTCGAGCAGGATCATCATGCCGAATTCATGGGCGCGCTTCACCAAAGCGCGCAGCTCCTGCGGCGATCCGTAAGCCTCGGCCGGCGCGAACGGCAGCACGCCGTCATAACCCCAGTTGCGCGTGCCGGCGAACGCGCCGATCGGCATCAGTTCGACGGCGGTGATGCCGAGTTCGGCCATCGCCGGCAGTGCGTCTGCCACGCCGGTGAAGCCGCCGAGCGCACCGACATGAACCTCCTGGATCACCGCCTCTTCCCACGGACGACCCCGCCACTCATCAGCCGAACCGGAAAGCGGCGGAGCAACGACGCTCCAGCCATGCACGCCCCCCGCTTGCAAGCGCGACGCGGGATCGGGCACAACAAGGTCCGCATCGAGCCTGAAGCGATAGCGTGTTCCCGCCGAAGCCGCCGCATGCACGGTGAACCAGCCGCCAGCTTCGGTCATCGCCAGCGTTTCGCCGCCGTCGAATTCCAGCGTCACAGATTTGCGATCGGGTGCCCACAGGCGAAACAGCGTTCTCCCGTCGGTTCCGACTTCAGGGCCCCACATCGTCATTCTCCAGTCTGCTCGGCGATCCAGCGGATCAAGACCGCCGCGTGCGGTTGCACCTCGTAATTGTCCCCGACCGCGACCGGTTCGAGATCAGGCTGCGCGCTGTCGATCAACAAATGCCGGTCCGCGGAAGGCCCCGGCAACGCAAAGGTGATCGCGTCATCGGTCGCGTTCATCAGCATGGTGATCGCCTCGATCCGGCCATCGTCGAGCGCGATCGCACGCCGCATCGCGGGCGCGCGACGATCATCGGCGTACCGAGCGAGGCCATCAAACTGGCCTCGAACACACACAATTCGATCATCTCGGCATGGGCGGAGAAGATCGCGAAATTTACGCCCAAGCCGTCAAAGCTTGCACCCAAAGGATAAGGGGAACCGCCTTCTAAGCGGTCGGAGTATGGGCGCAAAATATACTCCCTAAGAAAACAGGATCAAGATAGACCAAGTGATACCCGCAACACGGCGGGCAAGCTCAGCGAACGGGCGTGACCGGCTTTACCTTGCGGCGGGGCTGCTTTTTAGCAGCCGATGGCGCGCGTGCCGTAGCGGGATCGGTAATCGCCTCGACATCAGGTGGCACGGGAGCTGGATCCGGGTTCTGGAACTCAGGCTCGGTTCCAACGGCCGGCGCGGCGGTTTCCGGCTCGGCTGTTTCACTCGCGGGTGCGGGCGCAGCGTTCGCGGCGTCTGCCTCAATTTCCGACTGAGCACGATCCCAGTGAGCCTCGGACTGCCCTTCGGGCATTCCTTCTTCGAGCCAGATCGCGTGTGCGCGTTGGCGGACCTGCGATTCTCGATCCTGTTGCATGTCGCTTCCCCTTACTCAGCTAAAGCGGTTTGATCGTAGCAATGCTTTAGGGCGCATAAGGATGCGTGCCCTAACCTGTGCAATGCTGATTTTCCTCGGTTGCCATAACGCCCATCCCCTTAGATAGAAACGCCTTTACTGCGGGCGGATGAAGCAATGGAATACGACGTTGCAATTGTCGGGGCCGGCGCTGCGGGCATCGCGGCGGCGCGAACGTTGGTTGCGCAGCACAGGTCCGTCATCTTGCTGGAGGCAAGCAGCCGCCTTGGCGGACGCGGTTGCACGGTCGGGCTGGCCGGAATGGCTCTCGATTTCGGATGCGGTTGGCTGCACTCGGCCGATCGCAATCCACTTGTCGGTATTGGCGAGGAAGCCGGCTTCACGATCGTGCGCGGCACCTCCGCTTGGACGAAGCAATGGCGTGGTCTCGGCTTCGATGCGGAGGAGAAGGCCGCCGCCGGCGACGCCTGGGCCGCTCTGGAGCAGCGGCTGCACGATAGCCCACCCGCCAGCGATCGCGCATCCGATGCGTTGGCGCCTGCCGGTGAATGGAACGCCTTCTGCCGTGCGCTAAGCGGCTACATGAACGGCGCGGATCTAGATCGGCTCTCTGTTGCGGACTTCCTCGCCTATGATGACGCAGCAACCGAGCACAACTGGCGGGTGCGCGAGGGCTATGGCACGTTGCTTTCCGCGAGCCTGCCACAGCTCGACCTCCGCCTCGGCACACCTGTGCGCGGCATTGCGAATGACGGTCGCGGCGTACGGCTAGATACCGGCCGTGGCACCGTCGAGGCGAGAGCCGCGATCGTCACCGTCTCCACCAACCTGCTCGCCAGCGGCGCGATCGCGTTGGGTGCATCCGCAAACGAGCATCTTCACGCCGCCACGCAGCTTCCGCTCGGCCTCGCGGACAAGGTGTTTCTGGAGATCCTTGCCCCGGAAGCATTCGAGACAGAAACGCACCTGATCGGCAACCCACGCGACCCCAACACCGGCAGCTACTATATCCGCCCATTCGGGATGCCGGTGATCGAGGCATTTTACGGCGGTCCGGGTGCGGACATTTTAGAGCGCGTCGGGGTTTCCGAGGCGGCGCGCCTCGCGATCGATGAACTTGCCGCCTTGCTTGGCAGCGAGGTCCGCGCGAAGCTAAGGCCGCTCGGTGGATCGCAATGGTGCCGAACCGACTGGATCAATGGCTCCTATAGTCACGCTCTACCCGGCCACGCTGGCGCGCGCGCGATCCTCGCCCGACCTATCGAAGAACGCATCTTTTTCGCCGGCGAGGCGACGCATCCGACAGACTTCTCGACCGCGCACGGCGCGTGGCAAAGCGGCATTCGTGCTGCCAACGAGGTGATCGATAGCCGACCGTGACCGGCTTCAGCCTTGCGACAGACCTGCGGCATAGATCGCATCCAGCACGCGTGCGCTGGCCGCAAACGTCTCAGCCGTAGGATCGAACGTGTTTGAGCGCTCCAATGCCTCGACCCATGCGACCGCCGCGCGACCGCCCCAAACGTCGCCCGCCTCTGACAACACCGTACGCCCGGTGCCGTCGAAACGCTCGGCGTTGAGGTCGTAGAACGATCCATCAACGTTGCGCAGCGCAGCGCCGCCGGCAGTACCATAGAACGCTGCCTCGATTACAGCGTCCCGCCCGGCATGAAGTCGCCACGAACATCCGAGGCGTACCGAGACGCCGCCCGCGACGAACGACGCCACCGCATAATCCTCAACCAGCCCGATTTTCAGGGGGGCGGCGGCGGACAGCAACGTTGCGCTGACATCGGTCACCTCGGGAAAGCCAAGTGCCCACAAGGCAAGATCGACCAGATGCACGCCCAGGTCTACGACGCAACCGCCACCCGACTGCGCCGGATCGTAGAACCACGGCTTGTCCGGGCCGTAGGCATTGTGAAACGTAAGATCGACCGCGAACACCTTACCGAGATCGCCGCCTGCCACCAGCGGCGCGATTGCGCGCATAGCGTCCGTATGGCGGTAGGACAGGTCAACGCCCAGAAGCCGATCCGCCTTGCGCGCCGCGTCGATCACGCCTTGCGTTTCAGCCAAGTCGCGACCGAGCGGCTTTTGACAGAACACCGCCACGCCGGCTTCAAGCACCTGCACCGATTGAACGGCATGCAGCGCACTCGGAGTCGCTATCACGATCCCGTCCAGATCGAGCGCGAGCATCTCTTTGAGCGAGCGCACCCGCACTGCATTCGGGGCGAGCACCGCGGCATCCGCCAGGCAATCAGCCGACGGGTCGCAAATTGCGACTGCGGTGGCGAGCCCGGTGTCCAGCATCGCCGCCATGCGGTGGCGTCCAATCCAGCCGGTACCGAGGAAACCAAGCTTTTTCATAGCAGCACCAACGCCTTGACGAAGCCTTCCGGCTTGTCGCGGGTTGCATCCAGCGCCTCACCAAGCTGTTCCAGCGGGTAAGTGTGTGAATAGAGCGGAGTCGGATCGAGCCGCCCGTTCGCTATTGCATCGACCGCTTCCTCCACGCCACGCCGCTGTACCGCCGGATCGCGCTCGTGCGCGTTGATGACGTCGATGCCCTTCCAGTTCCACATCTGCATGCTGACCTGGCGTGGCCCGTCCTGATGATAGCCGGCGATCACGAGCCGTCCGCCAAACCCGACCAGTTCGCCCGCCAGGTCGAGCGGCCATTGCTTACCAACGCACTCGATCACGCGTTCGCAACCCTTGCCGTTGGTCAGCGCCTGAACCTGTTCGATGATGCGGTAGTGATCGTCCATGACGATCGTCTCCGCCGCACCATAATGCCGCGCCAGATCAAGCGATTCCGCGCGGCGAGAGATCGCGATGACCCGCGCGCCCGCTTCGCTTGCCAGCCGCGTCAGCACTGCCCCGAGGAAACCGATGCCGACGATTGCGACCGTATCGCCCGGGCGAATGTCGCTGCGGCGGAAGATGTTGAACGCGCAACCGAGCGGTTCACCCGGAAACGGCTTACCGGCGAGGCTTTCAGGTAGCTTCACCACCATTTCCGCGCTGGCGATATCGCTCTCTGCAAAGCTGCGGTATGACAATGCGGCAACGCGGTCGCCCGTCACAAGGCCAGCCACACCTGCACCTACTGCCTCGACGATGCCCCAGCCCTCATGGCCGAGGCCACCAGGCTCGCCGGGGTATTGCGTCCACGGGTTGCCGCCCCAGGGCTCAAGGTTCGAAGCGCATACGCCGCAGCCTTCGATCCGTACGCGCACTTCGCCCGCAGCGGGTTCGGGAACCGCAACGTCTTCCACCCGGATCTCGCCCGGTGCCGCCAAAATCGCCGCGCGCATTAGTTTGCCACCTCGGTACGCAGCATCGATGCCTTGCCTTTTTGCCCGCCGCCGATCGACGCGATCACGCGGCCGTTCCACGCCGACAAGACGCGGGGCGTGTTCGTTTCGCACTTACCGGGATAGCGGTTCATCCGTCTGCTCGAGTAATTGAATCGCGCGCGGTGACTTTCTAGCCCGTTCACCAGCGGTTCGGAATGGTTGCGCGTCTGATGGGTGAATCGATCAACGCCGCGTTGTTGCGGAGAAAGCGTCATGCGATGCTCCGTTCGGCAGCCAGGCGCTCGTCGCGGTTGAAGTTCAAAGGGGAGAGTTCGGGCCGCTCTAGCGCATGTTCTGCGACAGGCTGCGGTGGGGCTACGGCGGGCGAAGCACCGGCACCTGGGGCATAACGGTCGATCATCCACGCACAGAAATCGGCAAACGCCTGCGGATCCTGCGCGGGACTGGTGTGATGCGGCGCGAGGCCGAGATGCTCGGGCGTGAAGCAGAAGGTCACGGTCACGTCGAAGTCGGCGAGCGCTTCCATCTGCCGGTCGAACCACCCGACCGCATCCGGGCGGAAGCTGTCTGCCCACGACAGGCCAGTACGGATACGCCGCGTGCCGAGCCGTTTCATCCACGCGACCGCCTCGTCGAGCCGGGGGTCGTTATAATGGAACCACTGCATCAGCCCGATTTCGGCCGCGTGCTTGGCGTAGATGTCGAGCGCCGGTTTGGGCGACCCATCCTCGCGGATCAGCCCGAGGTAGAAGTGCCGGTAGTAGGACGAACCCTCCGCCTCACGGTGGCGTGTTTCGGCGCCCCAGCTGCGTGGCAGGTCGAACAGCGAATACCAGAATACACGCGGCGCGCGGCCCTCGAGAAGTTGTACGGTGCGCTCGAGCCCGAACGCCTGTACTTCTTCCGCACCAAAAGAACTTACGCCTACTTCCGTCACCCACACCGGCTTGTCGGTGACGGCGCGTATCTCGTCGATCTTGTCGGGCCACGCGCTGAGCGGCCACAGATTCCAGTCGAGCGGAAAGCCGTGCACCGCCACCGCGTCGACCGCGTCAAGCGCGCCGTAACCCTCGATCCGCCCGAGCCAGTGCGGATCGATGGGCGACATCCCGCCCAGTACGCGCGTGACGGCGGGATTGATCGCGTGGATCGCGTTGCCGGCATGTGAGACATGATCGGCAAAGCGCGACCAATCGGGGTCAAGCGACGGGTCCCAGTGCGATTTGTTGTTGGGCTCGTTCCAGAGCATAGCGGCTTCGATCATGCGGGCTTCCTCGCGGGATATGCCGCCATCGGACCATTCTGCCATTCCTGGAATGGCACCGGCGCGACGCGGCAGATATAGACTTCGGATTCGGGCTGCGCCTCAATCGCGAAACCTGCGGCGCGGAGCATTGCCTGGCTGCATGCGGCGTTGGCCGCCCACCAGTTGGTCCAGTCGCCGGCATATTGACGCTCGATGAAGTGCATTTTGGGATAGCCCGGATCCGTGAAGTAGGCAGGCGCATCGAAGGTACCCGGCACGTGGAACGGGTGATCTTCCGGCACATCATACACCGCATCGCCGCCCTGCTGCATCGTCTGGAACAGCAGAAGATCGCCCGCGATATGTTCGCGGATCAGGTCGAGCGCGAGCAGCGGGTGACGGAGGTGGTAGAGCACCCCCATGAAGATCACGAGGTCGAAGCGCTCACCAAGTTCGGCGACGCGGTAGACGTCCAGTTCACGGAACTCGATACCGTTGATGCCTAAGGCCTCGGCGGCAAGCTGCGCCTGCGCGAGGTAGCGCGGATCACTATCGATACCGACCACTCGCGACGCTCCGCGCCGTGCCATTTCGATCGCATAGAAGCCAGCGTTGCAACCGATGTCGAGAACGGTCTTGCCGGTGAGATCGGCGGGCAGCGCCGAGGCGAAGCGCTCAAATTTGAAGCGCGGATAATTGCCGAGAAAATGGTCGGGCGCGGTCCACAGGCCGCCGCCGAGATCCATGTTGTGGAACCACGGCGCAAGCGCCTCGACCCGATCGCGCAAACCCGTATCATCATGCGCGCTCATGCAAACACCTCATTAATGGAAAGAACCCGAGCGCCCCAGTCGCCCACCGCGACGCGGCTGACCGAAGCGGGATCGACATCGAAGTTGAGCGCGTTGCCGAGTGGCAGGCCCAACCAGCCCGCAAGTGCCGCGCGGATCACGTCGCAGTGGCTGACCAGCACCACCGCCTCACCCGGATGCGCGAGCGCGACAGTGCGCGCAAACGTCACCACGCGCATCTGCACCGCCGACATGCTCTCGCCGGCCGGTGTCAGCGCCTCGCCGCGCGCGCTGTTCCATATGGCCCATTGGTCGTCAACGGCGAGTGTATCGAATGTCTTGCCCGTCCAGTCACCGAAATCAATCTCGTCTAGAGCGTTGTCGACCTGCACGCCCAGCCCCCGCCCGGTCACGATCTCCCGTGCCGTTTCGCGTGCACGCTGAACAGGGCTCGACCATATGCTGGCGAAGCGGCGCGCGCTGAGCGCCGCCGAAAGCCGTCGCGCCCGGCCGCGCCCGTCGTCGCTGAGCGGGATGCCAGGCGTGCGCCCAGACAGAATACGGCCGAGGTGATCGTGCGGCGCGTGCCGGATCAAGTACAGAGTGGCAGTCACGCAAGCTCCCGCAGGCGCCTACGGATTGCAGGCTGGGTCGTTACGAAGGCGAAACCCATCCCCAGCTTCTAAGTTCCTCATTCGTGTTGTATTTGTGGCAGAAAGGTGGAACTTAGAAGAAGAAGAAGCATTATCGTTGTCGTATCGAAACACCTGCGTCTTTGGAGAGCAGCATATGCATGGCAAATCGGATCGAGACCAATATCCTACTTTGTTGATCTCGATCAATTCTGCCCCTGCTGACGTTTCTGATGTGATTGCCGATGGAGTCCCCGCATGAGCGAGACTGTTCTTGTTACCGGCGGGGCCGGGTTCATTGGTCGCTTTGTTTGCGACGAGCTGCTACGGCGCGGTAACACGGTGCGCGTACTCGATGCATTGATTCCACAGGTTCATGGCGAAGGCGGCCGTCCCGAGCAGCTCGCCGAAGACGTCGAGCTGATCCACGCCGATGTGCGTGATGGCGACGCGGTGGTGCGTGCGCTGAGCGGCGTGGATAGCGTAATTCATCTCGCCGCAGAAGTCGGCGTCGGTCAGTCGATGTACGAGGTCGAACGCTATACCAGCGTCAACGATGTCGGCACCGCCGTACTGTTCGAGCGGCTGATCGACAATCCCGTGCGCCGCGTTGTCACCGCCTCCTCGATGTCGATCTACGGCGAAGGTCTGTACCGCGATGCGGACGGTGCGATCGTCGAGAATGCCGAGCGCGGCATCGTCCGGGACGGACAGGCGAACTGGGAGCCGGTCGATGCGCAGGGCCGACCGCTCACGCCCATGGCGACGCCCGAGTGGAAACGCCCCAGTCTCGCCTCGATCTACGCACTCAACAAATATGTGCAGGAGCGTACCACCCACATCATGGGCGCGCCTTACGGGATCGAGAGCGTGTGCCTGCGGTTGTTCAACGTCTATGGGCCCGGTCAGGCGCTGTCGAACCCGTACACCGGGGTGCTGGCGATCTTCGCGGCACGGCTGCTTAACGGCCAGCGCCCGATGATCTTCGAGGATGGCGAGCAGCGTCGCGATTTCGTCCACGTCACCGACGTGGCGCGCGCTTTCGCCGACGCGCTGGTCGATGGCAAGGCGGTCGGCAAGACCTTCAACATCGGCTCGGGCAACGATCGTTCGGTGACGCAAGTGGCCGAGGCGCTGGCGCGCGCGATGGGCAAGAACGATACCGCGCCCGAGATCGTCGGCAAGGCACGGATCGGCGATATCCGCCACTGTTTCTGCGACACCACCTTGGCGGCCGAGGCGCTCGGCTTCACCGCCCGGCAGGACTTCATCGAAGGTCTCGCCGAACTTGCCGAATGGGTTGGCAGGCAAACGGCTCAAGATAACGTCGCGCACGCTCGCGCCGAACTCGAAAAGCGTGGGCTGGTGGCATGAACGACGCGCCGATCCTCGTCACTGGTGGCGCGGGCTTCATCGGATCGAACCTTGCCGATGCGCTTGCCGCTGACGGCCACGCCGTGTTGCTGTACGATGCGCTCAGCCGCCCCGGCGTAGAGCGCAACGCGGCGTGGTTGCAGGAGCGGCATGGCGACCGGGTGACGCTCATCAAGGCCGACATCCGAGAGGACGCCGAATTGCGGCGGGCGGTGGCGGAAGCGCAGGCCGTGTTCCACTTTGCCGCGCAGGTCGCGGTAACCACCAGCCTTAATGATCCGCGTGACGATTTTGAGATCAATCTGCTCGGCACGTTCAACCTGCTCGAAGCCGTAAGGGCAAAGCGCGACGCGACGCCGGTGATCTTCGCCTCGACCAACAAGGTCTATGGCGACCTGCTAGACCTCGACTTCGCGCTGGGTGCGGGCGGCTATGCGCCGACCGAGCCGCGCATCCGCGATCATGGTATCGGCGAGGATCGCCCGCTTGATTTCCATACGCCTTATGGCGTGTCGAAGGGCGCTGCCGACCAGTACATGCTCGACTACGCGCGCAGCTATGGCGTGCCCGCAACGGTGTTGCGGATGAGCTGCATCTACGGCCAGCGCCAGATGGGGACCGAAGATCAGGGCTGGGTCGCGCACTTCCTGATCCGCGCGCTGAAGGGCGAAGCGATCACCTTGTACGGCGACGGTCATCAGGTGCGCGACATTTGCGATGTGTCAGATGCGGTCGCGGCATATCTCGCCGCATGGCGTGCGATCGACCGGGTGCAAGGCCGCGCCTTCAATCTCGGCGGGGGGACCGACAATGCGGTGAGCCTGCGCGTGCTGCTCAATTACATCGGCACGCTGATCGGTCGCGAGCCGGACGTGAGCTTCTCCGATTGGCGTGCGGGCGACCAGCGTTATTTCGTTGCCGACACGCGGTTGCTCGACACGACGCTCGGCCTGGCGCAGCGGGTCGGCTGGCGCGACGGCGTGGCCAAACTCGCCAAGTGGCTAACCGAGCAGCATGCGCCGTCACCGGCCTTGGAACGCGTTTCATGAAGCCATTGCGGTTGCTGATGACCGCGGACGCGATCGGGGGTGTCTGGCAATATGCAACCGACCTTGCCGGCGCGCTTGCGCCGCTCGGGGTGGACACGGTGATAGCGCTGCTCGGGCCCGCGCCAAGTGCCGATCAACGCAGAGCGGCGGATGCGATACCCGGCGTGACGTTGGTCGACACGGGGCTGCCGGTCGACTGGTTGTGCGAAGATGCAGCACCCGTGAGGGCGGCAGGCGCCGCGATCGCCGATCTGGCGCGGGAACACGCGGTCGATCTGATCCAATATAACATGCCCACGCTTGCCGCCGCACCGGCGGGACTGCCAACGATCGCGGTCACGCATGGCTGCGTTTCGACGTGGTGGGCGGCTGCTAAGCGATCCCAACTCGACCAGGCTTACCTTTGGCACCGCTCCCTCATGCTGGAGGGTCTGCGCGCTGTGGATCGCGTCGTCGCGCCGACACGCGCCTATGGCGAGAGCGTCGCCGCACTTTACGGACTGCCGCTTGCGCCTGTCGCGGTTCACAACGGCCGTAACGCGCCGGCCGAAATCAAGCCGGGTCCGCTCAGCGATGAGGCGATTACGGTCGGGCGGATGTGGGACAGCGTAAAGAACGCGGCGTTGCTCGATCGGGTCGCCGCGCGGCTGGCCGTACCGTTCTATGCGGCGGGCGCTCTGGTCGGCCCACACAATGAGCGGGTCACGCTCAACCATCTTCAAACGCTGGGCGAAATCGATGGCGATACGGTGCGGCGGCGGCTTGCCGGGCGCCCGGTGTTCGTTTCCGCGGCCAGCTTCGAGCCGTTCGGCTTGGCGGTGTTGGAGGCCGCACAAGCGGGATGTGCGTTGGTGCTCTCCGACATCGCAACGTTCCGCGAATTGTGGGACGGCGCAGCTGTATTCGTCTCGGGCGATGACGCACAGACGTGGGCCGCGGCGGTCGAGGCGTTGATCGCCGACCCGGCACGCCGGCACACGCTCGGCGAGGCAGCGCGCGTGCGCGCGGCGCGCTACACGCCGGCGGCGGCCGCGCGGGCCATGGCAACACACTATCGCGCGTTGCTCTCCGGAGACGTCACGAGGGTTGCCGCATGAAAATCACGTACTTCACGCACAGCCTCACGTCATGCTGGAACCACGGCAACGCCCATTTTCTGCGCGGTGTGCTGAGCGAATTGATCGCGCGCGGACATGATGTCACCGTCTGGGAGCCGGAAGGCGCATGGAGCCTCGCCAATCTGCTTGGCGATCATGGCGAGGATGGTCTCGCCGCCTACCGAGCTGCTTATCCCGAACTCGCGTCACGCACTTATGGCGCGGAGATGGAGGCGGCGGCTATGACCGAAGGCGCCGATCTCGTGTTGATGCACGAATGGAACGAACCTGCGCTGGTCAAAGCCGTGGGTGACCTGCGCAAACATGGCGCAGGTTTCACCCTGTTGTTCCACGACACGCACCACCGTGCGGTGAGCGCGCCGGAAGAGATGCGCGCATATGACCTGTCCGGTTATGACGGCGTGCTGGCGTTCGGCGAGACGCTTTCCGAGGTCTATCGCGGCTGGGGCTGGCAGGGTCGCGTGTGGACGTGGCACGAAGCCGCCGACACGCGCCGCTTCCATCCATCCCTGACCGAAGGCAAGCGTAGCGGCCTCGTCTGGATCGGCAATTGGGGGGACGGTGAGCGGACCGAGGAGCTCGAACGCTTCCTGTTCGCGCCCGCCGCTGCCGCTGGCCTGCCGCTCGACATCTATGGCGTGCGCTACCCGACGGAAGCGCGTGCGATGCTGGCGCGGCACGGCGCAGCTTATCATGGCTGGGCACCCAATGCCGGCGCTCCGGCGATCTTCGCGCGGGCGCTCGCCACCGTGCACGTACCGCGGCGCTATTACGCGACGATCTTGCCCGGTATCCCGACGATCCGCGTGTTCGAAGCACTCGCGTGCGGCATCCCGCTGGTGTCGGCGCCTTGGGACGATGCGGAGCACCTGTTCCGGCCCGGCACCGACTATCTCATCGCAGCAGACGGCGCCGAGATGGCCCGCCACCTAACCGCGCTTCGCGACGATGCGGCGTTGCGCGAGAGCCTCGTCGCGCATGGCCTGGAAACGATCCGTGCTCGCCACACCTGCGCGCACCGCGTCGAGGAACTGCTCGCGATCACCGCATCGCTCGGCGTTACTCAGAAAGAACTCGCATGAAGATCGCCTTTTACGGGTCCAGCTTGCTGTCCTCCTACTGGAACGGCGCGGCGACTTACTATCGCGGCGTGCTGAAGGCGCTGGCGAGCCATGGCTACGACATCACTTTCTACGAACCCGACGCGTTCGAGCGGCAGCAGCACCGCGACATCGACCCGCCAGAGTGGGTACGATCGGTCGTGTATCCCGCCACGGACGAGGGCCTGCGCAGCGTGTTGGCCGAGGCGGGCGACGCGGACATCGTCGTGAAGGCGAATGGAGTGGGTGTGTATGATGCCGAACTGCTCGACGGCATCATCGCGCGGGCGCGGCCGGATGCGATAAAGATCTTCTGGGACGTCGATGCCGCCGCCACACTCGATGAGATGCGGGCTGACCTGTCGCATCCAGTCCGCCGCGCCCTGCCCGACATCGATCTGGTGCTGACCTATGGCGGCGGTCCGCCCGTGATCCAAGCCTATCGGGGCTTCGGCGCGGCAGCGTGTGAGCCGATCTACAACGCGCTCGACCCCGAGACGCACTTTCCGGTCGAGCCCGATCCGCGTTTTGCGAGCGATCTCGCCTTCCTCGGCAATCGCCTGCCCGATCGAGAGGCGCGCGTGGAGGAGTTCTTCCTCAAGGCCGCCGCCGCCCTGCCCGACCGCGCGTTTCTGATCGGCGGTAACGGTTGGGACAGCAAGCACATGCCCGGCAACGTGCGCCATCTTGGCCACGTCTACACGCACCAGCACAACGCGTTCAACTGCACGCCGCGCGCGGTGTTGAACGTCGCGCGCGACAGCATGGCGGAGGTCGGCTTCTCGCCCGCGACGCGCGTGTTTGAGGCAGCCGGCGCCGCTGCCTGCCTCATCACCGATGCGTGGGAGGGAATCGAGCAGTTCCTCATACCCGACAAGGAAGTTTTGGTCGCCCGGGACGGGCAGGACGTCGCCGATCATCTCGCCGCGCTCGAGCCCGAGCGGGCGAAGGAGATCGGCCAGGCGGCACTTGCCCGCGTGCTGGCCGAACACACCTATGCGTTGCGCGGTGCGCAGGTCGATGCGCTGTTCCGCACACAGCGCGCGAACACGACGGTGGCGGCATGAAACTCGTCGTTCTCGGCCTCAGCCTCGGCTCGTCTTGGGGCAACGGTCACGCTACCACGTTTCGCGCGCTGCTGAAGGCGTTCGCGGCGCGCGGGCATGACGTGCTGTTTCTCGAACGGGAAGTGCCGTGGTACGCCGGTGCGCACCGTGATCTGCCCAACCCGGATTTCTGTCGCCTCGAATATTATGCCGACCTGCCCGCGTTGGAGGAATGGCGCGCGGAGATCGCGGAGGCCGATGCGGTCATCGTCGGCTCTTACGTGCCGGACGGCGTCGCGGTCGCGCGGTTCGTCCAGGATCATGCCCGTAGATGCGCGTTCTACGACATCGACACGCCTGTCACCCTGGCCAAGCTGGCGCGTGGGGACTTCGAGTATCTCTCACCAGACGTCATCCCGGGCTACGACGTGTACCTGTCGTTCACCGGCGGTCCGACGCTCGACCGCCTCGAAGGCGACTACGGCGCACAGGCGGCACGCGCGTTATACTGCTCGGTCGACCCGGATAAGTACTACCAGACCGATGTGGCGAAGCGGTGGGACCTGTCGTACCTCGGCACCTACAGCCCCGATCGCCAGCCGACGCTCGAGCGGCTGCTGCTGGCGGTTGCCCGCGCTTGCCCGGACCGGCGTTTTGCCGTGGCGGGCCCGCAATATCCCGCGGATATCGACTGGCCAGCCAACGTCGAGCGGATCGACCACCTGCCGCCCGCAGACCATGCCGCCTTCTACTCGGCGTCGCGCTTCACCCTGAACGTGACGCGCGCCGACATGATCGCGTCGGGCTGGTCGCCGTCGGTGCGGCTGTTCGAGGCAGGCGCGTGCGGTACGCCGATCATCTCGGACCGGTGGGAGGGAATCGATACGCTGTTCATGCCCGGCCACGAGATCCTGCTCGCCGATACGACCGAGGACGTGATCGCCGCGATCGCGCGCGATGCCGATGCGCTCGGCGCTGCCGCGCAGAGCCGCGTACTGGCGCGCCACACCGCAGCGCACCGCGCCGCAGAACTCGAAACCTACCTCAACGCGGTCGCGACACCGCGAGCGGACGCAAACAGGAGACAGGCCATGCCACCCCAGATCACCCTCGTTGCAGGCGGGGCCGGGTTCATCGGCTCACATCTGTGCGCCGCCCTTCTCGCGCGCGGCGAAACCGTGGTGTGCCTAGACAACCTGCAGACGTCGCGGGAATCAAACCTGCGCGCGCTGATCGATCATCCGCGTTTCGAGTTCGTCGAAGGGGATATCGTCAATCCGCTGCCCGCCAGCATCACCGCGCGCGCCGCCCGGATCAAGCGCATCTACAACCTCGCCTGCGCGGCCTCGCCGCCACAGTATCAGCTTGATCCCGAACATACGATGTTGACCAACGTCACGGGCACCAACCACCTGTTGCGGCTGGCGGAGACGGCAGGTGCTCGATTCCTGCTTACATCGACCAGCGAAGTCTATGGCGATCCCGAGATGCACCCGCAGCATGAGGATTACCGTGGCTTCGTAAGCTGCACCGGCCCGCGCGCCTGCTATGACGAGGGCAAACGCGCCGCCGAGGCGATGACCTTCGATTTCCAGCGCATGCGACGTGCAGAGGTGCGCGTCGCGCGCATCTTCAACACCTATGGACCGCAAATGCACCCGGATGACGGACGCGTCGTGTCCAATCTGATCTGTCAGGCGCTGTCGGGCAACGATATCACCATCTACGGCGACGGCTCGCAGACGCGCAGCTTCTGCTATGTGTCGGATCTGGTCGACGGGCTGATGCGACTGATGGAAAGCGACATCAACGGGCTGGAGCCGATCAATCTCGGCAACCCGAACGAACTTACCATCAACGATCTGCTGGACCGGGTGATCGCGATGACGGGAACGGAGGCCACGGTGACACGCCTGCCGCTGCCGATCGACGACCCCCGCCGGCGCAAGCCCGACATCGGCCGTGCCAAGGCCCTGCTTGGCTGGGAACCACGCGTCGATCTGGCTACCGGGCTGGAACGCACCTGTGCGTGGTTTGCGGAGGAAATCGGTTCGGCAGGCGTCTCGCCGAAAACGCCGGTATTGGCGGCCGCGGAATAATCCCACACGGATTTACGACCAAGCGCGCGTCGCAGCACTCTTGGTCGTCAGGCGGCCGACGTACAACAGATAATCCGTGTCGTTTGGGGCAAACTGTCCGGTGAGAGCCTTGCCCGAGCGTTCTCGTCGACCACGGCCTCGATCAGGGCGCGGAGAGAACGTTACTGGTTTGGCGGTCGTCAACGTAGATTACCGGCACCTCTGCTGTATCAGGCACCGCGCGCACCCGTACGAGAGGGTGAGCCAACGCAAAAAAATGGCGCCGAGCAAAAACCTCGGCGCCCTAAACGTCTAACGGGTCGATCACGGTGATCAGCAACAATGCCGCATGGCGGGCTGCCGGGGTCACCTTCCGATCACATTCGCCAGCGCCACGTCATTCTTCTTCGTCGACCGTGAGTTCCTCCTCCTCGTCGGCGTTCAACTGCGTGTCGATCTCCTCGGCGATGAGATCGAGTTGATCGTATGTGAGGAGAAACTCGCTTTCGTCGCCATTGTCGGAATGCAACGTCAGCAGGTAATGTCCTTCGCTCTGCGCGAGGGTAAAGCTCTTGAGCGTATCGGCCACGTCGTCCTCCTAGGTCTTGCCCGGCAAGATCGCTTCAGCCGCCGGTCGGTTCCGCGTCATGGCCACCTCGCTTGAGCAATCGCACCAACGAACACCAACAATCGTATTGATCGAAATTAATCATGGTTTTCCAGAGCAACTTGATCCCCCGCTGGTGGTTGAGTGCGTGACCGGTGCTGCCCCCCTGCGCCCGGGCGATCAGCATACCGGGAGTTTCGGATGGCCAAGACCACACGCGCGAAAGCATCGACCACCACCAAGGATGCGAAAGCGGGCACACCGACCGCAGAGATCTCGATGAGCTTTGCGGAGCCGGTCGGTAACGGCGGCGAGACGCACCAGATCGCTGGTGGCGACGTTGCGGTGATGACCACCGCCCAAGGCATCCCGGTCGCTGACGACCAGAACAGCCTCAAGCAGGGTGCGCGCGGCGCGACCTTGCTGTCGGACTTTCATTTTCGCGAGAAGATGTTCCACTTCGATCACGAGCGTATCCCGGAGCGCGTCGTCCACGCGCGCGGCTATGGTGCGCACGGCTATTTCGAGCTGACCGACAGCCTTGCCGATGTCACCCGTGCGGATCTGTTCCAGCGCGTCGGAGAGAAGACCGAGGCGTTCGTGCGCTTCTCGACGGTCGCCGGCTCGAAGGGCTCTGCCGATCTGGCGCGTGACGTGCGTGGCTTTGCAGTGAAGCTCTACACGCAGGAGGGCAACTGGGATCTCGTCGGCAACAACATCCCGGTGTTCTTCATCCAGGATGCAATCAAGTTCCCCGATCTGATCCATGCCGCCAAACCGGAGCCGGACCGCGCCTTCCCGCAGGCGCAGACCGCGCACGACAACTTCTGGGACTTCATCAGCCTCAGCCCCGAAAGCATGCACATGATCATGTGGATCATGTCCGATCGCACCATACCGCGCTCGTTCCGCTTCATGGAGGGCTTTGGCGTCCACACGTTCCGACTGGTCGATGCCGAGGGCAAGTCGACCTACGTCAAGTTTCACTGGAAGCCGAAGATGGGTCTGCAATCGGTTGTCTGGAACGAGGCGGTCAAGGTCAATGGCGCCGATCCCGATTTTCACCGCCGCGACCTGTGGAATGCCATCGAGAACGGTGACTTCCCCGAGTGGGAGCTCGGCGTGCAGTTGTTCGACCAGGAATTCGCCGACAGCTTCGACTTCGACGTGCTCGACGCGACCAAGCTCATCCCGGAAGAGCAGGTACCGGTTCGTATCGTCGGTCGGCTCGTGCTCGACCGGTTGGTCGATAACTTCTTCGCCGAGACCGAACAGGTCGCGTTTTGCACGCAGAACGTGGTGCCGGGAATCGACTTCACCAACGATCCGCTGCTTCAGGGTCGCAATTTCTCCTATCTCGACACGCAGTTGAAGCGACTCGGTTCGCCGAACTTCACGCACCTGCCGATCAATGCGCCGCGCTGCCCGTTCGCGCATTTCCAGCAGGACGGTCACATGGCCATGCGCAATCCGGTTGGCCGCGCCAATTACGAGCCGAACAGCTGGGGCGCACAAGGCGGCCCGCGCGAAGATCCGAAGCGTGGTTACGTCAGTTTCCCTGAACCCCCGCAGGGTGACGCGCTGCGTGTTCGACCGGAGAGCTTTGCCGATCATTACAGCCAGGCTCGGCAGTTCTACATGAGCCAGACGGCGATTGAACAGAAGCATATGGGCGATGCGCTGGTGTTCGAACTTTCCAAGGTGGAGCGCCCGGACATCCGGTCGCGCATGGTGTCGCACCTCCTCAATATCGACGCCGATCTTGCGAAGACCGTCGCGAACGGTCTCGCCCTGCCGTTGCCCGAGGCTGCCAAGGCCGCCAAGCCGACGATCATGGATCTGGCTCCATCCGACAAGCTCAGCATCCAGAAGAACGGACCGCAAAGTTTCGCGGGTCGCAAACTTGGCCTGCTGGTCACGGACGGCGCGGATGCGGCGCTGGTCAACGCGGTGATCGACACGTTTGGGGCGGCGGAAGCCATGGTCGAGATCGTGGCCCCGAAGGTGGGCGGCGCGATCTTGTCCGACGGCACGCTGCTCGTCGCCAAGCAGAAGATCGATGGCGGGCCGTCCGTGTTGTACGATGCGGTCGCCGTGATTGCATCCGACGCAGGCGCCAAGCTGCTGGCAATCGACGCTGCGGCTAAGGATTTCCTCACCGACGCCTTCGCGCACTGCAAGTTCATCGGTTTGTCGGAGGAAACCGCACCGCTGGTGGAAAAGGCAGGCCTTGCGACCGATCTCGACGATGGGTGTCTGCCACTCAAGACCAAGGCGGATGCCAAGGCGTTCCTGAGCGCGCTTGCGCCGCTGCGGTATTGGCCGCGCGAAGCGCAGGTCGATCTCGACGCGGTAGCGTAATCGACAGCAGCGCGCGGCCTAATGGGCGCGTGCTGCCCTGCCGCCGCTAGCGGCGTAAAAAGAAAGGCGGGATCACTCAGGTGATCCCGCCTTTTGCTTTTTCCGTCGCTGCGCCGATCCCGCCTAGGCGACGATACGCACTGGCACCCCCTTGCTGGCCGGCGTCTTCGATTCTTCGTCATGATACCATAACGGCACCAGTGGGTTCATCTCGGGATAGTAACCACCGATGCACCCGCGCGGCAGCAGGAACGGCGTCACCGTCAATCCGACGACCTGCCGGTCGACATTGTCCTCCGCATCCGAGGCGAGTCCGACCACCTGCCCGACCGTCAGCCCGGCCGCCGCAATGTCTTCCGGGTTCATCAGCAGCACGTCGCGCGTGCCTTCGATACCGCGCAGCCGGTCCGAATAGCCGTAGATCGTCGTATTGAACTGATCGTTCGATCGCATCGTCATCAGCCGGTAGCGGCCCGGCGCATCGCCGACACCGATCGCCGACAAGGATGTCGCCACGGTGAAGTTCGCCTTCCCGCTCTCTGTCTTCCACACCCGCTCGCGCGCGGAGTTACCGCGGTAAAAGCCACCCGGCGTGAACACCCGCTTGTTGAAGTCGTGAAACTGCTCAGGGTAGGTTGCTTCGATCAAGTCACGGATCAGGTCGTAATTGCCGACCCACTCGTCCCAGCGCACCTTGGGGTTCTCCGGCAGTGTGGCCTTTGCCAGCCCAGCGACGATCGCAGGCTCTGACAGCAGGTCCTTGCTGGCCGGCGTGTTCTTGCCGAACGAGCCGTGGATGCAGGACAGCGAATCCTCCATCGTCACCTTCTGCGCGCCGCTCGCCTGCCTATCCTCCTCCGAACGGCCAAGGCACGGCAGCAGATACGTCACTTCGCCATGGACGAGGTGGCTGCGGTTCAGCTTGGTGGCGATCTGTACGGTCAGCCGCAATCGCGACCAGGCGTCCTCCATCTTCTCACGCTCGGGGATCGCGCGGATAAAATTGCCGCCAAGGCCAATGAACGCACGGACTTCGCCAGAGATGATGTTCTCGCATGCCTTGACGGTGTTCATCCCCTCCTCTCGCGGCGGCTCGAACCGGAATTGCTCAGCGAGTGTGTCGAGCGGCACCAATTCGGGCTTTTCGGAGATGCCGACGGTGCGCTGGCCCTGAACGTTGGAGTGGCCACGCACCGGTGAAATGCCGGCACCTTCGCGCCCGATATTCCCCTTGAGCAGCCAAAGGTTGGTCAGCGTGGCGAGATTATGGAAGCCATGGACATGCTGGGTCAGTCCCATGCCGTACATGCAGATTGAACGCTTGGCCTGGACGTAAATTTCCGCCGCCGCCTCGATATCGACGCGCGCGAGACCGCTTTCGCGCTCGATATCGTCCCAGCTTGTCGCGTCGGCCTGTGCCTTCATCTCGTCGAAGCCGGCGGTGTGCTGCGCAATAAAGTCCACGTCCAGAACGTGCAGCTGCTCCTCCGCCCACTTCTTCTCCTCGGCGGCAAGGACATATTTGATAAGGCCCATGATCGCGGCGATGTCACCGCCGGTTTTTACCTGAAGGTACAACGTCGAAATCTGCGTCGCCTTGGGGGTGAGCATTTCGAGTGGACTCTGCGGGTTTTTGAACGACTCCAGCCCCTTTTCCCGCACCGGATTGAAGGTGACGATCTTGCACCCCCGCTTCACCGCTTCCTGCAAGGGATGCAGCAGCCGCGGCGAATTGGTGCCCGGGTTCTGCCCGAAGAAAAAGATCGCGTCGCACGTTTCGAAATCATCAAGCACGCAGGTGCCCACCGGAGAGCCTATCACCTTCTTGAGCGCGACCGAGGTGGTTTCGTGACACATGTTGGAACTGTCGGGCAGGTTATTGTGGCCGTACAGCCGCGCGAACAAAGCATAGAGGTAGCTGGTTTCAAGGCTGGCGCGACCGGAGGCGTAGAAGACCGCCGACCCCGGATCGAGCGCCTTCAACTCCGCTCCGATCGCACCGAATGCCTCGTCCCAGCCGCACGGTACATACTTGTCCGTCGCCGCATCGTAGCGCATCGGGTGGGTCAGCCGACCCTGCTGTTCTAAGTCGTAATCCTTCCACGTGCGCAGTTCCGTCAGCGTGTGCTTGGCGAAGAAATCTGGCGTGCAGCGCAAGCTGGTGAGTTCCCACAGGGTTGCCTTGGCGCCGTTCTCGCAGAACTCAAAAGCGTGCGGCTTGGCAGGCTTCCCCCATGCGCACGACACGCACATGAAGCCGCCGACTTTGTTCTGCCGCCGCAGCGTATCGAGCGCGCCGGGCGAGGTGCGCTCGCGCAGAGCCGTCTCGAAGATCCCGCGAACAGAACCCCAGCCGCCTTCGGAGCCCTCGTAATGGACGGTGTCCTTCTCAGCAGTCATCGTCGTCTCCTCTGGCAGAGAGTGTACCCCGGATCCTCGCTAGGCCACGCTAATCCATGATGGGTCAACACTGAGCAGCGACGCACCGGTCGCAAGGAGATGTCGTTTCGTGGCAAATGCCGATCGGCACACCACTGCGGATCGTAAAATCGCGTCAGGCGTGAGACATACCACTGCCCTGCCGCCAACGTCAGCCAATGGCCGCCCCATGCGATCAAGATGCTGGAGGATGCGCCGGATTGAAGCGCAACAGTGTGGCTCATGTTGGGATTAATCACTGCAATGATGATCTAGGTTAAAGCCGCCGTCATCCTAAGACCGCCAGTCGATCATATTCTGCGTCAGCCTGAAAACACCGTTGGAACAGAGCGCGTTAGGTGACGGTTATGCCTGTAACCAACACAGGAGGTGGCGATGACCATTAGCCAAGATGACGCCCCGCTAACCACGATGAAGAAAGGTGATACCGAAGAGGCGGTCACACACGTCGGAGTAGAGCCGAAGGGCGATACACTATTTGCGCGCTCGGTCACGATCAACCGGCCGCATGATGAACTGTTCGCCTATTGGCGGGAGTTCACCAACCTGCCAAACTTCATGGACAACGTCGAACGTATCGACGTGCTGGATGATCGTCGCACGCACTGGGTAGTGAAAGCGCCGGCTGGACGCACCGTCGAGTGGGACGCGATCATCACCGATGAGACTCCGGGCGAGATGATCGCCTGGGCATCTGCCGAAGGGGCCGAGGTCGCCAATAGCGGCCGGATCGAATTTCGCGATGCAGGCACGCGCGGAACGGTCGTCACCGCGACCATCAACTACGATCCGCCCGGCGGAACGATCGGGAAGATCATCGCCAAGATGTTCCAGCGCGAACCCGCAGTGCAGGCGCGCCGCGACCTGCGCCGGTTCAAGCAGCTGATGGAAACCGGCGAGATCGCCACCTCATCCTGGACGCTCGCGCAACGCGACGCCGAATCCGATCGGGAGCATAACTGATGCGCGCACTCACCTGGCACGGCAAGCATGACGTCCGCGTCGATACGGTCGACGATCCCGAAATCCTCAACCCGCGCGATGCGATCATCAAGATCACTTCGACGGCGATCTGCGGGTCAGACCTCCACCTGTATGACGGCTATATCCCTACCATGAAGGCGGGCGACATCCTGGGCCATGAATTCATGGGTGAGGTCGTCGAGATCGGCTCCGGCTCGACGTTGAAGAAAGGCCAACGCGTGGTGGTGCCGTTCACCATTGCCTGCGGCAGCTGCTACCACTGCGGCAAGCAGCAATTCTCCGCATGCGACAACGGCAACCCGGCGGACAATCAGGATATTGCGCAGGAGGTGTACGGCCACCCGATGGCGGGTCTGTTCGGCTACAGCCACATGACCGGCGGCTATGCCGGTGGTCAGGCGGAATATGTCCGTGTTCCGTTCTCGGACGTCGGCCCGATCGTCATTCCGGATGGCATTGACGATGACAAGGTGCTGTTCCTCTCCGACATCTTGCCGACCGGATGGCAGGCGGCGGAGTTCGCGCAGATCGAACCCGGCGACACCGTCGCGGTATGGGGTTGCGGCCCCGTCGGCCTGTTCGCGGTACAGTCGGCATTCCTGATGGGTGCCGAGCGCGTCATCGCCATCGACCACTTCCCGCACCGCCTCGAACTCGCGCGCAAATTTGGCGCGGAAACGATCAATTTCGAGGAATCGCAAACCTACGAAGCGTTGATGGAGATGACCGGCGGCATTGGGCCGGACGCTTGCATCGACTCGGTCGGGCTCGAAGCGCACGGCATGTTCTTCGACAACATCGTCGACCAGATCAAGGCGTCGACCTTCCTCGGCACCGACCGCACCCACTCGATCCGTCAGGCGATCATTGCGTGTCGCAAGGGCGGGCGCGTGTCGATGCCGGCGGTATACGGCGGGTTCGTCGACAAGTTCCCGCTCGGCGCATTCATGGAAAAGGGTCTGACGCTCAAGACCGGCCAGACGCACGTTCAGCGTTACCTGCCCGGCCTGCTCAACGCGATCATGGAAGATAAGATCGATACCACTTTCCTGATCTCGCACCGCATGGGCCTGGAAGATGCGCCCAAGGGGTATGAGATGTTCAAGAACCACCAGAACGAAGTCACCAAGGTCGTGCTGAAGCCCGGCCAGACTTTCGCCGCATAAGGAGAGAATGACATGAGCAAGGGTTTTGCGATCATCACCGGTGCCTCTACCGGCATCGGCTTTGAACTTGCCCACCGTGCGGCGGAAAACGGCTATGACATCCTCGTTGTTGCCGACGAGCCGCTGATCGAGGCATCCGCCACCGATTTCGAGCGGCATGGCACGCAGGTCTTCTCGATCGAGGCCGATCTTTCCACGATCGACGGCGTGGATAAACTGCTGGCTGCAGCGCAGGGCCGCACGATCGACCTGCTGTTCGCCAACGCCGGCATCGGCACCGGTGGTCCGTTCCTCGATCAGGACGTGACGATGTGGCGGCATTCGGTCGATACCAACATCACTGGGACCGTCTATCTGCTGCAGAAGGTGCTCAAGCAGATGGTCGCGCGTGGCGAAGGCAAGGTGCTGGTGACGGGATCGATCGCCGGTTACATTCCGGGCGCTTTCAACGCGGTATACAACGCGACCAAGGCGTTCGTGGACAACTTCACCGAGGCGCTTCGCAACGAGATCAAGGAACACGAAGGCGTCACCATCACCACCTTGATGCCCGGCCCGGTTGAGACCGAGTTCTTCGCACGCGCGGGTCTGCTCGATACGCAGGTGGGTCAGGACGACAGCAAGTCCGATCCCGCCAAGGTAGCAACGGATGGCTGGAACGCGCTGATGGCCGGCAAGGGGCACATCGTGTCCGGCGTCGGCAACAAGCTCCAGGTCGCGGCCTCGGGCGTCCTGCCGCAGTCGTTCCTCGCCGAACAGCACCGCAAGATGGCCGAGCCCGGCAGCGCGGACTCGTAACGCGGTTCACCCGCGCGGTGGTTGTGTCCGCCGCGCGGGTCGCTAAGCAGGCGGTATGTCCGCAAAGATCGATCCGTTTCACGCCATTGCCATCAGCCGCGCGGCGCACCGCCTCGCTGCGGAGGGCCGATCCGTGATCCACATGGAATTCGGCCAGCCCTCGACCGGCGCGCCTGCCGCTGCGATTGCCGAAGCGCATCTCGTGCTCGACCGCGACGGTCTCGGCTACTGGGAGAGCGTCCCGCTGAAAGCACGGATCGCCCGCCACTACCTCGAGCGGTATTCCGTCACCATCGACCCGGAGCAGGTGATCCTGACCTGCGGCGCATCGCCTGCGCTGGTGCTCGCGCTTTCCTGCCTGTTCGCGCCCGGTGACCGGGTCGCCTTTGCCCGGCCGGGCTATGTCGCATATCGCAACACGGTGAAGGCGCTGTATCTAGAACCGGCGGAGATTGGCTGCGGCGAGGCGGAGGGCTTCCAGATCACAGCGGCCGCGATCGAAGCGCTCCATCCCGCGCCTAGCGGGCTGATCCTCGCCAGCCCCGCCAATCCCACCGGTACCATCATCGCGCCGGAGGAACTGTCTGCGATCGTGGCGGTGTGCCGCCGACGCGGCATCCGCATCGTTTCGGACGAGATCTACCACGGCCTCAGCTACACCGGCCCGGCGCGCTCGGTCTTGCAGGATGAGCCGGACGCGCTGATCGTCAACAGCTTTTCGAAATATTTCAGCATGGCGGGGTGGCGGCTCGGCTGGCTGGTGGTGCCGCCCGACCTGATCGATGCGGCGCGGGCACGCATGGGCAATCTGTTCCTCACGCCCCCGTCGCTTGCCCAGCATGCCGGGTTGATCGCGTTCGATTGCCACGAAGAACTCGAAGGGCATATCCGTACCTACGCCGCCAACCGTGCATTGCTGCTCGATGCGCTGCCCGCGCTCGGCCTGCGGCGGATCGCGCCGCCGGACGGCGCCTTCTACATCTACGCCGATATCGGCCACCTGACGCAGGACAGCATGGCGTTCTGCATGGAGCTGCTGCTGGATACCGGCGTAGCGACCGCACCTGGGATCGACTTCGATCCCGTCGACGGCCACCGGTACATGCGGTTCAGCTTCGCGGTCTCCACCGACCGGATCGAGGAGGCGCTGCGCCGGATTACGCCGTGGTTCGCCGCACGCGAACCGCTTACAGGTTCTTGAACATGATCCACACCTTCGGACGTCCGGTCGGCTTCGGCGTTCCGTCCAGACGCACCGCGCGCACGATCGTAACCGGATGCACCAGCATCTGACCCTTCATCTCCTCGTCCCCGCCAGGTGAGGTCGGCATCGCCAGCATCCGCTTCACCACGTCCATCCCGCTCGCGACATGCCCGAACACGGCGTACCCAGGCGAACCGGGCTTCGCATCGAGATTTGGGCTTGGCCCCACCAGCAACGAGAAGTTCGCCGAACCAGACGACGGATCAGCATAGCGCGCCATCGAGATCGCACCGCTCACATGACGCAGCCCGGTTTTGCTGGTCGGCTCGAGCGGCAGCAAGTCGAGCTTGCGGCGTGCATCGGTGCCGATGCCGCCTTGCACGAAACCCAAGTCCGGATGCCCAGCCTTGCGCGAGGCGCGGTAGAAATCGGTACCGTCCAGCCGCCCGTCATCGACATAGCGCAGGAAATTGGCCGCTGTCTTGGGCGCATGGCGATAGTCGATCGCCAAGGTGATCGGCCCGGCCGAGGTATCCAGCCGTACCCGCACGATCGGCGGCTCGGCAGGCGCTGCCCCGACGAGCGCCACCGCAGCCAACGCAACACCCAAAATCCGCAACGACCATCTCCAACTGCCGGACCATCGCCCGATGCTGTCGCGCGGGTAACGGTTCTACGCAATCCCCGGCGTTCGGTTGCGCAAAAGCCGGAGCGCGGCAGTGTTCTACCCGGATCAGCCGGCGCTGAACTTCACCACGCCGAGCAGCAGCCAGTACAGACCGCCTGACAGCAGCATCGCCGCCGGCAGAGTCATCACCCACGCCAGCACCATGTTGATGATGGTGCGCGCTTGCAACCCGCTGCCGTTCGCCACGGAGGCACCGGCCACACCGCTCGACAGGATATGCGTCGTGGAAACCGGCGCGGCGAACAGATCGGCGGTCATGATCGTGAAGGCGGCAACGATCTCGGCCGAGGCGCCCATGCCATAGGTGAGGTGCGACTTGCCGATCTTCTCGCCGACCGTCACCACGATCCGTTTCCAGCCGACCATCGTGCCGAGCCCGAGCGCGACCGCGACGATGATCTTCACCCACACCGGGATGAAGCGCGTGCCCTGTTCCAGCATCTTCTGATACGCCCCGATCGCCTTCAACTGCTCGGGCGAGAAGGTCTTCTCCGAAGCCTTGTCCTTGGTCACCACCTGCGAGATGCCTTGCAGCAGATACATGTCGTTGCGCAGGTTCGGCGTGGCGGCGGCGGGCACCTTGTCGAGCGAGCCGTAGCTGCTGATCCGCAGACTGACATCGTGCGCCAGCGTCTCGATCGCGCCGTATGCCGGCGTGGCGATCGGCTTCTTCGTCTCCAGCGCGCGGGTCAGAACCGCGCGCGCTGCCGCGACATTGCCCCCGGGTTGCCCGCCATGCGCGCGGAACGCAGCAGCCGCGGCGTTAGCGGTGGTGATGAACGCAGGCGTCTGACTCGCCGGCATGGTGCGGTTGAGCGCATAGGCGGTCGGCGCGCAGCCGATCAGGATCAGCATGATGAGGCCCATGCCCTTCTGCCCATCGTTGCTGCCGTGGAAGAACGATACGGCGGTGCACGTCGCGATCAGCGTCGCGCGGATGCCGCGGGGTGGCGGCGCGTCGCTCGCCGGTTGCTTGTAGAAGGTCGGGTTGGGCAGCAGGCGCTTCATCACCAGCAGCAGCACCAGCGAGCCGACGAACCCGACCAGCGGGCTGAACAGCAAGGCCGATAGCACCTTCTGCGCCTGCCCCCAGTCCACGCCCGAAGATCCGTCGCCGCCGTGCAGCAACTGGTTGGCGAGGCCAACGCCGAGGACCGAGCCGATCAGCGCGTGGCTGGACGAATTGGGCAGGCCGACGAACCATGTCGCCAGATTCCACATCACCGCCGCGAGCAGCAGCGCGAAGATCATCGCGAACCCCGCGCTCGATCCGACATGCAGGATGAGATCGACCGGCAGCAACGTCACGATCGCATAGGCGACCGCGCCGCTCGAACACATCACGCCGAGGAAATTGAAGAACCCCGACCATAGCACCGCGATCGGCGCCGGCAGAGAGTGGGTATAGATCACCGTCGCGACGGCGTTGGCGGTATCGTGGAAGCCGTTGACGAACTCAAACCCCAAAGCGATCAGCAGCGCGAGGCCGAGGAACGCGAAGGTCGCCATCGCCATCCCCTCGCCGACCTCGCGCGTGTCGAACAGGATGCTCCCCCCGGCATAGCCGAGCGCGCCGATCAGCACGCCGAGGAAGACCCAACGCGCGACCGGATGAAGCGGCCGATCGAGATGCGGCCCGCTGGCGGGACGTTCGCTCGCCGGGAGCGAGACGGTTGTGGCTGTGTCCATGGCGGTGCGCGTGGGCTGCTTGTGTTACCATGTGATGACAATAGCGGCAGTGCGAGGTCCGCACCTGCCCATGTCGAGCGAACGCCACCGGCCGATCCCCGCCAAGCCGCGCGTGCATCAACGATTGCCCTTCGCGCCTGCGTTCCCTACCTGTTCACGGATGAGTCTCCCCGTCACCAATTCCGCCGAACCGTCCTACATCACCGGCCTCAACGCGCCGCAGCGTGACGCCGTGCTCACCACCGAAGGCCCGGTGCTGGTGCTCGCCGGCGCCGGCACCGGCAAGACCGCGGCGCTTACCGCGCGGCTCGGCCACCTGCTCGCCACCAAGCGCGCGTGGCCGGGCGAGATCCTTTCGGTCACCTTCACCAACAAGGCCGCGCGCGAGATGCGGGAACGCGTCGGTCGGCTGGTCGGCGATGTGGTGGAGGGGATGCCGTGGCTCGGCACGTTCCACGCGATCGGCGCGAAGATGCTGCGCCGCCATGCCGAGCTGGTCGGGCTGCACTCGAACTTCACGATCCTCGATACCGACGATCAGTTGCGGCTGTTGAAGCAACTCGTCATCGCCGCCGACATCGACGAGAAGCGCTTCCCTGCGCGCAGCCTTGCCGGCCTGATTGACGAGTGGAAGAACAAGGGGCTGGTGCCCGCCGACATCGACGCGGGCGAGAGCGAACGCTACGCCAACGGACGCGGGGGCGAGCTGTACCAGCAATACCAGACCCGGCTCGCCGCGCTGAACGCGTGCGATTTCGGCGATCTGCTGCTCCACATGCTCACCATCCTGAAGCGCAATCGCGAGGTGCTGGCCGATTACCAACGCCGCTTTAAATACATCATGGTGGACGAGTATCAGGACACCAACAGCGTCCAATATCTCTGGCTCCGCCTGCTCGCGCAGGAGCGTAAGAACATCTGCTGCGTGGGTGACGACGATCAGTCGATCTATTCGTGGCGCGGTGCGCAGGTCGAAAACATCCTCAAGTTCGAGAAGGATTTTCCCGGTGCCAAGGTGATCCGCCTCGAACAGAATTATCGGTCCACCCCGCACATCCTCGCCGCCGCATCCGGCGTGATCGCCAACAATTCGGGCCGGCTCGGCAAGACGCTGTGGACCGACGAGCCGGACGGCGACAAGGTCAAGGTGTTCGGCGTATGGGACGGGCCGGAAGAAGCCCGCCGCGTCGGTGAGGAGATCGAGGCGGCGCAGCGGGGCGGCCAGTCGCTCGACCGTATCGCCATCCTCGTGCGAGCGCAGCACCAGACCCGCGAGTTCGAGGATCGCTTCATCGCGATCGGCATGAACTACCGCATCATCGGCGGTTTCCGCTTCTACGAACGCGCCGAAATCCGCGATGCGCTGGCCTATCTGCGCGTCGTCAACCAGCCCGCCGACGATCTTGCCTTCGAACGGATCGTCAACGTGCCGAAGCGCGGCCTGGGCGACAAGGCGGTGCAGAAGCTGCACATGCTCGCACGCGCCGAGCGCATCCCGTTGAGCACGGCGGCGGCGCGCATCCTCGATACCGACGAACTCACCGGCGCCGCGCGCAAATCGCTCGGTAACTTCGTGATCGACATGGCGCGCTGGCGCAAGATGGCGGGCGAACTGCCGCACGCCGAACTCGCGCGGCAAATCCTCGACGAGAGCGGTTACACCGGCGCGCTACAGGTCGAGAAGTCGGTCGAGGCGGCGGGACGGCTCGAGAACCTCACCGAACTAATCCGTGCGATGGAGGAATATGACAGCCTCGGCGCATTCCTCGAACACGTCAGCCTCGTCATGGACAACGAGGCGCAGGCCGACGAGGCCAAGGTGACGATCATGACGATCCACGCCGCCAAGGGCCTCGAATACGAGACCGTGTTCCTGGTTGGCTGGGAGGAAGGGCTGTTCCCCTCGCAACGCGCGATCGACGAGGGCGGCAACGCCTCGCTGGAGGAAGAACGCCGCCTCGCCTACGTCGCGATCACGCGCGCGCGGCGCAAGGCGGTGATCCTCCACGCCGCCAACCGCCGGATCTACGGCCAGTGGACGAGCAGCATCCCGAGCCGCTTCGTCGCCGAACTTCCGCCCGCGCATATCGAGTCCGAGAACAGCATGTCGGGCGGCGAAAGCCTGTGGCGCGCCAACTGGTCCGAACGTGCCGACCCGTTCGCCGATGTCGCGCGCGGCACCGGACGCGGCCCCGGCTGGCAGCGCGCGGCGGGGGTGCAGAACACCGTGCGCGACGGCGGCAGCTTCACGACCCGCACCTTCTCGCGCGAACCAAGCCGCGTGATCGAGGCGAAGGCCAGCGCGGTCAGCCTGGGCAACAAAGGGCGCAGCGACCTGGAGGTCGGGCAGCGCGTGTTCCATCAGAAGTTCGGCTACGGCGCGATAGCGTTGATCGAAGGCAACAAGCTCGAGATCGATTTCGAGGAGGCCGGCCGCAAGCGCGTGATCGATACGTTCGTGACTATGGGGTGATCCGCACCTTCGCTCGAAGCCACCGGTTCACCCAGAACACAGCGATCGCCCACACCGTGCCGAAACACCAGCCGGCCACCACGTCGCTCGGCCAGTGTACGCCAAGGTACACGCGGCTGCACCCGATCAGCACCACCACCACGCTGAAGAACGCGACGATTGCCGCGCGCGCCGCGCGGCGGCGCACCAGCCCAGCGAGCATCAGCGCGATCGTCAGATAGGTGGCGGCGGAGATCAATGCGTGGCCGCTCGGGAAACTGGCGTTGTCCACCCAAACGAGGTGCGGCACCAGCGCCGGGCGCGGGCGGTGGATGATGTCCTTCAACCCGGTCGAGATCAATGAGGCGCCGACCAGGGACGCCGCGACCCACGCCGCCTCGGCCCGGCGTCGCAGCATCATCAGCGCGGCGATGCCCGACCCGCCGAACAGCCACATCAACGTGAAGCCGCCCAACGCCGAGATATCGATCGCCGACTGACGCAGCCACACCGGCCCGATCGGCACGTCGAGATGGCCGGGCACGCGCAATGCGAGCAAGATCGGCGCGTCGAAGCCGAAGCTTCGGCCCGTCACCAGCACCGCCGCGATATGCGCGCCGAGCAGCAACACCGAGCCCGCGAACAATACCACCAACGGCCACAGCCACGCTATCGCACGCGGCACGCCAGACCTGTCGCCATCAACTTCATTCGGGTTCGTCATCGTGCCCGCTTGCCACCCGGCGCCAGGTTCGGCCAGCCCTCACCGTAAAACTGCCGACCATACGGGTGAGGATGAACTCACGCGTCGGCACGCATTCTGAACCCTGCCCAGCTGCGTCGGAGACAAGCCCGTGATACCGCTCGCTCCGTCGCCACGATCACGGCAGTGTCTGCAATCTGAAGAGATCGGGACTGCATCTGCCCCGCAGCGCGCACCGAATGGGAAGGCATCGGTCGCTACGCGTTCCCGCCTTCCGCGCCGACGTCAGATCGGTGCGCTAGTCCTCGGGGGCATATCGCAAACTTGGGGTATCAGCCCAGCTCGACCGTCATCAGTACCGAATCGCCGTATTTCGGGTCGCTCGGCGAAAACAGCGGGTTCGCCTTGAAAGCGCGCGGCGTCAGTCTCAGCGCGGTCAGCCCGGCAAGTTTGAAGGTCCCGAGCTTCAGTTCCTTTGGCGGCCGACCGTCACGCTCCAGCACGACCCCGTCGATAAACAGGTCACCATGACGGGTGTAGATCACGTGCGGCGCGAGTGTCACCTCGGTGCGGTTATAGGTCGCGGAGAGACAGCGCTGGCGCACGATGCCTTCAAAAACGATGGGGACGTCGCCTGCGGGAGAGTTGTTCACGGCATTTTCTTCGATGTAGGATTGGCCGCGCCCTTAGCGCGAAGTTCCGCGATGCAGCAAGTGTCGATGGCGCACGAGTCAGCCGTCGGCGTGCGCGTGGCGCAATCGCAAGTCGCGTGTTGCAAGACGTTGGACAATGTATCTGCCGGCCCATATCGCCGGTTTCTCGCCGCACATACCTTACACAACGGACCGTCCATGCCGCACCCGCTCGTCGCCAAGCTCGGTCTCGCGCCCCACCCGGAGGGCGGCTGGTATCGTGAAACGATGCGCCTGCCCGCACCCACCGGCGGCCGAGCGTTGACGACGGCCATATTGTTCCTGCTCGACACCGGCGAGCGGTCGCACTGGCACCGGATCGACGCTGCCGAGCTGTGGCTTTGGCATAGCGGATCACCGCTCGCGCTGATGATCGACGACCGTGAAATACTTCTCGACGGTGGAACCCCGCAGGGGCTGGTGCCACCCCACGCGTGGCAATCCGCGGAGGCGCGACATGGCTGGGCGTTGGTGAGTTGCGTGGTAACGCCAGGTTTCGACTTCGCCGGCTTCGAATTGGCCGCGCCCGGCTGGTCGCCGCGATGAGAGCCATGGCAACCCTGTTCGGCCTGATCGCCTTGGCCGGATGCGGACCGCGTGTCGAACATGATCCGCGTCTCGCCAACGCCCCCCTGCCCGAACGGCTGGCGGCGGCGGACCCCCGCGCTGGCAGCGCGATCTTCGCGCAATGCGCTGCTTGCCACAGCATCGCACAGGGCACGGGCGATCGGGCCGGACCTAACCTGTACGCCGTCCCCGGTCGCGCGATCGCGCAGGGCAGCCCTAACTTCAACTACAGCGCTGCGCTGCGTTCGATCGGTGGCGTCTGGACGTTCGATCGGCTCGACGCATGGCTGACCAGTCCAGCCCATTTCGCGCCCCGCACCAACATGATGTTCGCAGGCCTGAATGACGGAATGGACCGTGCCGACGTGATCCGCTTCCTCAACGACAACGGATCGAAGCTACCACTGCCGCCGGTGGTCAGCCAGCGCACCCGACCAGACCGGTGACGGGAAGCACTAGGCCGTCTTTGCCGTCGCGGTCGAGGCGCAGCGATCCATCGGAGACGACCCCGCCTTTTACCAGATCGCCGCGCGTTTCGATGGTGAGGTCGAGCGTTGCGTGCGTACCGGCGACCGCATACTGCGCAGACTGGCTCAGCCCGAAGGCGCTGGCGCCGCTTTGACCGACGCGCGGCAAGTCGACGATCGCGCCGTCCAGCGCTATCCGCAGCCGGCGATCGTCAGCCGAAACCATCGCCACCAGCGTGCGGGTCTGCGTCGCACTCCACAGATAGGCCGCGCACCCGGTCGCGGGCAGTGACTGGCGCGGCAGTGCGCCGATCGGCAGGCCATCGATCTGCGCAGGCGGTGGCGGGGGTGGCGCGGGCTTGATCACGTCGCGCGGCATGGCGACGGCCAACAGAAGCAGGAGCATCATAGCGTCGAGCCTAGCAGGAACAGCCACGCGGGGTAAGCCGCCACCGCGAGCAACGCCCCGAATGGCGCCCGGTCGTCTAGCCGTGCGGATCGCCCGCGCACCATGCCGACGAGCACGAGTGCAAGGCCGGTCAGCGCCGCAAGGAACAGCACCACCGGCAACATTCGCCAGCCCAGCCACAATCCGATCGCGCCAAACAGTTTGGGGTCGCCCCCGCCAAGCCCCGCGCGCCCGCGAACCAGCCGGTAGCCGAACGCGATCGCCCATAAAGCCGCAAATCCGGCCGCGCCGCCAATCAACCTGTCGGCAAGCGGCGGATCAACGCCGATCGCGCCGCTCACCAAACCAGCGAGCGCCAGCGCCAGCGTCAAGGCATCAGGAAGCCAGAACTCCGTCACGTCCAAGGCGGCGAGCGCGAGCAGCAGCCAGCCAAACACCGCGCCTGCCAGTGCGGCCGGCCCGGGCACCACCAGCCCGGCGACCAGACCGATCATCAGCGCGAGCGCCTCGATCCGCCAGTGCAACGGGTCAATCGCGGCACCACAGCGCCGGCACCGGCCGCGCGACAATGCCGCGCTCAGCAAAGGCACGAGATCACGCGGACCCAACACCCGCGCGCACCCATCGCAATGTGAGCGCCCGCGCAACACCGACCGTCCCTGCGGCCAGCGGATCACCAGGGTTGCAACAAAACTGCCGATCACCGCGCCGAGCAGCCCGAGCAGCAGCGACCATATGACCGCTTCAGCCATTCGGCTTTTTTCGGATCAGGTAACGATATGCGCCGAACACATCGATCACCAGCAACACCACGTTCTGCGTGCCAAGCGCGAAATCCTTGGTCAACGCCGCGCCGCCGATCCAGCACAATGCCGACACCGCGAACAGCACCTGCCCCCACCCGGTCAATCGCCGTCCGAGATCGAGCGACACCATCCCCGCCGCGATGATCCCGCCGCCCGAAGCGGTCCACTTCAGTACGTTGGTGAGTGTGTCCATGCCAGCGGCCTACAGGCGTGCGCCATCATGCACCAGCTTGATACACGGCAAGTCGGAGGATCGCCGAGCTCGCTCCAGCGCGATCGACGTACGTGTCAGGGCACCGCCTCGTTGGGTTCGACACCCCACAGGTGGATCGCCTCGACGTAACCGCCCTGCCCGTGCACGTCGAAGTAGCACCAGCCGTTCGCGCATTTGCTGAGTTTCCCGACCACGCCTGCCGCAGCGCGCCAACGCACCCGGCTGCCCGCCTCCGGCTGGTCGAGCATGTCGACCGGGGTTCCCATCACGAAGCCGGTGCGCGTTTCCTTCACCAGCGCACCCATCATCCACCCCTGCGTGCCGGCTGGATCTTCCACCTTCACCCAGGTGCCGTGATCATAGGTGTCGAGCACCTTCACCGGCAGGTTGGCGCGCTGATACAGCCAGATCGCCGGATAGGTGCGCCCGGGACCGCTCCGCATCCGCGCCTTCGCCGCCGCGATCGACCCGTAATAGGGCGTCTGCTTGCCCGCCGCGATGCCGGGAGCGGCCATCACTGCCGCCGCTATCACCGCCAAAACCGTTCGATCTCGCCAATGCATACACATTCCTTACTGGTCACGTCCGCTTAGCGCGTGCGGCACGGTGGCTTCAACAGCGTTGACGCGGGCACCGCGCTTCGCCAAGCCGCGACTATGCCCGAAACGAGACGCGTCGCTCACCCGAAGGTCACCGTCACGCGCAAGCTCACCGATGCGGTGATGCAGCGGATGGAGCAGTTGTTCGACGCGACGATCAATCACGAAGACCGCCCGCTGACCCGCGAAGACCTCGCCGCCGCAATGGCGACGTGCGAGGTTCTGGTTCCCTCCGTCACCGATACGATCGATGCGGAGTTGATCGCCGGCGCGGGCGACGACCTCAAGCTCATCGCCAACTTCGGCGCGGGCGTGAACCATATCGATCTCAAGGCCGCACGCGCGCGCCGCATCATCGTCACCAACACGCCGGGCGTGCTGACCGAGGATACGGCGGATCTGACGATGGCGCTGATCGTCTCCGTCCCGCGTCGCCTTGCTGAAGGGGAGAAGCTGGTCCGCTCCGGCCAGTGGACAGGGTGGAGCCCGGGCGGGATGCTTGGCCACCGCATCGGCGGCAAGGCGCTCGGCATCATCGGCATGGGGCGGATCGGGCAAGCGGTGGCGCGGCGCGCGCGCTGCTTCGGGCTCGCCATTCACTACTACAACCGCTCGCGCCTGCCGAAGGTGTTGGAGGGCGAACTCGGTGCCGAGTGGCACAGCAGCCTCGACGCGATGCTGGAGGCGGTCGACATCCTCACCATCCACACGCCGCTCAACGCCGACAGCAAGGGGATGCTCGACGCGCACCGCCTGTCGCTGCTGCGCCCCCACGTCTACCTCATCAACGCCTCGCGCGGCGGCATCGTCGATGAGGACGCGCTGGTGAGCGCGCTCGAAGCCGGGCGGCTGGCGGGCGCGGGCCTCGACGTGTGGCAACACGAACCCGAGATTGACCCGCGCCTGCTCGCGCTGCCCAACGTGGTGATGACCCCGCACATGGGCTCCGCCACGTTCGAGAGCCGCAGCGCGACCGGTGAGAAGGTGATCCGCAACATCCGCGCTTGGGCGGACGGCCACCGCCCGCCCGATCAGGTGCTGGAGGGCTGGGCTTAAGCTCCGCTCGCCCGGTAGCCACCGGCGGGCGCGGGTGCGGCAGGACCGGGTACCGGCGTCGGCATAGGGTTGCCGTTCACCACCACATCCTCGAAACGGAGGTCGTGCATGCCGGACACGGCAAGCTGCGGGTCTTTCAGATCGACATGAACGCGCTGGACGAGGATACCGCCGATATCGGTCTGCCCCGGGTTCGGCCGAATGATCCCGAACGCGCCGAACCGTCCGGTCACGTCGCTTAACGACACGTTGCGCACAAGCGACTTGGGCGGGCTCATGCCTTGCAAGTTGGCATATTGCGCCCACGGCTCGATCAACAGCAGCCGCCCGCCATCCGCATCAAGCGTGATATTGCGCAGATGAATGTCCTCGTAATGCTGTGGCGTGTCGGCGCGTAGCTTGAGCATCAGCAGGTTGATCGCACCGGTCAGGCGGCAATTCTCCACCACCACGTCGCGCACCAATGTGGCCTCGCTGCCGCAGGTGAACGCCTGATGCCCGCGCCGGAAATGGCAATTGCGCACGCGGATATGCTCAACCGGCGGGCTGTCCTTGTCCTCCAGCGCGTGCGGCCCCTTCGACCCCTTGGCGGCGATGCAATCATCGGTGACGGAGAAGGTGCAGCCGTCGACCAACACGTTGCGGCACGAATCGAGATCGATCCCGTCCGTGCTCGGCGCCTGCTTGTAATCGTCAGGCACGTGGAAATGCGCCTGCCGCACCTCCACACCGTCACAGCGGTAGAGATGCAGGTTCCAGAATTGCGAATCCTTGAATGTCACACCCTCGATCGTCACGTCCTTGCTGTTCTCGATCAGTGCGAGCCGGGCGCGCGGCAGGCCGACGTTCTTGAAGGCGCTTGGGTCGGGCGCGGCAGCGCGCATCTTCCAGAACAGGTCCCACACCGGCCGCCCCGATCCGTCGAGCGTGCCCTCGCCGGTGATCTTCAACCCGTGGCAACCATCGGCGTTGATGAGCGCAGGTGTGAAGCTCGGTTCGAAATGCCCCTCGATTCGGGTACGGCGCGGCGGGAAGTTTTCCATCGCATTGGTGCATTTCAGCATCGCACCCGCATCCAGATGCAGGTTGACGCGCGGCTTGAGGAACAGCGCGCCGCTGACGAACACGCCGCGCGGCACCACCACCGTGCCGCCGCCGCGACCTGCGAGATGATCGATTGCCGCCTGAATCGCCTTGGTGTTGATCGTCGCGCCATCCGCTTTCGCGCCGAATGCCGTAATCACGGCCTGCTTTCCGCCGACCGACTGCGCCCACACGGTGGTGGTCAGGAATGGTGTCGACAGCGCGGACAGCGTGAAGCTGCGGCGGGTGAGGATCGGGACCGGCATACACTCTCCTGCACGTCTTGTTGCAACCGGTGTCATGCCAGATCGCGCGCGCAGTTCAATCCGCGTCAGCCCAGCATCAAAGCCTCAAGTGCGGCGACCGGAACCGCCTCCGAACAGAGGAAGCCCTGATACACTTGGCACCCCTCCTTCGCGAGCAGTTCGAGCTGTTCCTGCGTTTCCACGCCTTCCGCGATCACGGTCAGCCCGAGCGAGCGCGCCATGTCGATCACACCGCGTACCACGATGCGATCACGCGCCGTGCCGGTGATGTCCTGCGCCAGTTTCTTGTCGATCTTGAGGTAATCGAGCGGCAACGCCTTCAGGTATGCAAGGCTCGAATAGCCCGTCCCGAAATCGTCGATCGCGATCCTGCACCCGGCGTTGCGTAGTGCCGACAACAGCCCGGCGGCAATGCCGAGATCTTCGATCAGCCCGCTCTCGGTTATCTCCAGCGTCAGCCGCCCGCGTGGGAAACCGCTGCTGTCTACGCGGTCGAGGAACAGATCGGCAAACCCCGGCCGCGCGATATCGCCGGCGGTGAGGTTGAGCGACAGCCGCAGCCCACGCAATGCCGCCCGCCACGTCGCGGCGCGCTCCAGCGTGATGCGCTGGATATGGTCGGACAGCGCGATCTCCAGATCGGCACGGGCGGCAGCGGCGAACAGCGTGTCCGCGCCGATCGTGCCGAGGGTGCCATGCTCCCACCGCGCCAGCGCCTCTACACCAATGATCGCGCCGCTCGATACCGAAACCTGCGGCTGGAACAGGATGTCGATCTCGCCGCGTTCGATCGCATGGTGAAGCGCGACCGCGAGCGATTCGATCGGCGCCTCCGCTCCGCTCGGCTCGGCGACGCGCACGGTCGCGCTGTCCGAATCGCGCGCGTCCGCCAGCGCTTCGCTGGCGCGGCGCAGCAGCACCGCCGCCTCGTCCCCCGCCTGATCCCGCGCCACGCCGATCCGGCAGCCCAGTACCGCGATCGTCTCCCCCGCTACGAACGGCCGCGTCAGTTCCCCCGCGATCCGCTCCGCCGCCAGTTCGATCCGGGGGCGCGGTGCGCGCGCGGCGACCAGGAACGACGATCCACTCAGGCGCGAGATCAATGCCTCGCGCCCCAACACGTCACGAACCGCATCCTCGATCCGTTTAAGCGCTCCACGGAGCAGCGTATCTCCAGCACTGCGACCATATGCCGTGTTGATCATGTCGAACCGGTTGAGCGCCACCAGCATCGCGTACAGCGGCACCTCACCACCCTCGCGCAGCCGCCGCCCGATCCATCGCCGCGCGCTGCCCGCATCCCGCGCGCCGGCCAAAGCCTCGCGCAGCTCCGCAGTCGGCTCTGGCGCGCTGCCGAGCGGTTCGATCAGCGCGTCGATCCGCCGCGTCACCGCATCGTAGTGAAGGTGCTGCACCACCCGCCCGATCCCCGCCACGTCATGCGCGAAAGCCGTCGTCGGCCGTGCGGGTGACAAGCGCCGCAGCGCCGCCAGCGCCGATCCGCGTTCGGCCGGCTCTATGTGTCGCAACAATGCGTTTCGGCCAGGCTGCTCCTCGATATCCAGCAAACGGGCAAACGCCGGCGTCAGCAGCACGCTGTGTTCGGCTAGATCGAGCCGCCAACCGAGCGGCTCGACGACGCCGGTCGCGCGCCACTCGCCCGCCATGCGGGCGGCGTGGCGCGCCGCATACCGCAGCGCCTGGATGAACTCGGTCTCGCCAAAGGGGCTGGATAGGAAATGCGTCGCCCCCGCCTCGTACAGCGTACCGATCGCATCATGGTCACCACGCGAGACCAGCACCAGCATCGCACCGCCATTCGCTTCGATCGCACCACCAAGCATCCGCGCGCCCGCAAGGCCATCGTCCAGCGCGCCGCGCGCATCGATAACAGCCACCGCCGCTCCGCTGGCGAGGAACCGTCGCTCGACCCCAGCCGCGCGCCGTGCCGCAACCACCTGCCAGCCGGCGCCACCCGCCAGCGCCGCCAGCTCGTCACGCTGTCTGAACGACAGGATGAACAATGGCGTAGCTCCGCTGCCAGCGCGCACCCCTTCTTCGCCCACGCAAACTCCCCGTCCGGGCCGCCCCAATCGGCCGCGCGCTCCTTACTGCCTTGTCGATCGTTAAAGAAGAAGTGCAATCGCGACGATTGCCTTTCGCAGCGGGCGTTCCATGTCCGTTTGCCACGCATCCAATATGAACAGCCGCGCGTTCGCCCCTTGTTCGTTACCGGTGGAAGGCTTAGTTCAGCATCATGGAAGTTGCCCCGCCCCTGATCGATCGGCACGGACGGACAATCAGCTACCTGCGCATTTCTGTGACCGATCGCTGCGACCTGCGCTGCCGCTATTGCATGTCCGAGACGATGACGTTCCTCCCCAAGGCGGCTTTGCTAAGTCTCGAGGAAATCGCGGTCATCGCCGAACATTGCATTGCGCGCGGCATCCGAAAAATTCGCCTGAGTGGTGGGGAGCCGCTGGTACGCCGCGATGTCGGCCAGCTGGTACAGCGCCTCGGCCGGCATGTCGGCACCGGTCTCGACGAACTCACCATGACGACCAACGGCACCCGCCTCGCCGAACATGCGTCCGCGCTGATGGAGGCTGGTGTCCGTCGCCTCAATGTCAGCCTCGACAGTCGCGATCCCGAGGTGTTCCGTTACATCACGCGGCATGGCGACGTTGCGCAGGTGATCGGTGGCATCATGGCTGCGCGCGACGCCGGGCTCGCGATCAAGATCAACATGGTCGCGCTCAAGGGGCTGAATGAGCACGAAATCGCGCCGATGCTGGCGTGGTGTGTCGCCGAAGGACTGGACCTCACGCTGATCGAAACGATGCCGCTCGGCGCCATTGACGAGGATCGCACCGACCGTTTTCTTCCTCTTACCGCAGTCTTGGATGATCTTGCCGCTCGCTTCGGGCTCGCTCGGGATTCACATCGCAGCGGTGGTCCGGCACGCTACTGGCGCGTGGGAGACAGCACCACCAGGCTGGGGCTGATCTCGCCGCTGACGGGAAATTTCTGCGATACCTGTAACCGCGTGCGGCTTACGACGGAGGGGCTGCTCTACACGTGCCTGGGCCACGATGACTGCGTCGACCTCAAGCAGGTGCTGCGTAGCGAGGGAATCGTCGGTCTTGATGCCGCATTGGACAGCGCGATGGCGAGCAAGCCCGCACGGCACGATTTTGATATCACAGCCACAACTCCCGCCGTGAGCCGCCACATGAGTGTGACAGGCGGCTGACATGACCTACGCCGCAGCACCGCAGAAGCGCGCGCTTGTCGCCTCGCCTGCTGCCGCTGCGCAGGCTGCGGCCGAGACGCTCGCCGATGCTTACGATTGGGTTGCGCCGGAGGAGGCCGATCTGATCGTCGCGTTGGGCGGTGATGGCTTCATGCTCCAGACGCTGCATGCGATTCTGGAGCGCCGAAAGCCGCCGATTCCGGTGTTTGGCATGAACCTCGGTACGGTAGGGTTCCTGATGAACGAGTGGCGCCACTTCGATCTCGAAGGCAGACTCGCGCGCACCAAGCCGTTCAAGGTCACCGCCCTGTCCATGAGCGCGACCACGATCGATGGTGCTGTTCACACACTGCCCGCGATCAACGAGGTGTCGATGCTACGCGAGACGCGGCAGACCGCCAACCTGGAGCTCACCGTCAACGATCGTGTCGTCCTGCCCGAATTAGCCTGTGACGGCATATTGGTCGCGACGCCCGCTGGGTCCACCGCGTACAATCTGTCCGCGCAGGGGCCGATCCTGCCGCTCGGCTCAGCTTTGCTGGCCCTCACGCCGATCAGCCCGTTTCGCCCCCGCCGCTGGCGTGGTGCGATCCTGCCGGACAAGGCGCGTATCGTGGTCCGCGTGCTTGACCCCGGTAAACGCCCGGTCAGCGCCGTCGCCGACCAGCGCGAGGTGCGCGACGTCGCGAGCGTAGAGATCGCGGTCGATCGTTCGCGCGAGTTGATCCTGCTGTTCGATCCCGAGCACGCACTCGATGATCGCATCACCATGGAGCAATTTATCGCGTGACCAAGAAGAGGGGTTGCATCGTCGTTTCAGCCGGTTATAGACGCCCTCCACGATGTTCCCTGATAGCTCAGCGGTAGAGCTCTCGACTGTTAATCGAGCGGCCGTAGGTTCGAATCCTACTCAGGGAGCCACACTCATAGATCAGAGCCGATCACGGCTGCGTATAGCCCTTGTTTAGGCAAGGAACGTCAGCAGATTAGCCGATCATAGCAGACCGCCAAAGCGTAGGAATCTGTTGAACTGCGGAGCACCGCAGGGTCTCTCCATGCTGTCGGATCTGGCCAAAAGCAGGTGATCGGCTGGCTGCTAATTTCACAGATCAAGGTATCGCTGGTGTTGCCGGTCCGGCGGTCAAGCGTGCGGAAGTCGCTCGAGAAGGGTCTGCGCCCGCCACGCTCGGGACTCCGGCCGCACGGATCGTGCTGCGCCGCGTGGAGGACGAACAGTCGTTTCGGTCCACAAATTTTGCCTCGTGCCCGCTGTCGTTGACGGCGCCACGGCCGTGTATGGTGCGGCTGGCCGAGCCGCGCGAGTTTCGAGGCGCCGACACACCGCAGCCGCCTCAGACGCGAGTACATGTAATGTGCTCTGCCCTTCTGCTGGTATCGAAGGAATGCGGGATGGGGTCGTTTACGCGATCCCCTGCTCCAGTTAGTTGAGCCCCCGGCCCAGACAAATCATCCCACTATCCGGATAGCCAAGACCCGGTTGTCGGCGCGAAGAGACGGGGAGGATCACGATCCGTGTCGAACAGGTTCGGCCGGTCGCCACGCCGGACCGTTGATCAATCCAGGCTTGAAATCACGATGTCGCTGATCCGATCGCCGTCAGGCGCTGCCATTCCGCGCGCGCTGCCCAGCAATAGCATGCTCATCGCCAGTCGCTCTGGACCGTCATTTGCCAAGGTCATTCCCCAAGTACCGAAAATTCGCCGATCGTCGGTCACGTCAGTAATGATCTGGATATTGGTATGACGCTGGTCTTTCACGATGCGCCTCATAACTGCGTCGACCGCTTCCGCGTCGCCTTCGAGCACCTGGGCGAAGTGAATGCCATTGAACCAGAGCATGCCGGTGATCCCGGACTCAGTATTCCGCCGTGAGGACGTGGATACGAGCGTGTCCATTTGATCGTCGCAAAGACTTGCGGTGACAAGGCTGATGTAAATGAGGCGTCGCATCGACGGTAAATTGCGGCAACGCCTCCGATGTTCCAAGTGCAAAATGTGACTGTCCGAAAGGGTCGGCAACTGCCGTTCATGCCGCTGGGGTGATGAGCACTGCCGCCCGCGACTCGAGCACCACACCGCATACCGCACATGAACTATTCCACTCCTAAGCCAAACGGTTACGCGCGCGGCGCCGTGGAGGATCCGGATCCGGGAAGGGTCGGTTCAGTCGTCGGTGGAAACAGACACACTGCGCAGTGCTAGAACGCCATTGCCAGCCGTTCGAGCATCGAACGCGCCGGGCTTTCCACGACCAGTTCACGCGCCTGAGCTTCGTCGAGCAAACCGACACGACGGTACAGCTCCGCGCTCGAATCGATCAGTGTCCGTGCACGCGCCGGCAGTTCTGCCAGCGCTGCGGCATCGCTGCGCGGTGCCGGGCCAAGCCGTCGCGACGGGTCGAGGGCGTCGCGCGGCGCGATCTCGCCGGCGCCCACCGCGCGTTGCGTCAGCAGCCACGCGATCACGTGCATCAGGCGGGTGGTGACCTTCAGCGACTCACAGCTGAACGATACACGGGCGAGCGGCGGCAACGCATCGCGATCACTACGGCCGCCCTCGTCAAAATAGCTACGGGCCTCGTCAGCCAACACCATGGCGTCGACATACAACACATCGATCAGGCGGCGATGAATCCGCGATTCGGTTGGCAGGCCCCTCATGTCGGCGTCATGACACAAGATATGATCGGCGAGAATCGTAAATCAACCGCGCAACCGTCCCGTTCCGGATCGCGCCACATTACGCGATGATGTCGGGGATCAGCTGATCCTCAAGCATGGATATCTCGTCGCGAAGCCGTAGCTTGCGCTTCTTCAAACGCGCCAATTGCATCTGCTCGGGTGTGCCGGAGCCGATCAACGCCGAGATGGCGGCATCGAGATCACGATGTTCGATCTTCAGCACTTCCAGCCGTTTGGCGATCTGCGAACCGTCCATTCGTTCCCCGTTCTGCCCCGACCCGGTCAGCCGGCCCCGCCCTAAGCCACGCCTAGCAAATCGTAGCAGCGACGCGAACGGCAAAAAGCTGATCGTCGCAAATTCCGCGTCGGTACGTCGTATCCACCGCGGCAAGGGGGCAGACAATTAACCTCGCGCATGCTTACTTCCCCTCCCCGCCACAAATGGGAAAGGACATTCCTCAATGCAGAACGCGCACTATGCGGCCCTGGAGGCCAAGCATGCGGTCCTCGAAGAGAAGATCAGCGACGAGTCACATCGACCGGTGCCTGATACCGCCATGCTCGCCGAGCTCAAGAAGCAAAAGCTTCGCTTGAAGGAAGAGATGCAGATTCTTTAGCTGTAGCGCGTCCGGGCGGCATCGCCGCCCGGGCCACCATCCAGGTCGTTCACCGCCGTGACGGAACAGCGACGTTAGGAACCATCTTGGGCTTTACCGCAATGCCTACCGGCTTGCGCGCCATCAACGGGTTGATCTGGCGATCGAACGCAATGCCCACCCGGCCGGCCGCCGACCATGCGACCTTCCCGTGCACAATGCCGACACCCCGCAATTCGCAGGTGACTTCGGTGTCCTGATCCAGCCCCTGCGGGAACTCCGCCATCAGACCGCCTGCCGACAGGTTGCGGATACGCACCGTCGTTACCTGTTCGTCGACGCGCAATTCCGCCATGAGGAACAGGCTGTCGCGTGACGCACTGCGATCCTGCGCGTCATCGCTCAGTGCCACTTCATACAGGGGTTCGCTGGAGAACTGGTCCATCGCTCTCGCCGAAAATATATGCTCGATTCGGCGTTAGCCTGAATTCGTGTCGAACTTCTTAACCGCCACGCGGCGAATCAATCTTCGCGCGACACCTTTTCGTGACGCTCGTGGCGTTCTTGCGCCTCGACCGTCATCGTGGCGATCGGACGCGCTTCCAGCCGGCCGAGTGAGATGGGTTCGCCCGTAACCTCGCAATACCCGTATTCGCCGTCCTCGATCCGGCGCAATGCCGCATCGATTTTGGAGATCAGCTTGCGCTGCCGGTCACGCGTGCGCAGTTCGATCGACCAGTCGGTTTCACTCGATGCGCGATCGGTGAGATCCGCTTCACGCAGCGAGTCGATCTGGAGCTGCGACAGCGTACCAGCCGATTCGCGCAGGATTGCCTCTTTCCACGCTTGCAGCTTTTCGCAAAAATATGCCTGCTGTCGCGGGTTCATGAACGGTTCGTCAGCGCTGGGCCGATAGCCGTCAAAGGAATCGATTACGCTTGGTGGCGTATCGAGTTTCGCGGATTCTTCTAATCGATTCAAGACAGTGGCTATCCAATCGCTGCCCATGGTGCGGCGCTGCGTGCGCACGTCTCATTGAGGGCCAATCCCGTAATGAGCGGGCCTATAGCCATGCCCTTCGTCCACCACAAGCAACCCGAGGTCGGTCACACCGCGATAGACCCGAATTGCCAAAATCGCCGCCACCGATTGATCGTGGCGGAGGTGGCATCAGTAATCTGTACCGTCGCGGTACGTTAACCATATTGTCGCTGCCTTCACGAGGTAAAATCTGCTGCAGGACGCTGTTAGGATGGTTAACGAGCTTGAACTTAACGCTTTGTTCGACACTTTGGGCGAAGAGCAGCTAACCCGCTGCGTGATACATATCCGGTAGCAACCCTGTCGGGAACGAAAGAGCAAGATCATGTCGGTGCGGATGGCCTTGGCTAAATTGTGTGCCTGCGCATGCGGCGGCGCGATTGTTGGTGGAGGCGCCGTGCACGTCGCTGAAGCATCTAAGACACGTCACACGTATGTGCAGAAAACCAAACGCGTCGTGCGACGTACCGTGCACCAGCCCACCAGCCGGATCCGGCGTGTTGTAACGCAGACGCGGGCGGTCTGTCCGCCGGCGGTCGTCACAATGACGACCCAAGGGGCGCCGATCCCGCTTCCGCCGGCTGATGTCCCGGCGATGGGCGGTGGCGGCGGTGGACTCGCCGTGGTTGGTGGCGGCGGCGGCTTCTTTGGCGGCGGCGGGTTTTCCGGAGGGGGCTTCTTCGGCGGTGGCGGCGGCAGTTCGGGCGGCGCTATCGTGATCTCGTCGACTTCCAGTGGAGGGTCGACTTCTACGAGTGGCGGTTCGACGTCGACGGGCGGCTCCTCGACGGGCGGGTCATCCACTGGTGGATCGTCGACCGGGGGATCGTCTACGTCCACGGGCGGTTCATCCACGGGTGGCTCCTCCACCGGTGGCTCATCCACGTCCACCGGCGGCTCTTCGACCGGTGGCTCATCCACCTCGACAGGCGGTTCGTCCACGTCGACGGGTGGCTCCTCGACCTCAACCGGCGGGTCGTCGACCTCGACCGGCGGGTCTTCGACTTCGACCAGCACCGGTGGATCATCATCCTCGACGTCTGGCTCCAGCTCTACATCGGGATCGTCTTCGACATCGACGTCGGGTTCTACTTCCACTTCGACGTCAAGCGCATCGAGCGGATCGAGCAGCTATGCCTCGAGCAGCCACGGTTTCCCGTCGAGCAGCAGCCACGGCGGCTGGGGTGGCCACGGCGGCTGGGGTGGCCACGGCGGTGATCATCCCGCCCCGGTGCCTGCGCCACCGATGGTGCTGCTGTTCGGTGCGGCAGCGGCCGCGCTGGTCGCACGCAAGCGCTTCGCCAAGCGGCCAATCGCCGAGGATTGACGACTCGTCGAAGCGGTTTCGCCACCTTCACCTCAGATCGTGGCGCAAGCTCACGATGTTCGGAGCATTGTTGAGGTCCGACCCCGCCCGACCACGCACTGTCGTTCGGATGCGATCTGCCTGACACCTTCGCGTTTCGCTCGAGACCGGACGGGCATCGTTGCGGCGTTTTGGAACACGTTAGCCTCGGTCCGCGGCGCGCTTGCCCGGCAACCTCTTTGGGCCACTAGCTAGGTTCGGCACCCATGCAGGTTTACACCAGCCGGGGTGACTTGCGCGAGCGCGGACGGCTCGGCATAGCCTCGCCATGCATGATATCCGCCTGATCCGCGACGATCCCGCCGCCTTCGACGCCGCACTTGCCCGCCGTGGCATTGCTCCCGCCGCCGCCGGCCTGATCGCGCTCGACGAGAAGCGCCGCGCGCTGATTACCGAAGCTCAGGCTGGACAGGCGCGCCGCAACGAAGCGTCGAAGGCGATCGGCGCGGCCAAGGCGCGGCGCGACGATCCGACCGATCTGATGGCAGAGGTCGCCGCGCTGAAAGAGCGGCTGCCCGCAATCGCAGCCGAGGAGAAGGCGGCCGGTGATGCGCTGAACGCAGCACTTTCCGCCATCCCCAATCTGCCGCTTGCCGACGTGCCGTTCGGCCGTGACGAGGAGGACAACGCGCTCGTGTCGACGCACGGCGAGCAGCCGGCGTTCGCCTTCCCGCCCAAGGAGCACGACGCGATCGGCCCAGCGCTGGGCCTCGATTTTGAGGCCGGTGCGGCCATGTCGGGCGCACGCTTCACGCTAGTGCGCGGAGCCGCCGCCAAGCTGCACCGCGCACTCGGCCAGTTCATGCTGGACACGCTCAGCGGCGAACACGGCTATGAAGAAGTCGCGCCGCCGCTGCTGGTGCGCGATGAGGCGCTGTTCGGGACCGGCCAGTTGCCGAAGTTCGCCGAGGACCAGTTCAGGACCACCGACGGTCGCTGGCTCATCCCTACCGCCGAGGTGCCGCTCACCAACATCGTCGCCGGCAAGATCCTCGGAGAGGCGGAACTGCCGCTGCGCTTCGTCGCGCTCACCGCGTGCTTCCGTTCCGAAGCGGGCGCAGCCGGACGCGACACGCGTGGTTTCATCCGACAGCACCAGTTCGAAAAGGTCGAGATGGTCTCGATCGTCGTACCCGAACGGTCGGAGGAGGAACACGAGCGGATGACCGCCTGTGCCGAAAGCATCCTGACGGCGCTCGGCCTGCCGTTCCGTCGCATGAAGTTGTGCAGCGGCGACATGGGGTTCACCGCCGCGCGTACCTATGATCTCGAAGTGTGGCTGCCCGGCCAGGCTCGCTATCGAGAGATTTCCAGTTGCTCGACCTGCACCGATTTCCAGGCGCGGCGCATGAACGCGCGTTATCGCCCGGCCGAGGAGAAGGGTACGCGGTTCGTCCATACCCTCAACGGTTCGGGCCTTGCCGTCGGGCGGACGCTCGTGGCTGTGCTGGAAAACTACCAGCAGGAAGACGGATCGGTTGCCGTTCCCGAGGCTTTACAGCCCTATCTCAAGGGGCTGAACCGGCTCGAGCCAAAGTGATGCAGCTGGTGGCGCGAGCGCGCTGATGCGTATCCTGCTCACCAATGACGACGGTATCCACGCGCCCGGTCTGGCCGTGCTTGAAAAGCTCGCCCGCACTCTATCTGACGACATCACCGTCGTCGCCCCAATCTCGGAGCAATCCGGCAAGGGCCGGTCGCTGACGCTGACCGAGCCGGTTCGGCTGCGACAGTTCGGCGAACAGCGTTGGGCGGTGACGGGTACGCCAACCGATGCGGTGATGATCGCGCTGGCCGAGATCATGAAGGACGCGAAGCCCGATCTGATCCTGTCCGGAGTCAATCGTGGCGCCAATCTGGCTGAAGATGTCAGCTATTCGGGCACGGTCGCCGCGGCGATGGAAGGCGCGCATGCCGGCATCCGCTCGATCGCGCTGAGCCAGCGTTATGCCAAGGGCGGTCAGGGCGATGCGGTCACGTTCGATGCGGCCGAGCTTTGGGGCGAGCGCGTGTTGCGCAAGCTGGTGGGCGCGCCCCTCGCGGCCAACACGCTCGTAAACGTCAACTTTCCGCCGATCGCGGGCGCTGCGGTTTCGGGCGTTCGCGCGGTGGCGCAGGGCATGCGCGATTACGGGCGGTTGCAGCTCGATCGCCGCACCGATCCACGCGGCTACGATTATTTCTGGCTGCGGCTCGGCCAGATCGCGCACATCCCGGGCGCGGCCACCGATCTAGAGGCTATCGAGCAGGGTTATATCACCGTTACGCCGCTGCATCTCGACCTGACACATCGCGCATCGCTCGGTATGCTTACCGACGTCTTCCGATAAGGGTAGGTGATGGAAGTTCGTATCGTCGCGCTGCGCAACATGGCGCCGCTGGTTGTTCTGTTGCCGGCACTTGCCGCGTGCATCCCGCAGGTCGATGCGCCGGCATCATATCCCTCGCGCTACCGTCCGCGTCAGGAAACGCACCAGCGGTACGATAACCCCCCGCCGCCCGACGATCAGCGGTACCAGCCGCACCGCATTGACGAGGGTGTTGCAGCCCTGCCTGCACCGCCGCCCGCGTGGCAGGCCCGTCCGGTCACCGCACAGGCCCGCTACGTCGATGCGAGTACCTACGTTGTGCAACCCGGCGACACGCTCCGCGCCGTCGCAGATCGGACCGGTGCCGGATCCGAGGCGATCGCGCGCGCCAACGGCCTGACCGCGCCCTTCGTGATCCGCAGCGGACAGCGGCTGACGATCCCCGGCGGACGCTACCACCCGGTTCGCCCGGGCGAGACCGGCATTGCGATCGCCCGCGCTTACGGTGTGGACTGGTCGCGCATCGTCACTGCCAACGGGCTGAGCGAACCGTACACGTTGCGCGTCGGGATGCGTGTGCTGATCCCTGATCCCGCGCCGGGCAGGAGCAGCGCGGCCGAGCGTGCCGCCGCGTTCCGCCTCGACGTGGACGATATCGTGACCGGCAGCGAGCCGGCGCTGGCGAGCAACCAGCGCACCGCGCCGCCCTCCCGCTCCCCGCGCCGCGTGCTTGCGCCTACCCAGGCGATCACCGAACCGGGGCGCCTGCGCGGCGGGTTCGACTGGCCGTTGCAGATGCATAGCCGGATCGTCGCGAAGTTCGGACCGAGCGGCGCGAGCGGCGAACGCTACAATGGCATCAAGATCGCGGTGCCGACCGGAACGCCGGTCCTCGCCGCGGCCGACGGTGTGGTCGCCTATGCCGGCAGCGAAGTGCCGACGCTCGGCGGGCTCGTCATCATCAAGCACGGCGACGGCTGGACCACGGTATACGGCTACGCCAGTCGCCTGCTCGTGCAGCGTGGCCAGTCAGTCAAACGCGGCCAGACCATCGCCATGTCGGGCGATACGGGCCTTGCCGATCGCCCCGAATTGCATTTCGAGATGCGCAAGGGCCGGACGCCCGTCGATCCGATGGCGCAGCTACCGAGACTCTAGGCAGCTATTCAAGCTGCGAAAAGGCACCGTAACCGCCCTGGAAGAACAGCAATGGCGCACCCGGCCCTTCCACCTCAAGCGCGACGACGCGCCCGAGTACGATGAAGTGATCGCCCGCTTCGTGCACTACGTCGAGGTCACAGTCGATCCACGCCACCACCCCGTCGAGGATGGGCGAGCCGTTTGCCGAAGTGCGGTGCGTTACGCCGGCGAACTTGTCGACGCCGGGCGTGGCGAAGCGGCGGCACAGATCCTGCTGATCGGCGGCAAGCACATTGACGCAGAATTTGCCGACTTTCTGGATACGCGGCCAGCTTGAGGATTTGCGATCCGGGAAGAAGGCCACCAGCGGCGGATCGAGCGAGACCGACGTGAAGGAGCCGACCACCATCCCCGTCGGCGTGCCCTCCGGATCCGAGGTCGTCACAACGCACACCCCGGTCGGGTAATGGCCAAGTACGCGGCGAAAGGTGGCATTATCGAAACTGGTGCTCACCACGTCGGCTCCCCTGAACGTCATCTTCGCCCGGCCATGCGCATCCGCGCCGCCCCAATCAATCCCTTTCGCGCCATTGCGGGTAATCGTTGCGGACACGGCACCAACTCCGATGGTCGCGCGTTGGCCAACGAGATTATGATAAAGATCGCCAGCTACAACATGCATAAGGGCGTCGGTCTCGACCGGCAGCGCGACCCGCGTCGCATCCTGGATGTGCTGTCCGAAATCGATGCCGATGTCATCGCCTTGCAGGAATGTGACCGGCGGTACGGTGCGCGTGCGCGGGTGATCCCGCAACATCTGCTTGAGGAGCATAGCGGCTGGCAGGCGGTACCGTTCGGGCGGAACACGGCCAGCATGGGATGGCACGGCAACGCGATCCTCGTGCGCAAGGCGGCGCAGGTGATCGATCATGAGACCATTCACCTGCCTGCGCTGGAGCCGCGTGGTGCGGTATCGGCGGATCTTCGCATCGACGGCACGCCGATCCGCGTCGTCGGCATGCATCTCGACCTTTCCGGCCTGTGGCGGCGACGGCAAGCGCATGCGATCATTGCCCATGTCGAATCGAGCACCCACGCCATGCCGGCGGTGCTGATGGGCGACCTCAACGAATGGACGCCGAACGGCGGCTGCCTGCGCGATTTCGGCAATCATTATCCTAGCGCGGCGACCGGCGCGAGTTTCCACGCCCGCCGGCCGATCGGGCGGCTAGATCGGATCATGGTTTCTCGGGATCTTCGCGTGGTGGAATGCGGCGTGCATTGCAGTGCCACCGCGCGCCGCGCATCCGACCATCTGCCGATCTGGGCCGTGGTGGAGCCGGCCTGAACGCTGACCACTGGCAAAGCGCGGCAAAGCGGTCTAGTCGTTACGGCTATGCAGTTCCTCAAGACGCTGTTTTGGTGCCTCCTCGCGTTCGTCGCGGCGATGTTCACGCGCAACAACTGGACGACCGTTCCGGTCAATCTGTGGGGAGGGTTGATCGCGGAGATCAATCTGCCGCTGCTGCTATTGATCGTGTTCCTGTGCGGTCTGCTGCCGATGCTCGCCTACCACCATGCGGTCCGTTGGCGCCTGCGCAGCCGGTTGGCGACGTCCGAGCGGACCATTGGCACCCTTCGCGACGTGATCGCACCGGCGCCAATGATTGGAACGCCGGTCGTGGCTGATGCGGCATCAGTCGCCGTTGTCGCAGAAACGCCGGAGACGCACGCATGACCAACCGGATCTTCGTTGCGCTCGACACTCCCGACATGGCGCGCGCCAAGGCCATCGCGCAGCGGGTGCGCCATCATGTCGGCGGTATCAAACTGGGCCTCGAATTCTTCATGGCGAACGGCCGCCACGGCGTCATGGAAATGCATGATCTCGGCCTGCCGATCTTTCTCGATCTGAAGCTGCACGACATCCCCAACACCGTCGCCAAGGCAATACAGGCGTTGCGCGGGCTCGACCCGGCGATCCTGACCGTGCATGCGGCCGGCGGACGCGCGATGCTGGAGGACGCGAAGGCTGCGGCGCCGCTCGGCACCAAAGTGGTCGCGGTGACGACGCTGACCAGCCTCGATGCAGGCGATTTAAACGCGATCGGCTGCGTGAACGAACCGCGCGCGCAGGTGCTGCGACTGACCGAACTCGCCTGCGAGGCCGGGGTCGACGGGGTGGTGTGTTCGGGCGAAGAAGTCGCGGCCGTGCACAAGCTATGGCCGAAAGGATTTTTCGTCGTGCCGGGGGTGCGGCTCGCTAACGGCGAAGCCGGCGACCAGAAGCGCGTCGTTACACCGCGTGCGGCCCTCGATGCCGGCGCCTCGATTTTGGTGGTCGGTCGACCGATCACCAACGCGGACGACCCCGACGCCGCCGCCCGCGCGATCGGCGCAACGCTCTGATGCGTCGAATGATATGGTGAACATCAAAATCCGTGCGGGTCGTGCGGACGACCTGACCCGCCTGCACCCTGTTATCGAACGCGCTTATCGTGGCGAAGAGGCGCGCGTCGGCTGGACGCACGAAGCCGATCTGCTCGACGGCCAACGCACCGACCTTTCGACGTTACAGACGATCCTTGCCGACCGGACAATGAAGCTACTGATCGCATTTGACGAGGATGCGCCGATCGGCTGCGTTCAGGTCAGCGATCATGGCGGCGGTACCGCATATCTGGGCCTGCTGTGCATCGAACCGCGTTTGCAGGCTGCTGGCCTCGGCAGGCAATTGATCGCAGCCGCCGAAGGCCATGCGCGCGACGCCTTTGGTGCGGTGCGGATAGAGATGACCGTTATCGAAAACCGTGCCGAGCTTATCAGCTATTATGTGCGGCGCGGCTATGCGCGGACCGGCGAGCGCCGTGACTTTCCGATTGCGGTGGAGCCGCCGTTGTTCATGGCAGTGTTGGCGAAGCCGCTCTGAGCGGCGTTGCAATTGTATAGCTGGCGATGGTGCCGCATGAGCGATTGAGATCGTCCTTCCACCGTCGCTTTTGATGCCACTCGAGATAGGCTGGACTCATGCCGGTAACCGCCAAGATTTGCGGCCTTTCGACTGCTGATACGCTGGACGCCGCGATCGCTGGCGGCGCGAGCCATGTCGGTTTCGTATTCTTCGCACCCTCACCGCGCAACCTGATGCGCGAGCGTGCTGCCGAACTGGCAGCGCGTGTGCCACCGCACGTCGCGCGTGTCGGCGTCTTCGTCGATCCCGACGACGCCTTGGTCGAGTCCGCGCTCGTCGCCGGACAACTCGACGTGCTGCAACTCCACAAGGTCGCGCCCGCCCGCGCCGCCGCGATCCGGGCGAAGACCGCTCGCGAGGTCTGGGCCGCAGTCGCGGTCCGCACCCGCGCCGATCTCGACACCGCCGCCAGCTACACAGGGGCAGCGGACCGTATCCTGTATGATGCCAAGACCCCGCCGGGCGCGGCGCTGCCCGGCGGCATGGGGGTACGTTTCGACTGGACGCTGCTCGACGGCTTCCGTCACCCCTTGCCGTGGGCTCTGTCGGGAGGCCTCGACTCCGCCAACGTTCGCGAGGCGATCACGAGAACGGGCGCGACGTTGGTGGACGTGTCGTCCGGCGTGGAAAATGCGCCGGGGGTGAAAGACCCAGCGAAGATCGCAGCGTTTCTGAAGGCCGTCGGCATACGCTGACCCGGCGATGTACGATGTTGGTGGCAGTGCTGCTGGCAGCATGCCACGATGAGCCGTTCTGCTCGTCTCAGGTCGTACACGTTGTCCGCGAGACTGGAACCGACGGATACGCCGTCGTCGAAGTGCGAAACTGTGGCGCGACAACCGATTTCGTCACGACGCTCAGAGTGGGTCACGCACGACAGGCGCAGAGTGCTGCTCAAGAAGTGTTCGTCGCCGACTCGAACCACGGTACCGCTGCCCCCGGGATGGGTGATGCGATCTGGATCAACGTTGCGTGGGTAGACCGCGGCCGGCTGAACGTCGCCTATGCGTCGGGCGCGCGCGTGTTCAAGATGCGTCCCTCGGCCGATGGCGTGGCGGTGTCCTACCGCGCGGTCGGTCCGGTCCGGCGGTGACGACGGCCCGTCGAGGCTTGGCACCCCCGCCCAGCCTGCTAAACACGGCGCATGAACGCCCCCAACTCCTTCCGTACCCAGCCTGACGAGCGCGGGCATTTCGGCGCTTTCGGTGGACGCTACGTCGCCGAAACGCTGATGCCGCTGATCCTGGAACTGGACACCGCCTATCGCTCGGCCAAAGCCGACCCGGCTTTTCAGGCACAGTTCGACGATCTGCTGGAGCATTATGTCGGCCGCCCCTCGCCACTATATTATGCCGAGCGCCTGACCGAAGCACTTCGCGAGTCGGCTCCTGACGGGACCGGCGCGGAAGTCTGGTTCAAGCGCGACGAACTCAACCATACCGGCGCGCACAAGATCAACAATTGCATCGGCCAGATCCTGCTGGCGATGCGGATGGGCAAGACCCGCATTATCGCGGAAACCGGCGCGGGTCAGCACGGCGTCGCCACCGCTACGGTGTGCGCGCGCTTCGGCTTGCCGTGCGTGATCTACATGGGCGCCAAGGATATCGAGCGGCAGGCGCCGAACGTGTTCCGCATGAAACTGCTCGGTGCGGAGGTGCGCCCCGTCACCAGCGGCTCGGCTTCGCTGAAGGATGCGATGAACGAGGGGCTGCGCGACTGGGTCGCTAACGTCCACGACACGTTCTACATCATCGGCACCGCCGCCGGCCCGCACCCCTACCCAGAACTGGTGCGCGATTTCCAGAGCGTGATCGGCACCGAGGCGCGTGCGCAGATGCTGTCGCGAATCAACCGGCTACCCGATCTGCTCGTCGCGGCGATCGGTGGCGGGTCGAACGCGATCGGATTGTTCCACCCGTTCCTCGACGATGCCGATGTGGCGATGCTCGGCGTCGAGGCGGCCGGACGTGGACTCGACAAGGAACATGCCGCTTCGCTGGCCGGCGGCGCGCCAGGCATCCTGCATGGCAACAAGACCTATCTGTTGCAGGACGAGGACGGCCAGATCACCGAGGCGCATTCGATCTCGGCCGGGCTCGACTATCCCGGCATAGGCCCTGAGCATAGCTGGCTGCATTCGATCGGCCGGGTGGAATACACGTCGATCACTGACACCGAAGCGCTCGACGCGTTCCAGTTGCTGTGCCGGACCGAGGGCATCATCCCCGCGCTGGAACCGAGCCACGCGATCGCGGCGGTAGCAAAGCGCGCACGCGAGATGCCGCGCGACAGCATCATCCTCGCCAACCTTTGCGGTCGTGGCGACAAGGACATCTTCACTGTTGCCGACGCGCTGGGCGTGGCGATCTGACGCGAAACCGGGACGAGCCGTTAACCACGCCCGCAGAAGCGCGCTATAAAGCACTGGAAAGCCGTTGGTTCCCATACCTACGGATATTCTTCAGAACTTGAGCGCAGGTGACGGTATGAAGGTCTTGGGTTGGATCGTGGTAGCATGTTTCGCGCTGACGGCGGCGGCTGCGGCGATGATGGTGACGCGGTGGCTCGGCGCGCCGGATCAGCTGCGTTCGTTCCTGATTGCCGTGATAGGCGCAGTCGCCACCTGCTATGGCCCGCGCGCGCTTGAGAGCATGGCAGCAGCGCCAGGAGCACACTGAACCGTCTTTGCAACGCCGAAGCCGTGCGAACTCGTTTGACCAACCGTCGGCTTGCACTCGGCTGGCGTTCGTGGTGAAGCGCGCGACATGACTCCGCGTGACACTATCCTCTCCGCCGCCTTCGCCAAAGGACGCGCCGCGCTCGTCGCGTTCGTAACGGCGGGCGATCCGACGCCGGCCGACACACCCGCTATCCTGGACGCACTGGTCGCTGGCGGCGCGGACGTGATCGAACTCGGCATGCCGTTTACCGATCCGATGGCCGATGGCGCGGCGATCCAATCGGCCAACATCCGCAGCTTTGCAGCCGGCACCAAGACCGCCGACGTACTCGCCATCGCAACCGGTTTTCGCGCACGCCACCCGCATGTCCCGCTGGTGCTGATGGGCTATGCCAATCCGATGACGGTGCGCGGCGCAGACTGGTTCGCGCAGGCTGCGAAGGCGGCCGGCGTTAGCGGCGTGATCTGCGTCGACATCCCACCCGAGGAAGATGCCGAACTCGGCCCCGCGCTGCGTGCGGCGGGCATCGATCTGATCCGCCTCGCCACCCCGACCACCGACGCTGCTCGCTTGCCGCAGGTGTTGGATGGAGCGTCCGGCTTCCTGTATTATGTTTCCGTCGCCGGCATCACCGGCAAGCAACAGGCCGCGCAGGCTTCCATCGAACAGGCCGTCGCACGGTTGAAGGCGGCAACAGACATACCGGTCGCCGTCGGCTTCGGCGTGCGTACACCCGAACAGGCTGCCGCCATCGCGCGTGTCGCCGATGCGGTCGTGGTCGGCTCCGCGATCGTAGAGATCGTCGCGCAACACGGTTCCCATGCACCCGAACCGGCTCGCGCCTATATCGCCTCCCTCGCCGATGCCATCGCCTCGGCCCGTCAGGAAATCGCAGCATGAGTTGGCTCAGCAACGTTCGTAACGCCCTGTCGCTCGTCGTTACGAAAAAAGAAGATACGAGCACCGACAACCTCTGGCACAAGTGCAAGGGCTGTGGGCAGATGGTGTTTGTGAAGGAACTGGAGGAAAACCTCCACGTCTGCCCGCATTGCGATTTCCACGAACGGATCGGCCCGAACTTGCGGTTCGAGTACACGCTCGACACAGGCTACACGATGCTACCGATGCCCAAGGTGCCGGAGGATCCACTCAAGTTCCGCGATACCAAACGCTATTCGGACCGCATCAAGGCCGCGCGTGCGGCGACCGATGAAACCGACGCGCTTGCCACCGCGCGCGGCAAGATCGAAGGGCTAAAGGTCGTCGTAGGCGTGCAGGATTTCGCCTTCATGGGCGGCTCGATGGGGTTAGCCGTCGGCGAAGCCTTCATCCGCGGTGTCGAGGCGGCGATCGCGGACAAATGTCCGTATATCATCTTCACTGCCGCTGGCGGCGCGCGCATGCAGGAGGGCATCCTCAGCCTTATGCAAATGCCACGTGCGACCGTCGCGATCCAGATGCTGCACGATGCGGGCTTGCCCTATATCGCGGTGCTGACCGATCCCACCACCGGCGGCGTGACGGCGAGTTACGCGATGCTCGGCGACGTACAGATCGCGGAGCCCGGCGCGCTGATCGGGTTCGCCGGCCAACGCGTAATCGAACAGACCATTCGCGAAAAGCTGCCCGAGGGGTTCCAGCGGGCGGAGTATCTGCTCGAACATGGCATGATCGACATGGTGAAGCACCGCAAGGACATGCGCGCAACGCTGGCGAGCGTGGTGGATTACCTGGGTGCGAGGGCCGCGGCCTAGCCTGCGCCTGTGCAGGCCAGCGGCGCTCCGACGCGAATCACAGAAACGATCAGGAGTGGATCGATGCCGGATAACGCCACCTCCACCTCGGTCGCCGTTCAGGCGCAACTCGACCGGTTGTGGGCGCTGTCTCCGGGCACGGACATTCTCGGGCTCGAACGCATTACGGCGCTGCTCGCACGGCTCGGCGATCCGCACCTGCGGCTGCCGCCGGTGTTCCACGTCGCGGGCACCAACGGCAAAGGCTCGACCTGTGCATTCCTGCGATCGGCGATCGAGGCGGCTGGCTTTACCGCGCACGTCTATACCAGCCCACATCTCGTCCGCTTCAACGAACGGATCCGAGTTGCCGGCAGACTGATCGCGGACGACGCGCTTGCCGCCCTGCTCGCCGAAGTGCTCGACGCCGCGGGTGATGGTCCGGACGGCATCGGCGCGAGTTTCTTCGAAGTGACCACCGCGTGCGCGTTCCTTGCCTTTGCGCGGACACCGGCCGATGCCTGCATCATCGAGGTCGGTCTGGGTGGGCGGCTCGACGCCACCAACGTGATCCCGGCGCCGGTGGTGACCGGCATCGCGCAACTCGGCATCGATCATCAGGCGTTTCTCGGCGACACCGCCGAAGACATCGCCGCCGAGAAAGCCGGGATCGCCAAACCTGATGTTGCGCTGGTGACGATGGCCTATGCGCCAAGCGTGACCGAACGAGTCGGGAGCGTCGCGGCGGCGGCGCGCGGTACGATCATCGCGCTTGGGCGGGAATGGCGGTACAAGGCGGGCGATCAGATCGTCTACGAAGATGCCGACGGCATCCTCGCGCTGCCATTGCCAAAAATGGCAGGACCGCACCAGCCCGGTAATCTGGCGCTCGCCACTGCGATGCTGCGCCACCAGCACGCGCTTGCGATACCGATTGAGGCGATCCATGCCGCCGCCACCGGCACGACATGGCCCGCGCGGATGCAGCGGCTCTCGCCCGGTCCGCTCGTCGATCTTTTGCCGCCGGGCAGCCAGGTGTGGCTCGACGGGGGGCACAATCCTGCCGCAGCCGGTGCGATCGCCGCCACGTTGGAGAGGATCGCGCACCCGGGGACCGGGCGGGGCGACGTCCACCTCGTGCTCGGGATGCTGTCGAACAAGGATCCGGCCGGATTGCTCGCCCCGTTCGTCGGACTGGCGACAACGCTGCACGCGGTGCCGGTGGCCGATCACGATCACCACGCGCCCATGGCGCTTGCCGGCGTCGCCCGTTCACTCGGCATCCCGGCCCACGCCGTAAGCGACGTTCCGCAGGCGCTGGCCGATATCTCGCAGATCGGCGATCCGGCGGAACCGCCGATCGTGTTGATCCTCGGCTCGCTTTACCTTGCTGGCACGGTGCTCGCCGCCAATCTGGAGCATCTCGACTAATTGCGATTGACTCGCAATAGCTGAGAGGTCAGTCTGCCCCCATTGCAGGAGAGCAGTTGATGACGATCGCCCCGACCACCAGCGCGCTGACCCTTCACGACATGCCCGCATGCGATAATGCGCGCCTATTCCTGTTCGTGTTTCGTCGGATGGGCGCGCACGGCCTGAACGATGCGATCGCCGCACATGCGATGTTGCGAGTCTTCAGAAAGGCGTATCGGCGGCCACTCATGCTGATGCGCGCGCTGATGGCCGACGTGGCGACCCAGACCAATGTCACGATCGCGATCGCACCGTGCTGCTTCACGCGCATCACCCATGCGGAAGTGGCGATGCTGACGGTAATCTCCCGCGCCGAGCGCCAGCCTGCAGCCGCGGCGCTGTTGCTGTCGGACCTGCTCGGCGTCCGCCACATCGATGGATTGCTGTCCAGCGCAACCGCCGTGGCCGGCGCGTTCGCGGATGCGGGACGTCCCGTCGCCGAGGGATGATCGCGCGTGTCAGCCGTTACGGATCACGGTAATCGCCGAGTGGCGGGCGGACCGGCCGCTGTGACAGGACGCTGTCCTGCGCAGCCCGGCGGACACGGCGGCGCCGCAGCATCATCCGGCCAAGAGCAAAAGACACCGCGACGGCGACACCGATGAAGTGCTGCCACATCACGCCGGTCCCATCCCACTCATCCGCTTGTCGCTAGGCAATCGCCAAGCGGCAAGCGGACCAGGAAACACACCCAGTCCATCACGCCGCCTCGCCGGTGCCGCCCAGTTCCGCCGTTGCGCTCACGCGCGACGCACGCCACCATTCTAGCAACACGAACACGATCGCCAGCAGCCCCACCGCCGCCACGTAGCGAAACACCGTCGCATAGCCGAGCGTGTCGAACATCTCGCCAGCGACGCCGCGGCCGAGCGATCCGATCAGAAAGGTCAACGACGATAGCACCGCATATTGCACGGCGGCGAACTGCTTGCTGACGATGCTGGAAAGGTACGCAACGAACGCGGCGAGCGCGAGACCCGTCGAAATATTCTCGTAACAGATCGTCAGCAACAGCCGCGCCATTCGCTCGTCGCTGCCAAGCGCGATGGCGAGATGATCCAGCCGCAGCGTGCCCAGCACCAGATCGATATACGGGGCGCCGTCGGCAAGATCCGCATACAGGAAGTTGCCGAAGATCGGCAGGATCGCACCGACCAGCACGGTCGGAAAGCGGCCGATCCTGACGAACAGATAGCCGCCAAGGCTGACGCCGAGGATCGACATGATGATGCCGAACAGCTTTGACGCGAACGCCACCTCGTCCTTGGTATAGTGCAGATAGTCGAGGTAGAACGGATAGGCGAACGAGGCCCAGACGTTGTAGCACAAGGCATAGGTGAGGATCAGTCCGATCACGATCAGCACACCCCAGCCGAGCCGCTGCGCCAAGTCGGCAAGCGGTGCGATCAGCGCGCCGTACAGGTGATTCCCCGCAGTCCGCATCGCCGAGGTACCGGTATCCGCGACGGTCTGCACGCCACGTCCGCGCGCCTTCAGCCAATTGATCCAGCCCGCCACGGCCAGGGGCACAAGCACCGTCGCCACGACGATCGCCGGACCATGATATTTGAGGAAGTCGCCGGGTGATGGCCTCGGCGCGCCGGGCGGTGTCTCCGCCAGCATCGACACCATGAACCTGACCAGAGTCACGATCGCCCACGTCCAGCTTGCGCCGACGATTGCTAACGCGACGGCGCGCAGGCCCGGCCGCACTTCACCCGGCGCGGCAAGCGCACTCACCGCGATATCGGGCGGACGCTGCGTGTCGGGTGCGGCGAGTGCGAACAGTATCAACACCGCCATTACCCCGGCCATCACGGCGTAGACGGTCGGCCACGACATCCGCGACGCCATGTAGAGCGCGACCGCTCCGCCAACGATGCTCGCCACCCGGTAACCGAGTTGGTTGATCGCCGACAGCAACTCGACCGGCGTGTCGTCATCGGCAACGTCGATCCGCCAGCCGTCGATCGCAATATCCTGCGTCGCGAAACTCACCGCGCCCAAAAACGCGAAAGCCGCGAAGCGGCCGATGTCGAGGGTCGGATCGGTCACCACCAGCCCGATCAGCGCAACCACGATCAACGCCTGACACAGCACGATCCAGCCTTTGCGCCGACCAAGGCGGCCGAGCAATGGCAGGCGCACGCGGTCGACCAGCGGCGACCACAGGAACTTGAACGCGGTGGCGAGGCCTATCCACGACAGCACGCCAATCGTCGCCAGCGCAATGCCGACCTCGCCCAGCCATGCGTTCAGCGTTCCGATCAGAAGCGCGAACGGCAATCCCGAGGAGAAGCCCAGCGCCAGCATCGACGCCGATTTGCGTGTGCGTAATGCAGCGACGAACAGCCGCATGCCCTTGGGTCGTGTAACCGCCAACCTTCACCCCCTGACGCGAATGTGCGCCGATGCGGCAGGTCTAGGCGGCAGCGGCGATCAGGGCAACGGGCGACTGGGTGGGGAGCAGAGCGCAGCTTTACTCGGGCCGTGCGAACAGCGTGAAACCCGCTGGCGTACGCTTGGGCGGCTTGCCGTCCAGCATTCCCTCGACCACGCTGATCGCGGCAAGCAGATCACGCGGCGAATACGGCTTGGCAAGACAGCCGGCGGCGACTTCGCGCCCGCCGGCGGGGCACTGCCCGGTGACGAACATCGCAGGTACGCCCGCATCATGCGCCGCGCGCGCCACGTCGATGCCGCTACCATCGGATAGCCGAACATCGACCAGCACCAGATCGACCCCGTCTGGCCGGCGTAGCACTGCCAGAGCGTCAGCGACCCGGTCGACCGTCGCGACGATCTCATATTCCGCCTCACGCAGAAAATGTTCGGTATCGAACGCGACCAGCGGCTCGTCCTCGACGATGAGCAACCGACAGATCCGCCGCTTCTTCTTTCCGAACAGCATGATCGGTCCACCCGCTTTCCTGGCTGCATCGCCGCCCACGATGCGCGCCCTCGTTACGCATCCGTCTCTTAACGCGCGGCAACAGAAAGGGTCTCACGAATTTTTACGCGCGGACGATGCGAAATTCGCTATGGGGTCGCGGTGCAACGCCCTACCCCCACCTCAGCCGCCGGCGCGCCGCAGCGCATCGCCAAACTGCTCGCCCGCGCCGGCATTGCCTCGCGCCGCGAGATCGAACGCATGATCGCCGATGGTCGCGTCGCGCTCGACGGCACCGTGATCGACACGCCCGCCACCATCCTTGCCTCGCTGGACGGTGTCACCGTCGACGGCGCTCCGGTTGAGGCGGCGGCACCCGCGCGGCTGTTCCTGTACCACAAGCCGCCGGGGCTGCTCGTGACCGAGCGCGATCCTGCCGGGCGGCTGACGATCTACGACCGGCTGCCGCAGAGCCTGCCGCGTGTCATGCCGGTCGGGCGGCTCGATCTCGCCACCGAAGGCCTGCTGCTGCTGACCACCGACGGCGAGCTGAAGCGTCAGCTCGAACTGCCGGCAACCGGCGTACAGCGCGCCTATCGTGCGCGGGCATACGGCCCGATCACACAACAGCAGCTTGAGGATCTGATCCACGGCGTCGAGATCGAAGGCGTCCGCTACGGCTCGATCGACGCCAATCTCGAGCGACGCACGGGCGCCAACGTCTGGATCGAGATGATCCTGACCGAGGGCAAGAACCGTGAAGTGCGCCGCGTGCTCGACTATCTTGGCCTGCGTGTGTCGCGGCTGATCCGCACCCGCTACGGTCCGTTCGTATTGGGTGACCTCGCGCCGGGGGCAGTGGGCGAGGTTCGCGGGCACGACGTCGCGTCGTTCCGCAAAAATCCGACCCGGCTCGATCTGCCGCAGCCGGCACGGGCGCGCGCGTCCGAACCGCTTCGGATCGAACGGGGCGACAGTCACGACACGCCGCGCGTCGTCCGCGATGATCGCCCCGCGCTAGGCAGACCGCGTGCGGCCGCTGCGCCGCGCATCACCCGCGAAACCGCCGCCAAGGCTGACCGTGCCGCCTTTGCCGATGCGCGACCTTCCCGCGATGCGAGAAAACCCCGGGCCGGGGCCGCATCCGACGTGCCACGCAACCCACATAAACCCGCGCTGCGACGGGCCGCCTCGCCAGCACGTGAAGAGGGCTGGTCGCCGCGCGACAGCCGACCGGCCGAGGATCGTGCCGCGACTCCGGCACCGGTCAAGCCGAAGCGGTTCTACGACGCCAAGCCGAAGTCGGGCGCGGCAGCACCCGCGCGCGGCGAAGGCACGTCGCGTGCACGCCGCACCGCGACCGATCCCCGTTCGAAGCGAGACGGTGCACCCGCCGATCGCTCCGCCCCGCCGCGTGGCCCTGCCCGCCCGTCCAAACCCCGCCCGCCACGGACTCGTAAATAATGCGCATCATCGCTGGAGAATGGCGCGGTCGCGCGCTCATCGCGCCCAAGGGGGAAGCCACTCGCCCCACCGCCGACCGCGTTCGCGAGGCCTTGTTCTCGATGCTGACGAGTCGGCTCGGCAGTTTCGAGGGGCTGGCAGTCGCCGATCTGTTCGCGGGGTCGGGCGCGCTTGGGCTGGAGGCGCTATCGCGTGGCGCGGCCTCGTGCCTGTTCGTCGAGCAGGACAAGCCAGCACTGGACGCGCTGCGCACCAACATCACGAAACTCGGTGCGAAGGCGGACGTGCGTGCACAGTCGGTACTTGCGCTTGGGCCGGCGGCGGTGCCGCTCGACGTGATCCTGATGGACCCGCCTTACGATAGCGGCGCAGGCGCGGTGGCGCTCGACAAGCTCGCGCGGCTCGGCTGGGTCAGCGATGCGACGATCATCAGCGTGGAAACCGCCAAGCGCGAGCCGCTTGAGGTTGCCGGTTTTGTAGAGGATGCGGCGCGGGTATACGGCAAGGGACGGATCACGCTGCTGCGGCGCGGTCAGGCTTGACGAAGCGCTTGCACATGCCTGCCGGACAGCCTGCTGTCGCCGCCATGGTGCATATCAGCCGGCGTTGTCGGATATCCGACCGGCAGTTCGAGACCTCGCTTCGCCGTTATCAAAGCGCCCGGCGCGACATCGCCAGGCCGATCAGGCTTAGTACTCCGGCCGCGACCAGCAGCATTCCCACGGCCCATAAACCATCTGCCCTCGCCAGCGCAGACGCTCCCATCGGCGTCAGCGCGCCACCGATGATGCCGCCCATGCTGAACGCAAGGCTTACACCGGTATAGCGCACCCCGGCGGGGAACAGATCAGGGATGAACCCGCCAAGTGGCCCGTAGGTGAAGCCCATCACGAACAACGATGCGGCCAGCCATAGCCACACGCCATACAGAGAGTGCGCGCCCAGGCCGGGTGCCATCGTCAATCCGGCGACGATGCAGCCAAGGAAGCCGAAGCCCATCATCCGCCGCACACCGTACCAGTCGGACAGCACGCCCGCCACGATCACGCCGATGGCGAGGAACAGCACCGCCGCCATCTCGATCGCGAGATATTCCTGCCGGCCATGTCCCTGCACGCTGGTACCATAGCCAAGCGCAAAGGCGGTGCCGAGGTAGAAGAGCGCGTAACACGCCACCACGCAGAAGGTCGCCGCCAGCACCGGCCACAGATGATCGCTCAGCAGTTCCGCGAACGGTACCGGCGGTATGGCATCGTGCGCCTCCGCCTCCAGGAACGCGGGCGTTTCGGTCAGCTTGAGGCGGACCCACAGCCCCAGCAGCACCAGCACCGCACTGGTCAGGAACGGGAGGCGCCAACCCCAGGCGAGAAACTGCTCATCGCTCAAGACACTTCCGAGGATCAGGTAAAAGCCGTTCGCAGCCACAAATCCGACCGGCGCGCCCAGCGGCGGGAACATGCCGTAGCGCATCTCCCAACCCTTCGGCGCATTCTCCACCGCGAGCAAGGACGCCCCGCCCCATTCGCCCCCAAGCCCGAGCCCCTGCCCGAACCGCAATACGCACAGGATCGCGGGCGCGGTCCAGCCGATCTGTGCATAGGTCGGCAGGAACGCGATCGCTACGGTCGATCCGCCCATCAGCATCAGGCTGGCGACCAGAGTCGACTTGCGCCCGATCCGGTCGCCGAAGTGTCCGAACAGCGCCGCCCCGACCGGTCGCGCGATGAACGCGACCCCGAACACCGCATAAGACGACAACAATTGAACCGACGCGTCCGCCGTCGGAAAAAACAGCGGCCCGAACACCAGCGAAGCGGCGGTCGCATAGATGTAGAAATCGTAGAACTCGACCGTGGTGCCGGTCAGGCTGGCGAGCAACACGCGGCTGTGCTGGGTCATGGAATGGCGAGGCATGCCACTTGATCGCGCGGGTCCAACCGGCGGTCAAGCGCGCGGCTTTGTAAGATGACGCCGGACGCGCTATCGGCTCCGCATGACACACGACATTCACATCATCGGCGGCGGCCTCGCCGGTTCTGAAGCGGCATGGCAACTCGCCGAGGCAGGCTTCCGGGTCAAGCTTTCGGAGATGCGCGGCACTGGCGAGGCAACGCCTGCCCACCACACCGACGGTCTGGCCGAGCTGGTCTGCTCCAACAGCTTTCGCTCGGACGATGCGGAGAGCAATGCCGTCGGGCTGCTCCACGCCGAAATGCGCGGGCTCGGCTCGGTGATCCTGCGGGAGGCGGACGTCCACAAGGTGCCGGCCGGTTCGGCGCTCGCGGTCGATCGCGATCGCTTCTCCGCCGGCGTCACCGCGGCGCTGGCGCAACATCCCAACATCACGATCGTGCGCGAACGGGTCGATGCCTTGCCGGCGGATGGCCCCACGATCATCGCAACGGGTCCGCTCACGGCGTCCGGGCTGGCCACCAGCATCGCCGGCGCAACGGGCGCGGACGCACTCGCGTTTTTCGACGCGATCGCGCCGATCGTCCACTTCGACAGCATCGATATGGAGACCGCCTGGTTCCAGTCGCGCTGGAACAAAGGTGAGGGCAAGGATTACATCAATTGCGCGATGAACCGCGAGCAGTACGAGGCTTTCCATGCCGGGCTGATCGGTGGCGAAAAGACCGAGTTCAAGGACTGGGAGCGCGACACCCCCTATTTCGAAGGCTGCATGCCGATCGAGGTGATGGCCGAGCGGGGCCTCGATACGTTGCGGTTCGGGCCCATGAAGCCGGTTGGGCTGGATGATCCGCGTACCGGGCGCTGGCCGCACGCGGTGGTGCAGCTTCGGCAGGACAACGCGCAGGGCACGTTGTGGAACATCGTCGGCTTTCAGACCAAGCTAAAACATGCTGAGCAGGTACGGCTGTTCCGCACCATTCCAGGCCTGGAAAACGCCGAGTTCGCGCGGCTGGGCGGGCTGCACCGCAACACGTTCCTGCGCTCGCCCGAACTGCTCGACCCGACGCTGCGGCTGAAGAACCGCCCGAACATCCGCTTCGCCGGGCAGATCACCGGCTGCGAAGGCTATGTCGAGAGCGCGGCGGTCGGGCTGATGGCCGGGCGCTTCGCAATCGCGGAACTCCGTGGAGAAACGCTCGCGGCGCCGCCGGTCGAGACCGCTCTCGGCGCGCTGCTTCACCACATCACCGGCGCAGCGATCGCGGAGACCTATCAGCCGATGAACGTCAATTTCGGGCTGATGCCGCCGATCCCCGGTCGCACCAAGAAGGCCGACCGCAAAAAAATGTACACCGACCGTGCGCGCACGGCGATGCAGGGCTGGCTCGCGACGGCTGGTTGAAGCCTGAACGATGAACCCGGAACGGTCTGCCGCCAAGCGGACCGTTCCTTAGCTCTCCTCATCCTTGGCGGGCTGGGTCTGCTGGTTTTCCGGGCAACGCGCGCGCACTTTGGACTTGCGCTTTGGTGCAGTGGTGGCGAACTCCGCCGCGTTCATCGCGCCGGACTTGTCGATATCGGCGGCGGCGAACTTGGCTTCGGTCTTCGCCGCCCATTCGTCGAACGACAACTGGCCGTCATGGTTCACGTCGAGCTTGGCGAACGCCTTACGCCGCGATGCGAGATACTCCTCGCGCGTGACGCTGCCGTCATGATCCTTGTCGTAGCGCGACAGGCGCTTCTGCTCGCGCGTCTTCTCGCTTGCCTCGGGCACGGTGTCGGGCAGCGGCGCATCGGCCTGGCTTGCCGGTGCCGCCTGAACCGCAGCCAGCGGTAGCCCTGCGACACCGCCGCGCGCCGTGAAATAGATGAAGCCTGCCGCCAGCAGTAATAATGCTGCCAGCCCACCCGCCACAGATCTCCACATGTTGCCCGAATCCCCCTCTGCCCTGTCGAAGCGACGCTATCCCGGTCTCAGCCCCGGCGAAAGGCTCAGCGACCAGTCAATCGATGCAACATCAAGCGGGCGACGCGGCGCGGCGCACCGGCGGGGATGGGCATGCTCTCCGGCACCGCAAGGTTCATCCGCGCGATCAGCGTTAGCGCGCCGAGTGGACGCAGCGCCGCCGGCCACGCTCCCACAAGCGCCTCGTCCAACGCGGCCGCTGCCAGCGTTCGGGCCTGCGTTGCCGCCTCGCGCGAGCGGAGATGCCGCGACAGATCGGCCAGCGCCCAACCCCGGCCCGCCGCCTCGACGCGCGCGTCCGACCGGCCAAGCAGCAACGCGGCCGCCGTGAACAATGCCGCCCCTCGCCCTTCGGCATGCGCCGACATCGCCGCGGCGTCCACGGCGTCGGCCTCGATCAGCGCCTCCCAACCGATGACCAGTTCGGCGAGCGTATGCCCCGCAACGCCGCGCGGCACGACCGCGTCCGCAAGCGCCTGCAACACCGGCTGCGCGGGTGGCGCTGCAGCGTCCAGCCGTTGCAGCGCATCATGCCACCACGCGAGGCGCATCTGGCCGATGATCGGCTCGGTGGTGGTGCGGAGAACATGCGCAAATGTGTCGTCAAGCGCGAACAGCGCGTGCAGTCCATCGCGAGCCCCCGTTGGGGCATAGTTCAGCGCGAGCGCGCGCTCCGGGTCGTCCTGCATCTGCAGCGCCCTACCCGGCGGTATGCGGCCCGGTCCATAGGCATCGGCCCGGTCCATAGGCATCGGCCCGTTTTATGTCGCTCGACCTTATCGGCCCTGCCGTTGAACGCTGGCTTTGCCGGTGATGAAGACGGTCGCGGTTACGCGCACTTCCCTTGCGGTCACCTGCCAACCGCGTCACGACGTGGGGGATACAGACGCAATGTTCGTAGTCGATACGGCCGGTCCGCTGGACTGCCTGCTGTCCGATGATAAGCGGAACAGCAGTCGCGCGCCGCTCGATACTCCGGGTGGGCTGGCGTTATGTACCTGGCGATCAACTATCGCACCAAACCCTTGGTCGACGCGTGGCTGAGTACGCCGCAGGACAGCAACTACAGTGCGTGTTTCGCCGTGCGCGACCATGTCTCCCCTCGGTCGCTAGGGGTGAACTGGTCGACGCGCAACCTGCACAAGGTCTGACAGCGACGCCTACGTCTGAGGAACGAGGCAGACGTACTGGCAGGCGCCACCTTTACCGCACGTTGGCGGCGAAAGGGCGGAACCTCACGGCCCCGCCCTCTTCCGATCAGCGGTAGGTCACCTTCTTCACCGCGGTGACGATCTTGTCGGCGGTAATCAGCGCAAGCTTCTCGAGGTTGGCCGCATAGGGCAGCGGCACATCTTCGTTGGCAACGCGGATGACGGGCGCATCGAGATCGTCGAAGCCCTGCTCCATCACCACCGCGCTGATTTCCGACGCGATCGAGCAGGTTGCCCAGCCCTCTTCCACCACGACGAGGCGGTTGGTCTTGGCGACGCTATTCAGCACCGTCTGCGTGTCGAGAGGGCGCAACGTGCGCAGATCGATCACCTCGGCATCGATGCCTTCGCCGGCTAGCGTTTCGGCGGCTTCGAGCGCGAGGCCCACGCCGATCGAGTAGCTGACGATGGTGACGTCCTTGCCCGGCTTCATGATGCGTGCCTTGCCGATCGGCAGCACGTAATCGTCGAGCTTGGGCACGTCGAACGAACGGCCGTAGAGCAGTTCGTTTTCGAGGAACACGACCGGGTCTTCCGTCCGGATCGCCGCCTTGAGCAAGCCCTTGGCATCGGCCGCATCATATGGCGCGATCACAATCAGGCCCGGCACGCTCGCGTACCACGGGCCGTAGTTCTGCGAATGCTGCGCGCCGACACGGCTGGCCGCACCATTGGGACCACGGAACACAATCGGGCAGCGCATCTGGCCGCCGGACATATAGTTGGTCTTCGCCGCCGAGTTGATGATGTGGTCGATCGCCTGCATCGCGAAGTTGAACGTCATGAACTCGACGATCGGCTTCAAACCACCCATCGCCGCGCCGGTGCCGATACCGGCAAAGCCGTATTCGGTGATCGGCGTGTCGATCACGCGGCGCTCGCCGAACTCGTCGAGCAGACCCTGCGTGACCTTGTACGCACCCTGGTATTGCGCGACTTCCTCGCCCATCACGAACACGCGGTCGTCGCTGCGCATTTCCTCGGCCATCGCGTCGCGCAAGGCTTCGCGGACGGTGGTGCGGACCATCTCGGTGCCTTCGGGAATCGCCGGATCGGCGATCTGCGCGTCGTTCTTCGCCGCCTCGAACATCTGGCGCGCGCCGGTATCGACCTTGTCCTGCGCCGGGCTGGCGCCGACCTCGGCCTCGCCCTTGGGCGCGTCGGGGGCCGCGCTTTCGGCGGCTTCCTCGGTCTTGGCGGGCGTCGGCTCCGCGCCGGCTTCCTCGCCCTCGGCAAGCAGCGTGGCGATGACGGTGCCGACCTTCACGCCTTCGGACCCTTCGGCGACCATGATCTTGCCGACGGTGCCTTCATCGACCGCCTCGAACTCCATCGTCGCCTTGTCGGTCTCGATCTCGGCCATGATGTCGCCGGACTTGACGGTGTCGCCTTCCTTGATGAGCCACTTGGCGAGCGTGCCTTCCTCCATGGTCGGGGAAAGCGCGGGCATCTTGATCTCGATCGGCATCTCAGTAGCGCTCCACCAGCACGTCGGTGTACAATTCGGCCGGATCCGGCTCGGGCGTCTGTTCGGCGAAGTCGGCGGCTTCGTTGACCGTCTTGCGGATCGCCTGCTCGATCGTCTTCAGCTCGTCCTCGACTACGCCCTGCTCCTCGAGCAGCTTCTTGACGTGCTCGATCGGGTCGGACTTGTCGCGCACCGCCTGCACTTCGTCACGGCTGCGGTACTTGGCCGGATCGGACATCGAGTGGCCGCGATAACGGTAGGTCTTCATTTCGAGGATGATCGGCCCCTTGCCGGCGCGCACCCACGCCAGCGCTTCCTCGGCAGCGCCGCGGCACGCCAGCACGTCCATGCCGTCGACCTGGATGCCGGGGATGCGGAAGCTTTCGCCGCGCTTGTAGAACTGGTCTTCCGACGATGCGCGGCCGACGCTGGTGCCCATCGCATACTGGTTGTTCTCGATCACGAAGATGATCGGGAGCTTCCACAGCTCGGCCATGTTGAACGATTCGTAGACCTGGCCCTGGTTCGCAGCACCATCGCCGAAGTACGACACCGCAACGCCACCGTCGCCGCTATACTTGTGCTTGAAAGCGAGGCCTGCGCCGAGCGATACCTGCGCGCCGACGATGCCATGCCCGCCGTAGAACTTCTTCTCGGTCGAGAACATGTGCATCGAGCCGCCCTTGCCCTTCGAGATGCCGGCGGCGCGGCCGGTCAGCTCGGCCATGATGACCTTGGGATCAATACCGTAAGCGAGCATGTGGCCGTGATCGCGATACCCGGTGATGACCGAGTCCTTCTCGCCGTCCAGCGCGGACTGGAGGCCGACCGCGACCGCTTCCTGGCCGATATACAGATGGCAGAAGCCGCCGATGAAACCGAGGCCGTACAACTGCCCCGCCTTTTCCTCGAAGCGGCGAATGAGCAGCATCTGCTTGTAGAAATCGAGCAGTTCTTCCTTCGATGCCGCAAACGGCGTCGGCTCGTTGGGGCGCTCGCGATTGGATGCGGGCGGCTCGGCTGTTCTGGTCGCTGGGGCTTTGGCCACGTGATCGAAACCTCTTTGTCCTCGGGTACGCTGCGGGCCGCTATAGGCGGGTTGCGGGGAAAACATCAACGGTCCCGCGCCCGGTGTCAGCATTCGTTTTCGGTACGATCGCTTGCGCAGGGTGCGTGCGCAGTCTTGTCGGCGTGTTTTCCACGTGGCGGCAAATCGTCGATTGCCCGGAACGGGCGGCCGGGCCTAAAGCCACACGCAATGGCCCAATCGCCCCCCGCAACCGCCCCTTCCATCCACCCGCTGCGCATCGCCAATTTCCGGGCGTACTGGGCGGCACGCTTCTGCATGACGCTAGCGCAGAACGGCATGATCGTGGTGATCGGCTGGCAGACCTATACGATCGCGCGGGCGACCATGACGCCAAGCGCGTCGGCGGCGCAGCTCGGGCTGATCGGGTTGCTGCAGTTCCTGCCGCTGTTCATCTCCACGCCGATCACCGGGCTGGTGGCGGACCGGTTCGACCGGCGGATGATCACCCGCGTCACCTTGTCGCTCCAGGTGCTGTGTGCGGCGATCCTTGCGATCTCGACCGTGGAGGGGTGGATTTCGCTGCCGGTGATCTTCTCAGTGGCGGTGCTGCTCGGCATCGGCCGTGCGTTCGCCGGGCCGGCGTTCGGCGCGCTCGCGCCCAATCTGGTACCACGCGAGTCGCTGCCGACCGCGATCGCCTTGTCCTCCACGTCATGGCAGGTCGGTGCGATCATCGGCCCGGCGATCGGTGGGTTCGCCTATTCACTTGCGCCGTCGGGCGCGTACTTCCTCTCGACCGCGCTGTTCGGGCTGGCACTGGTCTGCATGCTGCTGATCGGCAAGGTGCCGCGCACCATCGCGATCAGCAAGGATCATCCGATCAAGCAGATCATCGATGGTCTGGCCTATGTCGGGCAGAACAAACTCGTGCTCGGCGCGATCACGCTCGACCTGTTCGCGGTATTCCTCGCCGGCACCAGCGCGCTGATGCCGATCTACGCACACGATATCCTGAAGGTCGGGCCGCAGGGGCTGAGCATGCTGGTCGGCGCGCCGGCGATCGGCGCAATGGTGGTGGCGGTGTTCTTCTCGTTCCGGCCAATCAAGACCAATGTCGGCGTCAAGATGCTTGGCGCGGTGTTGGTGTATGGCACCGCGACCGTGATCTTCGGCCTGTCGACCTGGATGCCGCTCAGCCTCGGCGCACTGGTGCTGGCGGGGGCGTCGGACATGTTCTCGGTCTATATCCGTTCCTCGCTGATCCAGCTCTATACGCCGGACGACAAGCGCGGTCGGGTGGGCGCGGTGTCGCAGCTCACCATCTCGGCCTCCAACGAACTGGGCGAGGCCGAGTCGGGCTTCCTTGCCGCCGCGCTCGGACCTGTAGGCGCGGTGCTGATCGGCGGCGGCGGCGCGATTGTAGTGACGATCCTGTGGACCTATCTCTTCCCCAGCATTCGCAACGCCAAGACGTTCGAACCGCCCAAGTCGCTTCAGGACGCGGCAGACCTTGAGATGGAGGCCAAAGCATGAAAGCCAACACGATCCTCGATACGATCGGCAACACCCCGCACATCCGGCTGCAGCGGCTGTTTCCGGGGCAGGAAGTGTGGATCAAGTCCGAACGTTCGAACCCCGGCGGCTCGATCAAGGATCGGATCGCGCTCGCCATGATCGAGGCGGCCGAGCGCGACGGCCTGCTCCAGCCCGGCGGCACCATCGTCGAGCCGACCAGCGGCAACACCGGCGTGGGTCTTGCCATGGTCGCGGCGGTGAAAGGCTACAAGCTGATCCTCGTCATGCCGGAAAGCATGTCGATCGAGCGTCGTCGCCTGATGCTCGCTTATGGCGCGAGCTTCGACCTTACCCCGCGTGAAAAGGGGATGAAGGGTGCGATCGAACGCGCGCTCGAGATCGTGTCGCAGACGCCCGGCGCATGGATGCCGCAGCAGTTCGAAAACGCCGCCAACATCGACGTCCATGTCCGCACGACATCGCAGGAGATTCTCAACGATTTCGCCGATTCGCCGATCGACGTCATCATCACCGGGGTCGGCACCGGTGGCCATATCACCGGCGTGGCGGAAACGCTGAAGAAGGTGTGGCCGAACCTCAAGGTGTTCGCGGTCGAGCCGGATGCGTCACCGGTCATTTCGGGCGGGCAGCCCGGGCCGCACCCGATCCAGGGCATCGGCGCGGGCTTCGTACCGGCCAATCTCCATACGCAGGCGATTGATGGCGCAATCAAGGTCGATGCCGCCGTCGCCAAGGACATGGCGCGCCGTTCGGCGACCGAAGAAGGCATGCTGGTCGGCATTTCGTCGGGTGCGACATTGGCCGCGATCCTGCAGAAACTGCCTGATCTGCCCGACGACGTGCGCGTGCTCGGCTTCAACTACGACACCGGCGAGCGTTACCTGTCCGTGCCGGATTTCCTGCCCGAGTCGTAAATCAACTTAGCTTGCGCCGGGCGGCCGACCCGATCGGGACGGTCGCCCGGCCTTCTGCGGTTCCCGTCGTGGGACACGCGAAAGGTTGACCGAAGGCAGTCGGTTGGCGCATCGGGCGCCATGCGTCTCCTCGTTCGCCTCCTGCCCGCTCTTTAATCCGCCGTGCGCCGCAATTTGCTTTCGCGCCTTGTTCGGCGTTTCCCTGACGGACCAAAGTCCGCAGTGCATCGCCCTAACGATGTTGTGTTGCGCATCATCCTGCTCGTCATCGCAATCGTGGCGATCGCTGCGCCGGCTTTGCTGGTTCATTTCGGGCCGCGGGTCGTGGTGGTGCACGGACATATCGTTCGCGCGCCGCACCGCCACGTCGTGCCTAAGGCGGAACTGCCACCGGTCGAGCCCGTCACCTTTCAGGATCTCGCCCCAGGCGACGCGCGCGCGTACAACGCCGGGGTGCCGTTCTCGGCCGATCCAAACCCCGCGGCGCGACCCTTCCATCTGTCCGGCACGCCCGACGAGCAGGCTCGCGCGACCGACTGCATGGCCGCCGCGATGCTGTACGAAGCGGGTGACGATAACGAAGGCCAGCGCGCGGTCGGTCAGGTCATCATCAACCGCGTTCGTCACCCAGCATTCCCCAAGACGATCTGCGGGGTGGTGTTCCAAGGCTCGGAGCGGTCCACCGGCTGCCAGTTCACCTTCACCTGTGACGGCGCGCTGACACGCCACCGCTGGCGACCGGAGCAATGGGCGCGCGCCCGCACGCAGGCGGCGAAGTCCTTGGGCGGTCAGGTGTATGGCGCAGTCGGCTATGCCACGCATTATCACACCGATTGGGTGGTGCCGTACTGGCAATCCAGCCTCGACAAGGTCGCCGCCGTTCATACCCATCTATTCTTCCGGTGGAGCGGATGGTGGGGCACGCCGCCTGCGTTCAACCGCACGGTGTCTCCCGACGAGCCGGTGATCCCCGCGCTGGCGTATTACTCGGACGCCCACAAAGGTGGTGGCGTGTTCGGGCCGCCGTTGACGGTTGAGGCTGTCGTTGCCGCGCTTGCGCCAGAAGCGCTGCCCTCGCCGCTCCCGGGCGATCTGGAGACCTTCCTTGTCACCATCGACCCGCACCTCCCGCCGGATTCCTACCCGCTGTTTGCGACCAGAGCGTGCGGCGACCGGCCGCGTTGCAAGGTGATGGCTTGGACTGACAAGGCACGCACGCCGGGTGCGATGCCGCTGGATGCCGGTCAGATTGACACGATGGCGTTCAGCTACATGCGCGATCGAACCTATCATTACGACAAGGCGCTGTGGAATTGCGCAACGTTCAAGCGCCCAGATCCGAGCGAGTGCATGAAGACCCAGGTTTTGCTTCCCGCCAAGGAGGTCGTTATCAAAGCGCCGGCGGCAACCACAATCCCGGCGACTACGGACAACCTAACCGGCGTCCGCCGCAAGCCTGTGTCAGTACCGACGCCAAGCGCGCCGGCCACACCCGCAAAGCCGGAATCACACGTTCCGCAGGAGAGCCACTGAGCCACGAGCGGCGCGCTATCATTGCGTCGCGGTCGGTTCAGCGTCAGCGCGCTGCCAGCCTCACCCGCTCGGGCAAAGCAAACGCCCGCGCGCATCGCGCAAGGTCGCGGCTTCGGCGGCGGAGTTGCTCAACTGATCTACCGTCAGCCCGGCGATCGATGCGCGCTGCGAACACAGCTTGCGGCATGGCTCCGGTACCGTGCCCGGAAAAACGACGCGGTCACCTTCGAAGCGGGCATCGAAGCGGCAACCATCGGCATCGCTAAACCCGACGTGCAGCGTCTCGCCTACCCGCGACACGGTACCTAGGCCGCTGCAATGCTGATCGTCGCCGTAGTCGACGAACACGCCGATCTGGTATGCGTTCGCGGCCGGCACGATGCAGACCCGGTCCGTGTCGCGGGTATAGAGTCCGGTGATGTCGGCATTCTGCGGATCGGGGATCACGCCCGCCTCGATCGCAGCCGCCTCTAGCCCGGTCGGCGCGGCAACGTTGCTCGATCCCGGCGTGACCGCGCGTGAGCAACCAGCGGCCAACAGCAGCAACAACGGCAACGCCCGTCTCATTCGACCGGGATCAGCCGATCGCCGTCGATGCGACGATAGAAGCAGCTAGGCGCGCCGGTATGGCAAGCCGGGCCAGCCGGATCGACGATCAGCCACACCGCATCCTGATCGCAGTCGATGCGGATATCGCGGACGGTGAGGACGTGGCCCGATGTCTCGCCCTTTTTCCAGAGCTTCGCGCGGCTACGCGACCAGAAGTGCGCCTGCCCGCTTTCGATCGTCGCGGCGAGCGCCGCTGCGTTCATATGCGCCACCATCAGCAGCGCCCCGGTGGCACGATCGGTCGCGACTGCGGTGATAAGCCCATTGGCATCATACTTTGGGTCTAGGGCGAGCGTGCTATCGCGAAGATCGGTCATAAGACCGTCCATAGCGGTGTCGCCGGGAGAGCGGAAGCACGGCGAATCAGCGTGGTAGAGATGACGCCCACACCTGCCCATTACCGCGCTCAGCAACGCAGCAATCGCTCCTAAGTATGTGCGGAAACAAAGCTTTTCCGCTTGTGCGACCAATGGCGTGCGTTTCGATATGACAAAAGCGCGACAAACCCGTCCGATGCCCCTATATGGCAATTCACACGCACACCCCTTCGAAGGGCGCCATGCTTACAACCAATCCGTTCGATGTCGTCGATGGCGACAAACTCCGTGAGGAGTGTGGAGTCTTCGGCGTCGCCGGGGCACCCGATGGCGCGCGACTCGTCGCGCTCGGCCTGCATGCGCTACAGCATCGCGGGCAGGAGGCAGCCGGCATCACCAGCTTCGATGGTGTCGACTTCCACACGCACCGCGCGATGGGACACGTCGCCGGCAATTTCGACCGCGAGGATGTGATGGTCCCGCTACGCGGCCATGTCGCCTGCGGGCACGTCCGTTACTCGACCACTGGAGAGACGGCGCTGCGCAACGTGCAGCCGCTCTACGCCGACCTTGCGTCCGGCGGGTTCGCGATCGCGCACAATGGCAACATCTCGAACGCGATGCGGCTGCGCCGGGATCTCGTCCGCAACGGTTCGATCTTTCAGTCCACCTCGGACACCGAGACGATCATCCACCTCGTCGCGATGTCCAAGTATCGGACCTTCCTCGACAAGTTCATCGACGCGTTGAAGCAGGTCGAGGGCGCCTATTCGCTGATCGTGATGACGCCGGAGGGCATGATCGCCTGCCGCGATCCGCTCGGCATTCGCCCGCTGGTGATGGGCAAGGTTGGTGAGGCGATCATCTTCGCCTCGGAAACCGTCGCTCTCGACGTCGTCGGTGCGACGTTCGTGCGCGAGATCGAGCCGGGCGAACTGGTGATCGTCAAGGGCGGCGAGATCAGTTCGCATCGCCCGTTCGCGCCAGTTTCACCGCGCCCGTGCATCTTCGAGCATGTCTATTTCTCGCGCCCCGATTCGATTTCGGCGGGACAGAGCATCTATTCGGTGCGCAAGGCGATTGGCGCGCAACTCGCGATCGAAAGCCCGGTCGACGCCGATCTCATCATCCCGGTTCCCGATTCGGGCACGCCGGCCGCGATCGGCTATGCCCAGCAGTCGGGTATCCCGTTCGAGCTTGGCATCATCCGCTCGCATTATGTCGGCCGCACCTTCATCCAGCCGACCAATGAGGTCCGCCATCTCGGCGTAAAGCTCAAGCATAACGCCAATCGGGCGCTGATTGAGGGCAAGCGCGTCATCCTGATCGACGATTCGATCGTGCGTGGCACCACCTCGCTCAAGATCGTCCAGATGATGCGCGACGCTGGCGCAGCCGAAGTGCACATGCGCATCGCCAGCCCGCCGACGCGCCACAGTTGCTATTACGGCGTTGATACGCCCGAACGCGCCAAGCTGCTCGCACACAGCAAGAACGTGGCCGAGATGAACGCGTACATCCACGCCGACAGCCTCGCCTTCGTTTCAATCGACGGGCTCTACAAGGCGCTCGGCGAACCCTGCCGTGCCGATATCCGCCCGAGCCACTGCGACGCGTGCTTCACCGGGGATTATCCCACGACGCTGACGGATCAGGACGAAGTTGCTTCGGTCGATCAGTTCGCACTGCTGGCGGAACGCGTGGTCTGAGGGTTGTTCTGCTCGCTCCGGTGGTGCAATCGCTGCCGCGATAGTCCGGAGTGAAACGATGACCGACAAGCCGCTCGCCGATCAACTCGCACTTGTCACGGGTGCGAGCCGAGGCATCGGTGCCGCCACCGCGATGGCATTGGCGGAGGCGGGTGCGCATGTCGTTTTGACCGCGCGTACCGGTGCCGCGCTGGAGAAGGTCGAGGATGCGATCTTCGCCGCCGGTGGTTCCGCGACGATTGCTCCGCTCGATCTGACTGAGACCGACAGCATCGCCCGCCTGGCGGTCGCGATCGGCGAACGCTGGCAGGCGCTCGACGTGTTGGTGCTGAACGCCGCGATGCTCGGCACGCTCGGCGCGGTGCCAGCGATCGACCCGAAGGAACTCGCGCGCGTCCTGACGCTCAACGTAAGTGCGCAAGCCGCGCTGATCGGTGCATTCGACCCGATGCTGCGCCGCTCGAGGCGTGCACGCGTGATCGGCGTTACATCCAGTGTAGCCCGCAAACCGCGCGCCTATTGGGGGCTATACGGTGCGTCCAAGGCCGCTTTCGAGACGCTCATCGGCGCATATGGCGATGAAATGGAGCAGATCAGCACCATCCGAACCGCGATCATCAATCCCGGCGCGACCCGTACCGCAATGCGTGCGCGTGCCTATCCAGGCGAGAACCCGGATACGGTCAAGGCGCCGGAGGTGGTCGGCAGCCACATCGCCGCACTGGTGACGGACGATTTCAAAACCGGTCACTTCGAAACGGTCGAAGCGTAATCGCTTGGTGCGACGAGCACGGAGCCGCTGGATTATGGAATCTTGACCAACGTCACCTGCGCAACATCGATCCCGCCGCCGCGAAAGCCACCTTCGCAGTACATCAGATAATAGCGCCACAAGTTGATGAACTCACGATCGAATCTCGCGGGTAGCAGCCCGTCGGCCACAACAGCATCGAACGCCACGCGCCAGCGCCGAAGGGTTTCGGCATAGTCTAGCCCAAAGCCGCGGCGATCGCGCCATGCCAACCCTTGTTCCGCCGCGATCGCTTCAAAACGGCTCTCCGAGATCAACATGCCGCCCGGAAACACGTAGCGTTGGATGAAGTCGACGTTGCCGGCATACGCTTCGAAAATCGCATCATCGATCGCGATATATTGCAGTGCCGCTCGACCACCCGGCTTTAGTGCGCGCGAGATCGACGCGAGATATGTCGGCCAGAACGCCTGCCCCACCGCCTCGACCATCTCGATGCTGGCGACCGCGTCGTAAACGCCGGTGACGTCACGGTAATCGGTCAGGGAAACCGTTACATCCTGAAGACCGTCCTGCATGGCGCGTGTCTCGACTGCGCGTTTTTGCTCCGGCGAAAGCGTGATGCCATGCACCTTGCGTCCGCCACGCGCCGCAACCGCGACGAACGAACCCCACCCGCACCCAATCTCCAGTATCGTTTCGCCTGGCAAAGTTTCCGTCCGCGCGAGGATCGCCTCCAGCTTGAACTGTTGTGCGACCTCCAACGACTCCGCTTCCGACATTGGTCGGGCGAAGAGTGCGCTCGAATAGCTCATGGTCGGATCCAGCCATAAGCTGTAGAAATCGTTACCGAGATCATAGTGAAATTCGATGTTCCGCCGCGCACCGGCGCGATCGTTTTCACGCAGCCTGTGCCACACGCGTTGCAGCCGCCGCCACAGTCCGGATGCCCGCCCGGCGTTGCCGAGCGTGTTACGGTTGAGGACGAACAGCTCGAATAGTGCGACCGGATCGGGACTCGACCACTCGCCCCGTGACCAGCCGACATACCAGCCTATGGAGCCACGCGTCGCCAGCCGTAGCAGCGCACGCCAGCTTACCAGTTTCACTACCGCAGCCGGCCCGGGCGCGCGCCCGCCCAGCAAGCGCACGCGACCGTCCGGCAAGCTCGTCTCGATCGACCCGGCGGCCAGCCCGTGGTCGATGCGATCGAGGATCTTGTGGAACAGCGGCGCGAACCGGGCGAGCAGGGCATCGAGCGTGGTTCGGTTGCGGGTAGCGGCGCCGTGCTGGCGCCCGGACGACGGCGCGGGTGCATTCATGGAGTCAGCCCATGCACCGCCGCCACCGCTCTCGCCAAGTCCTCATTTCGTGCGGCGGTACGCCGCCAGCGCACGCTCGCGCGCCTCGCGGTGGCCGATCAGCTTGGCCGGATAGGCTGCGGGCCGCGCACCCTCTTGTTCGGGATCATGGATCGCCTCGTCACCGACCTTTGCAAGTTCGGGCACCCAGCGGCGAATATAGTCGGCCGCGTCGAACTTGGCCGACTGGGTCAGTGGCGCCATGATGCGGGGGAACATGTTCGAATCCACGCCGCTACCGGCGGTCCACTGCCAGTTCACCGCGTTGCTGCCATAGTCGGCATCGACGAGGCAGTCCCAGAACCAGCGCTCCCCCTCGCGCCAGTCGATCAGCAAATGCTTGATGAGGAACGAGGCTGTAATCATCCGCACCCGATTGTGCATCCACCCGGTCGCCCAAAGTTGCCGCATCCCGGCGTCGACGATCGGATAGCCGGTCCGGCCCTGTTGCCATGCACGCAGATCGGCACGTGCAGCCGCGCCGCTACGCCACGGCAGCCGGTCGAACGCCGGCCGTGCGTTCACGATACCGTAATTGGGGTATTGCAGGATTACCGTCTGCGCATAGTCGCGCCAGCCAATCTCGCCAAGGAAGGTATCAACCGACCCTCCCTCCTCGGCGAGTGCGTGCCAGACCTGCGCGGGCGACAGCTCGCCGAAGTGCAGGTGCGGCGACAGGCGCGAACTACCGTCGAGCGACGGGAGGTTACGCGTATTGGCATAGTTGGCTGCCGCGTCGCGAAAGGCAGCGAGTTGCCGGTGCGCTGCCGCTTCGCCCGACTCCCACTCGCTGAAACCGGTCGCCCAGTCGGGCTTGGTCGGCAGCAGCGCCCAGTCCGACAGCCGTTCGCCATGTGGCCAGTGCGGTGGCGCGGGGATCACATCGGGAGCCAGCTGTGGCTCGGGCGGGGGCATGCGCTGCTGGAGCGCGCGCCAGAACGGCGTGTAGATCTTGTACGGTCCGCCGCTGCCGGTCGTAAGCGAGCCCGGCGGCGCGAGGTAGTTGCCGTCGTGACATACGAGATTGATATGCGCGGCGACGGCCTCCTCCGCCTTGCGCCACCACGGCTCATAATGTCGCAGACAGTGGACCCGAGTGGCTTTGGTTTCGACGGCAAGCGCGGCCAACACCGCCGCCGCATCGCCTCGCCGCAGGATTAGCCGTGAGCCGTTCTTGCGCAACGCCGTGTCGAGCGCGGCGAGACTGTGGTGCAGCCACCACCGTGAAGCGCCGCCCATCGCGTGATCGCCAGCCGCGGCATCGTCGAGCACGTAGACGGGGATCACCGGCCCTTCTGCTATAGCAGCGGCGAGCGCGGGCTGATCGGCCAGCCGCAAGTCGCGCCGGAGCCAAAGGATCGTGGGTGTGGTCATGGCCGTTACAACGCCGACCGCGCGCTCACGGCTTCGCGGCGGCGAGATATTTGTCGAGGATCGCCAGCCGCACGGCGATCGCCGCGCGATACGACACGTTCGGCGGGGTCAGCGCCAGCGCACGCGCCCAGTACGGCCGGGCAGCCGCGAAATTACCACTCTGGATCAGTGCGACGCCTAAAAAGAATGGTGGCCCCGGTTGGGTCGGCGCAAGCTGCATCGCGCGCGTGAAAGCGAGCCGGGCGGCGGGCGAAACCATGCCGCCATCGTGTTGCGCGTAGGCCATGCCCAGCCACGTCCACAGAACGAAGTTGGTCCGTGCATAGGCGACCCCGCCGAGCATCACCTGCACCGCCGCCTTCGGGTTGCCAGCGCGCGTCATGCCGTCGGCCAGCGTCAGATACGCGGCCTCGCCTGAGAAGCGGCCGAGCATGTCGCCGCGCAGGTCGATCAGGCCCTGATCCAGCTCGATCGGTCGCGCGAATGCGACCACCGGATGCGCCGGCACGTCCGGGCGCCCCTGCAAAGCGTAACCGGTCGCCCCCAGCATCAGCCCGGCACCGATGAAGCTCCACAGCGGCCGCGCCACGCCGAGCAGCCACAACGCCGCCGCCGCTGCAACGCCGATCAGGCCAAGTGCAATCCACCCCATTAGCCGCGCCGCCTCCGGAAACTGCCGCGCGCGAACCAAACGCCGAACCCGATCAAGACCAGCGGCGCGATCCACAACGGCGCGGTAAGCAGCCCGAACGGTGGATCGTAGGTCACATAGTCGCCGTAACGCGCGATCAGCCAGTCGCGGATCGCAGCGGGCTGCTCACCGGCGCGGATGCGCTCCCGTACGAGTGCGCGCATATCTCCCGCCATTTCCGCGTCGCTGTCGGCGATCGACTGCCCTTGGCAGACGAGGCAACGCAGCGTCACCATCAGCGCCTGCGCTTTCGCCTCCTGCGTGGGATCGGACAGTTGCGTGTTGGCAAGCGGCGCGGGTGGCAGGTTGCTGTCCGCCAAAGCCGGCGTGGCGGCGAGCAAAAGCGCGGACAGCACGACTCGCCTCATTTGGCCGCCTTTAGCTTGGCGAGAATTGCCGGCACATCATCGGAACGGATGTCGCCGACATGCTGGAGCAGGATGGTGCCGTCCCCGGCGATCAGGAAGCTCTCCGGCACACCCGAAGAGCCGATCGCGAGTTGCACCGCGCTCGTCTTGTCGTCGCCGATCGCCATATAAGGATCACCGCCGCGCGCCAGGAAGTCGCGCATCGCCTCCGGCGTATCGCGGATCGCAACACCTTCGATCGGTACGCCCGCCGTCTTCAGCGTCATCAGTTGCGGCGCCTCGGCCGCGCAGGGCACGCACCAGCTGGCGAAGATGTTGAGCAGCTTGGGCTTGCCATCGGCGAACGCCGCGCTGGCAAGGCCGGGCTTGCCGGGCAGCAGCGCCGGCACGGTGAAGTCGGGCAGACGCTTGCCAACCATCGCGGAATAGACCGTGCGATCGGCCGGGCGATACAGCGCAACGGCGATAATCGCGAGCACCGCGACGAACACGGCGAGCGGCAACCACAGCCTCATGCCCATGCCTCCTCGTCCCCCGTGCGACGCCGCGCCCGCCGCTCGCGCCGCAGCCGACCGATTAGCGACAGCGCCCCGCCGATCGCGACCAAGGCACCGCCAAGCCAGATCAGCGTAACGAACGGCTTCCACCACAATCGCAACTGCACGCGCCCCTGCCCATCCGCCTGCCCGAGCACCGTGTAAAGCTGGCCATCGAGCACGGTCGCGATCGCGGATTCGCTCGTCACCGTGACGGGGCTGGTGAAAAACCGCGACTGCGGCCGCAACTGGATCACCGTGCCGCTACCGCGCCGGGCGGAGAGATGCGCTTCCAGCGCCGACCAGTTCGGCCCTATCGTCGGCGCGATACCGTCAAGTGTAACCGTATAGGGCCCGACCCGTTGCGGTTCGCCGACGCGCGCCGCCACCAGCGTGGCACGCGTGAACGCGCTCTCCGACGCCATGCCGGCAAGACTCACCGCGATGCCGAGATGCGCGACCACCATGCCCCAGGTGAACAGCGGGACACGGAGCAGATTACGACCCCATAGCGGCGCGACACTCGCCACCGCCAGCGCCGCCGCCAACGCGATACCGAGCAGCGGCAGCAGCGCGACACCGCCCCCAAGCAACAACACCGCGACCAGCACGAAACCGAACGCTGCGATCGGCGGCGCCATACGGACCACCAGCACGCGCGCATCGTCGCGCCGCCAGCGCAGCAGCGGTCCCGCCGCCATGGCCACCACCAGCAGCAACGCGACCGGTCCTGCCGCCTTGTCGAAGAACGGCGGCCCAACCGATAGCTGCACACCGAAGCCAGCCGCCACGATCGGATACAGCGTGCCGATCAGCACCACGCCGAGGATGACGGAAAGCAGCAGGTTGTTGGCGACGAGCGCGCCCTCGCGGCTGACCGGATCGAAGGTGTTGCCCGCACGCACCGTCCCGATCCGCGCGGCGAACAAGGCCAGCGCACCGCCGATATACAGCACCAGCAGCGCAAGGATGAACGTACCGCGCGACGGATCGACCGCAAAGGCATGCACACTGGTGAGAATGCCCGATCGCACCAGAAACGTACCAATCATCGACATGGAAAATGCGACCACCGCCAGCATTACCGTCCACGCCCGCAGCCCGTCGCGCGTGGCCAGCACGGTCACCGAGTGGAGCAGCGCGGTCGCCGCGAGCCACGGCATCAGCGAGGCATTCTCGACCGGATCCCAGAACCACCAGCCACCCCAGCCGAGTTCGTAATAGGCCCAGTAACTGCCGGCGGTGATGCCGAGCGTCAGGAATACCCATGCGCCCAGCACCCATGGCCGCATTGCCCGCGCAAACGCAGGCCCGACATCGCGCGCTACCAGCGCACCGACCGCGAACGAGAAAGCCACCGAAATGCCGACATAGCCGATGTAAAGCGTCGGCGGGTGGAACGCCAAACCCGGATCCTGCAGCAGCGGGTTGAGGCCCTGCCCGTCAAGTGGCGCCGGATCGATCCGCGCGAACGGGTTGGAGACGAACAGCAGGAAGGCATAAAATCCAAGCGCGATCGCCGCTTGCGCGCCCAAGGTCGCGATCAGCGTGACTCGCGGCAGCGTGCGTTCGAAGATCGCAACCGCGCCGCCGGCGAGCCCCAGGATCGTCACCCACAGCAACATCGAGCCTTCGTGGTTACCCCATGCGCCGGCGAATTTGTACAGCAGCGGCTTTTCGGAATGGCTGTTCTCGGCGACGAGCAGCACCGACATGTCGCTGCGCACGAACACCGCGATCAGCAACGCCATCGCGACCGCCGCAAGCGCACCCTGCACGATCGCGATCGGTCGCACCGCGCCGAGCAGATCGGCGGTTAATCCGCGCGCCTCCTGCGCGGCGAGCAGACGCCGCACGCCGAGCGCCGCGAGCGCTAGCTGCATCGCCGCAAGCGTGGCCGCGAACCACAACGCGGCAAGGCCCGCCTCAGCCGTCATGATAGTGCAGCCATGAGGAGAACCGTATCCCAGCTCCGCCGATCCACCACAACGAACGCCCCCGGAAGTGTAGATCGCCGCTCATTGCCGCAACGTCTTCGTCTCGTGCATCTTGCCCGCCATCTGCGGCGGCATATACTTTTCGTCGTGCTTGGCGAGCAGATTGGTGGCGGTGAAGCTGCCGTCCGGACTGAACCGACCCTCCGCCACCACGCCGGAGCCCTCGCGGAACAGATCGGGTGCGATGCCGCTGAAGGCCACCGGCACCGTCGCCACGCCATCCGTCACGACGAAGCGTATCGACACGCCGTCCGCCTGCCGTTTGATCGAGCCATCCTCGACCATGCCACCAAGCCGAACCGCCCGGCCGAGCGGCAAGCCGGTGCGCTTCACATCGCCAGGCGCATAAAAGAACGCGGCCTGATCCTTCAGCGCGGATAGCGCCAGCAGCGCCGCCGCCGCAACCGCGCCAAGCCCGAGCAGTACCAGCATCAGGCGTTGCTGCTTCGGCTTCATCGTCGTTCGCTACGCCGCATCGCAAGGTAGCTCCACGCCGCCAGCGCCGTCGCGCCAGCCCCGGTGATCGCATACGCCGCAAACACGAACGGCCATGGGCTCATGCCGACACGCTCATCGTGCCATCCGCCGCATTCGGGCTTCGGATTTGTTGACGGCAAGGATCGTCCGCATCCGCATCAGCACCACCCCCGCGAAGAAGCAGGAGAAACCGGTCAGCGTGAGCCACAACGGCCACAGCATCGAAGCATCGATGCTCGACCGGGTCAGGCCGATGCTCTCCCCTTGATGCAACGTGTTCCACCACACCACCGAGTAGCGGATGATCGGCAACAACACCGAGCCAGCGACACCGTACAGCGCCGGAATACGCCCGTCACCGCCGCGATCCGCATCGGCGCGCAGCAGCGCCATGAAGCCGAGGTACACGAAAAACAGCAGCAGCATCGATGTCAGCCGCCCGTCCCACTCCCACCACGTCCCCCAGGTCGGCCGGCCCCAGATCGAGCCGGTGACAAGGCACAGGCCCGCGAACACCGCACCCGGCACCGCGATCGCACGCGCCGCGATCATCGCGAGCGGGTGCCGCCATATCAGGAAAGTGATCGCGCACGCTGCGATACCGCTCCACCCGCCCATGCCAAGCCAGGCGGCGGGCACGTGCATGTACAGGATACGCACCGTCTCACCCTGCAGGTAATCCGCGGGCGTCTGCGTCAGCCCGGCCCAGCCGCCGATTGCGATCAACACGACGCCCACCCAGAACAACACGGGCGTAAGCGGCCGCGCCAGCTTTGAAAAGCGCGCGGGATTGGCAAGAGCATGAAGGGACGCCACGATTTCAGCGTCTAGGCGCTTGCGCGCCGACACTCAACGCCCAAGCACGCTGTCACGCCGATGCGTGACCGGCCGTTTGCGTCACCGCCAGTTCGTGCCCATCGGGATCGCGAAAGTGGAAGCGCTGCCCGCCAGGAAAGCCGAAGATCGGCGCGGTGATCTCGCCGCCTGCCACTTGCACCGCCGCCAGCGCGATGGCGATGTTCTCGACATCGATGACGGGCAGTGCTGCCTTAGTCCTCTCCGCCGGATCGGCCTGGAAGCCGATATCAGTATCACCGCTGACGGTGGCGGCGTAGCTTGGCCCGAAATCAGCGAAATCCCATGCGAAGGCCGATCCGTAGAAACGTTTTGCCCGTTCAGTGTCTGCGACCGGCAGCTCCACATAATTGATCCGCGCCAACTTACCCCCCCATGTTCTTGATATGTTCTAAGCTGCCAGCTACTGCCATGCAATGGCAAAGACTCGTCCTTCACGCGGCGCCACCATCAACCAAGAAAGCCGCCGCTTCAATCTGCCCGCGCGGGAGGCGGATGGCGACTGGCTCGACGATCGGGAGCGTGTCGATGATGCGCCACCCGCGCTGCGGACTACCATCACGGTCGAACGGCCGCGCACGATCATCAGCCGCAACACCTCGCCCGACGTTGCGTTCGATCGTTCGGTGAACCCGTATCGCGGCTGCGAGCATGGTTGCATCTACTGTTTCGCGCGGCCTACGCATGCCTTTCACGACCTGTCGCCCGGCCTCGATTTCGAGAGCAAGCTGTTCACCAAGCCGGATGCGCCCGTCCTGCTACGCGCCGAGATCGGCAGGCGCGGCTATGTCGTGCAGCCGATCGCGTTCGGCACCAACACCGATCCGTATCAGCCGATCGAGGGCGACTGGCGGATCACCCGCGCGTGCCTGGAGGTGCTGGCCGAGACCGGCCATCCGCTGACCATCACCACCAAGTCAGATCGGGTGGTGCGTGATCTCGATCTGCTCGCGCCCATGGCGAAGCGCGGGCTTGCGGCGGTGATGATCTCGGTCACCTCGCTTGACCGGCGTATCGCCATGACGGTCGAGCCACGCGCGCCTACGCCCGAACGGCGGCTGGCGGCGGTGAAGACGCTCGCCGATGCGGGCGTGCCGACCTATGTGTCGATCTCGCCCGTCATCCCGGCGATCACCGATCACGAAATCGAGCATCTCGTCGCCCGCGCGGCGCAGGCGGGTGCGCGCAGCGTCAGCTTTATCCCGGTGCGCCTCCCGCATGAGGTCGCACCGCTGTTTCGCGCCTGGCTGGACGAGCATTTTCCCGACCGCGCCGCCAAGGTAATGTCGACGATCCAGTCGCTGCGCGGCGGGCGCGACAACGATCCCACCTTCGGCACAAGGATGCAGGGGCAAGGCCCATGGGCGGAGTTGCTCAAAACCCGCATACAAATCGCGCGCCGCAAGCACGGCATGGTGCATGAGCGCATGACGCTGCGCACCGATCTGTTCCGCCCACCCGCCGGCCCGCAGGGAGAATTGTTCTAACCGTTAACGGTGCAGCCAAGCTTCCATCACCCGACCAGCGCCAGTCGCGTTTCCGATGATTTCAGCGCGACCCCGCTGATCCCCGCCAGCCCCTCGATCCGCGTCGCCAGTTCCTGGTCGAGCAGGAAATCGCGACCGAGCAACACGCGGACATGACCACCCTCTGGCAGCACCGCTTTTGCCCACACCTCGCCCCGCGCACCTCGATAATCCGACAAAACCGACGCCAGCACCGCCATCGTCGCCGGTGTCTCCACCGTCAGTTCCAGCACGAAGCGCGCCGCCGTTGCCAGCGAATCGAAGCGTTGCAGGCGTTTGACCGATACGCGCGGCGTCTCCTCGCCCGGCCGGCGGTCCAGTTCCACCGTCAACAGCCCGCACGCGCCCTCGCGCGCCGCCTCTTCCAGATCGGCCGCAACCATGTCGTCGAAGCAGGTCGCGAAAAACTGCCCCGAAGGATCGGACAGCGTCGCCATGAGGTACCGACGCCCACGCGCGGAGGTGCGCCAGCGCGCCTCCTCAACCAGCACCGCCATGGTCGCGCCGGCGCGCGATTTGCCGTCGTCGGGAATGTCGAGTTCGCCCAGCGTCGCGAACGATCGCGCACCATGCATCCGCGCGAGATGGCCGTGACGATCAACCGGATGCGCCGAGAAATAGAAGCCGAACGCCTCCTTCTCCGCCTCCATCCGGTCGGCCAGCGCCCAGTGCGCGTTCGGCAGGCGGATCGGCGGCTCGGCAGCATCTTCGCCGCCGAACAGCCCGCCCTGCCCGCTGGCCTTCATCGCCTGTACGCGCGATGCGGTGGCGAGGATCAGCTCCGCCGCACCGTGAACACCGGCGCGGTTGGGATTGAACGCGTCGAACGCGCCCGCGCTGGCCAACGTCTCGAGCTGGCGCTTATTGAGCAGGCGCGGGTCGACGCGGTGGGCGAGATCGTCGAGCGTCGCGAAACGGCCGTGCGCCTCGCGTTCGACGACCAGCTTCTCCATCGCCGCCTCGCCCACGCTTTTCAGCGCGCCGAGCGCGTAGCGTACCGCGAGGCCGTCCCCGGCATCCTCGACCGAGAACTCCGCCTCGCTGCGGTTGATGTCGGGCGGGAGGATGTCGACGTTCAGCCGCCGCATATCGTCCACGAACACGCCGAGCTTGTCGGTCAGCGCCATGTCGTAACACATCGAGGCGGCGAAGAATTCGTGCGGGTGGTGCGCCTTCAGCCACGCCGTCTGGTACGCGAGCAGCGCATAGGCGGCCGCGTGCGACTTGTTGAAGCCGTAGCCCGCGAACTTGTCGATCAAATCGAACAGTTCGTTGGCCTTGGCCTTGGGGATGTCGTTATGCTTGGCGCAGCCCTCGACGAAGATCGCGCGCTGCGCGTCCATCTCCGCCTTGATCTTCTTGCCCATCGCGCGGCGCAGCAGATCGGCGCCGCCCAGCGAATAGCCCGCCAGGATCTGCGTCGCCTGCATCACCTGTTCCTGGTAGACGAAGATGCCATAGGTCTCCGCCAGAATCGGTTCGAGCAGCGCGTGCGGGTAAACGATCTCCTCCTGCCCGTTCTTGCGCTTGCCGAACGAAGGGATGTTGTCCATTGGCCCCGGCCGGTACAGCGAGACGAGCGCGATAATGTCGCCGAAGTTGGACGGCTTCACCGCCGCGAGCGTGCGCCGCATCCCCTCCGATTCAAGCTGGAACACGCCGACCGTGTCGCCCTTCTGGAGCAGTTTGTAGACGCCCTCGTCGTCCCACTCTAGCGCCGACAGGTCGACCGCCACGCCACGATCGCTGAGCATCTGCACCGCCTTCTGCAGCACCGACAGCGTCTTCAGGCCAAGGAAGTCGAACTTCACCAGCCCCGCGCCCTCGACATATTTCATGTCGAACTGCGTCACCGGCATGTCTGAGCGCGGATCGCGATACAGCGGCACCAACTGCGCGAGCGGTCGGTCGCCGATCACCACGCCGGCAGCGTGCGTGGAGGAATGGCGCGGCAGCCCTTCGAGCTTCATTGCAAGATCGAGCAGGTATTTGACGCCGCTGTCGCCCTTATATTCGGCGTCGAGTTCGCCGACGCCGTTGAGCGCGCGCGGCAGCGTCCACGGGTCAGCCGGCAGGTTCGGCACCAGCTTGGCGAGCCGGTCGACCTGACCATAGCTCATCTGGAGCACGCGACCGGTATCCTTCAGCACCGCGCGCGCTTTCATCGTCCCGAAGGTGATGATCTGCGCGACCTGATCGCGGCCGTATTTCTGCTGGACGTAGCGGATCACTTCGCCGCGCCGCGTTTCGCAGAAGTCGATGTCGAAGTCGGGCATCGACACGCGTTCCGGGTTGAGGAAGCGTTCGAACAGCAGCCCGAGCTTGATCGGATCGAGATCGGTGATGGTCAGCGCCCACGCCACCACCGAGCCTGCGCCGGAACCGCGTCCCGGCCCAACCGGAATGTCGTTGTCCTTGGCCCATTTGATGAAGTCGCCGACGATCAGGAAGTAGCCGGGGAACCCCATCGAGATGATGACGTCCAGCTCGAACTCGAGCCGCTTGGCATAGCTCTCGCGCGTTTCGAGGTCGGTGATCTTCGCCTTGGCAAGCCGCGCTTCGAGCCCGGCACGTGACGTCACGCGCAAAGCCTCGGCCTCGCCCTCGCGGTCGCCGGCAAGGCTCGGGAGGATCGGCTTGCGGTACGGCGCGGACACCGCACAGCGCTGCGCGACCACCAGCGTGTTTTCGATCGCCTCGGGCAGATCGGCGAACAGGCGCCGCATCTCATCCGCCGGTTTCATCCATGCATCGGGCGAACTGCGGGGGCGATCCTCGCTGACGATGTACGAAGAACTGGCGATGCACAGCATCGCATCGTGCGCCTCGACGAAATCGGCCTCGGCGTAGCAGCACGGGTTGGTTGCGACGATCGGCAGGTCGTTGGCAAAGGCAAGATCGAGCAGCGCGGCTTCCGCCTTCGTCTCGACCGGATCGCTCCGCCGCGTCAGTTCGACATACAGGCGATCGGGGAAGAGGTGTTGCAGCCGGTCCGCGTAGGCGAGCGCACGTGCTGGCTGATCCTCGGCATACAAACGCGCCAGACCACCTTCGCGACCGGCGGTGAGCGCGAGCAGGCCATCGGTGTGTTTCGCCAACGTCTCGAACGAAACATGCGCCGTGTGTTCAAGCGGCCGGTCGAGATGCGCTTGCGACACCACTTCGCACAGGTTGCGATAGCCCGCCTCGTCCTGCGCATAGAGCGCCAGCCAGTCGAACACCGGTTCAACCGTGTCCGGCATGTCGGGCCGGGCGACGCCCAGCATCGTGCCGATGATCGGCTGCACCCCCGATTTCTTGGCGGCGTCGGAAAACGACATGGCCGCATAGAGGCCGTTGCGGTCGGTCAGCGCGGCGGCGGGAAACCCTAGCTTTTGCGCATGTTTGCCGATTGCCTTTGGCTCGATCGCGCCGTCGAGCATGGTGTAACACGAGAAGATACGCAGCGGAACGAACGCGGAATGGGACATCGGCAGACTATGCGCGGGATCACCGATTCGCGAAACCGTCATAATGGCGCTCCGGGTTCAAATGCCCCCCTCCGCGTTCCGCAGACCGGCGCGACGGAGCCTTACAGCAACCGCTCGATATCCGCCGCCAACCCCTCCGGCATTGTGCGCGGGCCGTAGCGTTTGACCGCCTTGCCGCTGCGGTCGACCAGAAACTTGGTAAAGTTCCATTTGATTCCCTTGCTGCCGAGCAGCCCAGGCGCCGCCGTCTTCAGCGCAGTAAACAGCGGTGCGGCATTGTTCCCGTTGACGTCGATCTTTGCGAACACCGGGAACGTCACGTCATAGGTCAGCGAACAGAAGTTGGCGATCTCGGCCGCGTCGCCCGGCTCCTGCGCACCGAACTGGTTGCATGGGAACGCCAGCACCGTGAAGCCGCGCGCGGCATAGCGCCGGTACAAATCCTCCAGCCCTTCATATTGCGGCGTAAACCCGCATTTCGAGGCGGTGTTGACGATCAGAAGGACTTCGCCCGCGTAGACCGACAGGTCCGCCGGCGCACCGTTCGACGCCGCCACCACGAAGTCCGTCATCCCGCTCATCGCGCACCCTCATGCTTGGCCAACAGATAGTGCAGGTTCTGGCGCACCCCCGGCCATTCCCGGTCCAGGATCGAGTACACCACAGTATCGCGCAACCGGCCGCCCGCCATCACCTGATGCCCGCGCAGCACGCCATCCCGCGTTGCGCCGAGCCGCTCGATCGCGGCTTGGCTCCGTTTGTTGAGCGCATCCGTCCGGATCTGCACGCACTGGCAGCCGAGCACGTCGAACGCGTGGCCGAGCAGTAGCAGCTTGGTCTCGGTGTTGACGCCGGTGCGTTGTACTGCGGTCGCATAAAAGGTCCCGCCGATCTCGAGCCGCCGGTGCTTCTCGGCCATCCGCAAATAGCGCGTGGTGCCGACCACATCGCCATCTGCGTCGAGCACCGCAAACGGCAGCGCGCGACCATGGTCCTGCTCGGCGAAGGTCTCATTCATGAAGGCGTCGACGTCTTTCAGGCGCGCGACGTTGGCGTAGAACAGATCCCACAACCCGTCCGTCCGGCCGACCTCCACCAGCGCCGGTCCGTCCGCGCGCGTCAACGGCCGTAGCGTGACGTGACGACCCGTTAGCGTCGGCACCGAACGCCATAGCGTCGTCACAGCATACCGTCTTGAAGCCGCACCACCCGGTCCATCTTCAGCGCAAGCCGCTCATTATGCGTGGCCACCAGCGCCGCCGACCCCTCGCCGCGCACCAGCCGCAAGAACTCGGCCAGCACGACGTCGGCGGTTGCCTCGTCCAGATTGCCGGTCGGCTCATCCGCCAGCACCAGCGCCGGACGGTTGGCAAGCGCGCGCGCCACCGCGACGCGCTGCTGTTCGCCGCCGGAGAGCTGGCTAGGCCGGTGCGTCAGACGGTGGCCGAGACCAAGCGCGGTCAGCAGCGCCTCCGCGCGCGCATCGGCGATGTTGCGTTGTTCGCCCTTGATCATCTGCGGCAGGACGACATTCTCCGCCGCACTGAAATCGGGCAGCAGATGGTGGAACTGGTAGACGAAGCCGAGCGACTCCCGCCGCACCCGTGTCCGCCCGTCCGCATCGAGATTGGCAGCCTCCGCCCCTTCGATGCGGATCGAGCCCTGGAAGCCCCCTTCGAGCAGCCCGACCGCCTGCAGCAGCGTCGACTTGCCCGAACCGGACGGCCCCAGCAACGCGACGATCTCACCCCGCCCGACGATGAGATCGACCCCGCGCAGCACCTCGATCTTGACGCCGCCCTGCTCGAAACTGCGCGACAGTCCACTGACGGCGAGAACGGGATCACTCATAGCGAAGCACCTGTACCGGGTCGGTACTCGCCGCCTTGAACGCGGGGTACAAAGTTGCGAGAAAGCTGAAGATCATCGCCATCAGCACGATCACCGTCACCTCGACCGGGTCGGTCTTGGAGGGCAGTTGCGTCAGAAAGCGTACCGATGGGTCCCAAAGGTTCTGTCCCGTCACCAATTGCACGAAGTCGACGATGTTCTGACGGAAGAAAAGGAACACGAACCCCAGCACCAGCCCCGCCACCACGCCAAGCGCGCCGATCGTCGTGCCGACCACCATGAAGATCTTCATCATCCCGCTGCGCGTCGCCCCCATCGTTCGGAGGATCGCAATGTCGCGCGTCTTGGCACGCACCAGCATGATGAGGGACGACAGGATGTTGAACACCGCGACTAGGATGATGATCGACAGCACGGTGAACATCGCCACCCGCTCGACCGCCAGCGCCTGGAACAACTGCGCGTTCATCTGCTGCCAGTTGGTGATAACGGCGCGGCCGGCGATCTGATCGGCGACCGGCTTCAAAATCGCGTCGACGCGGTCGGCATCGGTCGTGTTCACCTCTATCATCCCCACGGAATCGCCTGCCAGCGTCAGCGTCTGGGCATCCTCGATCGGCATGATGATGTATTTGACGTCATAGTCGTACACCCCCACCTCGAAGATCGCGCCGACCGTGTAGTTGATGATCCGCGGCACGGTTCCGAACGGGGTCGCTTGCCCGAGCGGGTTCAACAGCGCGATCTGACTGCCGACTTGGGCGCCGAGCGCTTCGGCCAGACGGCTGCCGATCGCAACGCGGCCGCTGCCGGGGTTTATCGTGGCGAGCGAGCCCATCACGATTTTGCCGCCGATCGTCGAATTCGAGCGGATGTCGGAAACCCGCATGCCGCGTACCAGCACGCCCTCGGCGCGACCGCCATAGGTGACGACCAGCGGCTGCTCGATCAACGGGATCGCACTCGTCACGCCCGGCGTCTGCTTCGCGATGCGCGCGATATTACGCCAGTCGGGCAAGTCAGGCCCTATCCCCTGGATCACCGCATGGCCGTTCAGCCCGACGATCTTGTCGAACAGTTCGGCGCGAAAACCATTCATCACGCTCATCACGATGATGAGCGCGGCCACGCCGAGCATGACCGCGACCAGACTGATGCCGGCAACGAGGAAGATGAATGCCTCGCCCCGCCCCGGCAACAGGTACCGCTTGGCGATCATGCGTTCGTAACGGGAAAGGATCATATCACAGTGTCTGCCCGGCCCCCGGGGATGAAGTCGCCCGCTCTAGGTCGCAGGCGGCGTGCTGGCAACTGCATTGCCCTGTTGCGTATACGCCACAGCGCTGCCGCAATCGCCGCGCGGAAGTCACAATGCATGTGACAAAACACTCATGCGGACTTAGCAACACAATCACTGAGACACAGGCAACGGCCGTGGTTCGGGGAGCGTTTCCAGTCCCGTCAAAAGGCGTGCGGACGGAAACATTTTGGGGGCTGACGAGCGATCGTCACGCAGGCGCCCGGGTCGGAAACGGCCCGGGCGTTTGCCGTTGTGGCAAAGGCTCGCGACGGCTTTGTAGCCGGTACGACCGCCTCCTTTTGGTCACACGAAAAGGATGCTCGCCTTTCAAATGTGCGAAGAAACGGAGCAGCGCGTCGGCTGCCCCGCCAGTATGGGTCAGAACGCCTTGGAGATGGTCGCTCCGATCGTGCGTGGGTCGCCCGGCTGGCCGACGATCAACCCGGTCGAACCGGACTGCGCCGAAAGTAGTTCGTAATAGTTCTGATTGAACGCGTTTCGCACCCAACCGAACACGTTGAAGCTGTCCTGCCGGTAACCCAGCCGGAGGTTCGAGAGCGAATAGCCGTCGATATACATATACGCCGAGGCCGACGGGTTGGACGAGAACCGCGTCCGATAGCTGCCGTCATAGCCGGCATAGACCTGCCCCTTTCCGACCGGCACGTTGACCTCGCCGCCGAACGCGAAGGCCCATTTCGAGATGCCGGGCAGCACCTGCCCCGAAATGTCGCAGGTCAGCGGGCTCAGCGCACCGGCAACTCCGGCCGCACCCGGCATCGCACCGTTCAGCGCAGCGTTACCGCCCGCCAGTTCGGGCGGGCACGGCGCGTTTGTGAAGCGCAAGTACCTGGCGTCGGTATATGCGCCGTTGACGTACAGGTTGACGCGCTGACTCGGCCGATAGCTCGAATCGAACTCGGCGCCACGCACCCGCACCAGCCCGGCATTGGCCAGGTAGCCGCGGATCACCGTCGTCTGGCCGTTGTTCACCGTCGCCTGATAGTCATGCACGTCGGTCCAGAACCCGGCGAGGTTGAGCGTCAGCTTGCGTTCGAGGAATTGGGTCTTCAGCCCGACCTCGAAATGGTCCTCGCTCTCGGGCTTCACCGTCTGCTTGGTCAGATCGACGACGGTATTGGTCGAATCGAGCGGCAGACCGGACAGGTTGATACCGCCCGATTTGAAGCTCCGCGCATAGGTCGCGTAGGCGTGCACGTCGGCCGTGATGTCATACGAAGCGGTGAAATCGCCCGAAACGTTCCACTGGCTGAACCTCGGGCTGTAGCGCTGCGGGGCGAGCGTGTTGATCTGGTTGGCAAAGGTCGTCCGTGCTGCGCCGGTCTTCGATGCGAGCAACGAGGCGACGTTGTCCGCCGTCGCGACGAAATCGTACTGGCTGTTGTGAATGCTCACGATTGCATCGTAGAAACCGGACTTCTTGTCGTAATTGACGCGAAGGCCGGGGGCGAAGTGCAGCCCCGTTACCGGCTGCCAGTTCAGCTTCCCGAACACTGCGAAGCTGTCGTTGCTGAAGTGAATGTCGTTGGTGCTGGTAAGTCCGTTCAGCACGTTCGGATTGGAGGCATCCGCCCCGGACAGCAACCAGCGGCTCGCCGCGGCGCCCTGAACCTGCGATCCTTGTGTATCGATCTTCTGATGGAAGTAGAACACACCCGCCGTGTAATCGAGCGTGTTCTTGCCGTTGGAGGCGATGCGCAGTTCCTGCGACCATTGCTTCTGCTGCGACGGGTTCTGCGAGATGGTGGTGATCGGCAGGCCTACGTAGTCGCGATCGTTTGCCGGCTGCCAGTCCCAATAGCGCCACGCCGAAACGGAGGTGATCGTTGCCGGGCCGACATCCCAGTTGCCGACCAGCGACGCGCCGCCCATCTCCTGCCGCGAGTTGATGTCAGCATCGAGATCGGTCACGCGGTCGAACGCGTTGGTGCTGGGCGGGGTATAGCCGAGCGCCGTCGCCAGCGCGGTATACTGCCGGTTGGCGGCGCGCTGCGTCGGCGCGAGCCGGGCGTAATATTGCACGCAGCACAAGGGATTCTGAACGTTGAAATCGCCGGTCAGGCGGAAGTCGAGATCGGCGCGCGGCTTCCACAGCAACTGACCGCGTACGCTGAAATTATCGAGCTTCTGCACATAGCTGTCGGACGCGGTGTCCTTGATCGTGCCGCCGCGCCGCGTAAACGACGCGGAGATGCGTGCCGCCAGCGTATCGCTCACGATCGGCCCGGAAACCGAGCCTTTCAGCTGAACATAACCGTAGTCGCCGCCACTCGCCTCGAACTTGGCCTCGGGCGAGAAACTCGGCGCGCGCGTGGTGATGTTGACCGCACCCGCTGTCGTGTTCTTGCCGTACAGCGTGCCCTGTGGCCCGCGCAGCACCTCAACCCGGTCTACGTCCACGAAATCGAACGTCGATGCACCGACCCGCCCGACGTAGACGCCGTCAAGATAGAAGCCGACGCCCTGCTCGATCCCATCGTTGGTGAGGCCAAAGGGCGTGCCTAGCCCGCGAATGTTAATCGACGAATTGCGCGGATTGCTCGAATAGAATTGCAACGCCGGCTGCTGCTGCTGAAGTCGATTGACGTTGAACGCGCCAGTCTTGTCGATCGTATCCGCGCCGATCACGGATATAGCGATCGGCACGTCCTGCGCGCGTTCCTCACGGCGGCGTGCGGTCACCACCACGTCGCCGGAGGAGGCGGCTGGTTCGGCCTGCGGCGCGGCCGGAGCGAGGTCGGGTTGCGCTTGCGGCACGGCGGCAGCTGATGCGAGCAGAAGCGAGAGGTGAGCGAGCATCATGTCCCCTTTGTCGACAAGATTGGCGAGTCGATACTGAATATCCAGTCTCTTGGTAGGACTTCATCCGTATCCTTCTTCTTGCGCCTAAAGCTGAGCTTGTCGGCAACGTTGAAAAACGGCCTACAAACCTCTTGAAGCGACATGAACCATCACCAAATCTGCGTCACGCGGCGCCGTCAGGGCCGCGAAAAAAGCCGGGTGTCGCGCCGTTGTGCGGACGCCATTTGACACGTTTAACGCTCAACATGAGGACAAACACATGCGTCAGTTCGATCTTACTCCCTTCCGCCGCTCCGCAATCGGTTTCGACCGCCTGTTCGACATGCTCGAAGCCAGCGCGCGCCAGCAGGCAGCGGATAACTACCCTCCCTTCAACCTCGAGCGGGTTGCTGAGGATCGCTACCGGATCACCCTCGCCATTGCCGGGTTCAGCCGCGACGAGATCGAGATCGTCGCGCAGCAGAACCTGCTGCAAGTGAAGGGCAAGAAGGACGACAAGGAAGGTCAGAACACCTTCCTGCACCTCGGCATCGCCAATCGCAGCTTTGAGCGTCGCTTTGAGCTGGCCGACTTCGTGCGTGTCGACGATGCGCGGCTGAACGACGGCCTGCTCGTGATCGACCTCGTGCGTGAGGTGCCGGAGGCGATGAAGCCGAAGACGATCGCGATCAAGACCGGCGCACCGCTCGCCGCGATCGATGGCGGTATCGGCAGCAGCGACGAGGCTCAGGCCGCGTAAGCGCGCTTCGAAGTCGCGGCGCTCTCTTTCGCTCTGAAAGGAAGGCGCCGCAAGCGGGCGCCCGGAGCAATCCGGGCGCCTTTTTTTGCGTGATTAGTGCGGCGGGTGTAACGCCACACCATGAAGACGCTCGTTGATCCGACACATGCCCTGGCGCGCGGCCTCGGCGCCATCCGTGCGCAATATCAGGTGCCGCAGGACTTCACGCCCGAGGTGCTCGCTGCCGCCGAGGTTGCCGCGAAACGCGTGCCGAGGGACCATGTCGATTATACAGACCGTGCATTCGTCACGCTCGATCCCGCCAGTTCGACCGATCTTGACCAGGCGTTCGCGATCGAGGCCGCCGGCGGCGATCTACTACTGCACTACGCCATCGCCGACGTGGCGTGGTTCGTCGCCGACGGTGACCTGCTCGATGCCGAGGCATGGCGACGCGGTGAGACGCTATATCTGCCGGACGGCAAGGCACCGCTCTACCCGCCGGTGCTGAGCCAGGGCGCGGCGAGCCTGCTCCCCGATGTCACACGCCCCGCCGTGGTGTTCACCATCCGCGTCGCGGCCGACGGCGCGGTGAAACTCGACGGCGTCGAACGCGCAATCATCCGCAGCCGCGCCAAACTTGCCTACGAAACCGCGACCGACGCCGATCTCCCCGCAGGCTTCGCCGAACTCGCGCGCCGGATCGCTGCCGCCGAGCAGGCGCGCGGCGCGGCCCGCGTCGACCCGCCCGAGCAGGAGGTAAGCGCCGTTGCGCCCGGCGACTACCAACTCGCCTTTCGACCGCGCCTCACCGCGGAGGAGCAAAACGCCGCGCTGTCGCTGGCCACCAACATGGCGGTCGCCGATGCGCTGGTCGCGCACCATACCGGTTTATTCCGGGTGATGGCCGCGCCAGACGCCAGAGCGATCGCCCGGCTTCGCAACACGGCACAGGCGTATCGGCTCGCATGGCCTGCCGAGGTGACGCTGGATGATTTTGCCCGCACGCTGAACGCTGCCGACCCGCATCAGGCTGCCTTCATGCTTGCGATCCGACGTGCCGGGCAAGGTGCCAGCTATGCGCCGTACCGGGAGGGCGTGACGCCGTGGCATGCGGCGATGGCCGCTACCTACGCGCATGCTACGGCCCCCTTGCGCCGGCTGGCCGATCGCTATGTCGTGCAGGCCGCGCTCGCGGTTGCCAATGGCCGCGCCATTCCGGATGCGGTGACCGCTGCGTTCGAGACACTGTCGAAGGTGATGGCCAAGGCCGATGCTCTCGCCGGCCAGATCGACCGCTCGGTGATCGACCTCGCCGAGGCGGTGATGCTGAGCAACGAAGTCGGCCGGCCCTTCGCTGCGGTCGTCACCGACGCCGATGAGCGTGGCGGACGCATCCAGTTGAGCGATGCTCCAGTGATGGCCCGCGTCCTCGCACCCAAGCTGGCTCCGGGCGACGCCGTGCAGGTGCGACTGACCGGTGTGGATGTGGAGAAACGCAGCATCACGTTCGAGCGAATCGACTGAAGCCAACCCGCCGCAACGCGGTGGTGCGTTGCGTCGGACACGCCAGCCGAGCCGATGCGGCTTATACCAGCCGGCTCTGCTTGACCGCCGCTTCGATGAAGCTTTTGAACAGCGGGTGCGGATCGAACGGCTTGGACTTGAGCTCGGGATGGAATTGCACGCCGACGAACCACGGATGATCCGGCCGCTCGACGATCTCGGGGAGCATCCCGTCGGGCGACATGCCGCTGAACACCAGCCCGCCCCGCTCCAGCGCCTCGCGATAGGAGGTGTTGACCTCGTAGCGGTGGCGGTGGCGTTCGGAGATCGTCTCGCCGCCATAGATCGAGGCGACGACGCTGTTGCCGTCGAGTTTCGCCTCGTACGCGCCGAGCCGCATGGTGCCGCCGAGATCGCCGCCCTCCTCGCGCTTTTCCAGCCCGGCTTCGCTCATCCATTCGGTGATCATGCCGACCACCGGCTCGGGCGTCGGGCCGAACTCGGTCGAACTGGCCTGTGCAATGCCGGCGAGATCGCGCGCGCCCTCGACGCACGCCATCTGCATACCGAAACAGATGCCGAGATACGGCACCCGCCGTTCGCGTGCGAAGCGCACGCTGGCGATCTTGCCCTCCGCGCCGCGCGATCCGAACGCGCCAGGTACCAGGATGGCATCCATCGGCTCGAGACGTGCGGCAATATCGCTGTCCTCCGCCTCGAACAGTTCGGCGTCGATCCACTGAACGTTGACCTTCACCCGGTTGGCGATGCCACCATGCACCAAAGCCTCGTTCAGCGACTTGTAGGCATCCTGCAGGCCGACATACTTGCCGACAACGCCGATAGTGACTTCGCCTTCCGGGTTGGTGACCCGATCCATGATGTCGGTCCAGCGCGACAGGTTCGGGGCGCTGCCCGGCGCGATGCCGAACGCGTTGAGCACTGCGCTGTCCAGCCCCTCGGCATGATATTGCACCGGCACCGCGTAGATGCTCTTCGCATCGAGCGCGGGGATCACCGCTTCCTTCGGCACGTTGCAGAACAGCGCGATCTTGGCGCGTTCGCTCTCCGGCAGCGGTTGTTCGCAGCGGCACACCAGTACATCCGGCTGCACGCCCAAAGCCGCCAGTTCGCGGACGGAATGCTGCGTCGGCTTGGTCTTCAACTCACCCGCCGCTGCGATATAGGGCACCAGCGTCACGTGAACGCTGATCGATTGCCCGCGACCGAGATCGTTCTTGAGCTGGCGCAGCGCCTCGATGAACGGCAGCGATTCGATATCGCCGACCGTGCCGCCGATTTCGCACAGAACGAAATCGAGGTCGTCCGTCTCGGCTTGCGCGAATTCCTTGATCGCGTCCGTCACGTGCGGGATTACCTGCACGGTTGCGCCGAGATAATCGCCACGCCGCTCGCGTGTGATGATCTGCTGGTAGATCCGGCCCGAAGTGATGTTATCCGACTGCCGCGATGCAACGCCGGTGAAGCGTTCGTAATGGCCGAGGTCGAGATCGGTTTCGGCGCCGTCGTCGGTCACATAGACCTCGCCGTGCTGGTAAGGCGACATCGTGCCGGGATCGACATTCAGATACGGGTCGAACTTGCGGATCCGCACCCGGTAGCCCCGCGCCTGAAGCAGAGCCGCGAGGCTCGCCGCCATGAGACCTTTGCCCAGCGAGGAGACCACGCCGCCGGTGATAAAGATAAACCGCGCCATGGGAGAAAACGCCTACCGTCAAACGCCGTGGCGCGACAAGCGCGCGACTCCGGCAAATTACAAAAAAGCGGGGGCCTGAGCCCCCGCGCGACTACGTCTCGGATGCGGCTGCTTATTGGGCGAGCGGAACGCTGTTGTTGCCGACCGGTGCCGGTGTCACCGGTGCGGCCTGGTTGCCGATCGCCTGCCGGGCGGCCGACGAGAATGGCGCACCCGCATCGGCCGGCGCCTGCGGTACGGGCAGTTGCGCCGCCGGCGCGGGCGCACCGCGCGCCAGCGAGGTGTCGATCTTCGCGGTGTGACCGCGCGCCGCGAGGACGGCGAGTACGACGCTGAAGGCGATGAACAGGGTTGCCAGCACGGTCGTCGCGCGCGTCAGGAAATCGGCGGCGCCACGCGCAGACATCAGGCCGGACGGACTACCACCCATACCGAGCCCGCCGCCCTCAGACTTCTGCACGAGGATCACCCCCACCAGCATGGCGGCAATGATAGCCTGGACGACGAGGATGAACTGAAACAGCATGAAATCGGGCTACCCTGCGGGGACATTTAAGCCGCGCACATAGAGCCGGCAGCGCGGGCGATCAACCGCCGCATGTTCAGACCCGAGACATTTCGGCCTCGCACTGAAACCAGAGCGATTTCGGTTCGTTACAACGATACTGCACCCCGAACTTCGGGATGTGAGCGTTGCCAAACAGAAAGTCTCGCCGTGGCCTCTGTATTCAATCGTACACTCGATAGCTGGATGCAAGCGCTGGTCGATTACGTCCGGTCTGGTGAACCAGACCTGACCAATCGGCAAATGGCGCTGCTCCTGTTCGTTTATCTGACTCCCGGGCCGCATACCGTGCGCGGTCTGGCGCGCGTTTTGAACGTTTCCAAGCCGGTGGTCACGCGCGCCTTGAACAGATTGGGATCCCTCGGCTATCTGCGCCGTCAACGTGACGATACCGACAAGCGCAATATCTTCATTGCGCAAACGTCCGAGGGGGCAGATTTTCTTGAAGAGTTCGGCCAGTTTATCGGCGAGTCAGAGCAGCCAAAGCCTCGCAGGGCCGCCCCGCAGGAGCTTCGCGCTGTCGGGGCACTCGGTCGAGATTGACCCCCGTTACAATGCGGTGCGCCGCGATCTCGCAGACGTGCGTCTGGCGGATCGCGTTTTCGCGCCGCATTATGCGGCACCTGTTGAAATGGTGATCGCGCGCGCGACGGACCTGCGTGTCGCCCGCGAAGGCGACTCGGAGGTACTGATCGCGCTCGGCCCCAATGTTGTGTTTGAAGTGTTCGAACTTGCCGGGGGCAAAGCCTGGGGCAAGGCGCCCGATTGTGGCTTGGTCGGCTATCTCGACGAATCGGTTTTGACGAGGATCGTCGCATGAGCGCACGCGTTTTCATCGATGGTGCGGTCGGAACAACGGGTCTCGAGATCCGTGAGCGATTGGCCGGTCGCGGCGACATCAGCCAGATCATCCTTGACGAGGATCGCCGCAAGGACGCTCGGGCGCGCGCGGAGGCGATCAACGATGCCGACTTTGTCATCCTGTGCCTGCCGGACGTTGCCTCACGCGAAGCGGTCTCGCTGATCGCCAACGATCGCACCCGCGTGATCGACGCGTCCACCGCGTTCCGCACTGCGGATGGCTGGACCTACGGCTTCCCCGAACTGGAGCCGGGCGCGGCCGAAGCCGTGGCGTCGGCGCCGCGGGTCAGCAATCCTGGCTGCTACCCCACCGGCTTCCTCGCGCTGGTGCGCCCGCTGGTCCGAGCGGGGCTGATTCCGGCCGATTGGCCTCTCACCGTTAACGCTGCTTCCGGCTATTCGGGTGGCGGCAAGGCGATGATCGCCGAATATGAGGACGGCACCCCTGCCCCCGCTGCGCGGGCCTATGGCCTCGCGCTCGCGCACAAGCATGTCGGCGAAATGCAAAAGCACGCCCGCGTCGAACATGCGCCGATCTTCATGCCGAGCGTCGTGAACACCTATCGTGGGATGCTGGTCGAGGTGCCGCTGCCGCTGCACGCCTTCCCACGCCGTCCGACGCTCGCCGCCTGCGAGGCGGCGCTGCGTGAGGCATATCGTGGATCTCAGGTGGTCCGCGTCGTCGATGGCGATATTGCGACCGTCGCGATCAAGGACGATGCCGGCACCGACCGGCTGACTTTGCGCGTTTGCGGCAACGCGGAGAACGGTCAGGCGCGGCTGATCGCCACGCTCGACAATCTTGGCAAGGGTGCGGCCGGGGCGGCCGTGCAGAATCTGAACTTGATGGCGGGGCTGGACCCCGTTGCAGGCCTTACGCTTTAAGCGGCCCGTTTCGTTTCGCGTTCGCGAACAAAGGAGATCGTCTGATGCCAGGAATTCGCCAGCCTGCCGGAAAATTGCTGCTGTTCGGCGCAACGGGCGATCTCGCTCAGCGCATGTTGCTGCCCTCGCTCTACGGCCTCCATGCCGATGGCCTGCTGCCCGAAACCCTCACCATCACCGGCACTGCCCGCGCCGAGCATGACGACGCGGACTACCAGAAGTTTGCGGAAAAGGCTCTCAACCAGTTTCTGCCCGACGACCGCAAGGACAAGGACAAGATCAAGAGCTTCCTCGAACGGCTCGGCTACCAGCCGCACGACGCGGCGGACGTGGAAGGGTACAAGGCGCTCGCCACCAAGGTTGGCGACGTGTCCGGCGGTTTAGCGATCTTCCTGTCGACCGCGCCTTCACTGTTCGAGCCGGTCATCAAGGGGCTCGCCTCCGCCGGCCTTGCTGGCGAGACGGTGCGGATCGGGCTGGAAAAGCCGCTCGGCTATGATCTCGCGTCGAGCCAGGAGATCAACGACACCGTCGCGACCGCGTTCAGCGAGGATCGCACGTTCCGCATCGACCATTATCTGGGCAAGGAGACTGTCCAGAACATCATGGCGCTGCGTTTCGGTAATTCGTTCTTCGAGCCGATCTGGAACGCGCAAGGCATCGACAACATCCAGATCACGATCGCCGAGACGGTCGGGCTGGAGGATCGCGCGTCTTATTACGACGGAGCCGGCGCGCTTCGCGACATGGTGGCGAACCACATGCTCCAGTTGCTTGCGCTGGTGGCGATGGAGGCTCCCGCTCAGTTCGATGGCGCTGCGATCCGCGACGAGAAGGCCAAGGTGTTCCGCTCGCTCCGCCCGATCGCACCGGAGGACGTGCCGACACAGACCGTCACCGGGCAGTACGGCTCGGGCGCGGTCGACGGCAAGATCGTCAAAGGGTATATCGACGAACTCGGCAAGCCGTCCACCACCGAGACGTTCGTCGCGATCAAGGCGCATGTCGACAACTGGCGCTGGCAGGGCGTGCCGTTCTACCTTCGCACCGGCAAGCGCATGACGACGCGTCGCAGCGAGATCGCGATCCAGTTCAAGCCGGTGCCGCATTCGATGTTCCGCAATCGCGGTGGGATGCTCCAGCCCAACGTGCTGGTGATTCGTTTGCAGCCCGAGGAATATATCCAGATCCTCGTTATGGCGAAGGAGCCGGGCCTCGACCGCGACGGCATCCGGTTGCGCGAACTGCCGCTCAACCTCAGCCTCGACGCCGCCTTTGCCGGCAAGCCGCGCCGGATCGCTTACGAACGCTTGCTGCTCGACCTGATTGAGGGGGATCAGACGCTGTTCGTGCGCCGCGACGAGGTGGAGGCGCAGTGGACGTGGATCGACGCGATCCGCGCCGGCTGGACCGCGAACGACACCAAGCCCAAGAGCTATCCCTCCGGAAGCTGGGGCCCGAGTGCAGCCATCGCGCTGACCGAGCGTGACGGCGTGACCTGGCAGGACGACTAACATCAGGAGCGGGCGTTTCGCCCCTCCCGTTCCGTATCAAGACCAAGGAAATACGTATGAGTGAAGAAGTCGAATGGTGGGACTATGAGGACGCCGAGGAGATGGCAGCCGCGGTCGCCGGCGACATCGCCTTCATCATCGAAAGCGCGATCGACGCGCGCGGCGCCGCCGTCATCGCGCTCGCGGGCGGCAAGACGCCGATGCCGATCTACGAAAAGCTCGCCGCCAGCAAGATCGACTGGAAACGCGTGACGATCGTGCCGGGCGACGACCGCATCGTGCCGCTGGGCGATCCGCTGTCGAACGTCACCGCGATCGGCAAGATCTTCATTCCCAAGGGCGCGCGCGTCATCCCGCTCATCAGCGAGGCGGCGAAGGACTATAAGGCGGCCGGCAAGGCGGCGGACGCGCGGCTGGGTGATCTGCACTGGCCGCTCGACCTGTGCCTGCTCGGCGTTGGCGGCGACGGGCATACCGCCTCGATCTTCCCCGGCCCTGACTATGAGGAAGCGGTGAGCGGCCCCAAGGAACGCCGCGCGCTTGGCGTGATGCCCGATCCGTTGCCGCCCGAAGCACCGGTACCGCGCGTCACGCTCAGCCTCGCCGCGATCACCACCGCACGCGCGCTGATGCTGGCGGTAACCGGTGACGCCAAGCGCAAGGTGATCGAGACCGCGATCAAGCAAGGCCCGGCCTCGAAATACCCGATCGGCCGTGTGCTGGCGGATGCCGAACTGCCGGCCGACATCCACTGGGCGCCGTGACACTCCTGTAAATCGTTCCACCTACGACCACCCCCTTGTTTCGCGCTGCAATGACGCGCGCTATGAGGGGGTGCGCGTCGCCGTGCGCGACCCCCAAGGGAACCAGATCATGACGCTTCACCCCGAGATCGCGGCGGTTACCGACCGGATCATCAGCCGCTCGAAGCCGACGCGCGGCGCGTATCTCGCGCTGATCGAGCGGGAGCGCGACCAGCATGTCGCCCGCCCCGCACTGAGCTGCGCCAACCTCGCGCACGGCTATGCCGGTACCGAGGAAGACCGCGACACGATGCGTGCCGCGAAGGCGATGAACATCGGCATTGTTACCTCGTACAACGACATGCTGTCCGCGCATGCGACCTACTATCGCTATCCCGAACAGATGAAGGTCTGGGCGCGTGAGGCGGGTGCGACCGCACAGGTTGCAGGCGGCGTGCCGGCGATGTGCGACGGGGTGACGCAGGGCTATGCCGGCATGGAGCTGTCACTGTTCAGCCGCGACACCATCGCACTGTCGACCGCGATCGCGCTCAGCCACGGGCTCTTCGAGGGTGCCGCTTTGCTCGGTATCTGCGACAAGATCGTGCCGGGGCTGCTGATCGGCGCCTTGCGGTTCGGCCACCTCCCGATGATCCTGATCCCGGGCGGCCCGATGGCGACCGGCATCCCCAACAAGCAGAAGGCGGCGGTGCGCGAGGCGTTTGCGGAAGGGAAAGTCGGCCGCGAGGACCTGCTCGACGCCGAAATCGCGGCGTATCATTCCAAGGGCACCTGCACCTTCTATGGCACCGCCAATTCCAACCAGATGATGATGGAGATGATGGGCCTCCACATTCCCGGCGCGGCGTTCGCCAATCCGGGCACCAAGCTGCGCCAGGAACTGACCCGCGCCGCCGTGCACCGGCTGACCGAGATCGGCTGGGACGGCAACGACTACCGCCCGATCGGCCATTGCGTGGATGAAAAGGCTATCGTCAACGCCGCGATCGGCCTGCTCGCCACCGGCGGATCGACCAACCACATGATCCACTTGCCGGCGATGGCGGCATCGGCCGGTATCGTCATCGACTGGGAGGACTTCGATCGCCTGTCTCGCGTCGTGCCACTGGTGGCCCGCGTCTATCCCAACGGGTCGGCGGACGTGAACGGGTTCGAGGATGCCGGCGGCATGCCGTTCGTGATCCGCGAGCTGGCCGACGCGGGGTTGCTTCATCGCGACCTGCTGACGATCGGCACCGGTGATATGACCGAATACGGCAAACGTCCGGTGGTGGACGGCGACGGCCTCGTCTGGGAAGATCCCGGCGCGAGCGGCGACGACACGATCCTGCGCCCTGCCGCGACGCCCTTCTCGGACGAAGGCGGCTTCCGCATTCTCACCGGCAATCTCGGCCGCGCTTGCATCAAGGTTTCGGCGGTCGATCGCGACCGCTGGACGATCGAAGCACCGTGCCGCATCTTCCAGACGCAGGCCGAGGTGCTCGCCGCGTTTCAGGCCGGCGAACTCGACCGCGACGTCGTGGTGGTGGTGCGCTTCCAGGGGCCACGCGCCAACGGCATGCCCGAACTGCACAAGCTCACCCCCGCGCTCGGCGTACTCCAGAATCGCGGCTTCCGCGTCGCGCTGGTCACGGATGGGCGCATGTCGGGCGCGAGCGGCAAGGTGCCCGCCGCGATCCACTGCTCGCCCGAGGCACTCGGCCACGGCCCGCTCGCGAGGCTGCGCGACGGCGACGTGGTGCGGCTGTCAGCGGAGAGCAACGAACTGGTTGCGCTGGTCGATCCTGCAGAGTGGGACGCGCGGGTTCCGGTCGAAGGGCCACCGCCCGCACAGGGCATGGGGCGCGAGTTGTTCGGCATGTTCCGTAACCTTGCAAACGAGGCGGAAAAGGGCGCATCCGCAATGCTGGCGGAGATGGCATAATGGAAGTCGTCGCAGTCGACCTTGGTGGCACCCACGCCCGCTTCGCCATCGCAGAGGTGGAGGGCGGCCGCGTCACCTCACTCGGTGAGCCGGTCACGCTCAAGACCGCCGAACACGCCTCGCTGCAGACTGCGTGGCAGGCGTTCGGCAAGACGCTCGATCACCCGATGCCACGGGCCGCGGCGATCGCGGTCGCCTCCCCGGTGGACGGCGATATCATCAAGCTTACCAACAATCCGTGGATCATCCGCCGCGCGCTGGTGAAGGAACGGCTCGAAGTCGATCAGTTCGTGCTGGTCAACGATTTCGGTGCGATCGGCCACACGGTAGCGCAGGTGCCGCCCGAGATGTTCGAGCATATCACCGGCCCCGACGTGCCGCTGCCCGACCACGGCATCATCTCGATAGTTGGCCCCGGCACCGGCCTTGGCGTAGCGCAATTGCTGCGGGAGAAGCGCGGCTATCACGTGCTGGAAACCGAAGGCGGCCATAGCGATTTCCCGCCGCTCGACAGCTTCGAGGATGCGCTGCTCCAGCGGCTGCGTAAGGCGCACAATCGCGTCTCATCGGAGCGCGTCGTGTCCGGCCCGGGCATCGTCGCGATCTACGAAATGCTCGCCGAGATCGACGGGCGCGCGGTGCCACGGCTCGACGACAAGGCGATCTGGCAGCTGGCGCTGGAGAGCAACGACAGCCTAGCGCTCGCCGCCCTCGACCGGTTCTGCCTTGCACTCGGCGCGACGGCGGGCGATCGCGCGATTTGTCAGGGCGCCAAGGGCGTGGTCATCGCCGGCGGCCTCGGCTTGCGCATCAAGGATCACATCGTGCGCTCCGGCTTTGCCGAGCGGTTCGCCGCCAAGGGCCGGTTCCGCTCGATGATGCAGGCGATCCCGGTCAAACTCATCACCCATCCCCAGCCCGGCCTGTTCGGCGCCGCGGCGGCTTTTGCGCAGGAGCATCATCAATGAGCTATACCGTCCGCGACCTGATGCTGATCGCTCCCGTCATTCCGGTCATCGTGATCGACGACGCCTCGACCGCGCAGGCCACGGCGCAGGCGCTGGTCGCCGGTGGCATTCGCGTGCTGGAGGTGACGATGCGCACCCCTGCCGCACTCGACGCGATGCGTGAGATGAAGAAGGTGCCCGGCGCGATCGTCGGCGCCGGCACCGTCATCAACCCCGACCAGTTCGCGCAAGCGGTGGACGCGGGCGCGGAGTTCATCGTCTCGCCCGGCCTGACCGAGCGGCTGGCGCGACCGATTATCGACAGCGGCGTGCCGTTCCTGCCCGGAACGGCCAATGCGGCGGACATCATGCTGGGTCTCGACATGGGCCTGACGCACTTCAAATTCTTCCCGGCGATGGCAGCGGGTGGCCTGCCCGCGTTGAAGGCGTTGGCAGCACCGTTTAATCAGTGCAGCTTCTGCCCGACCGGCGGCATCACCGAAGCGACCACACCCGAGTGGCTCGCGTTCGATCCGGTGCTGTGCGTTGGCGGCAGCTGGGTGCTCGGCGGCACGCCGGCCGAAATCGAGGCGAAGGCACGCGCGGCGATGGCGCTTCGCGGCTGAGGTCCCACGTTGGTAAAGGTTTGAAACGCATGATGCGAGCCCTGATCCTGTCGACTCTGCCGTTCATCCTGAGCGGAACAGCCGTCGCGCAGACGCAGAGTCAGCCCGATGTGCCGAGCGGCAAGGGCCTGCTTGGCGGGCTGGGCGGCTTGGGAAATCTCGGCGGCGGATTGGGCGGCCTGACCAATGGCCTCAACCTCAACGCGGTCGGCAAAGGCAATGCCGTCGGCGTGCTGAGCTACTGCGTTAAGAATAAGCTGCTCCGCCAGCAGCAGAACGTCGCGGGCGGTCTGATCGGCAAGCTGACAGGACAGGAACCGGCGGTCGAGTCCACACGCGGTTTTCTTGATGGTCAAAAAGGGCTGCTGCAGCAGGGCGGCAACAGATTATCGCTTGATGCGCTGCCCTCCGGCATCAAGTCGAAGGCATGCGACCTGGTGCTGAGCAAGGCGCAATCCTTCCTGTAAGGTGCAGAATAGCGCGCGGCTCTAGATCCCGTGCGCCTTCCGGAACGCGCGCCACTTCACGACATTGGCGTTATGCTGTTCAAGCGTATCGGCGAAGACATGCCCACCTGAGCCGTCCGCCACGAAGTAGAGCGCATTGGATCGCGCTGGATGAAGCACCGCGTCGATGCTTGCCCGGCCGGGGTTGGCGATCGGTCCGCTCGGCAGACCGACCATCGCATAGGTGTTGTAGGCGTTGACCTCGTGGATCCACGGCGGCGGAATACGCCGCCCGAGCGGACGCCCGAATGTGTGCGGGTAGATGATCGTCGGGTCGGCCTGAAGCATCATGCCGCGCTTGAGCCGGTTGGAATAGACCGCCGCCACCATCGCGCGCTCGCTCGGTTTTCCGGTCTCTTTCTCGATGATCGAAGCCAGGATCAACGCTTCGCGCGGGGTCTTCACCACCAGCCCCTGCGCGCGCTTCGCCCATGCACCGGCGAGGTAGCGGTCCATCGCCTTCTGCATACGCGCGACGATGCCCATGCGGGTATCGCCGCGGTCGTAACTGTAGCTGTCGGGCAGCACGGTGCCTTCAACCGGCACGACGACGTTGCCCTTCAGCTCTGTCGCCTTCATCAGCACGTCGCGCACCATCACCGATGGCAGGCCTTCCGGCACGGTGATGAAGCGTTGCAGCGTCTTGCCGCCCTGCAAGACCTTCAGAATGTCGGCTTGGCTTAGGTGCGCGGGGAGCCGATATTCGCCGGCCTTGATCGGTGCGCCGGAGCCCAGCACCTTGGCCAGCACGCGGAACCGGCTCGCAGAGGTGATGACCCCGGCCTTCTGCAACTGCTCGGACGTCGCCGCCAGCGTGCTACCCTGCGCCACGGAGACGGTGACGTTGTGGGTGAGCGGCCCGCGACCGCTCCACACATGCAGCACGCCGAAAAACCCGACGATGCACGTCAGGACGATCAGCAGCGTCAGACACCCGAGCTTGCGCACCTGGCGTTACATCGCCCGCATGATGAGCGAGGCATTGGTGCCGCCGAAGCCGAAAGAATTGTTCAGCACCGCCTTCACCTTCCGCTCCTTGGCCTTGTGCGGCACGAGATCGACACCGATGCAATTCTCGCTCGGATTGTCGAGGTTGAGCGTCGGCGGCACGATCTGGTCACGCATCGCGAGGATGCAGAAGATGCTCTCCACCGCGCCCGCGCCGCCGAGCAGATGCCCGATCGCCGACTTGGTCGACGACATCGACGTCGTATCCATCGCGCTGCCGAACAGCCGCCGCACCGCGCCCAGTTCCAGCTCGTCGCCGAGCGGCGTCGACGTGCCGTGCGCGTTGATGTAATCGATATCCTCAAGCGCGAGGCCGGATTTGCGCACCGCCATCTGCATCGAGCGGAACGCGCCCGAGCCTTCCGGGTGCGGTGCGGTGACATGGTAGGCATCGCCCGACAGACCATAGCCGATCACCTCGGCATAGATTTTCGCGCCGCGCGCCTTGGCGTGCTCATACTCTTCCAGCACGACGACGCCCGCACCCTCGCCCATCACGAAGCCGTCGCGGTCGCGATCGTAGGGGCGGCTGCCCTTGGTGGGATCGTCGCGGAAGCCGGTCGAGAGCGCGCGCGCCTGCGCGAAGCCGGCGATGCCGATCGGGCAGATCGCGCCCTCCGCGCCGCCCGCCAGCATCACGTCGGCATCGTCCATCGCAATCATCCGTGCGGCATCGCCGATCGAATGCGCGCCGGTCGAGCAGGCAGTGACGACCGCATGATTCGGCCCCATCAGCCCGTATTTGATCGAAACCTGACCCGAGATCAGGTTGATGAGCCGCCCGTGCACGAAGTGCGGCGAAACCCGCTTCGGCCCCTTGGCGGCCAGCACCAGCGATTCGCTTTCGATACCCGGCAGGCCGCCGATCCCGGCGCCGATCGAACAGCCGGCGCGGTACCGCTGCTCCTCAGTCATATCGAGCAGGCCGGCATCCTCGATCGCCTGACCGGCGGCGTCGATGCCGTAGATGATGAACGGATCGACCTGGCGCTGCACCTTATGATCGACGCGCTTGTTCGGATCGAACCCGTATTCGTGGTCCGGCGCCTTCACCTCGCACGCATAGTTCATCTGGAAGTCGGTTGCGTCGAAGCGCGTGATCGTCGCCGCGCCCGATTTGGCGGCGATGAGGTTGCGCCAGGCGGTTTCGACGTCGGCGCCAAGCGGCGTGACAAGCCCCAATCCGGTTACGACGACACGGCGCATGGCCTTCTCCGTTCTTCTTGCTCTTGATCTGTACTTCAAAACGAAACGGCCCCCCGCCCCGGTTGAGAACCCTGGGACGGGGAGCCGAATCTATCTCTAGCGGGGCCCTGTGCGGGCCGGGCATCGCACGACCGGCGACGCCCGCTCGATCAGCCCTTGTGCTCGTCGATGAAGGTGATCGCATCCTTCACGGTCGCGATCTTCTCGGCGGCGTCGTCCGGAATCTCGACTTCAAACTCTTCTTCGAAGGCCATCACCAGCTCGACGATGTCGAGGCTGTCGGCGCCCAGATCATCGATGAAGCTCGCATCCTCGGTCACCTTGTCGGCTTCGACGCCGAGATGCTCGACGACGATCTTCTTCACGCGATCGGCGGTCTCGCTCATGTTCATGTCCCTCTTCATGAGTGGTCTAAATTACCGTTTTGCACGTAGAGCGCGGTTTCGGCCCGCGCAAGGGGTTGTGATCGCGTTCAGATCATCGCCATCCCGCCGTTGACGTGCAGCGTCTGGCCGGTGACGTACCCGGCCTCCTTGCTGGCCAGATACACGACGGCCGCGCCAATGTCGCTACCCTCGCCCATCCGGCCGGCCGGGATCTTGCCGTTGAGCGCTTCCTTTTGCGCGTCCGGCAGCACATCCGTCATCGCGGTGCGGATGAAGCCGGGCGCGACGCAGTTCACCGTCACGTTACGCGCCGCCAGTTCCTGCCCCAGCGCCTTGGACATGCCGACCAGCCCGGCCTTGGACGCAGCATAATTCGCTTGGCCCGCATTGCCGGTAGTGCCGACCACCGACGTAATCGAGACGATGCGACCGAACCGCGCCTTCATCATCGGTTTGGCAGCGGCCCGCATCAGCCTGAACGCCGCCTCCAGGTTCACGCGGATCACCTGATCCCATTCGTCATCCTTCATGCGCAGGATGAGGTTGTCGCGCGTGACGCCGGCATTGTTGACGAGAATGTCGAGCTTGCCGAGCGCCGCCACCGCCTGCGGCACCAGCGCGTCGACCTGCGCCGCATCCGACAGATCGCACGGCAGCGCGACATGATCCGCCCCGAGCGTGTCGCGAAAGGCATTCAGCTTGTCGGCGTTCGATCCGGAAACCGCCAGCCTTGCCCCGCGCTCGACGAGCGCCTGCGCGATCGCCGAGCCTATCCCGCCACTCCCGCCCGTCACCAGTGCCGTCATGCCTGTAAGGTCGAACATTGATTGCTCCTTGAAATGTGTTGGCCGGGCTAGACGATCACAGCGTCTTCAGCAGAGCCTCGATGTCGTCCATCGACACGATGCTCACCGTCGCGGCATCGGGGGCGATGCGCTTGACCATGCCGGTCAGCACCTTCGCACCAAACTCGACGAACTGCTCGACACCCGCATCCTGCATCGCCAACACCGACTCGCGCCAGCGCACCATGCCGGTCACCTGCTCGACGAGCAGACGGCGGATCGTGTCGGGATCACCCACTGCCGCTGCCGTCACATTGGCGAACACCGGCACCAGCGGCGCTTCGATCCTCGCGTCGGCCAGCGCCTTCTCCATTGCATCGGCGGCGGGTTGCATCAGCGGGCAGTGGAACGGCGCGGATACGGGCAACAGCACCGCCTTTTTCGCGCCATGCTCCTTGGCGATCGCGATCACGCGGTCGATCGCGCCTTTCGCGCCCGACAGTACAACCTGCGACGGATCGTTGTCGTTCGCGACGGTGCAGACCTCGCCCTCGCTCGCCGCTTCGGCGATAGCGCGCGCCTTGTCGAGGTCCGCGCCAAGCAGCGCCGCCATCGCACCCTCGCCGACCGGCACCGCCGCCTGCATGGCGAGGCCGCGCAGCTTCAGCAGCCGCGCCGTGGTCGCCACATCAAGCGCCCCCGCCGCACACAACGCCGTATATTCGCCGAGCGAATGCCCTGCGACATACTCCGCCTTGTCAGCGAGCCGCACGTTGCCCTCCCGCTCCAGCACGCGGAGCGTCGCGATCGCGTTCGCCATGATCGCGGCCTGCGAATTCTCGGTCAGCAGCAGTTCCTCGGCCGGTCCCTCGGTCATCAGCCGATAGAGATGCTGGCCAAGCGCGTCATCGACCTCCTGGAACACTTCACGTGCGACCGGGCTGGCCTCGGCCAGCGCCTTGCCCATGCCGACCGCCTGGCTGCCTTGCCCCGGGAAAATGAATGCGCGCATCGTTCGTCCTTCCGATCAGGCGCGTCGGACTAGAAAGATGAACGGACGAACGCAAGCTGCGACACTTTGTGACGGTTTTGTCAGATTGCTGGGACGGGTCTGCGACAAACGCACCCTAGATTGTTCTGGACGCCGGGAGACAAGGCGCCGTTGAAAAACAGGAGCTGACACATGAAAAAGTTCATTCTCGCCGCACTGGCAACCTCAATCCTCGCCAGCTCGCTTGCGATCGCGCCCGCCGAGGCGCAGATGCATGAGCGGCGGACCACCACCGTCCGCGAAGGGCCGCATGGCCACACGGTCGTGACCAACCGCACCGTGGTCAACAACCGCAACCAGTATCGCCGCTGGAACAAGGGCCAGCGGTTCGACCGTCGCTACGCGCAGAACTACCGCGAGATTGGCGACTGGCGCGCCTATCGCGGCCGCCGCCTCTATGCGCCGCCGCGCGGCTATCACTGGGTCCGCTCGGGCAACGACGCGGTGCTGGTCGCGCTGTCGGGCGGGCTGATCGCCTCGGTGCTGTCAGGCGCGTTCAACTAAACATTGCCTTTGCGATGCAATTCGCTAAGGGACGAACCACCGGGGTGGTAAGCGCACGCTTTCCGCCCCGGCTGCTATTCAAGCGGTAGCTTTTGAAGACGACAGCCGGAGGGGCGTTCGCATGGTGCGGGCGTCAGCGATCGGCCAAGACGAAGGACGAGACATGGCTCTTTACGAGCACGTGTTCCTTGCGCGCCAGGATCTGGCACAGGCGCAGGTGGATGCACTGGCGGAAACCGCCACCAAGATCATCGAAGACAACAACGGCCGGGTCGTGAAGACCGAGAGCTGGGGCCTGCGCAGCCTCGCGTACAAGATCGCGAAGAACCGCAAGGCGCATTACGTGATGCTCGAGATCGACGCCCCGGGCTCGGTCGTGGTCGAGCTGGAGCGCCAGACCCAGATCAACGAAGACGTCATCCGCTACATGACCGTCAAGGTCGACGAGCTCGAGCAGGGCCCGACCGTGATGATGCGCAAGAGCGAGCGCGACCGTGAGCGTCGTGGCGATCGTGAGGGTGGCCGTGGCGACCGTCCCGATCGTGGTGACCGCGGTGATCGTCCCGAGCGCGCAGAGCGCCCGCGTCGCGATTTCGACGGCGAATAAGGAGTTATAGACAATGGCACGCCCATTTTTCCGCCGCCGCAAGAGCTGCCCGTTCTCCGCAAAAGACGCTCCCCGGATTGATTACAAAGACGTCCGGCTGCTCCAGGGCTTCGTGTCCGAGCGTGGCAAGATCGTCCCCTCGCGCATTACTTCGGTGAGCGCGAAGAAGCAGCGCGAACTCGCCCAGGCGATCAAGCGCGCCCGTCATCTGGGCCTGCTGCCCTACATCGTTAAGTAAGGAGCGACCGACATGGATGTGATCCTGCTGGAACGAGTCGAGAAGCTCGGCAACATCGGCGACGTGGTGAAGGTGAAGGACGGTTTCGCCCGTAACTTCCTGCTGCCGAACAAGAAGGCGCTTCGTTCGAACGAAGCCAACCGCAAGGTGTTCGAGAAGAACCGTGAGCGCATCGTCGCCGACAACGCCGCACGTCGCGGCGAGGCGGAGACCGAGGCGAAGACGATCGACGGCATCACCGTCACGCTGATCCGTCAGGCGTCGAACACCGGCCAGCTCTACGGTTCGGTTGCGGTTCGCGATCTGATCGACGCGCTGGAGGCCGAGGGCCACAAGGTCTCGAAGTCGGCGATAGTGCTGAACAAGCCGATCAAGGCGATCGGCCTGTACGAGGTCAAGGTCTCGCTGCACCCGGAAGTCTCGGTGACGATCAAGGTCAACGTCGCACGCTCGCCCGAAGAGGCCGAGATGCAGGCGCAGGGCGTCGACGTCATGGCGGCGATGTTCGAGAAGGACGAAGCCGGCTTCGTCGAGGCATACGACCCCAACGCCGAGCCAGGCGCAACCGCTGAGGTCTCGTCGGACGAGCCGGAGCAGGCCGAGGGCTGATCGCCTTCGCCCTGCTGGGTTCCAGGAAAAAGGGCCGTCCGGAGTGATCCGGGCGGCCCTTTTCTTTTCGGATCCGATTATGCGCCGGGTTGAGCCGTGCGCAGGTCAGGCTTGGCTCAGTGTGTCACCACACAAGCGCTTACGGTGAACGCGAGCGGGATGAGCGCGAGGAGAACGGGGCCGATCTTGTTCATGACGACAACTTTCAAAACGATGAACGTGTTGACGTCACAATGCCCACGCTACCGGAAAGGTTGCGCCTAGATGAACGCGACACCGCTCCCAAGTTGAAACGTTGCGTTGCTTAGCGGCTTACCACAACACACCGTCCTTGTCGGGCGTGAGCGGCTTGGGCGCGTCATCCCCGATTGCCTGCAGAAGATCGATTTCGATCGTGCGGCACATCGCTGAAAGCGGCACATCGTGCAGCGTGTTGGCGAAAGGATCGACCAGATCGTCACCGATCGCGAGAATGGCGAGGAACATCAGCCCCGCAATCGTAGATCCAAGCGGCGTTGCGAAGCCTAGCGTGTCAACCAACCCGATCGGTAAGAGGATGCACAGCATGTGCGTGAAAACCATCGGGAAGAAGCGATACTGGTTCGGCAACGGTGTGTTCTTCAGCCGCTCCATACCACCCTGCGCGTTGGCAATGTCGACGAGAATCTGCTCCATCGCGGTCTGCTGGATCGTGTCGAGCAGCCCGTCACGACGCGCCTGGTCGATCCGACGCCCGGTGCCGTCGACGATCCCATTGGCGACGTTGGTACGGTGAAGTGCCGGCGTCGCTTCGCCTTCCGAAAGGAAGCGCAGCACGTCGCCGTCAGGAGTTTGCCTGCGCAATTGGCACCGTAGCGCATTCACATAGGCGATTTGCCGAAGCACAATCGTCCGTTTGAGATCGGTGGCTTCATCCGGCAGGAAGTTACGCGCCTGCCGTGCCAGACTGCGACTGGCATTGATCATCGCACCCCAAAGGCCACGCCCTTCCCACCAGCGCTGATAGGCCGAATTGCTGCGAAACCCCAGCACGAGCGCCAGCGCCGAACCAAACAAAGTCAACGGCAGCGACGGCGCAGTGAAGGGCAGCCAGTAGTAGGTAACCGTAACAGTCACATCCCACACGAACAGCACCGCGAGCGGCTTCCAGATTTCGCGGATCACCTGCTTGGCACCCGGAACGGCAGTGACGATCATAGAACCTCAGATATGGTGCAGGCGAGCGGCCTTATCATGGCTTGGCGGAAACGGCCCCGACGTTCTTCGCCGATGTGTCTTGCGCAGCACTCGCCATCGCGACCGCGGTACCGGAAGCAGGTCGCAGCACGAACCAGTGCGGATGTTCGATCGCGACGAGATACGCGAGGATCGTCAAACCGAAAGCGAGGAACATCCAGGATCCGCGCCAGGTTTCGAGAACGGCATGGCGGTCACGTTGATCGGATGGGGGCATGTTGCGTCTCCGGCACGAGGTGGAGAAAGCAAAATAGACATCTGCAAACCGGCGCGCGTAAACCGCCAGTGACGAAATATTGCTGCGTCGCAGCACAGCGCTGAACCGAGACAATACACAGATAAGGCGCGCGAGTACGGAGTCTGCGCGCCTTATCAAACTTCTGCGGTCACGTCGCCCGGGCCTGCAGGATCAGGCTGGCGCGTGTTCCGTCGCCAGTGCCGCACGCACCGCCGCAACCGCGTCCGCCGCCTTGCTACCGTCGGGACCGCCACCCTGTGCCATGTCCGGGCGGCCGCCGCCGCCCTGCCCGCCCAACACATTGACGGCGACACGCAACAACTCGACCGCGCTCCGCGTCGTTGCGACGTCTGCGGTCAACCCGACCGCCACCGAGGCGCGACCCTCGTTCACCGCGACGATCATCGCTACACCCGATCCGATCCGCCCCTTCACGTCGTCAACCGCGCCGCGCAGGCTTTTCGCGTCGAGCCCGTCGATCACCTGCCCGACGAAGTTGACGCCGCCGATCTGTTCCGGCCCGGCCGGCGCAGCACCCGCGCCGCCGCCCAGCGCCAGTGCCTTCCTGGCCTCCGCCAGCTCACGCTCCAGCTTGCGCCGCTCCTCGACCAGCGCCGCCACACGCGCCGGCACATCGTCAGGCGTCGCCTTCAACGCCGCTGCGGCCTCACGCAGCTTTTCGTCACGCGCGCTGAGATACGCCCGCGCCGCCTCTCCCGTCAGCGCCTCGATCCGTCGCACGCCACTGGAAACCGCGCTCTCCGAAACGATCTCGAACAAGGCGATATCCCCGAGCGCGTTTACGTGGGTTCCGCCGCACAGCTCGACCGAATAGCTCGCATCTTCGTGACGGCCCATCGACAACACCCGGACCTCGTCACCGTACTTTTCGCCGAACAGCGCCATTGCGCCAGCGGCGATCGCATCGTCGGGGGTCATCAGTCGGGTCGTAACTGCATCGTTGCCACGAATGTGACGGTTCACATCGGCTTCGACATCAGCGATCTCGGCCGCGCTCATCGCGCTGTTGTGCGAGAAGTCGAACCGCAGCCGGTCCTCGGCGACGAGGCTGCCCTTCTGCGTCACATGCCCGCCGAGCCGCCGGCGCAGCGCCGCGTGCAACAGGTGCGTGGCGCTGTGGTTGGCGCGGATGCGCGCGCGGCGATCCACGTCGATCGCCAGCCGCACGGTATCCCCGACCGCGACCGCACCGCTGTCGATCCGTGCTCGGTGTGCGAACAGGCGACCGAGCGGCTTGGCAGTGTCCTCTACGGTGATGGCGACCGCGTCACCAATGATGGTACCGGCATCGCCCATCTGGCCGCCGCTCTCGCCGTAGAACGGGGTCTGGTTGACGAGGATGTCGACGGTGTCGCCCGCCTCGGCGCGCTCGACACGAACACCGTCGTTGACGATGGCGATCACCTGCGCCTCGCCCGCATCGGTCGCGTAGCCGATGAACTCGGTGCTGCCATGCTCCTCGGCGATATCGAACCACAGATCGTCCGACGCGCGCTGGCCCGACCCTTTCCAAGCCGCACGTGCCTGACGCTTCTGTTCGGCCATCGCCGCATCAAAGCCGGTGCGGTCGACCGTGAACCCCTTGGTGCGCAACGCATCCTCGGTAAGATCATAGGGAAAGCCGAACGTGTCGTAGAGCTTGAACGCGGTCGCACCGGGCAGGACCGCGCCTTCGGTGAAATCCGCGGTCGCCTCGTCGAGTAGGCGCAGGCCGTTGGTCAGCGTGCGGCGGAACTGGGTTTCCTCCTGAAGCAGCGTCGCCTCGATCAGCGGTTGCGCGCGGACGAGTTCGGGGAAGGCAGCGCCCATCTCAGCCACGAGTGACGGCACCAGCCGGTGCATCAGCGGATCTTTCGCGCCGAGCAGATGCGCATGCCGCATCGCCCGTCGCATGATCCGGCGCAGCACGTAGCCGCGCCCTTCGTTGGCGGGAAGCACGCCGTCCGCCACCAGAAAGCCGGACGAGCGCAAGTGATCGGCGATGACGCGGTGGCTTGCCTTGGCGTCGCCCTCGGCCTGCGTGCCAGTGAGCGCGGTCGAGGCGGCGATCAGCGCCTTGAACGTATCGGTGTCGTAATTGTCGGTGACGCCCTGCAACACCGCGGCGACCCGCTCCAGCCCCATGCCGGTATCGATCGACGGGCGCGGCAGCGGGTTGCGCGTTTCCTTGTCGACCTGCTCATATTGCATGAACACGAGATTCCAGATCTCAACGAACCGGTCGCCGTCCTCCTCCGGGCTTCCGGGAGGGCCGCCGTAGATATGGTCGCCATGATCGTAGAAGATTTCGCTGCACGGCCCGCACGGCCCGGTGTCGCCCATCGACCAGAAATTGTCGTTCGTGCCGATGCGGATGATCCGCTCTTCCGGCAGCCCGGCGATCTCGCGCCACAGGTCGAAAGCCTCGTCATCCGTGTGGTACACGGTGACAGTGAGCTTCTCCGCCGGGATCCCCCATTCCTTCGTCAGCAGGTTCCACGCGAGCTTGATCGCGCGTTCCTTGAAATAGTCGCCGAACGAGAAATTGCCGAGCATTTCAAAGAACGTATGATGACGTGCGGTATAACCGACATTGTCGAGATCGTTGTGCTTGCCGCCGGCGCGAACGCACTTCTGCGAGGACGTGGCGGTCGAATAGGCTCGCGATTCAAGACCGGTGAAGACGTTCTTGAACGGCACCATCCCGGCGTTCACGAACATCAGCGTCGGGTCGTTCTGCGGCACCAGCGGCGCGGACTGAATGCGGGCATGCCCCTCGGCAGCGAAATAGTCGAGGAAGCTGCGGCGAATGTCGTTGGTCGAGATCATCGCCACGACTTAGGCGAGCGCGCAGATCTTCTCAAGCGTGGCAGATATGCGACGGGTGGCGGGTCGATGCCGCCTGCCACGCACCACCTCCGCTGTATCAGCCGAGCGGCGCGTCGATCGACAGCGGCGGAACCGAGAACCATTTCGGGCCGCTCGGTGTCATATGGAAGCAGTCCTCCAGCCGAACACCGAACTTGCCGGGCAGGTACAGGCCCGGTTCGTCCGAGAAACACATCCCCACCGCCAGCCGCGTTGCCTCGCCGTGGACGAGGTTGACGGGTTCGTGCCCGTCCAGCCCGATGCCATGGCCGGTGCGGTGCGATAGGCCGGGCAGGCGGTAGCGGGGACCGTAGCCGAGGCTCGCGTAATATCCGCGCACCGCATCGTCCACCGCGCCGGCCGGCGTGCCGATGCGCGCTGCGGCGAACGCCTTTGCCTGGCCGGTGCGGACCTGCTCCCAAACCGTGCGCTGCTCCTTGCTAGCGGTGCCGTGCACGAAGGTGCGCGACACATCGGATTGGTAGCCCTGCACCGTGCAGCCGCAGTCCATCAGCACCACCTGCCCCTCTGCCACTATCTGGGGTGCGCGACTGCCATGCGGGTAGGCGGCAGCCTCACCGATCAACACCAGCGAGAATTCAGGCATACCGCCGAGCTTTCGCGTGGCCGCGTTCATCAACCCCGCGATCTGATCCCGCGTCATGCCCTTCTCGACGCGCGGGTAGACCCACCGATACGCGGCGATCGTCACGTCGGTCGCCAGTTGCATCAGCGCGATCTCGGGCGCGGTCTTGATCATGCGGCATCCCCGTACGATCGGGTTTGCCGATACGATCCGCGCGCCCGGCAAGGCATGTTGCAGCCCGTCCACCGCGAAGTACCGCACCGTTTCCTCAATGCCGACCGGCTGCGCCGCGACGCCGCGCTCCCGCAGGAACGCGGCGACGAGCTTGAGCGGGTCCTCATCCTCCTGCCACACCCGCACGTCGCACGGGATCGCAAGCGTCTCGCGAACCGACGGCTCCTCGAAGAACGGCGTGACGATGCAGGGTTTTCCCTCCGCCGGCAGCACCGCTGCGGTCAGGCGTTCGCTGCGATGCCACTCGACGCCCGTGAAATAAACCAGCGAAGAACCCGATTCTATCAGCACCGCGCCGATGCCGTTGGCCTTCATCAACCCCTGCGCACGCGCGATTCGCGCCTCGCGCTCGGCAGGCGATATCGGGCTCGCGCCGGTGGTTATATCGGTAAGCGCGGCAAGGTCGGGTTCGGCAGCGCGCAGCATGGCTGACGTGGCAAGGAGCGGCAGCGTCGCGGCGGTGCGCAACACCGCACGCCTGCCGACAGAAAGGATGGGTTCGTCCATGAGATGACGTTACGGCGCTTGACGGCGCGGGGGCAATGCCCTTCGCTGCTCGCGGGGGCCTTTGCTGCGACGCAACGGCGGACGGGAGAATGACTTTGGCGAAACGGTTGACGTGGTACATCCTGGGCGGTCTGGTGCTCGGCATCGTCCTGGGCTGGGCGATCCACGCGGGAGTGGACGACGGGACGCCCGCAGCAGCCGCAAGGCTGAAGGCGATCGCAGGCTGGTTCTCGATCCTGACCACGGTATTCCTGCGCCTCATCAAGATGATCATCGCGCCGCTGGTGTTCTCGACCCTCGTCGTCGGCATCGCGCACATGGGCGACACCGGCGCGCTCGGGCGTGTGGGTCTGAAATCCTTGGGTTGGTTCGTCGGCGCCAGTCTCGTTTCGCTGACACTCGGACTGCTGCTGTTCCACGTCACCTCCGACATCGGCGACGCGTTGGGGCTGAGCCCGCATCTCACCCCGCCTCCAGTCGATGCTGCTGTCGGGCTGGATGCGAGCGGCTTCGACGTCGCCAAGATCATCACCCACATCGTGCCTAGTTCCATCGTAGACGCGATGGCGACCAACGAAATCCTCCAGATCGTGATCTTCTCCGTATTCTTCGGCGTCGCCATTACGGCGGTCGGGCCACGCGCCGCGCCGCTGGTGACGGCGGCGGAGGGGTTGGCGGCGGTGATGCTTCAGATCACCGATTATGTGATGCGACTTGCGCCGATTGCGGTGTTTTCGGCGATTACGGCGGCCCTGACGGAACACGGTCCGGCGCTGATCTTCAAGCTCGCCTACTTCATGGGTAGCGTTTATTTCGGCCTTGCGACTTTGTGGGTGGCACTCGGGCTCGCAGCGTTCGTGGTGATCGGACGGCGCGTGAGCACCCTGTTCCGCTATATTCGCGAGCCGGCGCTGCTCGCCTTCTCCACCGCCTCGTCGGAAGCAGCCTTCCCGCGCACGCTGGAGGCGCTCGACCGGTTCGGCGTACCCGCCAAGATCGCCAGCTTCGTGCTGCCGCTCGGCTATTCGTTCAACCTTGACGGGTCGATGATGTACATGACGTTCGCGGCGCTGTTCATCGCCAAGGCGTACGGCATCCACCTCGCGCTCGGCACGCAAATCGTCATGCTGCTGACGCTCATGGTGACATCCAAAGGCATCGCCGGCGTACCACGTGCCAGCCTGGTGGTGATCGCCGCCACGCTGTCGCAGTTTGGCATCCCGGAGGCTGGCTTGCTGCTTATCATCGGCGTCGATCAGTTCCTCGACATGGGGCGATCCGCCACCAACGTGGTCGGCAACGCGATCGCCGCCAGCGTGGTGGCGAAGTGGGAGGGTGGTTTCGAGGAACCGCTTGCCCCCGAGATCGAACCGCCGCACGCGCCAAGCCACGGTCTGGCCCGGCACGTCTAGCGGGTCGGGGCGGGTCTGCGAGCACCTTCAGGCATAGGCGTACGGCCCGCCCTGCGTGAGCGCGGCCTGATAGGCGGGGCGCGCATGGATCGTGTCCAGCCAGGCGATTGTGGCGGGACGCGAGCCGTCGAGGCCGGCGCGGCTGCGGGCGGCTTCAAGCGGGAAGCTCATCATCACGTCGGCGGCGGTGATCGTGTCGCCTGCGAACCACGGCCGCTCCGAAAGCACCGTCTCCACGTAGTCGAGATGCACGTCGACCATCGGGCGGAAGCGTCTGATCGCCGTCTTGCCGAACACGGGCACACGGCTCAGCACGAGCAGCACGAACAACGGCGGCATCAGCGATCCTTCGGCATAATGCATGAACTGCCGGTAGCGTAGCGCGTCGTCACGGTGCGCGGGTGCCGCGAAGCGGCCGTCGCCCTTCTCGACCAGATATTCGATGATCGCGCCGGTTTCGACGAGGATGCGCCCGTCATCCTCGATGATCGGCGATTTGCCGAGCGGGTGGATGCGCTTGAGCGCCTCCGGCGCGAGCATCGTCTTCGCGTCGCGCGCATAGCGCCGCACGTTATAGGGCAGGCCGAGTTCCTCGAGCAGCCACAGCACGCGTTGCGACCGAGAGTTTTCGAGATGATGGAGTGTGATCGTCATGCCGGCTCCTTATGCGGAGCGCTTAGCGCATGCCGCCGGCCGTGGTTCCGGCGTGGCGCCAATGCTGCGACCGGCCCATGCACAGGCGGGCCACATGGAAACTTCGGTGTCACATACTGAAAGGCCCGCAACATGCGCGGGCCTTTCCGGTTTTGCGACACAGCGCCAGCCGTGTCGTTCGCATGGTGGCGGCGCAACGACGCGCCACCCGCTTACATTTCGGCGTCATCATCCTCGGGGCCGGCCATCATCTCTTCGGCCACCTTGTCGGTACGCGAGCGGATCGCCTTTTCGAGACGATCGCACATCTCGCTGTTTTCCTTGAGGAAGGTCTTGGCATTCTCACGCCCCTGGCCGATGCGGACGCTGTCGTAGCTGAACCACGCTCCCGATTTTTCGACCAGCCCGGCCTTAACGCCAAGATCGAGGATCTCGCCGATCTTGGAGACGCCCTGACCGTACATGATGTCGAACTCGACCTGCTTGAATGGTGGCGCGACCTTGTTCTTCACGACTTTGACGCGCGTGGCGTTGCCAACAATCTCCTCACGGTCCTTGATCTGGCCGGTGCGGCGGATGTCGAGACGAACCGAGGCGTAGAACTTCAGCGCGTTGCCGCCCGTCGTTGTCTCCGGGTTGCCGTACATCACGCCGATTTTCATGCGCAGCTGGTTGATGAAGATCACCATGCAGCGCGACCGGCTGATAGATCCGGTCAGCTTGCGCAAAGATTGCGACATCAGGCGCGCCTGAAGGCCGACGTGGCTATCGCCCATCTCGCCTTCGATTTCCGCACGCGGCACGAGTGCGGCAACTGAATCGACCACCAGCACGTCAATCGCGTTTGAACGCACGAGCGTATCGACGATTTCGAGCGCCTGCTCGCCCGTATCGGGCTGCGACACGATCAGTTCGTCGATGTTGACGCCGAGCTTTTTGGCATAGACCGGATCGAGCGCATGTTCGGCATCGACGAACGCGGCGGTGCCGCCGGTCTTCTGCGCCTCGGCGATGACATGCAGCGCGAGCGTGGTCTTACCCGAGCTTTCCGGCCCGTAGATTTCGATCACGCGACCACGCGGTAGCCCGCCGACGCCGAGCGCGATATCAAGCCCGAGCGAACCGGTGGAGATCACCTCGACCTGCATCGCCTCCTTCGAGCCGAGCTTCATCGCCGAACCCTTGCCGAACGCGCGATCGATCTGCGCGAGCGCTGCTTCAAGAGCCTTTTGCCGCTCGTCGGCGGCCTTGGTATTGGAAGCTGCCATTTTGCTGTCGATGACCTTCAAAGATGCCGCCATTGGAGCCTCCACCGCTAGACTGATGTGATCGCACGTTCAATCGTGTTGGACACCATGTATTCTGTTTGTTCTACGAGAACAAGAGCGGAACGTATCTTTTATCGTAAAGACAGCAGGCTTTCGCATCACGGCGCAAATCGACTTTGCACGGGATGACCGATGTTTCTCGCGAAACCGCGACGCGCTCGGCACCCATGGCGGAGAACCAAGCGCACGGTTCATGCGGCAACTTCCCACGCGAATTCAGTCGCCTAGATTTTCCAAAGCTTTCGCGACGCTGTCCATCGTGAAAGGCTTGGCGAGAGACGGGCGATCGCGGAAGCGTTCCGTGACGCTGTCATGCGAGCCACCGGTCGCGAACACGAACGGGATGTTCGCAGCCGCCAAGGCATCCGCCACCGGCAGGCTTGTTTCTCCGCCACGCAAATTGAGATCGAGGATCGCCGCATCGATGCCGCCGGCCTGTACCAGATCGAGCGCAGCCGACACGCAATCGGCTGTGCCTACCGGAACCTTGTCTAGGATCTCGAGGAAATCCTCGAGCATCATCGCAATGAGGGGTTCGTCCTCGACGATCAGGATGTTGGTGGGCGCGGTCATATCGGGTCCATAACCATCAACGCGGCCCCGCGCCAAGCTCTTTCGCGGCCATCACCGAACGGACCCCTTCAGCGAGTTGCTGGACGGAGAAGGGTTTGGCGAGGAACGCGACATTGTCTAGGTCGATCGACTTGCGCAGCGTCTCCTCGGCGTAGCCCGACATGAACAGGATCGGCAGATCGGGATAGCGTTTGCGGGCGTGCCGTACCATCGTTGGCCCATCCATCAACGGCATCATCACGTCGGAGACGAGCAGATCGGGGCGCGGATGGCTGGCGAGCAGTTCCAGTGCCGCCTCGCCATGTTCGGCGGTCAGCACGGTATAACCCTGTCGCGTGAGCGCCCGTTCGGCGACGGCGCGCACCATGTCCTCATCCTCGACCAGCAGGATGGTGCCGCTGCCCCACAGGTCGATCGGTTTCTTGGGCGGAACGATCACCGTATCGGCGACCGGCGCGGACGCGGTGTGGACCGGCAGGTAGATGGTGAACACCGCACCCTGCCCCGCCTTGGATTCCGCGAAGATATAGCCGCCCGACTGCTTGACGATGCCATACACGGTCGAGAGTCCCAGTCCGGTTCCCTTGCCGACCTCCTTCGTGGTGAAGAACGGCTCGAAAATCTTCGGTAGTATCTCGGGCGGGATACCGGCGCCGTTGTCGACAACCTCCAGCGCCACGTAATCCGCGATCGGCAGGATGTCCGACCCCATGCGTCTGACATCGGCCGTCGTAACGGCGAAGGTGCGGATCGACAGCACCGCTCCACCCTGAGGAAGCTTGGCCAGCATTGCATCACGCGCATTGACCGCGAGGTTGACGACCACCTGTTCGAGTTGACCCGGATCGGCGCGCACCGGTGCCAGACTGCGGCCATGTTTGACGTGCAGGGTGATCGTCTCGCCAAGCAGCCGCTTGAGCAATTGCGACACCTCCGAGACGATATCGGGGAGTTGCAGCACCTGCGGACGCAGCGTCTGCTGGCGCGAAAAGGCAAGCAACTGCCGCGTCAACGATGCGGCGCGATTGGAATTCGCACGGATTTGCTGGATGTCGTCGTAATCGCTGTCACCCGGCGAATGGCGCATCAGCATCAGGTCGCAATGCCCGATGATCGCGGTGAGGATGTTGTTGAAATCGTGCGCGACACCGCCGGCGAGCTGGCCCACCGCCTGCATCTTGGTCGCCTGCGCGACCTCGCGCTTGAGCCGGGTTTCCTCGCCATTGTCCTTGAGGCTGAGCAGCACCGCCGCATCACCAAGCCCGCGCGCGCCGGCGATCGACAGCGCGACTGGCTCGTCGGGATGATCCTTCAGGCGGATGGCTAGATCGGTCGAGTGCGTCGCACCGCTGGCGAAACGCCGCACCGCGTCGGACACTACGCCCTTGTCCTCGCGCACGACGAGATCGCCCGGATAGACCGGCGGTGCGGCCGGATCGACTGCGGCCGCACGCGCGAACGAATCGTTCATCTGCAGGAAGCGCCCATCGGCCCCCACCAGCGCAACGCCGAAGGGCATCAGCGCCACCAGCGTCTGGACATGCGCCGACGCGCTCGCGCCGATCGCGGGAGCGGCGCTCTGTTCCTCGTCGATCAGCGCGATCAGCATCGGCGCGGCATCGCCGTCGAGAAATGGGATCTGGAGGACGCGCAATGGGTTCTTGAGCATCCCTTCCCGCTCGAAGCGGACCATGCCGCGCTCGTCCGTCATCAGGAAGCGAGCGAAGTCGCGGCCGACGATCGCCGCGTCCTCATGCCCCATGGCGCGAGCGCGCAACACGTTGTTCGCCGCAATGACGCGGCCGTCATGCCCGATCAGCGCAACCATGATGCCGGAACGGCCGAACTGATCGCCAGTACGGCCCGCGACGAGATCCTCCACCGTCGCAGCTAGATTGAGGCCGGTCGGCTCGCGGAAGCGCCAGACCAGCAGGTCGCCGTCCGTGCCCGCGCAGGCGACTTCGCCGGTGATGGCGGTGCCGCGCGCGAACAGCCGGTCGATCGTCGCGGTCCCATCGCGCCATGCCTTGCGTCCGGCCACGCCGAGCCGCTCCGCACCGTTGCTGTCGAGCGGCAGATCAGGTGGCGTCGGAAAACCGCCGAACAGCACTTCGTAGCGATCGTTCGCACAGACCAGCCGACCGGCACGGTCGGTCACCGCCACCGCATCCGGGCTGGCACCGGCGAGCACGCGGGCGAGCGCCCAGTCGGGCTCGGCGCCCTCACCACCGCTGGCGGGGAAGATGCGTCGGTAGGCAAGCGCGCCGCCGCCGATCAGGATAGCAGTGGCGAGGAACGCCGCCGCGATCACGATGTTGCCGAGCAGCAGCAGGATCACCAACGCGGCGGCAACTCCGCTCGCAAGGGCGATCAGCGCGGCACTGCGGGCCGCGCTGGCAGGGTTACCGGTCAGGGCAGGAAGGCTGGCCATTCTCACCCCTTAGTGGCTCGATCCGGGCCAGCGTCAAGCTACCAGATGCGGACGCGCTGCTCGGGCGTGAGATACAGCTTCTCGCCCGGCTTCGGCTTGAACGCGGCATACCACGGATCGAGGTTGCGGACGATGTTGGCGCGTTGTTCGGAGGGGCTGTGCGGATCGGTCAGCAGCCGCTGGCGGAGGTTCGCCTCCCGGTAGTTGCGCCGCCACACCTGTGCCCAACCGAGATAGAAGCGCTGATCCGCGGTGAAGCCGTCGATCACCGGCGGCTGCTTGCCGCCAAGCGAGGTGTGGTAAGCGTCATAGGCGATCGTCAGCCCGCCCAGATCAGCCGTATTCTCCCCCAGTGTGAGGTGGCCGTTCAGGTGCACGCCCGGCAGCGGCTCGTACGCATCATATTCCTTGGCGAGCGCCTCGGTGCGCGCGTTGAACGCCTTCACGTCGGCTGGCGACCACCAGCTGGCGAGCTGGCCATGCTCGTTGTATTTCGCGCCCTGATCGTCGAAATGATGAGTCAGCTCGTGGCCGATCACCGCACCGATGCCACCATAGTTGACTGCCGGGTCCGCGGCGGGATCGAAGAACGGCGGCTGGAGGATCGCAGCGGGGAAGACGATCTCCACCATCGGGGGGTTGGCGTAGGCGTTGACCTCCATCGGCGTCATGCCCCATTCCCAACGCTGGAGCGGCTTGCCGAGGTGGCTGACGTTGTAAGCATGGCTCCACTGGTTGGCGCGCCATGCGTTGCCGAACGCGTCCCCTGACGTGATCGTCAGCGAGCTATAATCCTTCCACTGGGTAGGATAGCCGATCTTGGGGGTGAACGCGGCCAGCTTGGCATGCGCGCGCGTCTTGGTGGCGGGCGTCATCCAGTCAAGCTTGTCGATGCGCGCGTCCATCGCCGCGATGATGTTGTGGACGAGTTTGTCGGCCGCCGCCTTGGTTTCAGGCGGAAAATACTTCGCCACGTAAAGCTTGCTTACCTCGTCGTCGATTGCGCCGGTGGTGAACTGCACGGCGCGCTTCCACCGTGCTTCCTGCTCGGGCGTGCCGGACAGCACGTGACCGTAAAAGGCGAAATGCTCGTCATCGAACGGCTTTGGCAGCACGTCAGCATAGGTATCGAGCGAGCGCACCAACAACTGATCGCGCAGCACCGTCAACGACGCGGCCGCGATCGCGCGCGCGATACCGGCGACGGCCGTCGGCTGCGCGACGATCACGCTGTCGACCGGCGTGCCGATGCCGGCGAAGTATGTGGCGAAGTTGAAGCCGGGTGCGGCTTTGGCAAGCGCCGCCACGGTCATCTTGTTGTAGGTCTTGTCCGCGTCGCGGCTCTCGGTGCGCGTCCAGCTGATCGCCGCAATCTTTGTCTCATAGTCGACCAATGCTTTCGCGCGTACCGCAGCGTTCGGCTCGCCTGCCAGCGTCAGCACCTTCGCGATATGCGCCTCGTAAGCCGCCTTGGCCTCGGCGAGTTTGGGATCGGTGCTGAGATAATAATCGCGATCGGGCATGCCGAGCCCGGCTTGTGACAGGCTCAGCGCATACATTTCGGGGTTCTTGTCATCTTGCCCGACGCCGGAGCCGAACGGACCGTCGATACCGGCCTTGGCCGCCTCGGCGACCAGCGCGGCATAGGCCCCTTTCGCCTTCAGCCCCTTCACTTTGTCGAGCCAGGGCTGGATCGGCGCGAGGCCTTTGGCGTCAATCGCCGGACGGTCTAGGAACGTCGCGTAGGCGATGCCGATCTTGGACGTCGGGTCCTTGGCGGCGGCCTCGAGGATGCCGCGGGTGCGCTTTTCGGAGAGATCCGACAAAAGGTTGAAAGCACCATAGTTCGACTTGTCGGCAGGGATGGGCGTCGTCTTCGCCCATGTGCCGTTGCCATAACGGTAGAAGTCGTCGCCCGGCGCGACCGAACGATCCATGCCCGCCTCGTCGAAGCCGAACGTGCCGAACTCCGGCTTGCCGGCCGGTGCAGGCGCTCCGGCGGGTGCGGGCGGCGCGTCGGCGGCAGGCGCGGACGTAACGCCAGCCAGAACCGTGGCGGACAGCAAGGCCGCGAAAAGCGAGGAGCGGATCATCAAAAACCTCTAAAAGCGCTTGGATACATCGTTGTAAGCGTAAGTGACACGCCCGGTCCAGTGCGCGACGCGCGGGTCACCGTGCGCGAGCAAGCGCCCTCGCCCGCCACTTACGAACGACCCACCAGCGCCAGCCTAGCGCACTCGCGGCAAAGCCCGTGACCGCGAACACGATCGTAATCGTCACCAGTCCGAGCACCAATGCCGGCCCCGCTTCCGACAAGATCCAGTGCAGCCAGCTTTCGCTCGCACGTACCATCGTCCCGGCCGCATGCCTGTAGTGCAACAGCCGGCTACCGATCCAATACGCGGCAACCCACAAGGGCGGCGTCGTAAGTGGATTGGTGATAAGCGTGGTCAGCGCCGCAACCGGGATGTTCGCCCGCACCGGCAGCGCGAGCAGCGCCGACAACGGCACCTGCGCGACCGGGAACAGGATACCCGTCACCATCCCAAGCGCCACGCCACGCGGCACGGATCGGCGGGTGAAGCGCCACAGTTCCGGCGCCAGCACGCGGTGGGCGACCGGGCGCAGGACACGACTGCGCTCGATGCTTTCACGCGTGGGCAGGTTGGCACGTAGCCAACGGCTCGCGCGCGTGAACATCAGCCGCGATCGCGCATCAGGCGGCCCTGTTCGCGCTTCCAGTCGCGCTCCTTGGTCGCCTCGCGCTTGTCATGTGCCTTCTTGCCCTTGGCGAGCGCGAGTTCCACCTTTGCACGCCCCTTCGAGTTGAAATAGACCATCAGTGGCACCAGCGTCATCCCATCGCGGGCGACGGCACCGTGCATCTTGTTGATCTCACGCTCGTGAAGAAGCAATTTACGTGGCCGCTTCGGCTCGTGATTGAAGCGATTGCCGTGGCTGAACTCGGGCACGTTGGAGTTGATCAGCCAAACCTGATTGTCCTTCACCTCGGCATAGCTCTCCGCGATCGAGCCGGTGCCGGAGCGCAACGACTTCACCTCGGTTCCGGTCAGCGCGATGCCGGCTTCGTACACGGTTTCGATTAGGTAATCGTACCGCGCGCGCCGGTTCTCAGCGACGATCTTGGTTTTCTCGAATGCGGGGGGTTTGGGACGGGCCATAAGCGAACGGCATGTAAGCGGCAGTGCCCGCTATGGGAAGGCGGAGATTTCCGGAAGGTCGCGATACCACTGGTGTGATCGGCAATTCGTGCGACAATGATCGGGACATGGTGGGATGCTGAAATGTCTATATGGCTTGCCGCTACGCTGCAAATGGCACATTCTGATATGGTCACCGGCGACTTCGATCTCGCGACCAGCTCAAAATCAGCCGACCTCAGCGCCATGGATCGTTGTGGAAAGCAGCGCGACGGGGAGGACGTGATCGTCGTATGTGGAAACCCTCATAATCAATTCCGGTTACCCTTGCCGCGTGAGAACGAATCGCTCGATTTGGCACAGCCGTGCGCAGACAGGCATGGCCGCACTGACGCCCGCCGGCCCATGCGGGGTGTTCGTTGGTGAGCGGCAATGCAACAAGAAGGAGGCTGCGGAATATGGCTATGGAAACGGTCGGGATCCGTTGACCGTGATAACGCGTATCGCCAAGAAGGTCGTCGACCCGGACGCGAACTAACGCCTAGGCAATGCCAGCCGCCGCCAGCGCCACGTCGACGGCCGCGCGCGCCGTGTCGCCCGGCCAAGTCATCGGCAGGCGCAGGCCGGTCGGAAAACCGGGGATGACCTTGCCGACCGCATATTTCACCGGTCCCGGCGAAGCATCGGTGAACATCGCCAGATGCAGCGCGAACATGCGATCCTGCAATGCCAGCGCACCCGTGTAATCCTCATCGTCGATCGCTGCCTGGAACTGCGCGCATAGCCGCGGCGCAACGTTGGCGGTAACCGAGATGCAACCCACCCCGCCCATCGCGTTGAAGGCGAGCGCGGTCTCGTCGTTGCCGGAAAGCTGCGCAAACGCGACCCCACACGTCGCGCGCTGCTGCGACACACGGGTGAGCGTGCCGGTCGCGTCCTTCACCGCTACGACGTTGTCGGGAAACGCCTGGACGAGCCGACCCATTGTCTCAGGCAGGATGTCTGTCACGGTGCGACCGGGCACATTATAGAGCATCACGGGCAAATCGCACGCCTCGACCACCGCCGCAAAATGGCGGAAGATCCCCTCCTGGCTCGGGCGATTGTAATAAGGCGGCACCATCAGCGCGCAGTCGGCACCGGCATCCTTCGCGGCCCTGATATTGCGGATCGCGACGCGCGTGTCGTTGCTGCCGGCGCCGGCGATCACCGGCACGCGGCCCCTCGCCTGATCGACGCAGACCTTCACGACATGGAAATGCTCTTCGAAATCCATCGTCGCAGATTCGCCGGTGGTGCCGCACGGCACCAGACCGGTCGAGCCTTCGGTGATCTGCCATTCGACAAAATCACGAAACGCTGTTTCGACGAAGCTGCCGTCTTCGGCAAACGGAGTAACGAGAGCGGGGATCGAGCCTGTGAACATGGCTCCAGCCCCTACCCGCGCCACCGATGAAACGAAAGCCCGATCAGGCGGTGAAACGCTTGGTGAAGCCTTTGGGGGCACGCTCCTGATCCGCGCGTGCCTCGACATTGTCGATCCGCGCCTTCTCCGGCCCCTCGCGCACCGCCTCGACCATGCCTTCCACCGCCTCTTCCTCGCCGGCGATCAGCAGTTCGACCCGCCCGTCCCGCAGGTTGCGGACCCAGCCCGCCACGCCGAAATCGCGTGCGCGGCGTACCGCCCAATCACGGAACCCGATGTTCTGAACCTTGCCACTGACGTAAACACGCTGAACGACTTGCATTGCGACTTTGCTTCCCTTGGGTCCGCGCCCGACGCGGGTGAGCGGCGACGCCTAGCACGCACGGCCGTCAAGGCCATAGCCACGCGTGCGGCTTGTCGCAAAGCGCGCCGCCTTGGTCGCTTGGGCGACTCAGCCGGAACGCAACAAGGCGACGCCGGCGTCGCGTTCGAACAGATATAGCGCCAGCCGCGCCGCCGTTCCGCGTGCACCGCTCAGACCGCCGTCGCGGTCGATCAGCAGGCGCGCGTCATCGGCGGCGACCGGCAGCAGCTCGGTGAGCAGCTCCGGCGTGGCAAGCCGGAACCCCTCCTCGCCCGATTGCCGCGTGCCGAGCAGTTCGCCGGCGCCGCGCAGCCGCAAGTCTTCCTCGGCGATACGGAAGCCGTCGTTGGTCTCGCGCATCAGCGCCAGCCGCGCACGCGCCGTCTCGCCGAGCGCACCGCTGCGCACCAGCAGGCAGTTAGACTTGCCGGTGCCGCGCCCGACCCGCCCGCGCAACTGGTGCAACTGGGCGAGGCCGAAGCGATCGGCGTGTTCGATCACGATCAGCGTGGCGTTGGGTACGTCGACCCCGACCTCGATCACCGTCGTCGCCACCAGCACGCCAAGATCGGCGGCGGAGAAGCGTGCCATCACCGCATCCTTGTCCGGCCCCTTCATGCGACCATGGACCAATCCCACCCTGTCGCCGAAGCGCGCGCGCAACATCTCAGCGCGATCCTCTGCGGCAGCGAGGTCGCTCTTCTCGCTTTCCTCGACCAGCGGGCAGACCCAGTACGCCTGCCCGCCGCTGGCGAGGTGGCGACCGAGCGCCTCGACCACATCTGCCAGACGATCCTGCGAGATCACCGTGGTCTGGATCGGCTGGCGGCCGGGCGGCATCTCGTCGAGCCGGCTGACGTCCATCTCGCCGTAATTCGCGAGCGTCAGTGTGCGCGGGATCGGCGTCGCGGTCATCGCCAGCAGGTGCGGCGCGGTCTGCGCCTTGGCCTGCAACATCATGCGCTGCGCCACGCCGAAGCGGTGCTGCTCGTCCACCACCACCAGCCCGAGATCGCGGTACGTGACGCCCTGCTGAAAGATTGCGTGCGTGCCGATCAGGATGTTGATGGTGCCGTCGGCCAAGCCCATCAGTGTGGCCTCGCGCGCGCGGCCCTTGTCGCGCCCGGTCAGCACCGCGATCTCGACCGGCAGCCCGGCAAACAGTCGACGCAGCGATTCGAAATGTTGCCGCGCGAGGATTTCGGTGGGTGCGAGCAACGCCGCCTGGGCGCCCGCCTCGACCGCGACCAGCATCGCCATCGCCGCGACCAAAGTCTTGCCCGCACCGACGTCGCCTTGCAGCAGGCGGAGCATTGGTTGCGCCTGTGCGAGATCGCCCTCGATCTCCGCCACCGTTCGCGTCTGTGCGCCGGTGAGGCTGTACGGCAGCTTGAGCATGTCGCGCAGCCGCCCGTCGCCGGCCAGCGCCCGCCCCTTTCGAGCGCGCGACGATTGCCGCACCAGCATCAACGCAAGCTGATTTGCGAACAGTTCGTCATAGGCGAGGCGGGTGCGGGCGACCGCGTCCGATGGGTCGGCATGGATACGCGCCAGCGCCTCCCGCCATGCCGGCCAGCCTTTCTGCGCGAGCAGACCCGGTTCGATCCACTCGGGCAGATCGGGCGCGCGCTCGACCGCCTGCGCGGTGAGCTGCCCCATCCGTCGCGAGGTGATCCCCTCGGACAGTGGATAGATCGCCTCGCGCCCACCCGGCTCAGCCTCGTCGAGCGGCAGGACGTAATCCGGATGGACGATCTGGAGATCCTGCCCGTAGGTTTCGAGCTTGCCCGACACGCGGCGCGGCTCGCCGATCGGCAGCAGCTTCTTCGCCCAGCCGGGATGCCCGCCGAAATAGAGCAGGCTGACGGTGTTGCCCGCCGCATCGCTCGCCAGCACGCGCGTCGGCCCGCGCCCGTTGCCGGATCGCACCTCGCGCGCGGTGAGCGTGATCGCGATCGTGCGACCCGCATCGGCAATGTCGAGCTCGTCGCGGGCGATGCGATCGACATAGCCGGTGGGCAGATGGAATGCGACATCGGCGATCCGAGCGAGGCCGAGTCGCTCGAGCGGCTTGGCAAGTGCGGGGCCGATGCCCTTCAGCGCCGTCACTTCGGCGAACAATGGATTGAGGATATCGGGGCGCATGACTATCTGTGGCGTGCCTTACCCCCAGCCGACGCGCACCGCCAGCGCCCGTCGGCCAATCGCCGTTGGAGTCTCATGGACCGCGAAATCCGCCTCAAGCGCCTGCATTTCCGCGCGCACCACCGTGGCACTAAGGAAGCCGACCTGCTGATCGGCGGCTTCTTCGATGCGCGCGCCCATGACTGGGACGATGCCGAAATCACGCTGTTCGAGGAACTGATCGAGGAACAGGACGTCGACATCATGGCTTGGGCGATCGGCATGGAGCCGGTGCCGGACCGCTATGCCGGATCGATCATGCAGGCGATGCATTTGCTCAACTACGTGCCGGTGGCACGCTGACCTCGCCTCCCCTTCCCCGTGGAAGGTGCAACCAGAAGACCCTATGCCCGATCTGAAGACCATCCTCGCCGCCAAGGCGCCGCTTACCCTCGCCGGCGTGCCGAACGGTTTCGCACCGTGGCTGCTAGCCGACCTCGCCCGTGCCGCGCCTACCCGTGCGGTGTATGTCGCGCCCGACGAGGCTGCGATGCGCGCGGTGGCGGCAAACGCGCCGGTGTTTGCGCCCGATCTCGAAGTGCTGATGTTCCCGGCGTGGGATTGCCTTCCCTACGACCGCGCTTCGCCGACACTGCGGGTGATGGCGGAGCGGATGGCGACGCTGCACCGCCTGCAGACGAGCCCGAAGGGTCCGCAACTGCTCGTCACCACCGCCAACGCGGTGGCGCAGCGCACGCTGACGCCGTTCCGCATCCGCCAACTCGTCGCAAAGCTTGCACCCGGCGAGCGGATCGGGCGCGACAAACTTGCCGTGCTGCTCCAGGCGAACGGCTATGTGCGGGTCGAGACGGTCGCGGATGCGGGCGAGTTCGCGGTGCGCGGCGGGCTGGTCGATCTGTTCCCGAGCGGATCGGAGGCGGCGCTGCGGCTCGACTTCTTCGGCGACGAGATCGAATCGGTCCGTACCTTTGACCCCGCCGACCAGCGCACCACCGGTCGCATCGACGGCTTCACCCTCCTGCCAGCGTCCGAGACGCTGCTGGATGAGGAGAGCATCAAGCGCTTCCGCAGCCGTTACCGCGAGCGCTTCGGCGCGACCGCGACCGGCGATCCGCTGTACCAGGCGATCAGCGACGGACGCCGCCTCGCCGGCATGGAGCATTGGCTGCCGCTGTTCGAGGACAAGATGGTCACGCTGTTCGACCATGTCGGCGGCGATGCGGTGGTGGTGCGCGATACCGGCGTGGAGCCGGCGGCGGAGCAGCGCTTCGAGGCGATCAATGATTACCACGCCAACCGCGTCAAGGCGCTGAGCGCGGACCCGGGCAGCTACCGCCCACTGCCGCCGAGCGCGCTGTACCTGATGCAGAAGGAGTTCGGCGAGACGTTGGCCGCCGCCCGCGCGCACCTCGTCACGCCGTTCCATGAGCCGGAAAGCGCCACCGTGCTCGACTTTGGCGTCGACGGCCCGCGCGACTTCGCGCCGGACCGGGTGAGCGGATCGAACGTATACGAAGCGGTGGTCGATCACGTCGGGAGCTTGCGCAAGGCGGGCAAGAAGCCGATCCTCGCCAGCTATTCGTCCGGTTCGCGCGAGCGGCTGGCGACGTTGCTGGCCGATCACGGGCTCAAGGCGGCGACCAAGGTCGACACCTGGCAGGAGGCGCTCGGCCAGTCTGCCAGCGGGGTGGCGCTGTTCATCCTGCCGCTCGACCACGGCTTCACCACGCCAGACATCGCGCTGCTGACCGAGCAGGACATGCTCGGCGACCGGCTGGTGCGCCGTGCCAAGCGCAAGAAATCCGCCGACGCGTTCCTTGCCGAACTGGCGATGCTCACGCCGGGCGATCTCGTCGTTCATGTCGATCACGGTATCGGCCGCTACGAGGGGCTGACCTCGATCCCCGTGGGCAAATCCCCGCACGATTGCGTCGCGTTGAGCTACGCGGGCGGCGACAAACTGTTCGTTCCCGTCGAAAATATCGACGTCCTCTCACGATACGGCTCCGATAGCGAAGGCGCAGGCCTCGATCGTCTCGGCGGCGAGGCGTGGCAGCGCCGCAAGTCGAAGATGAAGGAGCGGATCCGCGAGATTGCTGGCGAGCTGATCGCGACCGCCGCGGAACGCGCGCTCCGTCCCGCCGAGGTGATCGAGGCGGACAGCGGGTACACCGAGTTCGTCGACCGCTTCCCCTATGAGGAAACCGACGACCAGGACCGCGCGATCGGCGACGTGCTGGAGGATCTCGCCAAGGGCACACCGATGGACCGGCTCGTCGTCGGCGATGTCGGTTTCGGCAAGACCGAGGTCGCGCTGCGCGGTGCGTTTGCGGCGGCGATGGCGGGCAAGCAGGTCGCGATCGTCTGCCCGACGACGCTGCTCGCGCGCCAGCATTTCAACAACTTCGCGCAGCGCTTCGAGGGCTTCCCGATCAAGGTCGGCCGGCTCTCCCGCCTCGTTACCGCCGCCGAGACCAAGGCGACCAAGGCTGGCCTCGCCGACGGCACCGTCGACGTGGTGGTTGGCACCCACGCGATCCTCGCCAAGGGGATCGATTTCAAGCGGCTCGGCCTCGTCATCGTCGATGAGGAGCAGCGCTTCGGTGTTACGCACAAGGAGCGGCTGAAGGCGCTCAAGTCCGACGTTCACGTCCTCACCCTCACCGCAACGCCGATTCCGCGCACCTTGCAGATGGCGATGTCGGGCTTACGCGAACTCTCGGTGATCCAGACGCCGCCGGTCGATCGCCTGGCGGTGCGCACCTACGTTATGCCGTGGGACCCGGTGGTGCTGCGCGAGGCGTTGCTGCGCGAACATTACCGTGGCGGGCAGAGCTTCGTCGTCACCCCGCGTATCGCCGATCTGCCCGATATCGAAAAGTTTCTGTCCGAAGGCGTGCCGGAGATCCGCTACGTCGTCGCGCACGGCCAGATGTCCCCGACCGAGGTCGAGGAGCGCATGTCAGCGTTCTACGACAAGAAGTTCGAGGTGCTGGTCTCCACCACCATCGTTGAGAGCGGTCTCGATATCCCAAGCGCCAACACGATGATCCTGCATCGCGCCGATCGCTTCGGCCTTGCGCAGCTCTATCAGTTGCGCGGCCGCGTCGGGCGATCGAAGACGCGCGCCTATGCGTATATGACCACGCCCGCCGACCGGAAACTCACCGAGACGGCGGAAAAGCGGCTCAAGGTGTTGTCCGACCTCGACAGCCTCGGCGCCGGGTTCCAGCTTGCCGCGCACGATCTCGACATTCGTGGTGCCGGCAATCTGCTCGGCGACGAACAGTCCGGGCATATCAAGGAGGTCGGCTACGAACTCTACCAGTCGATGCTGGAGGAGGCGATCATGGAGGCGAAGGCCGGCGGCATGCGCATCCGCCCGAAGGACTTCTCGCCGCAGATCACCGTCGATGCGCCGATCCTGATCCCTGAGGATTACGTGCCCGATCTCGACCTGCGCATGGGGCTGTACCGCCGCCTCAACGATCTCGAGGATGCGATCGAGGTCGATGCCTTCGCTGCCGAACTGATCGACCGGTTCGGGCCGCTGCCCGACCCGACCGAGAACCTGATCCGCATCATCGAGATCAAGCTTCACGCCAAGAAAGCCTGCGTCGCGAAGATCGACGTCGGCCCGCGCGGCGCGTTGGTATCGTTCCACGACGACAAGCCACCCAACGTGGACGGGCTGCTCACATGGCTAAAGCGCGTCGGCGATGTGGCAAAGCTGCGTCCCGACAGCAAGCTGGTGGTGACGCGCGCCTGGGGTGACCCGAAGGCGCGGCTCAACGGCGCACTGCAACTGGCGAAGGGGCTCGCGAAGGCGGCGGGGTGATACCCGCCCCGGATGTCAGAGGGACGTAGGGGACGATCATGCAAGACGAAACGGAACAGGATCAGGCGCCCGGCTTCGCGGTCGCGGCGTTCGAGGTTGATGGCAGTCTGGTCGGTATCGGCGAGATGGCGATCGCCAATCTCTCGAGCGAATGGCTCGACGTATGGCGCGGGCTGATCGACCGGCACGGTGTCGTGTTCGACGTCAATCTGCAGGGCCCGCTCAGCCATATCCGGGTGAAATGCACCTCGACCGCGGGCGCTGCCCTGCTGCTCGTCTACAGTCGCGATCGGCCGGCATCATCAGCGGTGGTGGTATGCGGCGTATCGGCAGCGACCGAAACGCAAGTCCTCACGATGTTTGCGGATTCGATCCGCGAGGCGACCGCAAGCGTCCACGGTGACGACCCGGCCGCCACCCCCTTTGCGATGATCCCGACGCTCGACCAGCGCCCGCTGCTGGTGGCGGTACCGTGGCCTGACGATCTCGTTTCCGATCAGGACCGAGAACTCGCCACGGAACTGACTTGGCATTTCGCCGGCGCGTTCATCGGCCGGCAGATCGGCTGAGCTTTATTCCGCAGGTTCCTCAACCGGCGCAGCCAGCGCGGGTGTGGCGTCGCCATACCGCGCCAGCGCCTCGACCGGTTGAACCTCGTCGATTTCCTTCGCGCCGGTATCAATGTTGAGATCGCGGAACTTCCGCGCCGTCACCAGCGCACGGCTTTCGAAACTGCTGACGAAGGTGTTGTAGTTGTTGACCGCCGAGGTCAGCCCGCCGCCGACCTTGCGCAGATCGCCCGCCGCCTTGGCAAGCCGCTCGTACAATTCCTTGCCGAGCGCGCCGATCTCGTGCGCCTGCTTGGCCATCTTCTCCTGCCGCCATACCGCATCGACCGTTCGCGCGATCGCGATCAGGTTGGTCGGTGTTGCGAGCAGCACGCGCTTTTCAAACGCGAAGTCCCACAGGCTCGGATCATATTCGAGCGCCGCGGTGAGGAAATGTTCGCCCGGCACGAACATGATGACGTAATCGGGCGCATCGGCGAACTGGTTCCAATACGCCTTGTTGCCGAGGCCATTCACGTGCGCACGCATAGACGCGGCATGGGCGGCAAGCCCAACCTTTCGCTCCGATTCGTCGACCGCGCCGAACGCATCCTGATACGCGTTGAGCGAAACCTTGGCGTCGATCACCAGACTGCGGCCGCCCGGTACCTTGACGATCGCGTCGGGTCTCAGTCGCCCGCCCTCGTCACCGCCGGAGATGCTGACTTCGGTCTGGAAGTCGGTGTGTTCGGACAGGCCGCAGGTTTCCAGCACGTTCTTCAGTTGCTGCTCACCCCAGCGACCGCGTGATTTTGGCGCATTGCGTAGCGAATTGACCAGCTTGGCCGCCTCGCTCGACACCTTCTCCTGGCCGACGCGCAGGCCTTCGAGCTGGCCCTTCAACTGATCGAACGCGCTGACCCGCTCCGCCTCGATTTTGCCGACCGTCTCTTCATATCGCAACAGGCGATCACTGACCGGCTGGAGCATCGATTTGAGGTTCTGCCCTGCCGTCTCCTCGGACTGGCGGAAGCGTTCGTCAGCGCGCTTGAGGAAGTTTTCCTGCGCCTCGACCAGCAGCCTGTTCGAGACTTCGGCGAATTGCGTCGCAAGCAAATCCTTGGCGTGGAGCAGCCCGGCGATCCGCGCCTCGTACGTTTCAGTGCTGGTCTGCTCGCGCGCCTGGAACGCCTCGCGCAGCGCGCGTTCGCGCGCATCATGCGCATCGGTCGCCATCTTTAGCCGGGTTTCTTCCTCCGCGATGCGCTCGGACAAACGATGTTCGAACGACGCGGCATGCGTCTTCAGCGCGGTATTCTCCAGCCGCGCGCGATCGCGATCTTCGCGAATTTCCGACAGGTCAGCGCGGACCTCGGCAAGTTCCTCACGCAACCCAAAGGCCGCGCGCGCGCGCTCCTCCGCACCGGCGAGATCGACGATTGCGCGTTTGAAATCGGCCTCGCGCGTGTCGCGCTCGGCCTGCATCGCCGCGAGACCGCGCTGCCCGACCCACCAGCCCAGACCGACGCCGATCAACAGCGCGAAAATCACGACCATACCGAACATCAAATCCAACCGCTTGCTCCCCCGGAACGAACGGCGAACCTACTGCGACGCCGCGCGGCGATCAACCACGCTGCGACGGACCGTTGGTCATGCAGCCAAGCGATGCGTGCGCGATCAGGCGGCCTTACGCGCCTTGGCGAGCTTCTTGAGGATCATATCGCGCTTCAGCCGCGATATGTGATCGAGGAAAACGATGCCGGCGAGATGATCCAGTTCATGCTGGACACAAGTCGACATCAAGCCGTCGAACTCCTTTTCGTGCGCGACGCTGTCGAGGTCCAGCCACTTCAGCCGGCAGCGCGCCGGCCGCTCGACATCCGCGTAATTCTCCGGAATCGACAGGCAGCCTTCGGTATAGGTGTTGAGATCCTCGCTCTGCCACACGATTTCAGGATTGATAAAAACGTGCGGCTGGCGTGCGGGGCGCGGCTCACCGCCTTCTTCGAGGGGCGGCTCGTCTTCCTGAAGGTCAATCACCACGACGGCCTGCTCGATACCGACCTGGATCGAGGCAAGCCCGATGCCGCGCGCATCGTACATCGTGTCGAACATGTCAGACACGATTTTGCGCACACCATCGTCGATCGTGTCGACGGGCTTTGCGATCTTCTTCAGACGAGGATCCGGAACCTCGAGGATTTCCATAATGGCCATACGGGGCAGCTAGGAACCGCCCGCGCGTTCGTCAAGCCGGGTGGTTACATGACCGGCCGCCGCGCGCGCAGCGCCTGCGCCAGCGTACCCTCGTCAAGATAGTCGAGCTCCCCACCCACCGGCAGGCCATGAGCAAGCTGCGTCACGCGCACGGGAAAACGCTCGATCCGCTCGGCGATATAGTGTGCGGTGGTCTGCCCCTCCAGCGTGGCGTTCATCGCCAGCACCACCTCATCGATGCTACCGGACTCGATCCTGCGGACGAGCGCGTCGATGCTCAGGTCCTCCGGCCGCACGCCCTCGAGCGCCGACAGCCGCCCGCCAAGCACATGGAAACGCCCCGGAAACAGCCGCGAACGATCCAGCGCCCACAGGTCCGCCACTTCCTCCACGACGCAAAGCGCGCGCGGATCGCGGCGCGGATCGACGCAGATCGCGCAGGGATCGGTCGTATCGACGTTGCCGCACAGGTGGCAGTCGGTCAGCCGCGCTTCCACCGCGGTCAGGGCGGCAAGCAGCGGACCGAGCGCGCCCTCGCGTTTTTTGAGCAAATGCAGCACCGCGCGCCGCGCCGAGCGGGGGCCCAGCCCCGGCAGACGGGAAAGCGCCTGCGTGAGCGCGTCGATTTCGGGAGAGGCCATTGCGGAACAGATAGGGGGTTGCAGTGCCCCCCGACAAGCGGCCAGAGCATCGCCCATGCGGATCATTTTCATGGGAACGCCCGAATTCTCGGTGCCGGTGCTGCGCGCTCTGGTGGAAGCGGGCCACGACATCGTCGCCACCTACAGCCAGCCGCCGCGCCGGGCCGGTCGCGGCAAGGCGCTTTCCCCTACGCCGGTCGCCCTCGCGGCAGAGGCGATGGGAATTGACGTGCGTACGCCGGTCTCGCTGCGCGATGCCGAGGTGCAGGCTGCGTTTTCGGCACTGGACGCGGATGTTGCGGTGGTGGCCGCTTACGGCCTGATCCTGCCGCGCGCGGTGCTGGATGCGCCACGTCTGGGCTGTCTTAATGTCCATGCCTCCCTGCTGCCACGCTGGCGGGGGGCGGCGCCGATCCAACGCGCGATCCTTGCCGGGGATCTCGAAACGGGCGTCGGCATCATGCAGATGGAGGCTGGGCTCGACACCGGCCCGGTGCGGCTGGAAGGACGTACGCCGATCGACGGCAAGACCGCTGGCGCACTGACCGACGAATTGAGCGCCATGGGTGCGCGGCTGATGGTGACGGTACTGGGGGATTACGACGGACACCCGGCGGTCACGCAAACGCAGGACGGCATCACCTACGCCACAAAGATCGACAAGACTGAGGCGCGGATCGACTGGTCGCAACCTGCTGAACAGGTCGAGCGGCAGGTGCGTGCGTTCAACCCCGTGCCGGGCGCGTTCTTCGAGATCGCGGGCGAACGTGTGAAACTTCTCGCCGCCGATCCGATCCGCGCCTCGGGTGAGGCCGGCATGGTTCTGGACGACCACCTCACTATCACGTGCGGAAGCGGCGCGTTGCGGCCGACCTTGCTCCAGCGTGCCGGTCGTGGCGCCATGACGGCACGCGACCTGCTGCGCGGCTTCCCGATCCCGCCCGGCACCCGCCTGTGACCCGGTTCGCGCTGACGGTCGAGTATGACGGGCGGCCATTCATGGGATGGCAGCGCCAGACGCACGGGCCAAGCGTGCAGGAGGCGATTGAAACCGCCGCACACGCAATCACCGGCGAGACGGTCAGCGTGCAGGCGGCCGGGCGGACGGATGCCGGGGTCCACGCCACCGGTATGCGTGCGCACGTCGAAATCGAGCGCGACATCGCCCCGTTTCGCCTGATGGAAGCCCTTAATGCGAAACTTCGACCGCACCCGGTCGCGATCCTCACATGCGATGCCGTGGCGGACGACTGGCATGCGCGCTTCTCCTGCATCGCGCGGCATTACGCGTATCGCATCGTCACCCGGCGCGCTCCGCTGACGTTCGAGAGCGGACTGGCGTGGCGCGTGCCCCAACCGCTCGATGTGGCGGCGATGGCGGAGGGCGCGCGGCAACTGGTCGGCCGGCACGATTTCACCACCTTCCGCTCTGCGCACTGTCAGGCGGACAGCCCGATACGCACGCTCGACCGGCTGGAGGTGAACGCCAGCGGCGATCGCATCGTCGTCTCGGCCTCGGCACGGTCGTTCCTGCACCATCAGGTCCGCTCGATGGTGGGGTGTCTCGCGCTGGTCGGCCAGGGCAAGTGGACGCCGGACGATCTACGTGATGCTTTGCAGGCGCGGGATCGAACCGCGCTCGGCTTCAACGCGCCGCCGGACGGTCTGTACTTCCTGCGCGCCGACTACCCCTGACCGTCCCGATCAGCGACCGAGCCGCGCCACTAACTCGACATGCGTCGACCAGCTAAATTGTCCGACCGGCTGCACCCAATCGATCCGGTATCCCGCTTTACACAGAAGCTCGGCATCCCGTGCGAAGCTGCTCGGATTGCACGAAACATACACGATCACCGGCACCTTCGATTGCGCCAGTTGCAGCGACTGTTCGTGCGCGCCCGCACGCGGCGGGTCGAGCACCGCGCAATCAAACCGATCGCACTCGCCGCTGGTGAGCGGGCGGCGGAACAGGTCGCGGTGTTCGGCGAATACAGCGCGACCGGTGCGCGCGGCAGCCGCCTTGAGCGAGAGGACTGCGTCGCGCGCCGCCTCGCCGGCATAGACTTTCCCGGATAGCGACAGCGCAAAGGTACCCAGGCCCGCGAACAGATCGGCAGTCGTCCGTGCCGCACCCGCCCCCTCCCGCACCGCTGTCACCAGCGCATCTTCGCCCTCGCGGGTCGCTTGCAGAAACGCAGCGGGTGGCATCGGCACCGGCACGCCACCGAGCGTGATGGTCACCGGCTCCGGCTCCCAGCGCGTTTCCGGGCCGAGACCGGAGTCGATCGAAAGCCGCGCCACACCATTCGCCTGCGCAAAGGCGGTAATCGCCTCGGCCGCTGCGAGGCCTTCTGCTTCGACGCCCTCGATCAACAGATCCACACCCTGATCCGCCTCGGTCAGGTGCAGGCGAGCACGCCGCCCCTTCTTAAGCCATGCTGCGAGCATTTTGCGTAAAGGTGCTAAGATCGCAAACAATTTCGGCGTCAACACATGACATTGGAGCAGGTCGACGATGGCATGGCTGGCATTTTCGCTAAAGCCGATCCATACGCGCCCCTCGCGCATTTCCGCCTGTAGCGCGGCACGGCGACGGCTACGCGGCGGGGACAACAATGGTGCGCGGATCGGCGCCTCTAGCCCCTGCGCCGCCAGCGCTCCGGCGATGCGATCGATCAGGAAGCGCGCATACGCCGCATCGTCGAGATGCTGGAGCTGGCACCCGCCACAAGCCGGGAAATGCCGGCACGGTGGCACCTGATGATGCGGGCCGGGAATGACCTCACCCGTCTCGGTCAGCGTGTCACCCGGCGCGGCGAACGCGGCATGACGACCGTTCGAGGTCACGCCGTCGCCCCGTGCCGCAACGCGCACGATCGTGTCCGTCATAATGCCGCCCGCACCGCTGCCAGTTCGCGCGCGAGATCGTCGGCGATGAACGCTCCGCCAAGCCGTCGCGCCGCTTCGCCGTGCATCCAAACGCCCGCCTCGGCCGGCGCGGGCGTATCCGCAACGAGCATCGTCGCGATCGTACCGGCCAGCACGTCACCGGTTCCGGCAGTCGACAACCACGCGCTTGCGCCAAGCCCGACGCGGGTGCGCCCGTCCGGATATGCGACGACCGTATCAGGGCCCTTGAACACCACCACCGCTCCGGAACGTGCGGCGGCGTTGCGTGCCGCTTCCATCTTGCTTCCGGTGAAGTTGCCGAACAGCGCCTTGAACTCGCCCGCATGCGGGGTCAGCACCACCATCCCGCTCCGCGCCTTGATGCGCGTGAACGCCGATTCGTCGAGCAGATGCAAGGCGTCACCGTCGATCAACAGTTTATGCGTGCCGCCAAGCGCCGCCTCCAGCTTGGCGCTCGCGGCGTCATCCTTACCCAGCCCCGGTCCGACCACGATCACGGTCTTGTCCGGTCGCTTTCCATCCAGCATCCCGACCAACGCCTGCGCGGACCAGGAGCGCCGCACCAGCGCATGCGGCGCCCCGCCTGTGGCTTCATCGGCGAACAGCATCACGTATCCCGCGCCGGCGTGCATCGCCGCCCCCGACGCGAGCGCCGCCGCGCCCGGCATCGCACCGCCAAGCACGATCACCAGCCCACGAGAGTATTTATGGTCGAAGCGATACGGCGGCGCGACCCAGGGGCGCGAGATCGTCCAGTCAGTGCTCGCCTCCCGATCCAGTTGCAGATCGAGACCAATCTCGACGACCCGCACCGAGCCGCAATGTTCGGCTGTCGGCTCAAGCACATGCGCTGGTTTCAGTGCTCCCAGAGCGAGCGTCAGGTCGTAGCTGATCAGCTCGAGCGCTCGCGCATCGGCGCCTTGATCGCCATCGATGCCACTTGGCAAATCGACAGCGACAGAAAAGCGCGCGGCACCCACGAGCGCAGCAAGCCGGTCGCCGACCATCGGGTCGAGTGGTCGTGATCCGGTGCCGAACAGCGCGTCGACAAGGATCGGCGCCGGCTCACAATCGTCGAACCGTTCGATCGGGCCATCCCAGCGCGCGCGGGCCGCCGACGCGGCTTCGGTCTTCGGGACGGCAAGCGCGGCGACGCGCACGTCTGCGCCGCCTGCCTTTAAGATCCGCGCCGCGACATAGCCGTCGCCGCCATTGTTGCCGGGGCCGCAGAGCACCAGCACGGGTGCGCCCGCGGCAAGCCGGCGCACCGCCTCCGCAACGCCGGCGCCGGCGCGCTCCATCAACTCAGCCACGCTGGATCCCGCTGCAATTGCGCGCTCTTCCGCCGCCCGCATCGCGGCGGCGGTGAGGATCGGCTGGCCTTCGGGTCGGATCATGATGGCTTGGCCACGCCCTTCACCGTCGCCGGCAGTCGGTAGCGATCGCCGGCCAGCGCGACTTGGATCCGGCCAGCGTCGAGCACCGTCACCACCGCCATCTCCGCGCCATCGGCAGCGATGACGCCGCGCCCGTCCTTAGTCACCAGCAAACGATGGAATGCACCATCCTTGTTCCGGAGCGTCAGCACCAGCCCTTGGTCGCTTTCCGCTCGATCAACCGTGCAAGAGCGCGTGAACGCGCCCGCGCCTTTGACGGCACATTCGATCATTCCGTCGTCGTCCGCCGCGGCGCGTTGCTGCGCCTCGACCTTGGCGAGTGTCTCGTTATCAGTGTTCCGTTCGCCGCATGCCGCAAGCGCCACCGCCAGCAACAATACGCTAGATATCCGCATAGACATGCGTTTCGGCCTTTGCCCCAGGGTGCGTCACCGCGCCCCTATAAGCGGGACCGACGTTCCGCGCATAGCGCCACAACACTCCCGCCTGATAATCATTGGTGCGCGCGACCCACGCCGCCTTGCGCGCGGCGAGCACATCGTCGGCGACGAGCAGGTCGATGGTGCCCACCTCCGCGTCGATCCGGATCGCGTCGCCATCTTCGACCAGGGCGATCGGGCCACCCTCGGCCGCTTCCGGTCCGACATGGCCGATGCAGAAACCACGCGTGCCGCCCGAGAAACGTCCGTCGGTGATCAGCGCAACCTTCTCACCCATGCCAAGCCCGTACAGCGCGGCAGTGGTAGAGAGCATCTCGCGCATGCCGGGGCCACCCTTTGGCCCTTCGTAGCGGATGACGATGACTTCGCCCTCGTTGATCGCGCGCGCTTCGACGGCGGCAAAGGCGTCCTCCTCACGATCGAAGCAGCGCGCCGGCCCCTCAAATACGAGCCGGTGCATACCCGCCACCTTAACGATCGCCCCGTCTGGCGCGAGGCTGCCACGCAGGCCGACCACACCGCCAGTCGCGGTGATCGGGGTGGCGATGTCGTAGATCACCTTCTGGTCGGGGTTCCACGTTACCTCGTCGATATTCTCGCCAAGCGTCTTGCCGGTCACGGTCATGCAGTTGCCGTCCAGAAAGCCGCCGCCGAGCATCGTCTTCATCAGCATGTAGACGCCCCCGGCCTCGTACATATCCTTCGCGACGTACTGACCACCAGGTTTGAGGTCGGCGATGTAAGGTGTTGATTTGAAAGCTTCGGCGACATCGAAGAGATCGAAGTCGATACCAGCTTCATTGGCCATCGCAGGCAGATGCAGCGCAGCATTGGTCGATCCGCCCGTAGCCGCCACCACGCGAGCGGCGTTGATGAACGCCTCGCGCGTGCAGATGTCGCGAGGACGCAGATTGCGGGCGATCAGTTCCATCACCTGCGCGCCGGCAGCGACCGCGATCTGTTCACGCGTGGTGTAGGGTGCAGGCACCATGTTGCTGTTCGGCAACGACAAACCGATCGCTTCGCCCACGCAGGCCATCGTATTGGCGGTGAATTGCCCGCCGCAAGCGCCGTGACCGGGACAGGCGACCTTTTCGAGTTCATGCACCTCCGACAATGGACACGCGCCGGCGGCGTATTTGCCGACCGCCTCGAACACATCGACGACAGTGACGTCGCGATCGTGGAAGCGGCCAGGCAGGATCGACCCGCCGTAGACGAAGATCGACGGGACATTGAGGCGCAGCATCGCCATCATCATGCCGGGCAGCGACTTATCGCACCCGGCGAACCCAACCAGAGCGTCATAGCAATGGCCGCGCACCGACAGTTCGACCGAGTCGGCGATCACTTCGCGGCTAACCAAAGAGGACTTCATCCCCTGATGCCCCATCGCGATGCCGTCAGTGACGGTGATGGTATTGAACCGGCGCGGCAGGCCGCCGCCCGCGATCACGCCGCGCTGCGCGGCATCCGCCTGACCGTCGAGCGTGGTGTTGCACGGTGCGGAGTTGTTGCCAGCACTCGCCAAGGCAACGAAAGGCTTGGCGATATCCTCCTCCGGAATGCCCATCGCATAGTAATAGCTGCGGTGCGGCGCGCGCTCGGGACCGACCGAGACATGGCGACTCGGCAGACGGGATTTGTCGAAAACATTGCTCATAATGCGCGCCCTATGTCGCGAAACGCGCTTTGGACGCAAGTCTGTTGCGCACCTGATAGTTATGAAGCGCCGGAAGAGGCGGCAGAATCGCTTCCGCCGCCTCCGACCGAAATGGCGCTCGGATCGGCCGAGGACCATCGGCGGGCGCGGCGCGCTGAGCGGCGGACCCGTTCAGCGACCGCTTTGCACGTTGGGTGCCAAGTGCGTTTGTCGCCAGCGACATGCGGCAATCGATAGGCGATGTGCCGTTTCGAGACGGCAAAGTGTCACGACAGTCGCGATTCGAGACACCACCAACCGGGTTGGGCCGCGCGAACCCGATCGGCGGCTGCCGCGCGCTGGTCATCGCACGCGTACAAAGCGAAGCACGTCGCGCCCGAACCGGACATGCGGGCGAGCGTCGGCGCGGTGCTTTGCAACAGGTCGATCACCTCACCGATCGCCGGCGCGATCGTGCGGGCCGGTGCTTCCAGATCGTTGCGACCGGCCAACGCTCGGTCGAGCGTTGCGCCTGTCATGATCGGACCATGGTCGACGCCGTCCCACGCCTTGAACACCGGGCCGGTCGACACCGCGACGCCAGGGTTCACCAGCAGCACGGGTACCCCACCCAACTGCCCGAGTGGATCGAGCTGTTCACCCCGGCCGGTGCCGAGCGCAGGCTCACCAAGCAGGCACGCCGGCACATCCGAGCCCAGCGCATCGGCCACCGCGAAAAGGCGCGGGTCGTTCCGTGCGACGTCATACCGCCGTGCGAGAATGCGCAGCGCCGCAGCGGCATCCGCCGAACCGCCGCCGATCCCCGAGGCAACGGGGAGGTTCTTCTCCAGCACCCAGGCGCCTTCGACCGCGACACCGAACGTCGCCGCAAAGCCGCGTGCCGCACGCAGGACGAGATTGTCACCTTCACCGGACAACGCCGCCGCGAACGGACCTTCGATCGTGAAGCTGGCCGCGCCGGGGGTGAAGTGCAGTTCGTCACCGTCTTCGAGAAAGGCAAACAGCGTTTCGAGCGCGTGGTACCCGTCCGGCCGCCGCGCGCGGACGTGTAGCGCGAGGTTGATCTTGGCGGGCGCGCGTTCGGTGATCGTCTGGGTCATTGCGTGGTGTTTACTCGGCTTATCGATTGCGTCGCGGCGGTGCATCCCTCCGCTGCCCGCCGCGCATCACATGTTGGGATAGTTCGGTCCACCGCCGCCCTCCGGCACCACCCAATTGATGTTCTGGGTCGGGTCCTTGATGTCGCAGGTCTTGCAGTGGACGCAGTTCTGCGCGTTGATGACGAACTTCGGGTCGCCTTCGGCCTGCCCGACGATCTCGTACACGCCAGCCGGGCAATAGCGCTGCGCGGGCTCGTCGAACATCGGCAGATCGTATTCGACCGGGATGTTGGGATCGCGGAGCGTGAGGTGAACCGGCTGGTCCTCCTCATGGTTGGTGTTGGACAGGAACACCGAGGACAGGCGATCGAAGGTCAGAACGCCATCGGCCTTGGGGTAATCGATCGGCTTGACCTGATCCTTACGCCACAGGCTCTCGTGGTTGGGGTGATGCTTCATCGTGAACGGCATCTTGATGCCCCAGCTTTCCAGCCACATCGTCGCATTGGCGAGCGCGGCACCGACCCGCTCACCGAACTTCTCGACCAGCGGCACGACGTTGCGGACGATCGACAGCTCCTTCTTCACCCAACTCGCGTCGAACGCCTCGGGATACGCCGCCAGTTCATCCTGCGCGCGCCCCGCCTGCACCGCCGCGAACGCCGCCTCCGCCGCCATCATGCCCGACTTCATCGCGGTGTGCGTGCCCTTGATACGTGGCACGTTGAGGAACCCGGCGCTGTCGCCCACCAGTACGCCGCCCGGGAACGTCAGTTTGGGCAGCGACTGCAAACCGCCGTCGCTGATCGCACGCGCGCCGTACGATACGCGCTTGCCACTCTTGAGCAGCGCGGCGATCTCAGGATGCATCTTCCAGCGCTGCATCTCCTGGAACGGGGAGAGATACGGGTTGGTATACGACAGCCACGTCACAAAGCCGATCGCGACCTGCCCGCCGGCCTGATGGTAGATGAAGCCGCCACCATTTGAACCCGGCGTCTCCTTCAGCGGCCAGCCCTGCGTATGCACCACACGGCCGGGCACGTGCTGGTCGGCGGGGATGTCCCACAATTCCTTGATGCCAAGACCGTAGACCTGCGGCTGGGCGTCCTTGGCCAGATCAAAGGTGCGGATGATTTCCTTGGAGAGATGCCCGCGCACCCCCTCCGCGAAAAACGTATATTTCGCGTGGAGTTCGAGGCCGGGCGTGTAGTCCGGCTTGTGCGTGCCGTCGCGCGCTACGCCCATGTCGCCGGTAGCGACACCGAGCACTGCGCCACTTTCATCGAAGAGGATTTCCGCCGCCGCGAAGCCGGGGAAGATCTCCACACCGAGTTCTTCCGCCTGCCCCGCCAGCCAGCGGCACAGATTGCCGAGGCTACCGGTATAGGTGCCGGTGTTGTGCATGAAACCGGGCGTAATGAAGTGCGGCACCGCGAACTTACCGGTCTTCGACAGGATCCAGTGCTGGTTGTCGGTCACCGGCACCTCGGCGAGCGGGCAGCCCTGATCGCGCCAGTCCGGCAGCAGTTCGTCGAGCGCCTTCGGATCGACCACCGCACCCGACAGGATGTGCGCGCCGACTTCGGAACCCTTTTCCAGCACGCACACCGACAGTTCGGCCCCGGCGGCATTAGCCAGCTGTTTCAGCCGGATCGCCGCGCTGAGGCCAGCCGGCCCCGCGCCCACGATCACGACGTCATACGGCATCGACTCCCGGTTACTCATCGTCTTCTCCTTGGCGGCACGGATACTCGTCGCGCGCTCGCACCATCTCGTCCAACCCCGCGTGCCAGCGAGTTGACGGTTACGTCAACTATGGAGTCTAAGGCCAGCCATGGGGGCGGACCAAAATATCGCGTGGTCGGATGCAATCGCGAGCGCGCTGGAGTGGTGGCGCGACGCCGGCATCGACTCGCTCGCCGATGAGGCTCCGCGCGACTGGTTCGCGGCACCCGCGCCGCCGCCCGCACCGCCCAAGCGGATCATGGCGGATCAACCCGCCGCCGCCATAGTCGTTCCGCTGCCCGCGACCCTCGATGCGTTTCTCGCCTGGCGGGTTGGCCCGGATGCGCCCGAAGCAACCTGGAGCGGAGGCCCGCCGCTCGCCGCGCAGGGCAAAGCCGACAGCGACCTCATGATCCTCGTCGACACCCCGGAGCGGGATGATGCCGCAGCAGGGCGTCTGCTCGACGGTCCTGCCGGTCGTCTGTTCGACCGGATGCTCGCGGCGATCGGGCGCAGTCGCGACGACGTGTATCTCGCGTCGCTCTGTACGGTACGACCGTTAGCTGGCCGGGTCGCGCCGGAAGTGGAAGTGCGTCTTGCGGACATCGCACGCCATTACGTCGCGCTGATCGCACCGAAACGGCTGCTCATTCTCGGCAACGCGACGAGCCGAGCCTTGCTTGCGACGGACGTTACCCGGGCGCGCAACGGTTTACATCGGATTAACCAGCCAACCGACATAAGAGACTCTATAACAGAAGCGGTGGTCAGCTTTCACCCCCGCCTCCTGCTCGAACGGCCTGCGCAGAAAGCGGAAGCCTGGAGAGATTTGCAATTGTTGATCGGGGGATCCGACCTGTGACCGCGAAGTTCGCACTCGCCTGTACGCTGGCCCTGCTGCCCATCGTAGCCCCTGTCGCCGCGCACGCCGAACCGGCCGCGCCGCGCGGCAAGGTCGAAACACTCGCCGCTGGCGTGCCGGTCCAGCTCGATGCCGAGCAGCGCGCCGGCTACTCCGCTGTCTTCGCCAGCATTCGCGCGCAGAAGTGGCAGGACGCGCAACTCCAGCTCGACGCGATGAAGCCCGGCCCGCTCCACGCCATCGCCCGTGCCGAGATGGTCACTGCCAAGGGCTCGCCCAAGGCAGATCTTGATCCGTTGATGAAGCTGCTCGCCGATGCGCCCGAACTGCCGCAGGCGCAGCAGATCTACGCGCTCGCCTCCTCGCGCGGTGGCGTCGGCTTGCCGGCTTTGCCCGAGGCGAACAAGCTCACCTGGATCGACGGCGCGCCGCAGCGCAAGCGCGCCAAGGCGATCAGGAGCGATATGGTCGCGGGCGAACTCGCCATCCGCATGCAACCTTTCGTCAAGGCGGACGATGGCGCATCCGCGCAAGCACTGCTCGACTCGACTCCGAACCTGTCAAGCGATGCCGTGACCGAGTGGCAGCAGCGCATCGCCTGGATGTACTTCCTGTCCGGTGATGACACCAATGCGCGCATGATGGCAGCCAAGGCCGCGGGCGGTTATGGTGATTGGGCGGTACAGGGCAACTGGGTCGGCGCGCTCGCCGCCTGGCGGCAGAAGGATTGTGCCGCCGCCGATACCGGTTTCGAGACGGTCGCCGCGCGCGCCTCGGACGTCGATATGCGAGCCGCCGGCCTGTACTGGGCATCGCGCGCGGACATGGTTTGCGCCCGGCCCGACCGGATCGAGGCCCGCCTGAAGAGCGCGGCGCAGTATAAGGAGACATTCTACGGCCTGCTCGCGCGACAGGCGCTGGCGATCCACGACCCGCTCGCGAAAGCCAGCCCGATTGCATTCGCGCGCGACTGGGATCTGTTGTCGCGCCGCCCCAACATCCGCGTTGCGGCCGCGCTGGTCGAGATCGGCGAAAACGACCTTGCCGACGAGGTGATTCGCCAACAGGCGCGGATCGGCTCTCCATCCGAGTTCCCCGCGCTGGTGCGCTTTACCGAGGCGCTCAATCTGCCGGGCACGCTCGTCTGGCTGTCGCATAACGGACCGGTCGGCGCGACGCCGCCGGTGGAGGCGCGCTTCCCCGCGCCGAACTGGACGCCCGACGGCGGCTGGCGCGTCGACAAGGCGCTGGTCTACGCCCATGCGCTTCAGGAGTCGCGATTCCGCACCACCGTCACCAGTCCGGCGGGCGCATACGGCCTGATGCAGGTGATGCCCGCTGCCGCCAGCGATATCGCCCGCAAGCAGGGCCGCAGCTACGATCGCGCCGCACTCACGCGTCCGGGCGCGAACATGGAGGTTGGTCAGTCCTATCTTGAGCAACTGCGCGACCAGCCCTGCACGGGCGGCCTGCTGCCGAAGGTGATTGCGGCGTATAACGCGGGTTCGGTGCCGGTTTCCCTGTGGAACGCGCAAAGCCACGACGGGGGCGATCCGCTGCTCTACATCGAATCCATTCCCTATTGGGAGACGCGCGGCTACGTGACGACCGTACTGCGCAACTACTGGGTCTACGAAGGCCAGACCGGCAAGAAAGCCTCGCCGAGCCGCGCCGCGCTGGCGCAGGGCCTGTGGCCGCGCTTTCCGGGCATGCCGGGCGCTACGGCGGTCCGGATGACCGCATATGGCGCCAAGCCAGTGTCGATCGCCAGTGCCAATTGACCTTGGCGCCACGTTCCTGCCGGTCAGGATCGCGGTACTCACTATTTCCGACACGCGGTCGCTCGCCGACGATCGTTCCGGCGACACGCTGGTCGCGCGGCTGAGCGAGGCTGGCCATGTCCTTGCCGCGCGTGAGATCATCAAGGACGATGCCGACCTGATCGTCGCGCGGTTGCACACGCTGATCGACGATGCGGATGTCGACTGCATCATCACCACCGGCGGCACCGGCGTGACGGGTCGCGACGTGACACCCGAAGCGATCGAGCGGGTCGCCGACAAGATGATCCCCGGCTTTGGCGAACTGTTCCGCTGGCTGAGCTTCAAGACGATCGGCACCTCGACCGTTCAGTCGCGTGCCTGCGCCTGCGTGACGCGCGGCACCTACATCTTCGCGCTGCCGGGTTCGACCGGTGCGGTGAAGGACGGGTGGGACGGCATCCTCAAGGACCAGCTCGACAGCCGGCACAAGCCCTGCAACTTTGTCGAACTGATGCCGCGCTTGCTGGAACGCTAAGCGCAGCCACCGCACACCGACTGACGCAAGCTGCGGACTACCAACAGACTACAGGGAAAATGGGGCGACCGACGGGACTTGAACCCGCAACATCCGGCATCACAAGCCGACGCTCTAACCAATTGAACTACGATCGCCGTTAGGAAGCGCGCTCCTAGCGGGGAGGAGGGGCGCCCGTCAAGGCGTCAAAGCTTTCCTTCGAGCGAAAGCGTATATCCGGTCTCGCCATGCTGGAAGCCGACGAGCGAAAGCTTCTGCGCGGCGGGGTCGTCCGACTGGATCGTAAGGTCCGCGTGGAACCGCCCGTCCTGCCACAACCGCACTACGGCGCGCTCGGTGCCGGCTTGGCTAGCGAGCGGCAGCAGCAACGCACCGGCGTCGCAGCGCGCGTCGCCCGCCATGCCGTGGGCGAGGCTGATGCCCGCCACGTCGCCGCTCAGGGCTGCCGTGACCCGGCCGCTTGCGCGCTGGCAGCGGCCGCCGTCGAACTTCACGTCCACCGAATCGAGATCCAGCGAGGAGATCGGTACCGGTGCGAAGATGTTGCCCGCCGGCAGCGTTGCGGTCATGCCGTCGATGCCGACGCTGTGGCGGCTCATCTCGATCGCGCCGTGTACGTTGCGGCCAAGATCGGTGGCATGGCCGGACACGCTGATCCGCGCCCGGCCAAGCAGCAGCGCGAGCGGCGACACGCCCACGCCAAGATCCCCGAGCGCGATCCGGCCGACCTGCGCCTCGCGCAGATCACCGCCCCACACGCTACCCTCGACCGCACGTGCGCTCAGCCCCTGCTCACCCACGCCGATCGCGCCGAGCACCAGCCGCATCGGCAGCAGTACCAGCAGCGCCAGCACGAACACCGCGCCAAAGATCGCCGCCGGGCCAGTCGTCAGCCGAATACGCCTCATCGCCCTTGCGCCTTTACCGTCATCTGCACCGCCACCGTTTTGTCGCCGTTGTCGGTCGCCGAGAACGAGTCGACCAGCATGCCGCCATTCTCCAGCGTTGCGACCCAGCCCAGCAGCGCCGCAGGCTTGGCCTTGGCGATCGCAAGCTGCACACCGCCGCCTGCTGCCGGTCCGACACTGGCCAGTTCGAAGCCTGCCTCGTTGGCGCGGTCACGGATCAGGGTGTCGAGCGGCCCGGCGAGTTGCGCCGGTACGCCCTTGCCGATCTGTTCGATCGCACGCACCCGCGCCTGCGTCTCGCCGTACCGAATCACGGCATCCGTGTGCCGCGTCTTTGCCGATGAGAGTGCGTCGCCGATCGGTACGTACAGGCCCCATATCACCGTCACGCAGAACAGCGCGGCAGCGACCATCAGCATGTATTTCTCACGCGGCGCGCGGCCGTCGAACCACGTCTTCAGATTGGCGATCATGGTTGCTTCACCGTCAGCGTTCCCGTGATCCGACCGCCGGTGGCGGTGAACGCGCCGCCCGGGTCGACCGACAGCCCGGCCGCGCGCAGCCGCTGCTGGAGATCGGTCGCCGCGCCCTCACCTTCCGTTGCGAACCCCACCCGCAAGGCTCCGGTGGTGTCGAAGGCCAGGCTCGTCACCTCCGCCCCCGGTACCGCCCGCACCGCGCCGAACACGGTCGCGGCGGTGCGGCTGAAACCAAGCCCCGGCCCCCGCAGCCGCGCCAGCCGCTGATCGAGCTGCCGGTCGGCATCGCTGATCGTCTCGCCCTGCGGCAAGCCGGCGCGCGCGGCGATGTCGGCACGCTGTTCCAGCTCGCCCGCCGCGACATTGTAGCGGACGATCTGCACGATCGAGATCGCCAGACTGGCCGCCAGGATCGCAAGCGCAAGCCACCCGAGCCGCCGCACCAACGCCCAGTCCACCGCAAAGCGTGTCCGCCGTGAAAACGCACCCTGCCGCAGATCGAGCGCGGGTGCCGCCACCGCCGCTACGATCGCTGCCTCAAGCACGCTGCGGTCCAGCCGCTCGGGCGCGATGCCGCCGGTGATAAGCCCGGTCAGCACCGTATCGTCGGCGAACCCGGTCGTCGCACCGCGCACGACACTCTCGCCGCCAAGATCGCCGGCCACGAAACCGCTCTCGGGTCGCGGCAGCAGCATCGGCGCGGGCACCAGCGCGCCAGCCTCCACCCCGTTCGCCGCCAAGGTGTCGAGCCAGCTACGCATCTGCGCCATCGCCACCACGCCGATCGGCCGTTCGCTGCCGCCTTCCTCGTGCCCGACCGCGACGTGCAGATCGCCGATCGGCGCCGCACTCGCTTCTGCGGCGAGGATGCGCGCGGCCGTTACGGCCTGCGCCGGCGAACGATCGGGCAGGTCTGCCCAATGCAGTGTAACGGCGTCAGCCGGCGTCACCACCACCGGCAACGGCGAATCGTCTTCCAGGGGCACTGGCAGGCCCTCGCCACGCGCGGAGACCTGATCGCCGGTGATGCGCAGCCACCGCCAGGGCATGTCCCCGGGTGGCAGAAAGATGACGAGAGTTTGCCTCATGATGCTTCGCCCCATTGCCGCGAGACGAGCCGCGCGGGAAGCGTCGATGCGTCGATCAGGCTGTTTTGTTGCAGGTCCGTGCCACTGACGGTGACGTCGATACGCAGATCGAACCATTTGGTCGTCACGTCGGTCTGTGACGGAGCATCGCCGGTGTCCCCCGCCGCCCCGAACGATGAAGACTGCCAGAACTTCACGGTGTTTTCATATCCCAGCGCGGGCCGCTCAAGCAACGCACGCCGCACTGCCGAGACGTTGGGGGTACCGGGCAACAGCACCGCCAGCAACGGCGCCTGTTCGGGCTGCAGGGTGTTGACGTTGATCTTGGCCGCATCCGCAATCGGGAGCGCGCAGATCCACGGTTTCAGTTTCTCGTACACTTCGGGCGTGACGCCCATCACCGCGCGCAATTCGCTGGGATCGCTCATCAGCGTGTTGGCGGTGCGGTATGACGTTTCGAGGCCGCTGTAATCGCTGTCCTCGGCACCGCCGGGCAGTTGCGTGGTGTCGCTGTCGATCCAGTCGGCGGCCGCCGCCGCAATCCCCTCCGGCGATCGCGCGGGCGCGCCGACAAGGCGGATCAGTTTCGCGAACTGATCCACGATCGTCGGGTTGGCCGTGTAGCGGCCGTTTTCACCCTTTGTCACAAGGCCGTTGAGGTTGAAGCAATTGCCACCGTCGATGATGCGGAGCGTGACGATGCCGCCGCTCACCGGCAACGGGATCGGCGTGTTGCTCCACCCACCGGCCAGCGACACGCGGCTCGCGTCCCGCCCGAGCAAATCGCTGATTCGATCAACCGCGAGCGCTTCACCCGCGACCGCGAAGGCGCGCGCCTGATCGAGCGCGACCGCGTTGCCGCCGAGCTTTGTGGCGATGCGCAGCCGTTCGAGCGCGCCTGCCGCCAATACCGCGATCACCGCGACGAGGAGCAGCACCGTCAGCAACGCCGCGCCGGTTTCGGAGTGTTTGCGCTCAGCCACTTTTGCGCTCGCCGTAGCCGGTGCCAACGAGGAACAGTTCGCGGACCTGCGTGCCGTCGCTGCGGACCAGCCGCACTTCCAGTGCCTGCGGCAGCGGCGTTTTCGCGGACCCTTCCCATCGGTCGCTCCACGCGCCGTTGACGCGGTAGCGCAAGGCCACCTGCCGCACCTTCGTCAGCATCGCCGTCGGTGGGTAGGATTGCGCGCCGTCGAGCTGCGGGTAGGCAACGCGCATCAGCGTATCACCATCGAGCCGGTATTCTACCTTCTGCTCGCCCGGCCGCCGTGCCCCGTCGAGGTTGCTCCAGCCACCCCGCACCAGCCGCAACATCGGCACCGCGCCCGACCCGTTTTCCCCGGTGAACGCAGGGAGCAGATCGCCGCGATCGTTACGCGTCTGTCGCAACGATGCCTGTGCGAGGTCCGCCTCCAACGCGGACGACAGCCGGGCCAGCGCGGAGGTATCGTCGAGCTTGCCCGCCATCACCCCTTGCGCGCGGACGCTGAACGACAGCAGCGCAACGCCGGCGGCGGCAAGCATGCCGAAGATCAGCAGCGAGACCATCATCTCGACAAGCGTGAAGCCGGCCTGCCCGGCCTCCCTCGCGCGCGCCTGCGGGAAACCGTCACATGGTTCCAAACCCGGATCACACGCAGGTGCCGCCGTTCCCGGGCCGGTAGCCGGTCTTCGCCTTGCGAAGGAAAGAGCGGGATCGTTCACGACGTGCTTGCCGCGCGAACCATCGTCAGTTTGCCGGCCGCGCGGCCGCTGACATCCCGTACCGCCACGTCGATGCGGAGGATGCGCGGATCACCCGTCGCGGCGACCGTGCGCGTCCACGTCCATGCCTTGCCGTCATTCTGTTCGGTGCCGGTGGCGATCCCGAGCGTCGGCGGTTTGGCATCCGTCACCGCCTCGATCGCGACGTTGCGCGCGACGATCTGCCCGGTCAGCGCGGAATCGAGGATGCCCGCGCCCCGGATCGTCGCGCCCTCGAGCCGGATCAGCGCGAGTGCAGCAAGCGCAAAGACCGCGAGTGCGACCATCATCTCGATCAGGGTGAAACCTCTCGCCGCGCCTCCGGCGCCAATGCTCCCGACAGCAGGCTTGCCGGCGATCGCCCTATCCATCGACCTTGACCGTCCCGTCCACACCGACATGAACGTCGCTTGCCTGCCCGTCGCGCAGCAGCCGTACATCGAACGGGCGATCGGCGATGCCGGTCGAATCGAACACCACGCGATCACGTCCGGCGATCCCGCTGACCGCCTGGGTACCTGCGCCCCATTTCGTGACCTGGAGCGGTTTGTCGGCGACCGCCGTCCATGCCCCATCGCGCCGCACGTCAAAACCGTACCCCCCCGCCGTCACCCAGATGCTGACGGGCCGTGCCTGAACGATGGCGAGGTCGTGCGCCGCCCGCGCGCGCAGCGCAAACCGCGATGCCTCGTCGGCCAAGCGCCCGCGCGGGTCCGGCAGGCTCAGCACTACCGCCGCCGAGGCGAGTCCGATGATCGTCACCACGATCATCAATTCGACCAGCGTGAAGCCGTGTTCGGCAGAGCGCCGAACGGGCGTGAAGCCGTTCTCGAGATCGGGCTTATTGCCAGCTACCGATATCGGCATCGACACCCTCGCCGCCTTCCTTGTTGTCCGCACCAAGCGTCCAGACATCAGCCTCGCCATGCTGGCCGGGCGAGGCGTAGAGATAGGGATGGTTCCAGGGATCGAGCGGGATCTTCTTGAGGTAACCGCCCTTCTGATATTTTGAGGCGTCCGCGCCAGCCGGTGCATTTACGAGCGCGTTCAGCCCGTCGGACGTGGACGGGTAGCTGCCGTTCGACAGCTTGTAGAGTTCCAGCGCCTGTTCGATCGTGGAGATGTCCGCCTTCGCCCGCGTGATGCGCGCCTTGTCGCCACTCGGAAACACGTTGATGACGACGATCGCCGCAAGCAGGCCGATGATGACGATTACCACCATCAACTCCACGAGGGTGAAGCCGTCTTCCTTGCGGCGGCGTTTGCGGATTGAGCGCATCGGGATCATGTCAGTCCTTCATGTCGAATACTACTGGCCAGCCAGCGTGTTGAGCTGGAGGATCGGCAACAGGATCGATAGCACGATCGCGGCGACGACACCCCCCATCACAACGATAATTAGCGGCTCAAGCAGAGATAGTGCGGTCGCGGTAAAGCGATCGAATTCGCGTTCCAGATATTCAGCGGCACGCGCGAGCATCTCGTCGAGCTGCCCCGCCGCCTCGCCCGAAGCAACCAGATAGGTCAGCAACGGAGGGAACACGCCGACCCGTCGCATTGCCGCGGACAGGCTGCCACCACCGCGGATTGCCTCGACGATCTCGTCCGTAGCCTGTTTCAGCCGCGCGTTATGGATCGTCCCGGAGGTCAGCGCCAGCCCGTCCAGCAACGGTAGCCGGCTTGCAACCATGGTCGCGAGCGTGCGCGCCATCCGCGCCGCATGCAGATCGCGCAGCAACCGCCCGATCAGCGGCAATCGCAACATGCGGGTGTCGAACGCGAGTTTGATCGCCGGCTGCTTCATCCCCTGCCAAAAGGCGACGCCCACCAGCCCCAGCGCCAGCAGGATCAACCACCACCAGCCAACCAGGAAATGCGAGATACCGATCACGATGCGCGTCAGCAGCGGAAGCTGCTGGCCAACGGTATCGAACTGCTCGACCACCTGCGGCACCACGAACATCATCAGTGCGGTAACGACTGCGGTGGCGACCAGCGCCAACACCCCAGGGTAGGCGATCGCGGTGATGATCTTGCCGTTGATCTCCGCTTGCCGCTCGAGCAGCACCGATAGCCGTTCGAGGATCGACGGTAGCGCACCGGACCGCTCACCCGCTGCGACCATCGCGCGGTACAGCGGCGGGAAGCTCTTCGGTTCGCGTGCCATCGAATCGGCGAGCCGCCGGCCTTCGGTCACCCCCGCATGCACGGATTGAACGATCTCGCGGACATGATCCTGCTCGGTCTGCCTCGTGATCGTGCGGAGCGCTTCCTCGAGCGGCGAAACCCGGTTCAGCGTGGCGAGCTGGCGCGTGAACAGCGTAAGGCTCTTGGTGTTCATCCGCCGCCGCCCGATGCGCAGGTCCGACAGCAACGCCTTGCTTCGGGGTGGTGGTGGCGCGCCTGGCTCCAGCTTCAGGACGTAGAGCCCCCTGCGGTCAAGTGCGGCACGCGCGGAGTCTACCGAAGCGGCGGCGAGATGACCGCGAACCTCGCGGCCTTTGGCGTCGATGACAAGATAATCGAAATCAGCCATGTCGCGGCACGCCCAGCCGCGCTTCGCGGTGAGGTGGCTCGGCCGACGGCACCACGTGCGACCGGTGAAGGCCGCGTTCAGCCATTGTCGACCGGTTCCGGCTTTGGCGCCAGGACCGGAGCCTCGGCATCGGCCATATCGCGGCGTGACACGCGCACGGCTTCTTCGGGCGTAGTCCTGCCGTCCCGCACCAGTTGCCGCGCCGCAGCGCCGAGGTTCTGCGCGTGCAGGAAAGCGTGGCGTGCGATCAACGACTCATCGCCGCCATCGTTTATCAAACGGCGGATCGTCTCGTCGATGCGCACCGCCTCGAACACGCCGATCCGCCCCTTATAGCCGGTGTGGTTGCACTGTTCGCAGCCGACCGCCTCGTACACGACCGTTCCCGCATCGAAGCCGAGCAGCGCCGCTACAGAGCCGGACGCCTGCACCGGCCGCCGGCAATGCTCGCACAACCGCCGCACCAGTCGTTGCGCGATCACCGCGCGCAGCGTGGAGGCAAGCAGGAACGGCTCGATCTTCATGTCGCGCATCCGCGTGATCGCGCCGACCGCGTCATTGGTGTGGACGGTGGAGAGGACGAGATGGCCGGTAAGCGACGCCTGCACCGCGATTTCTGCGGTCTCACGGTCGCGGATCTCGCCGACCATCACCACGTCCGGGTCCTGCCGCAGGATCGCGCGCAGACCCGCCGCGAAGGTCAGGCCGACCTTGGCATTGACCTGCGTCTGGCCGACGCCTTCGACCGCATACTCGACCGGGTCTTCCACCGTCAGCACGTTGCGGCTGCCATCGTTCAACAGCCGCAGCGCGGCGTATAGCGTCGTCGTCTTGCCCGAACCGGTCGGCCCGGTGACGAGGACGATACCGTTCGGCTCGGTCAGCGTCGCCTTCAGCATCTCGTTCATCGCCGGCGTCATGCCGAGCACGTCGAGTGTGATGCCGGCATTCTCCTTGTCGAGGATTCGCAGCACCACCCGCTCGCCCGCGCGGCTCGGCAGCGTCGAGACGCGGACGTCGAGCAGCTTGCCGCCTAGCGTCAGGCCGATGCGGCCGTCCTGCGGGATGCGCCGCTCGGCGATGTCGAGCCGCGCCATGACTTTCACGCGGCTGACCACCACCGGCGCGACGTGCGGCGGCATGCGCAGCGTCTCACGCAACACACCATCGATCCGCATCCGCACGACGAGGCCTGTCTCATACGGCTCGATGTGAATGTCCGACACGCCATTGCGGGCGGCATCGGCGATGATGCCGTTGATGAGACGGATCGCCGGCGCATCGTCGGCGGTGTCGAGCAAATCGTCGGCGGTGGGCAGGTCGCCCGCGAGGATATCGAGCTCGTCGCCCATGCCGATGCCGCCAGCCGCCAGCGCCGCCGCCTGGCCGTCCATCGCATAGCGATCCGACAGCAACCGGTCGAACGCCTCGGACGGAACAATGCCGACGTCGAACGGCTGTGCGAGGTGACGCCGCAATTCGAGCAACACCTTGGGATCGCCGCCTTCGCGCATCGCTACCGACAAGCGGCCGTCCGTTGCATCCCCCAGCACCACGCCGAAGCGACGCGCGAACATGTAGGGGATTGCCATCATCCCCGTCGGCAGCGCCAGCGGTTCGGCAAGCTCAAACGCGGAGATGTCGGCAGCGGTGGCCATCACTGGTTCTCCGGGTGGACGATCTGCGTGGTGTTCTTGACCACCCGCACGCCGATGCGCGGATCCTCGATGTTGCCGGGTACGGGCGCGCTAGGGATCGGCGGAGCGGCGCCCATATAATCGCGCACCAATTCATCGATCGATGGCTCGTCGACCGGGTTCTGCTGACCCTGCTGGAGCCGCAGATAGCCGTAGCGCTGCGAGGTGACGCGCTGCGTGTCTTCGGGGCTGCGAAGCACGGTCGGGCGGATGAAGATCATCAGGTTGGTCTTGGTACGCTGCTTCGCCTTGGACCGGAACAGCTGGCCGATCGCGGGGATGTCACCAAGCAGCGGAATCTTCTCGATCGTGCGGCGCTCGTCGTCGCTGAGCAACCCGCCGATGATCGCGATCTGGCCGTCGTCCACGGTCATGGTCGTCTCGACCTCACGCTTGTTGAGGATCAGATCGCTGTTGTCGCTCGACACCGGCCCGGCAATCGAACTGACCTGTTGATGCAGGATCAGCTTGATCGACCCGCTCGAATTGACCTGCGGGCGCACCTGCAACTGAATGCCGACATTCTCGCGCTGCACGGTGCGGAAGGCGTTATCGAAATTCTGGCTAAGCGCCTGTCCCGTTGTGACGGGGATCTCCTGCCCGACCAGGATGCGCGCCTCCTGATTGTCGAGTGTGGTGAGCGACGGCGCCTGCAACAGGTTGGAGGTGGTATCCGACTTCACCGCATTGATGATCGCGCCGAAGATCGCGTTCTTGCCGATGTTGAACGCGCCGCCGCCAAAGCCACCCGTCGCGCCGAGGATCGAGGTAAGCGCGGACTGTGCTAGGGTGTCGCTTACCGCGCTCCCGTTGGTCGTAACGGTGGTGGTGCCGTTGACGGTCGTGGTGTTGTTGTTGAGCGAACGTGCACCGATCGCTCCGGCGATGGTGAGCAGGTTCGGGGACGAGTTGCTGTAGCTCGTCGCGAACGTCGGCACACCACTGCCGGGCAAGCCGGCGAGCAGGAACTGCACGCCGAGCTTGCTGGCGGTCGCGTCCGACACCTCCGCGACGATCGCCTCGACCAGCACCTGCTCGCGTCGGGTGTCGAGCTGGCGCACCACGTCGGACAGCTGCCGCTGCACCTCTGCCGGCGCCGCGATCACGATCGCGTTCGCGCCCGCAAACCGCGTGACGACCGCGGCGGTCTTGCCGCCCTCGGCGGTGACGGCGGCCTGTGTCGGAGCGTTGCCGGCCTGGCTGGTCTGCGTCTGCGGCGGCACGATGTTGGTGTTGGGCGAACCCGCGCCGAAGCCGCTCGACGACCCGTTCGATCCGTTGCTGCCGGTTCCCCCAAAGGTGGAGGCGGAGAGTTGCTGCGTCTGGATCGGCGTCGGCGCCTGACCGACGAGCTGCTGCAAGACCGGCAGAAGCTGCTCGGCATCGGCATTTTCAAGAAAGATCACCTTGATCTCGGTGCCGTTCTTGGCTCGCGCATCGAGATCCTGCGCCACCGCCGCCAAGCGTGAGACACTCGACGGATCACCACGCAGCGCTACCGAATTGGAACTGGTGACCGCAACGACACTGACCGAGGACGGGCTCCCCGCCTGCCCGCCAGCACCATTACTGCCCTGCCCGACCAGCGCCTGGAGCGCGGTCGCGATCTCGCGCGCACCCGCATTCTTGAGCGCGATCACCCGGGTCGAGGCGTTGTCCGTATCGATTTGCCGCAAAACCTCGCGCACGCGCCGCACGTTGTCGGCGAAATCGACGATGACGATCGAATTGCCGGCGCGGTTCGCCGTGACGGAGCCTTGCGCGCTGACCAGCCCGCGCACGGTGTCCACGGCCGACGCCGAGTCGATCGAGCGCAGCCTCACAATTTCGGTCACCAGGCTGTTGCGCGCCGCCCCGCCAACCCCGACGCGGCTTGGTTGCGAGGCAGAGTTGTCGAGCGGCTGGATCCGGAACGCTCCGTTGGCGCTCGGCACCGCGACCAGCCCATTGGCGCGTAGCGTCGAGAGGAACACCTCGAAATACTCGGTGCGCGACAGCGGCCGATCGGTGACGACGGTCACCTTGCCCTGCACCCGCGAGTCGATGATGAACGTGCGCCCCGTCACCCGAGCGGCATCTGCGATGAAAGCGCGGATGTCGGCATCGCGCACATTCATCGTCTGTTGCGCCGAGATCGGAGCGACCGCGACGAGTGCCAACATGGGGGCAAAAATCAGTTTGTTCATGGACCTGCTATCGTGATGGCGAGCGGCAGCGTCTGGCTGCCGCGTTCGACCGTAACCGAAAGATTGCCGCCGTTGGCAAATTGTGCGCCAAGCCGTTCGAGATCAGCCGCACCAGTAATCGGCCGACCGCCGATCGCTGTAATCACGTCACCCTCACGAAAGCCGGCCTGACGGAACGCGGTGGCGCCACCCTGCGGACGCACGGCGAGGCCGCTGATCCGACCGCCATCGATACGCGGGATAAATCCGATATCGGCACGCAACTGCGAGATCGTGGTACCATTGGATGCTGGTGCAACCGGTGCAGGCGGCGTGAGCAGCGGAGCGCCGGCGGGCACGGGTGCGGGCGGCGCAGCGCTGCCGGCGTCGCCCTGCGCGATGAACAGTTCCTCACTGCCGCCGCCGCGGGCAATAGTGACATGATCGAATGCGACTGCCTTCAGCGTCGCGCCGGGCGCTACCTCCTGACCGACGGCAATACTCTTCTGCACGCCGTCGGGCCCGGCGATGATCGCGGACCCGCCGCCCATCGCACCGTCGATACGTGTGCCGAACAGCGTCAATTGCAGCGAGGTAACAGTGGATGGCTGCGCGTCGCCGCCACTCAACCGGAAGAACGGATCGAAGCCGCGCAGCAGGTCTCCCGGTGCTCCCGGGACCGACACACCCGCTGGTCGCCAGTCCCCCAGCGGTCCGACCGGCGTCACCACCGCCCAGACCAGCCGTGCGCATTGCACCGCCAGCACCGCCAGCAGCACCAGTTCGGCAACGGAATACACCGTCACCCTGGGCAACCGGCGCAGCAGCGCGCGCGCGCGGGGATCGAGAACCAACCGCATTCGAGAATCCCACCCCACACACCAGCACCGCTAGGAAAGGTTTGTTACAGCGACGCGGCGATCCTGTGAACCTTTTCCGCGACCATTCGTGTGAGATCATTCGACTCTGGTCATTGCCATCGGATTTCCGTTAAACAGCGCCATGCAAACCGATGTTTTCGCCACGGCGCCGTTCGGATCGGGCGAGCCATCGGCCGGGATCACCGCGCATCTCGCAGCGCAACCGCAGGTGCAGCGGGTACCATCGCCCAAGCTTTCGCTATTCGTCCGCAGACGCTTGCTGGACGACGCGACGTGTACGGCGCTGTGTTCGCGGATCGACCAGACACGTCGACCTTCCACCGTTTCGGATCATAATGGCGATGCGACCTACCGGACCAGTGAGACGTGCGACCTCGACGCGGCGGACCCGCTGGTCGCGCAGGTCGAAGCGGCGATCCTCGCGTTGACCGGATTGGACGGTCGGTACGGCGAGCCGATGCAGGGTCAGCGCTACGCCGTGGGGCAGGAGTTCAAGCAGCATACCGACTATTTCGAGCCGAACGGCCTGGATTACGAGCGCTTCTGTGGCGTGGCGGGCAATCGCACATGGACGGCGATGATCTATCTCAACGCGCCGGAAGCGGGTGGCGCGACGCGATTCAAGGCGATTGACAAGATCCTTCAACCCGAAGCGGGCAAGCTGGTGATCTGGAATAATCGGCGACCGGATGGAACGCTCAACCCAGCGTCGATCCACCACGGCATGAAGGTGCGCGCCGGCACGAAATATGTCGTGACGAAATGGTTTCGCGAGCGGCCTTGGGGCTGAGTTCCCCGTTTATACGTCAGACCACGAGACGATGCCCTGGCTCGCGCAACGCGTAGCACTGCCAAGCTTAGGCTGGACCGGATGGGGTGAGGCCTTGAAAGGCATCGACCACCTCCAACGGGACGTCATTACAGATAGTGGTACGACGCTGCAGAATGTGTGCTAGCCTTCCCCAACCGGGGAGAAAGATAATGAGGCTATGTGCTGCCGGGGTACCGACGCTCGTCGCGCTGTTGTTGGCATCATCGGCGGCGAGCGCACAGCCGGTTCTCCTTGCCGCGCATGGCGCAATCGCCGGCATCGTCCACGATCCCGATCGCCCGCTGACGCTCGCCGCCGAAATGCTGGCGCAAGATGTCCAGTCGGTCACAGGAGCGCGACCTGTCGTATCGACCGATCTCGAATCGTGTCCGCAAATCTGTATCATCGTCGGAAAGCGCGGCTCGCCGCTGGTGGCGAAGGTGGCACGCGATGCCGGCATCGACCTCACCGCGCTTGACCGACAATGGGAACGCTACGCCCGCGTGGCGGTGGAGTCGCGGAGCCGACCGCGGCGGCGGTATCTGCTGATCGCCGGATCGGACCCGCGCGGCGCGATCTGGGGCGTGGTCGATCTCAGTCGGGAAATCGGGGTCTCGGCGTGGGAATGGTGGGCCGATGTAACGCCGCGCCACCGCGACAGCATCGCGGTCGACGGCACGCTGCGGTTCTCGAAAGCGCCATCGGTACAATATCGCGGCATCTTCCTGAATGACGAGGACTGGGGCCTGCAACCGTGGGCGGCCAAGACCTTCGAGCCTGAAACCGGAGATATCGGCCCCAAGACCTACGCGCGCATCTTCGAGCTGCTATGGCGGCTGAAAGCCAATCTGATCTGGCCGGCGATGCACGACAGCACGAAGCCGTTCTACCAAATCCCCGGCAACGCCGATGCGGCGCGTGACCACGCCATCATCGTCGGCACGTCTCACGCCGAGCCGATGATGCGCAACAATGTGCGCGAATGGGATGAGGCCGAGCGCGGCCCGTTCAACTTCTTCACCAACCGCAAGGCGATGCTCGACTACTGGCGAACCCGAGCGGAGGCCGTGAAGGAAGACGAGACCGTCTATACGGTAGGTTTGCGCGGCAAACACGATTCGGCAATGGAGGGCGCGAGGTCGCCGGTCATGGCTCGCGACGCGCTGGCCGACGCGATCGCCGCGCAGCACACGCTGCTCAGCGAAACGCAGCGCAAACCCGCTAGCCAGATCCCGCAAGCCTTGACGCTCTATAAGGAAGTTCTCGACCTGTATGGCCTCGGCCTGACGGTGCCCGACGATGTGACGCTGGTGTGGCCGGAGGATAATTTCGGCTATATCAGCCAACTACCGACCGCGCAGGAGCGCAGGCGCAGCGGTGGCGGCGGCGTCTATTACCACATCTCCTATTGGGGCCGTCCGCACGATTATCTGTGGCTGGCGACGACGCACCCCGCGCTGATTCGCGAGGAGATGGACCGGGCGTGGCAGACCGGTGCGCGGCGGCTGTGGGTGGTCAACGTCGGCGACATCAAGCCCGGCGAGTATCTGACGCAGTATTTCCTCGATCTCGCCTTCGACGCGGAAACGTTCGGAGTACGCCCGATAGATCACCTCACCGCTTGGGCGGCGACGCAGTTCGGTGCGGATTTCGCAGGCGAGATCGCAGCGGTGATGAGCGATTACTACGATCTCGCGTTCGAGCGGCGCCCCGAATTCATGGGCTTCAACCAGGTCGAGCCGACCACGCCCATCACCATCGGCGATTACGTGCGTGGCGGCGGGGCGGAGGCTGAGCAGCGAATCGACCGCTATGCCGCGTTGCGCGCACGTGCAGAGGCGCTCGCCGCGCGAATGCCTGCCGACCGACGCGCAGCGTTTTTCGAACTGGTTCTGTATCCGGTGCGCGGTGCCGCCAGCCTTAACGAGCGCAACCTGAAGCTCGATTTAGCAGCGCTGTACATGCGGCAGGGCCGCCCGGTTGCGAACCTGCTCGCCGATGAGGCCAGGGCGGCGCACGCCCGCATCGTCACAGATACTGCCGAATATAATGCGCTCAACGGTGGCAAATGGCGCGGCATCATGAACATGGCGCCGCGCGGGCTGCCGGTGTTCGCCGAACCGCTCTACCCGCACGCGACGTTTGCCGCGCGACCGGGTTGCGTAGTCGATCCGTCTGACCTCACTTTCGTGGCCGGGCGTGCCGCCAACCACGCGCTGACGATCTACAGCTTCGGTGATGCAGCGGACTGGTCGATGGCAGGGCAGAGCGGCATCGTGTCGGCAGCGAATTCGGGACGGCTCGATGGCGGCAACGGCTTTCAGCAGCGGATCGCGATCCACTACGACGGGATAGCGCGCGCCCTGTCGCCGGGTGTCGTAACCTGCGCAGGCAAGACGGTGAAGCTGGCGGTGCAGTTCGTGACCCCGGCCCGCCCCGACGCACCGGTCGAGATCGGCCATGTCATCACGCTAACCACCCCCTACCGGATGAGCCGCGACTGGGAGCCTATCGGCGAGCTTGGCGCCTATGGCCGGGCGCTGCGGGTTAGGCTGGATACGCCCTCGCGCGGATCGGCCAGCGCGGTGGAGCCGCTGCGCTACAGCTTCGCCACGGCGGAGACGGGCGATGCGACGCTGGAGATGGTCGCGCTGCCGACGCACCCGCTCACATCTGCCGATCATCTGCGGATTGCGGTACAGATCGATGACGGTGCAGTGCAGACGCTGGATTTCGATACGCACGGCCGCAGCGACGTGTGGAAGCAGAACGTGCTGAGCAATACCGCGCGCCAATCGATACGCCTGCCGCTGCTCACTGCCGGCGCGCACGACGTGCGCGTGTTTGCGCTCGACCCCGGCTTCCTGCTCGACCGGATCGAGGTGCGGCGTGATGGCGCGGCGGCGCGCTATGGAGCACCGCTGGTGCGGTGATGCGGGGTACAGCCCCGCTGCCGGGAGGCGATGGTGGGCGCGACAGGGATTGAACCTGTGACCCCACCCGTGTGAAGGGTGTGCTCTACCGCTGAGCTACGCGCCCATCGCCTTGGTTCCGTATGCGAACCGCGAAGTTTGTCGGCCAATCCGGCCAACGAAAGAGGGCGGCTCGCCGCCGCCCTGTTGCCTGCCCTTTAGGACATGCCAGCGGGACTTGTCCAGTCCCACCGTCATCAAATCGTCAGTTCACCGAGTCCTTGAGGCCCTTGCCGGCCTTGAACTTCGGCTGCGACGATGCTGCAATCGTCATCGGCTCGCCGGTACGCGGGTTGCGACCGGTGGATGCCTTGCGCTTGCTGACGGAAAACGTGCCGAACCCGACCAGCCGAACCTCGTCCCCCTTCTTCAACGCAGCTCCAATCGCGTCGAATACGGCTTCGACCGCCTTGCTCGCGTCGCCCTTGTTCAGACCGGATGCGTCGGCAACCGTGCCGATCAACTCCTGCTTGTTCATGCCTGCGGAACCCCCGTGATATTGAAACTGATTCTCGGCCGCGAAAGCCGGTGAAGCAGTAAGGGCAGGCAAACCGGGGCTGTCAAAGCAATTTGCGACTACCCCCGGCAAAAAGCGGCGGAATACTGCCACTTCGGCCTTTTAACCAAGATCAGTGGCGCCGTTCACCGCCAATCGGCGCGACCCCGGCGGGCGGCTGTGCGGCGAGATCATCCTCCTCGCTCCACGTGATCGGTTCGATCGGCGCGGTGAGCGCAAGGCGCAGCACCTCGTCGACGTGACTGACAGGAATGATCTTCAACCCCTCGCGGATATTGGCGGGGATTTCGGCGAGATCCTTCTCATTCTCCTGAGGGATCAACACGGTGGTGATGCCGCCGCGAAGCGCTGCGAGCAGCTTTTCCTTGAGGCCACCGATCGGCAGCACGCGGCCGCGCAGCGTCACCTCGCCGGTCATCGCCACCTCTCGCCGCACCGGCACGCCGGTCAGCGTCGAGACGATCGAGGTGACCATGCCGATACCGGCCGACGGACCATCCTTCGGCACCGCGCCCTCGGGCAGATGGATGTGGATATCCTTCCGCGCGAACAGGCTCGGCTTGATGCCATAGCTGGGCGAACGCGCCTTGACGAAACTGAACGCGGTTTCGATCGATTCCTTCATCACATCGCCGAGCTTGCCGGTCACCTTTGCGGCACCCTTGCCCGGCACGGTCACGCTTTCGATGGTGAGCAGCTCACCGCCGACTTCGGTCCAGGCGAGGCCGGTAACGGCGCCGATCTGATTCTCCTCCTCGCCGAGACCGTGGCGATACTTCTTCACGCCCGCGAAATCGCCGATATTGTCGGGCGTGATCGTGACGGTGGTATCCTTGCCCTCAAGGATACGCCGCAGCGCCTTGCGCGCTAGTTTGGCGATTTCCCGCTCCAGCGTCCGCACGCCCGCCTCGCGCGTGTAGTACTGGATCAGCGCGCGCAGGCCTTCGGTGGTGAGCGTGAACTCGCCGGGCTTGAGGCCGTGCGCCCCAATCTGCTTGGCGATCAGGTGCCGCTCGGCGATCTCGACCTTCTCGTCCTCGGTGTAACCCTCCAGCCGGATGATCTCCATGCGGTCGAGCAACGGCTGCGGCAGGTTGAGCGTGTTCGCCGTCGTCACGAACATCACGTCGGACAGATCAACGTCGATCTCGAGATAATGGTCGTTGAACTTGCTGTTCTGCTCGGGATCGAGCACCTCGAGCAGCGCGGACGCCGGATCGCCCCGGAAATCCTGGCCAAGCTTGTCGATCTCGTCGAGCAGGAACAGCGGGTTGCTGGTGCCGGCCTTCTTGAGATTGGTGACGATCTTGCCGGGCAGCGAGCCGATATAGGTACGGCGATGCCCGCGGATCTCGGCCTCGTCGCGCACACCGCCCAAGGACTGGCGGATGAACTCGCGGCCCGTAGCCTTGGCGATCGACTTGCCGAGGCTGGTCTTGCCGACGCCGGGCGGGCCGACGAGGCACAGGATCGGCCCCTTCAGCTTGTTGGTGCGCGCCTGCACCGCGAGATATTCGATGATCCGGTCCTTGACCTTCTCAAGCGCGTAATGGTCCTCGTCGAGCACCGCCTGCGCTGCCGAGATATCGCGCTTGATCTTGGACTTCTTGCCCCACGGCAGGCCGAGCAGCACGTCGAGATAGTTGCGCACCACGGTCGCCTCGGCGCTCATCGGTGCCATCGTCTTGAGCTTCTTCAGCTCGGCGGTAGCCTTGCTACGCGCTTCCTTGGAAAGCTTGAGCGTGGCGATCTTCTGGGTCAGCTCGGCGATCTCGTCGCCCTCGCCTTCCTCGCCCTCGTTGCCGAGTTCGCGCTGAATCGCCTTCAACTGTTCGTTGAGGTAGTATTCGCGCTGCGTCTTCTCCATCTGGCGCTTGACGCGGCTCTTGATCTTCTTCTCGACCTGCAACACGCCGAGTTCGCCCTCCATGAAGGCGTAGACCATCTCCAGCCGCTTGCCCGCGTCGAGTTCGACCAGCAGTGCCTGCTTGTCCGATACCTTGACCGAGATGTTGGCGGCGACCGAATCGGCGAGCCGGCTCGGCTCCTCGATCTCGCCAAGCTGTACCGCGGTCTCGGCGGGCAACTTGCGGTTGAGTTTGGCGTAATTCTCGAACTGGTCGACCACCGAACGCATCAGCGCGGCGGTTTCGGTCGCGACCTGCTTGCCCGCGTCGGCAAGCTCCTCCTCGCCCACGTCGCCTTCAAGCAGATCGACCGCAGCGACAAGGTAACCATCGGTGGTTTCAAGATCGCTGAACTTCGCGCGACGCTTGCCCTCGACCAGCACGCGGACGGTGCCGTCGGGCAGCTTGAGCAATTGCAGGACGGTGGCGGTGACGCCGATATCGTACAGGTCGTCGCGCTCGGGATCATCCTCGGCGGGGTCGAGCTGTGCGACCAGGAAAATCTCCTTGTCGGCAGCCATCGCGGCTTCCAATGCGGCGACCGACTTGTCGCGACCCACGAACAGCGGCACGATCATATGCGGAAACACAACGATATCGCGAAGCGGCAACACAGGGTAAGTTTGGGTCATGAACACTCCGGGGCGGCGCGAACCATGCGCCAGTTCTTCCTTATATGGTGCGCGGAACCTTTCCATCAATCTACCATCGCGTAAGCCGCTGATAGTTGCGATGCTGCTGCCCGCCGCGGGGCTGCTGATGGCGGCGAGCCGTCTGCCTGGCCCAGGCGAACCCGCACTGACCGCGCAGACCGCGAGGTCGGGGGGACCGGTCGATCCCGAACAGGCCAAGCTGGCGTTCGATGCCGCCGATCTAGCCTTCGAGGTGTTCCCGGCGGAGGAGCGGATCGCCGGAGTGGCGACGCTGACCTTCACCGCGCGCGCGCCGCTGACCCGTGTCGTGGTCGATCTCGACCGCAATTTGCCGGTGCGCGAGATCGCGATCGACGGGGTGACGCTGCCGGCGAATGCTTGGGCAAACCCGGAAGGCAAGCTCGCGATCACGCTGCCTCAGCCACTCGCAACCGGCAGGCGCGTTACCGCGCGTATCCGCTACGGTGGCACGCCGCACGTCGCAGTGAAGGCGCCGTGGGACGACGGCTTCGTCTGGTCGAAGACGCCGGACGGGCGGCCGTGGGTGGCGACCACGGCGGAGGGCTATGGCTGCGACCTGTTCTGGCCGTGCCTCGATTTCCCGACCGGGCGACCGGCGGTGGCGACGTTGCACATCACCGTGCCGGCGGGGCTGAAGGCGCCCTCCAACGGGCGACTGCTCGGCGTGGACACGCTGAGTGATGGGCGCACCACCTGGAACTGGCGGGTAAAACACCCCAACACCTACGGCATTGCGCTCAACATCGGGCCGTATGAGGAACTGTCAGGCAGCTACAAGAGCCGGTTCGGTAATACGATCCCGATGTTCTATTGGTATCTGCCGGGCGAAGAGCGCCAGGCAAAAGGGCTGTTCGCCGAATTCGCCCCGACGCTGGACTTCTTCGAGCGCGAGGTCGGCCCCTACCCCTTTGGCGACGAGAAGGTCGGCGTGGTGGAGACGCCGCACAAGGGCATGGAGCATCAGACCATCAACGCCTACGGCAACGGTTATGCGAAAGCGCCTGAGGGGTTCGACTGGCTGTTCCAGCACGAGTTTGCGCACGAATGGTTCGGCAACCAGCTATCGGCGGCGGACTGGGACGACTTCTGGCTGCACGAGGGGTACGCCACCTACATGCAGCCGTTCTACGGCCTGTGGCGCGACGGCAACGCGCGCTACGCGGTTATGCTGGACGAAGAACGCGACAAGATCGCCAACCTCCAGCCGATCGTCTCGGGCGTGTCCCGCACCGAGGAGGACGTATACCGCACCGAACGCGGCGGGCCGGGTCAGGACATCTATTTTAAGGCGTCGTGGATGCTGCACAGCCTGCGCTGGCTGATCGGCGACGCCGCGTTCGCGCGGGTGACACGGCTGGCGGTCTATGGCCGCGACGATCCCAAGCCGGGCAACTTCGTGCCGCGCACGCTGACCACCGCCGGTTATCAGGCGATCGTCCGGCAGGTCACCGGCAGGGATTACGGCTGGTTCTTCGACATGTATCTGCGTCAGGCCGCGCTACCCGATTTGGTGACCGAACGGCGCGGCACAATGCTCGACCTACACTGGGTGGCGCCGGGCGGGCGCGTGTTTCCCATGCCGATCGTGGTACAGATCGACCGCAAGCTGGTTCGGCTGGCAATGGCAGGCGGCATCGGACGGGTGACGGCGCGTGCCGATGCCCATGTCGTGATCGATCCCGATGCGCGGGTGCTGCGCCGCTCGCGTGCGGTGGAGGCGTATCAGGCGTGGCAGGACACACAGCGCAAGGCGGCGCATTGATCCGTGACGACAGGCGACACCGCCAAAGATAGGCGTGGAGCATATTCCGTCACGACCCGGTCGACCTAACCGGCGTCACCATCCTAGCGCTCCGCTTCCCTGTTTTCCTGCTGCTGATCGCGGTGCGCGTGTGGGCCGGTGCGATCGCCAATGCCCCCACGCGGGGCCAGCGCAACGCCTCCTGGCTGTGGATTGACGTGCAAGGGCTCGGCATCGCCTGGGTCGCGGCTGGCCCGATCACCATGAAACTCGATCCGCTATCGTTTGAGGGCTGGCGAAGGCAAGCGTGGTCCTTCTGCTGATGGGCAGCGGCATCGCGCCGTTCGATTGGGCGACCCGCACCATGCGCAAGACGTAGGCGCTGGTCGCCCGCACGCGCGTCGACCACGACCTCATGCAAGGCAAACCATTCGCGTACGTGCGCAACCCGATCTACGTCGCGCTGTCCTGCTTCCTGCTGGCGATAGCAATCAAACATGGCGGTTTAACCGGCATAATTTTCGCGGTACCGGTCTATGCGATCGGCACCTGGCTGCGCGTCCGGCACTAGGAGGCGCTGGTGCGCGCGATGTTCGGCGCCGAACACGATGCTTATGCCGCGCGGGTTAAGCGGTTCGTGCCGGGTTTATTCTAGCCGTTGCGCCGAGGCAGGCAGCGGCTCGCGTGCTTTAACGAAAAAAGGCGGCCCGCGTCAGCGAGCCGCCCATTCAAGCATTGAAGATCGCTGCTCAGGCCGCGCCTGCGCCAGCCTTGTCTTTCTTCGCGTAGACGCGGATCGGTTCCTTGCGTCCCTCGATCACATCCTTGTCGATCATCACCTCGTCCACCCCGTCCATACCGGGCAGGTCGAACATCGTGTCGAGCAATATGCCCTCGAGGATCGAGCGAAGACCGCGAGCGCCGGTCTTGCGCTCGATCGCCTTCTTGGCGACCTGGGTCAGTGCATCGTCGGTGAAACCGAGCTTGACCGTCTCCATCTCGAACAGCTTCTGGTACTGTTTAACCAAGGCATTCTTGGGCTCGGTCAGGATGGTGATCAGCGCCGGGATGTCGAGATCCTCCAGCGTCGCGATCACCGGCAGACGGCCAACAAATTCGGGGATCAAGCCGAACTTGAGCAAATCCTCAGGCTCCACCGCCTTCAGCACGTCACCGGTGCGACGTTCCTCGGGCGTGGCGACATAGGCGCCGAAGCCGATAGACTTGCCCTGCTGACGATCGGCGATGATCTTCTCGAGGCCGCTAAACGCGCCGCCGCAGATGAACAGGATGTTGGTCGTGTCGACCTGGAGGAACTCCTGCTGTGGATGCTTGCGGCCGCCCTGCGGCGGAACGCTCGCGGTGGTGCCCTCCATCAGCTTGAGCAACGCCTGCTGCACGCCCTCACCCGACACGTCGCGCGTGATCGACGGGTTCTCGGCCTTACGGCTGATCTTGTCGATCTCATCGATATAGACGATGCCGCGCTGCGCCCGCTCGACGTTGTAATCGGAAGCCTGCAGCAGCTTGAGGATGATGTTCTCGACATCCTCGCCAACATAGCCCGCCTCGGTGAGCGTGGTCGCATCCGCCATCGTGAACGGCACGTCGAGGATGCGGGCGAGCGTCTGCGCGAGCAGCGTCTTGCCGCACCCGGTCGGCCCGACCAGCAGGATGTTCGACTTGGCAAGCTCGACATCCGCGCCCTTCTGGCCGTGGTTGAGGCGCTTGTAATGATTGTGCACCGCCACCGACAGGACGCGCTTGGCGCGCTTTTGGCCGATCACGTAATCGTCGAGCACGTCGCAGATTTCTTGCGGGGTCGGTACGCCGCCGTCCTTCTTGGACACCAGCGCTGACTTGGTCTCTTCGCGGATGATGTCGTTGCACAGCTCGACACATTCATCGCAGATGAACACGGTCGGCCCGGCGATCAGCTTGCGAACTTCGTGCTGCGACTTGCCGCAGAACGAGCAATACAGCGTGCTTTTCGAATCGCCGCCACTCAGCTTGGTCATAAAATCTCGTGTCCCATGGCCCCAGACGGGGACGATAGCATAACAGACTTGGCGCGTTTCTGGCTATCGAGCAATGCCGAATATCCAATTACCGTCGCTGCCGGTTCGTGTTGAAAGCAGATATGGGAAAGGTTTGCGGCGGAACAAGCGGTGTCTACACGGTCGGAAAAACGTGTGATTTCCGCAGAGTAGCTCCCCGCCTGCACGGGCGGGGAGCATCCCGGTTCAGGCGGCGGGCAGCGCCGGCGGCGTCGAGCCGTCGTCTGGCAGCGCCGGACGCTTGTCGAACACCTGATCGATCAAGCCGAATGCCTTCGCTTCTTCCGCGGACATGAAGTTGTCGCGGTCCATCGCCTTCTCGATCTCCTCGATCGGCTTGCCGGTGTATTTGGCGTAGAGCGAGTTGAGGAAATGGCGCATCCGCAGGATCTCGCGCGCCTGAATCTCGATGTCGCTGGCCATGCCCTGCGCACCGCCCGACGGCTGGTGGATCATGATGCGTGAGTTGCTGAGCGCGACCCGCATGCCCGGCTCACCCGCCGACAACAGGAAGCTGCCCATCGATGCGGCCTGGCCGATGCAGACCGTGCCGACACGCGGCCGGATGTACTGCATGGTATCGTGAATCGCCATGCCCGCCGTGACGACACCGCCCGGCGAGTTGATGTACATGAAGATGTCCTTCTTCGGGTTCTCCGATTCCAGGAACAGCAGCTGCGCGGTGATGACCGACGCCATATGATCCTCGACCCCGCCGGTCACGAAGATGATGCGCTCACGCAGCAGTCGCGAATAGATGTCGAAGCTGCGCTCGCCACGATTGGACTGCTCGATAACGATGGGAACGAGGCCCGCCTGCGTCGGCTGCCCCTGATATCCGGGCGAGATTACTCCGGCCGCGCTGAGGGGAGCCATGAAATCGCCGGTGTCAAACGGGTTGCGCATGATGTTCTGTACGTCCTTTATGCCCTTGCGATGGCCTACATCGGCACTCCGCCCGAACTTGGCAAGCCCGCCGCCGCCGAAGCCGGTCAGGACTCGCGACGCTCCACCCCAGGCGCGCGGTGCGAGAGGTAGGCGAGCCGCCGCACCTCGCGACGACCGTGCACCACCGTATCGAGGATCAACCCTGCGAACAGGCACAACGCGGCAAGGATCATCAGTCCGGTCACCATCACTGCCGTCGGAAGACGCGGGACGAGGTGCGTGTGGAGATAGGTGAGCCCAAGCGGGATCGCGAACAGCACGCCGAGCAACGCCAGCACCCCGCCGATCGCGCCGAAGAACAGCACCGGGCGCTCGATCCGGTATAGTTGCAGGATCGTTCGCAGAATTCGGAAGCCATCCCGATAGGTGCTGAGCTTCGAGGTCGATCCCTCGGGCCGCTCGTAATATGGCGTGGCGATCTCAGCGACGGGCATGCGCAGTTCAAGCGCATGAACGCTGATCTCGGTCTCGATCTCAAAGCCGGCGGACAGCACCGGAAAACTCTTCACAAACCGCCGTGAGAAGACCCGGTAACCGGACAGGATATCCGTAAAGCTGCGCCCGAACAGTCGCGCGAGCATACCGGTAAGCAGCGCGTTACCGAAGCGGTGGCCGCGCCGGTATGCCGCCTCGATCTGCGTGACGCGCGCGCCCACGACCATGTCCAGTTGCTCGTCCACCAGCCGCGCGACAAGCGCCGGAGCCGACGCTGCATCGTACGTCGCATCCCCGTCGGCCATCACATAGACGTCCGCATCGACATCCGCGAACATGCGGCGCACCACCGCGCCTTTGCCTTGGATGCGTTCGGTTCGGACAATTGCCCCCGACGCGCGCGCGACTTCGACGGTGCGGTCGTGGCTATTATTATCGTAGACGTAGATTTCCGCGCCCGGCAGTGCGGCGCGAAACCCCGCAACAGTAGCCGCGATGGCGGCTTCCTCGTTATAGCAGGGCAATAGGACGGCGATGCGCAGTTCGGACAAGTCGCCCCCCAAAGACCAAGGCTGCACCCCGCCGCGCGCAAGGCGCGGCGGGGCGATTCGGATCAGGCTTCGGTCTTCTTGGCCGCAGACTTCTTGGCGGGCTTCTTCGCTTCTGCCGGAGCCTCGGCGTCCTCACCCTCGGGCTTGACCTTCTTGGCGGCAGGCTTGCGCGTCGCGGCTTTTTTCACCGGTTCCGCCGCGACGGCTTCGTCAGCAGCGGGCTCCGCCGAGTCGTCGAGCGCAGGCTCGGCGTGGTCGTTGCCATGAGCATGGTCGTGATCGGCATGATCGTGACCGTGGTCGTGAGCTTCGTGATCGTGGCCCTCATGGTCATGATCGTGATTATGGACGTGCGTGCCGCTGGCGAAACCGTCCTCGCTCTCGATCGCGGCCTGAAGTTCCTCGCGGGTGACTTCACGATCGGTGATCTCAGCCTTCTCGAACAGGAAGTCGACGACCTTGTCCTCGTACAGCGGCGCGCGCAGCTGGGCGGCCGCCATCGGCTCCTGCTGGACGTACTGAAGGAAGCGCTGGCGATCTTCGGGGCCGTACTGCTGCGCTGCCTGCGAAATCAGCCGGTTCATTTCCTGCTGGCTGACTTCGACGCCATTGGCCTGGCCGATCTCGGACAGGAGCAGGCCGAGGCGCACGCGGCGCTCCGCAATCGCGCGGTAATCGTCGCGCTCCTTTTCCATCTCCTCGATCGCCGCGGCCGGGTCGGCCTCGTGCGTCGCTTCGTGCTGAAGCTGTTGCCAGATTTGGTCGAACTCGGCCTCGACCATCGTCGGCGGCACTTCGAAATCATGACCCTCGGCAAGCTGGTCGAGCAGCTTGCGCTTCATGTGCGTGCGGGTGAGACCGTTCAGCTCCTGCTCGATCTGGCCCTTCAGCAAGCCCTTCAGTTGCTCGAGGCTTTCGAGGCCGAGCGAGGTGGCGAGCGTATCGTCGATCACGGTCTCGCCCGGGGTCTGCACCTTGGTCGCGGTGATCTCGAACGTGGCGGGCTTGCCGGCAAGGTTTTCGGCCGGGTAATCCGCCGGGAACGTCACATTAAGCACGCGCTCCTCGCCGGCCTTCACGCCGACGAGCTGATCCTCGAAGCCGGGGATGAGACGGCCCGAGCCGATCTCGACGCCCATGTCGGTGCCGGTGCCGCCCTCGAAGGCAACGCCGTCCTCGGTCTTGCCGACGAAATCGACGGTGACGAGATCGCCCTGCGCAGCGGCATGGTCCTCAGCCGCATCGTCCCACTTCTTCTGCTGCTCGGCGAACTTGGCGACCTGCGCGTCGACTTCCGCTTCCCCGGCCGGCACCATCAGGCGCTCGAGCTTGAGACCGTCGATCGCGGGCGCGGGCACATCCGGCAGCACTTCGAGCGCAACCTTGATCTCGGCATCCTTGCCGATCTCAAACGCTTCGTCGAGGCTGACCGACGGCTGGATCGCCGGGCGCAGGCGCTGTTCCGCGATCAGCGTCTGGATCCCTTCCTGGATCGCGGTGTTGAGAGCATCCTGGGTCAGCGCCGGGCCGTGCATCTTGCGCACGAGGTTGGCGGGCACCTTGCCGGGGCGGAAGCCGGGCATCTTGATCTGCGGTGCGACGCGCTTCAGCTCGGCATCGACCTTCGAATCAATCTCGGCGGCCGTGATGGTCAGGGTGTAGGCGCGCTTCAGCCCCTCGTTCAGCGTCTCGACAGTCTGCATGGGTCTTCTCGGGCCTCTTCGCGAATCAGGATCGCGATGCCCCTCACGCTCGGCGGGTCCTGGTGCGGGCGAAGGGACTCGAACCCCCACATCTTGCGATGGCAGGACCTAAACCTGCTGCGTCTACCAGTTCCGCCACGCCCGCATGGGACACCGCCGGTGTGGGGGGCGTCTATAGCAAGGATCGCGCGCGGGGCAAGCCACGCTCTGCCGGTTGGTGACATCTTCGTGAAACTTCACACGCATGCGGTTCGTTTATGCATATGAAGGAGACGATACATGGCGACCACCCCACCCACCGAACTCCCCCCGCAGCCGAGCCAGCCGGAGGCCCCGGTCACCGCGCCGCCGGAAGTCGCGCCGACCACGCCCGATATCGACGTGCCCGCACCGACGCCGACCGACACGCCCGACGTCGCGCCCGCCTCCCCCACCGATCTCGGTGATTTCGCATGAGTGCGCCGGAATCGCCCGACACGTACCCGCCGCGCAAGGACGAGCGCAGCGACATCCAGCAGGTCGTCGAGGCGCGTAAGGACGCGGTCGAGCGTGGCGAAGGTGGTCCCGAACCCGATCCGCTTGCCCGCCAGGGTGACGCGGACGGCGTCGGCGGCACCGGCGGCGTGGTGAAGAACCAAGGTAGCGACGCGCAGTAAGACGTACTGCAAAACGGGCGCGGTCCACACAGGACCGCGCCGGTCATTATCGGTGCAGTGCAGCCGAAAGGCGTTGTTTGGCGAACTCTGCGGCGTTGCGTTTCAACCCCTCGGACAATGCCCCTGCCGCATCATCGACATCCGAAGTCAGATCGAATTCGGTGTCGATCGTCTGGTGGTCCGCCTTGCCCCGCGTCGTGCGGTCGAACACGTCCCAAGCGACGGACAGATGCGCGCGCCCCGACAATGCATGCTTGTGCGACAGCCGCGCGGCCATGCCCCGGTTGCGCACGCAGCCATTCAGCTGAAAATCCACGATCGTCGCGATGATTTTGTAGCGAGTGGCGCCGGCTTCGTCGCTGAACGGATCGTCGGCGGTGTCGACTACGGCCGGTGCGGCATCGTGCAGTATGGTTGCGACGCTGGCACTGGCATTATCCAGACCGGCGCGGGCATCGCTCCACAGGAAGCTGCCGGCCGGCAGGCACACCATCCCGGCACGCTTGGCACCGATTCGCTGACGCGCCTTGAAGTCGGCTTTCACCGCGCCCATCGCGTACCGCTCGGCAATCGGAGTGGGTGCCGCGATTGCCGGCATGGCGATCGCGGCGCCGAGGAGCAGCGACAGACGCCGCGCGATCTTCACTCCGGAGCCGCCACCCGCCGCGCGGTCAGGACCGTCACCGGGGCGACCGGCACCTGCCCCTTGAAAGCACCGCGGCGGGTTGCAGTTGGCGAGACGGGCGCGTCGAGGATCTTCACCACCGTATCCATGCCTTCGACTATATGGCCGAACGCGGCATAGCCCTGCCCGTCCTCGGGCTGGCCATGACCGGCATCGAGCGATGCCGTCTGATCGCCGACACTGATCGTAAAATCGCCGCGCGCAGTGCCGAGACCGAGACGCGCGACCGAGATCGTACCGTCGGTGTGGTGCAGACCGGTGAGCGTTGTCGGTTCATGCTTGATCGGCGGGAGCGTACGCTTGGCATCGCCGTCGGTGCCGAACTGAACAAAGCCGAAGCGATCGCCAACCTTCACGTCTCGATAAAAGACGATGCCGTCGAGCTTCTTCTGGTCAACGTAACGCAGGAAATTGGCGGCGGTGATCGGCGCCTTTACCGTTTCCAGTTCGATGACGATACGGCCGGCGGTGGTGTCGAGCGCCACGCGCGGCAAGGTGGCGGCGGGCGTCGCGTCCGGGGCCGGCACCTGCGCCGCCGCCGGCAGCGCCACCGCCGCGAGCAGCCCCGCCAGCGCCAGCCGCCGCATCATACCAGCGCCTTCTTGAGCAGTTCGTTGACGACCTGCGGGTTGGCCTTGCCGCCCATCGCCTTCATCGTCTGGCCGACGAAGAAGCCGAACAGCGCCTCCTTGCCGCCCTCGTACTGCGCGACCTTTTCGGCGTTCTTGGCCAGGATGTCGGCGATCACCGCCTCGATCGCGCCGGTGTCACTGGTCTGCTTAAGGCCGCGTTCCTCGACGATCGCACCCGCGCCCTGCCCGGTTTCGAGCATGATCTCGAACACCTGCTTGGCAAGCGTGCCGGACAGCGTGCCGTCCGCGACGAGGCCGAGCAATTCCGCCGCCTGCGCCGGGCTGACCGGCGAGGTTTCGATGCTCTTGCCAGTGCGGTTGAGCGCGCCGAACAGTTCGGAGGTCGTCCAGTTCGCCGCCGCGACCGGCTTGGCGCCCGCCTCCAGCAGCGCATCGAACCAGCGCGCCGCCTCGACCTCGGCGGTCAGCACCGCCGCCTGATAGGGCGTGATGCCAGCCACTTCGTAACGCTTGCGCTTGGCGTCCGGGAGTTCGGGCAGGCTCGCGCGGCATTCCTCGAGGAACGCGTCGTCGAGTTCGAGCGGCAGCAGATCGGGATCGGGGAAATAGCGATAATCATGCGCATCTTCCTTCGAGCGCATCGAACGCGTCTCGTTACGATCGGGATCGTACAGGCGGGTTTCCTGCATGATGCGGCCGCCGCCCTCGATCACCGCGACCTGACGCTTCGCCTCCTGCTCGACCACCGCCATCACGAAGCGGACCGAGTTGACGTTCTTGGTCTCGGTGCGAGTGCCGAATTCGTCTCCCGCCTTGCGGACCGAAACGTTGACGTCGGCGCGCATCGACCCCTGATCCATGTTGCCGTCGCACGATCCGACATAGCGCAGGATCGAGCGCAGCTTGGCGAGATACGCGCCCGCCTCTTGCGGAGAGCGCATGTCGGGCTTCGACACGATCTCCATCAGCGCCACGCCGGAGCGGTTGAGATCGACATAGGAGCGCGTCGGATGCTGGTCGTGCATCAGCTTGCCGGCGTCCTGCTCGACGTGGATGCGCTCGATGCCGATGGTTTTCACGTCCGCATCGGGATTCTTGTCGTCGAGGCTGATGTCGAGCGAGCCCTCGCCGACGATCGGGTGATAGAGCTGGCTGATCTGATAGCCCTGCGGCAGATCGGCGTAGAAATAATTCTTGCGATCGAACCGCGACCATTTGTTGATCTTAGCGTCGATCGCCATGCCGGTGCGCACCGCCTGACGGATGCACTCGCGGTTGGGCACGGGCAACATGCCGGGCATCGCCGCATCGACCAGGCTGACCTGCGTGTTCGGCTCCGCGCCGAACGCGGTGGCCGCACCCGAAAACAGCTTGGCGTTCGACGTCACCTGCGCATGGACTTCGAGGCCGACCACGACCTCCCACTCGCCGGTTTCGCCTGTGATCGTGTATGTTGCTGCGTCAGCCATTTCTGTTTTCTTCCCGTCGACGACGAACGCCGTCGAGCCATTCTTTCACTGCTGGTATCAGTCCGATAAACTGGTAGCCCGTTCTCGTATCATGAGGCGTCTTGGGCCGCATCAGTTTCGCAAGCACAGAACCACGCTTCGCTGCGGCGTCCGCGCGATGACGCTCCATCCGATGATAGTGCGTCTCGCGCGGCTCTGTCACCACCAGACCTCAGGCCGCGCCACGAACCCCGCCCGCTGCTCGATGGCGAGGCCGGCGTTGAGCACGCCTTGCTCATCGAGCGGTCGGCCGATGATCTGCAAGCCTAGCGGCAACCCCTGCGCGTCGAGGCCACCCGGCACGCTCATCGCGGGCAGGCCGGCGAGCGAGGCGGGCACGGTGAACACGTCGTTGAGATACATCGCGATGGGATCGGCCTGCTTCTCGCCGAGCGCGAACGCCGCCGAGGGCGCGGTCGGGGTAAGCAGGTAATCGCACTTCTCGAACGCATGCTCGAAGTTGCGGGCGATCAGCGTGCGGACCTTGGAAGCTTGCGTAAAGTAGGCGTCGTAGAAGCCCGCCGACAGCACATAGGTGCCGATCATGATGCGGCGCTTCACCTCGTCACCGAAACCGGCGGCGCGAGTGGCGGCGTACATGTCCTGAAGGTTGGCGCCCTCGGGCAGGTCGCGCAGGCCGAAGCGCACGCCGTCATACCGCGCGAGGTTGGACGATGCCTCAGCCGGGGCGATGATGTAATAAGCCGGCAGCGCGTATTTGGTGTGCGGGAGCGACACCTCGACGATCTCGGCGCCGGCATCTCGCATCCACTGGATGCCCTGCTGCCACAATGCGTCGATCTCGGCGGGCATGTTGTCGACGCGGTACTCCTTGGGAATACCGATCGTCTTGCCCTTGAGGTCGGGCGACAGGCCGGCTTCCCAATTCGGCACCGGCAGGTCGAGCGAGGTCGCATCCTTGGCGTCGAAGCCGGTCATCGCCTCCAGCATGATCGCGCAGTCGCGCACGTCGCGCGCCATTGGTCCTGCCTGATCCAGCGATGACGCGAATGCCACTACACCCCAGCGCGAGCAGCGGCCGTAGGTCGGCTTGATGCCGGCAATGCCGGTGAAGGCGGCGGGCTGACGGATCGAGCCGCCGGTGTCGGTGCCGGTTGCCGCCGGGCACAGCCGCGCCGCGATCGCCGAGGACGAGCCGCCCGACGAGCCACCCGGCGCGAGCGCGGCGTTGCCGCCGTCGTTGCGTCGCCACGGCGAGATGACGTTGCCGAACGCCGAGGTCTCGTTGGACGAGCCCATTGCGAACTGGTCCATGTTGAGCTTGCCGAGCATCCCTGCGCCGGCCGCGAACAGCTTGCCCGACACGGTCGATTCGTAGGTCGGCGTGAAGCCTTCGAGGATCAGGCTGGCGGCGGTGGCCGGCACGCCCTTGGTGCAGAACAGGTCCTTCATGCCGATCGGCACGCCGGCGAGCGGCTTGAGATCCTCGCCCGCTGCCTTCGCCGTATCGGCGGCGTCCGCAGCGGCGAGCGCATGGTCGGGCGTCTCGACCAGGAACGCGTTGAGCGCCTTGGCCGCACTCACCTTCGCGATGAACGCCTGCGCCACGTCACGCGCGGAGAAGCTGCCGTCGCGCACGCCGTCGCGGAGCGCGGCGACGCCGAGGTCGGTCAATTCGGTCATTCGATCACCTTGGGAACGGTAAAGAAGCCATGCTCGGCCTGAGGCGCGTTGGCGAGCACCAGATCACGCACGTTGCCGTCGGTGACGACATCGTCGCGCAGGCGCAGGTGGTTGGGGATCACGGCGGTCATCGGTGCGACGTTGGCGGTGTCGACCTCTCCGAGCTGCTCGATCCAGCCCATGATGTTGTCCAGTTCCGGCGCGAGCCGGGCGGCGTCTTCTTCGGAGATGGCGATGCGCGCGAGGCTCGCGATCTTCTTTACGGTGGCGATATCGACTGACATGCCCCAGCGGCTAGCATCGCGCAGGCGCACCATCAACCCGATTGCGCTCTGCACGGCGATGCGCCACCCCTTTGGCGCAAGTTGCGGGAGCGGTACGGCACAATGGCACGGAAATTTCTGTACGTGGTTGCGGCGCTCGTCCTGCTGACGGTGGCGGGGGCGTTTGCGTTCAACGCATTTCCGGGCGCGTTCATGCGGATGGCGCTGGTGCCGGGCGAAGACGTGGCCGCGCTGTCGCCGCCGCCGTCCTACGCGAGCGCAAACATGTGGCTGGCGCGGCCCGACAAACCGGGCAACCCCGCGCTGTGGGCGCCCGCCGGCTATGCCCCCTCCCCCAGCCCGCAGGCGGCGGTGTTCTTCATCCACCCGACCTCCTACCTCACCCGTACGCACTGGAACGCGCCGCTGGACGATGCGGAGGCCAACGCACGCGCGGCGATCTTCCTGCGGGGCCAGGCGAGCGCGTTCAACGGGGTCGGTACGGTCTGGGCGCCGCGCTACCGTCAGGCGGCGTTCGGCGCGTTCCTGACGACACAGGCGAACGCGCAGAAGGCGCTTGATTTCGCCTATCGTGACGTGCTCGCCGCGTTCGACCAATTCGTGCGCGAAAGCGGCGACCGGCCGATCATCCTCGCCGGGCATTCGCAGGGCGCGCTGCATCTGTCGCGGTTGCTGCGCGAGCGGATCGCCGGCACGCCGCTCGCCCGCCGCATCGTCGCGGCGTATGTGGTGGGGTGGCCGGTGTCGCGCGCAGCCGATCTGCCGCGCATGGGGTTGCCCGAGTGCACGCGCGCGGATCAAGCCGGGTGCATCCTGTCGTGGCAGACCTTCGCCGAACCGGCCGAGCCGTCGCTGATCCTAGACACGTACGATGCCTCGACCGGCTACACCGGGCAAAGCCGCAAGGATACGCAGATGATCTGCACCAACCCGCTGACCGGCACGCCCGACGCCGCCGCTCCGGCCAGCGCCAACCTCGGCACGCTGTATCCGTCGAGCGATCTCGCAACCGCCGATATTGCCGCCGGGCGGGTTGGCGCGCGTTGTACCGGACGCGGGCTGTTGTCGATCGGGGCGCCACCGGCGGGGCTGAACGGCTATGTGCTGCCGGGCAACAACTATCATGTCTACGACTACAGCCTGTTCTGGGCGAACGTCCGCGCCGACGCCGAACGACGGCTGAAGGCGTTCCAGACGCGATGAGGCGCCATCGCGCCTCGACTTCGTACGCGCCGAGCGGGTAGAGGAGCGGCGATGATTACAACCGACCGCATCGCCTTTCGTGATGCCTTGCCCTCGGGTGGACGACTGCTCGGGCTGGACCTCGGCACGAAGACGATCGGCACCGCGCTGTGCGATGCCGGGTGGAGCTTCGCTTCGCCCGCCGTGCTGATACGCCGCGCCAAGTTCACCTCGGACAAGGCCGTGCTGGTGACAATGATTGCCAAGCAACATGTCGCCGGTCTGGTCCTCGGCCTGCCGATCAACCTCGACGGCAGCGAGAGCCCTCGGTCGCAGAGCACGCGATCGTTCGCGCGCAACCTAGCCGATCTCGCCTTGCCGATCCTGCTGTGGGACGAGCGCTGGTCGACCCAAGCGGTCGAGCGGCAGATGATCGCGGAGGATATCAGCCGCGCCAAGCGTGCCGAGCGCGTCGACAAACTCGCTGCCAGCTACATCCTGCAAGGCGCGATCGACGCATTGGTACAAGCTTAACGCGCCAATGGGTCGATCCGATACGCATCGGATATCCCGTGCTATGTTGCTTTACCGAGGCGCTGTCTAAGCCACTGTTAACCGCGCTTTGGTATCGACGCGGCATGTGGTCATCGCGCGTGCTTGTTGGGGTTCAGATCCTGGGCGTCCTGGTAGCCTTGGCGACACTCGCGTTCTACCCGCCCGCCACCGGCAAGATGCTGCTGATCCCGCTTACCCCGGGCGCGGCCGCCCGGGTCGCGCCGCTCGCACTTCTGGGCGGCACCGCGCTGATCGCGACCGGACCGCTGCGTGGCTCGCTCGTGGTGGCGGGCGAACGGCGGCGGCTGTCGGCTGTGCTCGCCGGAAGCGCGGTGCTGATCCTCGCCGCGCCCCCGGCTGTGTGCGGTGCCGGCGCGCAGGCGCAGGCATGAATCAGCACGACGACGCCGTGGTCGAGCTCGACCGGTTGCGAATGCGCGGCATGGAAATCTTGGCGGTGGCGGGGCTTGCCAGCACGATCGCCCTACTGATCGTTGGGTTGGCTTTGGGTTCCGATCTTACGCATGTCGTCGTGATCCTTTCGGCACTCGCGAATGTCGCACCAACCTGGATGGCCGTGCGCCGTCGCCACGACGAGATCGCGCGCATCCTGATCGGCACGCTTGCCGCGATCCAGCCCGCGCTCGGCGTCTATCTGCTCACCGGTCATCCCTGGCAGATGGACGGGCACATGTTCTTTTTCGTCGCGCTCGCCGGGCTTGCCGTGCTGTGCGACTGGAAACCGATCGCCCTCGCGTCCGGGTTGATCGCGGTGCACCACCTCCTGCTCGAATTCGCGGCGCCGGAGTGGGTGTTCACCGGCACCGGCGCGCTCGACCGCGTCCTGATCCACGCGTTGGCAGTCGGGCTGCAATTCGCGGTGCTGAGCTATCTTACCGTCAAGCTGCGCGCGCTGCTCGTGCGCCAGGCAGAGGCCGGGCGCGAAAGCGAGCGGCTCGCCGCCGAAGCGATCGCGCGCAGCCATGAGACCGAGGCCGCGTTAGCCGCCGTCCGCGCCGCCGAAGCCCGCGAATCGACCGAGCGCGGCCGTCGCGAAACTCTGGAGGCAGCCGCCGCCGACCGTCGACGCGGCGAAATGCACACCCTCGCCAACGCCTTTCATGCCTCGATATCGGACATCGTCAGCGCGGTTGGCGCGGCGTCCGGCGAACTGGAAGGCTCGGCCCGCGCGCTCAACGATCTTGCCCGCCGTGCAAGTAAGGACACGTCCGACACCGCGCTGGTCGCGTCGCAATCGTCGGAAACCGCCCAGTTGCTGGCAGCGCGAATCAAGGATCTCACCGGCTCGATCGGTGCCATCGCCAGCACCGTCGATCATCAGGCCAGCTTGAGCGGCGATGCCGCCTCGATTTCCGATTCGGGGCATCAGGCAGTGATCGCACTCGCGCAGCGGTCCAGCGCGATTGCCGGCTTCGCCGATTCGATCAGCGATATCGCCGGCCGTACCAACCTGCTCGCGCTCAACGCGGCGATGGAGGCGGCGCGGGTCGGCGATGCCGGGCGTGGCTTTGCGGTGGTGGCGCAGGAAGTGAAGCAACTCGCCGGCCAGGCCTCGGGTGCAACCGACGAGATACGGAGTCTCGCCGGATCGGTGACCGGCGGCGCCGACATCGCCAACGGCGCGTTGCGCGACATCGCCGCGCGCGTGGGCGCGCTGGCGCAAAGCGCGAAGGCGATCCGCGCCGCCGTCGACGAGCAGCGCGGCACCGCCAAGCTGATCGAAGCGACCGCTTACGACACGGCGATTGGCGCTACGCAGATGGTCCGCCAGATCAGCGAAGTCGCGGCGATGGCGAACACCACCGAGACGCTGTCCGCGCGGGTGTCCGGTGCGGCGACCACGCTCTCCAGCACCGCGCAGGCGCTGCGACAGGCGACCGAGCAGTTCGTCGCGCAGTTGAAGGCGGGTTGAGGGCGGCGCGATACTCTCTGGCAATGTTCTATGCGGGCGTTGATCGCTCACTGCTCCGCTCCTATCATCGCCCAATAACGCTTAGCGATGAGGTGCCGCTGTGATTGGCGAACGCTGGACCAACGAATCTGTGGCTGTCCGCTTATCGTTGGCATCGCCGGCTGCGGTGTTGCTGTTGATCGGCCCGGCGGTGAGGCAAGTAAGTGGCCGTCCGATCGGGTTGGTCGGCGCGATCTGCTGTACGCTGCCGCTGATTGCCTGGGTCAGCTTTGTGGGCTGGCGTTTGGCGGTGAACGCAAAGCGACGCAACGGCTCGTGTTAACCTTGGTTCGCGAACGACCGCTGCCCTAAGTTCGGCTGCGGATTGCCACGAACATCCGAACCGGGCCTTAGCTGGCGTTTTGCCGACCGCTGCGGATCACGGACGCTTATTAGAGCTAGCATGAGCGACACGAGACCATGGAGGTTTGGCTGCTCGGATGTCTCGTCGCAGCGCACGACAGGAAGTGACCGCCAGATCCGATCGTTAAAAAAATACGCTTGCCCGAAACGGCCTGCGTTGCAGCGAAGCTACAATCAGCATTTGTGGCGCCTCGCCTGTGGATGCGGTGGGGATTACACCCGCACGCTGTATTCGCGACGCGGCGAGTCCCGCCGCCACCGCTTGCGCGCCTGCCCCGCCGCCGTTAGGCCGCAGCTTTGATGCAATCCGACCACCGCCCCGCTTCGCAGATCGCCGGAAGCGCCGTCTTCCCGCATCGTCACCTCACCGGTATCGATGGCCTACAGCCGCACGAGATCATGTTCCTGCTCGACGAATCGGAGCAATGGATCGAGGCCAACCGCAGTCGCGCCAAGAGCGACAAAAGGCTGGAGGGCGTCACCCAGATCAACGCGTTTTTCGAGAACAGCACGCGCACGCTGCTGAGCTTCGAGATTGCCGGCAAGCGGCTCGGCGCGGATGTCGTCAACATGCACGCCGCGCAATCGAGCGTGAAGAAGGGCGAGACGCTGATCGACACGGCGATGACACTGAACGCGATGCGCGCCGACGTTATCGTGATCCGACACATGTCGTCGGGCGCGGTGCGGCTGATCGCAGGCAAGGTGGATTGCCCGGTGCTGAACGCGGGCGACGGGCAGCACGAACACCCGACGCAGGCGCTGCTCGACGCGCTGACGATCCGGCGGCGGCGGGGGAGCATCGCCGGGCAGACGGTGGTGATCTGCGGCGACATCCTGCACAGCCGGGTCGCGCGGTCGAACATCCTCGCGCTGACCGCGCTTGCCGCGCGGGTACGGGTCTGTGCGCCCTCGACGCTGATGCCGGCCGAGATCGAGCGGATGGGCGTGAGCGCGTACACCGATTTCGACGCGGCGCTGGAGGGGGCGGACGTGGTGATGATGCTGCGCCTCCAGAACGAACGCATGACCGGCGGCTTCATCCCCTCGAACAGCGAGTTCAACCTGCGCTACGGCCTAACCCCTGGCCGGCTCGAGCGTGTGCCTGGCGCGCTGGTGATGCACCCGGGGCCGATGAACCGAGGGGTCGAGATCGATTCGGGGGTGGCGGACCACCCCCAACAGTCCGCGATCACCGAACAGGTCGAGATGGGCGTGGCGGTGCGGATGGCGTGCCTCGACGTGCTGACCAGACGGTCGCGCGGTGTGGAGGGTTGGGCATGACCCGCACGATTGCCTTGCTGAACGCGACGCTGGTCTGCCCGGATTCGGGCGTATCGAAGGGCGGCGTTCTGATCGCGGGCGATCGCATCGCCGCGACCGGCACCTTCGCGGTGCCCGAGGGCGCAGAGACAATCGACTGCAAGGGCAAGCTGCTCGCGCCCGCGATCGTCGACCTCGGCGTGTTCGCGATCGATCTGCCTGCGTTTCATAAGGGCGGGATCGTCCGCGTCGGGCTGATGCCGGATCAGCGGCCGGTGCTCGACAACCCCGGCCTCGTTCAGCGTGCGGCGTTGATCGGTCGGCCAGACCTTTGGATCCACCCGATCGCCGCCGCCACGCGCGGGCTGGCCGGCAAAGATCTTGCCGAAATGGCGATCAACCGCGAAGCAGGCGCGCGCGCGGTCGGCACCGGGGCGGGCTGGATCGCGGATTCGGGCGTGATGCGGAAGGTGCTGGCCTATGCCGGCGACCTTGGTCTCACCGTGATCGCACATGCGGAAGATGCCGGCATCGTCGGCGTGGCCGTGGCGACTGCGGGCGAGACCGCGACGCGGATGGGCCTGCCCGCCGCGCCTGCCATCGCCGAGCCGCTCGCCATCGCGCGCGACCTAATGCTGACGGAAGAAACCGGAGCCGCGCTGCACATCCGGCAGGTGACGACGGCGGCCGGCTTCGATCTTGTCCGTGCTGCCAAAAGGCGCGGCGTGCGCGTGACATGCGGGATCACGCCCGCACATCTGTTCCTGTCGGATATTGCGATGAGCGACTTCCGAACCTTCGCGCGTCTGTCGCCACCACTGCGCTCGGAAAGCGATCGCCGCGCCGCACTGCTGGCGGTGGCGGATGGGACGGTCGACGTGCTGTGTTCGGGTCACGACCCGCAGGGGCCGGAGGAGAAGCGCCTTCCCTTCGCCGACTCGACGCCCGGCGTCGCCGGCGCGGAGACGTTGCTTGCGCTCGCGCTTGGGCTGGTGCGCGATGAGGTGGTGACGATCGACCGGCTGTTCGCGCTGCTCGCGCGGAACCCCGCCAAGGTTTTGGGTGTGCCAACCGGCACGTTGACCGCGGGCGCACCCGCCGATCTGGTGTTGCTCGACGAACATGCACCGTGGCGGATCGACTCGGATCAGATGGCGGCGAAGGCCGGCAACACGCCCTTTGATGGCCTGCCCGTGCAGGGCAAAGTGCTGCGCCTGTTCAAGGGCGGCGCGGCGCTGGTGTGATCCGCTCGGCTCACCGCGCCGTGCCAAGCTCTCGCATGGCACGGCTTTTAGGAAAACCTCTGGGCCGCCGTCCGATCAGGCGGCGGTGCTGCACTTAATCTTCACAGCGCTTAGCGTGACGCCAGTTGCTGCCCGGGCTTGATCCAGCTCGCCACCTGATCGCCCGCGTTCGCGCGCACGAAGCAGTGGCCGCCGCTCGCCCGGTAGGCGAGGCAGAGTTTTACCGCATCGGTCCGCGTATAGCCGCCGACCGAGAGGCGATAGAAGCTTCCCGCCGCGGTCTTGATGCTGGCACCCTGCGGCTCGTGACCGGATAAGCTCGGGAAGGTGCGAGCCGCGCGCTTCCACGCGTCGCGAGCCACGCCGGCGCTGTCATACGCGCCAAGCTGAACGTAGAACCTGCCGCTGGCGAGCGCAGCGGGGGAAGCCTCGTCCGCGACGGCAACTGCGTTCCTGGCAACGGCCGTTCGACCGAGGGCTTTGGATGCCGGCAGCGGCTGCACGACTTCCTGACGCGCCGCGAACTGTACGCCGGTGTCGAGCGACGGAGCCGCCATTGCCGCCGGTACGGTCGGGGCCGGCGCGGTGGTGGCGACCTCGACCGGCGCAGGCACAACCGCTGCCGGAGCCGGCGCGGCAGGCGTGGCGTTCGCCACCGAGACCGAAGCGGTGGTCGCATTCAGCGCGAGCGCGGCGGGACGTCCCTTGTCGCGCACCGCCGTGACGCCAAGCAGCGTCGCGATCTGATCCGAGGCAGCCTTGGGACGCGCGAACGCCGCCCATTCGAGGATCCGTTTGTCGGCGTCGCCCGGTGCCAAATCGAGGCCGGCGATCTGCCGTGCCTCCGTCCAGCGGCCCGCAAGCGCGAGGCTGAGCGCAAGGTTCTGTCGGGTCTTGACCCCGGCGGGGTCGACACGCGCAGCCGCAGCGAGCAGATCGACCGCCGCCGACGGATCGCCGGCCAGTGCGACGGCAAGGCCACGATCGCTGACGGAAATGTTGGCAGCGTGCGCATCGAGCGTTTTCCGCGCAGCACCCCAGTCGCCTGTGGCGATCTGCATCAGTGCGAGATTGAGCGCGGCTTTGCCATTGCCGGCATCCAGCGCCAGCGTGTCGGCAAAGGTATCGCGCGCAGAGGCAAAGCGCCCGGCTTTCAAATAGCTTTGCCCGAGCAGCATTCGGAAATCCGCCGACTCGGGCGCGGCAAGCGCGGCGCGTTCGGCATGGCCGACGGCGGCAGCGCCCTTGCCCTGCGCGATTAGCGCGCGCGCCTTGCCGGCTTCCGCAATCGCCTTGCGCGCATCGCCCGACAATGATTGACCACCGGCGAGCGCTCCCCCCGCCAGCGTGCCGCCGAGCAGCAGTGCGGACAATCCCAACGATACGGCTAACCGTTTCTTCATCGAACGTTTCCCACGGATGATCGCCTTGGCCGGGCTGGCAATTGCGTCGCCAGCGCCTCGACTTCAGGAATGGTTTGCAAAAATTGATCGAGTGCGCGCGTCATCAGCGTCTGCGCCGACACGCCCGCGACCGTCGCGGCAAGCCGCAGGCGTAGATGGCGTTCGGCATCGAGCCGGAGCGTGAAGGCGGCTCGCGTCTTGATGACGGAAAGGTCGCCTTCGGGCTCCTCGCCTGGGAACTCGGCGCGCAACGCCTTCTGCTGGAGCAGCACCGGCGGCAGCGCCTCCTCGGGAGAGGGGCCGCCCATGTCGTTCCAGCCGAGATCGTCCTCGGGCTCCAGTGCCGCCGTCTGCGGGCGCATCGCCGGGCGCGCGTGTCCCTTGCGGGCGAGCAGCCCGGAGGAGAGCGAACCATGCCGGGCGGGGCCGTCGCTCATCTCAGCTCACCACCCGACGGCCAAAGCCGCCGCCGGTCGGCCGCTGCGCGAACGCGCTGGTCGATGCCGGTGCCGCGAACACGGTGCGACGGAAGTTCTTTTCCAAGCGGTCGGACACATAGGTCCACAGCGCCTCGACCTCGCCGGTCGAACGGCTGCGCGCGTCGAGTTCCATGACGGTTCGACCATCAATCATCGAGGCGGCGAAATCGGTGCGATGATGCACGATGACGGGTGCGACCGTGCCGTGCTGCGCCAGCGCAAGCGTGGCCTCGGTGGTGATGCGCGCTTTGGGCGTGGCACCGTTGACGACGAAGATCAGCGGCTTGCCGGCACGCTCGCACAAGTCGACCGTCGCGCCGACCGCGCGCAGATCGTGCGGGCTGGGGCGCGTCGGGATGACGATCAGTTCGGCGACCGCGATCACGCTCTGGATCGCCATGGTGATGGCGGGCGGCGTGTCGATCATCGCGAGCTTGAAGCCCTGTTGGCGCAATGCCTCGAGATCGGCGGCGAGCCGCGCGACCGTGGTCTGCGCAAACGACGGCGTCTCGGCGTTGCGATCGTTCCACCAGTCCGACAACGATCCTTGCGGATCGATGTCGATCAGTACCACGGGCCCTGCCCCGGCGCGTTCGGCTTGAACCGCCAGATGCCCCGACAGCGTGGTCTTCCCCGACCCGCCTTTTTGTGATGCCATCGCGAGAACGCGCATGTGCCCCTTGAACTCCCGGCTGTAGGACGGTGCTTATGCCCCGAGATGGGTCAAGAAGCGGTTAACAGGACTTCAGGCAGCCTGTTTCAGGACATGTGGCTAACGAAATCTTTGCCTATTTACGCGAACTCGGCTTTATCTCGCGCGAGCGGGGGCGAAGGGTTTGAAGCATATGAAGCACGGGCTTTTGATGATCGCGGCGACGTTGAGCGGCGTAGGGGGCGGCATGATCCTCTCGGCACCAGCCTTTGCCGACGTCAAGGCGGGCGTCGATGCATGGAGCCGGGGCGATTACCGCAAGGCGATCGATGAATGGCGGCCGCTCGCGATTCGCGGCGATGCCGATGCGCAATTCAATCTCGCGCAGGCGTACAAGCTCGGCCGCGGTGTGCCGGTCGACATGCCGATGGCGGAAAGTTGGTATCGCAAGGCCGCGTTGCAGGGCCACCAGCAGGCGCAGGACAATTACGGGCTGATCCTGTTCGACGAGAACAAGCGCGCCGACGCGGTGCAATGGCTCGAAGGCTCCGCGAAGCGGGGCGAGCCGCGCGCGCAGCTGGTGCTCGGCACGATGCTGTTCAACGGCGACAACGTGCCGAAGGACTGGCCGCGCGCCTATGCGCTGATCCTGCGTTCGGCAGCGCAGGGCCAGGCCCGCGCACCACAGGTGCAGGCGCAGATGGACCAGTATCTCTCCGCCGAGGATCGTCAGCGGGGCATGACGTTGTCTCGGCAGTACGAGGCGGATGCCCAACGCCCGCAACTGCCGCCGGAAATCGCCAACGTCGGTGCGCAAACCGCGATGCGCGGCGCCGATCTGCCGCCGTCGTCATACGATCCCAACGCTGGCCGCTCGCCGGTAGTCGCAACGCCAAGGCCGGAGCGAGACGCCCGGCCCGGTGCCGGGTACAGCCGTCCGTCACCGGGCTACGCGACACCGCCGGTGCGCGATACCCGCCCCGCGCTTGGCCCGTCGATCGACCCGGCCGACGAGCCGGATGCGCCGCCGCGCGATCAGGCGGCCCCGTTGCAGGATCGCCATGTACCGCCTGCGACGCGGGATCGCGCTACGCCACCGCCGCGCCGGACCGCGCCCGTCCGGGCTGCGGCACCATCGCTGGCCAGTACCGGGCGTTGGCGGATCCAGCTCGGCGCGTTCCGGGATGACGACAATGCGCGGACGATGTGGCGGTCGCTCCAGGGGCGGCTCACCGGATTGCAGCCGTTCTACGTCAAAAGCGGCGGTGTGACCCGGCTTCAGGCGGGGCCGCTTGCATCGGGTGCGGCGGCGTCGCGTGCGTGTGCGGCGGCGCGGTCGAGCTGCGTACCGGTCGCGCCGTAAAGGTCGCTCCCCGTGTGATCGGCGTCGTTTAAAGACGTCGCGCGCCGCTTCGCGCCTACTCCGTCTCGGCACGCGTGGTGCGGGTTGGCCTACCGAACGGTCAGGCAGTCACCCACTCGGCGCGCGGCACGCCCTGGGCGTAGAGCAACGCGGTGAGATCATTATGGTCGATCCGCGCCGCCGCCGCCGCCGCGACGATCGGCTTGGCGTGATAGGCCACGCCCAGCCCGGCCGCGCCGATCATCGCGAGATCGTTGGCGCCGTCGCCCACCGCCAGCGTCGCCTCCGCCGGCAGGCCCAGTTCCGCGATCGCGCCACGCAGCGTATCGAGCTTGGTCTGCGCGCCGACGATCGGCTTGGTGACGGTGCCGCTCAGCATGCCGTTCGCGATCTCCAGCCGGTTGGCGATCGCCCGGTGGAAGCCGATCTTCGCGGCGACCGGCTCGGCGAAGCGGGTGAAGCCGCCCGACACGAGGATCGCCCTCGCGCCCCAGCCGCGCATCGTCTTCACCAGCGCCTCGGCACCGGGCATGATCGTCACGCGCTCGTCAAGGCAACGCTGAATCACGGCCTCATCCAGCCCCTTGAGCAAGGCCACACGCGCATCGAGCGCGGATTCAAAATCGAGTTCACCGCGCATCGCCGCTTCGGTGACGGCGGCGATCTGCGGCTTTATGCCGGCGTAATCGGCGAGTTCATCGATGCATTCGACCGTGATCATCGTCGAATCCATGTCGGCGACGATCAACCGCTTGCGCCGTCCTTCCGCCGCCTGCACCACCACATCGACGCCCGCGAACGCGCCCTCCAGAGCGGCGCGTGCCGCATCGGGCGAAATCGCAAAGGCCAGATCGATCGCCGCGCCTTCGTCGATCCAGCCGCCGCCCGCGCTCTCGCAGCCCGCCGCGTTGAGCCGGTCGCGGCCTTCCGAAATATGACCTGCCATAAGCGCACCCGGTGCTATCAGCGTCGCGATGAACATGTCCAACTCCCTGCCCGGCGCGTCACGCCCCAAGGTCGCGCTCATTACAGGGCCGACCGCAAGCGGCAAGTCCGCGCTCGCGCTCGCCTTGGCAGAACGGCACGACGGTATCGTCATCAACGCGGATAGCGCACAGGTTTATGGCGATCTGCGTGTCGTTTCCGCGCGCCCATCGATCGCGGAGGAAGCCCGCGCGCCGCACCGGCTGTTCGGCCATGTCGACGGCGCCGATGCCGACTATTCCGCGCCGCGCTGGGCGAAGGAGGCAGCGGCGGAGATCGACGCGGCGCACCAAGCGGGCAAGCTGCCGATCCTGGTCGGCGGCACCGGACTGTACCTGCGCACCTTGCTAGACGGGATCGCGCCAATCCCCCCGATCGACCCAGCGGTTCGCGAGGAGGTGCGCGCGATGCCGGCGACGCGGAATCATGCACAGTTGGCGCTGCTCGACCCAGTGATGGCGGCTGCGCTCAACCCCGCCGACACCACCCGCGTCGCGCGCGCACTGGAGGTGGTGCGATCGACCGGCCGTTCGATTGCGGACTGGCGCGCGGCGACGACCGGCGGGATCGGCGCGCGGATCGACGTCGCCGCGCTGGTGCTGCTGCCCGACCGCGCATGGCTGCACGCGCGGATCGACGCCCGCTTCGAGATGATCGCGCATGAGGGTGTCGATGAAGTCGCCGCGTTGCTCGCGCGGACAGAGATCCCGCCACAAGCGCCTGTGCGACGTGCGATTGGTGTGGCCGAGATCGCGCGGCTGATCTCGGGTGAGATCGACGCCCGCGCCGCCGCCGAAGCGGGCGCGACCGCGACGCGGCAATACGCCAAGCGGCAATATACGTGGTTCCGAAATCAGCCGCCCGCCACATGGCTGCGCATCGACGAGACAGAAACAGTCCAGCAAATGCCGCTAATAGCAACTTTATTACGCACGTAACGGTTGACGCGAATGTTTCATGCGGTTAGCAGCGCCGCTCCGATACTGCTATGCGGTACCGCGCAAGGAGACCTGCCGTGACAGAGAAAAGTGGAGCCGACATCCTGATCGAGACGCTGTGCGATCTCGGCGTGGACGTCGTATTCGGCTATCCCGGTGGCGCGGTGCTGCCGATCTACGACGCGATGTTCCGTTCGGGGAAGATCAGGCATATCCTGGTCCGCCACGAACAGGCGGCGACGCACGCTGCCGAGGGTTACGCTCGCTCGACCGGAAAACCCGGCGTGGTGCTGGTCACCTCGGGGCCGGGCGCGACCAACGCCGTCACCGGCATCACCGATGCGCTGATGGATTCGATTCCAATGGTGGTCCTGACCGGTCAGGTGCCGACCACGCTGATCGGCACCGACGCGTTTCAGGAGGCCGACACCGTCGGCATCACGCGCCACTGTTCGAAGCACAACTATCTGGTGAAGGACCCCGCCAAACTCGCGGATACGGTGAAGGAGGCGTTCCATATCGCCACCTCCGGGCGGCCCGGCCCGGTGGTGGTCGATATCCCCAAGGATGTGCAGGTCGCCTCTGCGCGCTATACCCGCACTGGGCCGGTGCCCTCCACGATCGTCCACAAAACGTATCGCCCGCAGGTGAAGGCCGATCAGGCGTTGATCGAGCAGGCGGTCGACATGCTGGCAGCGGCGGAGCGGCCGGTGCTGTACACAGGCGGCGGCATCATCAACGCAGGGCCGCAGGCGAGCCAGTTGCTGCGCGAGCTTGTGCGGATCACCGGCGCGCCCGTTACCTCGACGCTGATGGGTCTGGGCGCGCTGCCGGCTTCCGCGCCGGAGTGGCTGGGGATGCTCGGCATGCACGGCACCTATGAGGCCAATCACGCCATGCATCAGGCCGATCTGATCGTCTGCCTAGGCGCGCGCTTCGACGACCGGGTGACCGGACGGCTTGATGCATTCAGCCCCAACAGCCGCAAGGTTCATGTCGATATCGATCGTTCGTCGATCAACAAGAACGTGCGGGTCGATCTGCCGATCGTCGCCGATGTCGGCCGTGCGCTCGAGGACATGGTGCGCGTGTTCAAGGCGCGTCAGCATCCCAAGCCCGATCTCACCGCGTGGTGGGAGCGGATCGCGGAATGGCGCGCGGTGAAGAGCCTGTCGTACCCGCCCTCAATCGAGGAGATCATGCCGCAGCGTGCCGTCCGCGCGCTGTGGGAGGCGACGCGTGCGCGCAACCCGATCATCACCACCGAAGTCGGCCAGCATCAGATGTGGGCGGCGCAGCACTTCGATTTCGAGGCGCCGAACAAGTGGCTGACCAGCGGAGGGCTCGGCACGATGGGCTATGGCCTGCCCGCCGCAATTGGTGCGCAGCTCGGCAACCCGAACGCGCTGGTGATCGACATCGCCGGCGAAGCCTCGATCCAGATGAACATCCAGGAACTGGCGACGGCGACGCAATACCGGCTGCCGGTCAAGATCTTCATCCTCAACAACCAATATATGGGGATGGTCCGCCAGTGGCAGGAACTGACCTATTCGAGCCGCTATTCGGAAAGCTATTCGGATGCGCTGCCCGACTTCGTCAAGCTGGGTGAGGCATATGGCTGGAAGGGTATTCTGATTGAAGGGCCGGACCAGTTGGAAAGCGGCATCGCCGACATGCTGGCTCATGATGGGCCGGTGATCGTCGATTGCCGGGTAGCACAGCTCACCAACTGCTTCCCGATGATCCCGAGCGGGGCCGCGCATACCGACATGCTGCTCTATTCGAGCGAAGTGTCGGGCGAGATGGACGACAGCGCGAGGGCACTGGTGTGAGGGACGACATGCACATCCAGCAGCAGATCGCCGAACGGCACACGCTCGCAGTGATCGTCGATAACGAGCCGGGCATTCTCGCCCGGATCGCCGGCCTGTTCACCGCGCGCGGCTATAATATCGAGAGCCTGACGGTTTCCGAGATCACCGACGACAAGTCGGTCAGCCGCATCACCATCGTGACGTCGGCCAGCCCGCCGGTGCTCGAACAGATCGTCGCGCAGCTCGACCGGCTGGTGCCGGTGCACAAGGTCCGCGACCTGACCGCCGAGGGCAATCACGTCGAGCGCGAACTGGCGCTCATCAAGGTGATCGGCACCGGCGACCAGCGTATCGAGGCGTTGCGCCTCGCCGAAGTGTACCGCGCGCGGGTGGTCGATGCGACGATCTCCAGCTTCGTCTTCGAAGTGACCGGCGGGATCGCCAAGATCGACAAGTTCGTCGAGCTGATGGCGGAAGTCGGCCTGATCGAGGTCGCGCGCACCGGCATCGTCGCGATCTCGCGCGGGCGCGAAGCCGCCTGATCCATTTCACCGAACAACCACCCTCGTCTCCCCGGTGTCCGCCGGGATCGACGGTCGGGCGCGCTGCCCGGCCGGCATGACGATCTTGAAGCAAAGGGACTGAACATGCGTGTCTATTACGATCGCGACGCCGATCTGAACCTCATCAGCGACAAGAAGATCGCGATCGTCGGCTATGGCTCACAGGGCCACGCCCATGCCCAGAACCTGCGCGATTCGGGCGTCAAGGAGGTCGCGATCGCGCTGCGCGAGGGTTCCGCCACCGCCAAGAAAGCGACCGACGCTGGCTTTAAGGTGATGACAACCGCCGAGGCCGCTGCCTGGGCCGACATCACCATGATCCTCGCGCCCGACGAGCATCAGGCGGCGATCTATGCGAACGATTTGCACGCCAACCTCAAGCAGGGCGCGACGATCGCGTTCGCGCACGGCCTCAACATCCACTTCGGGCTGATCGAGCCGCGCGAAGACCTCGACGTCATCATGATCGCGCCCAAGGGTCCCGGCCATACCGTGCGCAGCGAATATGTGCGCGGCGGCGGCGTGCCGTGCCTGATCGCGATCCACCAGGACAAGAGCGGCAACGCGCACGACATTGGCCTCGCCTATGCATCGGGCGTGGGCGGCGGTCGTTCGGGCATCATCGAGACCAACTTCCGCGAGGAATGCGAGACCGATCTGTTCGGCGAACAGGCCGTATTGTGCGGCGGCACCACCGCGCTGGTGCAGGCCGGGTTCGAGACGTTGGTCGAGGCAGGTTATGCGCCGGAAATGGCCTATTTCGAGTGTCTGCACGAACTCAAGCTGATCGTCGACCTGATGTACGAAGGCGGCATCGCCAACATGCGCTACTCGATCTCGAACACCGCCGAATATGGTGACATCAAGACCGGCCCGCGCATCATCACCGACGAGACCAAGAAGGAGATGAAGCGCGTCCTCGCCGACATCCAGTCGGGTCGCTTCGTCAAGGACTTCGTGCTCGACAACCGCGCTGGTCAGCCAGAACTGAAGGCGGCACGCGGTGCGGCGCAGCGCCACCCGATCGAGGAGACCGGCGCCAAGCTGCGCGCGATGATGCCATGGATCGGCGCCAACGCGCTGGTCGACAAGGCGAAGAACTGATCTCCGCGCCGGGTCGCCGTCGTGGCGACCCGGCGCTTCGATTGCGAAGCCTGCGGGCAGCGGCGCAATCGCCACAAACGGGGCACCTGCGAAACGATCGGTTGCGGACTCTGGCTTTGACGGGCACGTTCCGCTCGCCCAAGGCTCGCGCACCTCAACAGGAGACCTTCGTGATGCGCCGTTTCGTTCTTGCCGCCTCGCTCGCTGCCGCCGCCATCGCGGTGCCGCTGACCGCGCAGATGCACCGCCCCGACATGCTCCACGGTGCCGGCGCACCCGCTGACGTCAAGGCCGGCACCTATGCGGTCGAGCCGGGCCATACCCAGGTCGCGTTCAGCGTCAGCCACATGGGCATCTCGCCCTTCGCCGGCTGGTTCTCGGGCGCGAGCGGCTCGATGAAGCTGGACCCAGCCCATCTTGACGCCACCACGCTCAGCGTCTCAATCCCCGTCGACAGCGTGCAGACCACCAGCGGCAAGCTGGTCGAGGAACTCAAGAGCGCCGACTGGCTGGATGCGGGCAAGTATCCAACCGCGACCTTCCGCTCGACCAAGGTGACCGCGCTCGGCCCAGACGCCGCACGGATCGAGGGTCAGCTCACGCTACACGGCGTTACCAAGCCGGCCGTGATTGACGCGCGCTTCTTCGGCGCGGCGACCAACCCGATGAGCAAGAAGCCGTCGATCGGGTTCCTCGGCCGGCTTTCGTTCAATCGTTCCGAGTTCGGCGTGACCAAGTACGTGCCGCTGGTGTCCGACCAGACTGTGCTAGTCATCAACGCCGCGTTCGAACTGCAATAATGACCGACACGCCGTCCGAAGAAGTCGAAGGCCGGCCCGGCGTCGGCCGGGTCGAGGCATTCTCGGACGGCGTGATCGCCATCATCGTCACGATCATGGTGCTGGAATTGCACCCGCCGATTTCGGAAGGAATGGCGAAGCTGTGGACGTTGTGGCCGGTATTCCTCGCCTATGTGCTGAGCTACGCCTACGTGGCGATTTACTGGGTTAACCACCACCGGCTATTCAGCCACGCCACGTATGTCACCAACGGCCTGGTTTGGTCGAATATGCTGCTGCTGTTCGCGCTGTCGCTGGTGCCGTTCTCGACCTCGTATCTCGGCGAGCATCACTTTAACCGCGAGGCGACGTGGCTGTATCTCGCGACGATGCTGTTCCCGGCGCTGTGCTATACGTGGCTACAGGCGACGATCCGCCACACTGGTCTCCGCGGCGCCGCTGCCACGCGATTCTACATCGCCAGCAATCGCAAGGGGATAGCCGCCTCGCTGATCTATGCGCTGGGCATCCCGCTCACCTTCGTATCGCCGTGGCTGGGCATCGGCTGCGCAGCCGTCGTGGCGTTGCTGTGGTTCCTGCCGCAGAGCCGTGTCGACGGCTGGTTCTCGGGCCGTCAGGCGGACTGAAGTCGCGCGAAGCTGGTGAATTGCGCGCGGACGTTGGGCGACGCGTCGATAGTGAGCGCATCGACGCGGTCGATCGCCGCCTGTCCCGCCGCCTCGCCCGCACCGAGCGACGCCATCGCCCATTCGCCAAACTCGCGGGTATCGACTTCACGCCGCGACAGCGTGACAACCGCGGCGTGGCGATCGTCCGCCTTGATCCGCGCGATCGCCGTCTCGACCACCGCCGCCGGCCCTTCAAGCGCTTGCAGAAAACGCCGGCCATTAAAGAACAACAGTCCGCTGATCCCGTCACGCGCATTGTTGCGGCGCGATGCGGACAGGATGCGCGTGAGTTCCGGTTCGCGCATCGCCGGTGTGGCGGTACTGATGTAAATCAACTGCAACATCGGTGCATCTCCTTGTCTTGAGAGGATTTATCGACGGTGTTTGAGCGAATGGTTAACACCGGGGGATTTATCGCGCCGATCCGGCTGGACAAACCGCGTAACGCGACGCTATCGATATCAAGGATGACGATCGGGACCGGCCTGCTGCTTCGACTTACGCGCCCTTAGGCGCGACCGTCCCGTTGCGCGGCTTTGCCGACGCACGACGCGCCTGAGGGCAAGACCGAGTTCCCCACCCTTCAGCAAGCGAGATACGCCCATGCTGCGCGATCCTTCGACCAAATACCGCCCCTTCCCGCAGATCGATCTGCCCAATCGCGAATGGCCTTCGCGCACGATCACGCAGGCCCCGCGCTGGCTGTCGACCGATCTTCGCGACGGCAACCAGGCGCTGATCGACCCGATGGATGCCGAGAAGAAGACACGGATGTTCGACCTGCTCTGCAAGGTCGGCATCAAAGAGATCGAGGTCGGATTCCCAAGCGCCGGCGCGACCGAGTTCGATTTCATCTCCGGGCTGGTGAAGACCGGCCGCATTCCCGATGACGTGACCGTGCAGGTGCTGACGCAGTCGCGCCGCGACCTGATTGAGAAAAGCTTCGAATCCTTGCGCGGTGCGCCCAAGGCGATCGTCCACCTCTACAACGCGGTCAGCCCGGCTTGGCGCAAGATCGTATTCGGGATGACGCGTGACGAGATCCGCGCGATCGCGATCGAGGGTGCGAAAATCCTGCGCGACTGTGCCGCCGCGCAGCCCGACACCGACTGGTTCTTCGAATACAGCCCGGAAACGTTCTCCACCGCCGAACTCGATTTCTCGGTCGAGGTTTGCGAGGCGGTGATGGAGGTGTTGCGTCCTACCCCCGACCACAAGCTGATCCTTAACCTGCCCGCCACGGTCGAGGCGGCGACGCCCAACGTCTATGCCGACCAGATCGAATGGTTCGGCAAGAATATCCGCAATCGGGATGCCATCGCGATCAGCCTGCACACGCACAACGATCGCGGCACCGGCGTCGCCGCGGCGGAACTCGGGTTGATGGCGGGCGCGGACCGGGTCGAGGGTTGTCTGCTCGGCAATGGCGAACGGACCGGCAATTGCGATCTCGTGACGGTCGCGCTCAACATGTACACGCAAGGCCTGTCGCCGGAGCTCGACCTGTCGGACATCGACGAGATCGTCAACACGGTGAACTATTGCACGCAACTGCCGGTGCATCCGCGCACGCCCTATGCTGGCGATCTGGTGTTCACCGCGTTTTCAGGCAGCCATCAGGACGCGATTAAGAAGGGTCTCGCCGCGCAAGAAGCCAAGAACGATCCGCTGTGGGAGGTGCCCTATCTGCCGATCGATCCCGCCGATCTTGGCCGCAGCTACGAAGCGGTGATTCGCGTCAACTCGCAGTCCGGCAAGGGCGGCGTCGCCTGGGTGATCGAGCAGGACAAGGGGTTGAAGCTGCCCAAGCGCTTGCAGGCCGATTTCAGCCGTCACGTTCAGGCGCTGGCGGACGAAACCAGCCGCGAACTGAACGCCGCCGATATCTGGGGCGCGTTCGAGCGGACCTATCTCGCCAAGTCCGGCGACCGGTTCGTGCTTGGCGCGTATGACGAAACGCGGGGACTGGGCAACGAGCGCATCTTCGTCGGCGATATTGAAGTGGCTGGCGAGCATCATTCGGTGAGCGGGCGCGGCAACGGCCTGATCTCTAGCGTAACCGCCGCGCTCGCCGATGGCTTTGGTGTGAACCTTGAAGTGGCCGATTACGTCGAACACGCGATCGGCAAGGGGTCGGACGTGCGCGCCGCCGCCTATGTCGAGTGCCGCACCGTCGAAGGGCGGACGGTTTGGGGTGTTGGCATTGACGAGGATATAGCCACTGCCTCTGTTCGAGCGGTGCTGTCGGCGGCGAACCGGTTGTAAGCGATCGCGGCTACCCGCCTCACTCCTTGGGGGGTAGCCGTCACCGCCGCCGCAGGATTTCGCAGCCGATCCGCGCGTCGGGGTAGATGTCCGCCTTCACAGTTCGCACCCGCACGCCAACCACGCGACGATCGGTCATCGCCAGTGCGGCGATCGCCTCGCACAACGTCTCCTGCAACTCGAAATGGCGCGAGCCGGCGAGCGCGTGGATGCCAGTGCGCAGGAAATCGTAATCGACCACTGCGTCGATCCGGTCGGCCGGGGGGGCTTCACCGTAATCGCAGTACAGCCACACGCTGACCAGCACGCGCTGCGGCCCGGCGCGTTCCGCCGGATGGATGCCCAGGCCCACCGCGATCTCCAGCGTGTCGAGCAACGTGATGTAACGCGCCCGACCTGCGGCGGGATCGTCCAGATCGCGAAAATCAGTCAAGCGCACGCTCCCGAGTCGCGAACATCACATCGCTGTCGCGGGTGATGAACCGCTGCCCGCAATCCACGAAGATGTTCTGTCCGGTGATGCCGCCGCACATCAGCAGCCATGCCACGGTACCAGCGATATCCTCTGGTGAAACGGGGCGGCGCAGCAGATTGTCACGCGCCACCGCATTGAATTCGTCCGTGCTCTGGTCGTGGCTCACCATCGTCAGCCCCGGCGAAACCGCATTAACGCGTACGCGCGGAGCGAGCGCCTGTGCGAGCATCACCGTCGCACTGTCGAGCGCAGTCTTGCTGAGCGAGTAGGAGAAGAAATCCGGGTTGAGGTTCGCAATCTTCTGATCGAGCACGTTGACGATCGCGCCATCTGCGATCCCGTCCTGCCGCGCCAGCGCCGTCGCCAGCGCGATGGGCCCGGCAAGGTTGATCTGGATCATCGTCGCGAACAGATCCGGCTTCTCGTGCGGCGGCCGGTCGAAGTCGAACAGCGACGCGCAGTTCACCAGCCCATCGACAATCCCCCCCGCCGCCGCACGCGCGTCCGCGAACACCCGGTCGGCATCGACCGAAATGTCGCCGTGGATCAACCATGCGTCCGCGCCGCCGGCGCGCAAATCGCTCACCAGTGCTTCGGCATCCTCGGTCGAGTGGAAATGGTGGACGACGACCCGGTGTCCTGCTCCCGCCAGGGTTCTGGCGATCCCCGCGCCGATCCGACGCGCCGCGCCGGTGACGAGAACGGTACGTCGCATGCGGATCAAAGCCCCATCAGCGCAAGCACTTCCTTCCGGCTGCGGTCGTCATCGCGGAACACGCCCATCATCCGGCTTGTCGTCATCGACACGCCTGGCGTGCGCACGCCGCGTGCCGTCATGCACGCATGGCTCGCCTCAATCACGACGGCCACGCCGACCGGCGCGAGATTGTCCCAGATGCAGTCCGCTACCTCGGCGGTAAGCCGCTCCTGCACTTGCAGGCGCCGCGCGAAGGCGTGCAGCACGCGCGCCAGTTTCGAGATGCCGACGACGTGGTTTTTCGGCAGATAGGCGATGTGCGCCTTACCGATGATCGGCGCCATGTGATGTTCGCAATGCGACTGGAACGGAATGTCTTTCAGCAGCACGATCTCGTCATAGCCGCCAACCTCTTCGAAAACGCGCGAGAGGTGATAGGCTGGATCGTCCTCGTACCCGGCACAATATTCCCGCCAGGCGCGGGCAACGCGGTTGGGCGTATCGAGTAGCCCCTCGCGCGCGGGATCGTCACCGGTCCAGCGGATGAGCGTTCGCACCGCGTCGGCGACATCGTCCGGAACGACGATCTTGCCGTCGTCGCCGATCAGATCTCCGGATGTTGCGGCGCCCGATCGTTGGTTCATTGCACATCCTCAGTGATTAGCTTCACGGTGCGACGCGCGCCCGACGCTCGGGCGCGTTTATCTGCGACGTACAGAGCAGATACGGTCTGCCTGCGGGCTCCGCAATGGTGGCGGGCAGATAGGGTTCTTGCGGCGCGGCTCACCTGAGATCAAGCCGCCTGAGCGATCAGAATTTGCAACCCCCGGCGTCTCTCTTTATCGAGCGCGCCCCGGCCCGCTTCCGTAACGACACGGGCCATAGCGGTCAGGACGCGCGACATCGAACCAAAGGCGGCGCACAAGCGCACCCACGCTGCGCGCCAGCGCGCAACCGATGTCGCGAAGAACGACACAGCAGGAAGGACCAAAGAATGGCAAAGACCGAAACCGCAGCAGCGCCAAAAACAGGCGGCATCCACGCGCCGATCCAGCCTTCGGAAGATCTGGCGAAGATCGTCGGCAGCGATCGGCTTCCGCGCAGCGAAGTCATCAGCAAGGTCTGGGAATATATCAAGAAACACGATCTCCAGAACCCGGAGAACAAGCGCGAGATCGTCGCGGACGAGAATCTCAAGAAGATCTTCGGCAAGGATCGGGTGACGATGTTCGAGATGAACAAACATCTCGCCGGTCACATGAAGGCCTGAACGGCCCGACGGGGCGCCGGCTCATGGCTGACGCCCCGCAGTACCAAGGGCAGTCGCTACACGGGGCGGAATTGGTGGTCCCGGAGGGACTCGAACCCCCGACGCCCACATTAGGAATGTGGCGCTCTATCCGGCTGAGCTACGGAACCACGCTGCCCTCCCCCTAACCTGCTGCGCTCGCGCGCTCAAGCGTGTCGATCAGTTGATCGTCTCAGGCGGCAGAACCGGAAAGGGAAGCGGCGCGACCGCGACGCCTTCGTCGATCAAGGATTTGGCTTCTGCCAGCGACGTTTGGCCGTGGATCGGCCCCGCCGGCAAATCACCGGCATGCATCGCTCGCGCCCGCTCCGGAAAAGCGGTGCCGACCCATTCGGAACCGGCCAGCGCCTTCGCTTGCGCTGCCGCCATTGCGCGCATCGCCGCCTTGATCGCTGCCGGGTCTGGCGGTGCATCGGTCGCCGAAGAAGCGGCGGGACGGGTGTTGCCCTTAGCCGCTACGTTCGGCGCCATGACGGCTTTGACCACATCGCCGTCCCCGCAAAACGGGCAAGACAGCAGGCCACGCTCGCGCTGCTCCTGATAAGCAGCGCTCGATCCGAACCATGCCTCGAAGACGTGCGCCTGCGAACAGCGCAGGTCAAAGACGATCATGTGGTCGACACTTCGGGGATGGGTCGGCGGTGCGCGATCACCGGTACGCGTGCGCGCACATCGGCGATCCGTGCCGGGTCTATGTCAGCAAACCCGAGTCCGGCAGCCTCACCCATGTCGAGCAGCACCGTGCCCCACGGGTCGATCACCACCGAATGGCCGTACGTTGCGCGGCCATCCTCATGCGTGCCGGTCTGCGCAGCGGAAACGACATAGGCAGCCGACTCGATCGCACGCGCGCGCTGAAGGATATGCCAATGCGCCGCACCGGTCGGCCGCGTGAACGCGGCCGGCGTCGCCAGCACCGTCGCGCCGGCATCGCTCAGCGCCGCGAACAGCGCGGCAAAGCGCAGATCGTAGCAGATCGACAGACCGAGTGCGCCGACCGGTGTATCGACCACCACCGCATTGGCACCCGGAGCGTAAGCAGCGGATTCACGCCAGCTTTCACCACTTGGCAGGTCGACGTCGAATAAATGTAGCTTATCGTAACGCGCCCGGACCTCACCGGCGTCATCGATCACGAAGCCGCGGTTCGCCAGCCTGCCATCATTGCCGTGTACCGCAAGCGAGCCGAGGTGCACCCAAATGCCATGTTCCCTCGCCGCCGTGCGGGTCGCTGCCAGCACCGGATCATCACCTTCCGCGTGGAGCGAAGCGGCAGCGCGTTTCCGGTTTTGATCGATCAGGCCGGACATTTCCGGCGTGAACAGCATCGCCGCCCCGCTCCTCGCCGCTTCCGCCGCCGCGTCGACGATGGTGCGTGCGTTGGCAAGCGGATCGACCCCGCTCGTCATCTGGAGCAGCGCGATCTTCATGCCGCGAGCAGCGCGTCCAGCTTGCCGGCGGCTTCCAGCGCGGCGAGATCGTCCGATCCGCCGACGTGCGTATCACCGATGAAGATCTGTGGCACCGTGGTGCGACCGTTAGAGCGGCCTAACATCTCGGCACGCTTGGGGCCGCCCATGGTAATGTCAAACTCTTCCACCTCGACGCCCTTCGACGCAAGCAACCGCATCGCGCGCGAGCAATAGGGACAGAACGCCTTGGTATAAATTTGTGTCTTTGCCATAGGTTTAACGTGTGCAGTCGGTCGCCGCTTGTCAATCATGCAGCATCCGAATCGATCACCCGCGCCCAGCACAGAATCGCCACCGAAGCGGCACCCGCCGATAGCAATGCGTCGACGCAAGCATCGGTCGTGGCGCCGGTGGTGTAGATGTCATCGATCAGCACGACCGCCCGTCCCGCCAACCGTTCAGGCTTGTCCACGGCAAACGCGCCATGGACCGCCCGGGCGCGTCCTTTCACCCCCAGACCACGCAGCATCGGCGTGGCACGTACACGCCGTAGCAGCATCGGATCGGCCTCGATCTGCATCGTCTTCGCCAGCGTGTCCGCGATCAGCGCCGCTTGGTTGAAACCGCGCGACCACAGCCGCCAGCGGTGCAGAGGCACCGGCACGAGCAGGTCCGCGCCCGCCGGCACCAGCCGCGCCATCTGCCGCGCAACCGTTTCCGCAAAGGCGATCCGGCCGCCATATTTCAGCCGTAGCGCCAGCGTGCGTGCGACTTTGCCATAGGCAACCGCCGCGAATACGCCGGCGTGGACAGGCGGTTCGGCTAGACAGTCGGCGCACTGTTCGGAAACGCCATAATCATGCTCGAACGGCATCTGGCACCCCGCGCACCACGGCGGCGCGAGGAAACGAAGATCACCCCAGCAAGTGGCGCAAAACCGGTGATCCGCCCCGGTCACCGCCCCACACCCCGGGCAGCGTGGCGGCAGCGCAAGACCGGCAACGAAACGCAAAGGTGCAGCAAGCCGTGACACAGCCCCTTGTCGCGTGCGCGGCGAACCGGCACAAGCCGCAGCGTGAGCGTACCCGACATCTTCGATCGCGCCGCCCGGCGTCAGCACCGCGACCGCGCAGCACCCGGCTTTGCTGGCCATGACTTCGTGCGCGCGGTCATGCTGGATGGCATCCAAGAGCGCCTCGACAGTGTGAAGCGCAGCTTTGCCGACGTTCTCGACCTCGGATGTTTTGACGGCAGCTTTATGCCCGATCGAGCAATCACGCGCTGCGACGCCGGTCCACGCTTCGCGGCGGCGGCAGGCGGGATCGTTGCCGAGGAGGACGCCCTGCCGTTTGCGGAGGCGAGCTTCGACCTGATCGTATCGGCAGGCGTGCTGGACAGCGTGAACGATCTCCCGGGCGCACTGATCCAGGCGCGGCGCGCACTTCGACCCGACGGGCTGTTCCTCGCGGCGTTCGTCGGCGCAGGGTCGCTCACCACGCTCCGCGCCGCGTTACGTGTGGCAGAAGGCGACCGGCCAGCGGCGCGCTTACACCCGCAAATTGACGTGCGCTCGGCCGGCGATCTGCTGATGCGCGCAGGGTTCGCGCTGCCGGTAGCGGACAGCGAAACACTCAATGTGCGGTACGGGGATCTCGGGGGGTTGTTGCGGGATCTGCGCGGCATGGGCGCCAGCAACGCGATGGTCGGGCGGCGGCCGTTACGCCGCGATACCCTAGCGAGAGCTTATCAAGCATTCGCGGACCTTGCCGATACGGACGGACGCGTACCGGAGCGTTTCGAAATTATTTTCATGACCGGCTGGGCACCCGCGCCATCGCAGCCACAGCCCGCGCGACGTGGCAGCGCCACGGCCTCGCTGGCGGCGGCGCTGAAGATACCGGACGCTTAAGCAACGCTGATAAACGCCACGATCAGGAACGCAGGCCGTATACAAGCAGGCAATTGAGAGGCGCTGGAACACGCTTTCCGTCCGTCGCATCAGCGCCTGAACGTCAGCCGATCATGCCTTCGCCAGCGCCCTTGGCGAGCATGCGACCGATCGCATCGAACAGTGAATCCATCGCGACGGGCTTGAACAGCACCTCGTCCGCGCCAGCCGCGATGCACCGTTCGCGCAAGTCGATCGCGGTGTCGGCAGTGATTACGATTACCGGCAGATCTGCCTTCGCATCGCCGCGTGCGCGAATATGGCCAAGCGCGGTCAATCCGTCCATGCCCGGCATCCGAAGGTCGAGCAGCACGATGTCAAAATCATTCTCATCGATCAGGCCCAGTCCGATCTCGGCGCTTTCGGCTCCGATCATGGTGGCGCCAGCCACATCGAGCATATCGTTCACGACCCGACGATTCATCGCATCGTCTTCGATGAACAGAATCTTCATGGCCGGTGGCCGGCGAAGAACTTCAAGATTTGCTCACGCTTCATGCCATGCTCATTATCGGATCATACCGCTTGCGTTACAAGCCTGCTTGTAGGCTCATCTCGCAGATTTCCGCCGTACATCATGTCCGCCAGACGCGTGCCGGCAACCGGCTTCGCGACCAGCCGGTCGATACCAGCTTGCTCGGCGCGACTATAATCACCCATTTCGGGTGTAGCCCACAACAAAGTGCTGCCCGCGCCAGAAGACCGGGCGGAGTTCGCGATTTGGCGGAGCGCGGTCGTTACGTCCTCGTCGGTCTTGAGCGTGGCGTCGTCGATCAGCACCTGCGCGACACCGCCAGCGTCGATTTGCGCTACCGCCTCCACTACGCTGCTTGCAAACGTTACCGTGCCGGCGTGTGGCGCGAGGACAGTGCGCAACATCGCCCGCGTAATGGGATTGCGGTCTACGATCAGCAATCCCGGCGTCGACGGCTCCACCGGCAGGGTGTCGGGCGTGGTGACATGTACCAGCGGCAGGTCGATGGTGAAGGTAGACCCCTCGCCCGCCTCGCTGGTGACCGTCACGTCCCCACCCATCGCGCGCGCAAGATTGCGGCAGATCGACAGACCGAGACCGGTGCCGCCGAAGCGACGCGTGGTTCCCGCATCAACCTGTCGGAAGGACTCAAAAATCAGGTCAAACTTATCCGTTGGGATCCCGATGCCGCTATCGCTTATCACGATCCGCACGCGCTCCCCGTCGATGGCGGTCGCGGTGGTCACCGCGAGCCTGATCGTGCCACGCTCGGTGAACTTGATCGCATTCGACAGGAGGTTGAACACGATCTGCCGCAGCCGCGTCACATCGCCTTCGATGCAGCGCGGCGACGTGTTCAGGTCGAGCGCGAAGACCAGTCCTTTGGCGCGCGTCTGCTCCTGCCACATCTGGCTTACCTCCTGTAGCATGGCGGCGAGGTCGAACGGCGCCTGCTCGAGTGAAAGGTTGCCGGTCTCCATCTTGGCAACGTCGAGAATGTCGTCGACGAGTGCGCGCATCGTCACGCCCGCGCTGTGTACGATGCCGATGCGGTCCCGCAACGTGCCGGCAAGCGCCTGATCTGCAAGCATCACCTGCGTCATCCCCAGGATGCCGTTGAGCGGCGTGCGGATCTCGTGGCTGGTAGTGGCAAGGAACTCGGTCTTGGCGGCGAGCGCCTTGCCAAGCGCGGTGTTGGTTTGGGCGAGATCGAGGTTGACCGCCCAGACATCGTTGCGGCTACGGCGGATCACGACCAGGTTGGTCGCCAGCAAGGCTATGACAACAAGGGTGACAATCGCTGCGCCGGTGAAGATCAGTTGCTGAGATTCCGCGCGTGAATGTTCGAAGGCGTTGGTGCGCGCCAGTTCCTCGTTGCGCAACTTGGCGATGCGCAGTTCTTGATTGGCGAAGTCGAAACGGGCGGCGGCCAGCGCGGTGTTGGTCGAGGCGGCAAGCGTAGAGGTCTGGTCGTCGAAACGCTTGAGCGCTTCGAGGTGTTCGAGCGCCTGCTTCTCGTCGCCGACGCTTTTGAATGCCTTGTATGCAGTTTCGTGCGCCTCCCGATCCGACAGCGTTGGATGCGCCTGATCGACGTTCACGAACGCGTGCGTGATGAGTGCGGCCGCACGCCGCGCATCGCCATGCTGGAGCGCGGATTGCGCAGCCAGCGCCCAGAACTGCACGGTCGCGGCGGCTGCATCCGGATCTTGTTTATAGCCAAAGCCTAAAGCAATTGTACGATCGGCGTCGGCGACCTTGCCAGCGCGAAGCTCGCTGCGCGCGATGTTGCTCAGGACCCGCGCTTCCAACGCAGGGCTGTGCAACGTCTTGGCCAGCGTAAACGCTTCGCGAAACTGCTGCTCGGCCTCCCGAAAACGGCCGAGTTCCTTGAGTGCGTTGCCGCGATTGTTGAAGATCGACAACAGCAGTTGTGGATCAGCACTGTAAACGTCCCGCGCCTGATCGTAATAGCGTAGCGCGTTACCGTAGTCGCCGGCTTCCTGGTACAGCAGCGCGATGTACAACAACGCAACCGCCCGACTGCGCGTCTCGCCGATGTCGCGAAACAGATTGTGCGCTTGCTGGTAATCGGCAAGCGCAGCGGCAACTTGTGCAGTGGCTGTATGCAGCCCGCCGCGTGACAACAAAATGTCACCGGTTAATTTTGTCGCCGGCCCGGCTGCTGTTGCCAACGCGTAGGCGCTGTCGATCAGCGGACGTGCATGCGTCACGTCGTCCGAGCGCAGATAGGCCTCTCCCTGCAGCCATTGCGCAGTGGCGACACCGATTGCACGACGGTTGGCCGGCAAGGTCTCCGCGGCGCGTTGGGCGACTTTCGCCTTCTCGATCGTTTCGCTTGGGTTCACCAGCATCGCCGCGCGGGCTGTTGCGATCAGCGCATCGAAGCGGTCGTCGCCAGCCGACGCCCATGACGCTTGCGGAGCAAGCAGCAGGCCGCACGCCAGCAACAACGGAGCGAGCAGGCGCGCCAGCCGCACATATGGAGAACTACAGCCCATCGCCGGACGTCTTACTCCCTGGATCGTTAAGGTGGCGCTACGCACCCATGGCGATCAGGCAGTGCGCCAGAAACTTGCGGGGCGCTTGAACATGGAGTCACGCCCGTCGCCGCCCAGCTTGAGCTTGTCGTCGCGCAAGAACGCACGAAAGGCCTCGATCGAGATCGGCCGGCTAAGCAGGTATCCCTGTACCATGTCACACCCCATCACGGTCAGCAATGCGAGCGCAGCCTGCGTCTCGACACCCTCGGCGGTAACCTCCATCTCCAGCGCGTGTGCGAGATCGATGGTGGAGCGCACGATCAGCGGGTCGCGGTTACTGCTGGTAAGCTGGAGTATGAACATCTTGTCGATCTTCAACTCGCGCGCAGGCAACTCCTTGAGGTACGCTAAGGACGAGAGGCCAGCACCATAATCGTCGATCGCAATCGTGATTCCAACTTCGTCAAACTTGCGCAGGTTGGCGATCGCGCTCTGCGGATCGCGGATCACCGCTGTCTCGGTGATCTCGAAGCCGATCTTGGCGCCGCCCTCGCGCACCTTGCGACACGCGCTGGCGACAAACTCGGCATCGCTCAGCAACTGACCGGAGATATTGATGAAGATCGTCAGGTCGCGACCCTCGGCGCGCAGAATGCGTTGGTCTGCGATGACGCGATCCAGCGTCCAGAGCGTCAGCGCGTCGATCTGACGCGATTCCTCTGCGAGGGTGATGAAGTCACCCGGCAGGATCAGTCCGCGGCGCGGATGTTGCCAGCGCACCAACGCCTCCGCACTCGCGATTTCCTGGCGACGGACATGTACCTTAGGCTGATATTGCAGGAACATCTCGCCACGTGCGATCGCATCGGGCAGATCGCGGATCAGCGACAGCCGGTCAAACGCCGGCGTGCCAGCGGACAAATCGCGCAAGACGGTACGAAACTCTGCCCGTGCCTGTTCTAGAGCGCCCTCGGCCTCCTCGACAAGCCGCACATCTTCCGTGCTGCCCACCGGTGCCGCGGCAGCAGCAAAGGTGATTTCGAGCTTGTGTCGATCGCCCTCGAACTCAAAGGGTGCCTCGAACGCAACGCGCAACATCTCGACTGCCGTCTCAATCGCGGCGAGATCTGTCGAGCCAAGCTCGAATTCGACGAGGCTGCGTGCGACCGCAGTTGCGCGCAGCCCGGCGATACACCCGGTCGCCCGGTCAACCAGTGCCGTGGACAGGCGATCGGCGCAGAGCCGTCCCAGGTGTCGACGCAAACTTGCGAAGTTGGCGATCTCGGCGAGAGCAACCACGCGCCAGGCAACGGTCACCGACGGTCCGCCCGATTGATCATTACGTGCCCACTGCCGAACATGTCCCAAATCGGAACGCATCGGAAGGCCGCTTAACGGCGCTTCGCTCCGCATCGGCACCACGCCGGCATGAGAATAGCGCCAAATGGCTGGAAGATCCTCGGTTTGGAGAGCACGGGCCATGGAAATAGCTTAGAACGAGAGGCTTGAACGAAGCGTTAAACAACACCTCCATTTTCGTAACGATCTCGCAGAGGCGATTGAGATATCGTTAAATTTGGATTAATGAAGCGTGGCACCCAACGAGGTGCCTATAGGGAGAAAGTACATGCTTCGTTTCGTTCTCGCGCTGATCTACGGCGACAATATCCGCCCTTGGTAATCGCTTAACCCGGCTCGGCGCGGAAACAACAAGCTGATATTTCAGTGAGTTAGTTTCCGCGTCGGGCTGATCTTCCGACGGGACATCGGCTAGATCGCGATCAAAGCACACAGCCGGATCTCTGTTGATAGGATGGTCGCGGATAACGCCGCGACTGCAATGGTTACTTTGGTCGCTTACGCGAAATACGTATTCGTACGTAAGCTGCTTACGATGCACATGATCAGGCCTAGCGTTACCGTAGCGCTTCATCCAATCGTGCCATGAAAGCTAATCCACGTTCGAACTGTGCAACCTCGAGATACTCGTCCGGTTGATGCGCCTGCTCGATCGAGCCGGGGCCGCAGATAATTGTCGAGAATCCTGCTTCCTGAAACTGACCTGCCTCTGCCGCATAAGACACCACGCGCGCGCTCCCATTATCGCCCGCCAGCCGTCGTGCGAGCGCCTCGGCAGGGCTGTCGGGCTTGAGCGCGAACGAGGGTGTCGACGACCGGCGTACGATTTCCACGCCAGCGTCCGGAAACCGGGCGCGGATCGCTTTATCCTCTGCGGCGCATAGTAGCTCGAACGGGGCGATGATCGTCTGCGGGTCCGTGCCGGCCGGTGTGCGTAGATCGAAGATGAATTCACATTCGCGCGCCAGTATGTTTACCGCGGTGCCGCCTTTCACCACCCCGATCGTCAGCGTCGCATGTGGCGGGTGATAGGGCGAGTTATGATCGGCGTGCCGCTCCAATCCGTCGGCAATTTCGCTGAGCGCGTGCATGAGCTTCACCGCGACCATATTCGCCGACACGCCGAGATGCGTCAGGCTGGAATGCGCCTCGTGCCCGCGCACGACCACGCGCCAGCTTGAGATACCCTTGTGGCCGCTCACCACCTCCATGTTGGTAGGCTCGCCGACGATCACGGCAAGCGGCGGCGGTAGATCGCGCACCAGCTCTCGGATCATCGAGGGTGCACCCAGGCAACCGACCTCCTCGTCGTAGGAAAACGCGAGATGCAGCGGGCGCGCAACCTGCCCGCGCGCGACTTCGGGAACGATCGCCAACGCGAGCGCCAAGAAACCTTTCATATCACACGTGCCGCGCCCGTACATACGATCGCCTCGCCGGGTCAGCGTGAACGGGTCACTGGTCCAGTTCTGCCCGTCGACCGGTACCACGTCGGTATGGCCGGAAAGCACGACACCACCGGGTACGGCAGGGCCGATCGTCGCATACAGGTTCGCCTTACGACCATCCGCGTTGGAAACACGATGCGACGCGACGCCATGACCTCCGAGGAACGCCTCGACATAGCCGATCAACGCGAGGTTCGAATCCCGCGAAGTCGTGTCGAACGCGATTAGCCGTTCGAGATGTGCAAGCGCGGCGGTGGCAATGTGCGATGTGTCCATGGCCGGTACCTTACCGGCTGTGCCGGGCACGTCAAAAGGTCACGACACCAGCAACGCCGCCCCTGGCGAGCATCAGGACATAGCCGGCGACGTTTCGCTCCACCCGCCGCCGATGGCCTTGAACAGCGACGCGGTATTCTCGCGCAACTGCATGTCACTCGCCGCGACCTGTTCACGCGCGGACAAGACGTTCACCTGCGCGTTCAGCAGTTCATCCTGCGTGACAAAGCCGGTGCGGTAGCGCGCTTCGATCGAGCGCGCCGTGCTCTCCTGGTCCTGAACGGCACGTCGCAACGTGGCGTTGCGCCGCCGCTCGGCGTCAAGCCGGGCGAGCGGGTCCTCGACGTCGCGCAATGCCCCCAGCACCGTTGCCTTGTACTGCGCATACGCCTCTTCTGCCTGTTCCTTACGGATCGACACTGTTGCGCGGCGGCGACCCCAATCGAGCAAAGGGAAGTTGATCCCGCCGGTCGCGGTCGCTTGCAAGCTGTCCTTGCTGAACAGATTGCCAAGCGAGGTGGACAGCAGTTCGCCAAGGCCAGTCAGCTGCAACTTCGGATAGAGATCCGCAACCGCTACGCCGATATCCGCTGTCGCTGCCGCCAGATTGCGCTCGGCAGCGCGAATGTCCGGGCGGCGGCGCAGCAGGTCGGACGGCAGCCCTGCTGGCACGCCCGGTAAGCCCAGCGGCAGGCCGGGCGCCACCGCCAGTTCGGTATCGAGGGTCGCGGGCGCTTCGCCGATCAGGATGCCGAGCGCATGGATGCGCACGCGTACGTCCGCCTTTAGCGGCTCCAGCCGCGCTTCCAGCGCAGTCAAGGTGCCGCGCTGCCGCGTTACGTCGCTCTGCGGCACGAGGCCGGCTTTGGCGATGTGGCCGGCGATCTCCAGCGCTCGGTTCTCGCGGGCGATCTCATCCGTGACGATGGCGATTTGGTTCTGATCGAGCCGAAGGGAAAAATACGCCTGCGCGACCTCAGCGGCGAGCGTCACCGCCGCGTCTCGCTGGTTCCAAACGGCGGCACTGGTCCGTGCGACCGCCCCCTCGACCTGCCGACGGCCGCCGCCGAAGATATCAAGTTCCCAGCTCGCATCGAAGCCGACCGCGTAGGTGGTGATGCCGCTACCAGGAAGTGCGACGCCGCCGCTGTTGGAGCCGCCACCACTCGACCCGCTTCCGCCAGATCCGCCTGAGAACAGTTTTGCGATGCTGGAGATGCCGCTGTTTTTGCTCAGCTCGATATGGGTGGCATTCGCGGTGGCATCGATCGTCGGCCGGCCGACCCCGCGCGCCGCCACCTCCGAAAGGCGCGCCTGCCGCACCCGCGAAGCGGCGATCGCCATGTCGGGATTACCGTCCAGCGCCCGCTCGACCAGCGTATCGAGTTGCGGATCGCCAAAGCCCGTCCACCACCGCGCCGGATCGATGCTGGCGCCTGGCATCTGAGCCTGCGGTTCTGCGAAGGTCGCCGGCACCGGCAGGTCGCGCGCGTGATAGTTCGGCCCGACCGTACAGGCGCCAGCCAGCAGCGCCGCTGCCAGTGCGGAAAGATTGCGTGTCTTCTTCAATGCGCCATTCCTCCGCCGCCGCCGCCCGATTTGCTGGGCTTCATCAGAAACACCGCAGGGGACACGATCAGCACAATAATCATCAACGACCGGAACACGTCGAGGAACGCCAGCATCGACGCCTGCCGCTGCACCTGACTGTACAGTAACGCCAGCGGCGTCGTGGTATCGCCGACGCTGCCGACTGCATTTTGCGCCTTGGCGAGCCACTCGCTGTAGTTGAAATTCAGCGGGTTCAGCCCCTGGACCAGTTCCGTCTGGTGGCGCTGCATCGCATTCGCCAGCATGGACTGCGCACTCGAAATCCCGATCGTCCCGCCGAGATTGCGCGCGACATTAAGCAGGCTGGATGCCTGCGCCGTCTTGTTCTGCGGGAGGCCCGCGTAGGCGACCGCATTCAGCGGCACGAACAGGAACGGCAGGAACATCGATTGATACAGCCGCGCGATCGCCGCATCGGCGAAGCTGATGTCCGCACTCAGATGCGACATGTTCCAAAGCGCGAACGCCTGCCCCAGTAGTGCCGGGAACAGCAGCATTCGCACATCGACCGCTCCGCTGAGGCGCCCCGCGATCGGCACCATCACCAACGTCGCGATGCCGCCGGCCGTGAGGGCAAGACCCGCATCGAACGACGTATAGCCGATCACCTGCTGGAGCATCTGCGGAATGAGCTGTGTCGTGCTGAACAGGATCATGCCTGTCAGTCCCATCACCAGCAACGTCGCCGAGAAATTGCGATTACGCAGCAGCTTCAGGTCGACGACTGGCTCATCGGTATGGGTTTCCCACAACACCAAACCGATCAGCGATATCACCGCGATTGTCGCCGTGGCGATGATGAACCCGCTTGAAAACCAATCCTCACGCTGGCCGCGGTCAAGCGTGACCTCGAGAAAACCAAGGCCGAGCGCGACCAGCAGCACGCCGATATAATCGATCCGAATACCGCGTTTCAGCAGCTTCTCGCGATCCTTCTTGATCGTATCGGGCTCGTCCACGAACAGATTGACGAGGAACAGGGAGAGAATGCCGATCGGCACGTTGATGAGGAACACCCAATGCCATGTCCACGTTTCCGTGATATAGCCGCCGAGCGTTGGCCCGAGCACCGGCCCGACCACCACCACGATCGCGAACGCGGCGAACGCCATACCGCGTTTGCTCGGCGGAAAGGTGTCGGCCAGCATCGACTGTTCGACCGGAGCAAGACCGCCGCCACCGATCCCCTGCAATACGCGCGCGATCACCAGCGTGCTGAGGTTGGGCGATAGCCCGCAGATCAGCGAGGAAATGGTGAACAATGCAATGGAAATCATGAAATAGCGTTTGCGGCCGATCACGTCGGACAGCCAGCCGCTGATCGGAATGACGATTGCATTGGCGACGAGGTAGCTGGTCAGCACCCATGTCGCCTGATCGCTCGAAATCGACAAGCCACCTGCGATATGGTCGAGCGACACGTTGGCGATCGATGTGTCGAGCACCTCCATGAACGTCGGGATGCTGATGAGCGCCACGATCATCCACGGGTTATAGGATCCGGCCGCCGAACGGCTGGGATCCCAGCCGTCCGCGCGTTTCGCCGCGCTCGCCATGCTCAGCGCACCTTGACGGTGGGGATGACCGACATGCCGGGACCGATCGGGTATTTACGCGGATCGGGCGCATCCTTGCCGTTGCGATCGAATTCGATGCGGACTGGAACGCGTTGCACCACCTTGACGTAATTGCCGGTCGCATTCTGCGGCGGCAGTAGCGCAAACGCCTGCCCCGCCCCGCGCTGCACCGAATCGACATGGCCGTGGAACTTGACGTCCGGATAGGCATCGACCCTGATCTCTACCGGCTGGCCGATCTTCATGTTACGCAGCTGCGTTTCCTTGAAATTGGCCGTTACCCAGACGTGGTCGGGCACGATCGCCATCAACTGCGTACCCGGCCCCACATAGGAGCCGAGATTGACCTGACGGTTGACGACCTGCCCCGACACCGGTGCAGTGAGACGCAGATAGCCGATCGTCACGTTGGCCTGCTTCACCTGCGCCTGACGTGCGGCGATGACTGCCTCGGATGCCGCGACCTGGCGTCGTGCGACCTCTACCTGCGCCTGCGCACTGGTGATCTCGCGACGGGCGGCGGCGGCATTCGCCGCGGTGGCACGCGCGGTGGCACGCGCTTGATCGAGTTGCTGCCCGGCAACCGCCTGCGGATCGATCCGCTGGAGCTGTTGATAGCGGCCGAGATCCTGCGCAGCCTTCTGCGCATCGGCGAGTGGGCCGCGCGCCTGTTCCTCGGCCTTCGCAGCGGCGGCCTGCGCCGCGACGACCTGCGCTCGCGACTGTTCGGCCTGCGCGGTTGCCTGGCTGACGTTCGCTTGCGCCTCCGATAGCGTTGCCTCGGGGCCGTTGGGCTGGATCACCGCTAACAACCGCCCCGGCTCGACGTGGCGGTTATCGACGTCCGCGACCTGCACCAGCGTACCGGCGACATTGGGCGCAATCCGCACAATGTGTGCATCAACGAACGCATCGTCGGTCGACTCAAACTGTCTCGCGTGAAGGTAGTATAACACTCCGGCAATGACGATGATCGCAGCCACCACGACCACGATGATCCAAAACAGCGGTTTCCGAACAAGCGAGGGCTTTTTCGGCTTGTCGTCGCCTTTATCATCGCCAGCGTCATCAGACTGGTCGCTCTGCTTGTCCTGACCGCCGTCGCGCTGCTTGTCCGACGACGGTGCGTTGGACTCCTGCTCGTCGCCCTGATCGTCATTGCGGTCGTCCGATCCATTGCCGGACTTCGGGGCCTGATCTTCGGTCATGCGGTCTCCTGGCGATCGGCATGCAGCCGGTCGAGCATCGCGTCAGTATTGAAGGAAATGAGACTCGTCAGCGACTGCGCGAACGGCCCCTCGGTGGCGGTTTGCCCGGCCACTCGTAACAGCGCGCCACGCGCGGAGCGAAGTGAAAACACCTGTGCGGCAAGCAGAAAGGCGAAGAGGCGCGTGCGCTCGTCAGCCGGCGCACCCGTCGCAACCGCTACAAGATCGGATAGGTAATCAAGCACTTGCCCCATTGCCGCTTCGTACAACCGATCGAACGCCTCGCCAGGGTGAAGCTGCTCGCGCATGATAAACATCGACAGTGCAGCGGATTTTTGTCCCATCATCCGCTGCGCGAAAGCATTCAGGATGTGGTGAATTTTGGCGCGTGCGGCCTGTGGATCACGAAGGGGGGCGGTATTCGCCAGATCGAGCACCGGCAGCATCTCACTCGCCATATGCTCGGCGATGTAATCCGCCACGGCGAGATACAGGCCCTGCTTGCTACCATAGTGATAGGTAATCGACGACATCGCAGTGCCGGCGGCGCTGGCGATGCTACGCGTGCTCGCGCCGTCCAGGCCCTTTTCGCCGAACTCGCGAATCGCAATGTCGAGAAGACGATCGTGAACCACGAACCTTTCTAGTTCGTTCGACCGAACGATACAATTAGGTTGTGTGCAGTGCAGCAGACGATTTCTGGCTCACGGCATTCCGCAGTCGGCGTTGAGCAGTCATCTATCGGAGTCCTTCTCGGTAACCGGGAAGTGAAGCACAGCAGATCGGCACAGTAGGACTAGATTGCGACGCCAGCCTGCAAGGGAAAAATCCTCCGCATGTCGAGAACGTTCAACCGGCGACGACTGTATACGATGACCAAGCGTGGGCATCATCACAGCCGGAACGATGCTTGGGACGTGGCAGACGTCCTATATCTCCGACGCAATCCATATCAAACGAACGTGGTGGCTGCGCTGACTGTGGCAGTGACATAGCCGATGCTGAAATTCCGGCATCGGCTATGTTGGAGATTGAAGTCGTCTCGACAGTGATAAGCGAACCGGCGATCAGTAATCCTTCTTGTAGCGCAGGCTTACGTTTGAACCACCGAACGTGCCCGCCTGCGACAGGGCGCTCAATCCCTTCGACAGCGCGATTTCGAGCTGCGTGGCGGTGAACCCCTTCGCGTCGGTGATGATCTCCACATAGATGTTCTTGGTGATGTACTTGCCCGCAGCGAGCGACGTGCCCTGACCCGTCGCCTTGTCGCCACCGACGATCCGCAACCGATCGAACCCGGTCGCCGAACGCAACTTGCCGAGCGGGTTCAGTCCGCCTCCACCGCTCCCGCGTAGCGAGTTGAGCGCCGCCGCCAATTGGATCGCCTCGGTAGCGGACAGGTTGGTGACGGAGGTTCCAAACAACAACCGGCTCAGCACCTCATCCTGCGGCAGCGTTGGCGTCGACGTGAAGGTGATCTGAGGATGCTGCCCGGTGCCACCGATTGCGATGATCGCCGAGACGGAGTCCACCGTCGTCGATGCGCTGATATCCAGCTCCGGATCGGCGAGCGGACCACCGTTGAAGCGTACCACGCCATGGTCGATATCGAAGCGCTTGCCCGAGAAGGTGTACGTGCCGCGCACGATCTCCAGCTTGCCGACGACCTTGGGATCGGCCGACGTACCGCTGACCCGCATGTCAGCAGACCATTCAGACTCCAGGCCCATGCCGCTCACATAGAGCTGTTCGGGCGCGCGGATGTGGATGTTCAGCTTGAACAATCCCGGCGGACCGGCGGCAGGCTTTGCCTCGCCGGATGCTGCGGCCTTCGCCACATCGCTCTTGCGGCGCACGCCCGTCAGTTCCTGCACCTCGGCCTGGCCCTGCGTGACGATCTCGTAACGGGCGTTCGGTATGCGCAGATCACCGGTGATCTGCCCGCCCGCCGCCTTGCTGTTGGTAATCGCGAGCGTGCCGCTTACCGTCGCGCCGAGCGCATCGCTCTTGGCGAGCTGAGCATTGTCGAGCGTCGCCTTGATGTTGATCGGGAAACCCGAGTCCGCCGCAAACCCGACCGACCCCTGCGCCTGAACCGTACCGCTGCCGGCCTTGGCATTCAGCTGCGTGATTTCGAGACGATCGTTGGTGAACCGCCCGGCAATCCTGATGTTGGTCAGCCGCGTTCCGTAGACATCATTGTCATACGTCAGGTTGTCAGCGCGGATCAGACCGTTGAGCTGCGGCGCGGAAGCGCGACCGGAGAAGTCCGCCGCAACGGCGATCGGTCCGCTGAGTTGCTGCTGGGCGAGACCTGCCAGTGAGAACAGCACCGCAGAAGGGCCGTTATAGCGGATCCCGCCGCCGAGCGGCGCAGACATCAGTCGCGTTGTCCAGCTGCCCGACCCTGGCGGCAGTGGCCGCAACGTCGCGACCATGCGCCCGACCGTCGTACCGGCACGCGTGATAAGCGCGCGCGCATCACCGCCGTCCGGCAAAAGCTTGCCCGAAAACACGATGTCGACCGGCTCCGACACGGTTGCCAGACTGGCGCGTGTGAAGTTGGTGATACGGAATTGTGCATTGGCTTGCGGGAAACTCGCGCCCGCAGGCTGGCTGAAGTCGACGCCGCCGCTTGCGGTGCCGCCAAGGCCGAGGTTCGGCACCAGCGCGTTGACCATCGACAAGTCCATCCGGTCCAGTCGCGCCTTTACGCTCATGCCCTTGCCATACGTGCCGGCCAGTCGTGCCGAGCCACCCGCTGCGGCGCCACCAAAGTCGATCCGGGTCGGCTGCAGCGTATAGGTGCTGCCAGCGATCCCGATGCGCGCCGGCGCGGCCGTTTTGAAGTCGATGCCGTTGGCCTGTCCCTGTGTCGCAACCAGCCACAGCGTCGGGCTGAGCTTTGCATTGGCAGCCAGCTTGAACGGCACGCCGCTCGATCCGTTGGCAAGCAACTGCGCCGTCCCCGACCCACCGGCATAGTTTACCTTGGCGCGGGCCGCGGTGACGACGGCAGCGCCATAACGGACGTTGCCGATCTGCGCGTCGGCGATGATCTGCGGCACCTTCGGATACAGGATCGCCTGCGCCTTGATGATCGCGCGGCCGATCGTGAACTCGGTAGCGCCCGGTATCTTGGCGTTGGTCGCCGTAGCCGCGATGTCCGCGCGCTGCACCGAACCCTGGCCACCCAAGATCGCCGCGCCGTTGATCCCCGATCCGGCGAATTGAACGCGACCGGCGAACGGACCTGCTTTTAACTGCTGCACCTTGCCGCTCGCCATTACCCCAGCGAACTGTACTCGGTGGATGTCGACGGTCAGCGTCGGCGCGGTCGCGGCGACCACGTCGGCGGTGAACGGCCCGTAATTGGTGCCGCCCTTCGCCACGATCGCGTAAGCCGACCCGGTGCCACGCACCTGTGCCTCAAGATTCACCAGACCAACGCCGACACCCGGACGTGGTGCACGCAGCAGTACGACCGGCTTCGCCACGGTACCGGTGACGCGAGCGGTCAACGGGCCATATTGCTTCGAGAATGCGTCGGCGTTCACCAACAGCGGGCCCGCCGGATCATAGCGCCCCTCACCGCGCGTCACCTGGAAATCTGGCGCGGCCAGCTTCAGATTACGGAAGGTTATGATCCCGTCAGGTGCATAGCCGACATCCGCCTTTACGATCGCGTTGCCGCCGAGGAAATTGCGTGCGCCCTCGTTGAAGATTTGCGACGTGCGCGCGACGACGTGGCCGGTGATACCAAAACCCCCTTTCGGAGCCGTCACCAGCTTCGCGTTCGTTGCCAGGCTGACGATCCCAAAGCCCTCGACCCGGTAATTGTTGACCTTGCCGTTGAGCGCACCCCGGTACATGCCGGTTGCGAGGTCTGCCACGACCAGCGCGGTCGCATCGATCTTCGACGAGCGAATGCGCAGGTTATCGGACAGCACCTTCCCGTTCTGAATCGCGAAGTTACCGTTGATCGCAACATTCTGGAGCAGACCACCAGCCGCCGCATTGAGTCCGACCACGCGCGCAGCGCGCGCGTTGACCGGGATCAGGATGTGATTGGCATCGACGGTCGCCAGCCCAGAGGCGTAAACGTTATCGACACGGATCGCGCCAAAGCCGATCTGTGCACCCTGTACGACGTAGTTGACCGTTGGCGTGGCAAATGGTCCGTCCAGCACCACGTTCGCAGCCACATCGCGGCCGTTCAGATTCGGCGCGATCGCGCCGGGGCGCAACAGCTTTGCGGAGATCTTCAATTGCCCGAATTTGCTTGCGGCAAGGTCAAGCCGCCCCTGCCCCGCCACCGCCAGAGCATCGGACTTGAGCGTCAGCATCGTATCGACGACACGCTTGTTCATCGTCGCGTCGAGCGCAATGTCGAGTTGCGGCGCGGTCAAGGCGGCAACGGGGTTGACCGGCGTTGCGGCGTTCTTTGGCGCTCCACCGGGATACAGACCGGGGTGCGCGTTGCCACGTAGCTTGAACGTGCCGTTGTTGGCGGCCAGTGTGAGATCGGCCAGCGAAGCGCCGCCTAACGTGCCGGCAATTCGGCCATTCCAGGCCTTCCAGCTACCTTTGCCGCCGATCGTCAGGTCGAGCGGCGCGCCAAGTTTGGCAAGCGTCGCCACCACGCCGCCCGCGGGGGCGTTGAGCTTCGCGTCAATGTCGAGCTTGTTGTCGTCCGGTACAGCGTCAAGTTTAAGCGCGAGCCGGTCGCCGCCGGCAACACCCGCACCCGCCAACGCCGCTACGTTGGCGGTTACCTGCGCACGCCGATCGGCGATGTGCGCCACCCCGTCGATGCCGATGATGTGAGTCTGTCCCGTTACCGCCTTCTGCACCACGAAACGGTCGATCTTGAGCCGGCCGACGTCGATATCGATGCTGGGCAAAGTTGGCGCGTTGGGGTCGCTCGGTGTCGCCTTCAGCACAGGCGTGCGCATCATGGTGATGAGCGCGGCCGAGGCGCTGCGCACGTCGGCATGATTGTTGACGAAAGCAAACGGCCGCCAGTCGACGGCGATCGCCGGCGAGGTCAGAAATACGCCCTTCGTATCGCGTACGCGCACATCCCGCAGCACCATCGCGCCATAGATAGACCCATCGATCCGACCGACCTTCACGTTCAGCCCGGACGCAAGCGTATAACCGTTGATCGTATTGACGAGAAACCGACGTCCCGGTTGCGTGTTGATGCCGAACACCAACGCAACCGCCGCCAGCACCAGCACCGCAAGCGCGACGCCGACCCACTTGAGGATCCGCTGCCACAACGGCGTCTTGGCGATAACAACCTGCTCGGATGGGGCTTCGCTGGCCATCAGAATGCCTGCCCGATCGAGATATAGAGTGCGATCAAACCGTCGCCCTTGCGTTTGTTGAGAGGCGTCGCGACGTCAAAGCGCAGCGGGCCGAAATTGGTGTAGAACCTGCCGCCGATGCCAGCGCCGTAGCGCATGTCGCTGCCCTTCGGGATACTGCTCTCGTAGCTGTTGCCGCCATCGAAGAACGGCACGATGCCGAAATTGCCGAACCTGTAACGCGCTTCGAGCGAGAATTCGTTCAGCGATCGACCACCGACCGGGTTGCCGTTTGGATCGAACGGCCCCAGCCGCTGATAGCCATAGCCACGCACCGAACCGCCACCGCCACCGTAATACCGCCGGGATGGTGCGAGGTCGTCGCGCGAAATACCATCGATCGATGCGGCGCGGACGCGTCCGGCCAGCACGATGCTATCGCTGATGGGATAGTATCCGCTGACCTCAGTCAGAGCGCGGATGTACGGGCTAACCTTGCCTTGAACTGACGTCTCAGGACTGAGGCTCAACTTGACGCGGTAACCCTTCGTGGGATTGAGCAGGCTGTCGGTAGTGTCCCATTGCGCCTGACCGGGCAAGGCCGCGATGAAATAAGTGCGACGAACGTTACCCGGCTTGCCGAAGTCGTATACGCTTTCGTTTGTGCCAGTCAGTTCGGCGCCCAACGCCCAGGTGAACTTCTTCTGCCAGATCGGCGTCGAATCGTACGACAGACGCGCGAATACCGTACCCGTGAACGCATTATAGGCGTCATAGTTGGAATGGTCTGCGGCGACGCCAAAACTGAACGTCCGATCGCGCTTGCCGGCATTGGACCGTTTGAACGTCGCGCCCGCACCCTGCTCCTGCGAACCGCCGGTCACGTTGAGGATCAGCGCACCCTCGGGCGGGAACAGGTTGCGGTTGGTCCACGAACCCTCGAGCTTGAATCCCTCGCCAGTGCTATAGCCACCACTCACGGCCAGCGACCGTTTCGGACCGGCCACCTGCCTTACGAGCAGATCGACCTGTTGCGTACCGTCCGGGCCAACTCGGTCGGTCTTCACAGGCTCAACCGAGGCGGTCGAGAACAGACCGGTCGCGATCAGCGCCTGCCGGAGATCGTCGACCTTGCGGCTGTCGTAGATCTCACCCGGTTTGAAACGCGACAACACGCCGACATGATGTGCGTCGAACGCCAGCTTGCCCGTAGTCGTGAAACCGCCGAACGACGATCTCGCACCGATGTCGACTGGCAACGTATAGGCGCCGGTCAAGGTCTGCTCATCGAGCAGGATGTCGCGTTGCCCGACCTTCGAGAAGGGGTAGCCGTTCTGCGGCAGCACCAAGGCGACGTTCGCTTCGGATCCCTGCACACGACCAGCCTCGATCGGATCGCCCGGTTTGAGAGCAAGTGCATTCTCGATCAGGTCGGGCGGAACAGTCGGATCAGCAACCACCTTAACCGACCCGAGATGATACTGCTTGCCCGGTGTCGCGTTGACGATAGCGCGGACACGACCCTGCTCGTTCGGGATGGTCTCGATCGTGGCGACGGCGGTACCGTCGTAATATCCCATCGACCGCATTACGCGTCCCGCCAATTCCTCATCTTCATGAGCGCGCGCTGAAACGACCGCCGCATTGGCGGCCTTGCCACTCTTCTTCAGCACGGAGTGGGCGCGGAATTCATCCAGGAGGCCGACTTTGTCCAGCCCGTTCACAACCGTGTCGTAGCGGATCTCCGGACTTTTCTCGGTCTTGTCGGCCACGGTAACGAATGGCGTCGAATCAAAGGTAGCCAGCGGCGGCAGCGGCCGGTCAAGCTCGGCAGAAACGTCCTGGGGGGTCGTAGGCGTGCCCGCCGCGCTGCTGATCCCGGATGGCGCGGGCTGCGCCGACTTCGGGGTGGCTGCGACTACGCCGGTAGCTGGAGTGACTGGAGGCGGAGGCAACGTCCCGACCGGCTCCAGAGCCATCGGCTCAAGCGGGGCGTTGATATCGCTGCTTAGCGGCGGCAGCGCTTTGTCGAATTCCGCCTCGGGAACAATCGGCTGATCGGCGGCAGGATCGGGCATCTGCTGCGTCGCAGGCACTGGCGCGGCTGGCGGCGACTGCTGAGGCGCAGCGCCCATAACTGCGATCGCTAACCAACTTGTCGAGAAACCCGGCGAAATCAAACAGCTCTACCCCTTAGCAAGAGCGAACCGTTTTGATCCCGCCCCTCGTTACCGCAAACGCGCCTCTACCAAATTGGTTTCACGGTAAAAAGGTACTTTAGCGGCAGTGCGGCAAAGTTCGCCGCACTGCAAGGTCGGCTTAGTTTTTGCCCATCGCCCCTTTTGCCGCCGCCGAACCGGCAGTCGACAGCGCCTTGAGCAATCCTTCGATCAATTTGCCTGCAGTATCTTTCGCAGCGTTCGGACTCAATCCAAGCCCGTCAAGTTCGGCAAGGCCGGCCTCCTTCGCAGCATCGGTTGCACCTCGCGCCGCATCGGTGAGGCGTTGCCCGACCGGCTTGAGCAGCTGCGCCTCACGGTCGCTGCGTGGGATCAGTGCGCCTGCCAGTACACCGAGCGCGACACCACCGACCAACACCGAAAGCGGGTTCGCCTCGATACCCTCAGCCGTTTTCCGAGCGGATTCCTTGGCGGTATCGCCTGCCGAAGCGAGCGCCTTGCTGGCAGAATCCTTGGCGTTCTCCAACGTCGTTTCTAGCGTGTCGCGCACCCCGGCCTTCTGACTGGTTTCGTTTCCTTTGCGCGCGGCCTCGTGGGTCTGAACGGTCATTGCGGATATCCTTTCGCGCCCTTGCGGGTGATGTGAGGAACAGATTTCTTCTTTCGGCGGAACAGCGCCATCATCGGTCGCCGTATCAGCAACACCCCAGCCGCCGTCAGTATGGCAGCAACCACCCCCGGGTTTCGCTGCGCCACCGCGGCCGCTACCTCGCCCTGCTCACGCAAGCCATCGGCCGCGTGCCTGGCGATCGTGCGCGGATCGACCCTGTCACGTAAAGCGCCGACCGTCTCATCAAGTCGGGCCTTGGCTGCGCGCGCCTGCGTCTGCGCAAGTGCCAGATTTTCATCGGCAGCACTCATTGCGACACTCCTTTCCGGCCGGCGCTACGGACCATCGACAGCGCGACGACAACTAGCAGCCCAACGATGGCAAAAGTGCCACCGATCGTGATAACCGTCGCCCAAATTGGTCCCAGCGTCTGCGCAATGCTCATGATAACGCCAACCAGCAGCGCGATGATCGCGGCATGCGCGAGGATCAGCGCGACGATGCACAGGATTGCTGCCGTGCGATAATCGGCCACCAACTTGAGCGCTTTGGCCTGGTATACCGCGATCTCGGCCCGCACAAAGGCCTTGGCGTCCTCGACCAGACGGCTAACCAGCGTACCAATACCGTCTTCGTCGTTTGTGTTCTCGGCCATGCTATCCTCTGGCAAACGCGCGATCAGACCTGTTCGTCCACGGGCGCAGCCGAGGGTGCTGAACCTTCCGGCTCGAGCCCTGACTTGACCAGTCGCGCAAGCACGAAACCAATCGCCGCAGCCGCACCGATGGCAATCGCCGGGCTCTTGCTGACGAAGCCGCGCGCGTCTTCGATCAATTCATCGAGCTCCTTTGCCTTGATCTGGTCGGAGAAGCCGGTGATCGTCTCGGCGGCCGTACGGGCATATTGACCGTATTGCGGGCCGACCTTCTCGTCGACCTGCGCAGCTGCGTCCGAAACCATGCGGGCCAGTTCGTCGAGCGCACCACCGGCGCGGGCTTTGCCATCCTCAGCATAGCTGCGAGCGCGATCGGTTGCTTCCTTGCTAAGCTTTGCGGCGCTGTCTTTCAGCGTCTGCGTCGGACTTGCCGTCTCGACCTTGGCTTCGGGCGCGTCACGCTCCGGGGCGATCGTGTCCTCGTCGAGCGGCAGATCGTTCAGCACGGCGGGGGTCGGTTTATTGATGGTGTCGTCGGCCATGGAATGCCCTTTCTCGAACTGTCGTGCGCTCAACCGGCAGCGACGGAGCCGGTTCCATCGGCGCTACGAATTGCGGGCGACGTGATATGCCGGTAGAGGCCGGGCGAACGCCGCCCAAGGCCCACGATAGAAGGATCGTTTCGTGACCGCAATCATCGACATTCACGCCCGTCAGATCGTAGACAGTCGGGGCAATCCTACCGTCGAAGTCGATGTGATGCTGGAAGACGGCAGCTTCGGTCGCGCCGCCGTACCTTCAGGCGCATCGACCGGTGCACATGAAGCCGTCGAGCGTCGTGATGGTGACAAGAGCCGCTGGTTGGGCAAGGGCGTGCAAGGCGCGGTCGACGCGGTGAACGACGAGATCACCGATGAAGTGATCGGCATGGACGCCGAGGATCAGGCCGATGTCGACGCGGCGATGATCGCGCTCGACGGGACCGAGAACAAGGGACGGCTCGGCGCCAACGCAATCCTTGGCGTGAGCCTCGCGGTCGCCAAGGCGGCGGCGGACGCGCGTGGCATGCCGCTGTACAAGTACGTCGGCGGCGTCTCCGCGCATGTTCTGCCGGTGCCGATGATGAATATCATTAACGGCGGCGAACACGCTGATAACCCAATCGATTTTCAGGAGTTCATGATCGTTCCGGTCGGCGCTTCGTCGATCATGGAGGCGGTAAGGTGCGGCTCGGAGATCTTCCACACCCTGAAAAAGGGTCTGCACGACAAGGGCCTCGCCACCTCGGTCGGTGATGAAGGCGGGTTCGCGCCCAACATCGCCTCGACGACCGATGCGCTCGACTTCATCATGTCGTCGATCGAGAAGGCCGGGTACAAGCCCGGCGACGATGTGATGATCGCGCTCGATTGCGCCGCTACCGAATTCTACAAGGACGGCAAGTATGACATCTCGGGCGAGGGCAAGATCCTCGATAGCCACGAAATGGCCGGCTACCTCGCCGATCTCGTCGCCCGCTACCCGATCTTCTCGGTCGAGGACGGCATGAGCGAGGACGATTGGGAGGGCTGGAAGGCGCTGACCGACATGATTGGCGACAAGTGCCAGTTGGTCGGCGACGATCTGTTCGTCACCAACCCGAAGCGCCTCAAGCGCGGTATCGAGGGCGGATATGCCAACTCGCTGCTGGTCAAGGTCAACCAGATCGGCACGCTGACCGAGACCCTGGAAGCTGTGTCGATGGCGCAGCGCGCGCGTTATACTGCGGTCATGTCGCATCGCTCCGGCGAAACCGAGGATGCCACGATCGCTGATCTCGCGGTCGCCACCAATTGCGGGCAGATCAAGACCGGCAGCCTTGCGCGGTCGGACCGGCTCGCCAAGTACAACCAGCTTATCCGCATTGAGGAAGAACTGGGCGACGCAGCCTATTACGCTGGCCGTTCGGTGCTGCGTAAGTAGTTACCCGCTCCGTAAAGAATATCGTTAAAGGGGTTGATCGACGAGTCGCGATGCGCGATTACGATGCGTATGGCAAAGCGCGCATCTCCGAAACGGACCTCGTTCCGGGCGGTCCTCCGTAAAGCGGGACCGCCGGCGGCCCTTTTGACCGTAGGCGCGTTTTTTGGCGCCTACGCGATTATCGGTCCGAACGGCGCGCTCGCTTACGGCGATATCGAGAAGCACCTCGCTCGTAAAAAGACGGAACTCGCGTTGCTCACCAAGCAGCGCGACGTTCTGAAGAACCGGGTCGGCCTGCTCGACCCGAAGAACGCCGATCCGGATATGGTCGACGAACTGGTGCGCAAGGATCTTAACGTCGCGCACCCCGACGAGGTCATCGTCCCGCTGAAGTAAGCCGCACGAAAGACGTGCACGCACGTTCAGAGCCGCGTCTTACTGCTTCATCCGACGACGGAAGTGGAGTGACTTGGTCACCCCACTTCTCCAAACCAGCTTACGGCACGATTGGCGCCAGTTGCGGGTGCAGGAACTGTTCGCGCTGCACTTCCTCCTCGACCGTGCCCGGCACATCCACTGCCGGCCGATGTCCGAGGAACGTCAGCAAATCGCGCGTGAATCGGTCGCTCTCGGTGAGCGTCAGCGCATGCGGAGCGCCGTCATATTCCACCAGCTGCGATTGGCCGATCGCCGCCGCCGCCGCGCGACCGGTGGGATCGATCGGCACAGTCTTGTCGGCAGTGCCGTGAACGATCAGCGTCGGCACACGGAATGCCGACAGGTCGGGCCGGAAATCGGTAAAGGCGAACGACTCCGCGCAGGCAAGGATCGGTTTCAGACCCGCCATGCTCATCTGCTGCTGCGCCCAGTCCAGCGTCTCGTTGCTGACCGGCGAGGAGATGAACCCGACACCAAAGAACTGCTTGAAGAACGTCGCGAAGAACCCGTAGCGATCCGCCTTGATGCCATCGACGATGCCGGTGAGTTGGTCGACCGGCGCGCCGTGCGGATTGTCGTCCGTCTGCGGCATGTACGGCACCACCGACGAGATCAGCCCAGCGCCGACCACACCCTTGCCACCATGGCGGCTCATATAGCGCGCAACCTCGCCGCCGCCCATCGAGAAGCCGATCAGTGTCGCATCCTGCGCGCCGGTTGCTTCCAGCACGTCGGCGAGATCATCGCTCAACGTGTCATAGTCATAGCCGGTGAACGGCTGGCTCGACCGGCCGAAACCGCGCCGATCATAGGCGATCGCCCGGAAACCGGATTCGGCCAGCGCCATCGCCTGCGCGTCCCAGCTGTCCGACGACAGCGGCCAGCCGTGGATTAGCACCACTGGGCGTCCACTGCCCCAATCCTTGACATAGAGGTCGGTGCCGTCGCGCGTCTTGATATAGGGCATTGATCGTCTCCTGTTCGGATCGTGAGCAAGAACGTGCGCCACGGCGCGGCGTTCCGCCGGGCTGGCGCGGGCGCGCGCAAGCTGCCAGCATCCCGGCCACACCGAATCGGAGAGATCATGCGCAAACTCTGGCTGGCAGGCGCTGCCGCACTCGCAATCGCCGGCTGCACCGCCAAGGCCCCTGCCCCATCCGCCACTGCCGCGATCAGCCCGCTGCCGGTGACGAGCTGGCCCGCCTTCCGCGACGCCTTCATTGAAGGCTGGTTCAAGGTATCGCCCGCCGATGCGGTGTATCAGGGCCGGCATGACTTCGACGGCGGTCTGGGCGACTGGAGTGCCGCCGGCCTCAAGCAACAGGGTGACTTCCTGCGCGACGCGATCGCCAAGGCCAAGGCATTCGATCCTGCGAAGCTCGACAAGCAGGGCGCGTTCGAGCGCGCCTATCTTATCACCGTCGCGCAGGGGAAGCTGTTCTGGCTGGAGGATGCCGACCAGCCGCATACCAACCCGGCATGGTATGTCGGCGCAGGCCTTGACCCGAACGTCTACATCGCGCGCAACTATGCCGATCCGGCGACGCGGATGCGCGCCACCATCACCTTGTTCCGCAAGATCCCGCAGGCCGCCGCCAACATTCGCGCCAACCTCAAGACGCCGATGCCGGCGAGTTACATCGATTATGGGGTCGCCGCGTTCAAAGGCTTCGCCGACTATTACGGCGGCGACGCCAAGAAGGCGTTCGCCGGGGTGAAAAGCCCCGCGCTGCAGGATGAATTCGCCAAGTCCTCCGCCGCCGCCAGCAAGGCGATGGCCGATCTTGCCACCTGGCTGCAAAGCCAGCGCGCGACACAGACGCAGGACTTTGCCCTCGGCGCAGCGCGCTTTTCGCGGATGCTGAGCATGACCGAGGGCGTCGACGTGTCGCTCGATACCTTGGAAGCGGCAGGCAAGGCCGATCTGGCCCGCAACCGAACGGCGCTGGTCGCGGCGTGCGGCCAGTTCGCGCCGGGCGCGACCGTGCCCGCCTGCGTCGTCAAGATGAACGCCGACAAACCCGCCAACAACGATCCCGTCGCGGAGGCGCGCAAGCAAATCCCCGAACTGCGTGCGTTCGTGCTCGCCAACGACATCGTCTCGACTCCCGACACCGAACAGGCGCTGGTCGAGGAGAGCCCGCCGTATAACCGGCAGAACTCCGCCTACATCGATCCGCCCGGGCCATTCGAGAAAGGCGTACCGTCGATCTACTACATCTCCCCGCCAGATCCGGCGTGGAGCAAGCAGATGCAAGCGGACTTCATCCCCGGCAAGGATGACCTGCTGTTCACCACCGTGCACGAAGTGATGCCCGGCCACTTCCTACAGTTCCGCCACGCCAACCACTCGCCGTCGCTGTTCGGCCGGCTGTTCGTCGGTTACGCCTTCGCCGAAGGCTGGGCGCATTATGCCGAGGAGATGATGTGGGAAGCGGGCTTACACAAAGGCGATGCCGAAACGCATATCGGTCAGCTTTCCAATGCCTTGCTGCGGGATTGTCGCTTCCTGTCTGCGATCGGCCTGCATGCGCGCGACATGACGCAGGAACAATCGCGGAAAATGTTCGTAGAGCAATGCTATCAGGATGAAGGCAACGCCCGCCAGCAATCGGCGCGCGGCACCTATGATCCGGCGTACCTCAACTACACGATGGGCAAGCTGATGATCCGCCGCCTGCGCGCCGACTGGACGGCGCAGCATGGCGGCCGGGCAAGCTGGAAGGCATTTCACGACACCTTCCTCAGTTTTGGGGGGCCGCCGATCCCGCTGGTTCGCAAGGCGATGCTTGGCGGCGATGGCAAGGCGGTGTTCTAACCGCGCTACAGCGATGCGAAACCAACCTCTGCCGCAGCGCAGCAGGTTGGTTTTCGTAACGCGCTATCCTAAGAGGAAGCCGACACCTTTCACGGAAAGATCGGCCATGAGCAAACTTCACCTCGTCTTCGGCGGCCGCGTCAGCGACCCGCAAACCCTCGACTTTAACGACACCGCGTCGCTCGACGTGGTCGGCATTTTCCCCGACTATGCGAGCGCCGAAAAAGCATGGCGCGCCGCCGCGCAGCGTACCGTCGACGATGCGGAGATGAAGTACGTCATCGTACACATGCACCGGCTACTCGAGCCGGACCTACTGGCCTAAAGCGAAAGCGCACCGGCGAGGCAACGCCGGTGCGCGAGGTGCTGCGTCTCGACCGGCGGCGCCTCGCACCAGCAACCCCGCTGCGATAATCGGTCCCGCTCGATCGTACGGTGCCGTAGCGCCGAGCGGTCGCGGCTTAGATGAACTCGATCTTCTCGACGACATAGTAGCGATCACCCGACGGTACCGTTACTTCGACCTCATCCTCGATCTTGCGACCGATCAGAGCACGGCCGAGCGGCGAGTTGTACGAGATCCGACCGCCCTTGGCATCCGCCTCGGTCTGGCCGACGATCTGATACTTAACCGGCTTGTCGTCTTCGTCCATCAGCGTCACCGTCGCACCGAACACGACCTTGTCTCCCGACAGATCGCGCGGGTCGATAACCTGCGCGCGGCTCAGCTTGTCCTCGATGTCGGAGATCGAAGCCTCGATCTGACCCTGCCGCTCCTTGGCGGCATGGTATTCGGCGTTCTCAGACAGATCGCCATGTGCGCGCGCTTCCTCAATGGCGTCGACGATCAGCGGACGCTCCGCCTTCAGCTGTTTCAAATGCGCAGTGAGCGTGTCGTAGCCCTCTTGCAGCATCGGCATCTTGTCGACGGTCGCCATCCCTTAGTCCTTCGTCCCGAAATCTGTCCCCAAGCCGGTCCTTCCGAACCGGCCCGCACCGTAGTTCAACTGTCGGGGAGTAATCGTGCGATCAGGAATAATAGGATTGGAGTGGCCGCACTTCAAGGTTTCGTGTCGCAAGCGCCACGATCGCGTTCGCCGCCTCGACGCTGGCCGAAGCGGTGGTGAAGTACGGAATCCGCTGCGTCAGCGCCGCAGCGCGAATCGGCTGCGAGTCCTTCAGGCTCTGCCAGCCCTCAGTGGTGTTGAAGATCAGGTCCATCCCGCCGTCCTTGATACGATCGACGATATGCGGCCGCCCCTGCGCTACCTTGTTGACGCGCTCCACCGCGACCCCGTTGCGCTCGAGGAAATCGGCGGTGCCGCCGGTGGCGACGACAGTGAAACCGTGGCTCGCCAACTGCCGCATCGCCGGCAGGATGACGACCTTGTCGCTATCCTTCACACTGACGAACAACGTGCCCGACTTGGGTAGCACGGTGCCCGCGCCGAGCTGCGCCTTGGCGAACGCGATCGCAAAATCGGGGTCAATTCCCATCACTTCGCCGGTCGACTTCATCTCCGGCGACAGCACAGGGTCGACTCCGGGGAATCGCGCGAACGGGAATACCGCTTCCTTGACCGCATAATAACTGATGTTCCGGTCAATCGCCGGCAGATCTGCCAGTTTTTCACCTGCCATCACTCGCGCCGCGAGCTTCGCGATCGGCGCGCCGATCGCCTTGGCGACGAAGGGAACGGTGCGGCTGGCGCGCGGATTGACCTCGATCAGATAGACGAGGCCGTCCTTGATCGCGAACTGAATGTTCATCAGCCCAATTACGGACAGCGCCTTGGCAAGCTCGCGCGTCTGGCGCTCTATTTCGGCGATGATCTCAGGCGAGAGGCTGTAGGGTGGGATCGAGCAGGCGCTGTCGCCCGAATGGACGCCGGCCTCCTCGATATGCTGCAATACACCCGCCACCACGACATCGGTGCCGTCGCTGATCGCATCGACATCGACCTCGATTGCATCGCGGAGATACTGGTCGATCAGCACCGGCGACGAGCCCGACACCTGCACCGCCGTCTGAATGTAATCGTCGAGCTGCACCAGCGAGTCGACAATCTCCATCGCCCGCCCGCCCAGCACGTAGCTCGGCCGCATCAGCACCGGATAGCCGATCCGCTCCGCCACCGCGACCGCCTCGTCGCGGCTGCGCGCGATGCCGTTGAGCGGTTGGCGCAGGCCGAGCTTGTTAATCATCGCCGCAAACCGTTCACGATCTTCGGCAAGGTCGATCGCGTCCGGCGAAGTGCCAAGGATCGGGATGCCCGCATCCTGGAGCGCCTGCGCGAGGTTGAGCGGCGTCTGCCCGCCGAACTGGACGATCACGCCGTGCAGCGTGCCGTTCGACATTTCGACATGCAGGATTTCCAGCACATCCTCCGCCGTCAGCGGCTCGAAATACAGCCGGTCGGACGTGTCGTAATCGGTCGAGACCGTCTCCGGGTTGCAGTTGACCATGATCGTCTCATAGCCCGCATCCGCCAGCGCGAAGCACGCGTGGCAGCAGCAATAATCGAATTCAATGCCCTGCCCGATCCGGTTCGGGCCGCCGCCGAGGATCACGACCTTCTTGGCGGAGGTCGGCATGCTCTCGCATTCCGGCTCGCCAAAGGTCGGCGCCTCGTAGGTCGAATACATATACGGCGTCCTGGCATCGAACTCGGCGGCGCAGGTGTCGATGCGCTTGAACACCGGCCGTACGCCGAGCTTGTGGCGCGCCGCACGCACCTCCGCCTCGGTCACGCCGCCGGTCATCGCCTTGACCGCCTCGTGGATCAGCCCACGGCCACGCGCGATGCCGCTGGCATTGCCGCGCAGATTGGCCGACTTCAGCGCGAGATACGCGAGCCGCTTGTCGGAAAAGCCCATCGCCTTCAGCTTGCGCATGCCGCCCGCATCGCGCGGCAACCCGTTGTGGCAAACCTCTTCCTCGGCGCGGACGATCTCGGCGATCCGCTCCAGGAACCACGGATCGTATTTGGCGATCGCATGCACCTCGGCGACGGTGAAGCCCTCGCGCAGCGCCTGCGCCGCCACCAGCAGCCGGTCAGGCGTCGCCTTGGCCAGCGCCGCCTCGATCTCGACCCGCGGCGCCCCCGACAGCCGCTCGACCATGTTGAAGCCGGACAGCCCGGTCTCCAGCCCGCGCAACGCCTTCTGCATCGATTCGTGGATGTTGCGGCCGATTGCCATCACCTCGCCGACCGACTTCATCGCGGTGCCAAGCACCTCCTCGGCGCCCTTGAACTTCTCGAAGGCAAAGCGCGGGATCTTGGTAACGACGTAATCAATCGTCGGCTCGAAGCTCGCCGGGGTCGCGCCGGTGATATCGTTGGTGATCTCGTCAAGCGTGTAGCCGACCGCAAGCTTGGCGGCGACCTTGGCGATCGGGAAGCCGGTCGCCTTCGACGCCAGCGCCGAGGATCGCGAGACGCGTGGGTTCATCTCGATCACGATCAGTCGGCCATCCTTCGGATTGACTGCGAACTGAACGTTGGAACCGCCTGTTTCCACACCGATTTCGCGGAGCACCGCAATCGATGCATTTCGCATGATCTGGTATTCCTTGTCGGTCAGCGTCAGCGCTGGCGCGACCGTGATCGAATCGCCGGTATGCACCCCCATCGGATCGATATTCTCGATCGCGCAGATGATGATGCAATTGTCGTGGCGGTCGCGCACGACCTCCATCTCATATTCCTTCCAACCGAGCAGCGACTCCTCGATCAGCACCTCGTTGGTCGGCGAGGCATCCAGCCCCGAGCGCACGATCGCGATGAATTCCTCGCGATTGTACGCCACACCGCCGCCGGTACCGCCAAGCGTGAAGCTCGGCCGGATGATCGACGGCAGCCCGGTCCGCTCCAGCGCGACCAGTGCCTCCTCGACGGTATGCGCGATCGCCGAGCGCGCGGATTCCAGCCCGATCTTGTCCATCGCATCGCGAAACTTGAGCCGGTCCTCCGCCTTGTCGATCGCGGCGGCATCGGCGCCGATCATCTGCACGCCGAACTTTGCCAGCGTGCCGTCGTTATACAGTGCCAGCGCGGTGTTGAGCGCGGTCTGCCCACCCATCGTCGGCAGCACCGCGTCGGGCCGCTCCTTCTCGATGATCTTGGCGACGATCGCGGGCGTGATCGGCTCGACATAGGTCGCATCCGCCAACTCGGGATCGGTCATGATCGTCGCCGGGTTCGAATTGACCAGGACGATGCGATAGCCTTCCTCGCGCAGCGCCTTGATCGCCTGCACGCCCGAATAATCGAACTCGCAGGCCTGGCCGATGACGATCGGCCCCGCGCCGATGACGAGGATGGAGGAGATGTCGGTGCGTTTTGGCATCAGTCTTTTCCGGTCTCGGCGGTGCAACCCCAGCCGTCATATTCAACGTCGTAGGCGAGTTCGATCTGCAGGCATTTCACCGTCAGCGCGCGGATCGCGCCGGCCTCGGCGGTCTGCTCGCTGCCCAGGAAGGTGGCGAGTTCGCCGTCCTCGGTCTCCTCGCGTTCGATGAAGCTGAAGCCGAGGCTTTCGGCATCGTCCTCCAGCCGTTCGAGCGCGGCCTCCTCGCCACGAAAGCTCACATCGACGAGGCGGACGATCCCGGCAACGTCACCATTCTCGGCGAGGCTGGCGAGCACCTCCTTGTCAGCGGCCCATTCCGCCTCGACGCGGGCGGGATCGACGTCTGGAAGGGTCATGCCGTCAAACTCCCCACGAACTTTTCGAACAGATACAGGCTGTCTTGCGGGCCCGGCGATGCCTCGGGGTGGTATTGTACCGAGAAGGCCGGGCGGTCGGTCAGTTCCAGCCCGGCGTTCGATCCGTCGAACAGCGAGACGTGGGTCGCCTTGGCGTTGGCCGGCAATGTCTCACTCAGCACCGAGAAACCGTGGTTCATCGAGGTGATTTCGACCACGCCGTCGCTCAGCCGCTGCACCGGATGGTTGGCGCCGCGATGGCCCTGGAACATCTTGCTAGTCTCAGCCCCCACCGCGAGCGCGAGCAACTGGTGGCCGAGACAGATCCCGAACAGCGGCTTGCCGGTTTCCAGCAGGTCGCGGATCACCGGCACCGCGTAAGCGCCGGTCGCGGCGGGATCGCCGGGGCCATTCGACAGGAAGATGCCATCGGGGGCGAGCGCCATCACCTCTGCGGCAGTGGCAGTGGCAGGCACTACAGAAACCTTCGCACCGGCGGCGACGAGGTTGCGAAAGATGTTATGCTTCGAGCCGTAATCGATCGCGACGACATGCGGACGTGCGTCCTCGCCGACACCCCCGTCATAGCCGAAGCCGAGCCGCCACAGCCCGCCTTCCCAGCCGCCATGCGTTTCGCGCGTCACCTCGATGGCGAGGTCCATGCCCTCCAGCCCTGGCCAGCCCTGCGCCTGCGCGAGCAGCGCGGGAATGTCGAACACGCCGTCTGCGTCGTGCGCGATCACGCCGTTGGGCGCGCCGCCGGCACGGATACGCTTGGTCAGCGCGCGCGTGTCGATGCCCGCAAGACCGATGCGGTTGTGGCGGCGCATCCAGTCATCCAGCCGCTCGACGCTGCGGAAATTGGAGGGTTCGGTCACGTCCTCGCGCACGATCATGCCGAGCGCGTGCGGCTCGTCCGCCTCGATGTCGTCGGGGTTGGCGCCGACGTTGCCGATGTGCGGGAAGGTGAAGGTGATGATCTGACCCGCGAAGGAGGGATCGGTCATGATCTCCTGATACCCGGTCATCGCGGTGTGGAAACAGACCTCGCCGACCGCCGCCCCCTCGATACCGAAACCACGGCCCCACAGCACGTCACCGGATGCCAGAACCAATACGCCGGTGGCGCCTTCGGGCGCGGAAATGGGTTTGGCGTCGGCCATGATCGGCGGGCACTCCTCGTTTGGGTTGGCGATGTCGCTAAGGCGCGGCAGCTAGAACCAGCGGGGGGTAGCGTCAATCTGTTATCGGCGCGGCGGTTCGGCTAAGCGACGGGTTTGGATGCGCGGGCGACCATCCCGCCCCGCGCTCGACGACAAGGATACGCATATGATTCGCGACGACATCAAGGCCGCGCTCGTCACCGCCATGAAGGCGGGCGAAAAGGCCGACACCGCCACGCTGCGCCTCGTGCAATCGGCGATCAAGAACCGCGACATCGAGGCGCGCACCGGCAAGGCGCCCGACGATGACGATACGCTGGTGGTCGAAGTGCTCCAGAAGATGGTCAAGCAGCGCCGCGAATCGATCGAGATGTTCGAAAAAGGTGGCCGTCAGGAACTCGCCGATGCCGAGGCGGCCGAAATCGCGGTGATCGAACGCTTCCTGCCGCAGCAGATGAGCGAAGCCGAGACGACTGCGGCGATCGAGGCGATCAAGACCGAACTCGGCGCGAGCGGAATGAAGGACATGGGCCGCGTGATGGCCGAACTGAAAGCGCGCCACGCCCAGACGCTCGACATGAGCAAGGCGAGCGGGCTGGTGAAGGCGGCGCTTTCGTAAATGGTTGCAAATCGGGCGGCGTGTGGGATATTGCGTGGTATCATAGAGCGTGAGTTTATCCCCCGCCTTTCTGGACGAACTGCGTTCCCGCACGACGCTGTCGACGCTGATCGGGCGCACGACCAAGCTGCAAAAGGCCGGTCGCGAATATCGCGCATGCTGCCCGTTCCATAACGAGAAGAGCCCGAGCTTCTACGTCAACGACGACAAGGGCTTCTATCACTGCTTCGGCTGTTCCGCGCACGGCGACGCGATCCGCTGGCTGACCGAACAGCGCGGGCTACCTTTCATGGATGCGGTGAAAGAACTCGCACAGGCGGCGGGCATGGAGTTGCCTGCGATGGACGCCCGCTCCGCCGAGCGTGCCGAGGTCGCCAAGGGGCTCCATGAAGCTTGCGCGGATGCATCGGCATGGTTCACCGAGCAGCTTCATGGCCTCGGCGGGGCGGACGCGCGCGCCGTGCTGGAAAAGCGCGGCATCCGCGCGGAGACGGCGCGGGATTTCGGCCTCGGGTTCGCGCCGGATTCGCGGGGCAAGCTGAAGACCGCGCTGAAGGATTATGGCGACTCCCTGCTGGTCGAGGCCGGCTTGCTGATCTCGGTCGAGAACAAGGATCCGTACGACCGCTTCCGCGGGCGGCTGATGATCCCGATCCGCGACCAGCGCGGCCGCGCGATCGCGTTCGGCGGCCGCATCATCGGTGATGGTGAGCCCAAGTACCTCAACTCGCCCGAGACGCCGTTGTTCGACAAGGGCCGCACGCTCTACAACCTCGACAAGGCCGCCCCGGCTGCGCGGAAGGCCAACCGCGTGCTGGTGGTCGAAGGCTATATGGACGTGATCGCGCTGGCGCAGGCGGGGTTCGGCGAGGCGGTCGCCCCGCTCGGCACCGCGCTGACCGAGGCGCAGCTCGAACGGCTGTGGCGGATGCACGACGTGCCGATCCTGTGCTTCGATGGCGACGGCGCCGGGCAGAAGGCGGCGATCCGCGCCGCGCACCGTGCCTTGCCGATGCTCACCCCCGGCCGCAGCCTCGCCTTCGTCACGCTGCCGCAGGGTCAGGACCCGGACGATCTCGTGCGGGCCAAGGGGCCTGGCGCATTTGAGGCGCTGCTGCGCGATACGCAGCCGCTGGTCGATCGGCTGTGGGCGCACGAGGTCGCCGCCGAGCCGACCGCCACGCCCGAACAGAAGGCGGGCCTCAAGGCGCGCTTCACCGAACTGGCCAACAGCATCGCGGATAGCGACGTAAAGCACGAATATCTCGCCGATTTTCGTCGCCGCTTCGATGAAATGTTCCGCCCGCAACGTACGCCGTTCGTGCCGCGCGCGCCCGGTCCTGCCGGCAGTCGTAGCGGCGGCGGTCGTCGCGGCGGGCAGCCGTGGAAGCCGCCGATCGGCCCGGTGGTCGAACAGACCAAAGGAGTGCGCGCCGCCGGGATCGATCCGATTCTTGCCAAGGCGGTGCTCGCCGGACTGATCCGTCACCCGGCCGAAATCGCGCGGCACATGGAGGTGTTGGGCTCGCTCAGGCTGGTCGATGGTACGCTTGGTAGGCTGTTCGAGGCGGTGGTCGACCTCGCGATCGAGGATCAGACGCTTGATAGCGACCGTCTCGTCACCATATTGGCTAAATCCGGTTTCGACACGATCGCATCCGATCTTCTGGCGCCTTCCGGATTCAATTACTCGTTCAACCAGCGTGATGCAGATCCGGTGGCAGCGCGGGAGGATTTGGATGAAGCGATCGCGATTTTGGTGACGCGGCCGGAAATCGACAAGGCTTTGGCCGCCGTGAACCACGATGAAGTCAGCCGATCCGACGAAGCATTTGCACGTCAGGTCGCATTGATTAGAGAACAGCAGGCGCTCAACGCTCGCCTTGCAAATCTTTTGCAAGCGAAGGAAGACGCCAGAATGATTAGAGCCGAGGGCAATTGATGGCTAAGACCGACATGGCGGACGTTTCCGACACCAACGAGGGTGGCGACGCGCCGTTGATCGACCTCAACGATGCTTCGATCAAGAAGCTTGTCGCCCGTGCGAAGAAGCGCGGCTACATCACCTACGAGCAGCTCAACGAAGCGCTGCCGCAGGATCAGATGTCTTCCGATCAGCTTGAGGATGTGATGTCCGCGCTGAACGAGATGGGCATCAACATCGTCGAGAACGACGAGCAGGGCGAAGACGGCGAAACCGAGGATCAGCCCGAGGACGAGGCCGAACCGGCGGATACCGCCGAGGAAAGCGCGCCCAACATCGACGTCAAGAAGAAGGAGGTCGTCGACCGCACCGACGACCCCGTCCGCATGTACCTGCGCGAGATGGGTGCAGTCGAGCTGCTTAGCCGCGAGGGCGAGATCGCCATCGCCAAGCGGATCGAGGCGGGTCGCGACACGATGATCCTGGGGCTGTGCGAAAGCCCGATCACCTTCAACGCGATCATCGACTGGTCGACCGCGCTCAACGAAGGCACGATGCAGCTTCGCGAAATCCTCGATCTCGACGCGATGCTCTCCAAGGATCCCGCGCCCGAGAGCCTGACCGAGGACGGCGAAGAGGCCGACGGCGAGATCAGCGAGAAGACCGCCGGCCCTTCGTTCAAGGAAGAGGAAGAGCCCGAGGAGGCTTCCGCCGACGAGGACGAGGATTCAATGACCGAGCGGCGCACCCCGCGCCCGTCGGACGACGAGGAGGAGGACAATACCCTCAGCCTTGCGCAGATGGAGGAGCAGCTCAAGCCGATCGCGCTCGAGCGGTTCGCCAACATCACGGCGATCTACAAGAAATTTTCGAAGATGCAGCAGCAGCGTCTCGACCAGATGAGCGCAGGCGGCGAACTGTCGGCGGCGGATGAGCGCAAGTACCAGAAGCTGCGTGAGGAACTCACCGCCGAGGTCGAGAGCGTCCAGTTCCACAACGCCAAGATCGAATATCTCGTCGATCAGCTCTACGCCTTCAACCGCCGCCTCACCGCGCTGGGCGGCCAGATGCTGCGTCTGGCCGAGCGTCACAAGGTCAGCCGCAAGGACTTTCTGGATCGCTACATCGGTCACGAACTCGACGAGGCGTTCCCGTCGAGCGCGGCCAAGGTCGACAAGAAGTGGGCCGCCTTCGTCGCCAACGAAAGCGACGCCGCCGACCGTATCCGCAACGAGATTTCGGAAATCTCGCAACAGACCGGCATGGCGCTTGGCGAGTTCCGCCGTATCGTCAACATGGTCCAGAAGGGTGAGCGCGAGGCGCGCATCGCCAAGAAGGAGATGGTCGAGGCGAACCTGCGGCTCGTGATTTCGATCGCCAAGAAGTACACCAACCGTGGGCTTCAGTTCCTGGATCTGATCCAAGAGGGCAACATCGGCCTGATGAAGGCGGTCGACAAGTTCGAGTATCGCCGAGGCTACAAGTTCAGCACCTATGCGACGTGGTGGATCCGTCAGGCGATCACCCGCTCGATCGCGGATCAGGCGCGGACGATCCGCATCCCGGTGCACATGATTGAGACGATCAACAAGCTGGTGCGCACCAGCCGCCAGTTCCTCCACGAGCAGGGCCGCGAGCCTACGCCCGAGGAAATGGCCGAGCGTCTGTCGATGCCGCTCGAAAAGGTCCGCAAGGTGATGAAGATCGCCAAGGAGCCGATCTCCCTCGAAACGCCGATCGGCGACGAGGAGGATTCGCACCTGGGTGACTTCATCGAGGACAAGAACGCGATCATCCCGGTCGATGCCGCGATCCAGGCCAACCTCAAGGAAACCGTCACCCGCGTGCTAGCCTCGCTCACCCCGCGTGAGGAACGCGTGCTGCGCATGCGCTTCGGCATCGGCATGAACACCGATCACACGCTGGAGGAAGTCGGCCAGCAGTTCTCGGTGACGCGCGAGCGTATCCGCCAGATCGAGGCAAAGGCACTGCGCAAGCTCAAACATCCGAGCCGCAGCCGCAAGATGCGCTCGTTCCTCGACCAGTAATCAAGCTGACGAACAGTGGAAGGCCGCGCCGGGCAATTGGCGCGGCCTTCGCGTATCCTGACGGCAAATCATGAAATTGCCGTGACTTGCTCCGTTCCGGCGCGGAGTCATCGTAAACCACGGCAGATCCCGTAAGCCGTCGCTATGCTCGATCCGGTTCCACCTCCCCGTCAAATCGTTACGTCTTCCGATCTCGTCCGCCACTTCGGCTATTGGCAGGACCGCGCCGCGCGAACGCCGGTCTATATCCTTCACCGTGGTCGCCCCCGACTGGTGCTCACCTCGGTTGAAATCATGGATGCGCTGTGCGCGCCGCATTTCTCCGGCCAAGGCTGCGGTCCCGATCTCGCGGCCGTGCTGGAACGCGTCGAGGATCGGGTGCTCATCGCCAACGACCGCCAACAGATCATCGCCGCCAGCGATACCGCGCGTCGCGATTTCGGTGATCTCGCGGAGATCGGCCGTGCGCTGGTGCGGATCGTACCGGAAGACGTTCAGACGCAACTCGCCGCCGGAATTGATCGTGTCTCCCGCACAGGCGTCGCCGTCTCGCTCGATCTGCCGTCACGTGCGCCGCCGATCGAGAGCATGACCTTGTTGATCGATGCCTGGCCCGGCGGTGTGATGCTCGTCGCGCGCGATGCTGCTGGCGATGCCGAAATGGCCGAACGCGCGGCACTGGATGAAGCGATTACGGCCAGTGACGCAATAGCTCCAGTCCGGATCGATTTGCGCGGGCGGCTCGAAAGCGGATCATCCTCTCTGGCCGCATGGTGCAACCTTCGCACCGACGCACTCGCAGCGGTGCCGTTCGCCAGCCTGTTCGACGGGTCGTCCCAAAATGCAATTCGCGACGCCATCGATCGTGTGATCCGCACCGGACAAGCGTTGCAGATCAATGCCTTGCTGCTCGCCAATCTGGCGGTGCCTGCGGCCGTGCGAATTGGTTTTGCCGCGCGCCGAACCGGCGCCAGCGTTTCCGGCATAGCCGCCGTTCTGATTACACGAGTAGGTTGAGACAGGCTTAAACCGCTTTAAACCACGTCTTTACGTGCTTCGTATAAACCCGACGGGCAAACCGTGCGGCAGGCGGCCTTTACGGTCCGGACAGGGGCAGACTTCAATGGCGTTACAAGCCGCATCAACGAACCGCGCCGAGGGCGTGTGGCAAGTACTCGCCGCCCTGGCAGCGGCAGATGGCAGCGCCGCGCACCCGCTGGTCGCGACGCTCATCACGCCTGCCGCCGCCAAACGAGATCTGGCGGACGCGATTCACGCGATCTGCACGATCCACGGCCGCTATCTGTTCGATCAGGTTGCGCTGCCTGAGGATGACACTGCCGCCGAGTGGTTCGCCGCCGTTACGCAGGCTTTCACCGCCGAGCGCACGTATCTCGCGCACCTGACGGCGGCCGCCGGGCCGCTGCCCTCCACGCCAGGTCAGGCCGAGGCCGACGCGGCGTTCGCCAATCAGCGCCACGCCTTCGACATGCTCGCCCGCTCCAGCCGCAAGGGCTGCGCGATCGGCGCGGCGCTCGCGCTGATCCTCGACTGGCGCGCTATTCGCGGCGTGCTCGACGCCGCAGCAGAGCGCTTCGGTGTTACGGTACCCCCCCGCGAGTTGCCCGACATGGACGGCATCGCCGCGCTCGCCGTGACGCTTGGCGATACGCCTGCGACACAGCGCGCGATCGCATTTGGCGCAGAGCAGGTGTTTGCCCAACATCGCGGTCTGTGGAGCCTGCTTGAAGCGCGGGCGAGCGCGCGCGATCACGCCTGACCGGCGCGATTTCGCCTCCAGTTGCTCTGCCTGCGAGATCCGGTCGCACATCCGGCGTTTACGAGCGCCGGTAGACTACACCGATGCGACGCAGCACCGTATCAGGTGCCGGACGAGGCAATCGCAACGCCGACCTGCCGGGGGCGGCCGGATCATGGTTCGGCGCAGCTAGTGTCACAGGCAGCCTTGTGTCCGGCGCTCGGGTGCGGACGGATCATCCATTTGAAGGCGCAATGACGGGTCAAGCTGGCCGCTGATTGTTCGCTTGTTCGACGGCTTCTGCTGGCAATGCGACATGTCGACCTTCAGCACATCCATGCGCATGTGATCCTTGTCCTGGTCGGACCGTACGACCTTCCAGAGTGGCTTGCGCCGGTAGCGACGATCATGAACCTGACCAATGTACTCGGCGCTCTTGTCGATCGGAACGACAGTCAACAAGCGCCAAGCAACGGACGGTTAGAGTTTGCTGCGGTTTGGTAACCTGCTTTTAAACCAGCTTCGCTTACCCGGCGGTTGGGGGGTGCCTTGTAAGGTGCCTGTATGCGATGTGTATTTCGCCTGTTGGCTTGCTCGGCCGCGCTTTTGGCGGCGTCCCCGCTTTGTGCGGGTTCTCTTCTCGATTATGTCGGGGAGTGCGTGCCGTTCGCGCGCGCGGCCTCGGGCATCCAGATCTACGGCGATGCCTGGACGTGGTGGTCCAAAGCCGCCGGACACTATCAACGCGGCGACGTCCCTCGGGTCGGTTCGGTCATCGTGTTCTCAAAAACGTCGCGACTGCCGATGGGGCACGTCGCGGTCATCAGCCGGATCGTCGATCCGCGTGTGGTAATGGTGACCCACGCCAACTGGTCGCGCCAGAATGGCAAACGCGGCCACGCCGAACAGGACGTGACGCTGACCGACGTTTCCGCCGACAATACGTGGCGAGAGGTGAAGGTATGGTACCGCGACATGGACGGACTCGGCAGCACCACCTATCCGGTTTCGGGCTTCATCTATGGCAGCGCGGTCGATGGGGCGCGACGCGCTCATGTTGCGCCTGAACTGACCGGCCGCGACCCGGACTATGTCGGGGCGTTGCTGGACGTATATCGCTAGGATCCGGTCGCTTTAGTGGCGGCGCGAACTGCCGGCCCTCGCCCCGCCGCAAACATCAGTGCTGGATGCAAAACGGTGCGGGGACGCTGCGCCCACGCTACCGTGCACCTCGCTCAAAGCTTATCCATACCGTGATTAGCCGCGAATCGCGACGAGCTTCGCCTCGAACATCTGCGCCAGTTCAAGGCGGCGTTTGCGGGCTTCCTCAGTTACGGCAGTACGTGCCGCGACATTCTCTTGCATGGCACGCCGTGCATAATAATGAACATTCGACTCCATAGGTGCTGATCCGCCCTTGCCACCAAGTGTTCCAAGATGCTCACGCTACTGCGCGCGTTATGACCAAGATCATAAGCTTTTGTGACAAAATGGCGCTGCGGCGCGGCAAGTGGCGCAATTAACCTGAATAAAGGTGGAAGGCTGCGCTTTCCAGCGCCCAGGCGGCCTCATCCGGCGTGGTGAGCGCGTCGAGATCGCCGGGTAGAGCGCCCGAGTCGTCCACCCACGCTCGCAGCGCAGGACCGCCGTTGATGACGTCGATCGGCAGTTTCCCGAACGCATATTCGTAGGGGAAGTCGCGCCAAAGCGGATAGTCGGGCGCGATGGCGCGAATCGCCTTGAACGCAAGCGCCTGCAATCGCCACGGCCTGAAAGCGGCGTGATCGTAGAACCGCCCCTCGGCATGGATGTGCACGCCGTTACACAATTCACCGACGTGCTTGTGGAAGGTCGGCTGAAACCAGATGTCGCGCAGCGCGCAGCCGGCGATCCACTCCGGGGCGATTTGGTGCATCCCGGCGATCACCGCCTTGGCATCGAGATCCGGCGCTCCGAACAGTTCGAGTGGCCGCGTCGTGCCGCGCCCTTCGGACAGCGTCGTCCCCTCCAGCATCACCGTGCCGGGGTATGCGCGCGCCATGTTGAGGTTAGGTGCGTTCGGGCTGGGGTTGATCCACACCCGGTCCACGGGCCAGCCGAAGCCCGGCGCGGCGTCCGGCGTCCAGCCATCCATCGCAATCACGCGATAGTCGACGTCGAGACCCAGCGTCTTTATGAACCAGCCACCCAGTTCCCCCATCGTCAGGCCATGCCGCATCGGCATCGCGCCCGCACCGACGAAGCTCTCCCAACCGTCGCGCAGCGTCAGTCCCTCGATCGGGCGGCCGGCGGGATTGGGCCGATCGAGTACCCAGACCGTCTTGCCGTGTTCGGCCGCAGCCTCCAACACGTAGCGCAGCGTGGTAATGAAGGTGTAGATCCGCGTGCCAAGGTCCTGAAGATCGACCAGCATGACATCGAAGGTCTGCATCGATTCCGCACTTGGCCTGCGCACCTCGCCATACAGGCTGAACACCGGCATGCCGTATGTGGGATCGGTGAAGTCCGGAGACTCCATCATGTTATCCTGAAGGTCGCCGCGCACGCCATGTTGCGGCCCGAACACCGCCGAGATGTTCAGCCCGCAAGCGACCAGCGCATCGAGCGAATGCGTCAGATCCGCCGTCACCGAAGCGGGGTGCGCGAGCAGCGCGACGCGTTTGCCCTCCAGCGGCTTGCGCAGGACTGGATCGGCGAGGAGGCGATCTATTCCGAAGTTCACTGCAATATCACTCCCGTCCGTGCCTCCCGGTGACGGCCGAAATCCCATTGCACGCCGCCCGCGACCATGGGGCAGCCTTCGCCGGGCAAGGATGATGGGTCAAGCATTGTCAGGCATGCGCCAACCGAAATGCCCGCAGGCCACAGCAACTCCGCACCACACCAACGGAGCGAAAACCCGTTTGGCGGGTTCAGCCCGCAACAAGGAAGGAAACACGATGCTACGCTCTGTCCTGATGGGTCTGGTCGCCGGATCGCGCGCGATGACGCCCGTTGCGGCTGTGGCGAACGCCGCGCGCACCGGCAAGCTGCCGAAGGACAGCGCCGCTCCCGAATTCCTGGCCAGCCCGTTGATCTCCGCCAGCACGATGGCGCTCGCGGCGTACGAACTCGCCGGCGACAAGCAGGCGAGTGCGCCGGATCGGGTCATCACCCCAGCCGTGGTGGTTCGCACCGTCAACGCCGCGCTGGCGGGGGCGGCGGTAGCGCCCCGCGACAAGCGCTGGCTCGGCGCGGCACTAGCCGGTGGCACCGCGGCGGCCGCCGCTTATGTGAGCTGGCGGCTGCGGATGCGCGCGATGCAGGGCGGCGGCGGACAGGCGATCACCGGCTTCATCGAGGATGCGGTGATCGTTCCGCTCGCGGTGGCAGCGGCAACGCGCTAGGCGGGCGCTGGCAGCGCGGCGACGAACCCCTCGGCGTTGTGGAAATCCGGTGGCCCGTCGCCATGCGCGAGCGCCCAGTAGGATTTGGTGCCATCGGCCTCCTCGATCACCGCGCTGAGGCCGGCCACGCTCGCGACCGACAGTGGCGGAGCAATACGCGCGATCACGATCAGCGCATCGCCGTCGGCGCTCACCATGATGCGCGGTGCTACATCGAGCGGCATCTCCGCCATGCCGGTGCGGTAATCGGTGAAACGATATGCTGCCCACGCGCTGGACGGCGAGAAGTTGAATTCGAGATAACCCGGCGCGCCGGTCTGCACGAACAGTTCGAGGCAGGTGCTGCGCCACAGCCCATCCGCGCGGGCGGGCATGACGGCTGCCGGCACGACGAGTCGATCGGTCGGGCACCCGATGACGTAGGCGAGATCCAGGCCATATTCGCTCTGCCTGACGGACGCGTGGACGTACTCGACCGCGCTGGCCGGCGTGTCGGGGTGTGGCACCAATGCCCACTCCCCCTTTGCTGCCGCAGGGCGCGGTCTGGCTACGGCATCGCTCATGGCTGTGCGACTTCGAGGCACGGCTCGGCCCAGTCCTGATGCTCCCGCTTTTTCGCGACCTGCTGCCAACGCTTCATCTGAAACTCCTGCTCGCGTGCCAGAGCGAGATCACTAAGTTCCTCGTATCAGACGAGCAGGTTGAAGGCATAGCATTTGCTAACGGCATCAGCCGCAGCAGTGCGATTGCCCCACCGCGCCGAGCAGGATGGTTGTGCGATGCGAAGCGCGCTTCCGATGCGTGTACGCCCCATGATGTAACGGAAGCCTCCCGATCCACGGCAACGGTTCGTACCTGATCCCTGGCCTTCGCCGGCCGAGGAAGAACACTTTCTAACCGACGTGCACTTTTCGCCGGACGCGGAGTCCAGTGACGGCGTCTCACGCGATCAGGCGACAACGCCGCGAAACCCGCGATCTGCGGATGCCGCAGAGACGCAAGCACTCACCCCCCAGCCCCCGCAATTCCACGACACTGGCAAATTCTCCCCCAATCCCCTACATGGCGCGCTCCCATGGCAACGATCCTCCCCTCCCCGCCGCGTGTCGGCATGGTTTCGCTTGGCTGTCCCAAGAACTTGGTCGACAGCGAGCGTATCCTCACCAAGCTGCGCAGCGACGGCTATCAGATGTCGCCCGATTATGCGGGTGCGGACGTGGTGCTGGTCAACACCTGCGGCTTTCTCGATTCCGCCAAGGAGGAATCGCTGGAGGCGATCGGCGAAGCGATTGCTGAAAACGGCCGCGTCATCGTCACCGGCTGCATGGGCAAGGAAGCCGAGACGATCCGCGCGCGCTTTCCGAACGTCCTCGCCGTCACCGGCGCGCATCAGTATGAGGAAGTGGTCGGCGCTGTTCATGAAGCGGCGCCGATGCCGCCGAGCGCGTTCCTCAATCTCGTGCCGGACAGTGGACTGAAGCTCACGCCGCGCCATTACAGCTATCTGAAGATCAGCGAGGGCTGTAACCACCGTTGTTCGTTCTGCATCATCCCGGCGCTGCGCGGTGATCTCGTCAGCCGTCGCCCCGACGCGATCCTGCGCGAGGCGGATAAGCTGATCGCGGCGGGCACGCGCGAACTGCTCGTCATCAGCCAGGATACGTCGGCGTACGGCGTCGATATCCGCCACCAGCCGCGTGACTGGAAGGGCAATGAAGTCCGCGCGCACATGACCGACTTGTCGCGCGAACTCGGGCGTCTGGGCGCATGGGTGCGGCTGCATTACGTCTACCCCTACCCCCACGTTGATCAGGTCATCCCGCTGATGGCGGAGGGGCTGATCCTCCCGTACCTCGACATTCCGTTCCAGCATGCCAGCCGCAACGTTTTGAAGCTGATGAAGCGCCCCGCCAACGAAACTAAAGTGCTCGAGCGCATCAAGCACTGGCGCACGATCGCCCCCGATATCGCGATCCGCTCGACCTTTGTGGTCGGCTTCCCCGGTGAGACCGAGGACGATTTCGCCTATCTGATGGACTGGCTGGAGGAGGCCCGGCTCGACCGGGTCGGCGCGTTCCGTTTCGAACCGGTCGAAGGTGCCGTCGCCAACGCGCTGCCCAACCACGTGCCGGAGGAGATTAAGGAGGAGCGCTACGCCCGCCTGATGGACCTCACCGCGCGCATCTCGGCGGAGAAGTTGCAGGCCAAGGTCGGCCGCACGCTCGACGTCATCATCGACGAAGTGGGTGAGGAAGGTGCAACCGGCCGCTCGCAGGCCGACGCACCCGAGATCGACGGCGAGGTGTTCCTGCGCGACGCCGCCCACCTCGCCGCCGGCGATATCGTGCGGGTCGAGATTGAGGATGCCGACGAACACGATCTGTACGGGGTTCCCCTCCCCGCGTGACGACCCCGGCCGAAGCGCTCAAGGACTGGACGCCGCAACGCTATGCGGCGGTCCGCGCGGGCGTCCGCACCGGTGATCTGCTGATCTGTTCAGGCAATCAGGCGTTCTCGCGCGTAATCCAGTGGGCGACGAACAGCCCGTGGAGCCATATCGCCATGGTCGTCCGCCTCGACGAGATCGACCGCGTGTTCGTGATGGAGGCGGTGCAGAAGATCGGTGTGCGCGTCGTGCCGCTGAGCCGTTGGATCACCGATTTCCAGCCGCACGACAAACCCTTCAACGGCAAGGTCGTCGTCGCCCGTCACGATGTGGTGGCCGGGGCCAGCGCGGAGCAGTTCCGGCGCATGAGCGGCTTCGCCACCGACCAGCTCGGTTGCCCGTTCGACGCTGGCCAACTCGTCAGGATCGCGGTGCGGATCGGCCTGGGCCTCTTCGGTGTGCGACTGCCGCGCATGATCCAGCCCAACAAAGAATATTTCTGTTCGGAATATCTCGACGAATGTTACCAACAGCTTGGCGTGAAGATACCGTGGGACGGCCGCGGCTTTATCGCGCCGTCCAACTTCGCGCGCGCTCCGCAAGTGCAGGCGGTGATGCGGGTGTCACGTTTTCCCTTCCGCGAGGGGCCGTTAGAGGATGACGAATGAAGATTAGCCTGTCGTTAGCCACTGCTTTGCTGGCGTTAGCCACACCGGTTTACGCGCAAAACCTGACGCCAAGCGAAGCGGCAAAGGTCGATGCGATCGTCACGCAGAGCCTCGCCCGCACTGGCGTCCCCTCCGCCTCGATCGCGATCGTACGTGGCGGCAAGACGGTTTTCGCAAAGGCTTACGGCAAGCAATCCGAGACGATACCGCAGGCGCGTGCGGACTTGAAATACCCGATCGCCTCGATCTCCAAACAATTCACCGCTGCCGCTATGCTGTTGCTGGAGGACGAGGGCAAGCTCAGCCTCGACGATCACGTTTCGAAGTACGTGCCCGGTATCAGCGACGGCGATGTCATCACCATTCGACAACTGCTCAGCCACACCTCCGGTCTACAGGACTACTGGCCGCAGGATTACAGCTTCGCCGCAATGCGTAATTCGGTTACCCCGCAGCAAATCCTCGACCGCTGGGCGAAGAAGCCGCTCGACTTTACCCCCGGCACCAAGTGGCAATATTCCAACACCGGCTATGTCGTCGCCGGCCTGATTGTCGAAAAAGTCGCCGGGATGCCGCTGCTCGACTTCCTGAAGCTGCATGTATTCACGCCGCTCGGCATGGATCCGGTCGACCAGGACAAGGCCAACGGTCCAGGTTATCCACAGGGTTATCAACGCTTCGCGCTCGGCCCGGTGCGGCCAGAGCGACCCGCCGCGCCCGGCTGGTTGTTTGCCGCCGGCGAACTGGCGATGTCGGCGAGCGATCTGGCAAAATGGGACATCGCGCGCATGAACCGCACGCTGCTTCCGGCGGAGGACTGGACTACGCAGGAAACCCCGGTGAAGCTGGCCGACGGCACCACCAACGGCTACGGCCTCGGTGTTTCCGCGCATGAGCAGGCCGGCCACGCCTACATCGAACATAGCGGCGAAGCGGTTGGTTTCCTGTCCGAAAACACTGTCTTCCCGGACGACAAGGCGGCGGTGGTGGTACTGGTCAACGCGGATTTCAGCGGCGCCTTTACCGATATCGCGGGCAAGATCGCGGACGTCATCCTGCCGCCTTCGCAAGCCCAGCGCGCCGAAGTCGCTAACACTGCAAAGGCGCTCCGCCTTTACGAGATGCTGCGCATGGGAACGCTCGACCGCAACACCATGACGGACGATTCGAACTATTACTTCACCCCCACCGCGCTTGCCGATTACAAGGCGACACTCGGCCCGCTTGGCGAGCCGAAGAGCTTCGAACTCGCGCAACCGCCCAAGCTGCGCGGCGGCTTCGTCAACCGGAACTACCGCGCGGTTTTCGCCGATTGCACGCTTAACATCGTAACCTATGCCGAACCCGGCGACACCGGGCGCTACGAACAATTTTTGGTGATGCCGAGCCAATGACCTACGATCCCGCCCTTCTGCTCCAGCCCGATCGCGGGCAGAGCGCGCGCACCATCCACGTGATCGCGAAGCAAGGCCTCGACGATTGGCGATCCGCGCAGCCGCCCCGGGTTCGCGCAGCGCTCGATGCTGCCCGGATCGACGGCAAACCTGGCGCCAGCCTGATCCTCCCCGGAGAGGACGCCGAAGACTGGTCGGTGCTGCTGTGCGTCGGTAAGGTACCGCTCGGCACGTGGGATCTGGCGAGCCTTGCGGAGACACTGCCCGACGGCAGCTACCGGGTTGATGGTGCGGGTGTGGGCGCGGCGCTGCTTGGCTGGGCGCTCGGCCAGCACGTTTTCACCCGCTACAAGCCGGCGGATCGCGTACCCGGCCGCATACTGCTGACGACGGAGCCAGCGCGAATAGCGGAAGCGGTGGCGCTCGCCCGCGCGACCGCCAGTGTGCGCGATCTCGTCAACACCGCCGCCGCCGATCTTGGCCCTGCCGAACTGGAAGGGGAAACCAGGACGCTGGCCGACACGCATGGCGCGACGCTCGCCATCACCAAAGGGAGTGCGCTCGCCAGTGGCTATCCGATGATCCACACTGTCGGTCAGGCTGCTGCACAGGGTCGCGAACCGCGGCTGATCGAACTCGAATGGGGCAACCCGGCGCATCCGCGCATCGCCGTTATCGGCAAAGGCGTATGCTTCGATTCGGGCGGGCTAGACATCAAGCCCTCCTCGGGCATGCGGCTGATGAAGAAGGATATGGGCGGCGCGGCCCATGCGCTCGCGCTCGCTCGCCTCATCATGGACGCGCATCTGCCGGTGCGCCTGCATCTGCTGATCCCGGCGGTCGAAAACAGCATCGCCGGCAACGCCTTCCGCCCGGGCGACGTCCTCGCCACACGCAAGGGCATTACGGTGGAAAACACCAACACCGATGCGGAAGGCCGCCTGATCCTCGGCGACGCGCTCACCCGCGCGGGCGAAAATACGCCCGAACTGATCCTGGATTTCGCGACGCTCACCGGCGCAGCACGCGTAGCGCTTGGCCCTGATCTGCCCGCCACGTTCGTCAACGACGATGCGCTTGCCGAGGCGCTGCTCGCCGCCGGCACCGCCAGCGAAGACCCGCTGTGGCGCATGCCGCTGTGGGACGGGTATGACGAGATGCTGAGTTCCGACATCGCCGACATGGTCAACGCCCCCGACGGCGGCTTTGCAGGTGCGGTGACCGCCGCCTTGTTCCTTCGCCGCTTCGTGCCGGAGGGCACCGCCTGGGCACATCTCGACACATTCGCGTGGCGACCCTCTCGCAAAGCGGGTCGCCCGAAAGGTGGCGAGGCGCTGGGTTTGCGCGCAACATGGGGAATGCTCCGCGCCCGGTACGGCACGTGAGCGCACGCTAGATCAGCGCGGCTGCGGCTTCGATGATGGGCACGAACTTGGCCGCGGTCAGGCTCGCTCCGCCGACCAGAGCACCGTCTACGTCAGGCCCACCGAGTAGCTCGGTGGCATTTTCGGCCGTGACCGAGCCGCCGTACAGCACGCGCATCGACGCTGCATCGGCGCCGAGCAGTTCGGTCAGCATCGCGCGGATCGCGCTATGCATGGCGGAGATTTGCTCCAGCGTCGGGGTATGGCCACTGCCGATCGCCCAGATCGGCTCATAAGCGACGGAGAGCCAGCCCGAGGCCGCGCCCCACGGCATCGATGCGCGTACCTGCCCGGTCACCGTCGCCACCGCTTTGCCTGCGTTCCGCTGATCCGACGTTTCACCGACACACAGGATCGCGGCGAGTCCATGGCGCAGCAACGCCTCCGCCTTGGCTTTGACATCGGCGTCGGTCTCGCCGCACCCGGCCCGCCGCTCGCTGTGCCCGATGATCGCGAAGCTGGCCCCCGCCTCGCGCACCATCGGCGCTGAAATAGAGCCGGTGAACGCACCGTGATCGATCGCGTGAACGTCTTCCGCGCCGATCGCCAGCCTTGGTGCGCGGGCGTGCGCCGGCCCGATCAGGGTCGCCGGCACGCCGATGCCGACGTCCACCGCATGGGTCGCGGCCGCCGCCGCAGCGATGGCGTCGATTTCGGCGAGCGCGGCAAGATCGCCGTTCATCTTCCAGTTGCCGGCGATCAATTTCCTCCGCGCCATCGCGAGCGTTCCCCTTTTCGATGTTTGTTGCAGTGCGATAACGTGCCTGGTGAGCGGCACAAGCTTGAAGCGGCACGCCTCCGCCCGTAAAGCAGCCGCCGAGTTCGCCTTCAATAGATCGGCCCATCGCCCTTATGCTCAGTTTCTTTCGTCGCCTGACCCACTCCAAGGTTGGCGTCGTCATCACCATCGGCGGGCTGATCGTGCTCGCGCTGATGTTCCTGCTCAGCGACGTGACCGGCGTGATGGGCGGTGCGGTCAGCAGCGCCAACTCGGGTGATTCGCTTGCCAGCGTCGGTGGCCAGAAGATCGGCGCGAACGACGTGCGCTCCCGCGCGCAACGCGAGCTTGAAGCGTATCGCCAGCAGAACCCGAACGTCGATATGGCGCAATATGTCACCGGCGGCGGGGTTGACGGTGTGTTCAATCGCCTTGTCGACACGATCTCGCTGGAGGTGTTCGGACACAAGCAGGGCATGGTCATCAGCAATCGGCTGGTCGACGGGCGGATCGCCAGCATCCCGCAGTTGCAGGGGCCGGACGGAAAGTTCAGCCAGGACGCCTACGACCGCGCGCTGAAACAATCGCATCAGACCGACGCCGCTCTGCGCGCCGATATGAAGCAGGGCATGATGGCGCAGTTGCTCGTCACGCCGCTGCAAGCCGACAATACGCCCGTGCCGAAGTCGATCGCGCAGATCTATGCCGGGTTGCTGCTGGAGAAGCGGCATGCACAGATCGCAGTGATCCCGAGTGCCGCGCTTGCCACCGGCCCCGCACCGAGCGATGCCGACCTTGCTGCGTATTACAACGCCAACGCGGCCCGCTATTCGGTGCCCGAGCGGCGCACGATCCGCTACGCCAACGTCTCCGCCAAGACGCTGACCGATCCAGTCACGGTCAGCGATGCCGAGATCGCCAAGGCCTATCAGGCGCAGATCGCGAACTTCCGTGCGGTGCAGCGCCGTACCGTCACGCGCGTTATCGTCGGCGATGCCGCCGCTGCGAACGCGCTGGCCGCGAAGGTCAAGTCGGGCACGCCGATCGACGCCGCCGCGCGTGCCGCCGGGCTCGAACCCGCGACGCTGAAGGCGGCGGAAAAGAGCGCGATCGCCGCCCAGACCTCCGACGCGTTCGCCGATGCCGTCTTCGCCGCCGCCAAGGGCGCGGTGGTCGGACCGGTCAAGGGCACGCTCGGCTATGTGGTCGGCCGCGTCGACAGCTTCGACGATCGCGGCGAGGTATCGCTCGCCGCCGCGACGCAGCAACTGCGCGAGCAACTCACCACGCAGAAGAAGAACGATCAGCTTCGCAAGATCCATGACGCGCTCGATGATGCGATCTCGAACCATGCCACATTCGATCAGCTCGTCACGCGGCAAAAGCTGACGGCGGAAACCTCCCCTCCTGTGGTGGCGAGCGGCGCCGATCCAGCGCATCCCGATGCGAAGGTACCGCCGGCGGCCAAGGCGATCGTCGACGCCGGGTTCGCCAGCCAGCCGGGCGACGCACCGCAGTTGGTGCCGATCGACGCCGACACTTTCGCCGTCGTGTCGACCGCCAAGGTGTTCCCCGCCGCGCCGCCGCCACTTGCCGCCATTCACGACGCGGTCGCGCACGATCTGACGATGGAACGTGCCGCCAAGGCTGCGGGTGATGTCGCGCGCAAGGTGATGGCGCAGGCTAACGCCGGCACGCCGCTCGCCAAGGCGGTGGCCGCCACCGGGCTGAAGCTGCCGCCGATCCAGCCGCTCGACAAGTCGCGTGCGGAACTGGCCGCTGCGCAGGGTGGCGTTCCGGCGCCGCTCGCGCTGATGTTCGGCATGGCGGCGCACTCGGCCAAGGTGATCGCCGCACCCGGCAACAACGGCTGGTTCGTGATCTGGCTCGATCGGATCGACCGGGGCAACGCCGCCAATCGGCCCGACATCATCGCAGCGACCCAGTCGGACGTCGGCAAGGCGGTCGGTGGCGAGTATGTGCAGCAATTCGTCAAAGCGGTGCGCGGTACGGTCAAGGCGAAGGTGGACGCCGCCGGTCTCGCCAAACTCAAGGCAGCAATGCTCGGGCAGGAGACGACCGATCAGCCCTGATCGCGATGACGGCACGGCAGCGGCGATCGCGGCGCTTGGCGCCGGACGGCCTGCCCTGCTGTGGCGGCGCCAGATCGCCGATACAGAAACTCCTGTCGCCGCCGCGCTGAAGCTGATCGAGCCGGGCCGGGGCGACTTCCTGCTCGAATCGGTGGAGGGTGGCGAGACGCGCGGGCGGCACAGCCTGATCGGCCTCGCGCCCGATCTGGTGTTCCGCGCACGCGGACAAGCGGCGGAAATCAATCCGCACTGGCTAAGCGATCGGGAGGCGTTCGCCCCCGCCGCGAAGGCGACGCTCGCGGCATTGCGCGACCTCGTCGCATCGTGCCGGATGGACGTGCCTGCGGAACTGCCCCGCGCGCTTGCCTGTCTGGTCGGCTACTTCGGGTACGAAACCGTTGGTCTGGTCGAGACGCTGCCGCGCCCGACAGCCGATCCGCTTGGCCTGCCCGATATGGTTTTCGTGCGGCCGACCGTAATCCTGATCTTCGACCGGCTTGCCGACGCGCTGTTCGTGGTCGCGCCGGTCTGGCCCGACCCGACGCGCGACGCGCACGCGATCGTCGCCGAGGCAGCGGGGCGGATCGACGCGACCGCCGCGCGGCTCGCCACCACCACCCTGCCCGCGCCGGTGCGTGCGAACGATTTGCCCGATCTCGCGCTCAAGCCGACATTGCCAGCAGGCCGCTACACCGAGATGGTCGAGCGGGCGCGCGAGTACATCGTCGCCGGTGACATCTTCCAGGTCGTACTGGCGCAGCGCTTCACCGCGCCGTTCCCGTTGCCGCCGTTCGAGCTGTATCGCTCGCTTCGTCGGATCAACCCGTCACCCTTCCTCTACCATCTCGATCTGCCGGGCTTTGCGCTGATCGGTTCGTCGCCGGAGATCCTCGTCCGCGTGCGCGATGGCGAGATCACGATACGCCCGATCGCCGGCACCCGCCCACGCGGCAAGACCGCGGCCGAGGACGAGGCCAATCGCACCAGCCTCCTCGCCGATGCCAAGGAGCGTGCCGAGCATCTTATGCTGCTCGATCTTGGCCGCAACGACGTCGGCCGGGTCGCAAAGGCGGGTAGCGTCCAGGTGACCGCAAGCTACACGACCGAATTCTACAGTCACGTCATGCACATCGTATCCAACGTCGTTGGCGAACTGGCTCCCGAGTCCGATGCGCTCGACGCGCTGTTCGCGGGCTTTCCTGCGGGTACCGTCAGCGGCGCTCCAAAGGTGCGTGCGTGCGAGATCATCGCCGAACTCGAAGGCACGGTGCGCGGCGCCTATGCCGGTGGCGTTGGCTATTTCTCACCGGACGGGTCGATGGATTCGTGCATCGTGCTGCGTACCGCCATCGTCAAGGACGGCGTGATGCATGTCCAGGCCGGAGCCGGCATCGTCGCCGACTCGGTGCCTGCTTACGAACAGCGCGAGTGCGAGGCGAAGGCGGGTGCCCTGCTTGCCGCCGCACGGGAGGCGATCGCACGCGCGGGCGAGACGGGCTTCGGGCAGTAGCGCCGCAGCGAAGCGGCGCTCCGCGATCAGGCGAGCGGCTGGTTCGGCACGGGTGCGAACAGCCACGCCTCTGCATCTTCGATGCTCGAGAAGGTTGCCGCATCCTGACGCACCTGAGCGACGCGTTGTGCCTGCATGCGCGCCAGCGACGCGCCACCGACCACCGCGACCCGACGTGCTTTCAACGGCACCGCCAGCATTTGCGTCATGAACGCCCCGACCACGTCTTGCGACTGGATCACAGCTTTACGCGCATCGAACAACAACACGTAATCGCCCGACCTGTACCCGAGGGAACGGACCAGTTCCTGCTCCTGACGGAAGAATGCGGCGACCTCTTCCACCTCGAGGAACCCTTCGAGCGTCGCCCGAACTAACGCCCGCGATGTATCCGTCTCGATAGTCAGCATGTCGGTTCGCCCCGGCTACTCATCCTGCCCCGGTACATGAAGGAGATTAATGCCGCGATTATGGTGCGGTCGGGTCGATTGACTGACCGTTGCGCTTGGCGACACGCTCTGCTGTCCAGTTTTGCAGCATCTGCGTGGTGCACCCGGTCTGCCCGCCCGTGCCTACCGGCGAACAGGTATCGGGCAGGCCACCTGCCTCACGACCGACTTGATCCATCATCGCCGTGCGGTTGACCCAGCTCTGATTCTGCGCCGGGATCGGCTTCTTGTCGCGCAGCGGCTTGGGGATGCGAAACGGCTCGTCAACGCGTGAACATACCACCACCTCATCCGGGGTGCTCGCCTTCGGGCATGGTGTCGTGCCGGTCAGCGCGATGTTGCGAATGCGCTTCACCGGCTGTCCGGTCTCCGCCTGCTCTGCCACGCCGGCGTGATCCTCGCGTGCCATCACGTCCGCGGCAGTGATGGTGTCGCCCGATTGCGCGGCGGGCTTGGCGGTCGTAGCCGGTGCCTGCGCGGCGGCCATCATCGGCAAGGTCAGGGCAGCAACGAACATCAGGGCGCGAACCATCGTGATAATCTCCTTGCGGCCCGAACGCTCGGACCCGGCGAAACGCTCCATCCGGAATAGAGCAGAACGCCGCCGAAAACGCGGCCAAATCGGGGCGGTGTTGCGCTGTGTGTCACAAAGGCTATGGCAAGCGTCATGATCCTCGTCATCGACAATTACGACAGCTTCACCTGGAACCTCGTCCATTACCTGATGGAACTGGGCGCCGAGGTTAAGGTCGTGCGCAACGATGCGCTCACCGCCGCCGACGCGGTCGCGAGCAACGCGCAAGGTTTCCTGATCTCGCCCGGCCCGAAATCCCCCAACGAGGCCGGCATCAGCCTCGATCTCGTCGCCGCCTGCGCGGACGCCGGCAAACCGCTGATGGGCGTGTGCCTCGGGCATCAGGCGATCGGCCAGCATTTCGGTGGCAGCGTGGTGCGCGGCGGGCTGATGCACGGCAAGACCTCCCCCGTCACCCATGACGGGACCGGCCTCTTCGAAGGCTTGCCTTCCCCGTTCACCGCCACCCGATATCATTCGCTGATCGTCGAGGATCTACCGGCCGGCCTGATCGTCAACGCGCGCGCCGACGATGGATCGGTGATGGGCGTGCGGCATGAAACCCTGCCGATCCACGGCGTACAGTTTCACCCCGAGAGTATCGCCACCGAACACGGCCACGCGCTGCTCGCCAACTTCGTGCGACTGTCAGGCATCGACGTGAGGGCGCTCGCGTGACCACGATCGCTCTGCTCCCCGACCCGGAGACGCCGCTGTCGCGCGAAAGCGCTGGCGAGGCGTTCGCCACGATCCTCGATGGCGCCGCGCCGGACGATCTCACCACGGACTTTCTGACCCGTCTGGCGATCCGCGGCGAGACCAGCATCGAAATCGCCGCCGCCGCCCGCGCGCTTCGCGAACGGATGATCGCGATCGACGCCCCTAAAGACGCGATCGACGTGTGCGGCACCGGCGGCGACGGGCACCACACGCTCAACGTATCAACCGCGGTTTCGATCGTCGTAGCCGCGTGCGGCGTGCCCGTTGCCAAGCACGGCAACCGCGCAGCCTCCTCAAAAGCGGGTGCTGCCGACACGCTGGAGATGCTGGGACTCGATCTCGACCGCGCGGCGCGGGATGCCGAGGGGAGCCTTGCCGACATCGGCATCGCGTTCCTGTTCGCCGCCAGTCATCACCCCGCGATGAAGCGCCTCGCGCCGATCCGGCGCGCGATCGGCCGACGCACAATCTTCAATCTGATGGGTCCTCTCGCCAATCCGGCGCGCGTGACGCGCCAGTTGATCGGCATCGCCCGCCCGGATTACGCCACCACCTATGCCGAAGCGCTGCGCGATCTCGGGACCGAACGCGCGCTGGTCGTCGCAGGTGAGGACTCGCTCGACGAGCTGTCCTGTGCCGGATCGAGCGTCGCGGTCGCGATCGGGCCGCTCGGCCTCGGCGACCGGATTACGCCCCAGGATGCCGGCCTGCCCTGCCATCCGCTTTCCGCCATTCGTGGTGGCGATCCGGCCCACAACGCGCGCGCGCTGCGCGCGTTACTGCAAGGCGAGCGCGGGCCGTACCGCGACGCCGTTCTCCTCAACGCCGCAGCCGCAATGATCGTCGCAGGCACCGCGGATACCCTGAGCGAAGGCGCGGAAACCGCCGCCGCCGCGCTCGACGATGGGCGCGCGAATGCGCTGCTCGACAGATGGATCGCTTACCGATGACCGACGTGCTCGACCGTATCCTCGAAACCAAGCGCGCCGATGTCGCCGCGCGTAAGGCGACCACGTCGCTCGCCGAACTGGATCAGCGCATTGCCGCGCGCACGAAACCGCGCGGGTTCCGCGCCGCGCTCGATGCGAAGGCGCAAACCGGCTATGCGTTGGTTGCCGAGATCAAGAAGGCCAGCCCGTCCAAGGGTCTGATCCGCGAGAATTTCGATCCGCCCGCCCATGCGGCCGCTTACCAAGCCGGCGGCGCGGCATGCCTGTCGGTGCTAACCGATGAGCCATGGTTCCAGGGATGCGACGACTATCTCACCGCCGCACGTGCGGCTTGCACGCTGCCGGTGCTGCGCAAGGACTTCATGGTCGATCCATGGCAAGCGCCGGAATCGCGCGGTTTGGGAGCGGACTGTATCCTGCTGATCGTCGCCGCGCTCGACGATGGTCTGCTCGCCGATATCGAAGCGAGCGCGATGGAGTGCGGCATGGACGTACTGGTCGAGGTCCACGACGCCAAGGAGATGGAGCGCGCCTTGAAGCTCAAGTCGCGGCTGATCGGCGTGAACAACCGAAACCTGCGCGACTTCACTGTCGATTTCGCCCGCACCTATGAACTGGTGTCGAGAGCACCGAAGGACTGCACCTTCGTCGCCGAAAGCGGTCTGACGACGCGTGCCGATCTCGACGCGATGGCCGAACACGCTATCAAATGCTTCCTGATCGGCGAGGCGCTGATGCGGCAGGACGATCTCGAAGCCGCAACGCGGGCGCTGGTCGGATGAGTAATCTGACGCATCTCGACGAGAGCGGTGCCGCGCACATGGTCGATGTCGGCGGCAAGATCGTCACCGCGCGACAGGCAATCGCCACCGGCCGCATCACCATGTCGCCAGAGGCGGCGCATGCGATTCGCTCAGGCACCGCGCTGAAAGGCGACGTGCTGGCCGTCGCTCGCATCGCTGGTATTATGGCGGCGAAACGCACCAGTGAGGTGATCCCTTTATGTCATCCATTGCCGTTGACCCGGGTCGCGATCGATCTCGTACCCGAGACAGATGGCGTGACCGTGACCGCCACCGCCGCAACCGAGGGTAAGACCGGCGTCGAGATGGAGGCGCTCACCGCGGCGAGCGTGGCCCTGCTGACGATCTATGACATGGCGAAGGCGATCGATAAGGCGATGGTGATCTCCGGCATCCGCCTGCTCGAGAAGCGCGGGGGCAAGTCGGGCGACTGGAACGCTCCGACCCAGGTGTCCGCCTGAATGGCAGCGCTACTACCGGTTGATGAGGCTGTTGCGCGATTGCTGGCGTTGGCGGCTCCGGTCACACGTGAGGATGCCCCGATCCGGCTCGCTGCCGGCCGCTGGGCTGCCGCCGACGTACCTGCGCTCCGCACGCAACCGGCGAGCGACTTGTCCGCGATGGACGGCTATGCGCTGCGTTTTGCTGATCTAAACGGCCCGCTGTCCGTGATCGGCGAAAGCGCCGCCGGCAGACCATTCGACGAGGCTCTTCGCCCGGGCGAAGCCGTCCGTATTTTCACTGGGGCTGCGATGCCCGACGGCTCCGACACCGTATTGGTACAGGAAGAAGCACGTCGAGACGGCGAACGCCTGATCGTGACCGGCGACGGCCCGGCGCGGCTCGGCCGTAACGTTCGGCGTAAGGGGCTGGATTTCACCGCGGGCGACATACTGGTCGCGCGGGGTGAGCGGCTCACGCCGGCGCGGATCGCCGTGGCGGCCACCGGCGGACACGGCACGTTGCCTGTGCACCGGCCGTTGCGCGTGGCTACGGTCGCGACAGGAGACGAGCTGGCGGTTCCAGGCGCGCCGCTGTCACCGGGCGCGCTGCCGGAATCGAACGGTGCAATGCTCGCGGCGATGCTTGCCGATCTCCCTGTCGAGATCGTCGACCTCGGCATTCTACCCGATCGTCTCGACACCATCACCCAGGCATTTGCGGCGGTTCGCGCGGACATTCTCGTCACCACGGGTGGCGCATCGGTTGGCGATCACGATCTGGTCCGACCGGCGCTCGAAGCTGCCGGTGGGAAGCTCGACTTCTGGAAAATCGCGTTGCGGCCGGGTAAGCCCATGCTCGCGGGGCGATTGAACGACGTGGTCGTGCTCGGCCTCCCGGGCAATCCCGTGTCCGCTTTCGTCACTGCGACATTGTTCCTGCGTCCGCTCATTGCCCATATGGCTGGGGCCGCCCAACCCCTGCCGCGCCGCGCTTGCGCAGTGTTGGGCGAAGATCTGCCTGCCAACGATCACCGCGCCGACTATCTACGCGCCGAAACGCGCGGCGGTCGCGTGTACGTCGCCGCAATTCAGGACAGTTCGATGTTACGCACGCTCGCGCGCGCTGACTGCTTGGTTATCCGCCCGCCCAATGCTCCGGCGGCAAAAGCCGCCGACTCGGTGGAAATCCTGCCGCTTTCGTGATGGATCGGCCTTGACGAGGGTAATTTCGTTCCATATTGGTTCCTCATCTGTTCGGATGGAGGAACGTCGATGCTCACTCGCAAGCAGCACGAGCTGATTTGCTTCATCAATGATCGCCTTGAGGAGACCGGCGTCTCTCCTTCCTTCGAGGAGATGAAGGAGGCGCTCGACCTCAAGTCGAAATCTGGCGTCCATCGCCTGATCAGCGCGCTGGAGGAGCGGCAATTCATCCGCAGACTGCCCAACAGAGCACGCGCCCTCGAAGTGCTGCGTATGCCGGAGCGGATCGCACCGGCAAAGAAAGTGGCTTCGCTGCCTGACCCGGCCGCCGCTTCCAACGTCCGCACCGTGCCGCAACCTGCGAACGATGTGATCGAAATCCCGTTGCATGGCCGCATCGCTGCCGGTGTGCCGATCGAGGCTTTCGAGGGGCAGTCTATGCTTGCAGTCCCAGCTGCCTTGCTGGGCGGTGGTGAACATTACGCGCTCGAAGTCGCCGGCGATTCGATGGTCGACGCCGGCATCCTGGATGGCGACTACGCGCTGATCCGGCGCACTGAGACTGCGCGGGACGGTGAGATCGTGGTGGCGCTGATCGAAGAGGCGGAAGCCACACTTAAGTATTTCCGCCGCGAGGGCGCGATGGTTCGGCTTGATCCTGCCAATCGCTCCTATGACCCGCAGCGCTACGCACCCGCGCAGGTGCGGATCCAGGGTAAGCTCGCCGGGTTGCTGCGCCGCTACGATTGATCCGCCATGGGTGGCGGTCGCCCGGCTGGTTAACGGTGGTCACGGTAGCGGTCGAGAACGTCACCGCCACGCCACCGGTTTTCGCCAGCATCGCCTTGTTGAGCTTGAGCCAGCGTGGGCGGCAGGCACGTGGCAGGTTGCGATCACTAATGACGATATCGACGGTCGTGCATAACGGCACGAGTTGTTCGGTTGGAACGAAGTAGCCGCTTCGTGTCGCCAGAATGCGCCAGCGCCGACCGCCGCTGCTGCGCTGAACGAGGCACACGTCCCGGCTGCACCGCGCATCTGGCTGCTCGGACAGCAGCAACGGCACGCCCACTATACCACCATTCTCGGCAAAGGTGTTTGCGGTGTAGTCGCCAGTTCGGTCGCGCAGCACGGCGAGATTGCCGCCGGCTGTGCGAATAGCAGCATGTCGACCATCGCTGGTTACCAGCAAATCCGGAACGGGCGTGAGCAGCGCCCAAGTCGCGCCGATCACCAGCGGCACGGCACCGATACGCCGCCACCGCGTCCGCCACAACGCGATCCACAAGCCGCCCACGACCATCAGCGCGTAGGCGCCGGTCGGCATCGCTGGGATGGAGGCAACGGCTCCCGGCAGCGCGGCGACCGAGTGCGCGATCCACAACAGCAGGTCGAGAGAACGGGCCGTCACCCACCAGAACGGCCAGCCCGCGCCAATTTCGTCGAACACCAGCGCGAGCGCTTCGAACGGCATGGTGACGAACGTGGTGAGCGGGATCGCGATGATGTTGGCGACCGATCCATACACGCCGGCCCGGTGAAAATGGAACGCAGAGATCGGGATCAGCGCCAGTTCAACAACCGCGCCGGTGAACAACAACGACAGCAGCCCACGCGCCATCGCCTGCCACCGCTTCTCCTCATGCGGGCCGAACCAGCGCTTCACTGCCGGATGTTCATGCAGCGACACGATCGCCGCGACCGCCGCAAACGACAGTTGGAAGCTCGGGCCAGCCAGTGCCTCCGGATACAGCACCAGCACCACGAACGCACCTGCCGCAACCAGTCGCAACGTAATCGCCTCACGCCCCATCATCAGCGCCGTCAGCACCAGCAGCGCCGCCACGCATGATCGCACCGTCGGCACCTCCGCCCCGGTCAGCAGCGTGTAGCCGATCGCCGCGACCGCTCCGGCGCCAGCCGAGATCATCGGCACGCGCCAGCGCAAGGCGACGCAGGGGCTGAGCGCCAGTAACCGCCCGACGATCAGCATCACGGCACCGACTGCGGCGGTTATGTGCAGCCCGCTGACCGACAGCAGATGCGCCAACCCCGATCTGCGCATCGCATCGGCGTCGCCCTCTGAAATCGCGTATTGGTCGCCTGTCGCCAGCGCTGCCGCGATCGCGCCCGCTCCTCCGGGGGCGCTATGCTGGATATGAAGCGATAGCGCCGCGCGAAGGCGGCCTAGCCCCAATCCACTGCCGCGCGTTCCGGGGGTCAGCACCGTCACCGGCGCGAGCCCGCGACCGGTCGCGCCGATCCCGTCGAACCAGGCGACACGCGCGAAATCATACGCGCCAGGCACCGCCGGACCAGGCGGCGGCATCAGCCGCGCGCCGAGCCGGATCGTCGCCCCCTCGTTCATCCCCGCTGGCACATCGCCGCTTGCAAGATTGATCCGGAGGTGCGCGGGCAGACTGGGCTCAGGGCGTCTGCCATCACCGATGACGCGCAGTGGCGCGAGCCGCAGCCGTACAAGGTCGCGCGCGGCAAGCGGCTCGATCCGCTCCACCCGCGCCTCGAACCGCGCGATGACCGGTGCGGCGATCGGCACCACACCGACGGACTCAGCGCGCGCCCATATCAGTAGAACCCCAAAAGCGGTCAGCATGGCTCCCGCGGCAAGCGCCCGCCCGGCCCGTCCGCCACGCCCCACCGCGAGCGCGGCAAGCGACACCCCGCCTGCCACCAGCGCAACGACGCTCCACGCAAGTGGATCGGGCAGCACGAGCCACAGCGCGATGCCGAAACCCAGCATCACCGGCAGCCACAGCACCAACTGATCGCGCTCGGCCTCTAGCCAGCGCTCGATCGCGACCCCAAATGCGACGTGCCAGCCGATTTGAAGCGGCCGGGGTCGCGTGCTAGGGGCGGCGTCGGCTGAACTGGCCATCGTTTTCACGTCTGGGAGACAGCGCGGTTGAGCGCAATATCTGATAGCGCGTCGGCCGAAATCGCCACGCCCCGTACCGCAAAGGTCGTCACCCGGTTCGCGCCGTCACCGACCGGTTATCTGCACATCGGCGGCGCCCGTACGGCGTTGTTCAACTGGCTTTACGCCAAGCGCATGGGCGGCACGTTCCTGCTGCGGATCGAGGATACCGACCGCGCCCGCTCGACCCAGCCGGCGATCGACGCGATCCTAACCTCGATGCGCTGGCTCGGCCTTGATTGGGACGGCGACGCGGTGTTCCAGTTCCAGCGTGCCGGGCGGCATGCCGAGGTCGCACACCAGATGGTCGCGAACGGTCATGCCTATCGCTGTTACATGACGCAGGACGAACTCGCCGAAATGCGCGCAGAGGCGGAAGCGGCCAAGCGGCCGTTACGCGTGCGCAGCCCTTGGCGCGACCGCGACCCTGCCGAGGGTGGCGACAAGCCGTACGTGGTGCGCCTCAAGGCGCCGACTGACGGTGCCACCACGATTGTCGATCAGGTACAGGGCAGCATTACCGTCCAGAATGCCGAATTGGACGATCTCATCCTGCTGCGCTCGGACGGCACGCCGACCTATATGCTCGCGGTGGTGGTGGACGATCACGATATGGGCGTGACGCATGTCATCCGTGGCGACGATCACCTCAACAACGCGTTTCGCCAGCTTCCCATCATTACAGCGATGGGGTGGCCCGAACCGGTCTATGCGCATGTGCCGATGATCCACGGACCTGACGGCGGCAAGCTTTCCAAGCGGCACGGCGCTGTCGGTGTCGAACACTACCGCGACGAACTCGGCATGTTGCCCGAGGCGGTCGACAATTACCTGCTGCGGCTCGGCTGGGGGCACGGCGATGACGAGATCATCAGCCGTGCGCAGGCTGTCGAATGGTTCGACCTGTCCGGCATCGGGAAATCGCCGTCGCGCTTCGACATCAAGAAACTGGAAAATCTCAACGGTCATTACATCCGCGAGGCGGATGATGCGCGATTGGCCGACCTCGTCGCCGGGCGATGCGATCCCCCTCTCGCGGACGCGCAACGCGCGGTGCTGGAGCAGGCGATGCCTTCGCTGAAACCCCGCGCGGCGAGCCTGATCGAGCTGGCGGACGGCGCGCAATTCCTGTTCCGCAGCCGCCCGCTTGAGATCGCACCGGAGGCTGCGCCGCTGCTCGCCGGAAACGCGTCACAGCTCCTTGCTGCACTGCACACGGCGCTTGACGCGCTCGACCGCTGGGATACGGAGAGTACCGAGTCTGCGGTTCGGCAGGTTGCCGAGGATGCGGGGGTCAAGCTTGGCCAGGTCGCGCAGCCGCTGCGCGTCGCCTTGACCGGCCGCAAGACCTCGCCCGGCATCTTCGACGTGCTTGTGCTGCTTGGGTGCGATGAAAGCCTGGGCCGGATCGCCGATCAGATAAAGAACTGAATAGAGGAACTGAAACCGATGACCGACACCGCGAAACTGAGTGTAGCCGGCAAGGACGTTGAGAACGCGGTGCTTTCGGGCACGGTTGGCCCCGACGTGATCGATATCCGCAAGCTGTATGCGCAGACCGGCATGTTCACGTACGATCCCGGCTTCACCTCGACGGCGAGCTGCGACTCCGCGATCACCTATATCGACGGCGACGAGGGCGTGCTGCTCCACCGCGGCTATCCGATCGGCCAACTGGCGGAACAGTCGACTTTCATGGAGACGTGCTACCTGCTCCTCAACGGAGAACTGCCGTCGAAAGACGAACTTGCCAAGTTCGACCACACTATCACGCGCCACACGATGCTGCACGAACAGCTCGCCACCTTCTACAAGGGCTTCCGCCGCGATGCGCACCCGATGGCGGTGATGTGCGGCGTGGTCGGCGCGCTGTCGGCGTTCTACCAGGATTCGGCGGACGTCACCGATCCGATGCAGCGCATGATCGCCAGCCACCGCCTGATCGCCAAGATGCCGACCATTGCGGCGATGGCGTACAAATATTCGGTCGGTCAGCCGTTCATGCATCCGCGCAACGACCTCAGCTACACCGGCAATTTCCTCCAGATGACGTTCGGCGTTCCCGCCGAGCCGTATGAGGTCAACCCGATCGTCGAAAAGGCGATGGACCGCATCTTCATTCTCCACGCCGATCATGAACAGAACGCATCGACCTCGACCGTGCGGCTTGCCGGTTCGTCGGGTGCGAACCCGTTCGCGTGCATCGCGGCGGGTATCGCCTGCCTGTGGGGCCCGGCGCATGGCGGCGCCAACGAAGCGGCGCTCAACATGCTGCGTGAGATCGGCACGCCCGACAAGATCCCGGAGTATATCGCGCGCGCCAAGGACAAGAACGATCCGTTCCGCCTGATGGGCTTCGGCCACCGCGTGTACAAGAACTACGATCCGCGCGCGACGGTGATGCAGAAGACCGTGCGCGAGGTGTTCGAGTCGCTCAACGTCACCGATCCGGTGTTCGAGACGGCGCTGCGGCTTGAGGAAATCGCGCTCAGCGACCCGTATTTCATCGAGAAGAAGCTGTTCCCGAACGTCGATTTCTACTCGGGCATCATCCTCTCGGCGATCGGCTTCCCGACGACGATGTTCACCGCGCTGTTCGCACTCGCCCGCACCGTCGGCTGGGTCGCGCAGTGGAACGAGATGATCTCGGATCCGGCGCAGAAGATCGGCCGTCCGCGCCAGCTCTACACCGGCGCCACCCAGCGCGATTACGTGCCCGTCAGTGGCCGCTAAGAACGCGATCCGCGTCGTGCTCCTCATCGCCGGCGTGGCTGCGCTGGCGATGGGGCTGCTGTGGATCGGTCAAGGGCTTGGCCTGATCCGCTGGCCGGCGTCGAGCTTCATGATCGATGAGCGCCGCTGGACGCTGTACGGCGCGGTGCTGGTCGTTGCGGGCGTGCTGCTGATCGCCAGGAACCGGCGCATCCGCTGAACCTAGGGAGCTGGTTCCAAGCGGCTGACTCGCTCGGGCTGACCGACATACTGCCTGGCGCAGCGATCCTACAGCCAGTTCAGCCGCTTGAACCGCCAGTACAGCACGCTGCACACTACCACGATGATGACGAGCGTCAGCGGGTAGCCATATTCCCACTTCAGCTCGGGCATATGTTCGAAGTTCATGCCATAGATGCCGGCGATCGCGGTCGGCACCGCCAGGATCGCCGCCCAGGCGGCAAGCTGTCGCGTAATGTCGCCGGTACGCTGCCCCTCCAGCAGGTTGCTGATCTCGAACACCGACGTCAGCACGTCCCGCAAGCCGTCGACCATCGATTGCACGCGCCGAATATGGTCGAGCACGTCGCTGAAATACGGCCGCGCCTCAGGGTCGATACACGGCAGCTCGAGCCGAACGAACTTGCCCGCCACCTCGCCCATCGGCACCAGCACGCGCTGGAACCGCATCAGTTCACGGCGCAGTGCGAAGATGCGCGCCACCTCGCCGCGGTTGAGAAACGTATCGAGTGCACGCCGCTCCATTGCGATCACATCCTCCTCGATCGTTTCGACAATGGGCAAATAGCCATCCGCGATGAAGTCGAGGATCGCGTGCAGCACGTAGTCGACACCCTGCGCGAGGAGGGTCGGCGCTTTTTCAAGATTGTCGCGCAGGCTGACATGCTTGCGCGGCGACCCGTGTCGGACACTGATGATATGGCTGTGCCCGACGAAAATTGACGTTTCGCCGTAGATGATCTTGTCACCCTCAAGATGCGCGGTGCGCGCCACCACGAAGACCTGATCGCCATAGACGTCGACCTTCGGCAACTGATCCGCCTTGAGCGCGTCCTCGATCGCGAGCGGGTGAAGATCATACGTTTTTTGCAGACGCCGCAGTTCCGCCTCGTCCGGGTCTGCGATCCCGATCCACACGAATTCGGATTTGTCGTGCGCGCAGTCGACCTTTTCTTCGATGTCAATCTCCCGCACCCGCGCCCCGTGGCGGTACAAATAGGCGGCAATCACGCTCATCGGCAAAGCCCTTGGTAGTCCAGTATGGCGCGCGGTAGCAGACCGTTAGCGTGCCGTCAGCGTCTTCGCGCAAAACATCGACGCGGACGTCAGGTTGCGGCATAGCGGCGCGATGCCGCGCGAGATCACCGCTTATTCCAATCCGCTCATCAAGCGCATGCGTGCGCTTCGAGAAAAGCGTCACCGCCGCGAAGAAGGGCTGTTTCTCGCCGAGGGATTGCGCATCCTGACCGAGGCACGCGAGAGCGGCCGGTTGCCGATCTACCTTTTCTACGCTCGCGAAAGTGCCGCGCATCCGCTGGTTCGCACCTTAATCGAGCAGGTCGAGGCTGCCGGTGGCGAAGCGATCGAGACGGTGGCTGACATCCTGTCGAAGCTGTCCGGCAAGGACAACCCGCAGGCCGTGGTTGGCGTGTTCGAGGAGTTCACACAGCCTCTCACCGCGCTTGACCGTCAAAGCTCGGGTATTTGGCTGGTAGCGGAGCGGCTACGCGATCCCGGCAATCTCGGCACGATCCTGCGCACGGGAGACGCAGTCGGCGCAGGCGGGCTGATCCTGATCGGCGAATGCGTGGATCCGTTTTCCGTCGAGGCTGTGCGTGCCAGCATGGGAGCGTTGTTCACCGTGCCGATCGTGCAGAGCGGCTGGGACGCGTTTCTCGCCTGGCTACGCGCCGGTGCGGGGCAGCTCGTCGGGCTGAGCCTCGATACCGACCAACATTACCGAACCGCGACGTACGCGAAGCCAACATTCCTCCTGACCGGTAATGAGGCGCAAGGCATGCCGCCGGAATATGCCGCCGCCTGCGATCTGCTCGTCAAGATTCCCATGCTTGGCAAGGCGGACAGCCTGAACGCGGCGGTGGCGACCGCGGTGATGGCCTATGAAGTGTTGGCCCGCGGGTAAGCGGCGCACGGCAAACCTGTACCTGACACTACAATGACATTCAGCAACGATACGAATCGCGGTGCTTAGAACCAAGTTACTCGATGAGCTTGGAAAGGATCGTTCGATGAAGAGTCTGAAAATCGCGGCCGCTGTTGGCCTGATGGTTGCTGGCGTGGGCGTCTCCACCAGCGCGGATGCGCAGCGTTACGATCATGGCGATCGGCGCGACTGGCGCGGTGGCCATCATGACGGGCGGGACTGGCGCGATGCTCGTCGTGGCTATTACGGCCATGATCGCGGCTACGGCTATGGCCGTAGCGGCTATGGTTATAATCGCGGTTGGCACGGCCGGCGCGATTGCCGGACGACCTATCGGTATCACCGCCCCGTGACGGTCTGCTACCGCTAAGAAGCACAGGGGGGCGGCGGAGCGATCCGCCGCCCTTCTTACATCAGTCGCCGGTCAGGATGCGGTCGACCAGTTCCTTCACCGTCGGCACGAAGCCGTTCGAGTAGAACGGGTCACGCTTGAACTGATAGGCACCATGCCCGGCGAACATCAAATTCTGTTCGACGTCGCCGCCATGCGCGATATCCTGCAAAGTCTTCTGGATGCAGAAACTGCGCGGATCGGCCAAACGCCCGGTCGAGTTGGTCTCGCTATCCGCCCAGGACGAGAACGAGCATTGGCTGAGGCAGCCCATGCAATCCGCCTGATCCTTGCGGATAATGCCTTTCTCTGCGGGAGTCACGAAAACCAAAGTATTGTCCGGCGTCTTGAGCGCGTCGGTGAAACCTGCGCCGAACCATTCGCGCGCGCGCAGCAGATCGTTACGCGTCACCCAGAAGTTTTTGCCCTTCACGCCGACATCAAGCTGGAACACGTGGTCGCCCGCTTCCTGCGTCGAGAAGGCGATCTGCCGGTCCGACCGCGCTTCGAGCTGGCGGAGAAACGGGTTAAGCACTGCGCTCGAATAGAAACCGGTCGGCGAAAATTTGTGCAGCAGCACCTCGCCTTCCTGGATATTGGTCAGCCGCGCCTTCCATGCCTCGGGAATCGGGCTTTCCTTGGTCAGCAGCGGGCGCGTACCGAACTGAAAGGCGATCGTGCCGAGTTCGGGATTGTCGATCCAGTCGCTCCAGTCGCGTAGGTACCAGACGCCGCCCGCCATCACGATCGGCACCTCGTCGGAAATGCCGCCCTCGCGCATCGTGTCGCGCAGCGCTTTCACGCGCGGATAAGGATCTTCGGGCTTGCGCGGATCTTCCGCATTGGACAGGCCGTTATGCCCGCCGGCCAGCCACGGGTCTTCGTACACCACCGCCGCCAGCCACTCGGACGCCTTGGAATAGGCGCGCTTCCACAGAGCGCGAAATGCCCTGCCCGAGCTGACGATCGGCAGATAGCTGACGTCGTAGGACGACGCGATCTCGGACAGTTTATACGGCATGCCCGCCCCGCAGGTTACGCCCGCAACGAGGCCGCGCGTGCGCTCCAGCACGCCATGCAGGATACGCTGAGCGCCGCCCATCTCCCACAGGACGTTGATGTTGATCGCACCCTTGCCGCCAGCGATGTCGAATGCACGGCGCACCTGCTGTACGGCACCCTCGATCGCGAACTCGATCAGTTCCTCATGCCGCTCGCGCCGGGTCAGCGATTTATACACCTGCGGAATGATCTTGCCGTCGGGATCGTAGCTGTCGGCGTTGACCGCCGACACGGTACCGATCCCGCCTGCCGCCGCCCAGGCGCCCGCGCTCGCGTGATTGGTCGCGGCGACGCCTTTTCCGCCCTCCACCAACGGCCAGACCTCGCGGCCGTTGTACATGATGGGCTTCAAACCTTTGAACACCGAACTCTCCCGGAAACAACTCAAACCGTCCTATAGCGGATCGTCAACGCTTGACGAGAGGCTTGCGGCTCACCCCAAGGCGCCGGGCCGACCCATTGCCCCGGAATAGAGCGCGGCGTAGCGCGCGATCATCACCGCCTCGTCATATTCGGCGACCGCTTTCACGCGGTTCTGCTCGCCCAGCCAGATCCGCGCTGCCGCGTCCGCCCCCGCGATCGACTGCAGCGCGTCACGGATTCGCACTTCATCCGAAGCGTGCTGGATGTACGGCAGGTTTGACGGTGCGACCATGTCGAGAATGTCGCCGACCGGCGGCGCGACGATCGGCAAACCCGCCGCCATGCCCTCCAGGATCGATATGGGAAACTGCTCGCTGCGGGATGACAAGGCCATGATATCGAACAGCCCGACATAGCGGTGCGGCTCGGGCAGGAAGCCCGGCATCACCAACTGGTCCGCCAGCCCCATCGCCTCGGCCGTGTCGAGGATTGCCTGTCGCTCCGGCCCCTCGCCCACCACCACCAGTCGCGCGCGCGACGCCATGCCGCCGACCGCGCGCACCAGCAGGGGCAGGTTCTTCACCGCGCGGAGTCCGGCGAGCGTGCCAATCACGATCTCGCCCGGCTTGCGGCGGAAACCGGGGATCGCGTTCGGTGCTGGCGCTACCGCGTAGCGTGCGGTGGCGATGCCGTTGGCGATGCGGTGAACGCGCGTCTCCGGCTGCTTCCATGTCTTTCGCGCGATCGTCTCAAGCGTCTTCGACGGTACCACCAGCGCGTATGCGGCGCCGAGCGCGATGCGGCGGTATAGATTGCGCTGGGGCTTCAGGCCGTCCGCTTCATCCTCGTTAAAGCCGTCCTCGTGGTGAACGACCGGCGGACCCTTCGATCCCACCACCCGACGCGCCATCACCCCATCGATACCGCCCCAATTATAGGTCAGAACGAGATCGAAGCGTCGCATGAAACGCGCGATCTCTTCATAGCGCTTCACCGACGGCCGGCCGGTCAACGGCGGCGCAGCCTGCGCGAGTTCATAGGAGATGCCCGGCGCGATCGCGTCGCACGCGCCATATTGGTCTGGCATCGATGAGACGATGGTGTGCCGCGCCCGCTCGCCGAACGCATTCATCAGCCGGACGGCGCGCGCCTCCTTGCCGCCGAGGCTAAAGCTGGAATGGAGGTGGAGGATGTGGACCGCAGGCATCGCGAAGCCTCCTGCCCGCTTTCTCTCTCGGCTTTCAAGGCTCAGGCGGAAAAAACGGCCTTATCGACATGCGTGATGCGGCAGGCGAGATCCGCCTCGCCGCTCGCCACGACATAGTGATCGCCCGCATCAGCGATGCCGGTCGTGAACACCACATCGTTAAGGTACATCAGATCCTTGATCGGCTCGGTCAGTTCGGGGGATGCCTCGAGCAGCGGCGTGTCGCTGGTCGCCACCACCACAGAAGGATCGTCACGCTCTAGCACCGACCAATAGGTGCGATAGATGCCCACCACCCCTGACGGCTCGACGCCATGCCAGAGCGTCAGCCAGCCACGGTCGGTCAGCACCGGCGGCGCACCACCTCCCATCCGCGCGGTCGCAAGCGTCTTGGCATGCGGACGAATGCCGGGCTTGTCGTACGGCTTCCAGTGCAGTGCGTCGGGTGATGACGCGAGATTGATCGACGGTCCTGCCCGCCACTCGCTGCCGGGAGGATAGGCGAAGTAGAGGTCACCCAACGGCCGGGTCTGCGCGAAATACTTGCCGTCGATCTGCCCTTCGAAGATCAGCATGTCCTTGTTCTGGTGATCGAGCACGATCCCCTCCAGCTGCCAGTCGAGCGCATTGTCTGACGTATACAGCGTGGTCGAATGTCGCTCCGGGCTGACCGAGCAGGTCGTCATCAGGTACCGATCGCCGACCTGGCTGATCCGCGCATCCTCCACCCCGTAGCATTGGTACGATGCGCGCGGCGCGATGGCGCGGTCATAATGCACGTCCACGACCTTGGTACCATCTGCGGACAGCTCGACCGGCAGCAACCAGGAAAGCGAGGTCAGCGCCATGACCTTCCACCCGCCGCCGCGCATCATGAACTTACGCGGGTCGGCGGTATCGACATAGTCGATCGGCCAGGCGTCGAGCACGTAAGCGCCCTCGTCCCAGCGGATAGCATGGATATGCTGATTGACGATCGGCCGCTTCAACGCCTCCGCCACCCGCACCATCAACAGCAGATTGCCGTTTCGAAGCCGCGTCATGCCGGGGTTGAACGCGCCCAGCACATAGGTTTCCGCATCGACCTTCCCCGCCAGTGGAGACCGCGCGAGATCGACGTCGCGCGGGTCGAACACGATCTGGTCGAATGCCACCCCCTTACTCCTCGCTGATGCGAGGGGCGACGACGACGGTCTGCACCACCGCCCGGCGCGGCTGCGTCAGTGCATAATACACTGCGACCGCGATGTCCTCGGACCGGAGCATCTTGTCGTTACGCACCATCTCCTTCTGCGCGTCGGCATCCTTGTCGGGGTAGTGCATGTCGGACTGGGTCAGCGCTGGCTCGACCAGCGTAACGCGGATGTTCTTCGGGCCGAGTTCCCTTCGAAGCGCTTCGGCAAACCCGGCGATGCCCGCCTTGATGCCGGCGTACACCGTCGAACCCGGCCCGAGGATGTGCGAGGAAACGGAGCCGATCAGCACGATGTCACCACCTGCCTCGCCGATCGCCTCCACTGCGGCATGCGCGCTGGTTAGGTATGCGGTAAAATTGGTGGCGATCGCATAGCGCAAGTCGCTGTCGCTCATGTCCGACAGGCCCTCCGCCGGGATCGCCGCGTTAATGACCGCAACGTCCAGTCCGCCGAGCCATTCGGTCGCCGCCTTCACGTAACGCTCGGGCGCGCCCTGCTCCGCGAGATCGACGGTGGTGCCGGCGCCCGCGCCAACCTCGTTGAGCCGCCCGACCGCATCGGCGAGATGTTCGGGCGTGCGGCCGCAAACGTGGAGGCGCGCGCCCTCGCTCGCCAGCAGCACCGCGATGGCACGACCGATCCCGGTGGTGCCGCCGGTCACGAGGATGCGCTTGCCTGACAGGTTGGAAACGGCGGTGTGCGCGTCGGCGAGATCAAGCATGTACAGCTCCCGTAAAGTCCCGGGGAAGACGGTTCAGCCCGCCTCCGGTTCCCCGATGTGGGCCAGCAAACGGTCGATCGCCGCCACCGCTTCGGGTTCGCACAGGCTCGGCGCGTGGCCGACGTTGGGCACAGTGACGAGTTCGGCCCGGTCCAGCGTCGCCACCATCCGCGCCGCCGTGCGCGCCGACAGCAGATCGGACAGGCCCCCGTGCACCACCAGCGTCGGTACGCCCTGCAGCCGCGCGAGCGCGCCCCACATATCCGGCCCCGCCTCGTTCCCCGGCACGCGAAACGGTTCGGCGATCTTCATGTCGTAATCGAGCACGATGCGGCCGGCGCTGTTCACCCGGTACAGCCGCTTGGCCATCGCCAGCCAGTCCTCGATGGCGTAAGCCGGAAACGCATCGGCGTTGGCCTCGGCGACCGCACGTGCGGCGTGCAGCCAGGTCGGCCAGCTGTTCGATTTGCCGACGTAGCCACGGATGCGCAGGATGCCCGCCGCTTCGATCTCCGGCCCCACATCGTTGATGAGCGCACCGGCCAACCGCTCGTGCGCCGCGCCCGCCAGCAGCATCGTCAGGATGCCGCCGAGCGAAGTTCCGAACGCAATGAAACTCTCAAGCCCCAATTCAGCGAGCAACGCTTCGATATCCTGCACGTACGTCATCGGCACGTAGGTCATCGGGTCCTTCGCATAGGCGCTCTCGCCGCGCCCGCGCAGATCCAGCGCGATCACCCGCCATTGGGGCGACAAGCGCATCGCGAGATCGTCAAAATCGCGCGCGTTGCGTGTCAAGCCGGGGATGCAGACGATCGGGGGGCGCCCATTGCCGCCCGCATAGTCACGGTAGTGCAGCCGCAGCCCGTCGTTAGACCACCAATAGCGGTTTTCGTAAGCGGGCATGGTTGCGTCCTCGGCTGCGGCGCACCCATATCGCGGTATGGCAGACTTCCCGCAAGCATATCGCCCCGATCCGCGCATCCTTGATCTGGGAGACGCCTTCTACGATCCGGTGACGGCGGCCAACTTCCCCGAGACCCGGCTGCGCTTCCGCAACGACCGCGCTGCCACCGGCGTCGGACTTGACGGGTTGAGCGATGGCGACTGGATCCGCCATTTCGGACGGTTCACGCCACTACCGGGAAACCTGCCGCAGCCGCTCGCGCTGCGCTACCACGGCCATCAGTTCCGCGTGTACAACCCGGACATTGGTGACGGGCGCGGCTTTCTGTTCGCGCAGATGCGCGACACCCACGGGCGCCTCATGGACCTCGCGACCAAGGGCAGCGGCCAGACGCCGTGGAGCCGCTTCGGCGACGGTCGCCTCACGCTGAAGGGCGGGGTGCGCGAAATTCTCGCGACCGAGATGCTGGAGGCGCTGGGCGTCGAAACGTCCCGTACCTTCTCGCTGATCGAAACCGGCGAAGCACTGGATCGCAACGACGAACCCTCGCCCACGCGCGCGGCGGTGATGGTGCGGCTCAGCCACGGTCACATCCGCATCGGCACTTTCCAGCGGCTCGCCTATCACCGCGACGAGGACAATATGCGCCGCCTCGTCGATTACGTGCTGCGCAACCTCTACCGCGAAGAACCCGGCGCGGAACCTGCCACCCGGCTGCTAGACCTGGTCGTGCAACGCACTGCGAAGCTGGCGGCAAGCTATATGGCGGCGGGCTTCGTGCACGGCGTGCTGAATACCGACAACATCAACGTGACGGGTGAGAGCTTCGACTATGGCCCGTGGCGCTTTCTGCCGACGTGGGACGCAGGCTTCACCGCCGCCTATTTCGACCACGCCGGCCTCTACGCGTTCGGTCGCCAGCCCGAGGCGATCCACTGGGATGCGATGCAACTTGCGGTCAGCTTGCGCGCGATCAGCCCGGCCGAGCCGCTGATCGCGGTGCTCGACACGTTCGGCGCGCGATATCAGCCGGCGGTGGGCGACGCGATTCTGTGGCGGCTCGGCCTCGTTTCGCGGGGGCCTGAGGACAACGCCGCCCTTGTCAACGCGGTCGAACGCGGGTTGCGCTCCGACAACCTCCAGGTCGATCGCTTCTTTCTCGACGCGTTCGGCGGCGCCCTGCCCGATACCGAAGCTTTTGCCGAGGCCCGCACCCTAGCCGCACCCTACGCTGCGCGGAAAAGCCGTACCCACGCGTACTGGCGCGACGACACGCCCTGTTCGATGCTGATCGGCGAAGTCGAGGCAATCTGGTCGGCGATTGCCGAGCGGGACGATTGGTCGCTCCTGCACGCGAAGGTCGATGCAATCCGTGACATGGGCGCAGCACTCGCGTGAGGTGGTAATGCGCGGAGTGGATTTGCGCCGCGAAGTCGGGCAAGACCGCACCAATATGGTCGCAACAGAACTAACTTCGATCGAACCGGCCACGGGTGCCGTTCTCTGGCGTGGGCATAGCGGCGATGTCGACGCCGAGGTGGCGACTGCGCGCGAAAGCTGGGCGAATTGGGCCGCACGCCCGCTCGCCTATCGCACCGAGGCGCTTCGCCGCTTCGCCAATGTCGTTCGCCGCCGCGCCGACGCGTTCGCCGATCTGATCGCGCGCGAAACCGGCAAGCCGCTCTGGGAGGCGCATACCGAGGTCGAGTCGGTCATCGCAAAGGTCGACATCTCGGTGAAAGCCTATGCCGAGCGTAGCGCGCAGCGCCGCCTCGACGCGCCGATGGGCAGCCGCATCGCGCTACGCCACAAGCCGCATGGTGTGCTGGCGGTGCTGGGCCCCTACAATTTCCCCGCGCATCTGCCGAATGGCCACATCGTTCCCGCGCTGCTCGCCGGCAATGCGGTGGTGTTCAAGCCCTCCGAAAAAACGCCAGCGGTCGGCGAGTTTCTCGTTTCCTGCTTCCACGAAGGCGGCGTGCCGGAAGGCTGCGTGCGATTGCTGCTAGGCGGTCCGGACGAGGGCAAGGCACTCGCCGCGCATGACGGCATCGACGGGCTGCTGTTCACAGGGTCGGCACGGACCGGCATCGCGCTCAACCGCGCGTTCGCCAACCGGCCCGAGAAGATCCTGGCGTTGGAGATGGGCGGCAACAATCCGATCGTGGTGTGGGAATCGCCCGACGTTCACGCCGCCGCTATCATCATCGCGCAATCTGCCTTCATGAGCGCGGGCCAGCGCTGCACCGCCGCACGACGGCTGATCGTAGACGAGCGCGTGCACGATCAGCTTATCGAGGCGGTGAACGGCTTGATTGCGCGCATCATCGTCGATGAGCCGCACGCCAAGCCGCAACCTTTCATGGGTCCGGTGATCGACAACGAATCCGCCGATCTTCTGACCGAAAGCTTTCTCGAGCTGATGATCCGTGGCGGTCGCCCGATCCGCCACCTCGAACGGCCGAAGCCCGATCTGCCGTTCCTCCTTCCCGCGCTGATCGACGTGACCGAGATGAACGATCGCCCCGATATCGAGCTGTTCGGTCCGATCCTTCAAGTGGTCCGCGCGCGCAGTTTTGAGGATGCCATCGCCGAGGCGAACAACACCCGTTATGGCCTGTCGGCGACGTTGCTCAGCCAGAACCCAGCGCTCTACAACCAGTTCTGGGCAAACGCGCGCGCGGGTATTGTGAATTGGAACAAGCCGACCAACGGCGCATCGTCTGGCGCGCCGTTCGGCGGTATCGGTTGGTCCGGCAATCACCGACCCAGCGCTTTTTATGCGGCGGATTATTGTGCGTATCCAGTGGTTTCCAGCGAATCGGAACAAGCCCGCGCCAGCATCGGCGTCGGCCTTCGCGACAGCTGACGAACCGTTGATCGCATCATAGTGTTGCCGTGCGACGAACCGTGGAACCTCTGTTCAAACCGGTGATTACACCGATCGTGACGACCGACGATTCTGCCCCAGTTCGCTTTACCCGCTCCGCAAAATTGCGTCAGCAAGCCACCAATTGCCTGTCGATCGCGGTTCGCGAAAAGACACCCGACTTCGCGGCCGACCTGATCGACGAGGCTATTCGCCTCTCCCGCCGGGCACGTGAACTGGAAGTTGCGAAGCGGTGATGCTGCGGGCTTCTCGTTGCCCGCTTCATCGTCACCCGCCGACACCACTCACCACGCGTTGCGCGACCATCAAGTTATCCTACCTCGCCCAATAGCAGGCGTCGGGTTGAACCCACACGCCAATTCGCGCATCTGGCAGGCATGGCTACTCTGCTCGATCCTACCGCGCGCGGGCGCGTCATCCTCGTTGGTGCGGGGCCGGGCGATCCGGGCCTGTTAACGGTACGCGCGGTCGCGGCGCTGAAATCTGCCGATGTCGTGGTGCATGACGGGCTGATCGATTCACGCGTGCTGGAGATCGCGCCCGCCGCCGCACAGCGCATCTCCGTCGCCAAGCGGCGCGCGCGTCACACATTGCCGCAGGAATCGATCAATGCGCTTATCGTCGCGCATGTGAAGACCGGCGCGATCGTAGTGCGGCTGAAGGGCGGCGATCCGTTCATCTTCGGGCGCGGCGGCGAGGAGGTCGAGGCGGTGCGCGCCGCCGGGCTGCCGGTCGAGGTGATCCCCGGCGTATCGGCCGCGCTCGGGTGCGCGGCGGAGGCGATGTTGCCGCTCACCCACCGCGATTATTCCAGCGCGGTCAGCTTCGTCGCCGGCCAGTGCAAGGGGCTCGCCGATCAGGATTGGTCCGGTCTCGCCGGCAAGGGCCGAACGCTCGTCATCTACATGGGCGTCGCCACCGCAAACGATATCGCCGACAAATTGATGCGCGACGGTGTCGCCCCGGACATGCCGGTGGCGGTGCTGGAACGCGGCACGTTGTCGGGCGCGCGGGCGCTGCGTACCCTGTTGGCGGATCTCGGCGCGATGGTGACGCGGGAGGCTGTCGGCAGCCCGGCGATCATCGTCGTCGGCGAGGTTGTCGAACTGTCCGATGCCGAGGATCGGCTCGGCCGCTGGGCGAATGTTGCTGAAGGAAACTTTGCGTGAAGCTGTTGACGGGAAACGATCTGGCGACGGGCGATGTGATCTGGTGGACCGGTTCTGGCTGGTCCCGCCACGTCGCGGACTCGGCGGATGTCGGCAGCGAAGGCGAGGCGCTGGGCCGCATCGAGGAGGCCGCGCGCCGCGTCAACGGGCCGGTGGTGATCGAGGCGGCCGCCACGCCGGAAGGCCCCCGCCCCGACCACATCAAGGATCGTATCCGCGCGCTCGGCCCAACGGTGCGGATGGACCTGACGCTCGCGCCGGACATCTCGCCGCAGGTGGTGCTGTGACCGCGCGCGGCCTGATCCACCAGAACTCCACGTTCCCGGCGCCGACCGGCGCGACGAGGTAAGCCATGTACCAGTATGACCAATACGACCAGTCGATCGTCGACGCTCGCGTCGAGGAGTTCCGCGATCAGGTGAAGCGCCGCCTGTCGGGGGAAATGACCGAGGATCAGTTCAAGCCGCTGCGGCTGATGAACGGCCTCTATCTTCAGTTGCACGCCTATATGCTGCGCGTTGCGGTGCCGTATGGCACGCTGTCGGGCAAGCAGATGCACATGCTGGCGCACATCGCGCGCAAGTACGATCGCGGCTACGGCCACTTCACCACGCGGCAGAACATCCAGTACAACTGGATCAAGCTCGACGAGGCACCCGACATCCTCGCCGAACTGGCGACTATCGAGATGCACGCCATCCAGACCAGCGGCAATTGCATCCGCAACATCTCGTCCGACCAGTTTGCCGGTGCCGCCGCGGACGAAGTCGCCGATCCGCGCCCCTGGGCCGAGCTGCTGCGCCAGTGGAGCACCTTCCACCCCGAGTTCAGCTACCTGCCGCGCAAGTTCAAGATCGCGGTCATCGCGGCGGAGGAGGACCGCGCGGCAATGCGGCTGCACGATATCGGCATCCAGTTGCTCAAGCGGGACGGCGTGCTCGGTGCAAAGATCTTCGTCGGCGGCGGCATGGGCCGAACGCCGATGATCGGCCCTGAGATCAAGGACTTCATTACCGCCGAAGACCTGATGAGCTATCTCGAGGCGTGCCTGCGCGTCTACAACCGCTACGGCCGGCGCGACAACATCTACAAGGCGCGCATCAAGATCCTCATCCACGAGATCGGCGCGGCAGAATATGCGCGTCAGGTCGAGGAGGAGTTCGCGCACGTCAAGACACTCGGCATCGACCCGCCGCTTGTCGAGCTGGAGCGGATCACCGCCTTCTTCGCGCCCCCTGCGTTCGACACAGCCGCCACTGACACGGTGGATCGCAGCGATCCGGACTTCGCGGTCTGGCTCGACCAGAACGTACGCGCGCACAAGCAAGCGGGCTATGCCATCGTTAACATCAGCCTCAAGCCGACCGTCGGCATCCCGGGCGACGCCTCGGCCGACCAGATCGACGTGATGGCCGATCTCGCCACGCGCTATTCGTTCGACGAGCTGCGCGTCACCCATGCGCAGAACATCGTCCTGCCGCACGTCCGCAAGGCCGATCTGTATGCAGTGTGGCAGGCGCTCGACGCGGCCGGCCTCGCCACCGCCAATCTTGACCTGATCGGCGACATCATCGCCTGCCCAGGGCTTGATTATTGCGCGCTCGCCAATGCCCGCTCGATCCCTGTCGCGCAGAAGATCGCCGATCGCTTCGCCAGCCTCGAACGGCAGCGCGATCTCGGCGAGCTGAAGCTGAAGATCAGCGGTTGCATCAACGCCTGCGGCCACCACCATGCCGGCCACATCGGCATCCTTGGCGTCGACAAGAAAGGCATCGAAAATTACCAGCTTTCGCTCGGTGGGTCGGGCGCGGAAGATGTCAGTCTCGGCAAGATCACCGGCCCCGGCTTCGACGAAGACGGGATCGTCGACGCGGTCGAGACGGTGACCAATGTCTATCTCGCCCACCGCACGAGCGGCGAGCGCTTCCTTGATACCTATCGCCGGGTCGGCATGGAGCCGTTTAAGGTCGCGCTCTATGGGTAAGACCACCCGCAGCGTCCCGACAGCCCTCTCGGAAAGCCCGTTAGCATGACCGAATCGCCCCTACGCTTCCGCGACGACGCGCCGCATGAGGAGCCTGCCGTCACGCTCGACGCATTCCTTGGCCAGAGCAACGCCACCGCCGTCCGTGTCGAGCCCGGCGACGACGCGCGCGCGCTGCTGCCGCACCTCGACCGGATCGCACTGGTCGAGGTCGCCTTCCCCGGCTTCCGCGACGGGCGCGGCTATTCGGCGGCGCGCATCCTGCGCGAGGCCGGCTACACCGGCGAACTGCGTGCCGAGGGCGACGTGCTGGTCGATCAGCTCCCGCTGATGCGGCGGTGCGGGTTCGATAGTTTTGCTCCCCGTGCTGAAATCGATTCTGCCACGCTGGAGGCTTCGTTGTCCCGCTACGAGCACGTATATCAGGGGGCGGCCGATGGCGCCGTACCTGTTTGGAAACTCCGTCATGGCCAGCCCCGCCCGTAAGCTCGACATTATCGACACGCGACCCGCCTTTACTCAGGCGGATGCCGATGCGCTGAGCGCTCGCTTCGCCGGCATTGATGCGCAGACGATGCTGGCGACGGTGTTTGCCGAGGGGCTGGTCGGTCGCATCGCGGTGGTGTCGTCGTTCGGCACGGAGAGCGCGGTGCTGCTCGATCTCGTCGCCAAGGCCGACCCGAACGTGCCGGTGATCTTCGTCGATACGCTAAAGATGTTTCCGGAGACGCTCGCCTACCGTGCGGCGCTGGTATCCCGGCTTGGCCTGACGCACAGCTGCGCGGTCGAACCCGATATGGCGGTGCTCGCTGCCAAGGACGACAAGGGCCTGCGCTGGTCCTATGATCCCGACGGCTGCTGCGAGATCCGCAAGGTCGAGCCGCTCAAACGCGCCAAACAGGGTCTTGATAGCTGGATCTCCGGGCGCAAAGCATTCCAGTCCTCCACCCGCCAGAACATCGCCCGTTTCGAGATCGAGGACGGTCGGCTCAAGATCAACCCGCTGGGCGATTGGGTGAAGGCCGATCTGGAAGCGTATTTCGCTGCCCACGGCCTGCCCCGCCATCCGCTCGAAGCGGACGGCTATCTGTCGGTGGGTTGCCAGCCCTGCACCTCGAAGGTGTTACCAGGCGAGGACCCGCGCGCCGGGCGCTGGCGCGGTTGGCAGAAAGTCGAATGCGGTATCCACGTCGCCGAGAAGCCGGGCGAAGAACCGGTCTTCTAGGCGCCGCGTCCGTTCAGTAGCCGATGTAGTCGCTGAAACGCGTGAACATCGGCTCGAATTTCAGGATCACCTTGCCGGTCGCGCCGTGACGCTGCTTGGCGACGATGAACTCGGCAAGACCGAACACCCGCTCCATCTCGCTCGCCCAGCCGGCGTGATCCTCGAAGATCTTGGCGCCGTCGCCCTCGACCGGGCGCTTCGGCTCTTTGGCGGCTACGTAATAATCCTCGCGGAACACGAACATCACCATATCGGCGTCCTGCTCGATCGAGCCGGATTCGCGAAGGTCGGACAGCTGTGGGCGCTTGTCCTCGCGCTGCTCGACCTGACGGCTGAGCTGCGACAGCGCGATTACCGGCACGTTCATGTCCTTGGCGAGCGTCTTCAACCCGCGCGAAATCTCCGAGATTTCCTGCACGCGGCCGTCGCCCGACGCCTTGGCCGAACCGGTCAGAAGCTGAAGGTAATCGACCACCACCAGACCGATCTCGTTGTTATGCCGCCGCTGCAACCGCCGCATGCGCGTGTGCAGCGCCGCGATCGAAAGACCGGCGGTATCGTCGATGAACAGCGGCAGATTCTCCAGCTCGGCAGCGGCGGCGGCGAGCTGGTTGAACTCGGTCTTGCTGATCTTGCCCATGCGCAGCGCCTCGCCGCTGATCCGCGCCTGTTCGGCGAGGATACGCGTGGCAAGCTGATCCGCCGACATTTCAAGGCTGAAGAACGCGACCTTGGCACCGACCGATTCGCTGTGCGGCAGGCCATCCGAGCGGTCGCGCATGTAGCGCTGCGCCGCGTTGAACGCGATGTTGGTGGCAAGCGCGGTCTTGCCCATGCCCGGCCGCCCGGCGAGGATCATCAAGTCGGAATGGTGCAGACCACCGATCTTGCCGTTAATCGAATCGAACCCGGTGGTGATCCCCGACAGGTGACCGCCGGAATTGAGCGCACGCTGCGCCATCTTCACCGCCAGCGTGGTCGCCTGCGCGAAGCTCTTGACCGCGCTCTCGCTGCCACCATCTGCCGCGACCTTGAACAGTTCCTCCTCGGCCAGTTCGATCTGCGCGCGCGGATTGACCTCCTCCGAGGTATCGAGCGCGCGGTCGACCAAGCTGCGCCCAACCGTCACCAGCGTGCGCAGCATGGCAAGATCGTAGATCTGCTTGGCGAACTGGCGCGCGCCGATCAGGCCGGCGCCGCTGCCGGTCAACTGCGCGAGATAGGCCGGGCCGCCTAGTTCACGCATCCCCGCGTCGGCATCGAAAAGCGGCCGCAGCGTTACCGGCGAGGCGAGCATGTCGGCCCCGCGCAGCTTGCGGATCGCCGCAAAAATGCGGCCGTGCAGCGGCTCGAAGAAATGCTCCGGCTCCAGCTTGTCGATCAAATCGTCGGCAAGCCGGTTATCGATCATCATCGCGCCGAGCATCGCTGCTTCGGCCTCGACGTTTTGTGGGAGTGCGAGCGCCTCGGGTACGGGCGAAACGGGGTTTGCGAATGCGGTTGCCATTCGCGCTCTCTACGCGCCGGCAGCCTCGCACTCAAACCCGCTTGCGCCAAACCGAACGTGCAAAACGTGGATAAGCGAGTCATTGTCGAAGGCCCCCTTCCCCGATAGGGGATGCGGGATGGCGGATCCGCGCATCATCCACGTCTCTCTGGACGAGGCCACCATCGCGTGGCGATCGGCGGATAGCGAACAGGAACGTCGGATCGCGATCTTCGACCTGATCGAGGAAAACCATTTCGCGCCGCAGCGGATTTACGCGGACGGCTACGCCGGGCCGTATCGGATCGAGCTGGCGGTCGAGGAGGGTCGGATCGGTATCGCCATTCATCGCGAGGACGGATCGCATCTCGAGACCTATGTGCTGGCGATGGGGCGGTTTCGGCGACCGATCAAAGATTATTTCGCGATTTGCGACAGCTATTATCAGGCGATCCACGCTGCGACGCCGCAACAGATCGAGACGATAGATATGGCCCGGCGCGGCGTTCACGACGAGGCCGCGACCTTGCTGAAGGAGCGACTCTCCGGCAAAATCGATATTGATTTTGCGACCGCACGGCGGCTTTTCACGCTCATCTGCGTGCTGCACATCCGCAACTGACATGGTTCGGCTTAACACCTGGGGCAAACGCATCATCGCGGCTGCGGCAATCCTTGTGATCGTGGCCGTCACTGCGGGCGTGCTATGGCTATGGGCTCAGCAATGGCAGCCGAGCGGCAAATACCCGATCCAAGGCATCGACGTGTCGGACGACGCTGGCGAGATCGACTGGTGGTCGGTTCAGTCGGCTGGCGCCGACTTCGCCTATGTCCGCGCGACCACCGGAGCGGCGGGACGCGACATGCGTTTCGCCGCAAACTGGGAGGAATTGGCCAAGACGCGGCTGCGGCGCGGCGCGATGCACCGATACTCGCTTTGCAACTCGGCGGTCGATCAGGCGAACAACTTCAACACCACGGTGCCGCGTACACGCGCCGCACTTCCGGCGGCTGTGGAGCTCGACTTCACGGACGATTGCACTGCACGTCCGGAGGCGAAAACACTGGTCGAGGATCTGCGGCGGTTCCTTACAATGGTGGAAGCACTTACCGGCACACCGGTGCTGCTCAAGATCAGTCGCGCGTTCGATAGGACTTATGGTGTCACGTCCGAACTACGCCGACCGGTGTGGGCGGTCGGCAACTTCTTTCCACCGACTTATACCGCCAGACCGTGGCAGATCTGGCAGGCAAACGACATGCGGCATATCGACGGTGTTGATGGGTCGGTACATTGGGATGTGGTACGACCATGATGAATGATCCGGTTCTAGATGACGGGATGCGTGACCGTCTGGTGGCGGCGGCGAGGACAGCAGCGTTGAAGGCGCATGCGCCCTATTCGCGCTTCGGCGTTGGTGCCGCGGTGCTCCTCGCCGATGGCAGCGTCATCACCGGCGCCAATTTCGAAAATGCCAGCTACGGCTTGTCTCTTTGCGCCGAGACCGTCGCGCTGGCGACAGCAAGCAGCGCTGGGCATCTGACCGACGCAGTCGCGGTCGCCGTAATCGGCGGCGTCATTGACGCGAACGGCGTGCCACGTGGCGTCGCGGTTGTCGGCCCGTGCGGACGTTGTCGCCAGGTCATCAACGAAGCCGCGCAACTGGGCGGGCGGGATATTACCGTATGGTGCGCTGCTGCCGAGGGCGAAGCGATAGAGCGCTACCTACTATCGGAGCTGCTGCCGCACGCGTTCGGGCCCAGCGATCTTGGTATCGGCAACTAGTCGTCGGGCTGTCCTCGCGATAGCTCGTCTTGCATTGTCGATCCTCTTTGTAGTTTGACCGAATTGTCTTTGAAGCGAAGCGTGGTCGAATGCACACCGGGTTACGCATTGTCGTTGCGGCATCATGCCTTGGCGGTGCACCCCTCCGGCAGACAGGCCGCGCGTCCCGCTCGATGACGTCGACCTCTATAACTCTACTGCCCTCTTGTTCTTGCCCGTTATTCCCGCAAAAGCGGGCCGGGTAAGGGGAAAACATCATGTCCGTCATGTCAGACCGCTGGATTCGCGAGCAGGCGCTCGCAACCGGCATGATTGAGCCGTTTGTTGATGCACAAAAGCGCGATGGCTGCATCTCATACGGCCTCTCCTCCTACGGATATGATGCACGCGTTTCCGATGAGTTCAAGATTTTCACCAATATCGATAGCGTGATCGTCGATCCCAAGGATTTCGCGGCGAACAGTTTTGTCGATCGCAGGACCGATGTGTGCGTGATCCCACCAAACAGCTTCGCGCTCGCGCGAACCGTCGAGTATTTCCGCGTGCCACGCGACGTTCTGGTGATCTGTCTCGGCAAGTCCACCTACGCGCGTTGCGGCATCATCGTGAACGTCACGCCGCTCGAGCCGGGGTGGGAAGGTCACGTCACGTTAGAGTTTTCCAATACAACGCCGCTACCAGCGAAGATCTACGCCAACGAAGGGGCGTGCCAGTTCCTGTTCCTGCAAGGTAATGAGGCTTGTGAGACAAGCTACGCCGATCGTGCGGGCAAATACATGGGCCAACGCGGCGTGACGCTTCCAAAACTTTAGGAACCGCACCTAAGGCCCAAAGGATTGACCTTACGGATGTGCCAGCATGCGCCCTTCTCGCTCGCGCACAAAGCGTTGACGCGCCCGTCTACCTGTCGTGAGTAACAAGGCAGCAGGGTGCCGCAGTGGAGCCAGCAGCGTAAGCGCAGATTGGCAGGTCTGCGGCAGCCTCTGGGAAGATAGGGAGGCTTGCGATAGCGGGGTGCTAACGGACACCGCCGCACGCAACCACGCTACACAAAAAAGGCGGCCGCAGGGGCCGCCTTTGCGTAGGCTATAGATCGGAGCGTGATCAGAAATCGTTGCGATACTGCTCGTTTCCGATGAAGCCGAGCTTGGAAATGCCCGAGCGTTTGATAACCGCCAAAACGGTATCAACCTTCTCGTATTTCGCCGCCGGATCAGGCTGGAAGTGCAGTTCCGGTTCCGGGTTCATCGTCTTGGTCTGCTCGAGATACTGCTGGAGCGTCACCAGATCGACCGGGCTTCCGTTCCACTGAACGGTACCAGTCGGATCGACGATGACCTTGTTCTTAACCGAATCGACAACTGGCCTGCTGTCCTTGGAGTTGATCGGCAGATCAACCTTAACTGCGTGCGTCTGCGGCGGGATGGTGATGATGAACATGATCAGCAGAACCAACATGACGTCGATCAACGGCGTCGTGTTGATGTCCATCATGGGATCGCCTTCACCGCGACCGGAACTCATTGCCATATTGAAATTTCCCTAAAACCGCGGTCCCAAAGGGCCGCCGACGTAATCAATCGCCTGCGACGACGTTAGGCGGCGGCTGCGAAATAAAGCCGACCTTTGCGAAACCTGCCATCTGCATCGTGTAGATCGCACCACCGATGCACTTGTAAGGCACGTCCACATCGCCGCGGATGTGTGCCTCGGGCAGATCGTCCGGCGTCAGATTGGCCGCGCCACCGAGTCGTTTCACTTCGGCAGTCAGCTTATCGACCGCACGCTTCAGCAGTTCATCGTGCGTCACGCGCGTCAGGTTCCAATACACCGCACAATTGCCGCTGCCGTCTTGAATGACAGACAGGCTGACGTTTTCGGGCTTGGTCGTCGTCGGATCGTATTTCACGTCCGGCAACTTCAGTTTGATGTTCTGAACCACCACCGGAACGGTGATCAGAAAGATGATGAGGAGAACCAACATGACGTCCACGAGCGGCGTCGTGTTGATGTCCGACATCGGTGCATCGCTGTCAGTTGGTGCGCCAGTGCTCATCGCCATGGACGGCTATCCTATTCTCAACAGTCTACTGCCGGAACCACTTCCGGCAGCGAGGGTGGGAGCCGCCGCATGACGGCTCCCATATGCTGCTTACGCCTTGGTGGCGGTGGTCGTCGTGGCAGGCTTGACGGGAGCCGCCGGAGCCTTGCGAACAACCGTCGGCTTCACTGCGCCGTTCGACGCGATGTAGCCGAGTACGTCGTTCGAGAACGCGCTGAGGTTCTCTGCAATCGCCTTGTTGCGACGCTGCAGGAAGTTGAAGGCCAGCACGGCCGGAACCGCGACGACCAGACCGAACGCGGTCATGATGAGCGCCTCACCGACCGGGCCTGCGACCTTGTCGATCGAAGCCTGACCAGCCTGACCGATCTTGATCAGCGCGCGGTAAATGCCGAGCACCGTACCGAACAGACCGATGAACGGCGCGGTCGAACCCACCGTTGCGAGGAAGGCGAGACCGCCGCCCAGCTGCGAGTTGATCGCGGCTTCCGAGCGCGCGAGCGAGCCGTGCACCCAGTCATGCGCCTCGACCGGATCAGTCAGGCGACCATGCTGGTCCTGCGCCTGCAGGCCGTCGTCGACGATCTGCTTGTAGGCCGAGTTCTTCTCGAGCTTGGCAGCACCTTCGCGCAGGCTGTTGGCAGCCCAGAACTGAGCACCGACACGCTTGCCCTGGTTGATAACCTTCTGTTGCTCGAACAGCTTGGTGAACAGGATGTAGAGCGTGAAGAACAGGAAGATGGTGAGGATGATCGCGACCGTCCAGGTAACCGGACCGCCTTCGTTCAGCGAGTTCATCAGGCCGAAATTGTTCTCGGGCGGCGTCGCCCCTGCGGCGAGAATGGTGGTGATCATGCGGTAACTTCCCTCTCAAGAAACCCCCGGCGCCCGATCAGCGGCGCGCCGGGGAAAATGGTTATTCAGGCAGGACCCATTTGACGGGCAAGACGGCGGTCGACGTGATCGGCGTGCCGGATGCATCAAGAGCGGGCGAGTATTTCACCCGACGCTTCGCGATGCTGCACGTCGTCGAATCGAGATCCGAATTGCCGCTCGAGGTCGTCACGGTACAATCTGTCACACGGCCGTCGGTACCTACGGTCAGCTTCGCCACAACGCGACCCTGCGCCTCGGCACGAAGCGCCGCAGCAGGATAAGCGTCAGGACCGAAGAACTGGCCAGGGTTACCCTTCAGACCAGCAGCCTTGGACACGGCCGGCGGCGCAGGCGGCGCGGGCGGTGCCGGAGGAGCTGCCTTCGGGGTGAGCTGGATCGCCGGCGGCGGCGTTTGAACCGTCTGGATCACCGGCGGCGGGGTTTGCACCTGCACGATCGGCGGCGGCGAGACCACGGGAGGCGGCTGCACCTGCGGCTGGTCTGGCGGCGGTGGGGGCGGCGGTTTGTCGGGCGGCGGCGGTGGCGGTGGTGCCACGTCGAACGTGTTGAGCTTCTCTTGCGCCTTCTTGATATATTTGAAGGCGAGCCCGTTCACGAATGCCCAGCCGAATGCAGCGACCACGATCGAAACGATCACGATCGAGACAATACGGCTGCCACTTGTATCTCGATCAGCGTAAGCCATTCAGTAACGAAACTCCTCTATAACGAAACGGCTGTTATGCCGTGCCGCAATGTCCGCTCGTGCAACCCTTGCATGGGCTAGTGTATCCTGGACAGGCCAATTCTGTATCGTGAGGAAAACCGCGAAGCAAACGCTTTGTCCCCGCAAAAGCCCTTAGTGCGTCCCGATGGCAGAATTATTTCTGTATCGGCAGCGGTCGTTCCGCTAGTCCGACAATATGGCCACCCCTCCCGCAATCGCGCTGCTTTGTACGTTTGCAGCATTATCCAGCCCCGTTTGGGCGGCGCCACAGCCGATACAATCGTCTGAACAAGCATCGGCAGCGCCGCTACCCTACACCCGATTCGCCGATCTGGTAGTGGCGGCACCTACTATCGTCGACGCGGCGATCCATGACGTCGTGCCGCTCAAGGGTCCTGACGCGGCCGGCGTTCAGCCCGGCTTCGCGCGCGCGTATGTGGAAGCAGATGTCGCAGCGCTTATCCGCGGACCCGACGCGCTGCCGCCGACGGTGGGTTACGTCGCCGACATCCCGCTCGATTCGCGCGGTCGCATACCTAAGCTTCGGAAGGCTCGCGTCCTGCTATTCGCCCGCCCTGCTCAGCAGCCCGGCCAGATCCAGCTCGTTTCGCGCGATGGGCAGCAGCCGTGGTCTCCCGAGGTGGATGCACTGACCCGCAAAATCGCCACGGAGCTGGTCGCGCCCGGGGCGCCGCCAGCTATCACGGGTATTGGGCACGCCTTTCACACGCCAGGCGCTCTTCCCGGCGAAGGTGAGACGCAAATCTTTTTGACCACCGCCGATGGCAGTCCGATATCTTTGAATGTCGTCCGCCGGCAGGGTGAACCGCCGCATTGGTCATCTTCGATCGGAGATCTTGCCGATCCTAACGCGCAGCCGCCCGCGCGCGACACGTTGTTATGGTATCGTCTCGCCTGCGGCCTTCCCGCTGCGATACCCGACGTGAGCTTCGACGGGGTCGACGCTGCAGACGTCGCGGCGGCACGTGAAGATTACAAGATCGTGCTCGATTCGCTCGGCCGCTGCGAGCGCTGAATTCGCGCGCGTCAGCGGCGATGACGGATCAGCGTTATGCCGATCGATTCGCCGTCCTCAGCGATGGCGAGCTTGACGATCTTGACCATCACCCGCAGCACGCGCTTGTCCTGCAGAAACAGCGTGTCGACAATATGATCGGCCACCGCCTCGATCAGAGTGAAGTGCACGCCGGCCGGCAGCGCGCCGGTGGCGGCGTGTTTTAAGTCCAAGTAATTCTTCGAGCGATCGAGCGGATCACCCGGTGCGAAATGCGCCGGACACTCGAGATCGACCGTCAGCGATATCCGCAGCGGCTGGGGCAGATGCGTTTCCTCGGAATAGATCCCGGTCAGCACCTGCACTTCAAGGTCGTGCACTTCCAGGGTGAGGCGATCGTTCAACGCGGCGTCCTTGGTTCAGCGAGAAAGCGCGCCCCATAGCAGAAGCGGCGCAGAGGGGAACTGCGTCCCGTTGCGCATTCAGCTTGCGTTCGCACGCGTCAACGCTACAGCGCGCGGCCCCGGCGCCCTTGCCAGCCCTGTTCGGAACGACCCCGTGACGATGCCAAGCTCCATGACAACGATTGCGCCTCTTGCCGGAACCGCAGACGATGCCGTGGAGCAACTCCTCGACCGCGCCTTTGGGCCGGATCGACACCGCCGCACTGCCTATCTGATCCGCCAGGGCACTGCCGCGATCCCGCACCTGAGCTTCGCGGCGCTTGATCGGGATATGCTCATCGGTACGATCCAGTGCTGGCCGGTACAACTGGTCCGCGACAATGGCGGCAGCATCCCGCTGGTGATGGTCGGTCCGATCGCGGTCGAGCCGACGCGACAAGGTGAAGGCATAGGACAGCGGCTGACCCATCACGCGATTCGCTGCGCCGAACAAAGCGACGATGCCGCGGCCATGATGCTGATCGGCGATCCCGAATATTACGGCCGGTTCTTCGGTTTCGATGCCACCGCGACTGCGCGGTGGCGCGCACCCGGTCCGGTAGAGCAGCGTCGGCTGCTCGCGCGTGGAACCATACCCTTGGCGGCAGGGATGCTCGCGCCGCGCTTCCCAACGCCCGCCTGACTGGACGGATCGGCAGCCCTGCCCTACCGCGTCGCGCATGCCGATGGACCCGATGCCCGACTTGTCCGCACTGTCGCTTGCCGAGATTGCGCGGATGGCCGCAGATCAGAAACTGCCGCCGATCGATCGCTGGAACCCCACGCACTGTGGGGACAGCCAGATGCGGATCGCGCGCGACGGCACTTGGTATCACCAGGGCACGCCGATCGCGCGCGAAGCAATGGTGCGGCTGTTTTCCACGATCCTGCGGCGCGAGGAGGATGGCAGCTATGTACTCGTCACGCCTGTCGAAAAGCTCGACATCCTGGTCGAGGATACGCCCTTCGTCGCCGTCGAGATGAAAGCGGAGGGAAGCGGGCCAGCGCAAACGCTTACGTTCAGGCTCAACACCGGCGATCTCGTAATCGCCGGACCGGAACAACCGCTCCGCTTCAATGAAGGCGATGACGGTCCCCGCCCGTATCTCACCGTGCGCGGCGGGATGGATGCGCTGGTCGCGCGCTCTGTCTATTACGAATTGGCCAATCTAGCCATCGAGGATGGCGAGACACCACCGGGCGTCTGGAGCAAAGGCGTGTTCTTCGCGATGGAGCAAACGGTTGCAGCGAGAGGTCACGCATGATGTTGGCGGAACGCCTTCACCACGCGTTGTTGGCCGGTCATGCCACGCACGTGTCGCTGCTCACCGGCGATCTTGCCGATCACGATCCAATCTATCCGGACACACTGGTCCAGGCCGCCGTATTGGTGCCGGTCACCGATCGCCCCGAACCGGGCGTGATCCTGACACGTCGTACCGAAACGATGAGCCGCCACGCCGGCCAGGTCGCGTTTCCGGGTGGGAGGGTTGACCCCGAAGATCACGACGCGGTCGCAGCTGCCTTACGCGAGGCAGAGGAGGAGATCGCGCTTCCGCGGGAGCAAGTGACGTTGGTGGGCGCGAGCGACCAGTATCGTACCGTCACCGGCTACCTCGTCACACCAGTGATCGGCGTCGTGCCGCCTGATCTTGTCCTCGTGCCGAGTGCTGCCGAGGTTGCCGACTTGTTCGAGGTGCCGCTCGCCTTCCTGCTTGATTCGGGCAATCATCTGGAGGCGAGTGTCGAGTGGCAGGGCCACGTCCGGCATTATTACGAGATCCTTTGGGGCGATTACCGGATCTGGGGCGCGACCGCAGCCATGATCGTCAACCTCTCGCGGAGGTTGCGATGGGCGACCTGATCCTCCCGCAGGCGGCATGGCGAAGGCGAGCGGGCATGGACCAGCTGTGCGAGGTGCTCGGCACGGATGCGGCGCGGTTCGTCGGAGGCGCGGTGCGCGATACGTTGCTCGGGCTGGATGTGGCGGACGTTGATCTCGCCACCGAGCTACCGCCGGAAGATGTGCTCGATCAGGTGCGCGCGGCCGGCATGAAAGCGGTGCCGACCGGCCTCGCCCACGGTACGATCACTGTCGTTCTACCGGACGGCCCGGTTGAGGTGACGACACTCCGCCGCGACGTGGCGACTGATGGCCGCCACGCCACCGTGGCCTTCACCCGCGCGTGGGAAGAAGATGCCGCGCGACGGGATTTCACGATCAACGCGCTCTACGCCGATCCGGTCAGCGGCACGGTGTTTGATTATTTCGGCGGGGTCGATGATCTCGCCGAGCGGCGGGTGCGGTTCATCGGCGATCCGCTCAAACGAATCGCGGAGGATCATCTTCGCATCCTGCGCTTCTTCCGCTTTCAAGCACGCTTCGGGGCAGAGGTGGACGCGGATGGGCTGGCCGCCTGTACTGTTCGCGCCAACGACCTGATGGCGCTCTCTCGAGAGCGGATCGCGGCGGAGCTGTTGAAACTGCTGCTCGCGGATCGCGCGGTTCCGACCGTGCTGTTGATGATAAAACAGGGGATCTTTCGCCCGGTCCTGCCGGAGATCACGAATGTCGATCGCTTGGCCTCTCTGGTCGATCGCGAGATCGGAGCCGGCATCGCCCCCAATGCGATCCGCCGACTGGCTGCATTGCTACCGCCCGACGCCGCGACTGCCGAGGACGTCGGCGCACGGCTGAAGCTTTCCAAACTCGATCGCCGCCGACTGGTCAGCGCGACCTTTCCGGCCGGAACCGAACCGCCACAGGCGATCGCCTACACTCTCGGTACCGATCTCGCGATCGACCGGCTGCTGCTGTCAGACCGGCCCAGGGCGGATGCGCAGGCGATTGGAGATTGGCAGGCACCGCGCCTGCCGGTGAGCGGCGGCGTTCTGGTCGAGCGCGGCGTGCGCAAAGGGCCGGAGGTGGCGACGCTGCTCCGCACGATCGAGGCGGAGTGGGTGCGGGCAGGTTTCCCGGGCGAGGATCAAATGGACGGTATCGTTGCAGCCGCGCTCGATCAGTGGCGCCGGGATTCCAGCAACGCATAGGCGTCGTCGACTTCGAGCGGTTTCGCATAAGCGAACCCCTGTCCATAGGTACAGCCGAGCGCCGCGAGCGTCTGTGCGAGTTCGTTGGTTTCGATCCCCTCAGCCGTGGTTTGCATGCCTAGCGCCTGCGACAGGCTGAGGATCGCGCGTACGATCGCGACCTTGTCTCGATCGACGAGCATGCCTGTCACAAAGCTGCGATCGATCTTGAGAATGTCGATCGGCAGCTTCTGGAGATAGGCGAGATTTGAATACCCGGTACCAAAATCGTCCATCGCGATGGTGGTCCCCAAGCCTTTCAGCGCGTGCATGATGCCGGCGATACGATCGGGGTCGGTGACGAGAGCGCTCTCGGTCAATTCGAGCGTAAAGCGCGACCCCGGCAGGTTGTGCGCGATGAGCGCGCTTTGCAGGAGTGGCGCGATTCCATCGCGTTGAAGCTGGATCGCCGACAGGTTGACCGCGATCTTGACGCCGCAATCGCCGCCGAACTGCGCGTCCCAGCCGGCGAGCGTGCGCACAGCTTCTCTGATGGCCCATCGCCCCAGCGGAACAATGAGCCCGGATTCCTCAGCGACCGGAATAAAGGCGGAGGGCAGATGCTCCACGCCGTCTTCGTCCCGCCAACGGGCCAGCGCCTCGAACGAAACCAGCCGTCCGCTCGCAAGATCATAGATCGGTTGATAGTTAAGCCGAAGCTGGCCGCGATCGATCGCACGGCGCAACGCGGTTTCCATGCCGAACTGTTCACGCGCTATGTCGAATGCCTGCGGTTGATAGGCCTCCGCGTGGCCGCTGCTCTTCGAGCGTTTGACCGAAAATTGCGCGTGGCGGATCAAGTCCTCAGGGTCGTCGACCCGCCTTGCGCCAAACGCCACGCCTATGGAGCACGAGACGCAGATCTCGTAGCCGGAAAGCCTAAACGGTGTGGCGAGGGCGCTGCTGATCCGTTTGGTGACGTGGGCAACGTCGTTGCCGCCCTCCTCCACTGCCAGAAAAATCGCAAACTCGTCGCCGCCGGTACGGGCGAGCACGTCATTCGCGCGCAGGATGCCCTTCAGGCGACGTGCAACCGTGATAAGCAACTCGTCGCCCGACATCGACCCTAGACACGCATTGACGCGGCTGAACCGATCAAGATTGACCATCAAGATGGCGTAGCGGAAGCCCGGCGCCGCCGCTTCCAGCAACTGCTCGGTCCGCTCGCTGAAACCTGCTCGATTTGGCAGACCCGTAAGGCTGTCGGTCAGCATTTCGCGCCGCAGATTATCCTCCGTGCGCAACTCGGCGGTCTGATCAACGAAGGTGACGACGCACCGTCCCTCGGCATTGCGAGAAAGCCGCGCCATCGCGACGCGGAAGTGACGGCACTCGACGCTGCTGCCGAACTGCAGCGGGAAATCCTCGCTCAGCCGATCGCTTTCGACAAACGCGCCGATCCTCGCCCCGATGGCATCAAGCAGCGGAAGCCGGGGCACTTGCTGATCATTCGCGTTCGCGAGTCCGGCCTCACGACATGCTGTGTTGGTCGCCTCGACGAGGATCGCGCCATCCTTCGCACGCACGACCATCGCCGGTATCGGCAGCAGTCCGATCAGCCTGGCGGAAACGTCGGTCGACGGAATAATGCCGAACATCCGCTCGACCAGGCCGAGCGGTGACCGAGCGACTGACGCGGCAGATTTTTCCAGTGCCATTACAATCTGTGTTACGGCGCGTTGGTTAAGACAGACTGAAGGTTTCGCCCGTGAATGCCTGGTTTGCTTCTGCAACAGGCGAGCACGCCAAGGCCTAGAACCTGTTGTCGCGGGGAAATCCATTTGGCGGCATTCGCCCCGCCGCCCCGCGCGCAGAGCGCCAGAAGGTCAGATCGGTTTCGCTGCGAGTACGCCCGCTGTCGCCGCCCATCGTCCAGCTCAGCCCTTGCGCCAGCACGAACGTCATCGCGTCGGATATGCCGCCATCGTTATACCGCTGGAATTGCACCCCCTGCCCCCGCGCCATCTCGGGCAGTTCCGCCAGCGCGAATACCAGCAGCCGCCGGTTCTCGCCGATCACCGCGACCGCATCGGCAATTGGATCGACCGCACGCACCACCTTCAGCTTCGCGCCCGCACGCGGCGTGACGACCGTCTTGCCCTTGCGCGTCTCGGCCAGCGTCTCCGCGATCTGTACGATGAAACCGCGTCCATCGCTCGCCACGACGAGAAGCTTGGTGGCCTGGCTGGCCCGGAACAGCCCCACGATCTCGACCTGCCCGTCGAGGTCGATCATCACCCGCACTGGCTCACCGAATCCACGCCCGCCTGGCAACTTGTCCGCGCCCAGCGTGAAAAACCGCCCGTTATCAGCGGCGAGCAGAATCTTGTCGGTGGTCTGCGCGGTGAGGTGGAACAGCGGGCCATCGCCTTCCTTAAATTTCACCGCCTCAATGCCAGCCGCGTCGAGATGCCCCTTCATCGCGCGGATCCAGCCGCGCTGCGACAGGATCACGGTGATCGGCTCACGCTCGATCATCGCCTCCATCGGAATCTCGCGCGCGGGCGCGGCCTCCTCAATGGTGGTGCGGCGCTTGCCGAGCGGTGTGTCGAGCCCGTAGCGATCGCGCAGCCGCCCGAAGTCCTTCTTCAGCCGGCGGCGCTGCGCGGCCGGTTCGGCGAGCAACTTTTCCAGCCCGACGCGCTCCTTCTCCAGCCCGTCGCGCTCCTTGCGGATTTCCATCTCCTCCAGCTTGCGCAATCGCCGCAGCCGCATGTCGAGGATCGCTTCGGCCTGGCGATCGGTCAGGCCGAACTCAGCGATCATCACCGGCTTGGGTTCATCCTCGGTGCGGATGATCTCGATCACCCGGTCGAGATTGAGGAACGCGATCAGATAGCCGTCGAGCAATTCCAGTCGGTCGGCGATCTTGCCGAGCCGGTGCTCGCTGCGACGGCGCAGGATGACGAACTGATGCTCGACCCACGCCAGCAATGCCTCGCGCAGACTCATCACTCGCGGCGTGCGTGTCTTGTCGAGTACGTTGAGGTTGAGGCTGAAACGCGATTCGAGGTCGGAAAGGCGGAACAGGCTTTCCATTAGCATCTGCGGATCGACCGTGCGGCTGCGCGGCTCGATTACCACGCGTATCTCGCTATCCGATTCGTCGCGGATGTCGGCGAGGATCGGCAGCTTCTTTTCGTTGATGATGCCGGCGATCTGCTCGATCAGCTTGCCTTTCTGCACGCCGTAGGGAATTTCGGTGACGACAGCGTTCCACACGCCGCGCCCCTGATCCTCGACATGCCAGCGCGCCCGCACGCGGAAACCGCCGCGCCCGATGCGGTAGGTCTCGGCAATGGCGGCGGGCGAATCGACGACGATGCCGCCGGTCGGGAAATCCGGCCCGCGTACCAGCCCGTTGACCGCCGCATCCTCCGCCTCCGGCTGATCGACCAGCAGGATCGCCGCCTCGTACAGCTCCGCCACGTTGTGCGGCGGGATGCTCGTCGCCATGCCGACCGCGATGCCGGCCGCACCATTCGCGAGCAGGTTCGGGAAGGCGCCGGGAAACAGCTCCGGCTCGTGATCCTCACCGTTATAGGTCGGCCGGTAATCGACCGCATCTTCGTCCAGCCCATCCATCAGGTCGATCGCGACCTGCGTCAGCTTGGCCTCGGTATACCGGTACGCGGCGGCGTTATCGCCGTCGATGTTGCCGAAATTGCCCTGCCCGTCGACGAGCGGGTAGCGCATCGCGAAATCCTGCGCGAGCCGCACCATCGCATCGTACACGGACTGATCGCCATGCGGATGATATTTGCCGATCACGTCGCCGACGACGCGCGCGCTCTTCTTGTACCCCTGCGCGGGGTCGAGCCGCAGCAGTCGCATCGCCCAGAGCAGTCGCCGGTGCACCGGCTTCAGCCCGTCACGGACATCCGGCAGCGAGCGCGCGGTGATCGTCGAAAGCGCGTAGACCAGATACCGGTCCGACAGCGCGCTATCGAACGGCGCGTCGAGGATGCCCACGGGCGGGTTGTCGGGCGGCAGGTCGGTGTTGGCCATACGTTCCGGTTAATCGGCTTTGCCGCGCGTGGGAAGTGGTTCCCGGCATCGATACCGAAGCGACGATTGCACGCCGCCGACGCATTCGATATAGCCCAAGCCTTCCCGCCCCGGCCGCGCGTCCGCGATGCCGGGGCCGATCATTTTAAGGGTAATGCCGCATGGCTCGCCGCCGCCAGATTTACGAGGGCAAGGCCAAGATCCTCTACGAGGGTCCGGAGCCGGGCACGCTGATCCAGTACTTCAAGGACGACGCGACCGCGTTCAATGCCCAGAAGAAGGGCACGATCAACGGCAAGGGTGTGCTCAACAACCGGATTTCCGAGCATATCTTCACCCTGCTCGGCAATATCGGCATCCCGACGCACTTCATCCGCCGCCTCAACATGCGCGAGCAGTTGATCCGCCAAGTCGAGATCGTGCCGATCGAGGTGGTCTGCCGCAACGTCATCGCCGGCAGCCTCGCCAAGCGGCTGGGTATGGAGGAAGGTGGCCAGCTTCCGCGTACCATCATCGAATATTACTACAAAGACGATGCGCTCGGCGACCCAATGGTTACCGACGAGCATATCGCCGCGTTCGGCTGGGCAAGCCAGGAGGAGATGCACGACATCGCCGATCTGGCGATCCGTGTGAATGATTTCCTGAGCGGCCTGTTCGCCGGGATCGGTATTCGCCTGGTCGACTTCAAGCTCGAGTTCGGCCGGATCTGGGACAATGATTTCGGCCGCATTATTCTGGCGGACGAGATCAGCCCGGACGGTTGCCGGCTGTGGGACATCGCCACCAACGAGAAGCTCGACAAGGACCGCTTCCGCCGCGACCTCGGCGGCGAGGTCGAGGCTTATCAGGAAGTCGCTCGCCGGTTAGGTCTGCTACCCGAGGGCGCTGACAACGCTGTGCTGGATCTGGAACAGCATCGGCAGAATCGCGGCAAGTAGATCCGGCGTCTTCGCCGGTGCCACGGGGTACCGGCGGCTGGACGCGGTTTCGGGCAAGCCGGACGTGCTATAGCCTCGCCACCGTGCACCTGTTCGCGACATAGCCGGCGCATCCAGGCGTCATGGCATTTCGCGGATGAGACAATACAGGCGCGCGATCGAAACAGGCGAACTGTCCGAAAGACTTGCGGCGCACCTTCGCCGCCGTCATAGCGGCGCCATCTTTTCCGTAAGCAGGACCATGCTCATGAAGCTCCGCATCTTCGTCACGCTGAAGCCGGGCGTGCTTGATCCGCAGGGGAAGGCCATCCACAAGGCGCTCGACAACCTTGGCTTCGCCGGCGTAAACGACGTTCGCCAGGGCAAGCTTATCGAACTCGATGTCGCGGATCAGACCGACGATGCCCAGATCGACGCGATGTGCCGCCAGTTGCTCGCGAACACGGTGATCGAAAACTACCGGGTCGAACGCGCATGAAGACGGCCGTCATCGTATTCCCCGGTTCTAACTGCGACCGCGACATCGCCGTCGCGCTGGAGCATGTGACGGGAGCAAAGCCAGAGATGGTGTGGCACGGCGACAGCGCCCTGCCCGACGGCGTTGGGCTCGTGGCGGTGCCGGGGGGCTTTTCCTACGGCGACTATCTGCGCTCCGGAGCAATCGCGGCGCGTTCGCCGATCATGCGCGCCGTTGTGGAGGCGGCCGACAACGGGCTGCCGGTACTCGGCATCTGCAACGGATTTCAGGTATTGACCGAGGCGGGTCTGCTGCCTGGCGCGCTGATGCGGAACGAGGGGCTGAACTTCGTATGCCGCCCGGCATCGCTGACGGTGGAGAACGCGCAGAGCGCCTTCACCTGTCGGTATACGGCGGGTGAGACGATTACGATTCCGGTCGCTCACCACGACGGCAATTATTTCGCCGATGCTGATACGCTTGATCGGCTTGAAGGCGAGGGACGCGTCGCGTTCCGCTATGCCGGCGCCGTCAATGGGTCGGCGCGCGGGATCGCAGGCGTTCTCAACGCCGGCGGCAACGTACTCGGGATGATGCCCCACCCGGAGCGCCGGATCGAAGCCGCACACGGCGGCGATGACGGGCGTCGGTTGTTCGAAGGTCTGCTCGAGACAGTCGGAGCGTAAGCGCTCAGGCCGTGGTGCGGTCGCGGCCCATGCGCTTGGCTTCGTAGAGCGCTTCGTCCGCCCTGCGCATCGCCTGCGCCAGCGTCCCATAATCACGCGCGACCGCCAGTCCGCAGGAGAAGGTGACCGGAAACCCAGGGCCTGCCTCCAAGGGATTGATGCGCAACCCGGCGCGTATCCTCTCGATCAGATCCCGGGCTTCGTCGAGCGCCGTATCGGGCAGCAGCACCGCGAATTCCTCGCCACCCCAACGCGCGCTCAGATCCGAGCGGCGCACGCCTCCCTCAAGCCGTTGCGCAAAGGCGCGCAACACGCGGTCGCCAGTGTCATGACCGAAGCGATCGTTTACTGTTTTGAAGTGATCAAGATCCAGCATCGCCATAACCGACGTTCGCTCGCGCTGGAGCAATGGCGCGACCGCATCAAGGAAGCCACGGCGATTGCGTAGACCGGTCAGCACGTCGGTCTCGGCCGCGTCGCTGAGCCGCTCGATGCGAGCCGTTGTCTCGGCCGCAGCATGTGAGACGCCCCGCAGCAGGTCTCCGATCAAATCTGCGCCACCTTCGGGCGCGGTTGCGATCCGTTCTCCTTTTTGAAGGGCGCGTAGCATGGCGGTCGCACGCGAAATCGGAGCAAGCAACGCCCAGACGGAGCCGATTGCGGCAGCGCTGCCGACAACGGTGGCGAGGAGCAACGGCACAAACACGCGCCAATCCCAACGGCCGAGTGCAACCTCGGTACCGCAGAACGCGATCAGCGGTAGATGCACTGCGACAAAGCACAGTGTGAACAACCGCAGGTGGAAGTTGCGCGGGAACAGAAAGCTCGTCGCCCGATAGAAACGCATTCAGTATCTCCCGGCGATGCTGACCCAGTCTTACCGGATTGGCCGCCGCAGGTACGTCACCATGGTTTCACAATCCTTAACGCAGCGTCAGGCAGTGCGATGCGGACGATGTACCGAAGCGCGGGATTTCAGACGCCCGTGCGAAATGGCGAAAAATCGGTTCCGCGATCATAAACGTCCAAGCCCTCGCGTCTTTTGAGGAAAGCGACAACCAAATAGGTCGCGGGCGTCAACAAAACCTCCCAACTCACCTTCAGGACAAACTGGCTGAGCATCACAGTCAGCATGGCCTGCAAAGGCCAGTCGGGCAGCCCGTAAAACGCGAGTGGATAGAAAACGAGGCTGTCCGTCCCTTCCCCGATGATCGTGGAGCCGATCGTGCGGGTCCACAGCCACTTACCGTCCGTCAGAATCTTCATGCGCGCGAGCACGTAGGAATTGAGCAGGTCGCCGACCCAGAAGGCGCAGAGCGAAGCAAAAGCAATCCGCCCGCCGATACCGACGCTGACATACGGAAACCCCGCAATAAGGTGCGGTGGCGCACCGAACACATATTCATAATGCGCCTGCCCCGCCCAGTCCGCTGCGGGCGGCAGCGCCACCGTCGTCCACTCCATCACCACCAGGAACGCCATGGCCGCGAAGCCTGCCCACACGACGCGCCGAGCGCGGGCGTAGCCGTAAACCTCGGTCAGCACGTCATCGAGAATATAGGACAGCGGAAAGAACAGGATGCCCGCACCAAACGGCCAAAGCCCGATGACCGGCAAGTCGATCACCGCGCGCTTGCCAGCGCCGACGACGTTCGACAGCACGAGGATGACCACGAACGCGACCATGACAAAGTCGTAATAGCGCAGTTGCCTGCCGCGCAGATCGGCGGCCGTCACCTTGTCGAGCATGATAGCGCGCCCCTTTCACGCGGCGAATGTCATATCGCCGTTTCGCAATCCCGCAAATCCCGCTAACCGGGATACAGCGCGCGCCCGTAGCTCAGTTGGATAGAGCAAGGAGCTTCTACCTCCTTGGTCGGGGGTTCGAATCCCTCCGGGCGCGCCAAGACCTTGTCGGACCGGCGCATGGCGAAGAAGAAGCGTTACCTCACCGCGACGATGTCGGACGGCTATGTCAAGACGATCGGGCCGACAGCGGCGCCGTTCACCCACTACTGGCGCATCGTCGCCGAGATCGAGGGGCGCCGTCCGGAGGTGTTCTGGGGCCACGCCCGCTCGCTCAAGGAAGCGAGCGGCAAGACCACCGCAGCGCGCGAGGCTGCCACGCAACGCGGCTGGAAAAGCTATGCGTTCGAGATCGTCGCGCTGACCGAGACGCTGGCCTGAGACACGCGACAACGCCGTCGCCGCGTCCTGCCTTACTCGATTGGCTCGGTTAACGGTTCGGGCGGCAACGGCTCCGCTGGCATGGTTGACCGCGCAGCGGCGCCGGTCATGCTCTCCAGCACGCCATCGCGACGGATCAACCCGTGAAACAGGGCCGCGCCGACATGCCCCAGGATCAGCAAGAAGAAGGCATAGGCGAACAGCCCGTGCGCATAGCGAAGCCAGCCATAGAGCAGCGGTTCATGCGGCAGGATCGGCGGTAACGCGGCGCCCTTCCACAGCAGCACAGGGTAGCCGCCAGCCGACTGCATACCCCATCCGATCAGCGGCATCGCGATCATCAGGCCATACAGCAGATAGTGTGATCCCGTTGCACCGGCCGCCATCAGCGGCGGGAGATCGGCGGGAAGCGGTGGCGGACGGTGGGTTAGCCGGACTGCGAGCCGTACTAGCGCGAGCACCAGGATCGCGATGCCGATCGGCCGATGCCATGCGAGAAGTTCGGGGTACCGCGCGGTTGTCGTCGACACCATACCGGCACCGATCAGCAGCATCGCCAGGATCAGTCCCGCCATCGTCCAGTGCAGCACGCGGGCCGGGAGCGCGAAAACGTCCGGGCGGCTCATCGGCTCGCCTCCTGGCTGATCGCGTCCGGGTGCGGACCCTCTATAGTGCGCCTGCGGAACGACGCGGAGTAAGCAGCGGACCGGGCCGGCAACAGCGGATCGTCCGAAGCGGCGACGCCGCGTGGCAGGATCAGCGGATCGAAATTATAATCACGGCAGTCGCCGGCCGCTTCCGTCGCGGCGTGATCGAGCACCAGCGTTCCGACATCGACCTCGCGATGCGGCCCGGTCCAAAGCACGGTGGCATTGTCGGTGCGATCGCCGGGATTTGCGAGCGTCACCATCATGTGCCACTTAAGCGGACCCTTTGCGATCCGCGATCGCGCTTCGTCGAACAGCGCGTTAGAGGGTAGCGCGTCAAGCTTTGCCTTGTCGAGCGCGCTGAACGCGGCCTCCGGCACAAAGCGCCAGCGCACGGGTCGGGTTACCCCTGCGGCGTCGACAAAGCGGAAGGCGTCGATACTGTAGTAGGTGCCGTTGGCGAAACTCGACGGCAGTGGCGCGCTTTTCATGTACGCGAGAAACGCTTGCGTTTCAGGATGTGCGGCCGCGAAAGCCTTAACGCGCATCGGATCGGGCTTACCCGTCTTCGGATCGGGCACGCTCGCCTGCTGGAGCGCGACGAAATCTGCCGGGTTCGAGACGATGAAGATCGGGGTATGATCGATCGCCATCCGCCATTCTTCACCGCCGGGCAACGCGAAGCGAAGGCCGAGCGCATGGAACACGTTGCGCCCGTCGGTGGCGAGCGGGTTGCCGCCGCCGGTCGAGAACCGGCCGATCACCGGCACACTGCCGCGCGGGAACAGCGCGGCGCGCGAAACCGCGACGCCGGCACCATTCGCCTCGAACTGGCCCGACACGCACAGCCCCTTGGCGTGCGCGCGGCGGAAACCGGGATAGACCTTGCCGTTCGCGGCCTGGAGCACGTCGGCGACAGCGCTGCCACTGATCCGCTCCGGCGAAAGAAACCCGGCTACCCAGGCGAACACCAGCACCGCCGCACCTAAGATGGCGGCGATGATTCCCAGGCGAGCGATGGTCTGACCGGACGTTGGCATAGGCGACACCTTCGGATCGGATCGAACCGATCTACGCCGCAACGGCTATTGATCCAAGTCCGAAACGATCGTGCGTCGCGACTATCAGCATTGCACCCCAACCCGGCTTGCGCTATGCGCCCGCGCTTCCAGAGCGACAGCAATGGGAATCGTTGCGGGAGGGTGCGTTCAGACGTGCCCGACTGAACCGCTAGACTTGATCCGGGTTCGCCACCGCGCGCGCCCAGATGGAAAGAGAGTGACATGGCAAAGAAGATTACCGGATACATCAAGCTGCAGGTTCCTGCAGGCAAGGCGAATCCCTCGCCGCCGATCGGCCCTGCGCTGGGTCAGCGCGGCGTGAACATCATGGAGTTCTGCAAGCAGTTCAACGCCTCGACGGGCAATGAGGAAGTCGGCACGCCGCTGCCGACCGTCATCACCGTCTATGCCGACCGCAGCTTCTCGTTCGAGACCAAGACGCCGCCGGCGACCTACCTCATCAAGAAGGCCGCCGGCCTGAAGTCGGGTTCGAAGGAGCCGGGCAAGACGGTGGCGGGCAAGATCGCCCGCTCGAAGCTGTCGGAAATCGCGCAGGCCAAGATGAAGGATCTGAACGCGAACGATATCGAAGCGGCAACGCGCATCATCGAGGGCTCGGCCCGCGCGATGGGCCTCGAAGTGACGGAGGGCTGATTCCATGGCAAAGCTGACCAAGAAGGCGAAGACCCTCGCCACCGCGATCGACCGCGACAAGCTGTACGGCATCAACGAGGCGATCGACCTCGCGCGTGCCAACGCCACCTCGAAGTTCGACGAGACGATCGAAGTCGCGCTGAACCTCGGCGTCGATCCGCGCCACGCCGACCAGATGGTCCGCGGCGTCGTCACGCTGCCTAAGGGCACTGGCAAGACCGTGCGCGTCGGCGTGTTCGCCAAGGGCGCGAAGGCGGAGGAGGCGCTCGCCGCCGGTGCCGACGTCGTCGGTGCGGAAGACCTGATGGAAATCGTGCAGGGCGGCAAGATCGATTTCGATCGCTGCATCGCGACGCCGGACATGATGGGCGTCGTCGGCCGGCTCGGCAAGATTCTGGGTCCGAAGGGCCTGATGCCGAACCCGAAGCTCGGCACCGTTACGATGAACGTCGCGCAGGCGGTCAAGGACGCCAAGGGAGGCCAGATCGAATACCGCGTCGAGAAGGCCGGCATCATCCATTCGGGCATCGGCAAGGCGTCGTTCCCGGCGGAAGATCTGCGCGCAAACTTCGACGCGCTGGTCGATGCGGTTGTCAAGGCGAAGCCGTCGGGCGCCAAGGGCAAGTATGTTCGCAAGGTCGCCGTCAGCTCGACGATGGGCGCGGGCATCAAGGTCGACACAGCCGAGGTGAGCGCGGCGTAAGCCACGTTCCCCAGCTGATGTAACGAAGGGCCGGGAGAGCGATCTCCCGGCCCTTTTCGTATTCCTCATCGGCTCTTTACTAAACCGTGTTCAGCGCAGCGCCGCCGCACTCAGCCGCCGACAATCGAGCGGCGCGAAGACAGGGCGCGGCGGAGCATCGTCACCAAAGCCGAGCGCGTCCTTGATCGAGCGGCCAAGCGCCTTGAAAATACCGCCGACACTCGGTTTGCCCGATGCGGTGCCGCTCCCCGCGATTACGATCGACGGTTTGCTGAGGGTGCCGCCAAGCCGGATCGGATCGACGATGCGTAGCGCTGGATTGCCCCGCGTGCGCCCCGCAAGCGTCAGCGCGATCGTCTCGTCCGCAAGGTTGATCCGCCCGCTGCCGTGACCGACCGCATTGCCGGTGTCGATCGCCAGCGGGTCCGGCGTCAGGATACCACCGCGTGCGCGGAAATCGGCGACCAGGCAGCGAAGCGGCTCGCGGTCGGACGGGTTAAGGATCGCCTGCTGGATCGTCCCGCCGAGATCCTGCCCCAGCACGTCCGCAACCGTCGCCTTGATCGTACCGTGGTTAGACACGATCGCCGCCCTGCCATCGGCATGGCTCAGCGCCGCTCGCAAGGTGTCGCCCTCTCCCGACAGCGCGATGCGGCCGCGCAGGATGCCCGCCACATCGTCGGGCATGCCGATCAACGTGTCGAGCGCCACCCCCTCCAGCCGGAGGTCGGTCGACAGCTTGGGGCGCCCGCTACGGTGATCCACCCGGAGCAGCCCGGTCATCTGCCCGCCTCCTAGCGTGGCGACGATATGATCGACGCTCAGTACACGGTGATCGAGGTTGAGACGCCCGGCGAGGCTGCGGAATACGGTGCCGCCGCTCGCCAGCAGCCGGTCGATCCGAACCGTCAGCGTGCCGTCGGTGCGCGCGAGGTGGGACAGGTTGATTGGCGTCGGCGGCAGGATGCGTGGTCCGATTGCCGCGCGGCTGGCGGCGGACCGCGCTCGTCCGGCGGCATCGGAGAGATCGTCGAAATCGAACTGACTGGCCCGGAAACCGCCGTCGATCCGGGTGCGGCCATCGCGCTTCAGAACGCTAGCCTTGCCGACGAAGCGGGAGCGACCGACCCCGCCGCCGATCCGGTCGAGATACCAATCACGGCCGTCGTGCCGCACCTCGCCGATCAGCGCGATCGGCTGCGTGCCGAACAGCCCCGCCTCGATCACCCGGTCCAAATTCTTCAGCGTTGGCGCTCGCGCGGTCATGGTGGCGTGGAATCGGTGGGTGTTGAGCACACCGTCGGTAGCGCCCCTTGCGTCGAGATCCAGCGCGGGGGACGCCAGATGAACTTCAACTGGCCAGGGTGCCGCCGGGTCCACGCCATCGATGGGACCGCCGCGTAAATCCAGCCGAGCAGGCGTGTCGAGAAAGGTGCCGTTCGCTGCGAGCCGCAATCCGGCTGCGCCCATCGCATCGAATGGGCCGGCTACGAACAGCCTACGCCTCATATCGCGCAGGCTAAGATGGCCGTCGCGAATGACGAGGCGGGTGAAGGCCGGTCCGTGCGTGGCTACGCGAGTGTTATGCGCGTGCTGGCTTTTCCAGTTGGAGCGGCCGTGCGCATCGCGGACCAACGCAACCGTCAATCCGTCGATCGTCACCGCATCGGGATGCACTTCCCCGAACAGCAGTCGCAGCACCGGCAGGCGGACCGTCACCAATCGCGCGGTCAAGAAATCGCCACCACGGACCCATGTGGGCTGGGCGATCCGCAGATCGTTGATGGAAATGTCGGGCGCGTAGGAGAACACCTGCTTGCGGCTGATCGAGCCAATATGAACTGCCGCGCCAAATTGAGCGGCGATGCGCGCCTCCAGCACCGGGCGAAGCAGACCGAACGGTAGCATGCCCAATGCAAGGACGAACAATGCGACAACGAGCAGCAAAGCCGCGCCGGCCAGTCCCACCCGGCTTAGGAGCGACCGCGTCGCCGGTGTCATCGCCATGCTGCAATCACCCTTTTCATACTGCCAACTGCAGGAACCGAATGTCTGATTTACGATCGCGTCGGCTGGACAGCGCGGACCGTTCCTCGCTATCGGCCCGGCATGGCAGTTATCGCAACCATCATGAACACGGCCACCGGCCAACCCATTCAGAAAATGACGTTCGGGCGCATGCCCAAGCCATGGGCATCCTTCAACCTCGCGACCGGTGAACTGGTGACGGCGGACCGGGTAGAGGTGGGCAAGCCCGCGCCCGGCAAGGTGGTCGTGCCGGTGTCGGTGTGGGTGACGGTGAAGGCGGCAGGTTAAGGGGCCGGTTGGCCCGGCCCCCCTCTCCTGACTTGCAGCCCTGCGCCGTAGCAGGGCAAACCGTTCAAACCCGTGATGCGCTAAGCCGATCCAGTCGCATGGGCAATGCTGTGTTCAGTTATAAGCCGGGTTTACGTGTAAATACTTAGCGGTGGTGACCGTTCGGCGACAATTTCGTGCGGACTGGCGTGTCCGATGCCCCGGCGGGCCGGTTCAGTGATGCTGGCAGGGCGTCGGTTGACTTACCGCCGTCTCCCTGTATGAGCGCGATCTCAACCCGACAGGCGTTCGCGCCCGCCGGGTCCGTCCGAGACAGTAGGTGCGCCGGGTTTGCCGTCGCTTAATCTCCTACCGAGACGGGGAATGGTATTTCGGCTGGTGCGCAAGCCCCTGCCCTCGGTCCGTAGCGACGTGTCGCCGGTCCGCCAAACCCCATCGCTGGACAGCCCCCGTCGGCACGCGATCCTTTGGTCGTGCGCTTGCGGGTTAACCGGCCCGTCGCTTGCGGCGGGTCCAACGTGGAGAATGGCATGGATCGTGCTCAAAAGACCGAGCTCGTCGCCGAGCTGAACCGCACTTTTGCCGAAGTCGGCGCGGTGATCGTCACCCGCAACCTCGGCATGACCGTCGCGCAGTCGACCAAACTGCGCAACGCCATGCGGGATGCTGGCGCGAGCTACAAGGTCTCGAAGAACAAGCTTGCCAGGATCGCGCTCGACGGCACCGACTACACCGGTCTGGGCGACATGCTCACCGGTCCGGTCGGTCTCGCCACCTCCATCGATCCCGTCGCGGCCGCCAAGGTGGCCGTCGACTTTGCGAAGACGAACGACAAGTTCGAAATCGTGGGCGGATCGATGGGCGCGACCGTCCTCGACGTGGAAGGCGTGAAAGCGCTGGCGACGATGCCGTCGCTGGATGAACTGCGTGCCAAGATCATCGGCCTGCTTGTTGCCCCGGCAACCAAGCTCGCGACGATCACGCAGGCTCCGGCGGCCCAGCTCGCCCGCGTTCTCGCGGCTTACGCCGACAAGGACAAGGAAGGCGCGGACGCCTGATCGGCATCCGCTTCGAGATTTCACACTGAACAGACCGGGGCGACGCCCCAAGATGGAGACTACACATGGCTGACCTGAACGCGCTCGTTGAGAGCCTGAGCGAACTGACCGTCCTCGAAGCCGCTGAGCTTTCGAAGATGCTCGAAGAGAAGTGGGGCGTTTCGGCTGCCGCTGCTGTTGCAGCAGCACCTGCCGCTGCTGGCGGCGCTGCTGCCCCGGCTGCTGAAGAGCAGACCGAATTCGACGTCATCCTGACCGGCGACGGTGGCAAGAAGATCAACGTCATCAAGGAAGTCCGCGCGATCACCTCGCTCGGCCTGACCGAAGCCAAGACGCTGGTCGAGTCGGCTCCGAAGGCCGTCAAGGAAGGCGTGTCGAAGGACGAGGCTGCCAAGATCAAGGCACAGCTCGAAGCCGCCGGCGCGACTGTCGAAGTCAAGTAAGCCGCAGCGGGGGATGCGGTTTGGCGTTACCAAATCGCCCCTCCCGCAAGGCCGGCCGGCGCGAGCAAAGCTCGCGTCCGACGTCACGGGCTTCGCCCGTGACGGTTTGCCAAACAGAAAGGGGCGGCATCCACACGGATGCCGCCCCTTTCTGCGTTGATGGATAGCGTCGCGCGTTAACCGGCTTCGGCAGCGTCAAGCGCCACGCCGGCTTTGCCAGCCGCGCGCGTGGCGGCGAAATAGCCACTCGCTTGCATCACCACCGCGAGCCAGCCGACCAGCAGCGAGTCGGCGATCAGCACCGTCCACAGCAACCGCTTCGGGCCGAGAATGGCAAGCGCCGCAAACGCGTAATGCGGGACCATCAGTGGTAGCATCGCGGCGAGCGAAAAGACGAACGTCCACGGCACGTGCCGGCGCATGATCGCCACCGAAGCGCGTGGACCAACCTTCGCGTTGCCGAGCACTGCCGCCACGCCCCACGCCAGCATCAGGATGCCGATCCCCGTGGCGACCAAGAACCCGGCGATCGTCACCGCCATATTCGCCGGCAGCGCGAACACTTGTATCGCCGCGACGGCGAGCTGAACCGTGACGAACCCCGCAAACATGCGCAGCGCGTGCGGGTCGGCGCGCACCGCACGGGCCGGATCACGCCACGCGAGATAGCGCACGATCCAATAGCCCGGCAGGACCAGCGCGAGGACCTTGACCATGCCGAACCCCATCCGCCACGCGTCATGTTCATGCAGGCGAGCGGCGGCGGGGCTGGCGTACAGGCCGATGCGGACCTCTACGGCATGCTGGAGCAGTTCGAACGCTACGGGGACCAGCGCGAGCAACGGACACGCGACGATGAAGGCGATGCTGCCGCGATAGGTCGCTGTGAGCGCGTGCCGGAACCTCATGCCTCGTCCTCCTCGATGGCGATGAGCAGGTCGCCGGGCTGGCACTCGAGCACGCGACAGATCGCCTCCAGTGTCGAAAATCGGATCGCCTTGGCCTTGCCGGTCTTGAGGACAGACAGGTTGGCGAGCGTGATGCCGACGGCTTCGGAAAGATCGGTGAGCGACATGCGGCGGGCGTGCAGCATATCGTCGAGCCTGACGCGGATCGGCATGTCAGACGGTCCCGGCGAGATCGTCGCGCATCGCCGCGCCGCGCGCGAATACATGGGCGAGCACGAATGCGACCAGCACCGACAGCCATCCGCCGACCGACGGCGTCCAGGTCAGCACGTCGATATGCAGGGAGGCCAGCCAGAACTCCAAGCCGCCGAGCGCCGTATCAAGCACTTGCAGCGCGAGCATCGCCCAGGCGATGGTGCGCACCCGCGCGGCATTGTCCGGCAGGAACGGATCGCCGCGACGCAGGCTGGCGAGGATCGCGGCCAATGCGGTGAACAAACGATACACGGCCCACACCGCGATCAGCCCTATCGCCAGCACCAGCCGGATGCCGGTCAACCCTGCGAAAGCCACGGTGGGATCGTGGTATTTCCCCAGCAACCGCGCCATCAGCAACGTCCCGGCCGGCCAGCTTACCAAGAGAGCGGCGGCAAAACCGACACCTGCAGCCACGTTAAGAACCGCCAGCACCCGTACCACCGTTGCCGTGCCCGATATCACCGAATCGCGTGCCATCGCTTTCCCCTTTGGTTGGGGAATATGCTAGGTAGTTTATCGATTACCGGCAAGTTACATATCGAATATCGATATTAGATGACCCGTGAGACGGTGAACGGAAGCTGCCGTACGCGGTCATACATGCGCGGCGCGCCATCGAGGCGGAACGGCCCGAGCTTGGTATCGGCGCCGCGATCGACGCCGACGACGAAGGACGCCGCGCTCTGCCCATTCCCGCCGTCCCAGCCGTAGTGCAGATTGACGGTCATCACCGGCACGAACAGCACCCTGTCCTCCCCCGCGCCCTGGATCGGCAGCGGCGGCATCGCGCCACGCGGCAGCATCGCGGTGCCCTCCAGCGCGGCGGAGGCTCCGGCGGCGAGGTCGAACCGCGCCACCGCCGGCGGCCCGAGCGGCCCGGCGAACAGCGCGTCGAGCGCGGCCTCCAGCCCCGGCCCGACGCCGAACAATCGCATATCGAGCGCGACATCGCGTGCATCCACATCGCCGGCATTACGCAGGATGACGCGGTATTCGACGGCGGCGCTGAGCAGGTTGGTACCGGCGCGCTTCACTTCCAACGCGATCTCGACATGCGGGCGCGGCGCGGCGACTTCCACCAACGGAGACGGCGCGGGCGGTGCTGCCGGAATGACCGGCGGCGGTGGCGGCGAGGCGACCGGCTGTGGTTCGATTACGTCTGTCTCACGTCCGCGCCGGCGCAAGATCAGCAGCGCAGCCGCCAGCGCCACCACGGCAAGACCGAGCACCCAATATAGCCAACCACCCGATCGTGGTTCGGTCGCCGGCGCAGCGGCTACTGGCGTCGGCGTGGGCGACGGCGACAGGCTTGGCGTGGGGGCCGGCGTCGGGCTGGGAGCGATCGTTGGGGTTGCGCTTGGTGTCGGCACGGCAACCGCGGCGGTCGGTTCGGCGGCCGGCGTCGGCTGCGGCGTGGGGCGCACCTTCGGGCGCGCGGGCGGCGGTGTCGTAGTCACCGGCGGCGCCAGTGGCGCCGGGGACGGGATCGCCACCGGTGTCGCGGTGGGCGTGGGGCGCGGAAGTGGCGCGATCTTCGGCTCGGGCGTCACCAGCGGTGTCGGGCGATCGGGTTGCGCGGGCAGCCGGTAATCGTCGAGGCCGGGCACCGTCGCGGGCGCCTGCACGTTCTGCGTCTGGGCGATGGCAGCGGATGCGGGCATCACCAGCATGATGGCACCGACCCGGCGGCCCACAGTCATTACAGAAATCACGAGCGTCGCCCCGGTGCCATCATCAGGTCACCGCAATACGACCGCATCCGTATAAGACAAGCATCCCGGCGACGAGGCGAGTTCGCCTCACTACCAGCCACCGCGTTTGTTCCGGGCGAGTGGTTTGACAGAATCCAACACCGCGCCTATATGGCTGACTTCGCCACAGCTTTCGGGAAATGACATGCCGTCGCGCAGCATGTCGATCGAATAGAAAGTCGTGGTTCAACGAGGACGCCGAGAAGCTGCTGTTTTCCCGAACCGGAGGACAAGCGGCTTTTTGCGTCTTTCGGCGTGCCCGCCCGGGCGATCCGGGCACGAAATTTTGACGTGAGGGCTAACACACATGGCAACCAACCCGATCGACGGCGGCGCTGTAAAGCAGCGCGGGAGCGAAGGCACCGCGAAGCGCCGTATCCGCAAGGTGTTCGGCAACATCCACGAAGTCGTGCAGATGCCGAACCTGATCGAGGTGCAGCGCGAGAGCTACGAACAGTTCCTGCGCTCCGACCCGTCGATCGGCTATGTGTCCGGTCTGGAAAAGACGCTGCGTTCGGTGTTCCCGATCCGCGATTTCGCCGGCACCGCCGAGCTCGACTTCGTCAACTACGAACTCGAACCGCCGAAGTTCGACACCGATGAGTGCCGCCAGCGCGGCATCACCTATGCGGCGCCGATGCGCGTTACCCTCCGCCTGATCGTGTTCGAGGTGGACGCCGATACCGAGGCACGCTCTGTGCTCGATATTAAGGAGCAGGACGTCTACATGGGCGACATGCCCCTGATGACGGGCAACGGCACCTTCATCATCAACGGTACCGAGCGCGTGATCGTCTCGCAGATGCACCGCTCGCCGGGCGTGCTGTTCGATCACGATCGCGGTAAGACGCACGCCTCGGGCAAGTATCTGTTCGCGGCGCGCGTGATCCCGTATCGCGGTTCGTGGCTCGATTTCGAGTTCGACGCCAAGGACATCGTCAACGTCCGCATCGACCGCAAGCGCAAGCTGCCGGTCACGGCACTGCTGTACGCGCTCGGCCTCAACTCCGAAGAAATCCTCAACTATTTCTATAACCGCGTCACGTTCGTGCGCGGTCAGGGCGGCTGGATCGTCCCCTATCAGGCCGAGAACTGGCGGGGCCAGAAGCCGATGTTCGACATCGTCGACGCCAAGACCGGCGAAGTCGTGTTCGCCAGCGGCCAGAAGATCAGCCCCCGCGCCGCCAACAAGGCCGGCAAAGACGGTCTGACCGACCTGCTGATCCCGACCGAGGAGATCTTCGGGCGCTATTCGGCCTATGATCTCATCAACGAGACCACCGGCCAGATCTATATCGAGGCGGGCGACGAAGTGTCGGCCGAGAACCTCGAACTGCTCGACAAGGCCGGCATCGACCGCATAGAGCTGCTCGATATCGATCACGTCGCGACCGGCCCGTGGATCCGCAACACGCTCAAGGCCGACAAGGCCGAGGAGCGCGAGCAGGCGCTGTCCGACATCTACCGCGTCATGCGCCCTGGCGAACCGCCGACGCTCGAGACGGCAGAATCGCTGTTCTCTGGCCTGTTCTTCGATCCGGATCGCTACGATCTGTCGGCGGTCGGTCGTGTGAAGCTCAACATGCGCCTCGACCTCGACGTCGAGGATACCGTAACCACGCTGCGCACCGAGGACATCCTCGAGGTCGTGAAGACGCTGGTCGGCCTGAAGGACGGCAAGGGCGAGATTGACGATATCGACAACCTCGGCAACCGTCGCGTGCGCTCGGTCGGCGAGTTGCTCGAGAACCAGTACCGCGTAGGCTTGCTCCGCATGGAGCGCGCCGTGAAGGAGCGTATGTCGTCGGTCGACGTGTCGACGGTGATGCCGAACGACCTCATCAACGCCAAGCCCGCCGTCGCTGCGGTGCGTGAGTTCTTCGGCTCCTCGCAGCTGTCGCAGTTCATGGATCAGACCAATCCGCTGTCGGAAGTGACGCACAAGCGTCGTGTTTCGGCACTTGGACCAGGCGGTCTGACGCGTGAGCGCGCCGGCTTCGAAGTCCGCGACGTTCACCCGACCCACTATGGCCGCATCTGCCCGATCGAAACGCCGGAAGGCCCGAACATCGGCCTCATCAACAGCCTCGCCTCGTTCAGCCGCGTCAACAAGTACGGCTTCATCGAGACGCCATACCGCAAGGTCATCGACCACCGCGTCACCGACGAGGTCGTGTACCTGTCGGCGATGGAAGAGGCCAAGCACACGATCGCGCAGGCCAACGCCGAACTGGACGCAGACGACAAGTTCACCGAGGAATTGGTCTCGTCGCGTCAGGCGGGCGAGTTCCTGATGGCGTTGCCGTCGAACATCACGCTGATGGACGTCAGCCCCAAGCAGCTCGTCTCGGTCGCCGCATCGCTCATTCCGTTCCTGGAAAACGATGACGCCAACCGCGCGCTGATGGGTTCGAACATGCAGCGTCAGGCCGTGCCGCTGGTGAAGGCGGAAGCGCCGTTCGTCGGCACCGGCATGGAAGAAACCGTCGCGCGCGATTCCGGCGCGGCGATCGCCGCCAAGCGTTCGGGCATCGTCGATCAGGTCGATGCGACCCGTATCGTCATTCGCGCGACCGGTGAAGTCGAGGCCGGCCAGTCGGGTGTCGACATCTACACGCTGATGAAGTTCCAGCGTTCGAACCAGAACACCTGCATCAACCAGCGCCCGCTGGTGAAGGTGGGCGACGTGATCAACGTCGGCGACGTGATCGCCGATGGCCCGTCGACCGAGTTCGGCGAGCTGGCGCTGGGCCGCAACGCTCTCGTCGCGTTCATGCCCTGGAACGGCTACAACTATGAGGATTCGATCCTCATTTCCGAGCGTATCGTGAAGGATGACGTCTTCACCTCGATCCACATCGAGGAGTTCGAGGTCATGGCGCGCGACACCAAGCTCGGGCCGGAAGACATCACGCGCGATATCCCCAACGTCGGCGAGGAAGCGCTCCGCAATCTCGACGAGGCTGGCATCGTGTACATCGGCGCCGAGGTCGAGCCGGGCGATATCCTCGCCGGCAAGATCACGCCGAAGGGCGAAAGCCCGATGACGCCGGAAGAGAAGCTGCTCCGCGCGATCTTCGGTGAAAAGGCGTCGGACGTGCGCGACACGTCGCTGCGTCTGCCGCCGGGCGTTGCCGGCACGGTTGTCGAGGTGCGGGTGTTCAACCGCCACGGCATCGACAAGGACGAGCGCGCGATGGCGATCGAGCGCGAGGAGATCGAGCGCCTGAAGAAGGACTCGGACGACGAGCGCACCATCCTCAACCGCGCGACCTGGTCACGACTGCGCGAGATGCTGATCGGCCAGACCGCTACCGCGGTGCCGAAGAACGGCCCCAAGAAGGGTGTCGTGATCGATCAGGACGTGCTCGACTCGGTCGATCGTCACGAATGGTGGAAGTTCGCGGTTGCGGACGACGCGGTTCAGGCGAACCTCGAAGCGGTGAAGGGCCAGTATGACGAGGCCGCCAAGCTGATCCGCGAGAAGTTCGACGATCGTCGCGAGAAGCTGGAGCGTGGTGACGAGCTGCCGCCGGGCGTACTCAAGATGGTCAAGGTGTTCGTCGCGGTGAAGCGCAAGCTGCAGCCGGGCGACAAGATGGCCGGCCGTCACGGCAACAAGGGCGTCATCTCGCGCATCCTGCCGGCGGAGGACATGCCGTTCCTCGCCGACGGTACGCCGGTCGATCTCGTGCTCAACCCGCTGGGCGTGCCGTCGCGCATGAACGTCGGGCAGATCTTCGAAACGCATCTCGGCTGGGCGGCGCGCAATCTCGGCCAGCAGGTCCACCGCGCGCTGGAGGATTGGCGTGAAGCCAACCCCGAGGCCGAAGGTGGCGCGATGCCGGACGCGGTGAAGACCCGTCTGCTCGAGGTGTACGGCGAGCATTACGTCGACGACATCAAGGGCCGCTCCGCCGACCAGATCATCGAACTGGCCGAGAACCTGAAGACCGGTGTGCCGATGGGCACCCCCGTGTTCGACGGTGCTCGCGAGGCGGACGTTTCTGACATGCTGACGCTGGCGGGTCTCGACACGTCGGGCCAGTCCGACCTGTTCGATGGTCGCACGGGTGACATGTTCGATCGCAAGGTGACGGTGGGCATCATCTACATGCTCAAGCTGCATCACCTTGTCGACGACAAGATCCACGCCCGGTCGATCGGACCGTACAGCCTCGTCACCCAGCAGCCGCTGGGTGGTAAGGCGCAGTTCGGTGGACAGCGCTTCGGCGAGATGGAGGTCTGGGCACTCCAGGCCTACGGCGCGGCGTATACCTTGCAGGAAATGCTGACGGTGAAGTCGGACGACGTGGTCGGCCGCACCAAGGTCTACGAGGCGATCGTCAAGGGTGACGACACGTTCGAGGCCGGCATTCCGGAGAGCTTCAACGTGCTCGTCAAGGAAATGCGCTCGCTGGGCCTGAATGTCGAGCTGAAGACGGTCGAAGAGTTCGACACCGACGGCGTCGCGATCGCGGCGGAGTGATATGGAGGCATCAAGCAAGTTTGCCGTTTTAGGCGGCGTGAACCTGCTCATCGCAGGGATCACGCTCGCTTATGGTTCCGGCGCAGGACGCGTTCCCCTGGGCGCTATCCTGATCTTGCTTGGTGTCGCCTGCTCCCTTCGAGCTTGGCGCTTGAGTTACAACTCTGACGCCGCTGATTTTCCCCTCCAAGTGAGGAATAGAGAATGAACGAACTGACCAACTTCGCCAATCCGGTCGTAAAGCCGGAAACCTTCGACCAGATCCAGATCGGCATCGCGTCCCCGGACCGCATCCGCTCGTGGTCGTTCGGCGAGATCAAGAAGCCCGAGACCATTAACTATCGCACGTTCAAGCCAGAGCGTGACGGCCTGTTCTGCGCGCGCATCTTCGGTCCGATCAAGGATTACGAGTGCCTGTGCGGCAAGTACAAGCGCATGAAGTACAAGGGCATCGTCTGCGAGAAGTGCGGTGTCGAAGTCACGGTCTCGAAGGTCCGCCGCGAGCGGATGGGCCATATCGAACTGGCAGCACCGGTCGCGCACATCTGGTTCCTGAAGTCGCTGCCGTCGCGCATCGGCCTGCTGCTCGACATGCAGCTCAAGCAGCTTGAGCGTGTGCTGTATTTCGAGGCGTATATCGTGATCGAGCCGGGCCTGACCCCGCTCGAGAAGTATCAGCTGCTCACCGAAGACGAGCTGCTCGACGCGCAGGATGAATATGGCGAGGACGCATTCTCGGCCGGCATCGGCGCCGAGGCAGTGCGCATCATGCTCGAAAGCCTCGATCTCGAGGGCGAGCGCAAGGATCTGCTCGAAGAGCTCGCGGTCACCAAATCCGAGCTGAAGCCGAAGAAGATCATCAAGCGCTTGAAGGTCGTCGAGAGCTTCATCGATTCGGGCAACCGCCCGGAGTGGATGATCCTCGAGGTCGTGCCGGTCATCCCGCCGGAGCTGCGTCCGCTCGTGCCGCTCGACGGTGGCCGCTTCGCGACCTCGGATCTCAACGATCTGTATCGCCGCGTGATCAACCGCAACAACCGCCTCAAGCGGCTGATGGAACTGCGCGCGCCGGACATCATCGTCCGCAACGAAAAGCGCATGTTGCAGGAAGCGGTCGACGCGCTGTTCGATAACGGTCGTCGTGGTCGCACGATCACGGGCGCCAACAAGCGTCCGCTCAAGTCGCTGTCCGACATGCTCAAGGGCAAGCAGGGCCGCTTCCGCCAGAACCTGCTCGGCAAGCGCGTCGACTATTCGGGTCGTTCGGTGATCGTGACCGGGCCTGAGCTGAAGCTGCATCAGTGCGGCCTGCCGAAGAAGATGGCGCTCGAGCTGTTCAAGCCGTTCATCTACGCGCGCCTCGACGCCAAGGGTCTGTCGATGACCCTCAAGCAGGCAAAGAAGTGGGTCGAAAAGGAGCGCAAGGAAGTCTGGGACATCCTTGACGAGGTGATCCGCGAGCATCCGGTGATGCTCAACCGCGCACCGACGCTCCACCGTCTCGGCATCCAGGCGTTCGAGCCGGTGCTGATCGAGGGCAAGGCGATCCAGCTTCACCCGCTGGTCTGCTCCGCGTTCAACGCCGATTTCGACGGCGATCAGATGGCCGTGCACGTCCCGCTGAGCCTCGAGGCACAGCTCGAAGCGCGCGTGCTGATGATGTCGACCAACAACATCCTCAGCCCCGCCAACGGCAAGCCGATCATCGTGCCGTCGCAGGACATGGTGCTGGGCCTGTATTATCTGTCGATGTTGAAGGAAGGCGAGCCCGGCGAGGGCATGCTGATCTCGGACATGCAGGAAGTGCATCAGGCGATCGAGGCCGGCGCGGTGACGCTCCACACCAAGATCATCAGCCGCGTGCCGCAGACCGACGAGAATGGCGAGCCGTACCTCAAGCGCTATGAGACCACCCCCGGTCGCATGCTGCTCGGCGAGTGCCTGCCGAAGTCGTCCAAGGTGCCGTTCGACACCGTCAACCGCCTTCTCACCAAGAAGGACGTCGGCGACGTGATCGACGAGGTGTATCGTCACACCGGCCAGAAGGACACGGTGCTGTTCGCCGACGCGATCATGAGCCTCGGCTTCCGCCATGCGTTCAAGGCAGGCATTTCGTTCGGCAAGGACGACATGATCATCGCGCCGGACAAGGACAAGCTGGTCGACGAGACGCGCGAGCAGGTGAAGGACTTCGAGCAGCAGTATCAGGACGGCCTGATCACGCAGCAGGAGAAGTACAACAAGGTTATCGACGCGTGGTCGCGCTGCGGTGACCAGGTCGCCAACTCGATGATGAACGAGATCAAGGCGGTCAAGAAGTACGAGGATGGCCCGAACAAGGGTCGCGAGAAGCCGATCAACTCGATCTACATGATGGCGCACTCCGGTGCGCGTGGCTCGCAGGCGCAGATCAAGCAGCTTGCCGGTATGCGCGGGCTGATGGCCAAGCCGTCGGGTGAGATCATCGAAACGCCGATCATCTCGAACTTCAAGGAAGGCCTGACCGTCCTCGAATATTTCAACTCCACCCACGGCGCCCGTAAGGGTCTTGCGGATACGGCGTTGAAGACCGCGAACTCGGGTTACCTGACCCGCCGCCTCGTCGATGTGTCGCAGGATTGCGTCATCATCGAAGAGGATTGTGGTACCGAACGGGCGCTGGAAATGCGCGCGATCGTCCAGGGTGGTTCGACCATCGCATCGCTCGGCGAGCGTATCCTGGGCCGCACCACGGCCGAGGACATCATCGACAGCAAGACCGGCGAGGTGGTGATCCCGCTCGGCACGCTGCTCGACGAGCCGATGGTGGCGCGGATCGAGGCGATCGGCACGCAATCGTGCAAGATCCGTTCGCCGCTGGTCTGCGAGACCAAGATCGGTGTCTGTGGCAAGTGCTACGGGCGCGATCTCGCCCGCGGTACGCCGGTGAACATCGGCGAGGCGGTTGGCGTCATCGCGGCGCAGTCGATCGGTGAGCCGGGCACGCAGCTGACGATGCGGACGTTCCACATCGGCGGCGCGGCGCAGCTCAACGAGCAGTCGAACCTCGAAGCGGCGACGGACGGTACGCTCGAATATCGTGACCTGCGCATCATCACCGATCAGCGCGGCCGTCGTGTCGTTCTGTCGCGTTCAGGCGAAGTCGCGATCGTCGACATGGACGGTCGCGAGCGGTCGGTCGATCGTCTGCCGTACGGTTCGTACGTGCTGCACGACGATGGTGCGATCGTGTCGAAGGGCGATCGTCTTGCCGAATGGGACCCGTTCACCATGCCGGTGATTACGGAAAACCCCGGTATCGTGAAGTATGTCGATCTGATCGAGGGCAAGACGCTTACGGAGCAGGCCGACGAAGCGACCGGCATCTCGCAGCGGGTCGTTATCGAGTATCGTGCGACCAGCAAGGCGAAGGAAGATCTCCGCCCGCGCCTCACCCTCACCGGCGAAAGCGCGGAAGAGGCTGGCCGTTACATGCTGGTGCCGGGCGCTACGCTCTCGGTCGAGGATGGTGCGACGGTTCAGGGCGGCGACGTTCTGGCGCGTGTCAGCCGCGAGAGTGCCAAGACCCGCGACATCACGGGCGGTCTGCCGCGCGTGGCCGAGCTGTTCGAGGCACGCAAGCCGAAGGAAAATGCCATCATCGCCAAGGTCTCGGGCCGCGTGGTGTTCGGCAAGGACTATAAGGCGAAGCGCAAGATCGGCATTCAGCCCGAGGATGGCGGCGAGGTCGTCGAGTATCTGGTGCCCAAGTCGAAGGTGATCGACGTTCAGGAAGGCGACTACGTCAAGCGTGGCGACAACCTGATCGGCGGCAGCCCCGATCCGCACGACATTCTGGAGGTGCTCGGCATCGAGCCGCTGGCGGAATATCTCGTCGCGGAAATCCAGGAGGTCTATCGTCTGCAGGGCGTGAAGATCAACGACAAGCACATCGAGACGATCGTTCGTCAGATGCTGCAGAAGGTCGAGATCACCGAGGGCGGCGACACCACGCTGCTCGCCGGCGAGCAGGTCGATCGTGACGAGATGGACGCGATCAACGACAAGCTCGACAAGGGCCAGGTCCGCGCACAGGGCAAGCCTGTTCTGCTCGGCATCACCAAGGCGTCGCTGCAGACCCGCAGCTTCATCTCGGCGGCGTCGTTCCAGGAGACCACCCGCGTCCTCACCGAGGCGGCCGTCCAGGGCAAGCAGGACACGCTCATCGGCTTGAAGGAGAACGTTATCGTCGGCCGGCTGATCCCGGCAGGCACCGGCGCGGGCATCAACCGCCTGCGGGTCGCGGCCTCCTCGCGCGATGCGGCACAGCGCGTATCGATGCGACGGATGGCCGAGGTGGCGTTCGTTGCGCCGAACTCTGCCGCCGAAGAGCATGCTGCCGAACTGGCACGCAGCCCGCGTGATGCCGGTGGTACGCGCGATGCGCTGGCGGATGTCGAGACGTCGGGCACCGGCACCGATGCCGATGCGGGTGATTACCTGGAGAGCTGATCGGCGCGCCTGATCGAGAGACGAAAGCCGCCGTCCGGGGATACCCGGGCGGCGGTTTTTCATTGCACAGCGTTGTTGCCAGCCGAGGTTTCTCGTCGTGTGATGGAACGCTGCATACCGCGCGGCGTTGGAGAATACGCCGTTAGCTCGCGGCAGATCCCTTTCGCGTCGCATCTTCGCGGCGTTACGGAAAGGTGGACGAGCGATGCATCCGTGATCGTCCGCAGAGCAACCGTCCGTTAAGCCCTAGCGCCCGCCCAGCTTACTGCGGCCGATCTCGGCAGTCTCCACGCGCGATGCTCCCGCCCCTGCCCGTCAGACATGCTGCCGATGCACTGCATGCGGATTTGGAGAAACCGGTCGCGAGCGGGAGCGGCGTGCGGAACACCAGGCGCCTCAGCTTGCGCCCGGTCGAGAATAGACTGTCTGGCAGAAATGCCGTCTGCCGTAAGGCGCCAACAGGGGTGGTGTTCGCCGCGCTTGTTGAGGACGACGGCACTGGCCGCGAATGACGCCAGGCCTCGCCGGTATAAGCTACTCCTCGACGAGCTTCATAAGCCGTCGCTCTACCGGCGCGAGGACCGGACCAAGCTCGTGACCGCGTTTCAATACGGCGCCCTGTTCGCCAATCAGCGCCCACATACCCTGCCGGTTTCGCAGCGCCGGACGTTTTTCGATGCGAAACTCCGGTCGTTCGGCCGCGCGGCGGAAGCAGGAGAACACCGCCGCTTCACTGCCAAGATCCATCGCATAGTCTCGCCAATGGCCCGCCGCGACCATCCGCCCGTAGAGATCGAGAATACGCGAAAGTTCAGGCCGATCGAACGCGACCTGTGTAGGACCTGCACGGCCGCCTTGCGGCACCGGAAAAGGCGTTACCGTACCCATCAGGCCCGGTTGCGCAGGTCCTGTTGCTCGGCGAGAAGCGTGTCGAGACGTTTGCGCATCGTTTCGAGCTCGCAGCGCAGGAGTTCGATTTTCTGCGTCTGCGGATCGAATACTTCGCTGCACGGCGTGCCATAGGCAAGGAAGCTCGGCTTGGACTGTCCGCCCTCAATCATCGTTGGCCGGGCGGGGATGCCGACCATCACCGCGCCATCGGGCACGTCGCGCGTAACCACCGCATTCGCACCGACGCGTGCGCCGGAACCAACCGTGATCGGCCCCAGCACCTGCGCGCCCGAGCCGATGATCGAATTATCGCACAGGGTCGGATGGCGCTTGCCCGCGATGCCATTATCCGGCGCGGTGCCGCCTAGCGTGACGCACTGATAAATGGTGACGTTGTCGCCGATCTCCGCTGTCTCGCCGATGACGGTAAAACCGTGATCGATGAACAGATGGCGGCCGATCGTGGCGCCGGGATGGATGTCGATCGCGGTCGTCATTCGCGAGAAATGGTTCACCAGCCGCGCGAGGAAGAACAGCCGTGCCGTAAACAGCCTGTGCGCGACGCGATGCCACGCCAGCGCCCACACACCAGGATAGGTGAGAATCTCGACACGTGAGCGCGGCGCGGGGTCACGCGCCTTGATCGAGTCGAGATAAGCGACCAAGCGCTGCAACATTAAACGCGTCCCCTTGTCCTTCCGGGTTATCTAAGACTTGGCACCGACGAATAAAAGAACCGATGCGTAGCGACTGACTCTTGTAAAACCGGTCGTTGCCACGGGAAAATGATATCGGGCCTTTCCGGCGCATCATCTTAACGTACGGACCAAGCGATGCCCGACTTTCTCGCGCCTGATCGGTCTGGCAGGCGCCGGCGCAGTAGCCGCGCTCCCGTTTTGTTCTGGCGCGCTCTAGCCGGCACGCACAGCGTGCGCTATTCCGTTTCCTATGTCCGACGAAGATCTGTTCGCCGCCCAACCCAAGCCGGGTGGCCATGAGTATGACGCTTCCTCGATCGAGGTGCTCGAAGGGTTGGAGCCGGTGCGCCGCCGGCCGGGCATGTACATCGGCGGCACCGACGAACGCGCGCTCCACCACCTCGCCGCGGAGGTGATCGACAATGCGATGGACGAAGCGGTCGCAGGTTTCGCCACCCGCATCGAGGTCGTGCTGGAAGCAGGCAACCGTCTGACCGTCGTCGACAACGGACGCGGCATTCCGGTCGATCCGCATCCGAAATTTCCCGGCAAGTCGGCGTTGGAGGTAATCCTGTCGACGCTGCATTCCGGCGGCAAGTTCGAAGGCAAGGCATATCAGACAGCCGGCGGCCTGCACGGCGTCGGCATCAGCGTGGTCAACGCGCTGTCGTCAGACACGGTTATTGAAGTCGCGCGTAACAAGACGCTTTATCGCCAGCGTTTTTCGTGCGGCGTGACGCTCGGACCTTTGGAGGCGCTGGGGCCGACGCCGAATCGGCGTGGCACCTCGGTTGCGTTCACGCCCGACACCGAGATCTTCGGGCCGGAGATGCTGTTCAAGCCAGCGCGGCTCTACAAGCTGGTGCGATCCAAGGCGTATCTGTTCGCAGGCGTCGAGGTGCGCTGGCACTGCGCGCCCGAGCTCCTTGCCGACGATACGCCGGCCGAGGCGGTTTTCCAGTTCCCCGGTGGGCTGGCCGATCACCTGCGCGAGCAGATCGGCGGTCGCGAGTGCGCCACTGCCGACTTCTTCACCGGGCGGCAGGACTTCCCGAACGAGCAGGGTCGGGTCGAATGGGCGGTGGCGTGGCCGCTGTGGAGCGACGGCAGCTATAGCTGGTATTGCAACACCATCCCCACGCCCGATGGCGGCACGCACGAACAGGGCCTGCGTGCGGCGCTGGTAAAGGGTATCCGCGCGTTCGCCGATCTCGTCGGGCAGAAGAAGGCGAAGGACATCGCGCCCGAGGACGTGATGACCGGCAGCGAGCTGATGCTGTCGGTGTTCATCCGTGATCCGCAGTTCCAGAGCCAGACGAAGGACCGGCTTACCAGCGCCGAGGCGGCGGCGCTGGTCGAACGCGCGGTGCGGGACCATGTCGACCACTTCCTCAGCGACAATATGGAGCGCGGCAAGGCGCTGCTCGGCTATATCCTCGACCGGATGGACGATCGCCTGCGGCGCAAGGCCGAACGCGAGGTCAAGCGAAAGACCGCCACCAGCGCGCGAAAACTGCGCCTGCCCGGCAAGCTGACCGACTGCGCCGCAGACAGCCCCGAAGGTACCGAACTGTTCATCGTCGAAGGCGATTCGGCGGGCGGCTCGGCCAAGCAGGCGCGTGACCGCAAGACGCAGGCGATCCTGCCGATCCGCGGCAAGATCTTGAACGTCGCGTCGGCCACCTCGGCCAAGATCCTCGCCAATCAGGAGATTGCCGATCTCATCCAGGCGCTCGGCTGCGGAACGCGCAAGGACTGCAACACGGATCATCTGCGCTACGAGCGGATCGTCATCATGACGGACGCCGATGTCGATGGCGCGCACATTGCGACCTTGCTGATGACCTTCTTTTTCCAGGAGATGCCGGATCTGGTCCGGCGCGGGCATCTGTTCCTCGCGCAACCGCCGCTTTACCGCCTCACCGCCGGTACCAAGAGCCTGTACGCGATGGACGATGCGGATCGCGCGCGTATTGAGAAAGGGCCGTTCAAGAACAAGAAGGTTGATGTCGCACGCTTCAAGGGGCTTGGCGAAATGAACCCGATGCAGTTGCGTGAGACGACGATGGACCCCGCAACGCGGCAGATGCTCCGCATCACGCTACCACAGGAATATGAGGAACGGGCTGGCGTTAAAGACTTGGTCGATCGGCTGATGGGCACCAACCCGGCGCACCGCTTCGCGTTCATTCAGGAGAATGCAGCTCGGATGGATGTTGCGGAGCTCGATGCTTGAGCGACATCCTATATTCTACCAAAGTCGAATACCGGTAAAGACTTAGCAGGCTTTTACTGTCAGGGGATACCCTTATCGGCGATGGCCCTAGGGTAATCCTACAATCTTCCAACGACTCGTTAACCACGGTTAAACCTTGCTCAACAGCCGGGGAGACCGAACGTGAGTCGACTGTTTGTAGGGAGTGCGATCTGTGCGGTCGGCAGCGGCGGCATCGTCAAGCTGCCCGAGCCGTTTCTTGGCACCGTGACCGCACGCGGTGCGCGCGATGAGGTGCATGTCGGTCTGCACGATCAGCTTAATTGCCTCGTCGTGTTCGACAGCGTGGTGCTGAACGAACGGCTCGAGCGCTTCGCATGCGATACCGTCATCGGCAGTCTGACCGATGCGACCGACCCGCTCGACCGGCTGCGCAGACACTTCGGTTTCGCCGCCTCAGCGCGCGTTGACGGCGAGGGACGGCTGCAAATCCCCGAGTGGCTCGACGAGCGGCGCGGTGCGGCTCGCCACATCCTGCTCATCGGGATGGGTCACTGCTTCGAGGTTTGGGATCTCGACTATGTCCTCAATCACGGCGCGCGCGATCTTCAGCAGCTCGCCAATCTTCATCTCGATCTTCTCAACACACAGAATCAACAGGGAGCCAGCCATGAAGTTTCTTTGCAATATGTCGGGTCACGTCGCGGCGCCTGCGTCGGTGACCAACCAGGGCTTCCAGTTCAGCCGCTGCGCGCGTTGCAGCCACGACATGATCCGATCGACGGCGTCGGACGGCGCTAAGTGGAAGCCTGTGCCGGAGGGGTTTCGCGTCGACTGGGGTGTGACCGACCTTGAATTGTTCAACAAAAAGCCTTGGCTGGTCATGCAGGTGAAGGCGGCAACTAATGCGGTCGCGTTGGTTGCCAGTGCCGTCCGGATCGGCGTTTCGGTGCTGCTGTGGCGTATGGTCGACGGGCTGCGCGGCTCGGACCGTCATGCCAGACGCACCCGCGACGCTGCCGGCCGCGTGATCCGCGTGTCGCAGCCCAAGCCGAACTGGAACGTCAGCGTGCAGATCAACGTCGGCCGTGGCCGTAAAGGTGAATCGTTATATCAACCGCAGGCTCTGGCGGCGTGACGCGTCAGGCGATCCGGCGAGGCTAACCGGATCGACGCAGCGCTATACGCCCAGGCGTGCGAGCCACGCCTGCGCCTGCTTCGGCTCGCCCACCGCGCTCGAAGCAACCGGCCCGCGCGAGGCGAGGAATTCACGGTGCAGCGCGAACGGCTCCATGCCGAGGTGTTCCCGCAAGGCGGCGATGGCATCCCCGGTCTCGATCAGCGCATCGACCACTGGCGCGAGCTTGGCACGGGTGCGCCGATCCTGCTGATGATCGAACAGACCCCATACCCCGCTCGCCGTGGTGCGCAGCGCGGCGACGAGCGCGGCGTGATATTCCACCTCGAGGTCTGCGCGCCGCAGGTCGATCCGTTCGAGGCGATCTGCCTTAGCCATCGCCCTTCATCCGTCGCTGATGGTATTTCAGGCGCACCGCCATACCGGCCAGCATGTGCAGCGCGCCGAGCGCCACGAATCCCAACGGCAGCACCGTCGGGATCGCCGGGAAGCGCGTACGCTGGAGAGCGGCGAGTAACGCGCCACCGACCAACAGCGCCACACCCATCAGGCGTATCGGCCGTGCGATTGCGCGCAGTTCGCGTTGGTATGCGGACCGCGCGGCGGGGTCGGTCAGGTCGGGCGGTGTCATCGTGTCGACCATTCCGACGCGAGCAAGCCCCATAGATGCGTGTCACGCACGCCGATATGGGTTTCCCAATCGGCGCGCAGATGTCCCTCAAGCGTAAAGCCGAGCGCCTTGAGCAGCCGGTTGGAGCCGTCATTTTCAGGATCGGTGTCCGCGAACACGCGACGCGCACCTTCCTCACGAAACAGCTGATCGAGCACGCGCGACACCGCCTCGCGTGCATAGCCATGCCCCCAATACGCACGGGCAAGCAGGTAGCCGATCTCTATCACACCTGGCCGCTTCGTCCCCGCCGCGACCAGACCAACCGCGGTATCATCACTGGCTAGCGTCACGGACCACGTCCGCCAGTCTCCCTTGCCGACCCGCTCGGATAGGTACGCGCGCGTCTCCGCCACATCGGCGTGCGGCGCGTGAGACCAATAGCGCATGAGATCGACGTCGCCATAGGCTGCATGGAGCGCCTCGGCATCGTCGATCCGCTGCGGCCGCAACATGAGCCGGGCGCTGGCGAGCGTACCGTTCACGCGGTCAGCGCCGCGACCAGCGCACGAACTTTCTTCTGGCGCCACTGCGGTAACGGCGCAATCAGCCAGTATCCCTTGGCGAACGGGTTCGGCCCGCCCGTGACCACCACGCGGCCAGCGGCGATGTCCGCGGCGGCGAGCAGTTCCGGCACGGTCGCGCGGCCAAGCCCCTCCGCCGCCGCGTCGATCGCCAGCCCCGCGTCCCCCACGCGCACGAGCGATACCGCATCGTCGTTCTGGCATCCCGGCCAGGAGATGCGCGTATCGACGCCGCCGCCGGGGCGTTCGATCGTCACCATACCGTCCGATTCAATCGCCTCACCCTCATGCTCGCCCGGCCCATCGCCCCAGCGAATCGCGAGATCGAGATTGGCTTCGGTAAAATCGATCGTCTCGTCGGCGGAGATCAACACGAAGCGCAACTCGCCGTCGCCGCGCGCGATCTCGGCGAGGCGCGGCATCAGCCACTTCTCGGTCAGGTCGCGCGGCGCGGCGATGGTGAGCGACTTGGAGGTTTGCCCCGCCTGCATCGCGCGTACCGCTTCCTCGAACTGGAGAAAACCGGTGCGCAATGCCTCAAGGCCTGCCTCGCCCTCCGGCGTCAGTTCCAGCCCACGCGTGGTGCGGCGGAACAGCACGACGCCGAGCGTGTCCTCCAGCGCGCGGATCTGCTGGCCGACCGCCGCCGGTGTCACCGCCAGTTCGTCGGCGGCGCGCGTGAACGACAGGTGCCGCGCGGCGGCATCGAGCACGCGCAGGCCGTTGAGCGGAAGGTGCGTGCGCTTCATCGCGCGGTGGCGGCGATCACGCGCCGACCGCCGGGGCGAGCAGCGCGAAGCGCGGAATCGCCGCGTCAAACCCGGCGCCATCCGCACCGACGACATGGTAATGCCCCTGCATCGCGCCGGTGGGCGTAGCGAGCGGGCAACCCGACACATAGTCGTAGCTGCCGCCCGGCGCGATCGTGGGTTGTTCGCCGATCACCCCTTCCCCCTCGACCGAGTGGCGCGCGCCGCGACCATCGGTGATGACCCAGTGGCGGGTAAGCAGCTGGATCGCCTGTGCGCCGTCGTTCTCGATGCGGATGTGATAGGCCCAGAACCAGCGCCCACGCGCCGGCTCGGACTGTTCGGGCAAATAGCTGACCGACACGCGCACCACCACGCCGTCCGTCTCCGCGACGTGCGGGAACAGCGACTTCATCGCGTCACTTGTCACAGCCCGACCTTCGTCAGTGCCTGGTCCAGATCGTCGATCACGTCCTGCGGATCTTCGAGACCGACGTTGAGGCGCAGCAGATTGTCAGTCACGCCCATCTCGATCCGCTTTTCCTCGGCGACACCGTAGTGGGTGGTGGAGGCGGGATGCGTCATCAGCGAGCGGGAGTCGCCGATGTTGTTCGAGATGTCGACGAGTTCGAGCGCGTCGAGCAGCCCGTGTGCCTGCGCACGCCCACCATCGACCTCAAACGCGAAGATCGGTCCGCACGCGTCCATCTGCCGCATCGCGAGATCGTGCTGCGGGTGGCTGGCGAGGCCCGGATGAAGGATTCGCGGTACACGCGCCTCTAGAAACGCGCCAACCTTGAGGCTGTTCTCGCTCTGCCGACGGATGCGCAGGTCGAGCGTCTCAAGCCCTTTCAGCACCACCCACGCATTGAAGGCACTGAGCGTCGGCCCGGTGTTGCGCGTGAACGGCAGCAGCACGTCGTTGATGAACGCCGATGTGCCGCACACCGCACCCGCCAGCACGCGCCCCTGCCCGTCCATCATCTTGGTGGCAGAATAGGCGGTGACGTCCGCGCCCCACTCCATCGGCCGCTGCAAGGCTGGCGTGGCGAAGGCGTTGTCGACCACGCTGGTGATGCCGTGCGTGCGCGCGATGTCGCACACGGCCTTCAGATCAACCACGTCCATCGTTGGGTTGGCGGGCGTCTCGAAGAAGAACACCTTGGTATTGGGGCGGATCGCGTCGGCCCACGCCTGTGGATCGCGCGCGTCGACCACCGTCGTCTCGATGCCAAACTTGGGCAGCAGCGCATCTGTCAACCAGCGGCACGATCCGAACGCGGCGCGCCCGCCGACCATATGGTCGCCCTGCTGCAACTGGCAGAGCAGCACGGCGGTCATCGCCGCCATGCCGGTCGTCATCGTCCGGCACGCCTCGGCGCCTTCGAGCAATGCGATGCGGTTCTCCAGCATCTCCACGGTCGGGTTCTGGAGCCGCGAATAGGTCATGCCGACCTGCTCGCCCGCGAAGCGCGCGGCGGCGTCGCCCGCGCAATCATAGCTGTAGCCCGAGGTGAGGAAGATCGCCTCCGACGTTTCGCCGAATTCGCTGCGTGCGGTGCCACCACGTATGGCTTGCGTGGCGGGGCGCCACTGGCGGGTGATGCTCTGGTCCTGGCCGGTACGACGTTTCATGGGCCACGCTTTGCCGCCCGCGGTCCCTCCCCGTCAATGCCCCGCTTGAAACCTGCTCGTTAACACCGGATAGCTTTGCATGATGACCGAACCGCAGCCTCGCGCTTTCCTGTCCCATCCGGGCCGAGTCGCTGTGCTGATCGGTGTGGTGGCGCAGGCGTTGTTCAGCTACCGGCTCACCACGCCGGGCAAGATCATGTTCGACGAGGTGCATTACGTCCCCGCCGCGCGCAAACTGCTGACGCTGGCGATGCCCGCCAATACCGAGCACCCGCTGGTCGGCAAGGAGATCATCGCCGCCGGGATCGCGCTGTTCGGGGATGGGCCACTCGGTTGGCGTGCATTCTCGACCTTGGCGGGCACGACGACCGTGTTGGGCGTGTTCTGGATCGCGTGGCTGACGTTCGGGCGCACGCGGACTGCCGCGCTCGCGGCAGCGTTTGCGCTGCTCAACTTCACCGTGTTCGTGCAGGCGCGTATCGCCATGCTCGACGGTTTCATGGCGGCATTCGTGGTGCTGGCGACAGCGGTACTGCTCTGGTCGATGCGGGCGCGGACGGCTTGGGGTGCGTGGCCACGCTGGCTGCTGGGGAGCGTGCTGCTCGGCCTTGCGGTGGGCGCGAAATGGACGGCGGTGCCGTTCGTCGGCTACGCGGGTGCCGCGTTCCTGATCGTCCGACTGACCGACGCACACCGCAGCCGCCGATCGGTCTGGTGGGGTCTCAACGCGCGCGGGCACCGCCACTGGCCGGGGCTGGCCGCAGTGCCGGCGCTGCTGACGTTGGGGCTGGTGTCAATCGGCGTCTATTTCGCGACCTTCACTCCGGCACTGTATTACCATGATATGCCGCTGCGGCTCAATGGATTGCTGAGCTTCCAACGGGACATGTACGCGCAGCAGATCCAGGTGCTGCCACGCCACCCCTACCAGTCGCAATGGTGGAGTTGGCCGCTGATGATCCGGCCGATCTGGTATTTGTACGAATATGTCGACGGGGCGAACCGCGGTGTGCTGATGATCGGCAACCCGGTGGTGCTGTGGGGGGGACTGATGGCGGTAGCGGCATGTGCATATGCCGGCTGGCATGATCGCTCGCTCCGCCTGATCGGTGCGGGAGCATTGTGGGCGGGAGCGTTTCTACCGTGGATTGTTATCCCGAAATCGCTCGGCTTCTTCTATTATTACTATCTGCCGAGCATCTTCCTGCCGGTCGCGATCGCCGCCGCGCTGCAACGCTTCTGCAAAGGGCGGTTCGCTCGGTGGGACGATTACGCCTTTCTGGCGGCGCTGGCGCTGTTCGCGTTCTTCTATCCCATTCTTTCGGCCGCGCCGCTCGCCACCGCGCAAAGCTTCCACCGCTGGATGTGGCTGCCAACCTGGCCCTGATCGCCGAGTTACATCCAGAACGGAAGTAACAACCCGCATTTCCGCTGTAACGCAGCAGTGATGCGCTGGAACCGCGAAAGTAAACGCGTTACAACCTGTGAAACACACAAGGTGGTGGCAGGGGACGTGCGAATATCACGTCCCCAGTTATATCGTGCCGGCATAGACGTTAACGATAGATCAGCCGGTGCCATCCATGCACGATCAGAGGGTTACATGAACCAACTTCGGCAAAAGGTGGCGCGCGGTGCCACATGGACTGCCGCTCTGCACGGCGCATCAATGGTCATCGAGCTGGCAATCACGGCGCTGCTTGCCCGCCTGCTGTCGCCGGCGCAATTCGGCATCGTGGCGGCGGCGATGTTGTTCATGGGGCTGGTCAACGTATTCTCCGAGGTCGGTGTCGCGCCCACCATCATCCAAATGCCCGATCTGACCCGCGACGATCTGCGCACCGGACTTACCGTATCGCTGTATCTTTCGCTGTGCTGTGCGGTGGCGACATGGTGCGGCTCGACTTTGGTGGCGACGATCTTCCACATGCCTGAACTCAGCGACGTGCTGAAGGTATTGGGCGGTGTTTTCCTGCTGCGCGGGATATCGCTGGTGTCCGAAGCGAAGTTGACGCGCGACCTGCACGTCAAGGAGGTGCGGCTCGTACAGTTGGGCGCGCGAACGTTTGGCTACGGGCTGTTCTCGGCGATCTTCGCATGGCACGGCTATGGCTACTGGTCGCTCGTCTACGGCTCGTTGATCGAGGAGGCGCTGCGTGCGAGCGGCATTTACGCGATCGCGCGAATCCCATTTTCGCTGTTGCTGTCGGGCCGAGGCTTGCGCCGCATTTTTTCAAGCAGCGCGGGGTTCACCGGGATCAACATCGTGAACTTCATCGCGCTCAACGGTGACACGGCTATCGTCGCACGCGCAACCGATGCGGTTTCGACGGGCCTCTACTCACGCGCGTTCAAGCTGATGAGTTTCCCGACCACGTTGTATTCTAAAATTGCCGATCAGGTCGTCTTCCCGGCGATGGCCAGCCTGCAAGGCCAGCCCGAGCGACTGCGCAAGGCCTATCTCGAGGCCACCGCGCTCGCGGCGCTGATCGGGCTGCCAATCTCGGTGGTGATTGCCTTGGTTGGGCCGGATCTGATTTTGTTCTTCTACGGGCCTAAGTGGAGCGCCGCGACACCGATCTTCGCGGCGCTATCGCTCGGCATATTCGCGAGATTTTCGACGCGGACGAGCAGTTCACTCCTGAGAGCGACCGGCAACTTGAGAGGGTTGTTCATATCTCAGATCATCTATGCTGCGGGTACCGTGATCGGGTGCAGCATAGCGATCCCCTTTGGCCTGATCGCGATGTCGGCTACTGTCAGTCTCGTGCTAGTCCTGTCGTTTTTCATCATCACGGGCTTCGCTTTCCGGTCGGTCGATGTTGATCTCCCGACGTTCTTCTCAGCGCATCTCGCCGGATTGAAAGTCGCCGCTATCGTCGCACTCGTCACAGGCGGCGTTCTCGACCTGTGTCACCACAATGCGCTCCATGGCTTCGTTCCCCTCGCCGCCTCGGGCATATCAATCGCGCTCGTCGGGGTCGCCCTGGCCGCTGTGAAGTCGCAATGGATCCTTGGGGATGTTGGTATGAAGATCGCCCTGGCCTTGCATACAAAGCTTGGTCGCTTCAGCGCGAAAAGAGAAGCGTAGCGTGATCGCACAGTGAGAAAACTATCATGCCCAAAGTAACCGTCGTCTCGTCCTTCTACAACGAAGGTTGGCACGTTAAGGACACGCTCGATTCCATCCTGTCGCAGACTGAACGGGACATCGCGGTTGTCTGCGTCGACGACGGCTCGACCGACGACACGCTTGCCTGCCTGCACGCCTATCGCGATCGTCGCGTGCGGATCGTTGCACAGGCTAACCAGGGCCTGGGTGCGGCGCTGAAAAACGGTTTCGCCGATGCTGACTCGGATTATCTCGCCTATCACGAGGCTGGCGACGATTACCGTGCCGACCGGCTGGAGCGCCAGATCGCGCGCCTCGAGGCGGAGCCGGATTGCGGCGTCGTGTCCTGCCAATCGCGCTCCGTCGGGGTAGACAAGAGCTGGACGCGGGAGACGCGGCCGGATGCGACAGGCGCCGCCGATACGCTGCTGACGCACAACCCGTTTCCGCATTCGGGCACGCTGTACCGCAAAAGCGCCTACGATACCGTCGGCGGCTACCGCGCGTTCTTCCGCTACCGACAGGACCTCGACCTGCTCTTGCGGCTGTCGGAGCGTCACGCGTTTGCGGTGGTGCCAGAGATTCTCGTGACGGTGCTTCGGCATAGCGAAAGCGTTTCGGTCAAGCCCGACAAGCGGCTGCTGGCGCGGCGCTATCGGGAATTCGCGGTATATTGCGCGTCGGAACGCCGTGCAGGCCGCAGCGACCCACTCGAATCCTTCGGGCCTGGAGCCGCACTCATGCGCCCGCGATCGCGCCTGATGGCCAACGAGTTCGCGCAGGAAGCTATGAAGGCGAGTTGGCGTGGTGACCGCGACAGTGCGCGCACCTTCGTCGCGGCCGCGATCGACGAGGCCGTCACCGCGCGAGGGCTCGCCGCCACGATCGGCGCGCACGTACCCATGCTGCCGCAGATGCGCGCGGCGTATCAGAGCTTGCGTCGTCGCGCTATTTAGCGGCGGCAACCGTTAAACAAGATGCTGCACCTCAGGCACGGGGGTCAGCGGTTTGCGATCTGCGAACCATCCGCCGAGGTTGTCGACCATGAGCTGCCCCATTGCCGCCCGCGTCTTTACCGAGGCTGAGCCGATGTGCGGCAATAAAACGACGTTCGCCATCGCGACCAGTGCCGCCGGCACCCGCGGCTCGTCCTCGTAAACGTCGAGGCCCGCGGCAAGGATCGTACCGGCTTGCAGCGCCGTGATCAGTGCCGCCTCATCCACTACGCTGCCGCGTGCAACATTGATGAGCACGCCTTCACGCCCGAGCGCGGCCAGCACCTCCGCGTCGATGAGATGACGGGTTTCCGCCGTGCCCGGCACGATCGCGATCAGCACGTCGCACGCTTTGGCGAGGCCGACCAACGTGTCATGGTACGTGTACGCCACACCCGCCTGCCGCGAGCGGCCATGATATTCGACAGCGACGCCGAACGCGTCGAGCCGGTGCGCGATCGCTTTGCCGATCGCGCCAAGCCCAAGGATGCCGACCGTCCGCCCGCGCAGCGTTGGGGACAGCGGGAACGCGCCCTGCGGCCATTTACCCTCCCGCACGAAGCGATCCGCCTGCGGGAGCTGCCGCAACGTCGCAAGCAACAACCCGATGGTAAGGTCCGCGACCTCATCGTCGAGCACGCCCGGTGTGTTGGTGACGATCACGCCACGCTTCGCCGCGGCTACCGCATCGATACTATCATAGCCGACGCCGAAGCCCGCAATGATCTCCAGCGCAGGCAGCTTGTCCATCAGGGCGCCGTCGATCCGGCCGGCAAGCGTATTGGCGGCAAACCCACGCACGCGCCTGCCGGCATCGGCGAAGAAGCGGTCCTGATCCTCGATCTGCCAGAGCTTGTGAACGGTGAACGCCGCTTCGAGTGCGGCGGTCACGGTGTCCGGCATCGGTCCGCCGATGATGATCTCAGGTTGCATGATGGCGCTTTTCAAAAGTTCAGTAACGTCCCCACGTAAAGCGTGAGGAAAGCGCATAGTTCCAGACTGCACCTACCAGCACGCCCAGCAAGGCGGCCGTCGCCCATGTGCCCTCGCGGGCTTCGTGCAGAAACCCAGCGACACCGACGTTCGCGACCAAGCCGACGCTGCAAACGACGCAGAACGACACCCAGCCATCCAGCAGCTGCCGCCAGCCACGTAGGCGCCGGTCGCGATAGGTGAGCGCGTTGTTGAGAAAGAAGTTCACCGTCATCGCCACCACAGCCGCGATAACCTGCCCCAGCAGGAAGGCGCGATCACCCCAGCCGAGCAGGATCGGCGTCAGCACACTCATATGCACGCCCACGCCGATCAACCCGATCGCGGAAAACATCGCGAACCGCACCGGCACGATCCTGCCAAACATGCGATCGTACAAGGCGATCAGGAACTCCAGCGCGACGACATGGTCGAGCTTGCTCTCGCCCTCGGTGCGGGTGCGGAAGATGTATGGCAGTTCGACGAACTTCAGCGGTCGCGGCGATCCCGTCATGATGTCGAGCAGGATCTTGAAACCGATCGCGGCGAGATGCGGCGCGAGATCCCGTACGATCCGCGCCCGTATCATAAAGAAGCCGCTCATCGGATCGCTCAGGTCCGCTTTTAGAACATGCCGCGAAAGCTTTGTTGCGAAAGCGGATTTTGCCACACGGTCACGGTCCCAGTCACCGGTTCCGCCGCCATTTACGAAACGCGAGCCGATCACCACGTCAACGCTGGCATCTGCGTTCAGCGCTTCGACCATCGCGGGCAGGATCGTTTCGTCATGCTGAAGGTCGCCGTCGATCACCGCGACCAGGGGTGCGGCGGTAGCGCACATCCCCTCGATACAGGCCGAAGACAAACCGCGCCGCCCGATCCGCTGGATCACGCGCACGCGTGGGTCGACCCGCCCGATCGCGCGAACGGCATCCGCCGTGCCGTCCGGGCTGTCATCATCGACGAAGATCGCCTCCCAAACGCGCCCGGCCAAGGCCGCATCAAGCTGCGCCACCAGCAAGGGGACGTTGCGTACCTCGTTGAAGGTCGGGATAACGACGGCGACGTCGAGCGTCTGGGTCACACCAGTGCTGCCAGCACTGCGTCTCCCATTTCGCCTGTCGTCATGGTGCCGCTAAGATCGGGTGTGCGGGCGCCACCGATCAACGCCGCCGACACGGCCGCTTCGACGCGCTTTGCCGCCGCCTCATCATCCAGCGAGTGGCGCAGCAGCATCGCCGCCGACAGAATCGCCGCGCATGGATTGGCTTTGCCCTGCCCCGCGATGTCCGGCGCGGAACCGTGGATCGGCTCGTACAGGCCATTGTCACCGCTCCACGCCCGCAGTGACGCGGACGGCAACATGCCGATCGAGCCGGCGCACATGCTCGCCTGATCGGACAGGATATCGCCGAACAGGTTGCCCGTGACCATCACGTCGAACTGGCCCGGGTTGCGAACCAGCTGCATGGCGGCGTTGTCGACGTACATGTGGGTGAGCTTGACCTCAGGATAGTCCGCGCCCATCGCCGTCACCACGTCGCGCCACAGCTGCGAGGTCTCCAGCACATTGGCCTTGTCGATCGAATGCAGCGTGCCCTTTCGGCGCTTCGCCATCTCGAACCCGACAGTCGCGATACGGCGCACCTCTGCCTCGTTATAGGACATGATATCAAAGCCTTCGCGCGTTCCGTTCGCAGCGGTTCTGAAGCCTTTCTCTCCGAAATAGACATCGCCGTTTAACTCACGCAGGATCACCATGTCGATCTGGCGGGCGACTTCCGGACGAAGCGCAGAGGCATTTTCAAGGCCGGGGAACAGCGTGGCTGGGCGCAGGTTGGCGAATAGCCCAAGCGCGGCGCGCAGGCCGAGGATCGCCTGTTCGGGGCGAAGCGCCCGCTCCAGCGCATCGCAGCGCGGATCACCAACCGCGCCGAACAGGATCGCATCCGCACGCCGCGCCACGTCCAGCGTCTCCGGCGGCAGCGGATGACCCGCCGCGAAATACGCAGCACCGCCGACGAGTGCTTCCTCAAAGGCGAAATCAAGATTGAGCGCTTCGAGAACCCGGCGCGCCTGCGCGGTGACTTCGGGGCCGATGCCGTCGCCGGCGAGGATCGCGATCGTCTTCACATGAGTTCCGTTCGGGCTGGAGCTGTTTGCGGCCATGCTCTTGCCGCCGCCATGCGTATCACGCAACCGCCCTTTTCAGCCGGTCCACCAGCCGGTTCCGCGCGTCACGCGGATCGGTGCGCGTGTCGGCGAGAATATCGCGGTCGAGGAAGTGGCCGGTGATGCGCAGGGCGGCAAGGATGTCGCCCCATTCCGCATCGCCGCCGCTCAGCAGCGCGGAAGGCAGCGGGAACAGCCTGTCTTCATAACCGAACGCTGCACCCCGGCTTACCGCGCCACCGCTTTTCGGGCTGACGAACGCGAGCTCTTCGCTCGCCCCGCTCGCCACACATACGCCAAGATCGAGCCCGAAGCCGAGTTCGGCGAGCATCAGCAATTCGTACCGTGCCAGCGCCAACGCCCAGCCGCGCGCCGCCGGCGCCGCCGCGATCGCACCGATCACTCCGCTGAGCGCGGCGTGTAGCCGGGGATAGGGTTGTGCTTCCGGCAACGCGGTCGCGGTAAGCGCCGTCACCCATTCCAGCGCAGCCGCCGGCAGCGGCTCGGCATGCGAAGCGGCGTGACTCTCGATCAACTCCACCGATAGCTGCGCGAGTTGATCGGGGGCACGGGCGCGCCATTCACCGAGGACGAGGTTGCCGGGTTGCAGGATCGGCCTCAGCCGCCGCGAGCGGCCACCCCGGACGTAGCCGGGCTGAAGGCCGTGGTCGGCAGTCAGCGCACGCACCACCGCGCCATGCTCGCCATGTTGGCGAACGGCGAGGACGATGGCTTCGGCGCGGAACTGCATCGCACCGTTCTATATACAGAAGGCCGCTGCGCGAAAACGCGCTGCGGCCCTCGTGCATCATCGAACCTAGATTAGCTGCCGCAGAGGCACTCGACCTTGGGCTTGGGGTGCCATTTCGGCTTCGGGTGCCACTTCCGCACCGGTCGCCACGCCTTGCGTGCGACATACCGGGTCTTGGTCGTCTCGACATATTCGGTCGTGGTCGTCGTCACCGACGGTGCGGTCTGCACCGTGACGGTGGTGGTGGTCGAACCGGGATAATAATATCCGTTGGCGTAATAGCCGCCCGACGAATAGGTCGTCACGCCGCTGCCAGCCGATACGGGCGGTGGTCCGCCGTAAGCCGGACCACCAACAGGCGCAGGGTAAGACGCACCGGCGCCGTAGCTGCTTTCGCTCTGGTAACTCTCGTCGTAGCCGCCGTCATAGGCGTTGTCGTAACGGTCCCAATCGACGCCGCCGACATAATCCCGCACCCGGCCCGAGCCATCGACGAGTACCGCATCGTCGTAATAGCGGCTCCAATTGTAGCCATAGGGCGGCGGCGCGAGACCATAGAGTCCGTAGTCGCTGATGAAGAAATCAGGCGTGAACCAGTAGCCGGGCAGACGCCAGCCACGCGACGGGCGACGATAGGCGTTCCAACCGCCCGGAGCGTTCCACCCGCCCGACCAGCGACCACCGGAGCGCGCGCCCCAGCGCGAACCGCCGCCGGCATGAAGGCCACCGTTCCACCCGCCTGAGCGACCGCCGTTGTAGCCGCCACCACCGTTCCAGCCGCCGGGCCGGCCAGCACCGTTCCAGCCGACCTGTCCACCGCCATGCGGCTGGCCGCCCCAATGCTGTTGCCCGCCGCCGATGCCGTTCCAGCCCGGCTGCCCGCCATTACCGTTCCAGTGCGGACGCGCACCGCCACCGTGGCTGTTCCAGCCACCCTGCCCGCCGCCGTTCCAATGCCCTTGCTGCGGACCAGGAGCCTGCATGGTCGGGCGCGGCGCGCCGCCGCCCATCGCCGGCATCTGTCCCGCCATCGGGCGGCTCGGCATACCCTGCGCGCCGCCGGCGCGTTGCGCATCGGCGGGCATCGCGACAGCGGCGCCGATCAGGGCCAACGCGGTGATGGTATGGTTTCGCATGCTCAAGATAGACACTCCCGTTCAGGACGCCGCAAACCCCCGCGCACCGTCGATTTGATTAACGTACCAGTTACCTAATCGGTGCCTTTTCCACCAGCAGCACGCTTGGTTAAGGATTGTGCCGAAAAGGGATTGGCGATCAGCCGGCGAGACGCGGCGCGATCAGCCTGACGAGCGCCTCGCACCCTGCCGCGTCACCGGCGTCAAAGCGGGACGGCAGCGGGCTGTCGAGGTCGAGCACACCGATCAGCCGACCCTGATCCAAGATCGGAACCACCAGTTCGGAGCGGCTCGCCGCATCGCAGGCGATATGCCCAGGGAACGCATGCACATCGGCAACCCGTTGCGTTTCCAACGTTTGTGCCGCCGCGCCGCAGACGCCCTTGCCGATAGGAATACGGATGCACGCCACCTTGCCCTGAAACGGCCCGAGCACCAGTTCACCCCCGACCAGCCGGTAGAACCCGGCCCAGTTGAGATCGGGCAGATATTCCCACAGCAACGCCGCCATGTTCGCCATGTTGGCGATCGGGTCGGTTTCGTCGATGGTCAGCGCATCGAGCGCAGCGGAAAGGTCGCGATACAGTTCGGTCTTCGACGTAGCGTCGATATCAAAGGCATACATGGCGGGAAGCTCCGAGTCGTTGGCGCGCTATGTCGGGTCGGGTGCGCTCGGCATCAATATGGCGGCGCCTGCCGTGCGCGTTGCGCCCGCGCCGCCTCGGTCCACCAGGCGAGATCGTCGGCGAAGCGGGGGAACGCCCGCGCCACCGCCGCGCCACTTTCCCCGGTCGGCTCGCCTGCGGCATCGAACGCGCCGCCGATCCCACCGACCGCGAGCGTGCTGGAAACGACCACCATCCCCATCTCCGAGAGGATGCCGTGCCACGCGGTGCCTGCCCGCACGCCGGCCGAGCGCCCGGCGGAATAGCTGGCGATCGCGGCGGGCCGCCAGAACCACTCCTCCAAAAAATGGTCGGTCAGGTTCTTGAGGCCGGGCTGAACGCTCCAATTATACTCACCCGTCACGAACACGAAGGCGTCCGCCGCGCGGATCTTGCCGGCCAGCGCCTCCAGCTTCTCCGGCGCGGTGCCCGGCGGATACTCTTTGTACATGCGGTCGAGGATTGGCAGGTCGACTGCCCTGGCGTCGATCAGTTCGGCATCCGCCCCGCGTGCGGCGAACGCCTGCACGAGATACCGCGCGAGCTTGATGCCCTGACGGTCGGCGCGATACGATCCGTAGAAGATCAGGACACGGTCGCTCATGACTGCGCCGGGATCGGGGAATTCGGCATCGACACCCTTTCTGGAGTTGGGACGGTTCGGTACCACGTCGCGATATCGAAGGGAGGCGGACATGACCAGTTGCCAGCACAGCATGACCATCAACGACGTGACGCCCAGCGCGAAAGGGTTCGAGGAGTGCCTGAAGACCGGCGACGTATGGCTGCACCTGCGGCTGTGTCGCGCCTGCGGGCATATCGGCTGCTGCGATCAATCGCCCAACCGCCACGCGACCGCGCATTACCACGCTTCGCACCACCCGATCATCGAAGGTTATGACCCGCCCGAGGGCTGGGGCTGGTGCTATGTCGACGCGGTGGAGATCGACCTGCCCGACCAGACCCCACAGCGCGGCCCGATCCTGCGCTTTTACTGAACGGCGCGACGCGACCGGGAGCGGTTGCGAACCCGGTGCGTTCGCAACCGTGGAGGCCGGCCGAGCCGGCGAAACGTAGTGTCAGGAACCGAACAATCATGAGCGACCCCAAACTTTTCGAGCCCGTCACCGTTGGCGGCCTTTCCCTCGCCAATCGCATCATCATCGCACCGATGTGCCAATATTCCGCGGTCGGCGGCTGCATGACCGATTGGCACCTCATCCATCTCGGCCAACTGGCGCTATCCGGCGCGGCGCTGTTGACGATCGAAGCGGCTGCCGTCGTGCCGGAGGGGCGCATCACCTACGCCGATGTCGGGCTGTGGGATGATGCCACCGAAGCGGCGATGGCGCGCACGCTGGAGAGCGTACGCCGCCACTCCGACATGCCGGTCGCGATCCAGCTCTCTCACGCCGGTCGTAAGGCGTCGACCGATCTGCCGTGGGCTGGCGGCAAGCAGATCGCCCCCAGCGCCGAGAATGGCTGGCAGACCTTCGCACCTTCGCCAGCGGCGTTCGCCGCCAGTGACACTCCACCGCAGGCACTTGGCCTCGACGATCTCAAACGGCTGCGCGATGCCTTCGCGGCAGCCGCCAAGCGTGCGGCGCGGATCGGCATCGACGCGGTGCAATTGCACGGCGCGCACGGATATCTGCTCCATCAGTTCCTCTCGCCGCTGTCGAACCGGCGCGAGGACGATTATGGCGGCTCGCTGGAAAACCGCATGCGCCTTCCACTCGAAGTATTCGACGCGGTGCGAGAGGCGTTCCCAGCCGACAAGCCGGTGACGATGCGCGTCTCCGGCACCGACTGGGTCCCGGACGGCTGGGACATCGAGCAGACCGTCGCCTTCGCGCAGGCGCTGCAGGCGCGTGGCTGCGCCGCCATCCACGTATCGAGCGGCGGGCTCGATCCGCGCCAGGCGATCCCGGCCGGCCCGAGCTATCAGGTGCCGCTCGCCCGGTCGGTGAAACAGGCGACCGGTCTGCCCGTGGTGGCGGTCGGCCTTATCACCGAACCCGAGCAGGCCGAAGCCATCGTGGCGACCGGCGACGCCGATATGATCGCGCTTGCACGCACCATTCTTTACGATCCGCGCTGGCCGTGGCACGCCGCCGCCGCGCTTGGCGCGACGGTGACTGCGCCGAACCAGTATTTGCGATCGCAGCCCCGGCAATACCGCGATCTGCTCAAGGGGCGCGGTTGATCCGCGCTGCCTATGGGACGACGCCGAGCTTCGCGTAGTCCTGCTCGACCGTCGGGGACAGCAGGTGCGCGGCGGTCAGATCAGCGGCACTGCCTTTCACGTCACCCATGCGCTTGTGGACGACGCCGCGCATGAACAGGCTGGCGGCAAGATCGGGGTCGAGGTCTAGCGCCGCGTTCAGGTCGGTAAGCGCGTTATCGAGTTGATTGAGCCGGAAGTAGATCAATGCCCGACTGTCGAGCGCAGCTGTGGCGGAATCGCCCAATTCGATCGCGCGCGTGCAATCCTTCAATGCGGTGTCGAGTGCGGTGTTGAGGATCCCCTTAACCCAGCACCGCGTGTTGAGCAGGTTCGGGTTGCCGGGGCTCGCGGTCACCGCGCTGTCGATCGTGGTGATCGCCTCGTCCTTCTTTCCGCCACGCGCCAGCACCTCGGCCTTCGCGGCGAGGTAGTCGTTCTTCTGCTTGCCGCCCGCTCCGATCCGCTCGTCCAGCATCGCCAGCGCGGCATCCAGTTCGCCGCGGTCTGCGTTGAGCCTCGCCATCTGATCGGCCGCGCCTGATCCCGGATCCAGTTTCAGCGCCTCGCCAAGGTCGGCAACGGCCTTCGCCCGGTCACCAAGCGCCGCCTCGATCCGCGCACGAGAGATAAAGCTGTCGGCGGACGGATCGAGCGCGATCGCCTTGGTCAGATCGTCGATCGCCTCCTTGCGGGCATAGATCTTCTCGTGGAACCAGGCGAGATCGGTGAGCGCCTCCGCCTTGTCCGGCCGCGCCGCGACATCGGCCGCGTACAAAGCGAGTAAAGCGTCGAACCGACGTGCGCGCTTATCTGCGTCGATGACCTGCCACGATGCCGGATAGTCCTTGGGCGCCGCGACCCTCAACACACGCGACTTGGCCTGGGTCAGTCGCGCCCGCGCGGCGGCGATGTCCGATACGGCGATTTCGGAGCGGGTGCCGCGAACCCGGTCTTCAACCGTCAGCGTATCGCCCGCCAGTCGCGTCGTTCGATCGATGCGTACCCCCGCCAGCGTGTTGGATATCGCCTGATCGCCGTCGAGCGTGAAGCCCGCACCCGCTTCGGGAAGCGTGATGGTGGTACGGAGCAGGAGGTTGCCATCACTCCCCGCCAGCACCGGGATGGTCCGCCAAGCCGCGCGCGCACGGTCGGGCTCGAAGGTGATCCCGGTGACGCTCTTGTCGAGCGTTGCACGATATCGTTCCTCCTCCCGGTTCCAGTCGGGATAGGCGATCCCAGTCGCCGCCAAAGTGAACTCACCGGTCGCTTCGTCATAGTTTAGCGTGCGAGTTACCACCTTGCCGCTGCCGTAGAAGCCGCTGAGTTGCTGCGTCGCGAACGTATCGAGATCGTCCTTGCTGGCCTGCTGGCTTGCCGCGCGGATCATCTGCGCGATCGGCCCGCGATACACCGCGCTCATCTTGAACGATGCCGGCATGCCGACCCCGGCCCGCTCATCGAGAGCCAGATCGACTCGAACATCCGGCCGCGCGGGCGGGCGATAGGCGATGTTGAGCAACGCGGCACCTTCTGAGCGTACCGGCAGCACCCAGCCGAATGGCGGCGTATCATGGATATCCGTCAGCCTCGCGCCGCTGCTGGTACCGTCCAGCCACAGCGATTCGCCGGCGATCGTCGCATGGACGATGACGTGATCGAACGCGCCCGGCAGCGGCAGATGATCCGGCACCATATCCCCCAACTGGCTGTTCGCCAGGACCGGCTCCGCCGTGATGTCGAGTGCACGTAGCAGCGCGATCAGCAGCAGCGTCTTGGCCTTGCAGTCACCGTAGCGTGCCGACCAGGTCTGCGCCGGCGTCTGCGGAACATAGTTGCCGCCCTCCATGCCGCGAAACAGGTAGCGTACCTTGCCCTGCACCAGCTCCAGCGCGAGTTCTGCGCGCTTGATCGGGTCAGTTTCGGTCGCCTTGATCTTCGCGACCTCGGCCGCGAGCGGACTGCCCGCGGCGATCATCCCATCGGTGCGGTACAATGGCGCCATCGTTTTCGAAACGTCCTGCCAGTCGGCAAAGTTGGTCGCTTCGATCAGGCGCGGCGCGCGGTACCGCAGCGGCGCATCAGCGGGCATGTCGGGCTGCTTGGCAAGCGGCATCTCGATCTCGACCTGATGCCACCCGCCCGCGTCGCTCACCTGCGGGACGGCACCGACGGCGGTGGTCTTCCACGTCATCTTGTCGCCCTGCGGCCACAACATCCGCACCCGCGCGAACTGGATGCGGAAGGGATCGACAAGCACTCCGTTCATTGCCTGCACATGCCCGCCGAGCGCGCCATCCTTCTGCGTGATCGAAATGGCGACGTGCAGCACGTCGCCGACGCGCAACCCCTCGACCGGCATCGTCGCCGTCAGCATGCCGCTCAGCATCCGCTGCTCAAGCCCCTCTTCGCGCCGCAGCACCGAGAACGGGTCACGTCCGGCGATCAGGTCGATATGCTCTTTGCCGCGGATGATCTCGACCTTGTGGATGATCAGATCGCCCTTGTCGGGTTGCCACGGCAGCTTAATCGTGCCGATCGCGTCAAGCACCTGCGGCGAGGCGGCGCGCGTCGCGGTCTCGACATAGCCCCACACCTGACCATCTTTAAGCCGCTGTTGCGTGTCCATCGACAGCACCACCGGATCACTGTCCTTTAGCGCGGTCGCGTCAATCGGCGGCGCCGGCTTCACCCAGTCCGGTACTGGCGCATAGACCGGCTTGTCGCTCGCCTGCGCCGCCCCGCCGGCGGACGCCAGCAGGACGAAGATCAACCGCCGCATCATGATATTACCCCCAGTTACCCCGCATGTATCGTAGCGTGGCGCGGTTTACCGGCAAGCAAGATCCCGTGCAGAAACCATCATTTCGTGTGGAAGAAATCGTACAGCGATTGCGCCATCGCCTTCGACACGCCGGGTGCCTTCTGGAGATCCTCCAGACTTGCACCACGCACCGCCCGCGCGGTGCCGAAATGCATCAGCAACGCCTTCTTACGCGCCGGCCCGATGCCCGGCACCTCATCGAGCGGGCTGGTCACGATCGCCTTGCTGCGCTTCGCCCGGTGCGCGCCGATCACGAAGCGGTGGACCTCGTCACGCAACCGTTGGAGGTAAAACAGCACCGGCGCATTGACCGGCAACTGAAACTCGCGCCCATCGAGCATGTGGAACACCTCGCGCCCGTCGCGACCGTGGTGCGGCCCCTTGGCGATCCCGACCAGGCACACGTCCTCGATCCCCAAATCCTCCAGCACCTCGCGCGCGGCGTTGAGCTGTCCCTTACCGCCGTCGATCAGGACGAGATCGGGCCAGTCGCCACCATCGCGATCGGGGTCCTCGTTCTGGGCGCGCGCGAATCGGCGTTGGAAGACCTCGCGCATCATCGCGAAATCGTCGTTGGTCGCGGCCTGCTTGATATTGAACTTTCGATACTGGCCCTTGCGGAAGCCCTCCGGCCCCGCCACCACCATCGCCCCTAGCGCAGCGGTGCCCTGGATATGGCTGTTGTCGTAGACCTCGATCCGGTCGGGCGGCTCCCCCAGCCCGAACAGATCGGCCACTTCGCGCAGCAGCTTGGCCTGCGTCGTACTCTCCGCGAGACGCCGATCGAGCGCTTCCTCGGCGTTGCGTTTCGCCTGATCGAGCAACCGCCGCCGCGTGCCCCGCTGCGGCACGGAAAGGTCGACCTTTCGACCGGCCTGCGCAGCCATCACTTCGGCCAGCAACTCGGCCTCGGGCAACTCGCGATCGACGAACACCGTCTTGGCGGGCGGCACCTCCTCGTAGAACTGCGTCAGGAAGCTGGTCAGCACCTCATCCTCGGGCACGTCGGCGGTGTGTGCGGGGAAGAAACTGCGATGGCCCCAGTTCTGGCCCCCACGGATGAAGAACGCCTGGATGCCGATCACGCCCTGCTTGCACGCCATCGCGAAGATGTCGGCATCGCCTACCCCTTCCGCGTTGATCGCCTGGCTGCCCTGGATGAAGGTCAGCGCACGCAACCGGTCACGCAGGATCGTCGCCAGCTCGAAGTCCATCGCCTCGGCCGCGACCTGCATCTGCGCACCCAGCTTCGCCTGGACCTCGGTCGATTTGCCGCCGAGGAACGCCTTGGCATCCGCGACCAGCTCCAGATACGCATCCTGCTCAATCCGCCCGACGCATGGCGCCGAGCAACGCTTGATCTGATAGAGCAGGCACGGTCGATCGCGGGTCTTGAAGAAGGTGTCGGTGCACGACCGCAGCAGGAACAGTTTCTGCAACGCATTCAGGGTGGTGTTGACCGACCCCGCACTGGCGAACGGGCCGTAGTAATCGCCCTTGATCTTTCGCGCGCCGCGATGTTTCTGGACACGCGGATACTCATGATCCGCGCGTAACAGGATGAAAGGGAACGATTTATCGTCGCGCAGCAGCACGTTGTACGGAGGGCGATACCGTTTGATAAGCTGCGCCTCGAGCAGCAGCGCCTCGGCCTCGTTGTTGGTCGTGACGATCGTCATGGAGCGTGTTTGCGCGACCATGCGCTGCAACCGCTTCGACAGGCGTTCGATCTGCGTGTAATTGGTGACGCGGTTCTTGAGGGCCTTGGCCTTGCCGACGTACAGCACGTCGCCCCGCGCATCTTGCATGCGGTACACGCCGGGGCGAACCGGAAGCGTTCTCAACACGTTGCGGATCGCCGCTACGCCGGTTTCTAGGTCCGGCACGTCGGTGCCGCGCACGGCGTAAGTGGATTTGTCTTCGTTGAAACGATCGGGGGCATTTGGCACGGACATGATGCCGCTGATCTAGGCGCGATGCCTGTCCGACACCAGCGTCCTGACGCTCAAACCATGCCGAAACGCGAGGCTACGCGATGGCTAATGCGTTTTACCGGACCGGCAAAACGCAAGTTGGTGCTGGCTAACCGCGGGGTACAATATGCTCGAAGCATGAAGGCGCGGGACTACCCGCGCCTGCACGATCAGTTCAGCCGGCCAAGCCCGGCGATGGTGCGGTTGACCAATGCCTTGTCGGCGTCGGCGCCGTGCCGCTCGGCGAGGATGGTCGCTGCGGCACGCGTGGCCGCATCGGCGGCAATCGCACGGACTTCGGCGATTGCGCCACGTTCGGCGGCAGCGATCTTATCTTCAGCCATCTGCTGACGGCGCTGCACCAGTTCTGCGGCATCCGTCTCCGCCCTGGCGAGCAGCGCCTTAGCCTCGGCGTGCGCGTGCGCGACGATCGCGGCGGCATCGCCCTCGCTCGCCGCGTTGCGGGCATTTGCCTGCGCCAGTGCGGCTTCCGCCTCGGCACGGAGTTTGGCGGCTTCGTCAAGCTGCACCTTGATGGTGGCGATGCGCGCGTCGAGCATGTTCGCGATCGCCTTCGGCACCTTGGCGGCGATGATGATCGCCACGACCACCAGCATCGACAAGGCGACGAACATCGGTGGCGTGACGCCGAAGAAGTTCAGTTCATGATGAAGTTCCACGGTGCCGGTTCGCGTCGCCATGATGGGATGCCCTTCAGCCATGCGCCAATTCCGTCTTCACCTGATGTTCGATGCGGGCACGATCAACCGACACGCCCGACAGTTTGGCGAGGATCGACTCCACCGCGTCCACCGTCGTGGTTTCGATCTCCGCGACCGCAGTCTGCTTCGACGCGGCGACCGCCTGGGTCGCCTGCGCCAGCCGCTCCGCCGCGGCTGCGTCACCCGCCTTCAGCGTGGTCTCGGCATGCGCGGTGGCAGTCGTCTTGGCCTCGGCCACCGCCTTGGCGGCTTGCGACCGGGCCGTATCGAGACCCGCCTGATAGCGTTCCTCGTCGGCGCGCGCGGTGTCCCGCGCGGCCGCCGCCGCGGCGAGGTCCCCCGAGACACGGGCGTTACGATCGTCGATCGTCCGCTCGATCTTGGGGACCATCGCCTTGCCGATCCCGAAGTAGATCAGCGCGAATACGATCGCGAGCCAGAAAAGCTGCGAGGCGTAGATCTCGGTGATCTGGGATAGCTGCGGCATGGCGGTCTCTCTTCGCTTACTTGACGACGAAGAGGATGAGGATCGCGACGACGAACGCGATCAGGCCGAGAAGCTCCGAAGCAGCGAAACCGATGAACAGGCGGCCCTGCTGGCCGTCTGCGGCACCCGGGTTGCGCAGCGCGCCTTCGAGGAACGAGCCGAACACGTTGCCCACACCGAGCGCTGCAAGGCCGACGCCGATCGCTGCGAGGCCGGCACCGATGTACATTGCGCCAAGATCAGTCATGATAAACTCCCTGAGAAATACGTAAGGTCAATGGATCAGACTTAGTGCAGATGCACCGCGTCGTGAAGGTAAAGCGAGGTCAGCAGCGCGAACACATAGGCCTGAATTGCGCAGACCAGCAGTTCGAGCGCACTGACGCCGACGATCATGATAAAGCTGAGGATCGCCACCACCGGGCCGAGCGCACCGCCTGCATTGAGGCCCTGCACCACGAAGCTGCCGAACACCTCCAGCAGGATGTGCCCTGCCGTCATCGCGACGAACAGTCGCAGGCCGAGGCTGAATGGGCGCACCATGAACGAGACAAACTCGACCGGGATGATGATCGGCATCAGCCACGCGGGTGCACCGTGCGGTACGAACAGCGAGAAGAACTTGAGGCCATGTTTGGCAAAACCGACCACCAGCACGATCGCGAACGAGAAGAAGGCGAGGATCGCCGTCACCGTGATATGGCTGGTTACCGCAAAGGTGTGCAGACCGGGCACGATCGCGAGCGGCAGCACGCCGACCAAGTTCGACAGCAGAATGAAGAAGAACAGCGAGAAGATGTAAGGCGCAAACTTCTTGCCGCCCTTGCCGATGCTGGTGTCGACCATATTGTCGATGAAGCCGACCATCATCTCGACCATCACCTGCCAGCGGCCAGGAATGAGCTGACGCTTCAGCCCGCCGCTCACCAGCACCGCCAGCAGCGCGCCGACGACGACCATGAACAGCGCCGAGTTGGTGAACGAGATGTCGAAGGCGCCCAGATGGATCGGCCGCGTCAAAGGCGCGACGTGGAACTGCTCCATCGGGTCGATTCTGCCGGCGCTCATTCGGCGCGCTCCTTCGAAATGCGGTAGATGTTGCGGAAAGCGACGATGATGCTGAGCGTGATGAGGATCAGCAGCGCCCAAGGCGACGTACCGAGCCAGTGATCGATCGCGTAGCCGAGAATGCCACCGCCGAGCGGCGCACCGATCAACTCCATCAGCACGCGCGAGCCCTGGGCGTAGCCTTTGGGCTGCGGCGTCACCGGTTTCGCCGCACGCGCCTCGTCAGCCGCCTTCGCTTGCGCGATACGGTGATCAAGATCGTCGTCGTGACGAAGTTCGGCCAACACCCAAGCACCCCGATAAGAAAACGCCGCCGCGCGGCGCGCGACGACGAAAACATGGAGCGTCGCCCCCGTTGCCGGTGCGTTTAGAAAAGGGGTGCGGGCAAGTCAACCGCAACGGAGAACAGTGCAATTCGGCGATTTGCCGACGCTATCGCGATCCGTGTCGGCCGGGCCGGCAGTGCCGCGTATAGGGTGATGCTGGCGCCCCGGCTGATACCGGCTGCGTCAACGCACCCATTACACGCAGCGCGAGTCGCGCTCCGGTGCGGCGGCGGTGCGAGTCGCCCAACTGCCGCCGGGCGTCTTGTACTTTTCACCTGGCGAAGTCGCCGCGATCAAACGGCAGCCCGAGGTGAACGCCATCTGCTCGACCGTGGCGCCGGCCGCCGCGCTTTCCGTGTATTTGGCCTTGCGCTGGATGTTGATGCTGTTGACCAACGCGCGCAGTTCCGCCGATCCGCCGCCGACGACCCCGAGATAGCCGTCGGGCTGCTCACCGATCTGCCCGGCCGAGCGCGCCGCCTGATAGGCGGGGTCGCGCTGCGCCAGTGCAGGGGTCGCCACCGCGAGCGAGGCGGCGATCAGGACGATGCTACGAACGGTATTCATCAGAAAATCCCCGGGTTCGACTGGATCAACGACTTCGCCTCGCCATCGAGGCGATAGACGACCTCCTGCGTCACGTTGATGTTGAGATTGATGACGATCGGCTTGTCCGGCGCGGTGACGTTGACGCAAGCGGCAGTCAACATCGGCGCCAGCATGCCGGCGATCATCAAGGCTCTCGTCATCGGGTGACTCGTCGGTCTCCGCATCAGCTTCGTCAATCCTGTTTCGGTCATGGCACGGTCTCGCTTGCGGGAGGCTGAACGGATGGAGGTTGCGCGGCCTTCTTCTGCTGGTCGATCAAAGCGGGCAGATTTCGGGCGATCAGGCGCTTGGGATCGTAGAACGACTGCGCCGAATCGATCAGCTGGCGGAAGGGCGCGCGGATCGTCACGTTGAAGACCAGCGGCAGTTTCTGGAGCCGATCGAACAGGAAGTTGCGCTTGGCACCCTTGCCCTGTCCGACCCCGGCGAACTTCACCTCGGTCAGCATCTCGCCCGCAAGCGGCCCGTTCATGACGATGCCGAGGCTGCGGTAGCGCAGCGACTTCAGCGCCTGGAACGCGAAATTGCCCCAGGTGCCAAGGTCCTTCTGGCTGATCTCTCCGACATAGGCGATCGTGCCGCCCTTTTCCTGCACCGTCAGCCGCCCCCCCTCGATCCGGCCGCCGGTCGCGTCGAAAATCATCGGCAGCACGCCATCGAAAGTGCCGGTCGCATCGAGGTTCTTGAAATCGAACTGCTGGAGGAACAGCGCGGCGTCCACGCCGGTGACACGAAACGTCATGTGCCGCTCGACCGGCTGCGAGAAGTCGAGCAAGGTCGGCTCCAGCACCAGCGCACCACCCGCGAACGGCCAGCGCGCGCCTTCCACCATCACCTGCGTACCGGCGCGCAGTTGCAGGCGGATAGTGCCGTCGTTCACGGGCACGCCCGGATTGATCGTCTTGACGGTCACGATCTGCCCGGCCGCGCTTTCGAGCGCGAGCAGATCGGTGAAGTGGATCTCGCCCGCGATGCCGGTCACCGGGCCGAACGCGGCGGCGAGGTTCATGCCCTTGGTGGCGAACGTGCCGTCGCTGGTAACGCCCGTCTTGGTCCAGCGGATATGCCCCTCGCCCGTCAAGATGCCTGCGACGTCGGCGATTACGCCGAAGGTGAGCGGCGTCAGCGCGTCCGGCTGAAACGCTTTGCCGAAGGTGATGCCCGCCACGGCAAGATCGGCATGACCGGTCGCATCGCCGAGATCGTGAACGATGCTGACCTCCGCCACCTTCACCTGCTTGGCCGGTTCGACCAAGGTGCCGGTGGTGGTGATCGTGCCACCCGCCAGCGTAAGCGCGACGTTGCGCGCGGCAAGCGGCTTGAAGCGTGGGCTCGCGGCGGTGTCAGCGACCGTCAGCGCGCCGTCGACCATGAGTTTACCGCCAACGAAGTGCCAGCGTCCATCGGCGGCAGAGAGCGCAAGCGGCACGTTGGCGATTTGCCCGCCACCACCGGTAAAGCCGCCTCCGAGGCCGTTGTCCACGACAGCGCCATCCAGGTGCGCGAAGTCGAGCCGGGTCTGGCGATCCGCAGGGCCGATCCTGGCGGTCACGTTGGTGAGGGCGAAGCCGGTCTGCCCGAGCCGCACGCTCCCGCCGCTCGCCGACAGCGTCAGCGGCGATCCGCCAAGACTGCCGGTAAGCGTGGTGGCGGCCAGCCGCGCTCCACCGCCGATCCGTCCGCCGGCGAGCGTCACCAGCCCCGCGACGGTCGGGCATAGGGTCAGCCGGGTCGGCGCGAGCGTGAGGCTCGATACGGACAGCCGTTGCAGGCCGAGCGGCGTGCACGACGGGTTGACGATGACGCGGTCACGCCCGTTCCAGTAGAGCGACAGCGGCGCGGTCAGCTGCTCGACACGGCCGCCCGATAGCGGGCCGGACAGCGCCACCTGCGTCTCGACATGCGTGTTGCCACCAGGCGTCGCAGTGAACCGCACCGGCGATAGCGCCAGCGTCGCGCCGCCGGTGGTGTAGCGATCGAGCGTGGCCGTACCGGTAATCGCGCCGCCGGGTTTCGCCTGCGCGAGATGAACGCGCGTGCTGGGAATACCGCCGCCGTTCAGCGTGGCACTGGCGTCGATCGAGGTGCCGTGGCCCGGCCAGCCGTAGGCAATGCCTTGGCCGCCAGACACCGTGAGCCGCGCGCCAGACTGGCTTCGTGCAGCGAACCGAGAGAGCGCCAGCCGCCCGCGCGCGCCATGCATTTCGGCCGCGACATCCGCTTCGGCATACACGGACCGCAACGCCGCCTCCCCCGCCGTCGCCAACCCGGCGAGGATCGGACCGACCGGCGTGCTTGCATCCGGCTTACGATACGCGGCGAGCTGGCGCCGCAACACCTCTCCCGCCGCGACGCCGGTGCCGCGCGCCGTGCCGGTCAGCCGGCTCGTACCGCCCGCGACCGTGAACGTCCCTTCGAAACCTAGTGCTTGCGCGGTCGCACCGGGCACCGCCGCGGTGCCGCTGCGCACGTCCGCCGTGCCGCTGGTCGCGCGTGGCGAGCCGGTGAAGTCCACCACCCCGCCCACATCCGCAACCTGCATGCCCGCGCCGCGCACCGCATCCGCTGCCAGCCGCACCGATCCGTTCCAGCGATCAAGCCCCGCGCCCAACGTCGCCTTGATCGTTGCGGCGGGGCGCGTCGCGGCGACGCCGTTACACGTGATGCGGACCGCGCGCACCGGCCCCTGCAGCGTCGGGCGGCCGTTTCGTGTCGTTACCGTCAGCGCCACCGCGCCGTCCGCCAGCGTGCAACCGGCTTGGGCGAGATGATCGCTTACCGCCGCGATTTGTCCGTCGAAGCCGTCGTCGAGCCGTCCGCGCCCGGACAGCTTCACGCCGACGAGACCGTAAGGCGTTTCCAACCGCACGCGCGCGTCCGCCAGATCGAGCCGGATCGCCGGCAGCGTGAACGCTCCCGTGCCGCCCGACTTCGGGATCAGCCGGTCGAGCGTGCCTACCGACAGCCTGCCGTCCACCAGACGCGCGCGCAACCGGACATGCCCGGCGCGTACCCCCGTCACTTCGACCCCGCCGGTGCCAACCGACGTTTCGATCTCGATCCAGTCCGCCACCAGATCGGGATGACCGGGATCACCCAGCACCACGTCGGTAAGCCGCTGCCGATTGAAACCGAGATCGGCGATCGCATAGCGCCCGGCGACGCCGTGCGCGGCGAGGTAGCGGTCGGCATAGCCACGCGCGATCTGCTTGCGCTGGCTCCACAACACGAGCAGCGCGACCAGCAGCAGCCCCGCCGCCACCAGCAGGACGCGCCGCAGCCGTCCGAAACCGATGCGCCGACGCGGCGGCTCGTCAGGCTGCTCGGTCTCTCCCGCCGTCACGCTGCGTCCGTTCATGTCAAATCGTTTAGGCAACATCGCCGCCGATTGCACGCGTGGCAACGACACCGTAATCGCTTTGCCACCGATGAGCGTTCCCGAATCCGACCACAGCGGCCACCGCGCAAGGCTTCGCAAGCGCCTCAACGAGCAGGGTGGCGAGGGGCTGCTCGACCATGAGCTGATCGAATATCTGCTCGCGCTCGCGATTCCGCGTCGCGATACCAAGCCGCTCGCCAAGGCGCTGCTTGCCGAGTTCGGCGGGATCGGCGGTTTGCTGACGGCCGATCCGGAGGCGCTGTCGCGCGTGTCCGGCATGGGCGAAACGTCGGTCGCCGCGATCAAAATCGCGCATGCCGCCGCGATCCGGCTGGTCAAGGCGGAAGTGGCGGCGCGGCCCGTACTCGCCAACTGGCAAGCGCTGCTCGATTATCTGCGCGCCGACATGGCGCACCACACGATCGAGCGAGTGCGCGTGCTCCACCTCAACGCGCGCAACATGCTGATCCGCGACGAGGTGATGAACGAAGGCTCGGTCGACGAGGCGCCGATGTACGTGCGCGAGGTGATCCGCCGCGCAATCGATCTTGGTTCGGCGGCGATCATCCTCGTTCACAACCATCCGAGCGGCGACCCCTCGCCCAGCCGTGCCGATATCGACATCACGCGCAAGGTGGGCGAAGCCGGCAAGCGGCTTGGCATCGCGTTGCACGACCATATCATTATCGGCAGCGAGGGGCATTCGAGCCTGCGCGCGATGGGGCTGATCTGATAGAACGATAAAACTCGAGAGGGACTGGCCTGCATGACGCGCTCTTCGATTTGCCTGTTCGCCACCGCCCTCCTCATCAACACCGCGCTATCGGCCGCCCCGGCATACGCCGGCACCTGCAAGCTCGGCGTGATGGCCGACCTGCCGGTGACGATGGAGGGCATGCGCGCCAGCGTGCCGGTCACCATCGACGGCAAGAACACGCGGCTGTGGCTCGACAGCGGTGCGTTCTTCAGCCTGATGCCGCGCGCCAAGGCGATGGAACTTGGCCTGAAGATCGGCGCGGCGCCCTTCGGCCTATCGCTCGTCGGGATCGGTGGCTCCTCCACGCCCGATCTCGTCACCGTTAAAAAGTTCGGAATTGCCGACAAGACGCTCGACACCGTGCAGTTCCTCGTCGGCGGCAGCGATGTCGGTAACGGGCTGATCGGCCGCAACCTGCTCGGTATCGAGGACACCGAGTTCAATCTCGGCGGTGGTTCGGTTAAGCTGATCCGCCCGCACGACTGCAACAACGCCGCCATCGCATATTGGGCGCCGGGTAAGCCGTACTTCACCGCCCCGCTCGATATCGGTGAGAATGCCGGCGACCACCGTTTTCAGGTGTTGGTGCGGATCAACGGCGCACAGGTCACCGCCGTCTACGACAGCGGCTCGCCGACCACGCTGCTCTCGCGCCGCGCCGCGCAGAAGGCGGGGATAGACCTGAACGGTCCCGCCGTCACGCCGATCCACGGCATCGGCGGGCTCGGCAAGCGTTCGCGGCCGGGCTGGACGGTGCCGGTGGAAAGCGTCGCGATCGGGGACGAGACCATCCTGAAGACCCGACTCGACGTGATCGACAGCCCCACGCTCGCCGGCGACACCGGTCCGGACATGCTGATCGGCGCGGACTATATGCTCGCCCACCATATCTATGTCGCGCGTAGCCAGCATCGCATCTACTTCACCTACAACGGCGGCAAGGCGTTCCGCAGTTCCGCGACAACCCCACTGGCTGCGGCAAGCGGTGCGCCCCTCCCCGCCGATATCCAGCGCGTCGCTCCGGTCAGCGAAGCGGCGCCGACCACTGCCGATGCCTTCGCGCGGCGTGGCAATGCCCGTGTCGCGCAGCGGCAACTTGCCGATGCGCTGGCCGACTTCAACCACGCGATCGCGCTCGCCCCCACCAACGCGGACTATTACCGCGACCGGGCGCTGGCCTATGCCGCCTCCGGCCAGCGTGGCCTCGCGCGGACCGATATCGAAAAGGCCGTCGACCTTGCGCCGACCGACGGCAGCCTGCTGCGCATCCGCGCGATGCTGCGCATGCGCGAACAGGATCATACCGGCGCGCTTGCCGATGCCGAGGCTGCCGTCCGCGTCACCCCACCCACGTCGCTGGAAATGGTCACGCTGGCCGAGTTGTTCGCGCGGCTGGGCCAGCCCGCGCGCGGCATCGCCATGCTCGGGCCGGTGATCGCCAGCCATCCCGACGACAGGCAGCTTGGCAGCCTGCTCAACGCGCGCTGCTGGATGCGCGCGCAGGCCGGCATCGAACTCGACGCCGCACTCGACGATTGTAACCGCGCGCTCAAACGCGCTGGTGCTCAGCCAGCGTTCCTCGACAGTCGCGGCCTCGTCTATCTGCGGCAGGGCAAATATGCCGCCGCGATCGCCGATTATGACGCGGCGCTGGCGGTCGCGCCGAAACTGGCGTGGTCGCTATATTGCCGAGGGCTTGCCAAGATCGCCTTGGGCCAGAAGGATGCGGGTGAAGCGGACAAGGCCGCCGCGCTGGCGATCGCCCCGAATATCGCGCGCGAGGCGAAGCAGCACGGCATCGGATAAACCGCCCAGCCGGACACGTTTGAAGCTTCGCCCGGTCCCTGCTACCGCGCGGGCGACACGCCTGCCCGTACAAAGGAACCCCGATGGTCCCCCGCTATTCTCGCCCCGACATGACCGCGATCTGGACGCCGGAGGCGCGCTTCCGCATCTGGTTCGAGATCGAGGCCCACGCCACCGACGCGCTCGCCGAGCTTGGCGTGGTGCCGAAATCGGCGGCGCAGGCGCTGTGGGACTGGTGGAAGACCGAACCCGCGATCGACGTCGCTGCGATCGACGCGATCGAGGCGGTCACCAAGCATGACGTGATCGCCTTCCTCACATGGGTGGCCGAACAGGTCGGTGACGAGGCGCGCTTCATGCATCAGGGCATGACCTCCTCCGACGTGCTCGACACCTGCCTGTCGGTACAGCTCGCCCAGGCCAGCGACATCCTGCTCACCGATCTCGACAAGCTGCTCGCCGCGCTCAAGACGCGCGCCTACGAGCACAAAATGACGCCGACGATCGGCCGCAGCCACGGCATCCACGCCGAGCCGGTCACCTTCGGTCTCAAGATGGCGGAAGCCTATGCCGAGTTCGCGCGCTGCCGCAAACGGCTAGTCGCCGCACGTCAGGATATCGCCACCTGCGCGATTTCGGGCGCGGTCGGCACCTTCGCCAATATCGATCCGGTGGTGGAGGCGCATGTCGCCGCCAAGCTCGGCCTGACGGTCGAACCGGTGTCGACGCAGGTCATCCCCCGTGACCGCCACGCGATGTATTTCGCGACGCTGGGCGTGATAGCCTCCTCGATCGAGCGGCTCGCGGTCGAGGTGCGCCACCTCCAGCGCACCGAAGTGCTGGAAGCGGAAGAGTATTTCTCGCCCGGCCAGAAGGGTTCGTCGGCGATGCCGCACAAGCGCAACCCGGTGTTGACCGAGAACCTGACCGGCCTCGCCCGCATGGTGCGCGGCTATGTCACGCCCGCGCTGGAGAACGTCGCACTGTGGCATGAGCGCGACATCAGCCACTCCTCGGTCGAGCGCTACATCGCGCCCGACGCCACGATCACGCTGGATTTCGCGCTGGCGCGGCTGACCGGCGTGATCGAGAAGCTGCTGGTCTATCCCGCCCGCATGCAGAAGAACCTCGATAAGATGGGTGGCCTCGTCCACTCGCAGCGCGTGCTGCTCGCGCTGACGCAGGCTGGGGTGAGCCGCGAGGATTCATACCGCCTCGTCCAGCGCAACGCGATGAAAGTGTGGGAGAGCGACGGCGAGCTGTCTTTGCTCGAACTGCTCAAGGGCGATGCCGAAGTAACGGCCGCGCTGTCACCCGAGGTGATCGAGGACAAGTTCGACCTCGGCTATCACCTCAAGCATGTCGACACGATCTTCACGCGGGTGTTCGGCGAGTAAGGGCGCGGCGGGCGGTTGCTATCACCTCCCGCCGCAACTTCGTTTCGCTGAGATAAACGGCTGGTCGTGCGCGGTGCACGGTTCAACGTGCAAATGCTGCATCTGCGAATGCGAGTAATAAAATTGCGTAAACGCGCAATAATATCCAAATGACGCTCAGGCCGGAATTGACCGGCCGGAGACCCTACCATGCGCATCTTCCAGAACCTCGCCGGCGGCATCTTTGCTGTTGCGGGTATCGCGCTGGTGGTCGAGGTTCTCATCCTCTGATCCATCGGCCGACCCCGCCCCTTTTTGCGAGGGGGCGGAACGGCCGGACGGGATCTGATTTTTTGGCGATGGCGTACCGCTATCAGGACGGCAATTTGCGAGATTGTCTCAAGAGTCTGTCAGCGCGGTATCACGCAAATATCCACCACGCTCATAGCATTTCCCCGGCCGGGGTTCAGTTACGGAGGCTTACGTAACTGAGCACGACGCTACTTTTACATCCGCCCCGTAACTGGAACCGGGCCTTTGCCGGGAAATAAGGACTGCGAAGGCCGGTGTGACCTCATGGCCGCGCTCTTTTAAGCAGTTCGACGCAACGCCCCGTCCCAACGCGGCGACCGGAACACCCGGCCGCCGCGCCGAGCATCACCCCCAGGCGCCCTTCACCTTCTGAAAGAAGCCGCCACCGTGCGAGCCATCCGCACCGGCATCGAGCGTGCGCAGCTCCTCCAGCAACTCACGCTGCCGGGCGGAGAGCTTGGTCGGCGTCTCCACCTCGACGCGCACGACGAGATCACCGCGCCCGCGCCCTTGCAACACCGGCATACCCGCGCCGCGCTGGCGCAGTTCACGGCCATGCTGCGTGCCGGCCGGGATCTTCAACACATGCGTCTCGCCGTCCGGGCCGGTGATCGAGAACTCACCTCCCAGCGCCGCCGTGGCAAAGCTGACCGGCGCACGCGCGAGCAACGTCGTGCCCTCACGCTCGAACACCGCATGGCGGGCGACGTGCAGGAAGATGTAAAGATCGCCCGCCGGTGCGCCGCGCAAGCCAGCCTCACCTTCGCCGGTGAGGCGGATGCGCGTGCCTTCGTCGACGCCGGGCGGCACGTTGACCGTCAGCGTCTTGGTCTGCTCGACCCGGCCTTCGCCGTGGCAGGCTGAGCACGGATCGGAGATCACCCGCCCCGCGCCATGACACGACGGACAGGTCCGCTCCACCACGAAAAACCCCTGCTGCGCGCGCACCTTGCCGTGGCCGGCACAGGTCGTACAGGTCTTGGCGCTGGTGCCGCGCTTGGCGCCGCTACCCTCGCACGTGTCGCACACCGCCGACACATCAACGGTCACCTCGCTGGAGCGGCCGGTGAACGCCTCCTCCAGCGTGATCTCCATGTCGTAGCGCAGGTCGGCGCCCCGACGCGGCCCGCTGCGGCCACCGCCGCCACGCTCGCCGCCCATGAATTCGCCGAAAATGTTCTCAAAAATATCGCTGAAGCCGCCGAAATCCTGCGCGCCGCCACGCCCGCCGCCGGGGCCGCCGTTCTTGAACGCGGCATGGCCAAAACGATCGTAGGCCGCGCGCTTCTGCGGATCCTTGAGGCAATCATAGGCTTCGCTGATCGCCTTGAAGCGACCTTCCGAATCCTTGCATCCGGCATTACGATCCGGGTGATATTTCATCGCCAGCTTGCGGTACGACGCCTTGATGGTGGCATCGTCGGCGGTTCGCTCACATTCGAGCAATTCGTAAAAATCGACTTCAGTCGTCATATATGGCCCCCGCCCCCCAGCTGCCCCCGCACGATGCGGGGACAGCCGGGCAAGCGCAACAGGTTACGCCTTGGTATCGTCGACTTCGGAGAATTCCGCGTCGACCACGTCCTCGTGCGGCGCCTCGGCACCGGCCGATGGCGAAGCCTCGGATTGGGCCTGCTTGTCGTAGATCGCCTGACCAAGCTTCATCGCGACCTGAGCAAGCGTTGCCGCCTTCTCCTTCATCGCCTCGGCATCGTTGCTCTCGATCGCGGTCTTGGTGGCGGTGATCGCCTCCTCGATCTCGCTCTTGAGCGACGCGTCGACCTTGTCGCCATTGTCGGCAAGTTGACGCTCCGTCGTGTGGACCAGGCTCTCGGCGTTGTTCTTCGCCTCGGCCGATTCACGACGCTTCTTGTCGTCATCGGCGAACTGCTCGGCATCGCGCACCATCTGCTCGATGTCACGATCCGACAGGCCACCCGAGGCCTGGATGCGGATCTGCTGTTCTTTGCCCGTGCCCTTATCCTTGGCGGACACGTTGACGAGGCCGTTGGCGTCGATGTCGAACGTCACTTCGATCTGCGGCACGCCGCGCGGTGCGGGCGGAATGCCGACGAGGTCGAACTGGCCGAGGATCTTATTGTCCGCCGCCATTTCACGCTCGCCCTGGAAGACGCGGATAGTCACGGCGTTCTGGTTGTCGTCCGCGGTCGAGTAGGTCTGCGACTTCTTGGTCGGGATCGTCGTGTTGCGGTCGATCATGCGGGTGAACACGCCACCCAGCGTCTCGATGCCGAGCGACAGCGGCGTCACGTCGAGCAGCAGCACGTCCTTGACGTCGCCCTGCAACACGCCCGCCTGAATGGCGGCGCCCATCGCGACGACTTCATCCGGGTTGACGCCCGAATGCGGCTCCTTGCCGAAGAAATCCTTCACGACCTGACGGACCTTGGGCATGCGCGTCATGCCGCCGACGAGGACAACTTCCGAAATCTCGCTGACCGAAATGCCGGCATCCTTCATCGCCTTCTTGCACGGCTCAAGCGTGCGCTGGATGAGGTCCTCGACCAGACGCTCGAGGTCGGCGCGGGTGATCGCCTTGACGAGATGCTTCGGCCCCGTCGCGTCCGCCGTGATGAACGGCAGGTTAACCTCGGTCGTCGCCGCCGACGACAGCTCGATCTTCGCCTTCTCGGCCGCTTCCTTCAGACGCTGGAGCGCCAGCTTGTCCTTGGTGAGATCGATCCCCTCGGCCTTCTTGAAGTCCGCCGCGAGGAAATCGAGCAGCTTGTTGTCGAAATCCTCACCGCCGAGGAAGGTGTCGCCATTGGTGGCCTTCACCTCGAACACGCCGTCGCCGATCTCGAGAATCGAGATGTCGAACGTACCGCCGCCAAGGTCATAGACCGCGATGGTCTTGTTGGTGTCCTTGTCGAGGCCATAGGCGAGCGCCGCCGCGGTCGGCTCGTTGATGATGCGCAGCACTTCGAGACCGGCGATCTGGCCGGCGTCCTTGGTCGCCTGGCGCTGTGCGTCGTTGAAGTACGCCGGCACGGTGATGACCGCCTGCGTCACCGTCTCGCCAAGATATGCCTCGGCGGTTTCCTTCATCTTCTGAAGCGTGAAGGCGCTGATCTGCGAAGGCGAGTAATCCTTGCCGCCGGCGCCGACCCATGCGTCGCCGTTGTTGCCGCGCACGATCGTGTACGGCACCAGCTCGGTGTCCTTCTTGGTGATCGGATCGTCGAAGCGGCGGCCGATCAAGCGCTTCACCGCGAAGATCGTGTTCTCAGGGTTCGTCACCGCCTGCCGCTTGGCCGGCTGGCCGACCAGCCGCTCGCCATCCTTGGCGAATGCGACGATCGACGGTGTGGTGCGCGCGCCCTCAACGTTTTCGATAACCTTGGGCTTGCCGCCCTCCATCACCGAGACGCAGCTATTGGTCGTGCCCAGATCGATACCGATTACTTTTGCCATTGGTCCTCTACGGCCCCCGTCTTGTTCAGGTTTGCAACATGTGGCGGCGCCCCCGAATGGGCGACACCGCGCTCTACTCGCCGGATATAGGGGGGCTTTTGCTTGTCGCAAGATTTCGACACGCCTAGGAACAAATCATCGTTTCCCGAAGTGGGAGTTCCTGTGCGCATCCTAGGTCTTCTCCTCGTCCTGCTGCTCGGCATTAGCGGTTGCAGCGCTCGGCAATTCTACATCGATCATGGTTATGTGCGCCTCGCCGCTGCGCCCGGACGACCGGCGGTGGCGTATTTCACGCTGCACGGCGGCCCTACGGATACGACTCTGGTCGCGGTTCATTCAGAATTCTCCCTCCGGACCGAGCTGCACCAGTCGATGACCAGCGGCGGCATGGCCGCGATGAAGCCGCTCGATCAGGTCGCGCTGCCCGCCGGAGGCAAAGTCGCGTTCAAGCCCGGCGGCATGCATGTGATGCTGTTCGGTCTCAATCCAGTCATCAAACCTGGCAAGACAATGACGCTTCAGTTCACCTTCGCGGACGGCAATCGCTACGATTACGACGCGCTGGTGATTGCGCCGGGCGATCCCGCGCCGAAGTTCTGATGCCCGCCGCCCGCCCGCTGACCCTCGGCGAGATCGCACTCGCCCGCAGTATCTTCGGAGACGCCATCGATTATGCGGCGGTGCGGATCGTGCTGGGCAAATGGGCATTTTTCCAGCCGCGTAATACCGTGATGGCACCGCGCGGTGCGATCCACTTTCATCCCAAAGGCACCGCGTACTGCGACGACTTCTCGGTCGCGCCGCTCAGCGCGCAGGGGTTGTTCATCCACGAGATGGTGCATGTCTGGCAGCACCAGTCGGGCGTGTTCCTGCCACTGCGGCGCCACCCCTTCTCGCGCTACGACTACGCGATCCGGCCCGGCGTGGCATTGACCGGCTACGGGATCGAGCAGCAGGCGGAGATCGTCCGGCACGCCTTTGTGCTGCGCGGCGGCGGTCATGTGATCGGCGCACCGGAACGCAACGTGTACGAGGCGATCTTGCCCTTCGGACCGCGCAGGCCAGCCGCAGCCTGAGCGCCTGACGAAACCGGCAAGCGCCGGCTCGCAGCGGAAGCTTTCGTGGCGGATTGCTCCACGGTTTGGCTGTGTCTAATATCCGGTGTTGGGGCACGACGCCTAAGCCGAGCTACAGCGTAAACCCTTCGTCCAGATAGTCGACCAGCAACCGCCTAGCGACATGGCTTCATGTAAGGTGGCAATCGCCGCCGTTATCGCAACGTCCCAGTCTTTCGAGGCAGCCTTTGCGGTGCCGACGTCACCATCGCCCATCGGTCGCCGCATTCGCGAACGAATGCGTCCGCCCGATCGCTTCGACATCTACGGCAATACTTAAACTACGATTCGCCTTTCAAGTCTTAGCGCAATGCTTCACTCTTACGATGGGGACGCGGATCTAGCGGGAGGGGGCCGCCATCGTGACGACTAGCTCGAGGCGGCTTGCCTCCGAACCGCCGCCGATCAATGCACTCCGATTAGGCGAACACACCCCAAACGTCTGCAAGCCCAAGGCTGCACTGCGGCCTCGCCTCACGGGCAAAGCTTGCGTCGGCTCGGTGCCAGCGTGACGCGCCGATCGGTTTCTGCGTTTGGTGCCTCCCGTGCCGCCGTGACACTGACAGCGGCGCTGCTGGCACCGCCGCATCCCGCAATATCTCAGGAGGCCGCGCACACCCATACAGATGCCGGCGCGAGGGAAGATGCGCCCGACCAGTTGACGTCCGACATCGTCGTGATCGGACAGCGCGGCGAGGTGGTGACCGACATCGAGCCGCTCGCGACCTTCAACGCACGTGCGATCGAGGCAACGGGCGCAACCTCGATCGACGAGCTGCTGCGGACCATTCGCGGTATCACCCAGGCGGCCGATGGCGAGCCGCCGATCTTCCTGCTGAACGCGCAGCGCGTGTCGGGGTATGAAGAGATCGGCAATCTACCGCCCGAGGCGATCGAGAAGGTCGAAGTCCTGCCCGAACCAGTGGCGTTGCGATACGGCTACCCGCCGACCCGCCGCGTCGTGAACTTCATCACCAAGCGTCGGTTTCGCCAGCTGTCGCTGAAATACGTCGTCGGTACCGCCACGCGCGGCGGCGCAGATACCGTGAACCCGCATCTCGACCTGACGCGGCTCCGCGATGACAAGCGGCTCACCCTGTCGCTAGACGCGCGCCACACCGATGCGCTGTCACAATCGTCGCGGCACGTGTTGCCCGATCCCGACGTCCCGTTCGACGCGGTCGGCAATGTGACAGGCGTGCGCGCCGGCGGCGAGATCGATCCGACGCTGTCGGCACTGGCCGGTCAGGTCACCACGATCGCGCCCGTTCCAACCGGAGCCGCTCCGACGCTTTCCGGTTTTGCGGCCGGGGCGAACATGCCGCGGCTCTACGACCTGTCGCCCTTTCACGATCTGGCGCCGGCGAATGACACGCTGCATGGCGAACTCGTCATGGCCAACCGGATCGGCCACGGCATCGCCGGATCGCTGACCTTGACGGCCGACCACGCGCATGAGCGAAGCGTCTACGGCCCCTCCAGTGCCACGCTGCTCGTTCCGGCAGACAACCCCTTCTCGCCATTCAGTAATGACGTGCTGCTACAGCGCTACTTCACCGAAGGGCCGTTACTCGGGGCGCGTCTGGACACCACCACGCTCCACGCCGGTGGGCTGCTGCGCGGCGCGTGGCGGGGGTGGCAGTGGGACCTGACCGGCACGCTCGATGGCCAGCGCCGGGTTGGCCTGAGCGATGCCTATACCGACACCGCGCTCGCGAACGCCGCCATCGCTGCCGGCGCCAACCCGTTCCAGCCGCTGCCCGGCGCGCTTGTGGGCGACGTGCGTGCCAATCACACCGTCCAGACGACGCACGGCGCTGCTGCCAAGTTCGTCACAAACAACCGTCCGGTGCGGCTGCCCGCCGGGCCTGTCACCGTCACGGCGACGCTGGAGGTTGAGCGCACCGGCTCGTCGGGCAGGACGACGGGCGCGACCACCTACGACATCGCGTTCGCCCGCACCCGGATCGAGGGCGCGGCCACGTTGGACGTACCCGTCGCCTCGCGCAAGGCGGGTGTGCTGTCCTGGCTGGGCGAAATGTCCATCAACGCCTCGACGGCACGCCGCCATGTCGAGGGTTTCGGCGACCTGTCGGACTCCACCGCCGGGATCACCTGGGCACCGTTTACGCCCATTCAGTTCCTCCTCCAGTACAAGACGTCCGCCGCCGCGCCAACCCTCGACCAAGTGGCGACGCCGCAGGCGGTGGCGCTTCAGGCCAACGTCTTCAACTTCGCGACCGGCCGTTCGGACATCGTGACGCTGCTGACGGGTGGCAATCCCGACCTTGTCGCCGAGCGCCGCCGGGTGCGTTCGCTGGGCGTGACGTTGAAGCCGTTCGCGAAGTCCGAGCTGCGCCTCGGCGCCACCTATGAAGCAACGACGGTCCGCAACGGCGTGCAAACGATTTACGCGCTTACACCCGCAACCCTCGCCGGGTTGCCCGATCTGTTCGTGCGCGATGCATCGGGTGCGCTCACCTCCGTAGCGTTTCGCCCCGTCAACGTCGCCCGAGAGGAACAGCAGACGCTCAACATCACGCTCAACGCCAACGGCCAGCTCGGCCACGCCAAGCCCCCTGCCCAGCCGAATGGGACGCCGGCCGAGCGGCCGAGTTTCTATGGCGGCCTTGGCCCGTCCATTCGCTTCGCCGACCGGCTGACGCTTCGTCCAGGTACCACGCCGCTCAATCTTCTGGCGGGCGATACGCTGACCGGAGCGACCACGCCGCGAATCGCGGGCTATGGCTACGGCGGTCTGAATTATCTCGGCAATGGCGGTACGTTCGACTTCTACTGCCTTGGTGGTGGCCGGGTGCGCGGCGCCGTACCCGCAGCGGACCTGTCGTTTGGCGCATTGTGTCGGTTGAACGTCAGCGGATCGCTCAGCCTCCACCACGTCTTTTCGCACCAGACCTGGACGCGCCATTTCATCGTCAAACTATCGGTCGATAATCTGTTCGATGCCCACCCGAGCGTTCGCGCCGCCGATAACACAACGCCATATCGATATCAGGCCGACTTGCTTGATCCGGTCGGCCGGAGGGTCTCGCTTACGCTGCGCAAGGCGCTGTGACCCGCTTCGGGTGATCGCACGTGCCGCCACCTTCGCCTTCGGATCATCGATACTCCAAATTACCAAATGTCGGGGCCAACCACCCGGAGCGGGAGTACGATGTTCAAAACTGACGTTTTATGGCTTAGGCTTGGCGACGATTGCCAACGGCCGCGCTGTTGAACGGCAAACCTAATGCGTTGCCCTGAGATTATCCCAGGTCTGCCAGTCGATCGCCCGTCCGGGGTAAGCGACTTTCTTGAACGGCCACGCTGTCTGCATCCAGTTGGTCAGCCAGGCGTAGAGTTCCGCATCCAACCCGGCGTCATACGCATCCTTGGTCACCCACATTCGCACAACCGCATCATATCCCGCGACGTGACTTGGCGAGATATAGACGCTGCCGATCTCGCGGCTGCCGTCCGTCGTCAGCACGGCATAATCGAAGAATTGGCGCCTGGTGAACCGAGCCTGCTCGTTCTCCATATCTTTCACCGCATCGCCATGGGATATCCCCTCATGCGGCCACGTGGTGCTGCGCGAGAACGTCTTTTGGAGATGCTCGATCGAGGACATATACGCCTGATAGTCCCGGTCCACCATGGCAGGACCAAGCGGCACGATTTTAAACCGCGCTGTTTCGACCAGCTTCGGAGGATCGAAAGCCTCTGGAACAAAGGGCCGTATCTGCTCGGGTTTCAGCCTGATCGCTGGTACCGGCGGCTGCTGTTGAGCGGCAAGCGGAGAAGCGAAAGTCGTGAATGCCAGCACCCACCATGGAATGAACTTCATCATACAGGCGATCTCCCGTCGCCCACATCCGGGACTCGGATGGCGGTAGCAATAAGGCGTCTGCCGTACCCTTCCGGGTGGGTCCCCAGCCTTGTGGCGCATCGGATACGCTAACGACTTGGCACGGCGGGCCACCTGCTCTAAGGGGCTGCAAAGTTTTACCCACTCTGAAAGCTACCTCATGCAGATCATCGTCCGTGACAACAATGTCGACCAGGCATTGCGCGCGTTAAAGAAAAAGCTGCAGCGCGAGGGCGTGTACCGCGAGATGAAGCTGCGCCGTCACTATGAGAAGCCGTCCGAACGTCGCGCACGTGAACGCGCAGCGGCGATCAGCCGGGCGCGCAAGGCAGACCGCAAGCGCGCCGAACGGGATCGCTGACCCGCGATCTTTCCTGCGGCGGGTAGAAATCGCCCGCCGCATGCCGAACCGAAGCCGGTCCGTGAAATCAACATGTCAGTAACACGCGCTCGCGTGGACGACGTTGGTACGCTGATCCGGGAAGGTGCAGTCTTCTGTTACTGTAAACGCTCTGCGTGCAAGGGGATTGACCATACGGCCATGCCCGACCGGCACGCGAGCTGATTCGACGTGAGCGGTTCAGGCGCCGCCGATACCGTGGATGACCTTGCCGCTGCCGCCGCAATTCGTGCAAGCGGCGTCGCCGATGGTGCCGGTGCCGCCGCAGACCGGGCAGATATCCTCGCCGGTGCCAGGGGTGCCGGGGGCAGCGTCATCGCCGGGGTTGAGCGGTTCCTGATTCATTGTGGGTGCCTTTCGCGGTCGTTGTCCGTGTTCAACCCATGAACCGCCGCGCGGGTTCATCGTGCCCTTAGGCAGGTCGTCTCGCAGAATTACTGCCGCCGATCTGGCCGGTTTTCAGTAACGGTGCGACGCCGTCGGTCGCGGCATCTTCGACTGCCGCGCGGAACCCTCGTCCTGCAAAGCCTAGGCCGCCACCCTGACCTCTCCGTCCACCCGCGCCAGCGTCAGTACCGCGATCGCGCCGCGCCCCCGGCCCTCGCTCTCCAGCCGTAGTGCGCCCTGCATCGCCCCCATCGCATTCGCGCACCAGTGCAGGCCGAGGCCACCCGATTTGTGCGCGCGCGTCGAAAAGCCGCGCTGAAAGAAGGTCGGCGCGTTTGCGGGGTCGAAGCCCTCGCCGTCGTCGCGGATGGCAATGCGGGTCTCGCCACCCTCTTCGGAAACGGTCGCGCTGATGGTCCCGCTGCGGGTGCCCGTGGCGGCGATCGCCTCCGCCGCGTTGCCGAGCAGATTGCCGATCACCTGGCTCAGGATCACGCGGCTCGCCATCACCAGATGCGCCTCGCCCGGAAAAACGAACGCGATCGACAGGTCGCCCGAATAACGCGCGATCGTCGCGTTGCGCGCCAGGATCTCGCTGACGTCGCACACCTCCAGGTCCGGCCGCTCGTGCGCGGCGCGTTGCTGTGCGCCGATGATCTCGAGCACATGCGCCATCGCCTCGCGGCCGATCTCAAGTTCGCCACGCCGGCGTGTGCGGTCGTTCGCGTCCGCCTCGACCGCCGCGGCCACGAAGGCGACGAGTTTACCGCGCCGTGTCGCCGGAAGATCCTCGCGCGCCAGTTCGGCGACCGCGCGATCGAGCATCGCGCGGTCGACCGGGGGCGCCTGCGCAATGCCCTGCGACAGGATCGTGCTGATCGGATTGAGCGCGTTGCGGACGTTGTGCATTACCGCCACCGCGCTTTCGCTGCGGCCGAGCGCGAAGCTCTGCGCCTCGATCTGTTCGCGCAGGTCCTGCAACTGGCTGAGCATCGCGTTGAAGCTCGCGCCGAGCGAACCGATCTCGTCCTGCCGCCCATCCTCCGCCAGTTGCCCGAGCGAGCCGGACGCGCGCACCATCTGCATATGCCGCTCCACCCGTGCAAGCGGGCGCAGCACCAACCGATCGATCATCCGTCGCAGCATCACCAGCACGATCAGCAACAACACGGTCGACCCGCACACCGCCAGCAGCAGCATGCGCCGACCCAGGACCGACAGGTCACGCGGGACGGTGAAGGCGGCGCTCGCCACCGCATGATGGTCCACGCCGTAGACCGGCACCGCGATTCGCGTCTTGGTCGCGCTGGACGTGATACGGTCCTGATCCGCCACGTCAGCCAGATCGAGCTTGGCGCCAAGCTGGAGCAGACCGGACAACTGGCCCGAAGTGATCTGCCGCGCCATCAGCACGAAACCGCGCGGGTCGCCGGTGCCGTCACTGCGCCGCACCTCGGCGATGCCGATCGCGGCGACCACCTGCCCGAGTCGCACATAGAAGCTGGCAGAACTGCCCGCCTTCAAGGCCCGTCGAAAATCGACGCGCGCGATCTGCGCCACCAATGCCGCCCGCAACACGGCATCGTCGCCACGCGTGCCGCGCCAGCGCGCGATGACGATATGGCCGTCGTTGGCGATATACGCCATGCCATTGACGCCGAGATTCTCCATCGCCAGTGGCGAAAAGCTTTCCGCCTCGAACGCGCGCGTCGGGTGACCCATGTAATCGTAGCTGGAGTTCCAGTCGCCGTAATCGCGCACCGCGCTTTCCACCTTGGACGCGTATTCGTGCAGCGCCGCGCGCGTCCGCTCGATATGGCCGTCGACCGATTTCGCCTCGAGCCGGTTGAAGCTGGGCGTGATGACACTCGCCAGCAGCAGCGTGATCGCGATCGATCCGGCAAGCCCGATCGCGGTGAGGATCAGCAGCAATTTGGCGCCGAGCGAGCGCGGATTGCGCAGCGTGGTGACCTGCGTCTCGATCCGGCCGCGCGCCGCGCGGAACCGGGTGCGCATCAGCCGTGCGTCCCGTTTCCGGCGGTCGTCGCCGCTGCGCTGGTTTCATCGACCATGAAGCGTTGATGCGCCAGCGCCTGCGCATCGTCGGCCGCCATCGGCCGCGCAAAGTAATACCCCTGAAGGTGCGAAGCCCCCGCCAGCCGCAGCGCCTGCACCTGCGCCGCCGTTTCGACGCCCTCCGCGATCACGCCGAGGCCGAGCGAGCGGCCGAGGTGGACGATCGAATGGACGATCGCCGCGCTCTCGCGCTCACGCCCCATGCCGTCGATGAAGCTCTTGTCGATCTTGAGGCAATCCAGCGCGAACTTGCGAATGTTGTACAGGCTCGAATAGCCGGTGCCGAAATCATCCAGCGCGATGCGGAAGCCCATCTGGCGCAATTTGTAGAGGGTATCCGCGGCGCGATCGGCATCGTCGAAGATCGCGGTTTCGGTAATCTCGATCTGTACGCGATTAGGCGCGACCCCGGCGCGCTGCACGCATTCGACGACATGACCGACAAAATTATGCCGGCGGAACTGGCGCGGCGAAAAGTTGACCGAGACGTACTGCCCCGGCCAGTCCTTCAACACGCTCAGCGCCTCGTTCAGCACCCAGTCGCCGAGTTCGTGGATAAGATTGGATTCCTCCGCGATTGGGATGAACAGCGCCGGGCTTACGGGTCCGAACTCTGCGGTATGCCAGCGTAGCAGCGCCTCAAAACCGACCACTTCCAGCCCGTCGCGCGCAACGATCGGCTGATAGACCAGCTTCAGTTCATTGCGTGCGATCGACTGGCCGAGCCCGCCTTCAATCTGGCGGCGGAAGCGGATCGATTCGTCCATCGTGTCGTCGTACACCCGTGCGGTGCCACGGCCGTTGTGCTTGGCGTCGTTCAGCGCGAGATCGGCGCGGCGGATCAGGTCGACCGACTCGCGGTGGCCATCGCCGCGCTCGACGGTGCCGACATGGACGAGACCGACCGACGCGCCGGCCTGCACCGAGTGACCGAACAGCTTGAAGGTGGTCGAACAGTTGCGGATCACCAGATCGCACGCCATCGCGGCAGCTTCCGCGCCGGGCGAATCGAACAACAGGCCGAATTCGTCGCCGCCCAACCGCGCGACCAGCCCGCCTTCCGGCACCGACGCGTGGAGGATGCCGCAAATCTGGCGGATCAATTCGTCGCCGGCAAGATGGCCGAGCGTATCGTTGACGATCTTGAAGCGATCGAGATCGACCATCGCCACCGCGAAATCCCCGCCGCTACGCGCACGGTCGGCGAGCGCGCGCATGAAGGCGAGACGGTTGGGCGCGTCGGTGAGCGAATCATGGTTGGCGATGTGCGTCGCCTTGCTTTCGTTGGCGGCGAGTTCGAGACCCTGCTCCTCCAGCTGCACCACTTGCCGCGCGAGCGCGCGGCGCATCTCGGCCATCTCGTGGTCGAGCTGCCAACGGTTCGCAAGCGCGGTCGCCATCTGTGTCACCTCGGCGACCTCGAACGGCTTGGCGATATAGAAGATCTTGTCGGCGGGGCCGGCCGCCCGCGAGATCTCCGCCGGCGAAAAATCCGAAAAGCCGGTGACGATGACAAGTTGGATGTCGGGATCGAGCGCGCGGATGCGAGTCGCGGTCTCCTTCCCGTCGATACCTGGCGGCATTCGCACGTCGATGAACGCCACCGCGAACGGGTTGCCCGCCGCCTGCGCCGCCTCAATCTGTGCCACCGCATCCAGCCCCTGCAGCGCGTGCGTCAGCGCGAAATCGGCTGCGGGATCTGCATCGTTCGTCGTCGCATCATCGCCGAACAGCTCGACGGCCATGGCATCGAGCGCGTCGCTTTCCGCAGCCGCGCTGCCTGCGAAGCTGCGCCGATAGCTGTCGTGCATTGCCGGTTCGTCGTCGACGATCAGAATCCGCATGTACCGCACCGCCTGAAGCTTGAAAGAAGGGAGCCTTCACTCCGTTGCACGGGCGTAAGCGGACAGGGTTAAAGCGCCGTAAATGCTTGCCACCGCTTCGATGAAAACGGTGCCGAGGGCGTCAGGTTGACCCGGAATAGGGTGCGAAATGGCCGCCTCGGAAATATTCGTTACGTGCCCGATGAACTTCCCACCACCTTCGTGGGTTCTGTCCGCAACGCCACCGCTCAAACACAAGGAACCAGTCATGTTTAAGAAACTTGCCATGGCGACGCTGATCGCCACTGTCGCCCTCCCCACCACCGCGTTCGCCGGGGTTCAGGATTACGACCACGGCAGCCAGTGGCAGCGTGATCAGGCCGATCGCGATTCGGCCTACAACAACGGCGGACGCCGCTACCGTGGTCGCGATTACCGGGATAACAACTACCGGAACAACAACTATCGCGGAAACGATCGCCGCTATTATCAAGACTGCAAGCGCAGCAGCGGCACCACCGGCACGATCGCCGGAGGCGCGGGCGGTGCGGTACTGGGTAGCGTGCTCGGCGGCGGTACGCTCGGCACGATCGCGGGCGGTGTCGGCGGCGCACTGGTCGGCCGTACGCTCGACAAAAATCATGATCGTGCGCAGAATCGCCGGAACGGCTGCTGATCCGCGAGCGGGAGGCTGTCGACCAGCGACAGCCTCCCGCTTGCTCAAGCTATAAGCAAAATAGCCACGTTACGTAGCGCATTAGCCGCCTCGTAGCGTGGCTGTTTTGTGTCGGTATGCCTCTACTCGACCGTGACGGACTTGGCGAGATTGCGCGGCTGGTCGACGTCCGTGCCCTTCGCCACGGCAACATGATACGCCAGCAACTGCACCGGCACGGCATAGACGAGCGGTGCGATCAGCGGGTGGACCTTGGGCATGGTAATTGTGGCGATGCACCCGTCGCCGGCCGCCTGCACCCCGTCATAATCCGAGATCAGCACAACCTTGCCGCCGCGTGCCTGCACCTCCTGCATGTTGCTGACGGTCTTGTCGAACAACGGCCCTGACGGCGCGATCACGATCACTGGCACAGCATCGTCGATCAGCGCGATCGGCCCATGTTTCATCTCGCCCGCGGCGTAGCCTTCGGCGTGGATGTAGCTGATTTCCTTGAGCTTCAGCGCACCTTCCAGCGCCAGCGGATAGTCCGTGCCACGCCCGAGATACAGCACGTCACGTGCGCTGGCGATGACATGCGCCATCGCCTGGATGGTTTCGTCATAGGCAAGCGCGGCGTTGAGCGCAGCCGGAGCCTCGCCGAGATGCCGTACGATCGCCTTCTCCTCGGCGGCATTGAGCTTACCCTTGGCGCGCGCGAGGTTCGCCGCCAGCGCCGCCAGCACTGCGAGTTGGCAGGTGAACGCCTTGGTAGAGGCAACGCCGATCTCCGGCCCGGCATGCGTCGGCAACAACAGATCCGCCTCGCGCGCCATCGAACTGGTCGGCACGTTGACGACGGCTGCGATCTTCTGCCCCTCGGCCTTGGCATGGCGCAACGCGGCGAGCGTATCCGCCGTCTCGCCCGACTGGCTGATGACGATCATCAGACCGCCCTCCTCCATTACCGGCTGGCGGTAGCGAAACTCGGATGCGACATCGATATCGACCGGCACGCGCGCAAACTGTTCGAACCAGTATTTGGCGACCATGCCCGCATAGAAGCTCGTCCCGCACGCGACGATTGTCACGCGCCTGATTGCGCTGAGATCGAAGTCCGGGATCGGCAGCGTGACCTTGTCCTCCATGCGCTGAAGGTATGAGCGCAACGTCTGCGCGACGACGATCGGCTGCTCGTAAATCTCCTTGAGCATATAGTGGCGATGATTGCCCTTGGAGATCAGCTCGCCGGTCACACCGGATATGGTGATCGCCCGCTCGACAGGGTTGTTGTCCTTGTCGAAGATCTGCGCGCCGTCGCGGGTGATGATCACCCAGTCACCTTCGTCGAGATAGGCGATGCGCTGCGTCAGCGGTGCCAGCGCCAGCGCGTCCGAGCCGAGGTAGGTTTCGCCATCGCCATAACCGACCACCAGCGGCGATCCGAGCCGCGCACCGATGAGCAGATCGGGATGCTGCCGAAAGAGGATCGCCAAAGCGAATGCCCCGTGCAGGCGCGGCAACACCTCACGCACCGCGTCGGCGGGAGCGAGCCCAGCCTCGACCTTCTCGCTCACCAGATGCGCGACGACTTCCGTGTCGGTCTCGCTGGTGAAGACGCGGCCGCGCGCGACCAGTTCGTCCCGCAGGGTCTTGAAATTCTCGATGATGCCGTTGTGGACCAGCGCGACCTCGCCGGTGGCATGTGGGTGCGCGTTGTTGGTGGTCGGTCCGCCATGCGTTGCCCAGCGGGTGTGCGCGATGCCGGTTGCGCCCGGCAGCGGATGCTCGGCGAGTTCGCGCGCGAGATTGACGAGCTTGCCCGAGGCGCGCCGCCGCTCGATCGCCCCCTCGAAATCGGTCGCGATGCCGGCCGAATCGTATCCGCGATATTCTAGCCGCCGCAAGCCATCGAGCAGACGATCCGCGACGGGCTCCTTACCAACAATTCCAACGATTCCACACATGGGTAACGTCCTTCAATGCTCTATTCTGTCCGGGCCAGCAGGTCGCGCTACTTGCCGGCCTTTTTTGCCTTGGCCGCCGCGCGAAATCGTGGCGCCCAATCCTCTCGCGTTTCCTGTCGGCCGCGCGCAATCGCGAATCCGTCCGCCGGCACATCGTCGATGATGACCGAGCCCGCCGCCACCAGAGCACCATCGCCGATCGACACCGGCGCGACCAGCGCGCTGTTGGAACCGATGAACGCGCCCGCGCCGATCCGCGTCAGCGACTTGTTGTAGCCGTCGTAATTGCAGGTAATCGTGCCCGCGCCGATGTTCGCGCCCGCGCCGACCTCGGCATCACCAAGGTAGGTAAGGTGGTTGGCCTTGGCGCCCTTGCCTAGCACCGCCTTCTTCATCTCGACGAAATTGCCTACGTGCGCATCTTCACGCACCACCGCGCCCGGCCGCAGCCGCGCATAGGGGCCGACGATGGCGCCGGTGGCGACGCTCGCACCCTCAATATGACTGAACGCCCGCAGCGTCACGCCATCGGCAATGGTGGTGCCAGGACCGAACACGACATTGGGTTCGATTACCACATCGCGGCCGATTACCGTGTCGTGCGCGAACCACACCGTTTCCGGTGCGATCAGCGTCGCGCCGTTCGCCATCGCATCAGCACGACGCGCCTGCTGCCAGGCGCCCTCCACCACGGCCAGTTCCGCGCGGCTGTTGACGCCGGCGACCTCGGCCGCGTCCGTTTCGATCACCACCGAGGTGCGGCCATCAGCGGCCGCCAGCATGACGATATCGGGCAGATAATATTCGCCCGCCGCGTTGTCGTTGCCGACGCGCGCGAGCAGCGCGAACAGATCGGCCGAGCGCACAGCCATAAGCCCCGAGTTGCACAGATCGACCGCCCGCTCTGCCGTAGAAGCGTCCTTATACTCGACCATTCTGGCGATGCGCCCCTCGGGCGAGGCGATGATGCGGCCATAGGCGGCGGGATCGGGGGGGCGGAAGCCGAGCACAACGCACGCCGGCGCATCGTCGCCAGCCAACCGGTCGAGCATCCGCCGCATCGTCGCGGTACCGACCAGCGGCACGTCGCCATACAGGATCAGCACCGCGCCCTCGAAGCCCGTCAGCGCCGCCTGCGCCTGCGCAACCGCATGTCCGGTGCCGAGCTGCTCAGCCTGAAGCGCCGTGACAGCGCCAAGCGGCGTGACCGCCGCCTCGACCTGTTCGCGACCGGCCCCCGTAACCACCACCACCCGTTCGGGCGCGAGCGCGTCGACGCTGGCGAGCAGGTGGAGCAGCATCGGACGCCCCGCGACCGGGTGCAGCACCTTATGCAGATCGGATTTCATCCGCGTGCCCTTGCCCGCGGCAAGGATGATCGCGGCGACGGCGGCGGCGTGGTTTTTCGCGTCCATGCGCACAGCCCTGCCACGACAGGGTTGCCAATTCCATAGCGCCGGTGCCAGTCGCGCCGACATGACAGATTTTTCCTTCGACCTGGTCGGATTCGATCTCGACGGCACGTTCGTCGACAGCAGCGGCGATCTGGCGGCGGCGGTCAACGTCATGCTGGCAAGCGACGGGCGCCGGACGCTGAGCGTGGCGGAGATCGTGGCGATGACGGGCGGCGGCGTGGCGCGGCTGGTGGCGCTTGCACTGGAGGCGACCGGGGGCGCAACGCCGGCGGAGACAGAGCATCTCAAGGGCGCGATGCTGGCATCCTACGCGGACAATATCGCGGTGCTGACGCGGCCGTATCCGGGTGCGGTAGCGGCTATCGAGGGGTTACGGGCGCGCGGGGTACGTACCGCGATCGTGACCAACAAACTGGCGGAACTGGCCGAAAAGCTGCTCGAAACGCTGCGGCTACGGCATCTTTTCGACACACTGATCGGCGGCGACACGCTGGCTGGCGCCAAGCAAAAGCCTGATCCGGCGATGCTGTACGAGATGGTTCGGCGGCTGGGCGGCGGTCGCGCCGCGTTCGTCGGCGACACGATGTTCGACGTGACCGCGGCGAAGGCGGCAGGCATGCCGGTCGTCGTGGTGAACTTCGGTCGCGAGCCGGTAGGCGGGTTCGGGGCGGACGCGGTAATCGACCATTTCGACGCCTTGATCCCCGCGTTGGAGCGGCTGGCGTGAGCAAGCAAACCCTCATGCTCAGGTTGCTGTTCTGGGCGGCGTTGCTCTTCGCGGTGACGATGGCGTTGCTGCCGCAACCTCCGCACACCCCAGCGGACCAGTTTGGTGACAAGTTCGAACATATGCTTGCCTTCTCGACCATGGCGGCGCTGGCAGCGGCGGCTTACCCGCGCCTTCCGTTATTCCGCATCGGGGAGCGGCTGTCGTTCCTCGGCGCGATGATCGAAGTAGTGCAGTCGATCCCTGAACTGCACCGCGACTGCGACGTCCGCGACTGGGCCGCCGACACGCTGGCGATTACAGTGGTGTTGTTGATCGCAGGGCTGTTCCGGCTACGTTGGCGGCGGCGTTAGCCTGGTTCGACGCTTGGCGGGGAACATGCGCGGTCGCCGCTGATTATCTGCTGGTAACATCGGGAGATGACGAATGGACGACGACCGCCTGTGGAGCTTCGAGCAAAGCCTATGGACCGAAGGTCCGGACAATTACCGTGAAAAGGTCGATGCCGAGGTGGTGATGGTGCTGCCGCACCCGCCCTTCGTCTATAACGGCGACGCGGCGATCGACGCCGTGGCCGCGACACCGGTGTGGGCGCAGGCGGACCTGACCGAGCGGCAGGTCTCGCGCCCGCAGGAAGGGCTGATCGTGATCGGCTACCGCGTCAAGGCAAGCCGCGACGGCGAAGCCTATGAGGCGCATTGTACCTCCACGATCCGACGGATCGAGCATGAGGTGTGGCGCGTCGTGCAGCATCAGCAGACGCCGGTTCTGGCCCAGTCCGCCACCAGCTAGCCGCCACGGGCCGGCCACGCGCGGTCGTGGCCGGCTTCAGCGCGCCGCCCCGCGCCACTTGGTCCACAAGTGCCGCGCGAGCATTGCCGGCGGCATCCGTAGCCAGTGCGAGCGGATGTAAAACCCCAGCCGCGTGAAGGGGCGGGTCGCCCTACCCCAACCGTCGCGCGCGGTTACGCGGCGCAGGCAAATGCGATCGCCGGGCGAGAGCGTGGCACCGTCACCGTAGAGCGCCGCAGCAAGACGCACCGCGCGGCTGACCGCATCGGCAAGGCCGTGATGCTCGGCGCGCTCGACCAGCCCCTCGACGCCGTAATCGTCAAGCAGGCAGTGCACGTCCCACAGGTTGCGCATTCCGCCCGCCAGGTCGCCGTCGGCGAACAGGTGCGCGGCGGCGTGGACGATGACGTCGGCGCGCGAAAGCATCGCCAGACCCGGCCGCAGCGGCATTGCATCGGCCAGCAGTGCGTCGGCATCCGGGGTGATGCGCGCCGTGAGCGGCAGGATGGTGTGGTGAACGTCGATCATTCGGTCGCGGTCACGGTGGATCAGCGGCGGCAGTTCGTGCATCCAGCGGCGATAATAGGCATCGTCATACGGGTCGGGCTTGACCCATTCCCACCCGGCGGCGAGCAGCGCCTGTTCGACCACATCCAGATGCGCGTGCGGCACGAGGATATCGAGATCGCCGATGGAACGCCCCTGCCCGGCGGTAAGCCCGGCGGCGACGAACGCGGTGCCTTTCAACACCACCACCGAGATCCCAAGCGGTGCCAGCGCGCGCCTCGCCGCCTCCGCCTCCCACAAGGCGAGCGTGCGGCCGTGATCGTGGGAGGCACGCGCATCGGCGAGGATGCGCGCCACCGCCGGCGGCATTGCCGCGCCCTGCAAGCGCCACGCCAGCGTGCCAATCATCTGTTCCGCCCGCGCGATGGCGAGGAGTGCGGTCCAATCGTCGGCATCGAGCGTCGCCGCCTCAGCAGGTGTGCGCATCACGCGGGCGAGCAGCCAGCCGTCGCCCACAGCGCCGTTCATTGGGCGCGCCATGCGGCCTCGACCTGCGCGAGCGCGGTGGCGGTGTCGGGATAGTCGATCGCCTGCGCCGGTATGCTCCGTACCAGCCGGGTGAGCGCGTCGAACCCACGCTCACCCATCGCCACATAGTTCGTCGATGCCTGGGTCAGCCGCACGAAGACCTCGCCTGGCGCAACCGGGCGCACATCCGGCGCGAAGCCGTAGCGCGGGAACAGCAGCAACGCGGGCGTGCCGGGCGTGTCCATCGCCGCGACCGCGCGCGCATCGGGGACGAGGTGGCGGATCGCGCCCTTCGGCGTGCCCTCCAGCAAGGGGCCGAACCGCGCACCCGGCAGGGCCGCCTCGACCGCCGGGATCGCGGCGTTCTTCAGGCTGACGAGGCGCGGGAAGGCTTGGACTGCGCCGGTCACCGGGTCGATCAGCGCGAATTCGTCCCCCATAAAACGCCAGCCGGCCTGCGACAGCAACGCCGCCAGCGTCGATTTGCCCGAGCCGGATTCGCCCGTCATCAGCAGCACCCGCCCGTCACGCTCGACGGCCGATGCGTGGAGCAGCAGATAGTGTCGCTGGCCGAGCGCCATCTGCAGGTTCATCGCCATCTCGGCGGCGAGCAACCCCTGCGCAAGCGGTAGCGGCGCAGCGTCGGGCAGCACGAAGTCGCCCCCCAGCATCACCGCCGGGCGGATCACCCGCCGCCACGGGCGCGCGGCGAACAGCCGCACGGTAAAATCGGGCACGCAGTCATCGGGCTTCGGGTAGCCGGCATACAGCGTTTCAAGCTGGCGGATAGGCGCGCGCCAGTCCGAACCGACACGAAAGCCGACCGGGCCGATCCGCACCGTGAAGACATGCCTCACGCGGTGCTGACCAATCCGGCGGCGACGAGTTCGTCGAGCCGCGCGGCGAGTGCGTCTTCGTCCGCATCGAGCAGATCGTAGTCCTGCGCGAGCCGCACGATCAGCCCGGTAAGCGTCAGTCCGGCAGGTGCCAGCGCGGCCAAGATTTCGGGTGCCGGCGGTGCGACGAGGTGGGTGATGCCCGACGCGCGGTGATAGATCGCGGTGAAGGCGTCGAGCGGGACGATGCGCAGCACGTCAGGCGACGCGGCGCGGTAGACGGGATCGTGTTCGGCAGGGCAAGACACGGCGTCAGCCGCGCGGCATCTGCAACGATGCGAAACAGGTGAAGCCGCTCGTTCCCGAATGAAGGTTGCGGACGTAGTTCATATACGCCTGGCTGCGTTCATACTCCACGCCGGGCAGGTTGCCGCCGGCCAGCGCCTGCTTGACGTCCTGACCCTTAAGCGGCCGGGTCGGCGGGGCGAAGGCACCGGCGGTGCCGCTGTTCACCACCGAGCCATCCGCGGCGATCCAGCCGGCACGACGGCTCGGATCGGGTACGGGGATCGAACAATGCACGATCGACACCGCCGTCGCGGCGAGCGCGGGGCGGATCGACACGATCGCGCTCGCGCCGACCGCGCCGAGCATCAGCGCGCGCCGGCTGGTCGCGCCGTCACGCTCCACGTCTTCGTTCGGCTGTTCAGGCTCTTCGCTCATCCACGATCCTTTATCCCGCAAGCCCTTTCACATTCGCAAAACGCTGGCAAGCAAGGCTATCGCGGTTAACGATGTTTAGACTAGGGCGACGTTCCGGATTGGGGCATGACGGGCGGGTGAGACGGGCAATGATCAACGGCTTCGGTCTCCGCACACTGGCGGCACTCGCGATCGTCCTCGTCGCGGCGTGCGCGGTGTTCCTGCTCGGCGATGTACAGGCGACGCTGGTGATGCTGGTCGGCGGGGTTGCCGCCGTGCTCGCCGCCGTCGGCACGGACGACGACGCGGACGGGGCGGAAGCGCCCGCCCCGCCGCTTGCGCCCGCCGACCCGATACCGACGGTGATTGGCGCGATCGTCGAGCCGATCCTGATCGTCACCGGCGGTCAGGTCAGCCATGCCAACGATGCGGCGCGCGCGCTGCTGGGCGGGCATATCGTCGGGCAGGACGTGCGGCTGGCGATCCGGCATCCCGGCGCGGCCGAGCGGCTGATGAGCCCGCCCTCGGACGTGCGGCAACCCTCGGTCAATCTCGTCGGGCTTGGCGCGCGCGAACAGCGCTGGGAAATGCGGATCGGCGACACTCCAGACGGGCAGCGCATCGTCCACCTGATCGACCAGACCGGCAGTTACGCGGCGGAGCGGATGCGCGTCGATTTCGTCGCCAACGCAAGCCACGAACTGCGCACCCCGCTCGCCTCGATCCTCGGCTATATCGAGACGTTGGGCGACGAGGCGGGCGACGAGAAGGGCCTGCGTGACCGTTTCCTCAAGATCATGTTCGACGAGGCGCGGCGGATGCAGCGGCTGGTCGAGGATCTCATCTCGCTGTCGCGGATCGAGGCGGAAAAATACCGCCTGCCTGACCGCGCGGTTGATCTCGCCGAGTTGATCGCCGAGGTGCGCGGCAGCATCCTCGACGCGCAGGGCGAAGGTGGCGCGCCGATCGTGGCGGAGGTCGCGGCAGACGTGCCGCCGGTGTCAGGCGACCGCGCGCAGTTGAGCCAGGTGCTGCACAATCTGGTCGGCAACGCGCGCAAATACGGGCGCAAGGGCGCGCCCGTCACCATCCTGCTTGAACAGCACGCCACCGGCATGGTGCGCCTGGCGGTGCGGGACGAAGGCGACGGGATCCCGCCTGAACACATCCCGCGCCTGACCGAACGCTTTTACCGCGTCGACCCCGGTCGCAGCCGCGCGGCGGGCGGGACCGGGCTCGGCCTTGCGATCGTCAAGCACATCGTCGAGCGGCATCGCGGGCGGCTCGATATCGAAAGCGTACAGGGGCACGGCACGACGGTGACGGTGCTGATCCCCGCGCACGGAAACGCTGTCATAAAACGGTAACCGAACCGTCACACAGACTGGCCTCGCGGGTGCTAGCGCATCCGTTCGGGGACGATCAACGACCCGCTCGGGAGACGTCCTCATGCACGGAAGGGTTGCGACTGTCGCCGCGTCAGCGCTCGCGATCCTGCTGTGCGGCTGTACCGACGAGGCCGATGGTGGCGGCATGGGATCGCGCGACCAGATCAAGGTGGTCGGTTCCTCCACTGTGTTCCCCTTCACCACCGTTGTGGCGGAACAGTTCGTGGAGCAGACGCCGGGCGTGAAATCGCCGGTGATCGAGTCGACCGGTACCGGCGGTGGCATGAGATTGTTCTGCGCGGGCATCGGTGCCGCGCATCCCGATCTCGAGGATGCCTCACGCCGGATGACCGCGGCGGAATATGCCCGCTGCAAGGCCAATGGCGTGGACGGCGTGATCGAGGTGCAGGTCGGCGTCGACGGCATTGCCTTTGCCGAAGCGAAGAACGGGCCGGACGTGCGGCTGACGGTCGCCGATCTGTACCGCGCGATGGCGGCGGCCCCCGATGGCAAACCCAACAGCGCGCGCGTGTGGCACGACGTGAACCCGGCGCTGCCCGCCACGCCGATCCAGATCTACGGCCCGCCCGCCACCAGCGGCACGCGCGACGCGCTCGCCACGCTGATCCTCGCGCGCGGTTGCGAGGGCGTGCACCCGGAACTGACCGCGTTGAAGCTGCGCGACCCCGATGCTTTCGCGCAACGCTGCACGCGCATCCGCGAGGATGGCGCCTATGTCGACGCGGGCGAGAACGACAATCTCATTGTCCAGAAGCTGCAGGCCAATCCCGATGCGATCGGCATCTTCGGCTACTCATATCTGGAGCAGAACCGCGACAAGCTGAACGGCATCGCCATCGATGGCGTGGCGCCGACCTATGCGACGATCGCGCAGAACCGCTACCCCGGTTCGCGGCCGCTCTACGTGTACGTCAAGAAGGCGCATCTCGGCGCGATCCGGGGCTTGCGCGAATATCTCAGGCTATACGCCACATTGTGGAACCCGGATGGCCCGTTGATCGCCAAAGGGCTGATCGCCTCGCCTGCCGACGTGCGCGCCCGCGCCGCCGCGGTCGTGACGGGCGAGACCCCGCTCGACCCGCGCCAGTTGCACTGACCGGCCGTGTCGTTCCTCATCCTCTTCTTCCTGATCGCGGGGCTTGGCCTGATCGCCTGGCTGGCGGCGCGGATGCGCGCGACCCGCTTCCGCCGCGCGAGCAAGGCGCGGTTCAGTTCGCTGCCGTCGCACCACGGCGGCTTCGTGGCGATCGCGACGGTGCTGCCCGCCGCGATCTTCCTGGTGGTGTGGGCGTCTTGCGCGCCCGGCCTCGTGACCGACCGGGTGGTGCACCAGCCCGCCGCGATCCACCTGCCGCCGCCAGGGTTCGAGCGTGCGGCGATCCTGTCGGAGGCGCGCGATCTGGCGCGCGGCAACGGCTTCGGCACGCCCAGCCCGCTCGCCGTCGTGCTTGCCCCCGCCTATGCCGCCGCGCAGACGCGGGCGAACTGGATCGGCGGCAGCGTTGCGTTGCTGCTCGCCATCGCGTTCGGGCTGTGGGCGTTCACCCGCGTCGGCCCGAGGTTCGCCGCGCGCACCCAGATCGAACGGCTCATCATGGCGCTGCTGCTCGCCGCCGCGCTGGTCGCGATCGTGACGACGATGGGGATCGTCGTGTCGCTGCTGTTCGAATCGGCGCGGTTCTTCGGCATGGTGCCGATCGGCGACTTTTTGCTCGGCACGCACTGGAGCCCGCAAGTGGTCGATCCGCGTGACCCCGGCGCGTCGCTCGGCGCGGTGCCGTTGTTCTGGGGGACGTTCTTCATCGGTGCGGTGATCGCGATGATCGTGGCGATCCCGCTCGGGCTGATGAGCGCGATCTATCTCACCCAATATGCCACCCCGCATGTGCGGCGCTGGGTCAAGCCGGTGATCGAGGTGCTCGCCGGCGTGCCGACCGTGGTATACGGCTATTTCGCCGCACTGACGGTGGCGCCGCTGGTGCGCGATGCCGCCGTCGCGATCGGCGTGCGCTGGGCAAGTTCGGAAAGCGCGCTTGCCGCTGGCCTCGTCATGGGTATCATGATCATCCCGTTCGTCTCGTCGATGGCGGACGATTCGTTCACCGCCGTGCCACCGGCGATGCGCGACGGCAGCCTGGCGATGGGCGCGACGCAATCCGAGACGATCCGCCGCGTGCTGCTGCCCGCCGCCCTGCCCGGTGTGGTCGGCGGGGTGCTGCTCGCCGTATCCCGCGCGATCGGCGAGACGATGATTGTGGTGATGGCGGCATCGGGCGTGGCGACGCTGACGCTCAACCCGCTGGCACCCGCCACCACCGTCACCAAGCAGATCGTCGATCTGCTCACCGGCGAGGCGGAGTTCGACAGCCCCAAGACGCTGGCCGCCTTCGCGCTCGGCCTCACGCTGTTCGTCATCACCTTCCTGCTCAACATCGTCGCGCTCACCGTAGTGAAGCGCTACCGGGAGGCGTATGACTGAGCGCACGCCCCTGCCCGGCGTGCCCGCGCCGACCGACTGGCGCGGCGCGTTGCACCAGCGCCGCATGGCGAAACGCTATGCCGCCGAGCGGCGCTTCCGCCGGCTCGGGCTGACGGCGGTGCTGCTGTCCGCCGGGTTCCTCGTCATGCTGCTGGTGTCGATGCTGGCCGGCGGGCTGAACGGCTTCGTGCAGACACAGATCGCGCTGCCGATCGACTTCCCCGCCACGCATCTGGCAGTGGATGCCGCCAAGCTGCGCGGACCCGGTGCCGATCTCGCGCTCGCCGCCGCCGACCTGACCGGCGCCACCGATGCCGCCGCGATCGCCGCCTACGGTCCGGGCGGCGAGACCCTGATTTCAGACGGTGCGTGGACACGGGTACGCGACCAGCTCAAGGCCGACCCGTCGCTGCTCGGCAAGCGGGTGCGGCTGTGGGTGCCCGCCGCCGACCGGATCGACATCGCCGCCAAGCGCGAGGGCGCGCCCGCCGACGAGGCGATCGTCGCGAAGCTGACCGCCGCTCATGCGATCACAACCAGCTTCAACCTGTTCTTCCTCACCGGCTCGGATTCGACCGATCCGACCATGGTCGGCATCTGGGGCGCGCTCAAAGGCTCGCTGTTCACAATGCTGGCGACGCTGCTGATCGCCTTCCCGGTCGGGCTGTTCTCCGCGCTGTATCTTGAGGAATATGCGCCGCGGAACCGCTGGACCGACCTGATCGAGGTTTCGATCAACAACCTTGCGGCGGTGCCGTCGATCATCTTCGGGCTGCTCGGGCTCGCGGTGTTCCTTAATACCTTCCACCTGCCGCGCTCCGCGCCGATCGTCGGCGGGCTGACGCTTGCGCTGATGACGATGCCGGTGATCGTCATCGCCAGCCGCAACGCGATCAAGGCGGTGCCGCCGTCGATCCGCGAGGCGGCGTTCGGGATCGGCGCGAGTCCGGTGCAGGTGGTGTTCCACCACGTCCTGCCGCTGGCGATGCCGGGCATCCTCACCGGCACGATCATCGGCATGGCGCGCGCGCTCGGCGAGACCGCGCCGCTGCTGATGATCGGCATGCGCGCATTCATCACCGCGCCGCCGGGTAGCCTGCGTGATCCCGCGACGGTGCTGCCGGTACAGATCTTCCTGTGGTCGGATCAGGTCAATCGCGGCTTCGTCGAGAAGACCAGCGCGGCGATCCTGGTGCTGCTCGTCTTCCTGCTCGCGATGAACGGCGTCGCGATCTACCTCCGCAACCGCTTCGAGAGCCGCTGGTGAACGCTGAAACTTCCATTACGCGGCACAAGATCTCCGCACGCCACGTCAACGTCTTCTACGGCGACGCGCAGGCGATCCGCGACGTGTCGATCGATTTCGACCGCGACGTGGTGACCGCGCTGATCGGCCCGTCCGGCTGTGGCAAATCGACCTTCCTGCGCACCTTGAACCGCATGAACGACACGATCCCGAATGCGCGCGTCGAGGGCGAGATCGACCTCGACGGGGAGGATATCTACGCGCCCGACATGGACGTGGTGCAGCTTCGCGCGCGCGTCGGCATGGTGTTCCAGAAGCCCAATCCGTTCCCGAAGTCGATCTTTGAAAACGTAGCCTATGGTCCGCGCATCCATGGGCTGGCGGCCAACCACAACCAGCTTGCCGAGATCGTCGAACGCTCGCTGAAACGCGCGGGGCTTTGGGATGAGGTCAAGGATCGTCTGTCCGACAGCGGCACCGCCCTCTCCGGCGGTCAGCAGCAGCGACTGTGCATCGCGCGTGCAATCGCGGTCGATCCGGAGGTGATCCTGATGGACGAGCCGTGCAGCGCGCTCGACCCGATCGCCACCGCTCGCATCGAGGAGCTGATCCACGATCTGAAGGGCCGCTACGCGATCGTGATCGTCACCCACAACATGCAGCAGGCGGCGCGCGTCTCGCAACGGACCGCCTTCTTCCACCTCGGCGCGCTGATCGAGACGGGCACGACCTCCGACATCTTCACCAATCCGCGGCAGGAACGCACCAAGGATTACATCACCGGCCGGTACGGCTGAGGAACGAGCAATGGCGACCTACGAACATACCATCAAGATTTTTGACGACGAGATCGGCCAGTTGCGCGGGTTGATCGCGCAGATGGGCGGCATGGCCGAACAGGCGATCGGCGATGCGATCGAGGCACTGAAGAACCACGACCTCGAAACCGCCGCTGAGATCGTGCGGAACGACAAGAAGCTCGACGCGCTTGAACATCAGGCGGAGGAGCTGGCGGTGCGCATCATCGCGCTGCGCGCGCCGCTCGCCGACGATCTGCGCGAGGTGGTGGCGGCGCTGAAAATCGCCGGCGTGATCGAGCGGATCGGCGATTATGCCAAGAACATCGCCAAGCGCACCCCGCTGATCGACTCGCACGGCGATATCGAGCCGCTGTCGGTGCTGCCTGCGATGGCCGCGCTGGCGATCGAGATGGTGCACGACGTGCTCGACGCGTTCGCCGCGCGCGATGCTGCCGCCGCGCAACAGGTGTGCGCGCGCGACCGCGCGGTGGACGATTTCTACAACAGCCTGTTCCGCGTGCTCGTCACGCACATGATGGAGAATCCGGCGACGATCGGCCAGGTCACGCACCTGCTGTTCATCGCCAAGAACCTGGAACGGATCGGCGATCACGCGACCAACGTCGCCGAGATGGTCTATTTCGCCGCGACCGGCACGCACATGGCCGAGCGCGATCGCGGCGCCTTCGTATTGCAACAAGGGGAGTAAGCACATGGCTCGCGTCAAGATGTTGCTGGTGGAAGACGATGCCGCGCTCGCCGAACTGCTGATCTGGCATTTCAAGCGCGAGGATTTCGACGTGAAGCAGACGCCCGACGGTGAGGAGGCGCTGCTGCTCGCCAAGGAGGCGACGCCGGATATCGTGCTGCTCGACTGGATGGTGGAAAGCCTGTCCGGTATCGAGGTGTGCCGCCGGCTGCGCCGCATGCCGGAGACGGCGAACGTGCCGATCATCATGCTGACTGCGCGGGGCGAGGAGGAGGACCGCGTGCGCGGGCTGGAAACGGGCGCGGACGATTACGTCACCAAGCCGTTCTCGCCGCGTGAACTGGTCGCGCGCGTCGGCGCGGTGCTGCGCCGGGTGCGCCCGGCGCTGGCGGGCGAACAGCTCACCTATGCCGATATCGAGATGGACACGGTGGGGCATAAGGTGCGCCGCGCGGGCGAGGTGATCCCGCTCGGGCCGACCGAGTTCCGCCTGCTCAAGCATTTCCTAGAACATCCCGGCTGGGTGTTCTCGCGCGAACGATTGCTGGACGCGGTGTGGGGACACGACAGCGATATCGAGAGCCGCACCGTCGACGTGCATATCCGGCGGTTGCGGAAAGCGATCAACGGCGACGACCGGCAGGATATCATCCGCACGGTGCGTTCGGCGGGCTACGCGCTCGACTCGGGCGCGTAAGGGGCGCTAAGCGGCAGGGCGATGCATCTGTTTCCGCCCGCCACCTGCCCGCGCCTGATCGTCAAGATCGGATCGGCCTTGCTTGTCGAGAGCGCTGGCGGGGTGCGGCGGGCGTGGCTGGCCGGCATCGCCGCCGATATCGCCGAGCGGACCCGCGCCGGGCAACAGGTCGCGGTCGTGTCCTCGGGCGCGATCGCGCTGGGCGCGCGCCGGCTTGGGCTGGCCAAAGGTGGCCGCGCCAGTCTCGAGGATGCGCAAGCCGCCGCGGCGGTCGGGCAGATCGCGCTCAGTCAGGTTTGGGCGGAGACGTTGGGCGACGAAGGGCTGACTGCCGCGCAGATCCTCGTCACGCTGGACGATCTCGAGGATCGCCGCCGCTATCTTAATGCCGCCGCCACGCTGGACCGGTTGCTGTCGCTCGGGGTGGTGCCGGTGCTCAACGAGAACGACAGCGTAGCGACTGCCGAGATCCGCTTCGGCGACAATGATCGGCTCGCCGCGCGGGTGGCGCAGGCGGCGGGCGCGCAGGGCGTCGTGCTGCTGTCGGATATCGACGGACTCTACGACCGCAACCCTGCCCTGCCCGGCGCCGAGCATATCGCGCGGGTCGAACGGATCGACGATCGTATCGAGGGCATGGCGGATCGCGGCTCTGCATCGGGGATGGGTTCGGGCGGGATGGTCTCCAAGATCGCCGCCGCCCGGATCGCCAATGGGGCGGGCGCACACCTCGCCATCGCCAGCGGGCGGATCGAACGGCCGTTATCCGTCGAGGCGCGGCATACTGTGTTCGTGGCGGAGAAGTCGGCCCCCGCGCGGAAAGCGTGGCTGGCGGGCGGGCTGACCGCGCGCGGCACGATCCATGTCGATGCCGGCGCGGCGACTGCGTTGCGCAGCGGCGCGAGTTTGCTTGCCGCCGGAGCGACACGCGTGGAGGGTCATTTCCGGCGCGGCGACCTGGTGGCGATTTGCGAAGCCGACGGGCGGGCGCTTGCGCGCGGCCTCGCCGAATATGATGCCGAGGAGGCCGGGCTGATTACCGGACGGCGCAGTGGCGAGTTGGCGGAGATCCTCGGTTATGCGCCGCGTGCCGCGCTCGTCCATCGCAATTACATGGCGCTGTTGTGACGCGCGCACTCCGCTCATCCGCTAGCACCTCCGCCCGGGAAGGACGCATCAGGCCATGACCACCCTCGCCATCACCGGCGGAACCGGCTTCGTCGGCACGCGGCTGATCGAACGCGCGCTTGCCGACGGGTATCGGGTGCGCGCCCTCACCCGTCGTGCGCAACCACCGCGTGAGGGCGTCGCGTGGATCGCGGGCGCGCTAGACGATGGCGCCGCGCTGGCGGGACTGGTCACCGGCGCGGATGCCGTCATCCACGTCGCAGGGGTGGTCAACGCGCCGGACCGCGCGGCGTTCGCCGCCGGTAATATCGCTGGCACGCAAGCGTTGGTGGATGCAGCGCGTACGGCCGGCATAGGCCGCTTCGTCCACGTATCCTCTCTTGCCGCGCGCGAGCCGCAGCTTTCCGCCTATGGATGGTCCAAGCATGGCGCGGAGGAGGTGGTCGCCGCCTCCAACCTGGACTGGACAATGGTGCGCCCGACCGCCGTGTTCGGCCCCGGCGACATGGAGATGCGCGAGATGTTCCGGGTGGCGAAGCTTGGCCTCGCGCTGCTGCCGCCGCCCGGCAAGCTCGCGGTGATTCACGTCGATGATCTCGTCCGGCTGCTGCTCGCGCTGGTCGCGCATGATCCCGGGCGCGGCATCTACGAGGCGGATGATGGCCGCCCAGGCGGCTGGACGCACCGCGCGTTCGCGCGCGCGATCGGCACTGCGGTCGGGCGCAAGGTGCTGGCACTCAGCCTGCCCAAACCGGTGATGCTCGCTGCCGCACGGATCGACCGGCTGACGCGTGGCACCAAGGCCAAGTTGACGGCGGATCGGGTCGGCTATTTCTGCCACCCCGACTGGACGATCGACCCGGCCCGTGCACCCGATCCTGCGCTGTGGGTCCCGCAAATCGCCACGCCCGACGGCCTCGCCGCGACGGCGGCATGGTATCGTGCGCACGGCCTGCTATAGAATTGTCCGAATGCCGCCGCATTTGCTTGGCAACACCCGAGCGGCCACACTCCAAAGGATTTTCATGAGCGACCGCGCCCAAGTTTTCGAAACCGTCACCGCCCAGATCGCGCCGTTCAACAAGAAGGGCGTCGCGCTGACCGACGCCACGACCTTTCAGGGCGATCTTGAGTGGGACAGCCTGACCGTGATGGACTTCGTGGCGGCGATCGAGGACGAGTTCGACATCATCATCACGATGAACATGCAGGCTGAGATCGAGACCGTTGGTCAGTTGGTCGACGCCGTGATGAGCCTCAAGGCCTGAACCTCTTACCCGTTCGTCCTGCTGGACGAACGGTCCGGGAAAGAATGACATGACCGAAGCCGCTGCCACCGCCGAAGCCCTGCCCGTCTCGCCTGCCGCGGTCGCGCCGGAGCACGACCTGTTCGCGAAATTCGACGCGCTGATCGCCGAACGCGAGGCGTTGATGGCGACCGGTGTGCGCGACCCGTTCGCGATTGTGATGGACGAGGTGAAATCGCCGACGCAGGCGATCATCAAGGGCAAGGAAACCATCCTGCTCGGCACCTACAATTACATGGGCATGACGTTCGATCCCGACGTGATCGCCGCCGGCAAGGCCGCGCTCGACACGTTTGGCGCGGGCACCACCGGCAGCCGCGTGCTCAACGGCACCTACTCCCCGCACAAGGATTGCGAGGATGCGCTGAAGGAGTTCTACGGCACCGACCACGCCATGGTGTTCTCGACCGGATATCAGGCCAATCTCGGCATCATCTCGACGATCGCGGGCAAGGGTGAGTACATCATCCTCGATGCCGACAGCCATGCCTCGATCTACGATGGCTGCGCGCTCGGCAATGCCGAGATCGTTCGCTTCCGCCACAATTCGGTCGAGGACCTCGACAAGCGGCTCGGCCGTCTGCCGAAGGAGCCGGGCAAGCTCGTCGTGCTGGAGGGCGTCTATTCGATGCTCGGCGATATCGCACCGCTGCCGGAAATGGTCGCGGTCGCCAAGAAGCACGGCGCGATGGTGCTGGTCGACGAGGCGCACGGCATGGGCTTCTTCGGGCCGAACGGTCGCGGCGTGTATGAGGAACAGGGTGTCGCGGACGACGTCGATTTCGTGGTGGGCACGTTCTCCAAATCGGTCGGCACGGTCGGCGGGTTCTGCGTGTCGAACCACCCCAAGTTCGACGTCATGCGGCTGGTGTGCCGCCCCTATGTGTTCACCGCATCGCTGCCCCCCTCCGTGGTGGCGACCGCCGCCACCTCGATCCGCAAGCTGATGCACGCTGGCGAGAAGCGCGCGCACCTTTGGCGCAACTCGAAGCGGCTGCACGGCGGCCTCAAGGAGATGGGCTACACGCTCGGCACCGATACGCCGCAATCGGCGATCATCGCGGTGATCCTCAAGGACCAGACGCAGGCGGTGGCGCTGTGGCAATCGCTGCTGGAGGGCGGGCTGTACGTCAACATGGCACGCCCGCCCGCAACGCCGGCCGGCACGTATCTGCTGCGTTGCTCGCTATGCGCGGAACATAGCGCGGAGCAGGTCGAGACGATCCTCACGATGTTCCACACCGCCGGACATGCGGTCGGCGCGCTTGCCTAGGGGGAAGTCGTAGCTTTCCCCAGAGCGCGCGACAGGGTAAATACCAACGCCATGAGTGGGACCGAAGCCTATGCGACGCCCGACTTCGGGGTGGAGCAAAGCTCTGCCGCGGCGTGGCGCACCGTCACGCTGGCGGTCATCGCGCTGCTCGGGGTGTCGGTGCTGGTCGGGCTGATCCTCACGCTGTCCAACGCCAACCGCCAGCGCGACGAGGCGCGACAGCGGCAGAGCGACAGTTACGAGGTGATGATCCTCACCCGCACGCTCGCCGGTACCATCGCCGATGCCGAGGCTGCACTTGGCCGTTACGTGATCAGCGGCGACCGCAACTGGGGCGCAAAATATTCGGAACGCTGGCAGGTTGCCGGTTCGCAGATCGAAAAACTGCGCCGCGATACGATCGACAATCCCGATCAGACGCAGACGATCGCTCAACTCGACACCGCATATCAGGCGCGCGGGGCGGAGCTTGATCTGATCGCGCTCAGCACGCGCTACAAGAAGAACAATCAGGCGCTCGGCCTGTTCTACCGCGCCGGTACCGCGCCCTCGCTTGCCCAGATCACCGCCTCGCTCGACCAGATCTCCGCGCGCGAACATGCCCTGCTCGACCGGCGGACTACGGGGGCGATGCAGGCAGTCGCACGCTCCAATGACGTCGCCAAGGTGCTGGCGATGTTCGGCGTGCTGATCGTGATCGGGGCCATCGTGCTCGGCTGGCTGATGGTGCAGGCGCTGCGGTTCGAGGCGATGGCGCAGTCCGAGACCGCTGCCGAACGCGCGCGGGCCGAGGAACTGGAGATCGCCGTCGCGGAGGCCACGACCGAGTTGCGTGCGCAGGAGGCGCGACTGCGGCAGGTCCAGAAAATGGAGGCGATCGGCCAGCTTACCGGCGGGATCGCGCATGATTTCAACAACATGCTCGCGGTCGTTCTCGGCGGGCTGGAACTCGCGCGGCGGCAGATCGCCTGCGATAGTGAGGCCGCCGTCCGCCACATCGACAGCGCAACTGAGGGTGCTCACCGGGCCGCGGCATTGACCAAACGCCTGCTCGCCTTCTCACGCGAGGAGGCGCTGCGGACCGAAGCGATAGAGCCGGGCGCGCTGGTGGCCGGCATGTCCGACCTGCTCGACCGCACGCTGGGCGATGCGATCAGGGTGGAAGTCATCGACGCAGGCGGCGGCTGGCACACGCGGATCGACCGGCATCAGCTTGAGAACGTGATCCTCAACCTCGCGGTAAACGCGCGCGACGCGATGGACGGCCGTGGACAACTGACCATAACCACCGCCGGCACCGCACTGTGCGCCGGTGCGGTCGGCGCATGTCCTGCCGGCGAGTATGTCAGCATCGCCGTGTCAGACAGCGGCGCGGGAATGACGCCTGCGGTCATGGAGCGCGTGTTCGAGCCGTTCTTCACGACCAAACCGATCGGCAAGGGTACCGGGCTTGGCCTTAGCCAGGTGTTTGCCTTCGTCCGCCAGGCCGAAGGCGAGGTCGCGCTTCGCTCCGCGCCCGGTGAGGGCACGACCGTGACGCTGTACCTGCCGCGCCACGCCGCCGAGCCTGTGTCGGCCGTAGCCGCACCTGCCGCGCACGACGCAACTCCGGCAGCGGCACTGGACATTCTGGTGGTGGAGGATGATCCACGGGTGCTGGCGGCGACGATCGGTGCGCTGGAGGAACTCGGCCACCGCGCGACCGCGTGTGACGATCCGCTTGTCGCGCCGGACGTGCTCGCCAGCAACCCTGCGCTCTCGCTGGTGATTTCCGACGTGCTGATGCCGGGCCGCACTGGTCCTGAGATGGTCGCCGGCCTGCTACGGCAACGCCCCGATCTCGCGGTGCTGTTCGTGACCGGCTTCGCGGGAGAGGCGAACGAGGCGGAGTTCGGCGGCCACGGCATGTTACGCAAACCCTTCACCATCGCGGCACTGGAAGCCGCCATCCATGCCGCCGCCACCGCGACATGCGCAGGCGCAGGCGCAGGCGCGGAGGCGAACGCCGAACAGGACATCGCCGCCGAATGATTTCGTAGCTGACGCGCACGCGATAGGCCGATATAGCCCGGCGCTTCCGGACCCCTCGGTTCCTCTGCACTCCCTCTTTTTCGCAAAAGGCGTCGCAGCCCGCCCCATGAAGTCCATCGACCGCTACATGGCCCGGCTGATCGCAGTGCCGCTGTTCTCGACGCTCATCATCTCCGCGATGCTGCTCGTGCTCGACCGTATGTTGCGGCTGTTCGATTTCGTCGCGACGGAGGGCGGCCCGATCAGCGTGGTGTGGCGGATGCTCGCCAACCTGCTGCCCGAATATCTTGGCCTCGGCATTCCGATCGGGCTTCTGCTCGGCGTGCTGCTCGCGTTCCGCCGGCTCGCCACCACGTCCGAACTCGATGTGATGCGGGCAGTCGGCATGAGCTATCCGCGGATGCTGTTTGTCCCGTTCCTCTACGCCATCGCACTGGCGGCGGTGAACTTCGCGATCGTCGGCTTCATCCAGCCGGATGCGCGCTACTCCTACGAAAAGCTGCGGTTCGAGCTGCGCACGGGTGCGCTAGGTGCGTCGATCAAGGTGGGCGAATTCACGCACTTTCCCAACGGTGGCACGGTACGGATCGAGCGAAGCCGGGAGGGCGGACGCAAGCTGTCGGGTATCTTCGTGCAATATGCCGACAAGAAGGGCGCGTGGTATGCGGTCACCGCGAAATCCGGACAGTTCCTCGCCACCGACAACCCGGACGAGATCATCTTCCGGCTGACGCAGGGTACGATGGTCAACAAGGCGGCCACTTTTGCAACGCCGCGCGTGCTGACCTTCACCTCGCACGATCTGCCGATCGCGCTGCCGAAAATGGAGAATTTCCGCAGCCAGGGCAGCAGCAACCTGGAGATGACGCTGCCGACCCTGGCGCATAATGGGCACGATCCACGCGCCGACAAGCAGGTACGCGACACCAGTCGAGCCGCGTTCCACTTCCGCATCGTCGAAGTCTTCACGATGTTCCTGCTGCCGCTGCTCGGTCTTGCGCTGGGCGTGCCACCGAAACGGTCGTCCTCCGCGCTCGGTGTGATCCTCGGCATCGTGATGATCGTGGCGTATCACAAGGTGAACGAATACGGCATGGCGGTCGGCGGGCTTGGCAAGATCGACCCGGTGATCGCGTTGTGGGGACCGTTCCTGCTATTCGCCAGCCTCGTGCTCTGGATGTTCTATACGATCGCGTTCGTGCCGGGCGGACAGCCGATCGGTGCGCTGGAACGTGGCGCGTCCAAAGCGGCCAAGGCGATCCGCCGGCTGCTGCCCAACCGCCGCCGGGGGGCAAAGGCATGAAAGCGTCCTCGCTGTTCCCGTCGCGGACGATCGCGATCTACATGGCGAAGTTGTTCCTGGTACGGACCTTCGCCATCCTCGGCGTGCTGGTGCTGATCCTGCAGTCGCTCGATCTGCTCACCGAATCCGGCAAAGTCCTCGCCTACCACGGCAATGGCGATGCCCAGATCTGGCATTATATCGGGTTGCGTATTCCGCAGATCCTCTCGACCTTCCTGCCCTATTCTGTGCTGCTCGGCGCGATCATCACGCTGACGACGTTAAATCAAAACAGCGAGGTCATCGCGTTGAAGGCATCCGGTCTGTCGGCGCATCAGATCCTCGCGCCGTTGATCGTGGCGAGCTTCGGTGTCGCGATCCTGTCGTTCGGCTTCAACGACCGGATCGTCGTGCGCGCGACCGCCACGCTGGACCAATGGCAGAAGGTCAATTACGGCCCACTGCCGATCGACCGCGGCGACCGGTCGAACGTATGGGTCCGCGATGGCGACGATCTGATCCAGGTTGGCCAGATCAAGGGACGCGGCAATGCGGCGATCCTCGGCGATGTTACGCTGTTCGATCGTGAGGGCGGCTCGCTCGAGCGAATCATCAAGGCACCGCATGGCAAGCGCGAGGGTGACGGCTGGCGGGTGTGGCCGGCGACACGGTTCGACATCGCCGCTGACAAGGCGGTCGCGGTCGGCTCGATCGTGATCGGGCACGGCGTGCGGCCGGATCAATTCTCGCTCGCCAGCGTCGATGCGGACGGCCTTTCCTTTGCCGATCTGCATTCCGCCATCGACGACCTGAACGCCGCTGGCCGGCCTACAGCATCGCTGGAGGGCACGTTGTGGCACAAACTGTCGGGACCGCTTTCGGCGATGCTGATGCCGCTGCTCGGTGCGGTGGCGGCGTTCGGCATCGCGCGATCGGGCAAGCTCTTCGTGCGTGCGGTGATCGGCATGGGCCTCGGGTTTCTGTACTTCGTCGCCGATAATTTCGCGCTGGCGATGGGCAATCTCGGCGCCTACCCGCCGTTCCTCGCTGCCTGGGGTGCGTTCCTGCTGTTCCTGATGATCGGCGAGACTGTGCTGATCCGCACCGAGGAATAACGGCAGTGCTGCTCATCATCGGCACGATCCGGCTTCCGGCGGAGAATGTCGCCGCCGCGCGAGGCGCGATGACGGCAATGGCGACGGCGTCACGGCGTGAGGATGGCTGTATCGAATATGGCTATGCCGAGGACGTGCTCGATCCAGGCCTGATCCACGTCAAGGAACGCTGGCGCGACCGCGCCGCACTCGACGCGCACTTTCAGGCGCCACACATCGCGGCGTGGCGCGCAGCCTGGCCGACATTCGGCATCGGTGAGCGGTCGCTGACGTTATACGAAATCGACGCAGGCCGAGCGATCTGACCTGACGGCGCGGACGCTTTAGCGCCGCCGCATCGTGCTGCGCACCAGTCGCGGCACCAGCACGCCAAGCCCTGCGTGGTTCGCGCCGTGATATGGTGATGCCTCGCCAACGACAGCGACCAGGCGCCGGTGCGCCTCGCCGAGCGCGTGATACGGCACGCTCGGCACGAGATGGTGCAGCGCATGGTAGCGCAAGCCGACCGGAGCCCACAGGAACGGCAGGTAGCTGGGCGGCGGCACGTTGACGCTGTCGAGATATTGCGCGGTGACGCTCATCGCCTCGCCATCGTTCTCCCATAGATGGGCAACGAGCGTCCGAACCTGATTGAGCAGGGTCGACATCGCATAAATGCCAAGGAAGATCGCAAACGCGCGAAGCGGTATCACCCCCGTTGCCACCATCGCTACCAGCGAGACAGCCCAAACGCTCGCCGCCCCCTCCATGCACAGCCAGCGCGTGCGCGCATCACCCTCAGCCGGACGACGCCGGAACGCCGGATTGATCGCCAGCGACGATGCCTGTTCAACCAGCCATTTGCGCAAGCGCGGGAACACCAGCGCCAGCGGCACCAGTACCGCATAGCGCAGCACCAGCGCAACCGGCGCGAGCAGCGCGGTCAGCACGAACAGCGGCAGCGTCCAGGGCTTCATCAGCGCGAGCGGAAGATATTCGGGATCTTCGACGGTGCCATAGCGCGTGCGCGAGTGATGGAGGTTGTGGACACCCTCGTACATGAACGACGGCACCATCATTGGGATGCCGAACAGCAGGTTCCAACCCAGCCGGAAGCCGGGAACAGCGCTGGCCTTCATGTGCGTGATCTCGTGAACGAAACTGCCCGCGCGGTACAGCGCAAGCACCGCCACGACACCGGCGAGGATCGCCCAGGGCGACACCCACAGGATCGCCACCGCCAGCGCCGCATATCCGACCGCCGCCGAGCCGAGGAAATCGGTCCAGTAGATCGCCGGGTTAGGGGTGTGCAGCTCGCGCGTGAGATCGGCGGCGGCGCGCAGCATCGCCTTGTCGTCCAGCGTGCGGCCGGGAACCGTGCGCATCACGGGTGCGACGTCGGCGGTGTCGCGTGGAGTGAAGGTCGTGCTCGTCATGGGTGTATCCATTGCCCTAACATAGTGGCTTTATGGTGGCAGTGACAGGGGCAGCCGGTAACCGCTTGACGTAGCGCGCGCGCTGCGGCTTGTGCAGCGCGCGCGACGGGAGTGCGCGACGCTGCAGCGAGAGGGACTACCGTGGCTACACGAGATTTCAAGATCCGGCCGATCGACAGCAAGGCCGATCGCAAGAAATTCATCGACCTGCCCTTCCGGCTGTACAAGGACGATCCCAACTGGGTGCCGCCGCTGAAGGGTGAAGCGCTCGGGCTCATCACGCCGGCGAAGAACGGCTGGTTCAGCCACGCCAAGGCGCAACTGTTCCTCGCCGAGCGCGGCGGTACCGTCGTTGGCCGCATCTCCGCGCATATCGATACGCTCGCGCTGGAGATGCCGAGCGATCAGGGCTTCGGCCCGGGCTGCGGTCAGTTCGGCCTGCTTGATGCGGAAGACGAAACGATCGCTGCAGCACTTATCGAGACGGCGGAGGACTGGCTGCGCGGGCAAGGCATGAACCGCGTGCTGGGACCGATCAGCATGTCGATCTGGGAGGAGCCGGGCCTGCTGATCCAAGGCTACGACCATCCGCCGACGATCATGATGGGCCATGCCAAACCCGAATATCGCGGCTGGATCGAGCGGGCGGGCTACCATTCGGTCAAGCAGTTGCTCACCTACGAGCTGGACATCCGCAAGGAATTCCCGCCGATCGTGCAGCGCATCATCAAATCGGGCGAAAAGAACCCGCGCATCGTCGTGCGCGAGGTGAACAAGAACAAATTCGATGAAGAGGCAGCGATCATTCTCGCCATTCTCAACGATGCATGGTCGGACAATTGGGGGTTCGTTCCCCTCACCCCGCCCGAAATCAAGGATGTCGGCGTCAAGCTAAAGCCGATCGTGTTCAACGACCTGATCCGCATCGCCGAGCTGGATGGCCGGCCGGTGGCGTTCATGATTACGCTGCCGGATCTCAACGAGGCGATCGCCCCGTTCAAGGGCAATCTGTTCCCGTTCAACGTCATCAAGCTGCTGTGGTGGCTGCGCAAACCCAAGGTACGGACGATGCGCGTGCCGCTGATGGGTGTCGTGAAGGAATTGCAGGCATCGCGCATGGCGAGCCAGCTCGCCTTCATGATGATCGAATATATCCGCCGTACATCGGTAGCGAACTATGGATCGACCCGCAGCGAGATCGGCTGGATCCTCGACGACAATCAAGGAATGCGGTCGATCGCTGAGACGATCAACTGCGACATCAACAAGATCTATCAGGTCTACGAAAAGGCTCTGTAAGCCGGGGCGCGGCGCCTGGGGTGAGCCGGGCGCCGCAACGACATCCCTGCGCCCTCAGTTCTTGGCGAGCGGGTCGATGCCGGTCAGGTCGATCCAGTCCTTGCGGGTGCGGCATTCCTTGTGCGGGATGATCGAGCCGGTGACCGTCGCGATGATGCAGTAGCGCGTCTCGCGAACGCGCTGCATGGTTGAAGCAGGGGTCGTCGGAGTGATGACGGGAGCGCCGTCGATCAGGTTCGCACCGGCGCTGACGGGGGCGGCGATCGAGGGTGCTGCAGCGAGCGAAGCGACGGCAGCAGCGGCGAGCAAGGTAAGTTTGAACATGACGTTTCCTCCGTGTCGTGGCGAATTGCGCCACGACATGGGAGTTGCACGCGCCGTGCCAACTTTCTGTATCGAGTAATTTCAATGAGTTAGCTATGCACACGCTTTTGACTACAGGTGTAGGCGGCGAATCAGTAGCGTTTTTCGCTAAATGTTGGCTGGTCAGCAAATTAGGTTGGCTGCCGTCGTCGTAAGCCAGCCACGGTACGACCATAGTGCGCTAGGATCATCTGCGCGGGCCAGCTTGCGGTGCCAAGTTCTACGGTGAAACAACGGCACTCGACCGAACAGCCGTCGGATCACGAGCTGCGCCAACGTGTTTTAAAAAGCATCGAAGCGGGCCCTACGCAGACTGGCTCTCGCGGTCGAAATATCAACCGCCGTTAGCAAAACCGAACTTTGATGAGACGGCTCGATACGCCGCGCAGACCGTCAGGATCATACTGTAATAATGAGTATCTTAACGGTTCAAATCTAGACGAGATTCGCCCAGGTCATGCGCAACGGCAGACCTAATACCCACGGAACGTGGACTGAAGTATCAAATCTGCGCCCACGGAAGCGCACTCGGCGACGGCACTCGAAACGGGATCGCCGCAGGTAATGCGGTGATCCCGTATGCAATTCACCGAACGCGCGGACCGCCGAACGGCAGCGGCGGCGGGGGGCGGCGATCACGGCGCGGGAGCTGCGCCTGATAGGCATGGCCGCAGTGCGCCACACAGTACGGAAAACCAGGATTCACCTTGTCACCGCAGAAGTGGAAGTCCGGTTCGCCGGGGTGTCCGAGCGGCCATTTGCAAATTCGATCACTAAGATCGAGCAGACTGGTCTTGCCTGCCATGTCGGCGGAGGGCTTGGCGGGAACCAGCCGGCGCGGCGGCGCGGGCGTGATCGGCGCCTGCTGTTCGCCGGGCGATTGGCGTAGGAACCCGCCGGGGCCAACCGACCGCAACACCGGCTGCGGGGCTGCGACGGGTGCCGGCGCGGCGGTGCGCTCCTCGATTTCGTCCTCGTCGTCGATCTCATCCGTGTCGACCGGCTGCACAGCAGGCTCCGGCGCGACTTCGGCGGGTCGCGGCGGCGGTGGTGGTGGTGGTGGCGCAGCGACGACCGGTTTTGGCGTGGGCGCCTCGGCGGCCGGCTTGGGCGCAGCTTCGACGGCGGCAGCGGCGGGCTCGTTCGGCTTGACCGGCGACGGGCGCGATTGCAGACCAAGGCGATGCGCCTTGCCGATCACCGCATTGCGGCTGACCTGGCCAAGCGCCTCCGCGATCTGGCTGGCGGTCTGGCCGTCCTCCCACATCTTTTTCAGCGTATCGATCCGTTCGTCGGTCCAGGCCATTCAACAATCTTCCCTACGTGCCGGGTTGCGGGCAGTGGCGGCAGCGACTAACCGATCGCGCCATGAGCAGCCAGCCCCCAATCGGTGAAATCCAGTCGGCGGTTCGCAACGCTCCCGGCGTTCCCGTCATCAAGGACGTGAACTGGGGCGGCCTGCGAACGCTCTATATCAAGGAGGTGCGCCGTTTCTTCAAGGTCCACCTCCAGACGATCTGGGCGCCGGCGATCACGTCGCTGCTGTTCCTCATCGTCTTCACCATCGCGACCGGCGCAAAACGACCGGTCCTGGTCGGTGGAGTCACCGTTCCGTTCGCCGATTTCATCGCCCCCGGCCTCATCATCAGCCAGGGGATGATGGGGCCCGCCTTCGCCAACGCGAGCTTTTCGCTGCTCGCGGGCAAGATCCAGGGCACCATCGTCGATTATCTGATGCCGCCGCTCTCGACGCTGGAGGTGCTTGCCGCGCTGCTCGGCGGCGCGATGACGCGGGCGTTCATCGTCGGTTTCGTGGTGTGGTGCGCAATGGCGCTGTATCCGGGTGTGCACGTCACGCCGTCGCACCCGCTGGCGGTGCTGTGGTTCGGCTTCCTCGGCGCGGGTTTCCTGTCGCTGCTCGGCGTTCTGACGTCGATCTGGGCGCAGAAGTTCGACCATGCCGCCGCCGTGACGAACTTTGTGGTGGCGCCGCTGTCGCTGCTGTCTGGCACGTTCTATTCGGTCGACCGGCTCGCCCCTGCCTTCCGCGCGTTCAGCCACGCCAACCCGTTCTTCTACCTCATTTCCGGCTTCCGCTACGGCTTCCTCGGCACCGCCGACTCGCCGGTGTTGATCGGCAGCATCGTCGTGTTCTGTGTTGACGCTGCACTGTTTGTGCTGTGCTATCAATTGCTGGCACGCGGCTGGCGGCTGAAGAGCTGAGGCGCTTCACCGGTGTTGACGGCTTGGGGGCATGCCAAGTAAATGCCCTCTCCGGCGGCCCTGTTGGGGCCGCCTTTTTCGTTTCAGGAGGTCGTCGCCATGACAGTCACCCCACTCATGCCCGTGTACCCGCGCTGCGGCGTGCGCCCGGTGCGAGGCGAGGGCTGCTATCTGATCGGCGAGGACGGCACGCGCTATCTCGACATGGCGGCGGGCATCGCGGTCAACGCGCTCGGCCACGGCCACCCGCATCTCGTCAAGGCGATCGCCGAGCAAGCGGCAACGCTGATGCACGTCTCGAACCTGTACGGCAGCCCTCAGGGCGAACACCTCGCGCAGCGCATCGTCGACAACAGCTTTGCCGATACGGTGTTCTTCACCAATTCGGGGACCGAGGCGGTGGAATGCGCGATCAAGACCGCGCGGCGCTACCATTTCGTCAACGGCAATCCTGAGCGCACCACGCTCATCACCTTCAACAACGCGTTCCACGGCCGCACGATGGGCGCGATCTCCGCCACCAACCAGCCGAAGATGCGTGACGGGTTCGAGCCGCTGCTGCCGGGCTTCGCCTATGCGCCGTTCAACGATCTCGAGGCAGCGCTCGCTCTGATCGACGAGACCACCGCCGGCTTCATGGTCGAGACGATCCAGGGCGAAGGCGGCGTGTCGGCCGCCACGCCGGAGTTTCTGCAAGGCTTGCGCAAGGCGTGCGACGAACACGGCCTGCTGCTGGTGCTCGACGAAGTGCAGTGCGGATATGGCCGCACCGGCAAGATGTGGGGCTACGAGCATTACGGCATCACCCCCGACATCATGTCGTCGGCCAAGGGGATCGGCGGCGGCTTCCCGCTCGGCGCCTGCCTCGCCACCGAGGAGGCGGCGAAAGGCATGGTATTCGGCACGCACGGCTCGACCTACGGCGGCAACCCGCTGGCGATGGCGGCGGGTGAAGCGGTGCTTGACGTGATGCTCGAACCCGGTTTCCTCGAGAACGTCACCGCGATGGGCGAGCGGCTGCGCGGCGCGCTCGAACAGATGATTCCCAACCACGACGGCGTATTCGACAGCGTGCGCGGCAAGGGGCTGATGCTCGGCCTCAAGCTCAAGGATGCGGTGGTGGCACGCGATTTCGTTGCACACGCCCGCGATCAGCACGGATTGCTGACGGTGTCGGCGGGCGAGAACGTCGTGCGCGTACTGCCGCCGCTGGTGATCGAGGAAAGCCACGTCGCCGAGGCGATCGAGAAGCTGAGCGAAGCGGCACGCACCTACGTGCCGGCAAGCGACGACTGATCCTCCCCTCGTTCGCCCGAGCGCGGTAGCAGCCCCTGCCCCGAACGGTTCAAGGCCGATAGAAAGCGTGACGCAATGACCATACGCCACTTCCTCAGCCTCTCCGATGCGGGCGCCGATGGTATCGCCGCGATGCTGGCCGACGCGCTCGATCGCAAGGCGGCGCGCACCGGCTGGCCGAAGGGCAAGGCCGATGCCGACGCCCCGCTCGCCGGCCACACGCTGGCACTGGTGTTCGAGAAGAGTTCGACCCGCACCCGCGTTTCGTTCGATGCGGCGATCCGCCAGCTCGGCGGCGCGCCGGTGGTGCTCGACTCAGGGACTACGCAACTCGGTCGCGGCGAGACGGTGGCCGACACCGCGCGTGTCCTGTCGGGCTACTGCGACGCGATCATGCTGCGTACCGACGACCCCGCCAAACTCGAGGAAATGGCGCAGTATGCCACGGTGCCGGTCATCAACGGCCTCACCGATGGATCGCACCCATGCCAGATCATGGCCGACCTGTTGACGATCATCGAAAGCGGCAAGGCCCTGCCCGGCCTCAAGGTCGCGTGGCTGGGAGACGGCAACAACGTGCTCGCCTCGATCATCGAAGCGGCCGGATTGATGCAGTTCGACCTCGTCGCCGCCTGCCCGCAGGGTTTCATGCCGCCCGAGCGTGATCTTGCGCTGGGGCAAGGCCGCGCGCGCGTGGTTGCCGATCCGCGCGAGGCGGTGGAGGATGCCGACATAATCGTCACCGATACTTGGATTTCGATGGGGCAGCTTCATGCCGAGACCAAGCTCGCCGCGATGATGCCGTATCAGGTTACTGCCGCGCTGATGGCGCGCGCCAAGCCCGATGCGAAGTTCCTCCATTGTCTACCCGCGCACCGCGGCGAAGAGGTCACGGCAGAGATCATCGACGGTCCACAATCGCTGATCTGGCCGGAGGCGGAGAACCGGCTGCACTCGCAGAAGTCCATCCTGCGCTGGTGCTTCGGGCAGATCGGTTGATCGCAGCGAGCGGCTACCCCACATAGCCGTCCACACAATCGTCACCCCGGCGTCGGTCGGGTCTTCGCGGCCAGGGCACTCACGACTTCGGGGGACCTCAGCTTGCGCTGGGGTGACGCGGTGGCTGGCGGACGGCGTTGTCGCAGCCAGTTCGCCTGCGATGACGAAAGACCATGATGACTGACCAGACCTCTCCCGATCTCGACCTCGCGCTCGGTTTCACCATTCCCGCTCGCCATGCCCGCGGCCGCATCGTACGGCTCGGGCCGGTGCTGGAGCGTATCCTTTCCGCGCACGCCTACCCCGCGCCGATCGAAGCGCTGCTGGCGGACGCGCTGACGCTGACCGCGCTGATCGGCTCTACCCTGAAGGACGCGGGTGGGCAGCTCACGCTGCAAGCGCAGACCGACAACGGCATCGTCAGCCTGCTGGTGTGCGATTATCGCGGCGGTGAACTGCGCGGCTACGTGCAATACGACGCCGGCCGGCTGGCCGACGCGCCGGTGGACCCGAGTCTGTTCGCGCTGTTCGGCAGCGGCTACCTCGCGATCACGTTCGATCAGGCGACGACGGGCGAGCGCTACCAGGGCATAGTCCCGCTCGACGGCGATTCGATCGCGGATGCCGCCGCCAACTATTTCGTTCAGTCCGAGCAAATCCCGACGCTGATCCGGCTGGGTCGCGCAGCGAGCGGTCGCGTGACCGGTGGGCTGTTCCTGCAGCATCTGCCCGAGGGCGAGGAAGGCCGCGAGCGGTTGCATGTCCGGCAGGACCATCCCGAATGGGAGCATGTCGCACTGCTCGGCCAGACGATGGGCGCCGACGAGCTTACCGACGCAGCGCTGCCGCTGGAAACCTTAGTGTGGCGGCTGTTCAACGAGGAGCCGGAGGTGCGCACCCTAACCGCGCAGCCGATCGTGCGCGGCTGCCGCTGTTCGCCGGATTACATTGCCCAGGTGCTTGGCAAATTTCCGGTCGAGGAACAGCGCGAAATGGCCGACGAGGCCGGTGTGATCACGGTGGATTGCGCGTTCTGCGCGCAAAAATTCCCGATTATGATCGAAGATCGTTGCGAAAGCTGAACGACATTGAAACCTGCCACACAAAACCCTAAGTTCTGTACCAAGCGGTAGCGCCTGCGGATGCGCAGGGGGTTTTGGGGTTATGACGATGCGAATGTGGCGGGTTTTGAGCGCGGCCGTGGGCGCGCTGTTGGTGGGCGGCGCCACGATGGCGGCAGCGCCTCAACGGACAGCATCGACCGCGCTCTCGCGGCTCCAGACCGGTCGGTACGAATTGAAAGAGGTCGGCTCGCTGGCTGAACCCCGGGTGGTTTGTCTGGCCGACGCGGCCATGCTGATCCAACTTCAGCAACCCGACACGCAATGTTCACGCCTGATCGTCGCGGATGGCGCCGACAGCACCACGATCAACTACACGTGCGTTGGTGGCGGCCATGGCCGCACGGTGGTGACGATCACCACGCCCAGATCCTTCGACCTGCAGACACAGGGAATTTCGAGCGGCGCACCCTTTGACATCGACTATCAGGGGCGGCGGGTTGGCGCGTGTGGGCCGCGGTCCACTGCCGCACGTTAAAGCTTTGGTGACGCGTTTCGTCTAGCAGGGTGAGGTATGCTTCTGGCATGCTTTTTCCCATAGCGCCCGACCTAGGGCACTCCTTGGGCCGTCTTCGGGCGGCCCACTTTTCATGCGCGGCATTGCGCCGAATGGCGCCGTGTCGTAAATCGATGGGATCATGACAAACGGTAAGACTTTGGCGGTCGCCCTGATCTCGGGCGGACTCGACTCGATGGTATCGGCCGCGCGTGCACGTGAGGACGGGCACCGGCTGCTGGCACTGTCGATCGATTACAACCAGCGCCATCACATCGAACTCTCGGCTGCCCGGGAGATCGCACGCGCGCTGGGCGCGGAACGTCACGTCGTGCTGCCGCTCGATCTGTCGGCGTTCGGCGGCTCCGCGCTGACAGCGGACATCGACGTCCCGAAAGACGGCGTTGGCGACGGCATTCCCGTCACCTACGTGCCGGCACGCAACACGATCTTCCTTAGCCTGGCGCTTGGCTGGGCGGAGGCGGCGGGCGCGCGCGACCTGTACATCGGCGTCAACGCGCTGGATTATTCAGGCTATCCGGATTGCCGACCCGAATTCATCAAGGCGTTTGAGGACATGGCCGAGCTCGCCACCAAGGCTGGGGTCGAAGGCTCGCCGTTTCGCATCCAGGCCCCGCTGCAACATATGACCAAGGCCGATATCGTGCGCGAGGCGGCCCGGCTCGGGCTGGACGCGGGGATGAGCTGGTCGTGCTACGATCCCGCGCCGGGCGGTTTGCACTGCGGCCAGTGCGACAGTTGCCGGCTGCGCTCAAAGGGGTTCAGCGACGCGGGGCTGCCCGATCCCACCGCCTACGCCGCCTGATGTCCTACGCCGTCAAGGAGATGTTCCTCACGCTGCAAGGCGAAGGGGTAAATGCCGGCCGCCGCGCCGTGTTCGTGCGCTTCGCGGGATGCAACCTCTGGTCAGGGCGTGAAGAAGACCGGGCGAGCGCGATCTGTAAATTCTGCGATACCGATTTCGTCGGTATGAACGGGCTCGGCGGCGGGCGCTTCGCGGATGCCGTCGCGTTGGCGTCTGCGGTCGCCGCGTTCTGGGGAGAGGGTGCGGAGGCGAGGTTCGTGGTGCTGACCGGGGGCGAGCCGATGCTTCAGGTCGATGATGCGGTGGTGGCGGCGCTGCACGCGGCCGGCTTCACCATCGCGATCGAAACCAATGGAACACTGCCGGTGCATCCGGGTGTGGATTGGGTCTGCGTCAGCCCCAAGGCCGGTAGCGATGTCGTGCAGCGCTCGGGCGACGAACTGAAATTGGTGTGGCCGCAAGCCGGCAGCGATCCGCTCGCGATGGAAAACTGGAACTTCGCGCATTTCCTCGTCCAGCCGATGGACGACGTGCGTGCGGCGGAAAACCAGGCAGAGGCGATCGCGCTCGCGATGGCCCGCCCGAAGTGGCGGCTTAGTCTCCAGACGCACAAATATCTCGGCCTCCGCTGAGCGTCAGCCAGCGGGTATACTCTGATTTCCAGCTACGTTTCCGATAACTTCGCGTAGTGATAGCGCGTCGTCTAACCGGCGCTCGCGCGTGCGGCAAAGCCTTGTGCAATCAATCAATATTAGGCCATTGATCGTTTTCCTCGATCGTGTCGAATGAACATCCCAATTTCTGCACCGCAGCATCCCGCCCTATATCAGCTTGGTCACTGCAAAGGAGCATGCGTATGTCGATTATCGGCAAGGCGATCAAACCGTTCACCGCGACCGCGTACAAAGAAGGCAAGTTCGTCGACGTCACCGATGCCGACGTGAAGGGCAAGTGGTCGGTCTTCTTCTTCTATCCGGCCGATTTCACCTTCGTCTGCCCGACCGAACTCGAAGACCTCGCCGATATCTATCCGACGCTTCAGAAGATGGGCGTTGAGGTTTACTCGGTGTCGACCGACACGCATTTCAGCCACAAGGCATGGCACGACACGTCGCCGGCCATCGGCAAGATCAACTACTACATGCTGGGCGACCAGAACCACGTGATCTCGAACAACTTCGATATCCTGCGTGAAGGCGTCGGCCTCGCCGATCGCGGCACGTTCGTCGCCGATCCGGACGGCGTCGTCCAGCTCGTCGAGATCACGCCCGAGGGCGTGGGCCGCAACGCTGCCGAACTGCTCCGCAAGATCAAGGCCGCGCAGTACTGGGCTTCGCATCCTGGCGAAGTGTGCCCGGCCAAGTGGGAAGAGGGTGAGACCACGCTTGCCCCGTCGTTCGATCTCGTCGGCAAGATCTAACCAATAGCCCCTCGGGGTCGCATGTGGCCCGGGGTGGATCAACCTCCGCCCCGGGCCATTTTATTGTAAACACTTGAGGATTTCACCCATGCTTGATGCCAATGTGTCCCAGCAGCTCAAGACCTATCTGGTCAACATCACGCAGCCGATCGAACTGGTCGCGTCACTCGACGACTCGCCCAAGTCGAAGGAAATGGGTGCCCTGCTGGATGATATCGCCGCGCTGTCCGACAAGATCACGGTCGTGACGCGAGACCACGCACGCAAGCCGAGCTTCCTGATTCATCGCACCGGCACAGACATCGGCGTGCGCTTCGCCGGCCTGCCGATGGGGCATGAGTTCACCAGTCTGGTGCTGGCGCTGCTGCAAGTCGGTGGGCATCCGTCCAAGGCCGCCGCAGACGTGATCGAGCAGGTCAAGAACCTGGACGGCGACTTCACCTTCGAGACGTATTTCTCGCTCACCTGCCAGAACTGCCCGGACGTGGTGCAGGCGCTCAACCTGATGGCGGTTCTCAATCCGCGCATCAAGCACACCGCGATCGACGGCGGCCTGTTCAAGGCCGAGGTCGACGAGCGCAAGATCATGGCGGTGCCGACGGTATTCCTCAACGGCGAACCGTTCGCGAGCGGCCGCATGGAACTCGAGCAGATCGTCGCCAAGATCGACTCCGGCGCGGAGAAGCGCGCCGCCGAGAAGATCAAGACCAAGGCTCCGTTCGACGTGCTGATCGTCGGTGGTGGCCCGGCCGGCGCGGCGGCAGCCGTGTATACCGCGCGGAAAGGCATCCGCACCGGCATTGCCGCCGAGCGGTTCGGCGGTCAGGTTATGGACACGATGGGGATCGAGAACTTCATCTCGGTGCCGCAGACCGAAGGTCCGCGTTTCGCCAACGATCTGGAACGACACGTGCGCGACTATGACGTCGACATCATGAACCTCCAGCGTGCCGAGAAGATCGTCCCCGCCAGCGAGCTCGGCGGTCTGCACGAAGTCCACCTCGCCAACGGGGCGATGCTGAAGACGCGCACGCTGATCCTCTCGACCGGTGCGCGCTGGCGGCAGATGGGCGTGCCGGGCGAGGAGCAGTATAAGAACAAAGGTGTCGCCTATTGCCCGCACTGCGACGGCCCGCTGTTCAAGGGCAAGCGCGTCGCGGTGATCGGCGGCGGTAACTCCGGTGTCGAGGCGGCGATCGACCTTGCCGGCATCGTCGGCCATGTCACGCTGATCGAATATGATTCCGATCTGCGCGCGGATGCAGTGTTGCAGCGCAAGCTCGCCAGCCTGCCCAACGTCAAGATCATCACGTCGGCACTGACCACCGAAGTGATCGGCGACGGCGAGAAGGTTGCGGGCCTGACCTATAAGGACCGCAACCACGACACGCTTCACCAGATCGAACTGGAAGGCATCTTCGTGCAGATCGGCTTGGTGCCCAACACCGAGTTCCTGCGTGAGACGGTGGCACTCTCCCCGCGCGGCGAGATCGAGGTGGATCATCGCGGCGAGACGTCGCGCCCCGGCATCTTCGCGGCGGGTGATGCGACCACCACGCCTTACAAGCAGATCGTGATCGCGGCGGGCGAAGGCGCGAAGGCGGCGCTGTCCGCGTTCGACTTCCTGATCCGCAACGAGCCGGTCAATGCCGCCGAGCAGGAATTGATCGCGGCCGAATAAGCACCCGACCCGTCGGGGACCGACACCGCCGCGTCGGCTTTGGCTGGCGCGGCGGTTTGCGTTACAAGGGCATACCCCAAGCAACGGAGCGAAGCCGCTGGCTGCCACCTACCTCCCTACGCTGAAACAACTGCAATATCTCGTCGCATTGCAGGATCACGGCCATTTCGGCCGGGCGGCGGATGCGTGTTACGTTACCCAGTCGACGCTGTCGGCCGGCATTCGCGAGCTGGAGACGCTGATCGGCGTGGTGCTGGTCGAGCGGACGCGGCGGGTGGTGCGCTTCACGCCGCTGGGCGACCGGATCGCTGACAAGGCACGGCGCGTGCTGCGCGAGGCGGAGGAGCTGGGCGACATGGCGCGCGCGGCCGGCCGTCCGCTGTCCGGCGACATGCGGATGAGTGTGATCCCCACGATCGCACCCTTCATGCTGCCACGGATCCTGCCGCGCCTGCGCCGCGATTACCCTGAGCTGCGCCTGTTTCTGCGCGAGGAAGCCAGCGGCCAAGCGTGCGAGGGGCTTAGCCACGGTCGCACCGATTGCGTGCTGTTGGCGCTGCCCTATGCGTGCGGTGAGGTGACCTCGCAGGTGTTGTTCGAGGATCGGCTGTTCCTGGCGGGTTCGGAAAGCGAGATCGGCAAGAGCGGCGTCAGTGTCGGTGCCGACGCAATCGACGAAACACGCCTGCTGTTGCTTGAGGACGGGCATTGCCTGAAAGACCATGCGCTCGCGGCGTGCAACCGACCGGAGTTGCGCGCGGAGGCGACGATGCTCGGCACGTCGCTGCATACGATCGTGCAGATGGTCGACAATGGTCTCGGCGTGACGATGTTACCGGAAATGGCGCTTGCCGCAGGTATTCTCGACCATACCGGGCTGGTCGCGCGGCCTTTGTCTGCGGCCAATCCATCCCGCGCAATCGCGTTGGTCTGGCGGCGTGCTTCACCACGCGAGAAAGACTTCCAGTTGCTTGCCGATGCATTGGCGGAGTCACATTGATCTACACCGCGAAGAAACCATTTCGGCCCTGATCCGTATTTCCTGTGAGCGCCCACATCGGCGCTACCGTTTTTGTATGGAGAAACCGATGATCCGCACCACCACGCTTAGCCTCGCCGCGATCAGCGCACTGATGATGGCCACGAGCGGCACCGCGCAGATGGCGCCCCAGACCGGCACGCCCGCCACGGGTCAGGCCACCACCGGCACCGCTGCTACGGGCACCGCTCAGACCGGCACGACGATGCCGGCAGCCCCCGCGACTGGCACCGCCCCCGCCGGCCAAACCGCGCCGAACCCGATGGTCGGCGGCGTCGCGATGGACGCGACCAAGACGATCGTTGCGAACGCCAGCGTTGCGCCGAACCTGACCACGCTGGTCAAGGCCGTTACCGCCGCCGGGCTCGTCCAGACGCTGTCCGGGCCGGGTCCGTTCACCGTTTTCGCACCCACGGACGCGGCGTTCGCCCGCCTTGCCCCAGGCACCGTCGACACGCTGCTGAAGCCGGCAAACAAGGCGACGCTTACCAAGGTGCTGACCTATCACGTCGTGCCCGGCAAGATCACCATTGCACAGTTGACCGCGCAGGCCACTGCCGCCGGCGGCACCACCACGCTGACCACGGTCGAGGGTGAACCGCTCAAGGTGACCGTCAACGGCAACGTCGTCGAATTGTCCGACGTCAACGGCAACAAGAGCTACATCTCGACCGCCGACGTGATGCAGTCGAATGGTGTCGTCCATGTCGTCAACGGCGTGTTGCTGCCCAAACTGGGCTAATCACCGAACAGGTGACTGGCTAAAATTCGGGGCGCGTGTCGGGTGGCACGCGCCCCGAACCGTTTGGGGCGCGAGCAGCGAATCCCTGTCTGCTCGCGGGGCGGATCGACGTCAGGTAAACTACCCTTCCGAGCCTTGTCTGGACACCGGCACCCCGGCACTTCAAGCGTGGCGAACGATGTGCTGGCGGTGAGGCTTAATCGATCCACCGCGCCGCGGCCGCATCATCGCTGCCGCGTGGCTCGACCCATCGTTCTCCGGCGGCGAGCGTTTCTTTCTTCCAGAACGGCGCTTCGGTCTTGAGCCGGTCGATCAGGAACGCGCACGCCTCCAGCGCGGCCGCGCGGTGCCGCGCCGCAGTTCCGACGAACACCACCAGATCACCAGGCACCATCCGTCCCACGCGATGCGTCACACGCACGCCGGTCAGATCCCAACGCGCCGCAGCGGCCTCGGCCAACACCTGCAGAGCCGCTTCCGTCGCGCCGGGATAATGTTCAAGCGTCAGCGCCGCCACGCCGTCGTCGGCACGCACGATGCCGGTAAAGGTGGCGACACCCCCTGCCCCGCTTGCGGCAATCGCGGCATGTTCCGCGCCGACCTCGATAGGCGCGGGATCTACGGTCACGGCGATCATCCGCCCGTCACCGGTGGAAAGATCGCGATTTCGCGTGGGTGGCCGAGCGTTGCCTCAAGCGGGACGAAAACCTGGTCGATCGCCGCACGCAGCCGCGCCGGTTCCGCAAACGCCTCGGCATGGCCATCGCTGCGTCCGGCAAGCCACCCGACCAGGTCGGCAACGGTCGAAAGGCTGTCCGGCAGGTTCAGCGTTTCCGCGCCCACGCCGATCTTCTCGCGAACCCACGCGAAATACAGGATCTCGGTCGCCATGCTCAGTCCATATGCTTCAAACCGACGCGGAGGTAATCCCAGCCGGTGATGAGGGTAAGTGCCGCCGCACCCCACAAGGCGACGAGGCTTATAAGGTGCAGCACCGGCCATTCCGGCAGTGCACCCGCCAGGATCAACCCGCCGAGCGCGATCAGTTGCAGCGTCGTCTTCCACTTGGCGAGCCGCGACACCGGCACCGACACCTGCAACTGCGCAAGGAACTCGCGCAGACCCGAAACGGCGATCTCGCGCAGCAGGATGATGAGGCCCGCGATCAGGTTGCCACCGGCGATGTCGCGATCCGCGACAAGCAACAGGATGACCGCCGCGACCATGATCTTGTCCGCGATCGGATCGAGAAAGATACCGAGCTTCGACACGGCACCCTGCGCACGCGCGAGATAGCCGTCGAAATAGTCGGTGATCCCCATCAGGCAGTAGAGCGCAAAACCGATGCCGTAACCCGGCGTCCATGCCGGCCACCAAAGCGCCCAGACGAGCAACGGCACGGCGACGATTCGCGACAAGGTAAGCAGGTTGGGTAGCGTCAGCATCCCCCTCCCTAGCCTCGCCGCGCGCCCTGCGAAAGCCGCCGCGCATGAACGGCACATGACAAGCGGGTTGCCGCTGCCGTGCGCGCTCGGCTATGCGTTGCCATCTTTTCGCTATTCACAGACCACGGACCCCTACATGCTCAACGCGCTCGGCTTACTGAAGGAGCGCCGATTCCTCCCACTTTTCGCAACGCAGTTTCTGGGAGCCTTCAACGATAATCTGTTCAAGACCGCCATGGTCCTGTTCGCGACTTACCAGATTTATCACAATCCGTCGGGCGAACAGAATTTCAATGCGCTCGCCACCGCTATCGGCATTATCCCGTTTTTCCTGCTGTCGGCCTTGTCCGGGCAATTGGCGGACACGCACGACAAGGCAACGATCATCCGCATCGTCAAGACGGCGGAGGTCGGCATCATGCTGCTCGGCGCGGGCGGCTTGCTGGTAGCGTATTCCGGGCTGACCACGCTCGGCATGGTGATGATGCTGTCCGCCGTGCTGTGCCTCGGCGTCCACTCCGCGTTTTTCGGGCCGATCAAATATGCGATCCTGCCGCAGCATCTCGACGATCACGAGGTGTTGGGCGGTACCGGGCTGGTCGAGGCGGGCACGTATCTCGCCATTCTGATCGGCACCGTCGCCGCCGGGCTGCTGTCTGTGCGTGGCACCGCGATCACCGTTCTGGTGGTGGCGGGCGTGGGCTGGCTGATGGGATTGCTGGTGCCGACCGCGCCGCGACAAGGACCGGCGCTGAAGGTGAACTTCAACCCGTTCACGTCGTCTTGGCGGCTCATCAACGCCACCATGCACGTGCCGCGACTGTTCATGGCGATCTGCGCGATCAGCTTTTTCTGGACGATGGGCGCGATCCTCATCATCATCTTCCCGCCGCTGGTGAAGAACGTGCTGACCGCAGACAAGCAGGTTTCAACCTTCGTGATCGCGTTGTTCTCGGTTGGCGTGGCGATCGGTTCGGTTGCGATCAACGCGATGCTGGGCGGCAAGACCTCGGCCAAGTTCGCGCCGTTCTGCGTGCTGGCGATGGGCGGGTGCATCGTCGTATTTTCGCTTCTGACGCGAACCTTCCCGCATGCGCCTGACGGCACGCTTTACGGCCTCACCGCGTTTTTGGAGACGCCACACGGCGTGTTGATCGTGATCGCGCTGATGGCCGTCGCGGTGACCGGCGGGATGTTCGTGGTGCCGCTTTACGCGTTCCTCACGACCACCGTCGCCAAGGACCAGACCGCCCGAACCGTCGCCGCAAACAACGTCGTCAATTCCGGCGCGATGGTGGTCGGCGCACTGCTGGTTCAGGCATTGACGTTGACCGGGATCACACCGGAAAACATGCTGTTCGTGGTCGCGGCGATGTCGCCGATCTCGGCGCTGCTCGCGTACAAGCTGCACCTCGCCTGCGACTGAGCGACACCGCTCAGTTGGTCAGAAGATGAACGTGTAAAAGCAGATGAAGAACGCCGTGAAGCTCAACACGAAGAGCTTCAGGTCGGTGTCTTCGCTACGCCGCGCCTCGAGGGCGTGTGCGATCGCGAGCGACTGGCGGAGGGGGTGGCGTGGCGCCGGGGCGGGAAGGCTATAGCGAGTCTGCATGGCGAAGTGTTAACGCGCCGTTTACACTTTCGACCATCACAACTTGCGGTTAATACCTATCCCGTTTTGGAGCACTTCCCGCGCGCTCTCCGCCATGCGCTACAATTAGCGCGTCACCGCTTCGAGCATGTCGGTGAAACGCCGCCGCCACCAGAATACGTCTTCCTGCTCGATATTGTCCATCAACTTGCGCCACCGCGCCTTTCGCTCCGCAAGCGGCATGGCGAGTGCGGTGGCGATCGCGTCGGAGACTTCCTCCGGACTGTGCGGGTTGACCAGCAATGCATCGGTAAGCTGCTCGGCGGCACCCGCGAAACGCGACAGGATCAGCACGCCGGGATCGTCCTCGTCCTGCGCGGCGACATATTCCTTGGCGACGAGGTTCATGCCGTCCCGCAGCGGCGTCACCAGAGCGACCCGTGCCGCCCGGTACATGCCGGCAAGCTCCCCGCGCGGATAGCCTTTGTTGACGTAGCGGATCGGCACCCACTCCACGTTGGAGAACTCGCCGTTAATGCGTCCCGACAAGGAGTCCAGCGTCGCGCGGATCTCTTGATAGCTCTGCACTTCCCCCCGCGAAGGTGGCGCGATCTGGAGCAGGAAGACGTGGCCGTGCTGTTCGGCATTGGCACTCAGGAACCGTTCGTAGCCGAGGAACCGCTCCTGCAAGCCCTTGGAATAGTCCAGCCGGTCGACGCCGATCATCATGGTGCGGCCATCGGCACTGTCGCGCATCCGCTTGAAGCGCACGCGAGCGGTTTCGCTGGTGGCGCTGTCGCGGAAATCCTTGGTGTCGATACCGATCGGGTCGGCGATCAGGCGGACGCTGTGGCCGTCATACGTCATCACGCCGCCTTCATCGATCTCCGCACCGAACTGCGAGCGCGCATAATCGCGGAACGCGTCGAGCGAATCCTCGGTCTGGAAGCCGATAACGTCGTAGGCGAACATCGACTCGACCAGCTGCCGGTGGCTCGGCAGCGACAGCAGCAACCGCGTCGGCGGCCAGGGTATATGGAGGAAGAAGCCGATCCGGTTCTTGCACTTGCGTGCCCGCAACTCGCGGCCGAGCGGAATAAGGTGGTAATCGTTGACCCACATGAGGTCATCGCGCTCGATCAACGGTGCCACCGTCTCGGCGAAGCGGGCGTTGACGCGTTCGTACCCGCCGGCGAACCCACGTTCGTATTCGGCAAGGTCGATGCGGTAGTGGAACAGCGGCCACAAGGTGCGATTGGCGAAGCCGTTGTAATATTCGTCGACATCCTGTGCCTCCAGGTCGATCGTTGCGGTAGCGACCCCCTGGTTGCGCTGGAAGTTGATCTGGCCGGTGAAGACGTCGGTCTCCTCGCCGGACCAGCCGAACCACAGCCCTGAGCTTTCGCGCAACGCCGAGGACAAGGCTACGGCAAGACCGCCCTGCGCGCCACCGCCGCTTGGTGCGGAAACGCGGTTCGAGATAACAATCAGGCGGCTCATCGCACAGAACTCCAAGGTTTACTGAGCAACCCGGCACAGTTGATTAACCCGACCAACGAATAGGTTTGCGGGTAGTTTCCCCACAACTCGCCGCTGGTTGGATCTATGTCTTCCGAGAGCAGGCCCGCGGCGGTACGGCGCGATACCATCTCCTCGAACAGCGCGCGTGCATCGGCGTCGCGGCCGGTGGCGTGCAACGCCTCGATCAACCAAAACGTGCAGACGTTGAAGGCGGTTTCCGGCAGGCCGAAATCGTCCTCCGTTGCATACCGCAGCATGTTCGATCCACGCCGTAGCCCCGCCTCGACCGCCTCCAGCGTGCCGCGAAAGCGCGGATCGTCAGGCGCGAGGAAGCGCAGGTCGAGCAGCTGGATCAGACTTGCGTCGAGATCGTCGCCGCCGAACGTGGCGGAGAGATGCCGTCTGTCCTCACGCCAAGCCGCGCTCTCGATCCGCTCTCGCATCGTCGCGGCGCGCGCGCACCAGAAGCGTCGCCGCTCCTCCAGCCCGAGTGCGAAAGCGGCGTTGCCGAGCCGGTCGCACGCCGCCCAGCACATCGCGGCGGAATAGGTGTGGACGTGGCTGCGCGTGCGCAACTCCCACAGGCCAGCGTCCGGCTTGTCGTAGACCGCCCAGGCCCGTTCGCCGATCGCCTCCAATGCGCGGAAATCCTCGACAGTGGCGCTGCGAAACAGTCGCTTGTCGAAGAACGCCTGCGCATTGCACAGGATGATCTGACCATACGCGTCATGCTGGATCTGTTCGTACGCCTGATTACCGACGCGGACCGGCCCCATACCACGGTAGCCGTTGAGCGCGGGGGCGAACCGCTCCTCCAGCGTCGCCTCACCCCCCACGCCGTATAGCGGCTGGATATGCCCACCCTTCGCACTGTCGACGATGTTGCGGAGATACTCGAGATATCCCTCCAGCACATCGAGCGCGCCGAGCCGGTTCAGCGCCTGCACCGTGTAATAGGCGTCGCGGATCCAGCAGTAACGATAGTCCCAGTTGCGCTCGCTATTGGCGTGCTCGGGGATCGAGGTGGTGAGCGCCGCCACGATCGCGCCGGTTTCCTCGTGCTGGCACAGCTTCAGCGTGATCGCGGCGCGGATGACAGCCTCCTGCCATTCGAGCGGTGTCGCAAGGCCACGCACCCAGTGTCGCCATTCATCGGCGGTACGCTCGAGCATCACCTCGATCGTAGCGGGCAGCTCGCCTGCAAAACTCTCGTCTGGGCCAAGAAAGAAGTAGATCGGGCGCTCCACCCGGAACAGCCGCTCCTCGCGGACCCAGTCCACCGGGGCGTTGGTGGAGAGCCGCAGCGTCATCTTGTCGTTGAGATAGCGGACGTGGTTGGAACCTTGCGTCTGCTCGACATCGGCGCCGCCCCAGTCCCGCGCCGGGCGCAATCGGGTGCGCATACGCGGGCTACCCGCTACCGGCCGCACGATCCGTGCGAACGCAACCGGGCGATAGGTGCGACCGTGACGCACGTAGCGCGGACAGAAGTCGGTGACTTCGATCGCGTTGCCCGCGTCGTCCTCGTGCCGCGTTATCAGGATCGGCGTGTTGTGGACGTAGCGTTGCGTGGTGGTGGTCGCACCGTCGAGGTCGATCTCCCAGAAGCCACGCGCGCCCTCGCCGCTGCGTGGGGCATCATCGAGCAGCGAACAGAACACCGGATCGCCATCGACGCGCGGCACGCATCCCCAGGAAAAGCGACCCATCCGGTCGACCAGTGCGGATACCTGACAATTTCCGATCGGCCACAGGTCGAGCGACGCGGTCATGCCCCTCCACCGTTAAGCCATGCCCGCACCGCCGCCGGATCGGGAAGGCCATAGTCCGCCGCCGTGGCGCGCGGAGGTCCGACGAGAATGCCGTGCCCGCCAGCCGCACGCGCTGCCACGAAGGCACTTTCGTCGGTCACATCGTCGCCGATGAACAACGGCGTCGTGCCCTGCATCTCCGGCCGCTTCATCAGCCGCGCGACCGCAATGCCCTTGTCACTACCGGCCACCCGCAACTCGACCATCATCTTGCCATGCTGGACGGCGAGTTCATGCTCCGCGCCGAGCCTTTCGGCGAGCAGCAGCGCACGTGTCTCGAACTCGGGCGCAAGGCGAAAGTGCAACGCGACACCGAAGCTCTTCTCCTCGATGATGACACCCGCCTGGCCTGCACTTGCCGCTCGCATTTCGGCAGCAACGTCGAGCAGGCTATCCGGTCGAACCGGATGTGCGGAAATGCCGTGCCAGCGATGTTCGCAACCATGGCTTCCCGACAGCGCGATCATCTGCGCGACAGGCCCGAGGAGCGTATCGAGCTGAGCGATCGAGCGCCCGCTGATGATGGCGATGCGTCCACCCATCTGCCTGGCCAGCTTGGTCAGCAGCTCGGCAAGCGCGGCATCGACCGTGACGTCGTCCGGGCGATCGGCAAGATCGACGAGCGTGCCATCGAAATCGAGGAGGAGACTTGCGGAATCCAGCAGATCGCGCGGCGGGGCGGGCAAAAGCGTTGCGTCCGTGGCGGCGGACATCCGTTTCTCCTTCGGTGATGATCCGTGCGGTCTGAGACGCGTCGTTACGGATCAGGTATGATCTAGCATTCATTGGACGAGTGGCGGCGCAAAGGGTTCCGCTGCACCGCTGCAAAAGACAGCGTGCGGTGCCTGCCGCCATGACGCAGCTTGGCGTGCGGCTGAAGCCGGTGTGCACCCGACCTTCGCCTCGTGCACACCAATGGGCGAGCGGCTGGCACGGCAAACCTCGCTTCGATCAGCCTCGGCCGCGCACACACCGTCAGTTGGTGATCGGCACCTTCGGCACGAGCACGGGGTCTGCCAGCGATTGCGCCTGCTTCAACACGCGCAGCGCATTCCCACCCCAAACTTTGCCGATGTCCGCCGGGCTGTAGCCTGCCTTCAACAGAGCCGCAGTCACCTTAGGATAAGCGGTGATGTCGTTCAGGCCATCCACGCCGCCGCCGCCATCAAAGTCGCCGCTGATCCCGACATGGTCGATGCCGACCAGTTTGATCGCGTGCAGCAGATGCGCCATGAACATGTCAAACGTCGCGCGCGGTGCCGGGAACTGCGTCTGGATCGCCTTGCGTCGCGCGATGAGTGCCCGGCGTTCCGTGACCGTCATCGTGTCGGCCTTTTCATAGCCGGTCATCAATTCCTTCATCGCCGCGTCCCGCGCGGCACTCGCGGCCGGTGCATCGACCATGTAGCCGCTGTACGCGTTGATCTGGATGACGCCGCCCTTCGCCGCGACCAGCTTGGCATCGTCATCCGACACATTGCGCGGGTTGTTGTGGACCGCGCGCATGCCGGAATGCGACAGGATGATCGGTGCGCTCGACAATTGCGCGATCTGGCGCAGCACGTCGTCCGACGCATGGCTGACGTCGAGCACCACACCGAGCCGGTTCGCCATCGCGACAGCATCCTTGCCTTTGGGTGAAAGGCCGTGCCACTCGGGAGCATCGGTTGCGCTGTCGGCGAGATCGTTGTTTTTGAAGTGGACGAGCCCCATCATCGTCACGCCGAGGCCGCGAAACGTGCGCATCAGCGTGAGATCGCCCTCGAACGGATAACCGTTTTCCATGCTCATGAAAACGAAACGCTTGTGCGCGGCAACCGCACGCGCCGCATCGTCGGCATTCAGCGCGAGCGAGAAGACGTCGCTGTGCTTGGCAACCATTTCGCGGATCTGCACCGCGCGCTGTATGCCGAAATCGCGCGCGGCGATATCTCCCGCCGGCGTACGTGGACCGGACGGCGTGTAGATCGCGAAGAACCCGCCATCCACGCCGCCCTGCACCATGCGCGGGTAATCGACCTGATCGCCGTCGCTATCGGTGGCGTGCCGGTCCATGATACTCCAGCCCGGCCGTCCCAGGTTGGCGGGCGTATCGAAATGGGTGTCGAGCACGACGAGTTGTTCGTGGATCGCGCGCGCCGAATCAACAGCGGCCTTTCGGGCGGTGACGGAGTTGGTTGTCGCAAGAGTGAGCGCCGCGCCTCCGCAAAGCGCGATCACGTGTCGAGTCCGTCGATTGAGCACAGCACCACCCCTTTTGTTTGCAGGTGCAGCATTGAGTGCGGCGCAGGGTTCGTCAAGCGGAGCGGCTTTAGTCGGCTCATTCTCGGCTTTGATCATACCGCACCGCAACCAGCGGCGCCGCCAATTCACGACCGTTATTAAGGTGCGGAGTAGACACATGTCGCGCTCGGCCGCACCAAGACCAGCGGGCGTTACGGCGATCTTGACGGTGACGGCGCAACCCTCTGCGCGTCGCCTCCCAAACCCAGGCGCGGCGCTTCAAAAGCTTCTGTTTGTTGCGGGGTCGCGATCGGCAGTGCATGCCGGTAAGGATGGCAAGCGCGATCGCAACAGAGGCTTTTGAATGATTCTCGCCGGTTATAATCCGCTTTATTCGGTGGCGGGCCTCATGATCGGCATGCTGGTCGGCCTGACCGGGGTTGGCGGCGGATCGCTGATGACACCGCTGCTGGTGATCTTGTTCAACTTCCACCCGGTGACCGCGGTTGGCACCGACCTGCTTTACGCCTCCGCCACCAAAACCGTGGGTACGGGGGTTCATGGTCTCAACCGCACGGTCGATTGGCGCGTGGTACGCCTGCTTTCGATCGGGAGCATGCCCGCCACCATCATGACGTTGCTCGTGCTCGGTTTCGCCGGATCGCATTATCAGCAAACCGGAAAAGCAGTGACCGTGATCCTCGGCGTAACGCTGATCCTCACTGCAATCGCCATGGTGTTCCGCCGTGTGATCGTCGCGCGGTTCGCGCCGGTCATGGACCAGATCCAGCCCGGGCGCATCGCTGCGCTGACGATCAGCCTTGGCGTGTTGCTTGGCGTGCTGGTGGCGTTGACCTCGGTGGGTGCGGGCGCCATCGGCATGACGGCACTGCTGGCCTTGTACCCGAAGCTGCCGACCAACCGGCTCGTCGGATCAGACATCGCGCACGCGGTGCCGCTGACGCTCATCGCCGGAATCGGTCACTGGCTGATGGGCGCGGTCGATTTCAGCCTGCTTGGCGCGCTGTTGGTCGGATCGGTGCCCGGCATCATCATCGGCAGCCTGCTGTCAACACGCGTACCGGACGGTGTGCTGCGCGCGATCCTGGCGGTGACGCTCATCATCGTTGGCGCCAAGCTGCTGTTCTAATAGACGGCGCGCCATGGTAGCGCCCAGACTTGGCGCGGGGGCGGAGAGGTTCGTAACGATCATGCGCTTCCAACATCGTGCGGTGCCGATCGTGCTGGCGGCCGTGCTGATCGACACGATCGGCTTCGGCATCGTCATGCCGGTGCTGCCGACGTTGATCGTGCAGTTGAAGGGCGGCAGCCTCGCCGATGCGGCGCGGACCGGTGGAGCGTTGCTGATCGCGTTCGCCGCCGCGCAATTCTTCGCCGGCCCCATCTTCGGCAATCTTGGCGACCGGTTCGGGCGACGGCCGGTGCTGCTGACGGCGATGGTGGCTTTCGCGATCGATTATGCGCTGATGGCGTTCGCGCCGACGATCGGCTGGCTGTTCCTTGGCCGCATTATCGCCGGCGTAGCGGGCGCGATCTACGGCCCCGCGAACGCGGTTCTGGCGGACGTGACGCCGCCGGAGAAACGTGGCGAAACGTTCGGGCTGATGGGCGCGGCGTTCGGTACGGGCTTCATCATCGGCCCCGCGATCGGCGGGTTGCTCGCCGGCTTCGGGCCACGCGCGCCGTTTCTCGTCGCAGGAGCGCTCGCCGTGTTGAACGCGTGCTGGATGGCGGCCGCGATGCCGGAAACGCTCGAGGCCGCCGATCGTCGCCCGTTCGCGTGGCGGCGCGCGAATGCGTTCGGGGCGTTCAAACCGCTCTTCCACGCCGGCGGCGCCGCGCCCTTGCTGATCGTCGCGTTCTGCTGGCAGCTTGGCCAGATGGTCTATCCCGCAACCTGGGCATTCTGGTGCGAGATCCGCTTCGGCTGGAGCCCGCACCTGATCGGCCTGTCGCTCGCGGCTTCGGGCGTGACGATGGCGCTGACGCAGGTGTTCGTCACCGGACGCGCGATCCGCCGCTTTGGCGAGTTGGGCACGGTCATGATCGGCATTTCGGTGGCGGTCGCGACGTTCACTGCGATCACCTTCGCGACGACGGGGTGGATGGTCTTTGCACTGATCGCGCTTGGTTCGCTGACGGGACTGGTATTTCCGGGCATCAACGCCTTGCTGTCGAACGGTGTGGATTCCGCCAATCAGGGCGCGTTGCAAGGCGGCATGGCGAGCCTCGGCAGCGTGGCGGAGGTGATCGGGCCGCTGGCGATGACCCAAACGCTCGCATTCGGAGCGGAGCATGGCGCACCGGGCGCGGCGTTTCTGCTGGCGGCGGCGCTGGCGGCAGTAGCGCTCGCGGTGCTGTGGTGGGGTATTGTTCGGCTGAAGCGACCGACGGTGGCGCAATTTCGTTAGGCGTGACGGCGTGCGCTGGTGATCGAGCCGCGGATGCTACGGCCTTGATCCGCTCACTGCGGGCTGGCCTTCGCACCGCTTGCCCGGCAGCGATCCGAGCAGAACTTCACGTTCTCCCAATCCCGCTCCCACTTCTTGCGCCACGCGAAGGGGCGCTCGCAGGCCACACAAAGTTTGGTTGGAAGATGAGCTTTCTTGTGCGCCATGCCGCTCCAACGCGCGATCGCCCAATTGGGCGCCGACGACAAATTGCGACACTTATCCCCGCCCGCTGACACACCGACGGCACAGGCTTTGTCTAGACCATGCTCGACGATCCGGATCAGCCCGGGTTCAGCGATAAGGGACGACATACCATGAAAAGGCTTTTCCTGGCCGCAGCGCTTTCCGGATCGGTGTTCGCCGGGGTGGCTGGCACGGCGGCGGTGGCGCAGCGCGGCGGTGGCATGATGACGAACGCGGATGCCAACGGCGACGGCATCATCACACACGAGGAATTCGCCGCTCAGGCGGAACAGCGGTTCCAGCGGATGGACGCCAACAACGACGGCAAGCTCTCCGGCGACGAACTGCGTGGCCGCATGGCGGAGCGCGCGCAGGGCGGCGTCATAACCAAGGCGCAGTTCATGGCCGACGCCGACGCGCGCTTTCAGAAGATGGATGCCAATCACGACGGCCGCATCACGCAGGACGAAATGCAGGCGATGATGCAAGCGTTCCGGGATCGCCGCGAGCAGAATGGCGGTCAGCCGGCCGGTGATCGTGCCATGGCCCCGCCCCCTGGCGGCCCACGCGGCGAAGATCGGCTCGAACGGCTCGACACCAATCACGACGGCCGGATCAGTCGCGAGGAGATGCGCGCAGCCTCCGACCGCCGCTTCGACAAGATGGACACCAACCACGACGGTTTTATCGATCAGGCGGAGATGAGCGCCGGTCGGCCGCCGATGCGGGGTGGCGACATGCCACCGCCGGATGCAAGCGCACCGGATCGAGATGCCGGCCAGTAACCCCCGACTGGTCAGGCCTGCCGGGCGGGTACTCCCCCTGCCCGCCCGGCGAACTTGGCAGACTGGAGCATTATGCTAAGCCCCGATCCCATGGGTGACACGCCGCATCTCCTGCTCGTCGACGATGAGCGTTCGATCCGCGAACCGCTCGCGCAGTTTCTCACCAAGCAGGGCTTTCGCGTCACGCAGGCCGGTGACGCCGAAGGCGCGCGGATGCGGATGGCGGCGTATGCGATCGATCTCGTCATCCTCGACATCATGATGCCGGGCGAGGACGGGCTCAGCCTGTGCCGTCACATCCGCGCGACCGGCGACACGCCCGTGATCCTGCTCACCGCCAAGACGGAGGAGACCGACCGCATCGTCGGGTTGGAGATCGGCGCCGACGACTACGTGGTGAAACCGTTTTCCCCGCGCGAACTCACCGCGCGTATCAAGGTGATCCTGCGCCGCGCCGCTGCCGGCGGCGTGCGGCAACACGCGCCCGCTGCTGGCTCGTTCGCCTTTGCCGGATGGGTGCTGAAATCGGGCGAACGCGCGCTGGTCGATCACGACGGCGTGTCGGTGCCGCTGTCGACCGGCGAGTATAACCTGCTCCACGCACTGGTGACGCGCCCGCGCCAGGTTCTGACGCGCGACCAGTTGCTCGATCTGACGCAGGGGCGCGAGGCGGCGGCGTTCGACCGCGCGATCGACAATCAGGTCAGCCGCCTGCGCCGCAAGATCGAAGAAGATCCAAAAAATCCCGAACTCATCAAGACCGTTTGGGGCGGTGGCTACACGCTGGCTGCGGAGGTTACCCGCCTTTGAGGTTCCGCCCGCGCCTGTGGCCGCGCAGCCTGTCGGGTCAGATGGCGCTTGTCATCGCGGTTGCGCTGTTCGTGGCGCAGGCGATCAACTTCGCGCTCATTCTTCAGGAACGTCAACGCGCGCGGATCGAGGGCACTACCGGGCCGGTGGTCGCGCGCATTGCCGACGCGATCGAGCGCAATACGTTTGCCAAGCCTACCCGCTTCGATCGTGGACGCGTGCGGAATGCCGCCAGCTCGCCCGTGTCGCCGACGGGCGAGCATCGCCGCGACATCGAACAAAGTCTGCGGACCGCGCTTGGCGAAGCCGGTTTAAACACCGGACGCGTTGAAACGGAAGTACATCGGTTCGTGCCGGACGACTTCCGCCTGCGCTACACAGGTAAGGAGCGCCGCGAACGTTTCCGCCGCGCGGGTGGCGAGTTGATGATCGCCGTCGAACGGCCGGGTAAGGACTGGCTGGTGCTGTCGGTGCCGTGGTTCGGCGGCAACGACTGGATCTTCTGGCGGCTGATCTGGCAAACGGTGATTCTCTACATCGTCGTGCTGGTGCCAGTGCTGGTTGCCGCGCGGCAGATTTCCAAGCCGCTGCGCACACTCGCCGTCGCGGCGCGCGGGTTTCGCCCCGGCGGATCGGTCGACGCGCTCGCTGAAGCCGGGCCGCAGGACGTGCGCGACGTCATCGCCGCATTCAACGCGCTGCGGCTGCGGGTTACCGCCATGCTGGACGAGAAGGACCGGATGCTCGGGGCGATCGGGCACGATCTGCGCACACCGCTTGCGGCCTTGAGGGTTCGCATTGAGTCCGTCGATGACGATACCGACCGGCTGCGCATGGCCGAGACCATCGCCGAGATGAATCGCATGCTCGACGATATCCTCTCGCTCGCGCGGCTTGGGCGGCCGAGCGAACCCCTTACCGAAGTCGATCTGGCTGCGCTGGTCGAGGCGGTGGTCGACGATTTCCTCGATCTCGGCGAGGATGTCGCGTTCGAGGAGCGCGCGCGGCTGCGGATGCGGCTGCGCCCGTCGCTGATGCGGCGGGCTTTGCGCAACCTCATCGAGAATGCGCTGAAGTACGGCAGCGAGGTGGAGGTGCAGCTTGCCGAACAACCCGATCAGGTTCGCATCATCGTGTGCGATCGCGGTCCCGGCATCCCCGAGGATCGCCTGAACGACGTTTTCGAGGCGTTCACCCGGCTCGAAAACTCGCGCAACAAGGATACCGGAGGGATTGGGCTCGGCCTTGCGCTCGCGCGTGCGATCGTGCGCGAGGCGGGCGGCGACATTCTACTCGCCAACCGGGTCGGCGGCGGATTAGCGGCGACCATCACGTTGCGGCGCTAAACACCCCACGAGTCGCCATGCTGGCGGTTAGGAAGGCCTGGGCGTGAAGCTGGCGGGATGGACGTCGACACCCACGATCAGGCGGCGAGCGCACTCTTCTGGCGCGGGCCGGCCACACTGAAACTGTCGTCGAGCCGGTTCCGATCGGTGCGGCGGCGCAGCTTCTCGGCGATGACGCGGCCGATCAGTTCATGGTCGGCCCGGAAATAGATGACACCGTTCATAGCGGTACTCCCTCATGGCGATGGGCGAACCTCCTACTCACCTCATCGACGATACTGCACGTTTTAACGCTAAGACTGAAGTATTGTTCCACCTCCGGTCCTCAATCGCGGTGAGTCGAGGGCGGGGTGACGAATGCTGCGCTGCATGATAAGCGCTGCGCCATGCTGAATATCAACGGTATCACGGTGCGCCTCGGTGGGCGGACGATCCTCGACAATGCGTCCGCGGCGCTTCCCGGCAAGAGCCGCGTCGGGCTGATCGGCCGCAACGGCGCCGGCAAGTCGACACTGATGAAGGTGATGATCGGCTCGATCGACCCCGACAACGGCGAGATCGAGATGCCGCGCAAGACGCGCATCGGCTATCTGAAGCAGGACGCGCCGCAGGGCACCGCCACGCCGGTAGAAACCGTGCTCGCCGCCGATGTCGAACGCGCGTCGCTGCTGACTGAATCCGAAACGTGCGAGGATGCCGACCGCCTCGGCGAAATCTACGAGCGGCTGGGCGCGATCGATGCCTATACCGCGCCGTCGCGCGCCTCCTCGATCCTGGTCGGGCTCGGCTTCGACGAGGAGATGCAGAACCGCCCGCTCGACAGCTATTCGGGCGGCTGGAAGATGCGCGTCGCGCTCGCCGCGCTGCTGTTCTCCGAGCCCGATCTGCTGCTGCTCGACGAGCCGTCGAACCATCTCGATCTCGAAGCGACCTTGTGGCTGGAGAACTTCCTCAAGTCCTACCCCAACATGATGGTCGTCATCAGCCACGAGCGCGATCTGCTCAACAACGTGGTCGACACGATCCTTCACGTCGAGGGCGGGCGCGTCGCGATGTATTCGGGCAATTACGACAGCTTCGAACGGCAACGCGCCGAACGCGCCGCGCAATTGGCGGCCGCGAAGGCGTCGCAAGACGCGCAGCGTGCGAAGCTGCAGGAATATATCGCCAAGAATTCCGCGCGCGCCTCCACCGCGAAACAGGCCCAGTCGCGCCAGAAGATGCTCGCCAAGATGCAGCCGATCGCGTCGATGGCGGAAGATCCCACGCTGTCTTTCGAGTTCCCCAGCCCCGACGAGCTGAAGCCGCCGCTCATCACGCTCGACATGGCGGCGGTTGGCTATAACGAAAAGCCGATCCTCCAGCGCCTCAACCTGCGGCTCGATCCCGATGATCGCGTCGCGCTGCTCGGGCGCAATGGCAACGGCAAGACCACGCTCGCCCGCCTGCTCGCCGCCCAGCTTGCCCCGCTCGACGGTGGCATGACCTCCAGCGGCAAAATGCGCGTCGGCTACTTCACCCAGTATCAGGTCGAGGAACTCGACGGCAACGACACGCCGCTGGAAACCATGGTGCGCGTGATGCCGGGCAAGACCCCGGCGGCAGTGCGCGCGCAGCTCGGCCGGTTCGGCTTTCAGGGCGACAAGGCCGTTACCAAGGTCGGCAAATTGTCGGGCGGCGAACGCGCCCGCCTCGCACTCGCGCTCATCACCCGCGACGCCCCGCACATGCTGATCCTCGACGAGCCGACCAACCACTTGGACGTCGATGCGCGCGAGGCGCTGGTGCAGGCGCTCAACGCCTATGACGGCGCGGTCATCCTCGTCAGCCACGATCGCCACATGGTCGAGTTGACCGCCGACCGGCTGGTGCTGGTCGATGGCGGCACGGCACGCGAATATAACGGCAGCATGGAGGATTATATCGCCTTCGTGCTGGCCGGCGATCCGACGAGCGGCGAAGGTGCCAAGAAGGCCAAGCCGGTCGACAAGGCCGCCGACGAGGCGCGCCGTCAGGCCGACGCGCTCAAGAAGCGCGCACACGAGGCGGAGGCGCTCGTCGCCAAGCTGACCCGCCAGCGCGATGCAATCGACCGCGCGATCGCCGATCCGTCGGCGGCGGAGCCCTGGCTGGCGCGGATGAACGAACATGCGCGCAAGAAGGAGCACGCGACGGTTTCGAAGAAGCTGGAAGCCGCCGAGGCGGTGTGGTTCGAGATCAGCGAATCGCTGGAGGGGATCGCGGCGTAACACCCGCCTCCTTTTGGATGAACCTCCGGGAGACACGCATGACGGCCGCCACCCCCCGCATCCTCGTCGATGGCGATGCCTGCCCGGTCAAGGACGAGATCTACAAGGTCGCCTACCGCCGCGAAGTCCCGGTGGTGATCGTCAGCAACAGCCACTTCCGTATTCCGCAGCACCCGCTGGTCAGCCGCGTGGTGGTGTCGGACGGGTTCGACGCCGCCGATGACTGGATCGCCGAACAGGCCGATGCCTCCGCGATCGTCGTCACCGCCGACATCCTGCTCGCCGATCGCGCGCTGAAGGCGGGCGCGACGGTGCTCGCCCCCACCGGCAAGCCGTTCACCGCCAGCTCGATCGGCGGGGCGATTGCCACCCGTGCGATCATGGCGGATCTGCGCGCCGGCGGCGACGTGATCGGCGGCCCAGCACCCTTCGCCAAGACCGACCGTTCGCGCTTCCTGCAAGCGCTCGACACCGCGCTGGTGAAGCTCGCCCGGTGAGTGCCGATCTTGCCATCCGGACGCGCCGCGCCGCCTTCAACCGCGCGCTGGCGGAAGCGAACCTTGCCGCGATCGGACCTTTGCTGGCAGCGGACGTGATCCTCATTACCGGCACCGACAGCGCCGTCATCTCTGGTCGCAAGGCGCAGCTCGCGGCATGGAAACGCGAGTTCGCGGCGCCCTCGCGGACGATCTATATTCGCACGCCCGACACGGTCGTCGCCTCGTCCGTCGAACCGATCGCGCTCGAACATGGCCATTGGCAAGGCGCCGTTGCGGGCACCGTGGTGGCGTCCGGTGCCTACTCCGCCAAGTGGCGTGCGACAGCCGGTGCGTGGGTCTTGGAGGCGGAGATCTACCTCACGCTTGCCTGAGGCCGACATAGCCGAAGAGCTAGTCCGATCCCGTTGCAACGAGCGCGAAAAGCCTGCGGTCTGACATAGGTGCAAGAACAGGCGGCTACGGTGATCCCGCGAGCTTGCCGGAAAACATCGGCAACCGTTTTAATCAGGGTGTCTGGCGATGACAGGAAGACTGCGCCTTGCGGAGTACGCGGGCGGCAACTTGAACTTCACGCGCTGAACGCATCCCCGCTGCCCGGTGGCGCCCTCTGCCACGTGGGCGTTCATGAAGGCATCGCGCGCTACGGCACCGAACATTTCATCCGGTTCCGACAGAAGCACCTTTACGTTCCCGACCGCACCCCACGGTGCCGTGTCGTAACCGACGATCGCCACCCCTTCGATCCGACGCCGCGCGAACGGCGTTGGATAAGCGCTTCCGTTTAGCAGGCCGGAAATCGACTTCGGGTCGATCATGCATCCGGGTTGATCTGCTAGACCGCCAGGTGCGTCGGCAGGTAAGTCGGGCGCAGGATGTTCGGTCACGTCCGACAGGTGGAAGTGGTACGTGCAGCCGCGGTAGCCAGGCCCGGGCACATAGCGGTTCGCAAGCAAGGCATGGCGCCCCGCTGCGTCCAGTTCTGCATCGCCGGATGTTCCAAGAACACGCACATCGGCCGGCTTGCCGCGGGCATCGACGTCAAAGGCAAAGAACACCCAAGCCGGATCGCCGGAAATTGGCCGCATTCTTTCGAACGCCGGCAGGTTCAGCCGGCGGTATTGGCCCGGTTCCCGGGGGCAGGTTGATCCCGCAGGTCGCACCCGCTCGTACAGGCTTGGCGCGTTCCCCGCTGGCTCGGGCCGGCTTGCCAGTTCGTACAGGTCCGAAATGGCCGCCGTTTCGATTGGATCAAATGACGCTTTATAGCGAATGGAGCATCTGTCGTGTGGGGCGCCGGCAGGAAAATGCGATGCGGCAAGAGAGGGCGCGAGATCGCTCGCGTCGAAATAATAGGCTGGTGGCGGAGTAGCATCGCGCCGGATCGTGCGCGCGCGCCCTTGCCCGTCGATCGCGAAATCGAACTGGTAGGTCGGCGGCGGTGCCGCATCGGAAACGGAACCGTACCGCGTCCAGACAGTCGTCCGCGGCCGGACAAGACCACCAGTCGCGACGGGACCGTCAGCGCAAGAGATTTGCTCGGCCTTGAAAGAAACGATCTCCGCGCGAGAATAGCCCGGCGGGGCCGGCGGGGCAGGAACGCTGAGTGAGGCGAGCAACGCGACAAGCATGCCTTGATCTCCGATCAACGTAGCTCGAGTCGTCCCGCTACAGTTCGAAGTTTAGCGCGCGCATCGCCGCTCGTGAATGGCTTGAGATGGTGGGAGCGGACGGACGGCTTACAGGATTTCCGACTTCCTAAGCGGACGTTTCCTGTGGATCAAAGCGGCATTCCCATGGGCCAGTCGAACCTCGAAGCGCCGTAGCTCCCGCCCGGCATCATGATCTCCTAACCTCGCAGCCTTGTTGAGCCAGTGTCGATAACCTCGTAGGTCATTCTGGTTGAACGCGTCCATAGCCAAATGCTGTGCACCAACAGGATTGCCACGGCGATATGCCGCGTAAGCTAGGCCGCTTTGGCTGAACCGATTTGCAATGCGACCACCCTCCCCCAGTTCGTTTCCCAACTCCACCATGGCATCCGTGTCGCCGCTTAGTGCCAGATGCCACAAAATAGGCATCCGGTGGCCGATCCGGTTGCTGTCTCGAATGCCCCAGTAACGTGCCCATAATCGATCGGCCTTGCTCATCCGAACAGCATGACGCCGTGAACAAACGTCTGCAATCAGGTTAACGTTTTGATGAAGTCGATGTCCGCTTTTGAACGGCATCAGTCTCTAAACGGATCATCAACGAACGATCATCCTGGTACGTGCGCACCTTCTGCAGCCCACTTTGCGCACGGCGCAAAACCGGATAGCATTGGCGCCATGGTTCCAGCTCTTTTCGTACTCGCAGCCGCCGCGCCAGCATCGCTCCCCATCCCCGCTCCGATCCTCACCACGCCGCAAGCGCGGGACACGCTGTCCTTTGCGCAACCTGAAACGGCGCGCGTCACGCATGTCGATCTCGATCTCACCGCCGACTTCGCCACGCAGCGCCTGAGCGGAACCGCCACGCTCGACATCCTCGCCAAACCGGGCGCCGACCGGATCGTGTTGGACGACGACGGGCTCGTCATCGCCCGCATCACAGACACCAACGGCCATGCGCTGCCGTATACCGTCGGCGCGAGCGTACCGGAAAAAGGCGCGCCGCTCACCGTTCGCATCGGCGCGGCGCGGCGGATCATCGTCACCTACACGTCCGCGCCGAAAGCGAGCGCGCTGCAATGGCTGCCGCCTGCGCTCACCGCCGGCAAGTCAAAGCCGTTCCTGTTCAGCCAGGGCGAGCCGACCAACAACCGGAGCTGGATCCCCACGCAGGACAGTCCCGGTATCCGGCAGACCTGGTCCGCGCACATCACCGTCCCCGCCAGCATGATGGCAGTGATGAGCGCAAACCGCCTCACGCCCGAGGGCGAGCCGGCGGACAAGGGCGAGAAGCGCTTCGCGTTCGACATGCCGCACGCGGTGCCGCCGTATCTGATCGCGCTCGCGGTCGGGGATCTCGCGTTCAAGCCGCTAGGTCCCACCACCGGAATCTATGCCGAACCCGCCACGCTGGCACGCGCCGCCGCCGAACTCGACGATACGCAGAAGATGGTGACGGCGGCGAGTGCGCTGTACGGGCCGTATCGCTGGGGTCGCTACGACATCCTGATGCTGCCGCCGTCGTTTCCCTACGGCGGTATGGAGAATCCCACCCTCACCTTCGCCACGCCGACGATCCTGACCGGCGACAAGTCAAACGTCGACGTGATCGCGCACGAACTCGCGCATAGCTGGTCGGGCAATCTGGTCACCAACGCGACCTGGTCGGACGTTTGGCTGAACGAGGGTTTCACCACCTACTTCGAAAACCGCATCGACGAAGCGGTGTACGGAAAGGAGCGCGCGGCAACGCTGGCGGATCTGAGTTGGGATAACCTGCAGCGGGATCTGAAGGGTGCCGGTGGACCGGATGCCGCTTCGACACGCCTGCATGGCGACCCGAACGGCACCTACGGCGAGCTCGATTACAACAAGGGCGCGACCTTCCTGCGCACCATCGAGTACCGCGTTGGACGGGCGAAATGGGACGCGTATCTGCGCAGCTATTTCGATCGTCACGCTTTCCAGCCGCAGACGACCGCCGGCTTCCTTGCCGATCTGCGCGCCAATCTGATCCACGGCGATGCCGCGCTGGAGAAAGACCTGCAACTCGACCGCTGGGCCTATCAACCGGGCCTGCCCGACAATGCCGTCCATGTCCGTTCAGCGACTCTTGCGGCGATCGACACGAAGCTCGCCGCGTTCGACGCCGGTGCGCCGGCGACGTCGATCGATACGTCGAAATGGAGCACGCAGGAGTGGCTGCGCTTCCTGAACGGGCTGCCGCGCAAGCAGTCGCCCGCCCGGCTCGCCGAAATGGATTCGGCGTGGGGCCTGTCCAGATCGCCGAGCGCCTATATCGGCTTTGCGTGGTTCAGCCTTGCGATCTCCAATCACTACGACCCGGTGGTGCCGGCCTTGGATTATTATCTCCACACGATCGGACGCGGGCTGTTCGTGTTCCCACTGTACCGTGGGCTGATAGCGCAAGGCCCATGGGGTCAACCGATCGCTCGCCGCATCTTCGCGACCGCGCGCGCAACCTATCACCCAACGGTTGCCGCCGCACTCGACAGCATCATCACCAAACCGTCTTGATGAGACCCTGTCCATAACCGCCGCAGAGTACCGTGGCAGCCGATTTGCGTACACTTAGCGAACCCTGCAGGCGCCTCGGGCCTGGGCCACTTCAAGTCTTCGGCTTTGGTGCGGGCGGTCGGGGTCGAACCGACACTCCTTTCGGAACGGGATTTTGAGTCCCGCGCGTCTACCAATTTCACCACGCCCGCAAGGCAACCGGCTTAGCCGGACAGCGAAGCGCGGCCTATATGCAAAGCTGGCGCGGATTTCCAGAGCCAATCGAAAGATCGTGACGCTTACGTGCGTCATCGAGCGCGGCGGACGATCACCTCGCAATCATCGCTGAACTCATATTGTGCAACTGCGAACGCGATCTTCGCATTTGTCACGGCACCCTCGGCCGATCATATCGCCGGTGACGTCGCAATGCAGCAAACTCAGAGGTCTAAGATGTTCACGCTTGTCTACCTGCTGCTCTCGATGCGGAGCAAAAACGTGGTCGATGCACCTACCGCCGCCAACGATGCCGAAGCGCGGCAGGTTGCCCGCGCGGCCTGAACGTCTGTTCGGACGGCAGCTTTGAGTATCGGCAGGGCTGCAAGTATTTCGGCGCGGTTATCTAGCCGAAGTCCGAACGTCGCTCTGACAGCAGCAAAGTCGACGTAGCGGAGGCATACAGCTTGTCATCCGCCCCAAGTAGCTTCGCCTCGGTATAGGCGACCCGCTTGCCGATCGACAATAACCGACCGACCGCGCGCACTTCACCGGACCGTGCGGTCAACGCGGAATGGTAGCTGATCTTGATCTCCAGCGTGACGCAATTCATCGCGACAGCGGTGGCGCTGCTTGCGGCGAGACCGCAGGCGGAATCGAGCAGCGTCGCCGCAAAGCCGCCGTGCACGATGCCGAGCGGGTTGTAATGCAATCCGCTCGGCGTAGCGGTAAAGACGACGTAGCCGTGATCGACTTCGGCAAGGTCGATGTCGAGCAATTCCATCATCGGCGGGCGTTCGCCGGCCGCGATCATCGCGCGTATCTCGTCCAGCCCGCTCATGCACACGCCTCCTGATACTGCGCGATCAGCGTTGCGCACAGCGCGCGCGCCGGCTGTACCGCCTGCGCCGCGCCGACGCCGTGCCCCGCCGACCAGATCGACTTCCAAGCGCGGGCTTCCTCGGCAAGCGACAGGCCGCCGTGCGCGCCCGGCAGGGTCGCGGCGTCGAGGCTGGGCTTGAGGAAATTGGCGGCAACGCCGGTTACGCGGTCGGTATGGACGATATCGGCGGCGCGCGCACCGAGCATCATCGCCTTTTGCGCGTCGCTTGCCATGCTCTCCTCTGCCACGATGAAATGGGAGCCGAGATAGGCGAGATCGGCGCCCATCATCCGCGCGGCGGCGATGTGCCGCCCCTCGGTAATCGCGCCTGCCAACGCGAGCGGTCCGGCGAAGAACGACCGGATTTCCGCAACCAAGGCGAACGGGCTGAGCGTGCCGGCATGACCGCCCGCACCCGCGCACACCGCGATCAGCCCGTCCGCACCGGCGGCGATCGCCTTCTCCGCATGGCGGACGTTGATGACGTCATGCAGCACGATGCCGCCGTAAGAATGCACCGCGGCAACGATATCGGGCACCGCGCCGAGCGAGGTGATAACCACCGGCACCTTGTGCGCGACGATGCGGGCGAGATCGGCCTCAAGCCGCGTGTTGCTCTTGTGGACGATGAGATTGACCCCGAACGGCGCGGCCGCCCCGTCGAGCCGTGCCGCGATCTCGTCCAGCCAGCGATCGAGGTCTTCACCCGTCCGCGCGTTGAGCGCCGGAAACGTGCCGAGCAGCCCCGCCGAGCAGCACGCCACCACCAGTTCCACGCCTGAGACGAGGAACATCGGCGCGACCATCGCCGGGATGGCGAGCCGCTCGACCAGGGTTGCAGGAAGGCTCAGAACGCCTCCGCGTCGAGCGCCATCATCGATTTCTTGCCCGCCTTGATCTGGAGGAACAGGGCGGCGGTCTGTGGCAGGATGCGTTCGTAGAAGAACGTGGCGGTCTTGATCTTGGCGTCGTAGAACGCCTTGTCCTCCGCGCCGAACATCAGCTTCAACGCCGACAACTTGGTCGCCTTGGCATAGCAATAGGCGATCGCTACCAGCCCCAGCAGCCGCAGGTAATCGGTCGAGGCAGCACCCGCTTCCTCGGGGTCGGCCAGCCCGCGCTGTGCGATCGTCGCGGTGGAAAGCTGCAACGCCCCGAACGCGCGGGCGAGGCCGTCGACCATCGGCTTGAGCGGTCCCTCGCCGCTATTTTCCTCGATGAACTGCGACACGGGGTGGAAGAAGCTGCGGAGGTACCGCCCGGTATGCGCGCCGAGCTTGCGCCCGACCAGATCAAGCGCCTGGATGCCGTTGGTGCCCTCGTAGATCATCGCAATCCGCGCATCGCGAGCATATTGCTCCACGCCGCTTTCGCGGATGTAGCCGTGGCCGCCATAGCATTGCACCGCGAGGTGCGCGCTTTCATGGCCGAGATCGGTGAACAGCGCCTTCACCACCGGCGTCATCAACGCGACGAAATCCTCCGCGCGCTGCCGCACCTCGGGATTGGGCGAGTGTTTCTCCGCATCGAGTGCGCGCGACACCCAAGCGGACAGCGCGCGGCACCCTTCGTTATAGGCGCGCATCGTCATCAACATGCGGCGCACATCGGGGTGAACGATGATTGGATCGGCGGCGCCGTCCGGGTTCTTGACGCCCGACAGCGCGCGGCCCTGCAAGCGGTCCTTGGCGTAATAGACCGCCGCCTGATACGCCGCCTCGCCGACGCCGAGGCCTTGGATGCCGACCGAGACGCGTTCGGTGTTCATCATCGTGAACATCGCCGCCATGCCCTTGTTCGGCTCGCCGACCAGCCAGCCGGTCGAATCCTCGAAATTCATCTGGCAGGTGGCGGACGCCTTGAGGCCCATCTTGTGCTCGATATTGGCGCACAGCACGGCGTTCGACGGGCCGACCGAGCCGTCGTCCTTGGGTAGATACTTGGGCACCAGGAACAGACTGATCCCCTTCACGCCCTTGGGCGCATCGGGCAACCGCGCCAGCACGAGGTGGACGATGTTCTCGGTCAGGTCGTGCTCGCCCGCCGAGATGAAGATCTTCGACCCGGCAATACGATAGCTGCCATCGTCCTGCGGCACCGCGCGGGTGCGCAGCAGGCCGAGATCGGTGCCGCAATGCGCCTCGGTCAGGCACATCGTGCCCGACCATTTGCCGCTGACCATGTTGGGCAGATAGGCCTGTTTGAGGTCTTCGCTGGCATAGCCCATGATCGCCGTGGTCGCGCCGGCGGTAAGGCCGGGATACAGGCCGAACGACAGGTTGGCCGAACAGCTCATCTCCTCGACCAGCTTGTTGAGCGCCTCGGGCAAGCCCTGCCCGCCCCACTGCGGATCGGCGGCAAGCGAGGTCCAGCCGCTGTCGGCGAACTGCTGGTACGCTTGCCTGAAGCCCTCGGGCGTTCGCACGACGCCGTTTTCGTAGTGGCAGCCCTCCTCATCTCCCGACCGGTTAAGCGGTGCGAGTATCTCGCGGCTGAACCGCGCGGCCTCTTCCAGCACGGCATCGGTCAGATCGGGCGTGAACTCGGCGAGCGCGGGGATGTCGCCGAAGCCGTCGTCGGTGTGCAGCTCGTTGAGGACGAAGCGCATGTCGCGCAAAGGGGCGTCATAGACTTGCATTGGTGCGGTCTCTCAATTGCGGAGCGATTTGCCGGTGTCGAGAATGTGCTCGATCCGCGCCTGCGTGCGGGGGTCGCGCACCAGCTTGGCGAACGCCTTGCGTTCGAGCGCGAGCAGGTCCGCCTCGGTGACGGTATCGACCAGATCGGCCTCGCCGCCGGTCAGCACGTCGGCGAGATAGCCCGACACAACGCCGTCATAGTCGGTGGCGAGCCCGCGTGACTGAAAGCCCTTCACCGCCATGTCGAGCGCGGTGCGGCCGCTCGCCCCCGGCAGGCGGAACTCGGGCGGCTTGGGTGGCTGATAGCCGTCGACCAGCGACAGCGCCTTGGCCTTGGCGTCGGCGAGCAGCCGGTCGCGGTTCATGGTGATGCCGTCGCTGGTACGCAGGAAGCCGATCTCCTTCGCCTGCGCGGCGGATTTGGAGACGGTCGCGGTCGAGACGGTTTCGAACACCTTGGCGACGGCGGGCATCGGGCCTTTCGGCATGCCGGGCGCTTGGCGCATCCGGTCGATCATCTCGCCGCAACCGCCCCAGCCGGGGACTAAGCCGACGCCGCATTCGACCAGGCCGGTATAGGTCTCGGCATGCGCCTGTATGGCATCGCTGTTGAGCAGGATCTCGCACCCCCCGCCCAGCGCCATGCCAAACGGCGCGCTCACCACCGGGAACGGTGCGTATTTGAGCGCCTTGTACGCCTCCTGACCACCCGCGACGAGCTTGTCGATCTCGCCCCATGCCGCGATGTTGAGCGCGAACATGGCGAGGCCTAGGTTTGCGCCGGCCGAGAAGTTGCTGCCCTCGTTGTAGATCACCAGCGCCTTGAACTTTTCCGCCACGATCGGGATGGCAAGGCCGATCGCCTTCATCACCTCGCCATCAAGCGCGTTCATCTTGCCGGTGAATTCAAGCGCGGCGACACCATCGCCGACATCCCACAGCGCGGCGGAGCCGGTCTTGACCAGCGGCTTCGACGTGAGCTTTACATCAGCGAGCAGGGTCACGCCCTCGGGGCGCGCCACATCGTGATAATTGCCGTCGAGGCCGAGGAACTGGCGGTTGCCGTCCTCCACCCGGTAGAAGCTGCGCTCCCCCGCCAGAGTGAGAATCGGCGGCACCGGCATGCCCTCTGCCGCCAGCCGCTCTGCGAGCTTGGCCGCGCCGATCTTGTCGATCAACTCGAACGGGCCGTATGTCCAATTGTAGCCAAGCTTCATCGCGGTATCGACCGCCACCACGTCGTCCGCCGCTTCCGGCACGAGGCTGGCGGCATAGGAGAGCGTTGCGCCGAGGATCGCCCATGCATAGGCGCCGACCTTGCCCGTCACGCTCAGCAATGCGCCAAGATCGCCCTTCGCCGCCGCGCCCGGCAGCGATGCGGGCGTGACGACCGGGCGATAGTCGCCGGTGGTGAGGTCGATCGCTTCCTTGCGCTTGCCCGCCTCGCGGTTGAGCCGGTAGAAACCGCCCTTGCCCTTGCGGCCGGTATAGCCATCCGCGATCATCCGCTCGATCAGCGGCGGGATCGCCGAGATCGCCTGATACGGATCGTCCTTGGCGAGCGTTCCGGTGAGGCTCTTTTGCAGATGCGGCATCAGGTCGATCCCGACCAGATCGACCAGCCCAAACACGCCGGTCTTCGGCACACCCATCGGCTTGCCGGCGATCGCATCGGCCTCCTCGACGGTGAGGCCAAGCTCGAACGCCGCGTTGATCGCCGCCTGGATCCAGAACGTGCCGACCCGGTTGGCGATGAAGCCTGGCGTATCCTTGGCGTGGACGATCGTCTTGCCCATGCGGCGATCGGCGAAATCGGCGACGCGCGCAACCAGCGCGGCGTCGGTCTGCGGCGCGGAGACGATCTCGAGCAGGCGCATGTAGCGCGGCGGGTTGAAGAAGTGCGTGATGAGGAAATCGCGCGCGAAGGCCTCCGACCGCCCTTCGGTGAGATGCGCGAGCGGGATGGTCGAGGTGTTCGACGACACCGCCGTGCCGGGGCGGCGCACCGCCTCGATCTTCTCGTAAAGAGCCTGTTTCAGGTCGATCCGCTCGACGATCGCCTCGACAATCCAGTCGCACTCGGCGACGCGGGCGAGATCATCCTCGATATTACCGACCTCGACCAGTCTGGCGGCCGCCTTCGACATGAACGGCGCGGGCTCGGTCTTGAGCATCTTCGCCACCGCGCCTGCCGCGACCGCGTTGCGATCCGCAGGATCGCGGACGATGTCGAGCAGCAGCACCGGCACCCCCGCATTGGCGACCTGTGCGGCGATGCCCGCGCCCATCGTGCCCGCGCCGATCACGCAGACCTTTGCGATTCCGTCGCTCATTCCACCGACTCCAGCACGGTGGCGATGCCCTGCCCGCCACCGATACACTGCGTGGCGAGCGCATACTTGCCGCCCTCGCGCTGGAGCAACGCCGCCGCCTTACCGACAATGCGGGCGCCGGTCGCGCCGAGCGGATGGCCGATCGCGATCGCGCCGCCGTCGAGATTGACCTTGGTCTGATCCAGCCCGAGATCGCCGATGCAGGCGAGTGCCTGACTGGCGAACGCCTCGTTCAGTTCGACCACATCGAGCTGGCCAACCTCGACCCCGGCCCGCGCTAGTGCCTTGCGCGAGGCTTCGACGGGGCCGATCCCCATGATCTCCGGCGAGCAGCCCGATACCGCCACCGACTTGATCCGCGCGAGGATCGTCAGCCCGTTGGCGCGCGCATACTCCTCGCTTGTCACCAGCACCGCGCTGGCGCCATCGGTGAGCGGCGAAGCGGTGCCCGCCGTCACCGTGCCGTCCTGGCTGAACGCGGGCTTGAGCCCGGCGAGCGCCTCTGCCGTCGTGCCGGGGCGCGGCGTGCCGTCCTTGTCGACCACACCCGCCTTGGTGGTGACCGGTACGATCTCGGCGTCGAGCTTGCCCGCCGCGATCGCCGCCACCGCCTTGTCCTGGCTCGTCACCGCGAACGCTTCCTGCTGCTCGCGCGTGATCTGATACTTGGTCGCGACGTTCTCGGCGGTGTCGCCCATGCCCATGTAGGCGTCGCTCTTCTTGGCAAGCGCCGGGTTGGGCAGCGGGTTGAAGCCCATCATCGGCACCCGGCTCATCGCCTCGACACCAGCGCAGATGAACGCCTCGCCCGCACCAAGCTGGATTTGCCCGGCGGCGATGTGGATCGCGCTCATCGACGATCCGCAAAAGCGGTTCACCGTCATGCCGCCGACCGACAGCGGCAAATCGGCCAGCAGCCCGACCAGCCGCGCGATGTTGAAGCCCTGCTCGCCCTCGGGAAAGGCGCAGCCGAGGATGATATCCTCGATATCCTCCGCCTTCACGCCGGTGCGTTCGATCAGCCCGCGGATCACGGTTGCGGCGAGATCGTCCGGGCGAACCCGCGCCAGCGCACCCTTGTTGGCCAGATGAAAGGGAGAGCGGGCATAGCCCGCGATAACCACGTCGCGCATCGAACAGCCTCTCCAAAGGACGCGGGAATCACCGTCCCGCTCACCATCCCCTAATGGTGCGATAATTGACCTATACGTCAACTGATTTTTGCGGCAGACTGCGATTCGCGGATTTCGTAAACAGCGGAACCGTCTGCGCCAGCACGCCGGATCAACCGGTATCGCGATGGTCGAAGGAGAGAGGATGTTAGAGCTTTTGGCAGCAGCGGCGGCCTATACGGCCAGCCCGGATGTGGCGATCGGTCGCTGGCAGACGCCGGTGCGGCACGGCGTCGTGGAGATCACGAAATGCGGCGCATCGATCTGCGGATCGCTGATGGATTCGGATGGCCTGCGCGCCGATCCGCACCTGAAGGACATCAAGAACAAGGATGCCTCGAAAAGGTCGCGCGCGCTGAAGGGGCTGGTGATCCTTGAAGGGTTCGCGTGGAAGTCGAACGCGTGGGCGGATGGCACGATCTACAACGCCGACGATGGCGGCACCTATACCGCCACGCTCACCCCGACGAGCGCCAACCAGATCAAGCTGAAAGGCTGCATCGTGTGGCCGCTGTGCAAGACGCAGGTTTGGACGCGGATCCGCTGATCCGAAGATCACGGACATAAGAAAAGACGTAGGATGGAGGATTACATGCGCAATTTTCGGAAGATCTCCTCGCTCGCGGTGATGCCGGTGGCGTTCTTTGCCTATTCCAGCGCGGCGCACGCGAGTGCGTTCTATCTCCAGGAACAGTCGGTGAAAGGCGCCGGTCGCGCTTTCTCCGGCGAAGTCGCCGATCAGGGGCCGGAGTCGCTGTGGTGGAACCCGGCGTCGATCGCGGACCAGCAGGGCTGCGCCGGCTCGCTCGGCGTCAGCGGCATCCTGCCCAAGGGCAATGTCGTCAACCAAGGCACGGTGATCGTACGTCCGGGTCAGGCGCCGCGCGCGGTGGGTGGCGACGCCCGCTCCGCCAATCCGATCCGCAACGGCGTACTACCCTCAGGCGCAATTTCCTGCGCGATCACGCCGCGCCTGAGCATCGGCCTGGCCGCGACTTCGCCGTTCAGCTTCACGACGGATTACCCGCTGACGAGCTGGGTACGCTACACCGCCGATCGCACCAAGCTGCGCACCTACGATCTCCAGCCCTCGGTCGCGTTCATGGTCACACCGCAGATCGCGATCGGCGCGGCGCTCAACGCCGAATATTCCGATGCGCAATTGTCGAACGCGCTGCCGAACCTGTCGCCCCTTCTCGCCGATGGGCATCAGGAGTTGAAGGGCAACGGCTGGGACTTCGGCTACACGGTCGGCGCGCAGTTCCGCACCGGGCCGATCACGCTCGCGGCGAGCTACAAGTCCAAAATTGAACATAACCTGAAAGGTTCGGTGACGACCACCGGGTTGCTGGGGCCGCTCGCCGCGCAGAACAGCCGGATCGCCACCGACGCGCGGTTCAGCACCCCCTGGCAGGTGACGTTCGGCGCGCGCGCGGCGGTATCGCCGAAGGTCACGCTCAACGCGCAGGCGGTGCGGTCCGGCTGGTCGGAGTTCGACGCGATCCGGATCGGCGCGCCGCTCAACGTTGCGATCCCCGAAGGCTACCACGACACATGGAGCTATGCCGGCGGCGTCGACGTCGCGGTTGCGCCGCAATTGACCCTGCGTGCGGGCGTGCAGCACGACGACAGCCCAACCAGCGACGGCGACCGCGATGCGCGCGTACCGGATGCCGACCGCTGGAACTTCGCGACCGGCGCGAGCATCGCCGTCACCAAGGCGTTCACGCTCGACACTGCGGTGTCGTACATCATGTTCAAGAATGCCAAGATTGACCGGCTGACCGCCGCATACGCCGGCACCGCCGCGCAAACGCCCATCCTCGTCAACGGCGAGTTGCAGAAGGCGAGCGCGGTCGTGCTGTCGCTCGGCGGCCGGTTGCGGTTCTGATGCAGGAACGCTGACATGCCCACGCTCGCATCCTCGCACCTGGGCGCGCCGAAACCGGAGTTTCGGCCGCGCCTGCTGACCGATCTGCTCGACCATGCGGTTGCCACATGGCCCGAGCGGATCGCGGTCGACTTCCTTGGACGCACCTGGACGTACAAGGCGATCGGCAAACTGGTCGATCATGCGGCGCGTGGGCTTCAGGACCGGGGGCTGAAGCCGGGCGACCGCTTCGGCCTCTGCCTGCCGAACTGTCCTTATTATGTGGTGCTGTATTTCGCGGCGCTGCGGGTGGGTGCGATTGTCGTGCCGTTCAACCCGCTCTACACTAAGCCGGAGCTGGATCATCAGATCCGCGACTCCGGCACGCGGATGATCGCGGTGCCCGATCTCGACGTGATCCATGGCAAGGTGCAGGCGGTCGCCTCCGCCGCCGGCATCGAACAGATCGTGTTGTGCGGCATGACGGATATGCTGCCGACCTTGCAGGCGATCGGCTTCCAGTTCTTCAAACGCAAGGATCACGCGCACGTCGCGGACGAAAGCCATACCATTCGGCTGCGCGCGCTGCTGTCGAACCATACCGCGCCCGATCGCGTCGAGATGAGCCCGCACGATGTCGCGGTGCTGCAATATACCGGGGGAACCACCGGCACGCCCAAGGGTGCGATGCTGACCCACGCCAATCTTGCCGCCAATAGCGCGCAGATGCTGGTGCATGTCGGCGGCCGCAAGCCGTACCAGGACCGCACGCTCGGCGTGTTGCCGATGTTCCACGTCTTCGCGCTCACCACCGTGCTCAACTTCTCGGTCGAAATCGGCGCGGAGATGGTGCTGCTGCCGCGTTTCAACATGGCGCAGATGCTCGCCACCATGAAGCGCAAACCGCCGACACAGTTCTTCGGCGTACCGACGATCTATGGCGCGATGAACGAACTGCCTAAGCACCAGATTCCGGACCTTTCGCATGTCCGCGCCTGTATTTCGGGCGGCGCGCCGCTGCCGCTCGACATCCGCGAGACGTTCGAGCGGCGCACCGGCGCGCGGGTGGTCGAGGGCTACGGCCTGTCGGAAAGCGCGCCGATCATCGCGTGCAACCCGCTCGACGGATTGGTCAAGGATGACAGTTGCGGGCCACGCTTTCCCGGCACCACCCTCGAAATCCGGGCATTAGCCGCTCCGCACCCCATCCTGCCGGAGGGCGAGCGCGGCGAGGTCTGCGCGCGCGGGCCGCAGATCATGAAGGGTTATTGGCGCAAGCCCGAGGAGAGCGAGGCGGTATTCGTCGATGGCGCGCTGCGCACCGGCGATATCGGCTATCTCGACGCTGATGGCTATCTGTTCCTGGTCGATCGTATCAAGGATGTCATCCTGTGCGGCGGCTACAACGTCTACCCGCGCATGATCGAGGATGCCGCCTATCAGCACCCCGCCATCAAGGAAGCGATCGCGATCGCGATCCCCGACGCCTATCGCGGACAGTCGCCGAAGCTGTTCGTCGCGCTGCATGAAGGCATGGAACTCGCCATCCCGGACCTGCAACGCTTCCTGGAGGAGCGGCTCAACAAGATCGAGGTACCCCGCGCGTTCGAGATCCGCGACAGCCTGCCCAAAACGCTGATCGGCAAACTTTCCAAGAAGGAATTGGTCGAGGAAGAACGGGCGCGACTCGCTTGACGGGCAGGCAGGCGCTTGTTTGGTGTTCCGCCACGGATCGGGCAAGACGTTGGATAGCAGGAACGCGGAACATGCCGGGGCACATTCTTTGGATGACGCGATGACCACGCGCGTGGAAAGCTCGCTCGATACGATGCGGGCCGTCGTGCGCAAACACGCGGGCGACGATGCCGGTAAGGGTATTCAGGAGGTCGCACGCCAACTCGGCGTCACGCAGCGGACGTTGCGCTTCTACGAAGACAAGGGACTGGTCGAACCGCAGCGGATCGGCAGCACACGCGTCTACTCGAAACGCGACGTCGGCCGAATGCAGCTTATCCTGCGCGGTAAGCGGCTCGGATTCTCGATCCGGGAAATCAAGGAATTCCTCGACCTGTACGATGTCGACCCGGATCACATCGAACAGATGGCGCGGCTCGCCGGCCGTGTGCGGGAGAGGATCGACGATCTCGAACACCAGCGTGCGGCGATCGAGGAAACCATTCAGGAGTTGCGCCAGATCGAACAGGAAGCATCGGCGCGCGTCCGGCAGATCGGGCGAGCCGAAAGCCGCGACTGAGCGCCTGCGCCGTGCTCGACCACACCTTCTTCCAGCGTGACGTGGAACAGGTCGCGCGCGATCTGATCGGCGTCTCGATCTACGTCTGCGGTGTAGGCGGCGCGATCGTCGAAACCGAAGCGTATGATTCGGATGATCCCGCCGCGCACACGTTTCGCGGACCGACGCGGCGCAACGCAAGCATGTTCGGCCCTGCCGCCCACGCGTATGTTTATCGCAGCCACGGCCTGCACTGGTGCATGAACGTCACCTGCGGGCACGGCGCCGGCGTGTTGATCCGCGCGATCACGCCGGACGCCGGCGTCGCGGCGATGCGCGCGCGGCGCGGTGCCGTCGATGACCGGCTGTTGTGCGCCGGGCCGGGTCGGCTGTGTCAGGCACTCGGCATCGACGGCCGCTTCGACGGCCTGCCGCTTGACCAGCCACCTTTCACGTTCGGTTTGCGAGAGGCCGAACCCATAATCACTGCGGGCCCACGGATCGGCATCAGCGTCGCGGTCGAACTGCCGAGGCGTTTCTGTCTGGACGGATCACGGTTTCTAAGCCGTCCCGCCGGTGCGCGCCGGCCGCGACGCAGCGCCTGACACCAGCTCGCTCCTCAATCGCGGCCCCGTTCCGCACGTGTCGGCACCACGAGTTGTTCGACGAAGTTGCAGATTTCAACCGAGCGCTGCTCTGGCACCGTCACCTCACGATCGAGACCGAGCCGCCACGCGAGGTCGCGGCGATCGGGCGCGTCGTGCAGCGCCTCGATCAACGCGGCGTGCTCCTCGATCGCGCCGGCGTCGCTAGCGAGTCCATTTTCAAGCAGATCATCCGTCTGCCGGCGCAGAGCCGCCGCCACTTCGAACAGGCTGATCTCGGGGTGATATTGCACACCCCAGAACACACCCTTGCCGTAGCGGATCTCGGCCGCCTGGACGTGCGTGGTGCCGTTCGACGCCAGCAGCGTGGCACCATCGGGCAGTTGCTCGACCTCGTCCGTATGGATCGCCGGTGCGTCGAAACTCGCCGCCCGCCCGGCAAGTAGCGGATGGTCGCGCCCGACGTCCGTCGCGACGATGCGGCGCGCGAAGCCCGCCTCGCGCCGCTCGCCCATCGGCCGCACGCTGCCGCCCGCCGCGACCGTGGCAACCTGAAGCCCGGCGCACGATCCGAACGCCGGCGTGCCGGAGGCGAACACCGCGCGCATGAAGTCGACGATCCGCCGACATTCCGGCGCATCCTCGTAAAGGTGCAACGGCGATCCGGTGATGAAGACAGCGTCGTAGTCGGCAAGCGTGTCGCTGCCGAGTGGTGCATCGCAATCGTCGGCCGGCGCAATGCGCGTACACCGCGCGCCGGGCGCGACATGGCTGAGCAGCGCTTCATAGGTCTCGCCAGAGCTTTTGCCGACACTCTTGCGGCGTTTGTCGCGCGCGGCCGGTGGTTCGCTTTCGGCGATGAGGAAGTTCAACTGTCTGCTTGTCATAGGCTCGCTCGGTCGGAGCAGGCACCAACGGTCCAACAGTGGTTCAGGTCCGCAAAGACCGCCATTCCTCAAGAATATCAATATTCTGCATGTAAGAACCAACCGCCTGCGACGAAACGCCCGAGGGCGCGTTCAGCCAAGGATGATCGACCGCAGTTTCTCGCTACGCGCACACGCCAAGCACGGCATCGTCCGGCAGGTCGTTGGACTGTTCAACGATACATCCCGGGGCGAGCGGCCCGTCGTGCGCAGTGCCAACGCGCTGTTCACACCCGATTCGGTGATCTGGCGCGTGCACGGCGACGTTACCACGATGATGATCGGCGGCGTCTCGGCGCTGTTACTTCAGATGCTGCATCCGGCGGTACTGGCAGGGGTATGGGACCATTCCAACTTCCGCAAGGACATGGTCGGCCGGCTCCGGCGAACGGCGCGCTTCGTGTCGACCACGACCTACGGCGATCGCGCCGATGCTGCCGCGGCAATTGCTCGCGTGCGTGCGGTTCACAGCCATATCGGCGGCACGCTGGTGGACGGCACGCCCTATCGCGCGGATGATCCCGATCTGCTTGCGTGGGTTCATATCAGCGAGGCGTGGTGCTTCCTTGCGGCGTGGCAACGCTACGGCAACCGGCGGCTTCCACGCTCGGCGGAGGACCGCTATTTCGCGGATTTCGCCAAGGTCGGGGCGGCACTGGGGGCGAGCGATCTCCCGGTCGATAAGGCACACACCGCACGCGCGCTGGAATCTGCCCGGCCGCAGCTCGTCGCGGATGATCGCACGCGCGAGGTCGCGCGGCTCGTGCTCGGACACATGCCGGACAATCCGCTGGCCATACCGCTGCAACGCGTGACGATGCAGGCGGCGGTCGATCTGCTGCCCGACTGGGCACGCCGGATGCATGGCCTCCCCGCCTCCCCGACGCTGGTGCGCCCGATCGTCAGCACCGGCGCGCTAGGCCTCGCCAAGACGCTGCGGTGGGCGTTCGCGACACCCTAAGGCTTTATTTCGGTAATGCGTAGGCGATCACCGAGTCGCCGAGCTTGGTGCCGAGCGAACCGTGTCCGCCTGCGACCACCACCACGAACTGCCGACCACTCGCCGCCGAACGGTACGACATCGGCGTCGCCTGACCGCCCGCCGGCAGCCGTGCCCGCCACAGCACTTTGCCGGTGCGGGTGTCGTATGCGCGCACGTAGTTGTCGATTGCCGCTGCCATGAAGGCGACGCCGCCCGCCGTCGTGATCGGTCCGCCAAGCGATGGCACGCCGAGCTTCAGCGCGATCGGCAGCGGCGTTTCGTCGCGTATCGTGCCGTTCTTATGCTCCCACACCTTTTCGCCGGTGGTGAGATCAATGCCTGCGACATAGCCCCATGGCGGCTGCTGGCACGGCAGGCCGGTGAATGACAGGAACGGGTTCATATCGACCGCAAACGGCGCGCCCGTGTTGGGGTTGTAGCCTTCTTCCGTCGATCCACGCCGATCCGAGCCGCCCGCTGGGCCGCGTTCGTTGGGCCCGCCGGCATCGTCCTTGCGCGGCACCAACCGATCGACGAACGCGACGTAGTTCGGGTGCGCAAAGGCGATCTGCCGGACCGGATCGATCGAAATGCCGCCCCAGTCCATCACCCCGAAATTACCCGGAAACACCAACGAGCCTTTCAGCGACGGCGGCGTGAACGCACCGCGATAGTCGAGCGACCGATAGCGGATGCGGCACCACAACTGGTCGATCATGGTCGCACCCCACATATCCTTCTCGCGCACCGGTGCGGGCATCAGCGACACGGACGAGAACGGCTGCGTCGGCGACGTGTGGTCGCCCGGCGCGGCGCCGGCGGGCACCGGTCGTTCGGGGGCCGGAAAGATCGGCCGGCCGGTGCGCCGATCTAGCACGAATAGATTGCCCGTCTTGGTCGATTGCACCAGCGCCGGCACGCTGCCCCGACCGGGCAGGTTCAGATCGATCAATACCGGCTGCGCGGGCACGTCCATGTCCCACAGGTCATGGTGCACGGTCTGGTAGATCCAGCGCGGCTTGCCGGTAGCGATGTCGAGTGCCAGCACCGACGTGGCGAACCGCTCGGTCGTTGCGGGGCGGTTGCCGCCCCACTGGTCGACCGCGCCCATCCCCATCGGCAGATACACCAGCCCGAGCGTCTCGTCGGCAGCCGGCGTGCTCCACGTATTCGGCGACGATGGCGTATACTGCTTGCCCGCACCGAGCGGGGCAGTGTCGCCGGGGTTGCCCGGATCGAAGTTCCACACGAGTTTACCGGTGGCGGCGTCATAGCCACGGATCACGCCCGAGGGTACCTTGGTGGAGATATTGTCGAACACCGCGCCGCCGGTGATGACCATTCCGCGCGCCACCAGCGGGGCGGAGGTCACCTGATACCAGCCCTGGTTGTAATGCGGCTGGCCGGGCAGCAGGCTGACCGTACCGTTCTGCCCGAAGCTTCGGCACAACGCGCCGGTGCGCGGATCGAGCGCGATCAGGCGGCTGTCGTTGGTGGCGAGGAAGATGCGCTGCGGGCAATCCGCCGTGCTCGCGCCCGCCTTGGTGCTATCCCAGTAGGAGACGCCGCGACACGTTAGGTGCTGCATATTCTTCTTGGACGCGACGATATGCGGGTCGAAGCGCCAGCGTTGTTTGCCGGTTTCCGCATCCACCGCAATCACCCAATTGTGCGGCGTGCAGAGGTACACCGTGTCACCGATCTTTATGGGTGTCATTTCGTAGGTAGTCTCGCCGGGATCGCTCTCGCGCTTGATGTCACCCGTTTCCAGCTGCCACGCGACCTTGAGATTGCCGACGTTGGCGGGCGTGATCTGCGCCAGCGGTGAGAATTTATCGCCGAACCAGCTGCGCGCATATGCCTGCCAGTCATCGTCAGCTACGCCGTGCAGGCTCGCAGCCAGCGCGACCCGTGGCCCCGGCAACGTTCCGTCGAGATCGTGCACATCGCGTGTCAGCGACACCGCGCCGAACAGCGCCGCTACAACCAACGCGATGGCGAGCGGCCCGCCCGCGTGCACCCAGCCGGCAGCCGGCGTGAGCCGCTTGACCGTTCCCGGCAGCACCAGCAACGCACCGAACACGAAGATGATGTCGCCGCGTGGCACCAGCGGCCACCAATCCGCGCCGATCTCCGCCCAGGCCCAGATGACCGTACCCAGCACCAGCGCGGCGAACACATACAGCGCCGCCGTCCGCCGTCGCCACAAGAGCACCGCGGTGGCAAGCATCGCCAGCCCCGCCACCACATAGAACAGGCTACCGCCGAGTAACGCCAGCCAGCCACCGCCGACGAGGTTCACCACGCCCGCCACACCGATGACGCCGGCGAGAATGCGAGGCCACCGCGCAGGGCGTCGAGCGTGGTTCATCATCAATCTCCGAATTCGCCGCTAGGACTCTCATGGCGCGGCAATGTTCCGGTGAGACGTCCTATACTACCGCACGACCGTCTTCAGCGCGGCAAAGGCGGCACGACCGTAGATTTCCGGGCTGGCCTCCTCCCCCTCCAGCCACGCCGCAGTGGCCAGCTTGAGAAGGGAGATCGCGGCAGCGGCGGTGACACGGCAGCGGATATCGGTATCGGGCAGCCCCTTGCGATCGGCGAGCGCCTTGGCAAGCACGCGCTCGACCTTCTCGTATTTCGCTTGATCGCCCGCGCTCAGCGCCGGGGTGTCGCGGATCAGTCTCGCCAGATCGCGGGTCTGTGCGGACAGATGCCGCCGCGCCATGTCGATCAGCGCGTTCTCGACCATGTCGAGCAGCGGCTCATCCGCCGGCCTCGCCGCCACCGCTTGCCCGAGGTGATCGGGAAAGTCGGCCTTTGCGGAAAAAACGATCTCTTCTTTGGAGGCGAAATAGTGAAACAGGCTGCGACGCGAGACATCGGCGGCGCGCGCGATGTCGTCCATCGTCGTCGGTTCGAAGCCACGCTCCAAAAACAGACGCAACGCCGTTCCCTGAATACGGACATGCGTTTCCGCACGTTTGCGCGCCCGCAAGGAGGCCGAAGCGGAAGTAGCTGCTTTTTGCACTTCTTGCATGTTTGCACTCAATGCATGATATTGCAACCGCGCTGCCGTGGCGCGTGATCATGCAAGGGGTAGCGACGTTGGCGAACTGGACCATTGACGACATCCCGGATCTATCGGGCAAACGTGCGATCGTGACCGGGGCGACCGGCGGACTTGGGCTGGAAACGGCGATGGCGTTGGCGGGCGCGGGTGCGGAGGTGATCCTCGCCGGCCGCAACACCGCGAAAGGCAATGCCGCCGAAACGACGATCCGCGCGCGCCATTCCGACGCCAGCGTTCGTTTTGAGCCGGTGGATCTCGCCAGCCTCGCGTCGGTGGCGGCGTTCACCGATCGGATGCTGTCGGCGGGGCAGCCGATCGACATTCTCGTCAACAATGCCGGCGTGATGGCGCTACCCAGCCGCGAGACGACCGCAGACGGATTTGAGCGGCAGTTCGGCACCAACTACCTTTCCCATTTCGCGCTGACCGGCCGGCTGCTGCCGTTGCTGATCGCCGGCAGCGCCCGGATCGTGCAACTCTCCAGCATCGCGCACCGCGCCGGCACGATCCGTCTCGACGATCTCAACTATGCACACGGCTACAAGCCGTGGCCGGTATATTCGCAATCAAAGCTGGCGATGCTGATGTTCGCGCTCGAGCTCGACCGTCGTAGCCGTGCGCACGGCTGGGGGCTGACCAGCGTCGCCGCACATCCCGGCATCGCGACCACCAACCTGATGACCAACGGACCGGCGGCGGGCAATTCGCTGATGGCGATGGCCAGCCGGGTCGCCGTAAATCTGATCGGCCAGCCGGCGCGCCTCGGCGCTTTGCCGCAGCTAATGGCGGCGACCCTCCCGATGGCGGTCGGCGGGACATATTTCGGGCCCCGCGGCTGGAAGGAACTGAAGGGCGCACCGGGCATCGCCAAGGCTGCGCCGCAGGCATCCGACGCGGCGGTTGCCGCACAATTGTGGGTGCAATCGGAAGCGCTGACCGGCGTGACGTTCGGCTGATCCCCTCACCCGCACTGCTCGTAGCCCGGCCATAGCCTTCATCAAGAGACCCAACACGATGTTCAATCTGGTGTTTGCGCTACCCTGGCTCTACGTCGCCACGCGCTCGATCTGGCCGCTGCCGTGGGACGTCACCGCCAAGCTCGCGGTCGCGCTGGTCCTGCTGATCGGCTCGCAATTCCATTACTGGAGCAAGCTGTCGTCCGGCTCGGTGTTCTCACCTGAATTTCCGCGCCCGGTGGTGATCGCGTTCAACTGGGCATTCGGCGCCGTGGTCCTGCTCGCCGCGTTTCAGATCGCCCTCGATCTCGCCCATCTGCTCGCGATCATCTTCCGTATCGGCGCCGGTGGCGTGTGGGTCATGCCGCGATACATCGCTGGCGCCACCGCCTTTCTGCTCGCCGGGTTCGGCGTGTCGCAGGCGGCGCGCGTACCGCGCCTCAAAGAGATAACGGTCGGCATCGCCGACCTTCCCGAAGCGTTCGATGGCTACACGCTGGTGCAACTTACCGATCTGCACATCAGCCGGCTGTTCCCGCCCGCCTGGACGCAAGCGGTTGTGGACGCCACCAACGCGCTCGGTGTGGACCTGATCGTCGTCACCGGCGATGTCATCGACGGCAGCGTCGCCAACCGCCGCGCCGCAGTTGCGCCGCTACGCGACCTTGCCGCGCGCGAGGGCGTGTACCTGATCCCCGGCAATCACGAATACCTCTCCGGCTACGATCCGTGGATGCAGCATCTCGCCGGCCTTGGCATGCGTATCCTCGCCAACGCCCACGTCGCGCTGACGCGTGGCGACGCGACGCTGGTACTCGCCGGCGTCACCGATCCGTCGGCGCGCGGCGCCGGCAAGCCGCTGCCCGATTTAGAAGCCGCGCTGGCCGGTGCGCCGGTCGGCGCGTCCATCGTGCTGCTCGACCACGAACCTTCGCGCGCGCGACAGGCGGCGGAGCGCGGCGTCGCGCTGCAACTGTCCGGCCACACGCATGGCGGCATGATCGTCGGCCTCGACCGGATTGTCGCGCGGGCCAACGGTGGCTTCGTTTCGGGGCGCTACGCGGTCGGCGGGATGACGTTATACGTCAACAACGGTACCGGCATCTGGCCCGGTTTCGCGCTGCGGCTCGGCAGGCCATCCGAACTGACCCGGATCACGCTGCGCCGGGCATGACTCCGCACCGGAATATCTTGGACGCGCTGTCGCAAACCAGCGACAAGCCGCGATGATCGATCAGGAGAAACAAAAGTGAGCGTGGCATTCCGACGCGAAAGCGACGAGGAGCATAAGGAACCCCGGTTCGAGCTGCCGATCCCACCCGGTGCCAACCTCGTCACCACTCGCGGGCTGGAACGAATCCGCGCGCAGGTCGTGCATTTCCGCGCCCGTGTCGCCGCGAGCGAAGGCGAGGACCGCGCCCTTGCCGAGCGTGACCTGCGCTATTGGGCGACGCGCGAAACGACGGCCGAAGTCGCCGCCCCGGCAACCGGCGATGCGGTCGCGATCGGCACCCGGGTCGGCTTTATCCTGAACGGCGCGCCCCGCGAGATCGAGATCGTCGGCTTTGACGAAAGCGACCCGGCGGCCGGTCGCATCGCCTTCTCCGCGCCGCTCGCCCGCGCGATGATCGGGGCGGAAGTGGGCGAGACCATCGATTTCGCTGGCAAGGCCGATGCGATCGAAGTGATGTCGATCACGCCGGCCGTCTGACCTCCCCGCGCGGATCGGCGCCGTAACGATTTGCGCCGCCGGTGCCCGGCCGACACAGGAAAAACAGCACGATCAGCGTACCGACATACGGCACGAGGTACAGCAGCAGGAACCAGCCCGACATGTCTTGATCGTGAAAGCGCCGCACGAGAACCGCGACGGACGGGATGAGTGTGCCGAGCGCGAACAGCAAAAGCAGCGCCATGAAGATCTGGAAGGCAAGCACCGGCCGGCCGGTGCCCGCGCCCTGTTCGAAACCGACGATTGTGGCCAGCAGCACATATCCGACTGCCAGCACGGTGATCTGAACCGCCTGCAAGGCCCAGACCTCCGCAGCACGCGATCGTCCCGAGAAGTCGGCATAGTGTCTGAACGGACGTATTATCAACACCATCCGGCGTCCTTCTAATTCACCGGCGCACGCCGCCGATAGCTGAGCGCCTCGGCGATGTGTAGTCGCCCAACGCGCTCGCTCCCCGCCAGATCGGCGATCGTGCGCGCGACCCGCAGGATGCGCGTGTAGCCGCGTGCTGAGAGCCGCATCGTCTCCGACGCTTGCGCGAGCAAGGCACGCCCCGCGTCATCGGGCGTAGAGAACGTATCGAGCAACACACCGTCCGCCTCTGCGTTGGTCCGCACCGGCTGGCCGGCATACCGGTAGGTTTGCACCGCCCGCGCCGCCGCAACGCGCCCGCGCACCTCCGCCGAACCTTCCGCTGCAGGCGGCAGTACCAGATCGGCGGCGGACAGCGCCTGCACCTCAACATGCAAGTCGATCCGGTCAAGTAGCGGCCCCGACACCTTGGCCTGATAATCCGCCGCGCATTTCGGTGCACGCGAACACGCCAGCGCCGCATCGCCGAGGTGCCCGCAGCGGCACGGGTTCATCGCCGCGACCAGTTGTACGCGCGCCGGGAAGGTGACGTGCGCATTGGCCCGCGCCACACTGACCGTGCCGGTTTCGAGCGGCTGGCGCAGCGAATCGAGCACCGCACGCTGGAACTCGGGCAGCTCATCAAGGAACAGCACGCCGAGATGCGCGAGGCTGACCTCGCCCGGCTTCACCTTGAGGCCGCCGCCGGTCAGCGCCGCCATCGACGCGGAGTGATGGGGCGCGCGGAACGGCCGCGCCCGCGTCAGCCGCCCGCCCGCGAGCGTGCCCGCGACGCTCGCCACCATCGACACCTCCAGCGCTTCTCCAGCGTCCAGCGGCGGCAGGATGCCCGGCAGGCACGCCGCCATCAGCGACTTGCCCGCGCCGGGCGGGCCGATCATCAGCAAATTATGCCCGCCTGCCGCGGCGATCTCGAGCGCACGCTTGGCACTCTCCTGCCCCTTCACCTGCCTGAGATCGGGGCCATGCGCGACGTCGATCGCCTCGCCCGGCTCCGGCGCGCTAATCAGGCCGTGGCCTTTGAAATGGTTGACCAGCGACAGGATATCGGGCGCCGCCAGCACCCCGACCGACCCCGCCCACGCGGCCTCCGCGCCCTGCGCGGCCGGGCAGATCAGCCCCTTGCCCTCCGCTGAGGCATGTAGCGCTGCGAGCAACACCCCCGGCGACGACGCGATCCGCGCATCGAGGCCGAGTTCGCCGACCACGACGAAGTCGCCAAGCTGCTCGACATCAACCACGCCCATCGCCGCAAGCAGCGCCAGCGCGATCGGCAGGTCGAAGTGCGAACCTTCCTTCGGCAGATCGGCCGGCGACATGTTGACGACGATCCGCTTGGGCGGCAGCGCCAGCCCCATCGACGCGATCGCCCCGCGCACCCTTTCCCGGCTCTCCGCCACCGCCTTGTCGGCGAGGCCGACAACGTTGAAAGCCGGCAGGCCGGGAATGAGCTGCACCTGCACCTCGACCGCGCGCGCCTCCAGCCCCAGATACGCGACCGTCGATACGCTTGCGACCATGTGAAAACCCCCTGCCCCGGCGCTTAGCGGCGCGCACGAACAGGGCAAGGACGTTCTTCACGCACGTCGCGCGCGACGTCATGTGATTGACTTCACCTGTCCGTCACCCTACAGGCCTCCGTCACGAGGCTGCCTTTCGGGGTGGCCCTTTTCTATTCAGACGATCAGGGAATGACTCATGAAGCGGACCTTTCAGCCGAGCAATCTGGTGCGGGCGCGCCGTCACGGCTTCCGTGCACGGATGGAAACGCCGGGCGGCCGCAACGTGATTCGCGCACGCCGCGCGCGCGGCCGCAAGAAGCTGTCGGCGTAATTCACGCGGTCGACAGCGCCGGCGTGCCCACGGCCCCCGGCGCTGTCGATATCCACACGCTATCGCGCCGCGCGGACTTTCTGGCGGCGAACAATGGCAAGCGCGCACCGATGCCGGGCTTCGTCCTGCTGATGCGGCCACGTGGCGATGACGATTCGGCGATGCGGATCGGCTACACCGTCACCAAGAAAATCGGCAACGCTGTTGTCCGCAACCGGATGAAACGCCGGTTGCGTGCGTTGGCGCGTGAGCTGCTGCCGACTGCGGGGGTGCCCGGCGCGGATCATGTGCTGATCGGTCGGAATGGCGGCATCGAACGCGACTATAGCCTGCTGAAAAGCGAGCTAGCCAAGGCGTTGGCGAAGGTAGCGCGGTGATGGCCGACGCGTTGCCTGTCTGCAAACGCACTTTACCAGTCGCGGAAACACGCATTTGCTTGCCCTCATGCTGACGCGCATCCTCATCATCCTGGTGCGCGCATGGCAGATCGGCCCTTCCGCCATCCTGCCGCCCTCGTGCCGATACCAGCCTTCGTGTTCCGCCTATGCAATCACCGCGCTTCGCCGCTATGGCGCTGTCAAAGGCGGCTGGCTCGCGGCGAAACGGATCGGACGGTGTCACCCCTGGGGCGGACATGGCCCGGACCCGGTGCCCTGATCCGGTGACACGACGCCCAAGACCTTACGACGGGATTTCCAGGTGAAAGACGAAAGCAGAAACTTCCTCCTGTTCGCGGTGTTCGCCGCGCTGATCCTGTTCGGCTGGCAGTTCTTCGCCTCCAAGTATCTCCCCGCCGCCAACCCGCCGGCGACCAAGATCGTCGACGGCAAGAGCAAGCCCGTCGCCACCTCCACCGGCCCCGCCGGCCCGGGCGCCGCCGCACCCGAAAAGGTGCGCGACCGCCAGCAGGTCCTCGCCGACAGCCCGCGTGTGCGGATCGAAACGCGCAGCCTGCAAGGCTCGATCAACCTCAAGGGTGGCCGCATCGACGACCTCGTGCTGAGCAAGTACAAGGAAACCGTTGCCAAGAATTCGCCGCCGATCCGCCTGTTCTCGCCGGCCGGCACCGATCACGCCTATTTCGCCGGCTTCGGCTGGTCGGGTGACGGGGTGACGACGCCGAACGCGAACACCGTCTTCACCGCAAGCGCGCCCGTGCTCACCCCCGCCCAGCCGATCACGCTGGCGTGGACCAACGCGCAGCGCCAGCGTTTCGCAATCCGCATCGCGGTCGACGAGCGCTACATGTTCACGGTCCGCCAGACCGTCACCAACCCGACCGGCACGCCAATCACCGTGCGCCCCTACGGGCTGGTGTCGCGCGCCGGCGTCTCGCCCGATCCCGATACCTGGACCGATCACGTCGGCCCGATCGGCGTGTTCGACAATGGTGCGACCTACGACATCACCTTCGCCAATCTGCAGGGCAAGGACGCCAGCCTGATCGGCAAGACCGTCTTCGGCAACATCGGCAAGCCCGGCGACAATTACTTCGACGCGACCGGCGGCTGGTTCGGCTTCGGCGACAAATACTGGCTCGCCGCGCTGATCCCCGATTCGGGTGCGAAGATGCACGGCGGCTTCCGCGCCGCATCGGGCGATACATTCCAGGCCGATTTTGCGCTCCAGCCGAGCGTCGTTCCCGCCGGCAAGGCGCTGGTCACCACCGCCAAGCTGTTCGCGGGCGCCAAGGAAACCAACACGCTCGACGCCTACGAGGACAACCTCAACATCCGCCACTTCGGCAAGGCGATCGATTGGGGGTGGTTCGAGATCGTCGAGAAGCCGATCTTCAAATATCTCGACTTCCTGTTCCGCGTGATTGGCAATTTCGGCGTGGCAATCATCGCGCTGACGCTGACCATCCGTGGCCTGCTGTTCCCGATCGCGCAGCGTCAGTTCGCCTCGATGGCGAAGATGCGCGCGATCCAGCCCAAGATGAAGGCGCTCCAGGAACGCTACAAGGACGACAAGGTCCGCGCGCAGCAGGAAGTGATGGCGCTCTACAAGGCGGAGGGCGTCAACCCGCTCGCTGGCTGCCTGCCCACCTTCCTGCAGATTCCGATCCTCTACGCGCTCTACAAGGTGCTGCTGCTGACCATCGAAATGCGTCACCAGCCGTTCGTGCTGTGGATCCGCGATCTGTCCGCGCCCGACCCGGCGACGATCCTCAACGCGTTCGGCTATCTGCCGTGGCATCTGCCGCCGATGCTGGCGATCGGCGTCGTTCCGGTCGTGCTCGGCATCTCGATGTTCTTCCAGTTCAAGCTCAACCCCGCCCCGATGGACGAGGCGCAGAAGCAGGTCTTCAAGATCATGCCGTGGGTGCTGATGTTCGTGATGGCGCCGTTCGCGGTTGGCCTCCAGATCTACTGGATCACTTCGAACACGCTGACCATCCTTCAGCAGCGGCTGCTGTATGCGCGGCACCCCGAACTGCGCGTGAAGGCGGAAAAGTGAGCGACGACGGCACCTTCGACGAAGATGCGATCGAGGCGGCGCGCAAGCTGTTCGCCGGCCCGGTCAGCTTCCTGAAATCGGCCCCGTCGCTGGAGTTCATCCCCGATGCGATCGTGCCGGAGGTGGCATTCGCCGGTCGGTCGAACGTCGGCAAGTCGTCGCTGCTCAACGCGCTGACCGGGCGCAATTCGCTGGCGCGCACGTCGAACACGCCGGGCCGCACGCAGGAACTGAACTTCTTCAACGTCGGCGGCGACCCGCTGCACATGCGGCTGGTCGACATGCCCGGCTACGGCTTTGCCAAGGCACCCAAGGACGTCGTCAAGAAATGGCGTTTCCTGGTTAACGATTTCCTGCGCGGGCGTGACGTGCTGAAGCGCGCGCTGGTGCTGATCGATGCGCGTCACGGCGTGAAGGATGTCGACCGCGAAATCCTCGAGATGCTCGACAAGGCGGCGGTGAGCTACCGCATGGTGCTGACCAAGGCGGACAAGATCAAGGCGACCGACCTTGCCGACGTCACCGCCGCAACCGCCGCCGAAGCGCGCAAGCGACCGGCCGCGCACCCGCAGATCCTCCAGACGTCATCGGAAACCGGGCTTGGCATCCCGGAATTGCGTGCGGCGGTGATCGAGGCGATCGGCTGACCGCATCGTCGCGCTTCCCCGTGGGAGCGGAGCCCAGTTCCGAGTCTGTGCAAATGCACAACGTGCGGCGACAACCGTAAGCGTTCGGCTGGATCTCCGCCGTTGCCGGCACAGGACGCAGCGGCAATCCGCCTAGACCGCGCTCGCCCGCCCCGCTAAGCCCCCGCCATGAAACTCATCATCGGCAACAAGGCCTATTCCTCGTGGAGCCTGCGCGGCTGGCTCGCCGCCAAGCAATCCGGCCTTCTGTTCGAAGAGGTCGTGGTGCCGCTTTACGATGCAGAGTGGGACAGACGCCGCGAGGGCGATGAGTTCGCACCGTCCTCGGGCAAGGTGCCGATCCTGTGGGACGGCGATGCGGTGGTGTGGGACAGTCTCGCTATCATCGAATACCTCGCAGAGAAGACCAGCCGCGACCTGTTTTGGCCGGCCGACCCCGCCGCGCGCGCGATGGCGCGGTCGATGTCGGCGGAGATGCACTCCAGCTTCACCGCGCTGCGAAAAAAACACAGCATGAACATACGTCAGGCTTTCCCGCCCAAGCGGCCGGACGACGACGTGCTCGGCGATCTCGCGCGGATCATGGAATTGTGGGCGCAGGCGCGCGCGCGGTTCGGCGGTGACGGCCAGTTCCTGTTTGGACAGTTTGGCGCGGCTGACATCATGTATGCGCCGGTGGTAACGCGGATCATAACCTACAGCCTGCCGATCGCACGCTTTGCCGCCAGCTACATGGATGCGGTGATCCAACACCCGTTCATGCAGGACTGGATCGCCGCCGCACAGGAAGAGGAATGGGTGATCGAACAGTTCGAGCAACCGGCCGCCTGATCCGGCGCCTTGGTGGCATAGCGCCGGTCGACGGTACACAGCATGTCGATGGCGGAATAGCCGCCGCCGAGGTTCGGCCCTTCCCCTACCGGGATGGCACGCAGTCGGCATCGCTGCAGTTGGCAAGGACGTGGCCGTTGCGCACTCCGCCAGTAAACCCCGCGCGCATCGGATTCTCACCAGCGTCGTCGATCAGCACCGCCTCGCCTGACGGCATCCACACGAACTCGTCCTCACCATCATGCCAGTGGCGCTGGGAGGATTGCGCGCCGGGCTTCAGCACAACATGACTCCCATGTGCGTCAGGCCGGCAACGGAGCCGAGCCGGCGATACCAGCGCCCCGCCACCACATCGGCAAATTGCGAGGGATAGCCGGTACGATTGCTCTGCGGGATTGTATCGAGATGGCGCTTGAGCAATGCCCTCTCCCCATGAATGACACGACCAATCTGCCCGATCCGATCGCACTCACCAAGGCCCTGCTCGCCTGCGACAGCGTTACGCCGGCGCGCGGGACCGTGTTCGACGTGCTGGAGGCCGCGCTGCTGCCGCTCGGCTTCAGCGTCGCACGGTTTATCGAGGGCGAGGCGCCGGACGGCCCAGTCGAGAACCTGCTTGCCACCCGCACGGGAACCGGGACGCACCTCGCCTTTGCCGGCCATCTCGACGTGGTGCCGCCGGGTGCAGGGTGGAGCGACGATCCCTTTTCCCCCACCGAGCGTGACGGACTGCTATACGGGCGCGGCGCGGTCGACATGAAGGGCGCGATTGCCGCGTTCGTGGCGGCGATCCCGGCCACACCGGGCGCGCCCGTCTCGCTCATCATCACCGGTGACGAGGAAGGCCCCGCCACTTATGGCACGCAGGCGCTGATGGCGCGCATGGCGGAGCGCGGCGTTCGGCCCGATCTGTGTCTGGTCGGCGAACCGACCTCGGTCACAAAACTTGGTGACATGGTGAAGATCGGGCGGCGCGGCTCGGTCAACATCTGGATCGACGTGCCGGGCAAGCAGGGTCATGTCGCCTACCCGCATCTTGCCGACAATCCGATCCCCAAGCTGGTCGCCATCCTCGCGGAGATCGACGCGGTGGTGCTGGACGAAGGTAACGCCTGGTTCCAGCCGTCCAATATCGAGGCGACCGACATCACCGTCGGCAATACCGCCGCCAACGTAATCCCCGATCACGCCTCGGCGCGGCTGTCAATCCGCTTCAACGACGAACATCGCGGCGCTGATCTGATCGAACGCGTCCGTACGATCGTGCACACCCACGCGCCCAACGCTACGGTCACCGGGCGTATTTCGGGCGAGGCGTTCCTGACCGCACCGGGTGCCTTCTCGACATTGATCGGCGACGCTATCGAGGCGCGGCTCGGCCACCGACCGGAGTTGTCGACGACTGGCGGCACATCCGACGCGCGCTTTCTGTCGGCGTTGTGCCCAGTGGTCGAATTCGGTCTCGTCAACGCGACGATGCACAAGCTGGACGAAGCCGTCGCCATCGACGATCTCGTCGCGCTTACCACGGTCTATGCCGACATCCTCGCCCGGGTAGCGGAACTCTAGGCGCGCGTCGCCGCCGATCATTTCAATGGACGCTCTGGCCATTTTGGTTAACATGGCCTTACCCTGATGGTAGCGGATATGCCGATCGACGCCTGGTTCCTTGTTGCGATGGTGTGCAGTCTGGGGGGCTATGGTGCGTATCTGGTCGGGCTCGGACGGCACCTCGTTCAGCCCAACCGCGCCTCCTGGTTGATCTGGAGCGCAGGGACCGCCGTTGAGGCTGCGACCTACCGCGCCCTCAACCCGCATGCGGTACAGAGTTGGGTCTTCCTGCTCGCCGCTGCGTCCTGCATCATCGTCACCGTCGCGATATGGCGGCGTGGCGCATGGGAGACGCCAAGCGTCAGCGAAACGGCGTGTATGGCCGCGAACCTCGTCGCGCTGGCGATCTGGCTGGCATTCCGCGAGACGTTCTGGGCACACATGCTGATCGTCGCGGTGGTGCCGCTCGGCTTCTGGCCGACCTGGGTAAGTGTCTGGCAGGACCGCACGCGCGAACGTTCGCCAGCGTGGGGGCTGTGGACGATCGCCGATCTCGCCACGCTGCTGGTGGCGACGCACGTCAGCGTCGCGGGCGGCCCTGCTCGGGTCGGTGAATATGCCTATATCCTGACCGAGCTGCTGTGCCACGCAGGCGTGTGGTTCATGATCGGACTGGCGACGATAAACCCGCTACGATCGCTGGGATCCTGGAGCGGACGCTTCCACGTGCTCGACGCATATGCCCCCGCCGCCAACCTGTTCTCGGTCGGCGAGACGCATCTCGGCAAGGCGGTGTATGCGGCGGCGGGATTTGCGGAGGGTGCGGAAATCGTGCGCTTCACCGGCCGGCGCTTCCGTGCCGATAAAGTGCCGGGCATGTTGCACGGTGCGCGAGACCGGTTCGTGCAGATCACGCCAAATCATTACATGGGGCCATCGGGACGGATCGACGACCTTATCAACCATAGTTGCGAGCCTAATGCCGGCCTGCGCTTCGACGGCGACACGGTGATGCTCGTCGCGATCCGCGCAATTGGGCCGGGCGAGGAAATCAGCTGGGACTATTCGACGACGCTCAGCGGGTCCGACTGGTATATGGTCTGCCAGTGCCGCAGCCCGGATTGCCGCCGCGTGATCGGCAATTTCGACACGCTGCCGCCCGAACGCCAGGCCTGGTTCCGCGCACGCGGGCTGGTCGCGCCATATCTGCGCGCCAGTGTGCCGATCACGGCCGACGAACGCGCGGCCTGATCGGCGCGCCGTTCGCCTCCTCGTCGGGTCCGCCCGCACTCCATGCCGGGCGAAGACCAAGGTGCGAACTCTGAGATTGTCGCGATGCGGCCCGCAGCAGCGCTCCGGCACTGGACGGCAGCGTGCTCCGCGAACCAGACAGTGAGCGCATGGTTCGACAGCATACCTTGCAAGCCAACCTTCCAATCCGGTATCGTGCGCGGATGGACTCGCCCGATCTCCAGCCTCTGGAAGTGCTTGTCGAGGACCTAATGCATTCTACTGGCCTGCTGCTGCGTCGCCTGCGCTCCGAGGGCAACCCAGCCGAACTGTCCTTCTCGCAATCGGCCACGCTCGGCCGGTTGGCGCGCGGCGGCCCCGCCACCACCGCCGATCTTGCGCGCACTGAGGGCATCAAGCCGCAATCGATGGGGGCGACCATGGCGGCGCTCGAACGCGAAGGTCTCGTCGCGCGCGCGCCGCATCCCACCGACGGGCGACAGGCGCTGTACGATCTCACCCCGCTCGGCCTCGAAACCCGAGCACGCCAGCGCCTGGTCAAGCGCACGTGGCTAGCGGCGGCGATGGCCGGGCTCGATCCTGCGGAACAGGCGTCGCTTGCGGTGGCGCTGAAAACGATCCGCAAGCTGGCCGAGGCGTGACCGCGATGCTGGCCCCGGTGCGCGCGAAACGCCGTGGAGCGTTCGTGTCGCTACGCACCTATAATTATCGCATATGGTTTGGCGGCGCGCTCGTCTCCAACGTCGGTACGTGGATGCAGCGTACCGCGCAGGACTGGCTGGTGCTGACACAACTGACGCATCATAACGCCGCGTCGGTCGGAATCGTCATGGCGCTGCAATTCGGACCACAGTTTGCGCTGCTGCCGTGGACCGGCTTCGCCGCTGACCATTACGACCGGCGCAAGCTGCTGATGACGACGCAGGCGACGATGGGGCTGCTGTCGCTGGCGCTCGGTGCGCTGACGATCACCGGCGTCGTCACCTTGTGGCAAGTCGACCTGTTCGCGCTCCTGTTCGGTTGCGCGGCCGCATTCGACGCGCCGGTTCGCCAGACGTTTGTGGCCGATCTGGTGGGCGAGCGCGACCTGGCCAACGCAGTTGCGCTCAACTCCACCGCCTTTAACGCGGCGCGCATGGTCGGACCAGCCGCGGCGGGCCAATGCATCGGCGCGGTCGGCACCGGCTGGGCGTTCATCGTCAATGGCCTGTCGTACATCGCAGTGCTCGGCTCGCTGATGCTGCTGCGGCAAGGCGAACTCCACGCGCGCGATCACGCGGTGCGTAAACGCGGCAGCCTCGCGGAGGGCTTCCGATATGTCGCAGGGCGGCCGGATCTGCGCGCCATCGTTCTGATGCTGTTCCTGATCGGCACCTTCGGGCTCAACTTTCCGATCTTCGTGTCGACGATGGCGGTCGGCGTATTCCACGTCGGCGCGACAGGCTACGGCCTGCTGAGTTCGATCATGGCGATCGGAACGGTAGCAGGCGCGCTGCTGGCCGCAGGACGTGAGAGCCCGCGCTTCATGTATCTCACCGTCGGAGCAGGCGTGTTCGCGTTCGGCTGTGCGGCGGGGGCGCTGGCGCCGGGCTATTGGCTGTTCGCCGCTGCACTCGTGGTGATCGGCGTCGCCGCGCTTACCTTCACCAACAGCTCCAACAGTCTGATGCAGCTCACCACGGAGCCGGCGATGCGCGGCCGCGTGATGGCGATCCGGCTCGGCGTCGCGCTGGGCGGGACACCGATCGGCGCTCCGTTGGTCGGTGCGGTGGCCAATCACTTCGGTCCGCGTTGGGCGCTTGGCGTGGGCGCGCTGTCCGGCCTGCTGGCGGCACTGGTCGGTTTGCGGCACATGCGGCGCACCCCCGATTCTTCCCCACAGGAGCAAACGAATGAGTGACCAACAGGTGACGATCCAGACGCGCGACGGCGAATGCAGCGCGCACGTGCTGACGCCCGAAGGCGACGGCCCGTGGCCGGCAGTGATCTTTTACATGGACGCGCTGGCGATCCGCCCCGCGATCATCGAAATGGGCCAGCGGCTCGCGTCGAACGGCTATGTCGTGCTGCTGCCCGATCTGTTCTACCGCTACGGCCCCTACGCGCCATTCGACCCGAAGGCGGTGTTCGCGCAGGGCTTCCGCGAAGTGATCGGCCCGTTGATGGCGACGACCGACAACGCCAAGGCAGCGAGCGATACGCAAGCGTTCCTCGCGTATCTCGACACGCGTGCGGATGTCGCCGGCAAGATCGGCACGGTCGGTTTCTGCATGGGCGGGGGCATGGCGATCACGGCGGCGGGCACCTTCCCGGACCGGATCGCAGCGGCGATCAGCTTCCACGGCGGCCGCCTCGCAACGGACGAGCCGGACAGCCCGCACCTGCTCGCGCCCAAGATCACCGCCGAACTCTACATCGCGGCGGCGGACAACGACCATAGCTATCCGCCAGAAATGGCCGCCAAATTCGAACAGGCGCTGAACGATGCCGGCGTGACCTACCGCGCCGAAACGTACGAGGGCGCGGCGCATGGCTGGATGAAGCCCGATTTTCCGGTCTATGACGAAGCCGCCGCCGAACGCGGCTGGGCCGAGATGCTCGCGTTGTTCGGACGCGTGTTGAAGTAAGCAGTCACGCGGGCGCGCTGACCCGTGCGCCCGCGAACTCCTCCGCCAGCACCGCATCGATCTGACGGGTAATGCCGCGCGTCAGGTCAGGCGGCACCGTCACCTCGTAGCCGCGCTCCACCAGCCCGGCCACGGCCCAACGCACGCAATAATCGGCCGCGACGCCGATCACCGTCACGCGGCGCACGCCGGCATCCCGCAACCGTTCGAAAAACGCCTCCCGCGGCACCGGCGACATCGCATCACCGCGCGCATCTTCGATCAGCAGCCCGTCCTCGGCCCACATGTCGAACACGCCCTTTTCGATTCGCCACACCGGAATGCCGCGATCGATCAGCGCCGGATCGAGCAGGTTCGCCCAGCCTGGCGTGCCTTTAACGCAATGCGCCGGAAACGCCTTCGCCTCTTCCGATGCGGCGTAGGCTGTCGGCACATGCGTATCGAACGTGAACAAAACGCCCGCCGTTCGCTCCGCCTCCAGCCCAGCAAGGAACGCCCGCATCGGCGCGACCAGCGCGTCCGCGCCAGCGACACTGAGCGCGCCGTCCGCCGCCATGAAGTCACGCTGCGTGTCCACGACAACCACGAATTGCTGCATCCCTTACGCTCCCTGTCAGCGGCGTTCCGCCTTAAATCCGCATGAACATAGGAATTGCGCGAGGTCCTGTCAGCGTTTGACGAGCGGTTCCCTTGGCACGCGGATCGGATAAGGGTCGCACCCATGGCTTTCACCGATATCGCAACCCGCACTTACGAGCATAACTTCCGGCTCGACCCGATCGTACGGAGCCTGCTCGACACCGATTTCTACAAGCTGCTGATGTTGCAGATGATCCGCCACGTGCATCCGGATGTGGACGCGACCTTCTCGCTCATCAACCGCACCAAGTCGGTCCGGCTCGCGGAAATCATCGACGAGGGCGAACTGCGCGCGCAACTCGATCATGCCCGCACCGTGCGGTTCAGCCGCAAGGAGCTGATCTGGCTGGCCGGCAACAGCTTCTACGGCAAGCGGCAGATGTTCTCGGCCGAGTTTCTAGCTTGGCTCCGCGATTTTCAGCTACCCGAATATGATCTCCGCAAGGTCGACGGCCAATACGAACTGCACTTCGACGGACCGTGGACCGGCACCTCGATGTGGGAGATACCGGCACTCGCCATCATCAACGAGCTAAAATCGCGCGCGGCGATGCGCGACATGGGGAAGTTCGCGCTCGACGTGTTGTATGCGCGCGCCAAGGCGCGGCTATGGGAGAAGGTCGAACGGCTGCGCGACCTGCCCGATCTCGTGCTGAGCGACTTCGGCACGCGGCGGCGGCACGGCTTCCTGTGGCAGCGCTGGTGCGTCGAGGCGTTGAAGGAAGGCCTCGGCACGCGCTTCGTCGGCTCGTCCAACGTATTGCTGGCGATGGACGCGGACCTGGAGGCGATCGGTACCAACGCGCACGAGTTGCCGATGGTCGAGGCGGCGCTGTCGAATGGCGATGCCGAACTCGCCGAGGCGCCATACCGCGTGCTGGAGCAATGGCGCGCGCATTACGGCGGCAATCTCCTGATCGCGCTGCCCGACGCGTTCGGCACCACAGCCTTCCTCAAACAGGCGCCGGCGTGGCTGGCGGAATGGACCGGCTTCCGCCCCGACAGCGCCCCGCCGATCGAGGGCGGCGAGGAGATCATCCGCTGGTGGCAGCAACAGGGCGTGGATCCGCGCGAGAAGCTGCTGATCTTCTCCGACGGCATGGACATCGACACGATCGAGCAGACCTACCGCCACTTTCACGGTCGCGTCCGGATGAGCTACGGCTGGGGTACCAACCTCACCAATGATTTCCGTGGCTGCGATCCGCGCGGCGGTCGTGCGCTGGAACCGATTTCGCTGGTCTGCAAGGTTATCCGCGCCAACGGGCGGCCTGCGGTGAAACTGTCCGACAATCCTGCCAAGGCGACCGGCGAGCCCGACGAGATTGCCCGCTACCTGCGCGTGTTCGGCGGTGACGGGCGAGCGGAAGCGCAGGTAAGCGTTTAAAGACGTGTGAGCCGATCACGTCTGGCTCACGCGTTTCGCTGTACGCATCGGCGTCACACCAGGCGGCTTGGCGAGTCCGCTAATTGCCGCTGCGAGACGTCTGCTTGAAAGTCTCGCTGATCGCTCTGCTCGCTCGCGGACAATCGGACGTGCGCGACGACGCTCGCGCGCCAATCCCGAGTACCAATCGTCGAGGTTGCGTCGGCAGCACCGCATCGGCTGCCGCATACCAAGCCCGAGCAAGCCGAGCCCGGCACGCTCACTTCTTGCGCTTAAAGTCCACCGCGACGACGTTCGAGCCATCTTCGACCGGCGTGACGGTCGGGCCGTCGTTCTCTGCCGTGTCCTGCGGATCCGGACCCTCCGGTCCCTCCTGCGCCTGAAAGCGCAACTCGAAATTGACCGCTGGATCATGAAAACCCGTGATCGCCGAATATGGGATCACCAGCTTCGATGGGACCTGATTGAAACTCAACCCGATCGAAAATTTTGAATCATCGACCAGCAGATCCCAGAAGCGATTCTGCATGACGATCGTCATCTCGTCCGGGAACCGCTCGATCAGGCGCTGCGGGATGTCGACGCCGGGCGCCTGCGTCTTGAAGGTGATGTAAAAATGGTGGTCGCCAGGCAAACCACCGTTCGACGCGACCGAGCCGAGCACGCGGCCGACCACGGCGCGCAGCGCTTCTTGTACGATATCGTCGTACGGAATCAGGCTGTCGGGTAATCCATCGCTCATGCGCCCTTGGGTAGCGGGGTTTGCCGGGGGGTCAAGGTTCGACGGCCAAGTTTCCCGCCCCTAACCCTCACGATTGCATGACGCGCCATTCACGCTAAGTGGAAACAATGCGCACCGCGACCATCTCACGCTCCACCAAGGAGACGTCGATCGACGTGACCGTCAACCTGGACGGCACCGGGCTTTACGAGATTTCCACCGGAGTCGGCTTCTTCGATCACATGCTGGAGCAGCTTTCGCGGCACTCGCTGATCGACCTCACCGTCAAGACGGTCGGCGATCTGCATATCGACGAGCATCACACGGTCGAGGATACCGGCATCGCAATCGGCGAGGCGGTGGCGAAGGCGCTGGGCGACAAGAAGGGCATCCGCCGCTACGGCGATGCGCTGTCGCCGATGGACGAGACGTTGATCCGGGTCGCGATCGACATTTCCGGGCGGCCGTATCTGGTGTGGAAGTGCGACTTCACGATGGAACGGCTCGGCAACATGGATACCGAGATGTTCGGCCACTTCTTCCACAGCTTCGCCGGCGCGGCCGGCATCACGCTGCATGTCGAGAAACTGTACGGCACCAACAACCACCATATTGCGGAAGGTGCGTTCAAGGGCCTCGCACGGGCATTGCGCACCGCGACCGAGATCGACGCGCGCAAGGCGGATGCGATCCCCAGCACCAAGGGGATCCTGTAGGTGGCGCTGGCGCTGATCGACTACGGCGCAGGCAATCTCCACTCGGTCGCCAACGCGCTGAAGGCGGCGGGTGCTGAGGACATCGCGATCACCGCCGATGCCGACGTGGTCGCAAAGGCGGACCGCATCGTGCTGCCGGGCGTCGGTGCATTCGCCGCCTGCGCAGCCGCGCTTCGCGCGGTGCCGGGGATGATCGAGGCGATGGAGCAACGCGTCCACACAGACGGCGTACCGTTCCTCGGCATCTGCGTGGGCATGCAGTTGCTCGCTGGTACCGGTGAGGAGTTCGGCGTGCATCCCGGCCTAGGCTGGATCAACGGCACGGTACGGCGGCTGACCCCTGCGGACGCTGCGGCCAAGGTGCCGCACATGGGGTGGAACGACGTGCGCGCGGTGACGGCGCACCCGATGATCGTACCGGGGGAGGCCTATTTCCTGCATAGTTTCGCATTCGAGGGCGAACACGTACTGGCGACGAGCGATCATGCCGGGCCGGTCGTGGCGGCGATTGGACGTGACACCATCGTCGGCGTGCAGTTCCATCCCGAAAAGAGCCAGCGTTACGGGCTGGAGTTCCTCAACCGTTTTCTGAAGTGGCATCCGTGAGTCTTTTGGCATGACCCTTATCGTCTTCCCCGCCATCGACCTCAAAGGTGGTCAGGTCGTCCGCCTCGCCGAGGGCGATATGGACCGCGCGACCGTATACGGTGACGACCCTGCCGCGCAGGCGATGCTGTTCGCCGATGCGGGTGCGGAATATCTCCACGTCGTCGATCTCGACGGCGCGTTCGCGGGTGCATCTGTCAACGGCGACGCGGTGCGCGGCATCGTCGAACGCTTTCCAGGCCATGTGCAATTGGGGGGCGGCATCCGCACGCGCGCTGCGATCGAGGGCTGGTTCGATGTTGGCGTATCGCGGGTGGTGATCGGCACCGCCGCGCTCGAAAACCCCGATCTGGTGCGGGATGCCGCGCGCGATTTCCCCGGCGGCATCGTCGTCGCGGTCGATGCGCGCGACGGCTTCGTCGCGACCAAGGGTTGGGCCGACGTGTCGACTGTCACCGTCACCGACATGGCGCGGCGGTTCGAGGATGCCGGCGTGGCGGCGCTGCTGTTCACCGATGTCGGCCGCGATGGTTTGTTAAAGGGCTGCAACGTCGAGGCTACGGTCGATCTTGCGCGTGCTGTGCGCATCCCTGTGATCGCGAGCGGCGGCGTCGCGGGGATCGGCGAAATACACGTGCTGGCGCTGCATGCGCGCGATGGCGTGGAGGGCGTGATTACCGGACGCGCGCTGTATGACGGGCGGCTCGATCTGGCGACCGCGCTGGCGGTGGCGGCGGCAGCGTGAACGCGCATCTGGCCGGGGGGCTCGCGCTCTTGATCGTGGTGCCGGGCGCGTTCATGACGCGTCAGGACTATCGTAACGGCGTATCGCGCTTCTGGCTTTCGGGCGGCATCGATATGTTCACCTTCCGACGCTATGCTGACCCTGCGTTTTTTTGGGGATCGACCATCGTAAACGTCATGCTCATTGGGCTCATCCTGTTGGGCGCGGTTGCAGCCCTTATTCTGCCAACCCACGCATGACCGTCCGCGCGCGCGTGATCCCCTGTCTCGACGTGGCGAACGGCCGCGTCGTCAAGGGCGTCAACTTCGTCGATCTTAAGGACGCCGGCGATCCAGTCGAACAGGCGCGCGCTTATGATGCCGCCGGTGCGGACGAACTCTGCTTCCTCGACATCACCGCCAGCCATGAGGCGCGCGGCACCATCCTCGACGTGGTGCGGCGCACGGCGGAGGTGTGCTTCATGCCGGTCACGGTCGGTGGCGGCGTGCGATCCGCCGACGATGCGCGCGCGCTGCTGCTGGCCGGCGCGGACAAGGTGGCAGTGAACTCGGCGGCGGTGTCGCGGCCGGAGGTGGTGGCGGAAATCGCGGATCGCTTCGGCAGCCAGTGCATCGTCGCTTCGATCGACGCCCGGCGCTCTGGCTCCGGCTGGGAAGTTTTCACGCACGGCGGCCGCCGCGGCACCGGCATCGACGCGGTGGCACATGCGCGGCGACTGGCGGAGCTTGGCGCGGGCGAATTGCTCGTCACGTCGATGGATCGTGACGGCACCCGCAGCGGCTTCGATCTGGAACTGACCCGCACGATCGCCGATCTGGTCAGCGTGCCGGTGGTCGCCTCTGGTGGTGTCGGCGGGCTGGACGATCTCGTCGCGGGCGTGGTCGAGGGACATGCCAGCGCGGTGCTGGCGGCCTCGATCTTCCACTTCGGCGATGCGAGCATCGCGGACGCGCACGCGGCGCTGGCGGCGGCGGGTATTCCCGTGCGTCGACCGGTGCTGGCGTAATCCCATCCGCCCCTGCTAAGGCGTCGCCATGTCACTCCTGTTTCTAGCATCCGCCGCGCATACCGGCACGCCGGTCGAGCGCACCGGCCCTGCCGCGTCGGACATCGCTTTATTCGTGATGGCGGCGATCGGTGTATTTTTGGTACGCCGCGCACTGCGCAAACGCTTCCTGAAACCGCGGCACAAGCCACCGATCGATCGGGAGTGATAGAGATGGACGACATCCTCGACACGCTCGAAGCGACGATCCGCGCGCGCAAGGGTGCCGATCCCGCATCCTCCTACGTCGCCAAGCTATTCGGCAAGGGACGCGCCAAGATCGCGCAGAAGGTCGGCGAGGAAGCGACCGAGGTGGTGATCGCCGCCGTCTCCGAAACGCCGGAAGCGCTGACCGGCGAGGCGGCGGACCTGTTGTTCCACCTGCTCGTGCTGCTTGCCGACGCCGGATTGAGTCTCGAGGATGTGCGGGCTGAACTGCGCCGCCGTGAAGGTTTGTCGGGACTAGCCGAGAAGGCAGCGCGCCTCGCCTGAACCTCACCGCGCGTGGCGCAGGTGCCGCGACGCCGCTCGAGACCAGCTCAACAGGATCTGACCCGGATTTCATAAGGAAGCCTTATGCCGATCGACGCCACCCTGCCCTATGACGACGAGAACGTGTTCGCGAAGATCCTGCGCGGCGACATTCCGGCGAAGCGCGTCTACGAAGACGATTTCGCGGTCGCCTTTCACGACATCGCCCCGCAGGCGCCGACGCATCTGCTGGTGATCCCGCGCGGGCGGTATGTGTCGTGGGACGACTTCAGCGCGCGTGCGAGCGATGCGGAGATCGCCGGCTTCGTGCGGGCGGTTGGGGCAGTCGCGCGCGCGGCGGGACTGGTCGCGCCGGGATATCGTCTGCTTGCCAATACCGGCATCGATTCGCATCAGGAGGTGCCACATCTCCACGTTCATATCTTTGGCGGGCACCCGCTTGGGCCGATGCTCGCGAACGGATGAACGGGTAAAGGGGATTGCGTGGCAGGAATTTGCCGGTACGCTCCGCGCCATTCCGATAGAGCGGGCTTTCGAAAGCCAATCGCCATCCACCCGGGGGTTCGTTGATGATTTTTGGGCGTGTTAAATCTCTAGATTCGATTCTCGCTACGGCGGAAAAGAAATCGCTGCACCGGTCGTTGGGGGTGTTCCAGTTGACAATGCTTGGCGTCGGCGCCGTGATCGGCACCGGTATCTTCGTGCTGACCGCGACCGCGGCGCAGAAGGCCGGGCCGGGCATGATCATGTCGTTTGTCGTCGCTGGCGCGGTCTGCGTGTTTGCGGCACTGTGTTACTCCGAACTCGCCTCGATGGTGCCGGTCGCGGGATCTGCCTATACCTATTCCTACGCGGTGATGGGCGAGTTGATGGCCTGGCTGGTCGGCTGGGCGCTGATCCTGGAATACGCGCTGGGGGCAAGCGCGGTGGCGGTCGGGTGGTCCGGCCATATCGTCGGCTTCCTAGACGGGTTCGGGATACACTTACCCCACGCCCTCACGGTCGGCCCCAAGATTGACTGGGGCTTCCTGGAGGGCGGCGAGGTCGGCGGGTTCATCAACCTGCCGGCGGTGCTCGTCACCGGCTTCGTGACGTGGCTGCTCGTGATCGGCACCAAGGAAAGCGCGACCGTGAACTCGGTGCTGGTCGCGATCAAGATCATCGCACTGACGCTGTTCGCCGCGATCACCGTGCCGATGATCTTTGGTCACACGGCCAACTTCGCGCCGTTCACGCCGCGCGGCTGGGGCAATCCGCTCGGCTCGACCGGCACCGGCGTGCTGGGCGCGGCCGCCTCGATCTTCTTCGCTTATGTCGGTTTCGACGCGGTTTCGACGGCGGCGGAGGAAACCAAGAACCCGCAGCGTAATGTGCCGATCGGCCTGATCGCGTCGCTCGCGATCTGTACCGTGTTCTACATCGTGGTCGCGGCGGGTGCGATCGGCGCCTACGGCGCACAACCGGTCATGAACCCCGCCACCGGCCAGTATTTCGTCGAGGGTTCGCCCGAGCTCTATGCCAGCGCCGCCTGCCAGTCGGCGACCGCGCCGCTGGTCTGCTCGAAGGAGGCGCTCGCCTATGTGCTGCGTCAGGTATCCACGCCGATCTTCGGCCAGATCGTCGGACTCGCCGCCACCATCGCATTGCCCTCGGTGGTGTTGCTGATGATGTTCGGCCAGACCCGCGTGTTCTTCGTGATGGCGCGTGACGGCCTGCTGCCCGCCGGTCTGTCCAAGGTGCATCCGCGTTACAAGACGCCGTATGTGGTGACGATCGTCACCGGCGTGGTTGTCGCGGTGGCCGCTGCATTCCTGCCGGTTGGGACGCTCGCCGATTATTCGAACTCCGGCACGTTGTTCGCCTTCGCCATGGTTTCCGTGGGGGTGATGGTGCTGCGCGTAACGGACAAGGATCGCAAACGTCCGTTCCGCACGCCGGCCGTATGGGTGGTGGCGCCGCTGTCGATCCTCGGCTGCGTGGTCTTGTTCCTCAGCCTCAACATCCAGTCGAAGGTGCTGTTCTTTGCATGGACCGCGATCGGACTCGTGTTGTACTATCTGTATGGCTATCGCCGCTCAAACATCGCGCGGGGCGTAATGGACTCCGATGATGAAACCGGTTCGGCACCGCTTGTCTAAACGCTAGGCACGGTAGGCCCGGTTGCTTGCTTCGACTTACGCTTTCTCTCGCCGACCCATCGCTCTGCAGCGATAGGTCGGCGACGGTGTTTCAGGGGCTGGCGCTGGGCTATCGATACGGAACTATTTAACCGGCACGGTCGCATGGACAGTCCCATGAGGAGCTCGCCGACGCGAAGCGCTGTGCATCGTGGCGGCTCCTACGCGGTTTAACGGCACTCCGCGCGGCACGGTATGACACTGGCATCTATGGCTGCGCCATGTCGTTTGCGGACATTTGAGATATGCCGGGACTGATCCATGACGACAGCGCCCTCCTCTGTAGCGATCGCCTGAAGGCGGCGGGTAGGACGTACCCGCTATGTTGAACAATCCGGCGGCGATCACCATCTCCCCTTCCGTAGCTGTCCGAGTCCAGCCCCCCACAGAACTCGAGACATCCCGCAGTAATCCAGCCTGAGCGTCCGCGCAGGCGTTGTGGGCGCGACTGCTTCCCTTTGGAGCGCTTTCCGGCTATGTGCGCGCTTCGTTTGGGAAATCCCCCGATCACCAGAATGTATTCAGAGGTTTGTTTGGCAAAAGAAGAACTGCTCGAAATGCGCGGTCAAGTGGTGGAGCTTCTCCCCAACGCGATGTTCCGCGTCCGGCTCGAGAACGATCACGAAATCCTTGGTCACACCGCCGGCAAGATGCGCAAGAACCGCATCCGCGTGCTGGTCGGCGACGAGGTGCTGGTTGAACTGACGCCGTATGATCTTACCAAGGGTCGCATCACCTACCGCTTCAAGTGATGCACGCACGCACCGCCGGCGGATCGTTCGGCATGCGGCGCAGTCTATGACGCCCGATCTCGTTCTCGCATCTTCCTCGCCGCGCCGGCGCGATTTGCTGGCTCGGATCGGGGTTGTGCCCACGCGCGTTGCGTCGCCCGACATCAACGAAAGTCCGCATCCGCGCGAAGTGCCGCGCGCTTATGCGTTACGGCTCGCGCAGGAGAAGGCGGAGGCGGTGACGCGCGCCGAGGGTGAGGTGGTGATCGCAGGCGATACCACCGTCGCGGTCGGCAGGCGTATCCTGCCTCCTGCAGAGAGCGAGGACGTACAGCGCGAACTGCTCAGCCTGCTGTCGGGCCGGCGCCATCATTGCATCAGCGCGATTTGCGCGATCGACGCCATCGGAAAGGTGCGCACGCGCATCGTCGACACGATCGTCGCGTTCAAGCCACTGTCATCCGCCGAGATCGACGCATATGTCGCGTGTGGCGAGGGACTCGGCAAAGCAGGCGGTTATGCGATCCAGGGTCGCGCCGAGGCTTATGTCCGCTATCTGGCGGGCAGCCATTCCGGCGTGGTCGGCCTGCCGCTGTTCGAAACGCGCGCGTTGTTGATCGCCTCCGGCATCCCGCTTGGCTGAGTGGCTGTACGAGAGCGGCATCGGTGAGGCGCGTGCCGCGCTGGTGATCGATGGCGCGATCGTCAAAGCCAGGATCGAACGGGACGACGTGCATCCCCGCTGTGGCGCCGTCTTGGCCGCGCGCCTTGTCGAGATTACCGCGAAAGGACGCGAGGGACGCGTGCGCTTCGACGGCGGTGAGGCAATGCTGGTTTCGCTCCCGTCCGGCATCACCCAGGGCGCGGCGTTGACCGTCGAAATACTCCGCGAGCCAATCCGGGAGGCCGGCCGTGACAAGCTCGCCCGCGCCGCTCCGACCGACGCGCACCCGCGCGCTGCGCCGACGCTGCTGGAGCGGATCGGGGCCGATGCCCTGCCCGTCCGCACCTGTCTTGCGCATCAGAGCGACGCATTCGAAGCGGCCGGCTGGTCGGAGGTGCTGGAGGAGGCAATCACCGGCGACATCGCTTTCCCCGGCGGTATGCTGCGGATGATCCCGACGCCGGCGATGACCTTGTTCGATGTGGACGGCTCCGGCCCGCTCGAGCCGCTCGCGGTGGCGGCGGCGCAGGCGATCGCCGCGGCGATCATGCGACATGATATCGGCGGCTCGATCGGGATTGATTTTCCGACGATCGCCGGCAAGGCGCCGCGCCAGGCGGTGGCGGCAGCGATCGACGCGGGGCTGCCGCAACCGTTCGAACGGACCGCGGTAAACGGCTTCGGCTTCTTGCAAATCATTCGCCGTCGCACGCGCGAATCGCTGCCGGAACTGCTTCGCGCCAATCCGGCGGCAGCGCGCGCCCGGGCACTGCTGCGCGCCATCGAACGCACGCCGCCACCGGTGCCGGCGCTTCATCTCGTGCCTGCGCCGCTGCATGCCGCACTGGCAGCACGCCCGGACTGGCGCGATGCGCTTGCACGGCGTACCGGCGCCGACATCCGATTCGAGGTACGATGATGGCCAGAACCAAGCCTTGCCCGCTATGCGGCAAAACACCCGCTGCCGAACATGCGCCGTTCTGTAGCCAGGGCTGCCGCGATCGCGATCTGCTGCAATGGCTTGGCGAGGGCTACGCAATTCCAGCCGGTCCTGCGCAAGATGCGGATAATGTTGAGCGCGGACATGAAACCGGGCTGGACAGCGAAGAAAAGCCCGCTTAAGGACGCGCCTCCCCGATCCGATATGGATTAGGCCCGAGTAGCTCAGTTGGTAGAGCATGCGATTGAAAATCGCAGTGTCGGCGGTTCGACTCCGTCCTCGGGCACCACTTTTTTGTTTGATTCTAGTGGGTTAGCCGCATCGTCATTCGCTGCTGGAAGATCGTGTGTAATTTTGGTGTAGGTGGGTTGCGAAGAAGCAACCCCATCCCCGATCCGCAACTCCAAATTTCGCATTGCCGAATCGATATGCGCTCCGTTTGCATGAGCGTAGCGAGCGACCATCGAAAGTGTCTTGTGACCACTCACCCTTTGTACGGTCGGCAAATCCACTCCGGCCTGAACGAGGTGGGTTATCGCCGTGTGGCGCATCGTATGACGCACCACCACATCAGGGTCTAACCCCGCCGCTGCTACCACCCTTCGATGGGCTTTGCGGATGCCCATCAAGCGGCCAGTCGCGCTGTTAGGATTCGGGAAAAGCCAATCCGTCTTATCGGTAAGACCTTTCAAGTACGAATTTAGAAAGCACGCGAGATCGGAGGTAATCGGTTGTTCGCGCTTTCCGGCTTTAGCCAAGGGGATAAAAATACGCTTCAACGGCAAGTCGATGTCATACCTTCGGATTGATAGAATTTCGCTCATTCGCATCGACGTGGATAACGCAATTAGCGTAAAGGCGTAGATATGCGGACTGCTGTCCCGTTGCGCCGCTTTAAGGACCGCCTGACACTGTTCTGTGGTCAAGTAGACGATCCGGCCACCGCCTTCTTGCGCGCGTGGTATTCTCGCCGGCCTGCTGCTGATCCAACCCCATTCCACCGCCTTCCCGAAAAGATGGGACACGACGGCTAGCTCACGATTGATCGTAGCATCGGTTGCGCCCTGCCCCAGCCGGTGCTTTCGATACCGCTGCAAATCCGAGTGCGAGATTTTCGAAAGCGGCTTGGCACCAAAAAACGCGTTGAGGTGCAACGCGAACGAACGCTCTTTCCGCTCGATAGATTTGCCACCTTCAAGGCGAAGGCGTGCGATGTAATCTTGGCCCGAGAGCAGGAAGGACTTGGCGACCTTACGCCCTGTCGGGAGGTCTAGACGATCTTCGCGCGCTTTGGTCCGCACGGCTTCGAGCGCACGCTCGGCTTGCTCTCGGCGGACGCCTTCGCTCTCCCGACCGATGACGCGATGAATGCGTCTGCCATCCACCATAATGTTGATGCGGTAAACCAGATCGCCGTTTCCCCTTCGCTCAACCGTGATGCCGTGTTCGGTGATTTTGCCCGCTGGTGCGAGGCGCTTAATACCCTCGCGGGTGAGCCGTTCGTATCTAAGAGATATAGTAGAAACCGTGATTAAGATGGTTGCTTTAAGAAGCGTAGTAATTCTAATCGACAGTAGCTGTACTAGTAATTACAGGTACAAGCCGTTGTTCTGCGATTTCACCCCACGTATTGGAGCTGACGGCGACCTAGAATCGCCGCAACGCTTAACATGGAGGAACCTATACCAATGAATTGTACTGTCAACTGCACGCCAGACGGGCGTTACAACCGCCAGCAGGCGGCTGCATATCTCGGGATTAGCGCCAAAACTCTTGCGAACTACGCCGTTCGGGGCCTCGGACCCCGGTGCGGCAAGGTGGGCGGGCGCGTGTTCTACTTCCAAGACGATCTGAACTCATTCATTCACCAAGGATGGATCTCATGAGCCGGCGTGCGCGCACCGTTGCATGCGGATGGCTAGGCGGCATCATTCCGATTTCAGAGGCCAGATATCTTAACGCTATTTTTGAAGCTGCTGCCTTGGATCTGCCTACTGGAATGGTTAATCGGAAGATCGCAACGGTCGGCACTAAGTCATCTGAGGCGAAATTACTGCTTATGGCTAGGGTGCGTGGCCTCTGTGTTTCGATGCTCGGTGGTTATTACCTAATGCATCATCCGGGCGCTATGATCGTCTCGCTCATCTGATACTTTGTGAGGGCTGCTTATTTTGAGGTGATCAATGACCAAGGAGCCCTTCCAACCGTCACATGGCGCTATTCCTCCTCGGCAGAATGTAATGAAGCGAAGTTGCTATGTTAATTCAATCAGCTTTTAAACGTATTCCATGCCTACTATGTCAAAAATTCATGTTTTATCTAAACAAAACTTATATATACCTAAATATATTAGCCGTAGAATTTACATATAAACCGAGCATACAATGTTCACGCAGGCAGTGACAGTATGACAGCCGCGTTATCACCAGCACTTCTTAAGCGCCGTGAGCTAGCAACAGATCGGGGGTACACCCCGGCTAACGATGCCGGTATCGGTCTAGTGTCCGTTTCCCCGACTTTACCTTATTGGGATGAACCGACCATCCGCATGAGTCTAGAGGGTTACCCTACCTCCGTGTCCGCACAGCAAGCGGTGGACAGCCTTGTTAATTTCCTTGGCGGCAACGGTCTTGCCGCTAAAAGCAAAATCCCCTTCCGCAATGCAATCGGCGCGATAGTTTGCGACCTGTTGCGCGCCGCCGTGCATCAGCCCGTTAGAGCGTGTTGTCGCCAGATGGCGGCAGCTTCTTTCAACGGCGCTCGTATCGGATACCGCAACGCCAAGCTGGTCTTCAATAGGTTGCACGAAGCGAAGCTGGTGGTTCGTGTCAGCGGGTATTTTGATCGCGACACCCGAAGCGGTGCGGTTACGCGGATCACCCCGGCGCCCCGCCTTCTGACGTACTTGGCAGAGTTCGGCATCACACCCGACAATCAGCATATTCATTTCGCACGGCACATCATGCCGAAGAAGGCCGCCGATCTGGTTTTCCTTAATGATGCATCGCACTGGAAAGATGGGCGGCGCATTTCGGGCAAGCGGATACCGATCGACTACGATCACCCGGAAGTTGCGGCCCGCATTGCCAAATTGCAGCGTATCAATGCCTTCACGTCCGAGCAGATGATCGGTGGCGCGGACCACGCCTATTTCCACTGCATCTTCAATCAGGGTGACATACCCGGCCACGGCTACCGCAAAGGCGGCCGCATCTGGTCTGTCGGGGGAGGCTATCAAGCCCTTAGCAAAGCCGATCGCGAGGGCATCACCATCAACGGCCAGCCCACTGTGGAACTTGATATCCGTTCAAGCCACCCAGTAATTTACCTGACGATGAACGGCATACCGTTCAACCATAACGAAGATTTGTACCGCGTACCCGGCTTGGATCGCAACATCGTCAAATTGATGTTCAACCTTACGCTTAGCCGCCAGAAGATACCGACGATGTGGCCGCGTGAGACTAAGAAGGATTATCTCAAGGAGTTTGGCAGAGACATCGCGGCTGATTACCCATTCCGCGAGGTACAAGAGAGAGTTTACACCAAACATCCATTCTTATTCGATCGTGCATCTGTAAATATGGATTGGGCTGATCTTCAATTCATTGAAAGCGAAGTCATCATCAATACCGTCCTGAAGCTTAATGATCTTGGAATAACGACCTTGCCCGTACATGACTCGATCAGATTCCCCCTCATGAACATGGCAGTTGCTTCGTATGTATTCTCTATGGAGTTTGAGAAGGAGATTGGCATCAAGCCTGATCTTAAGCCCCATCACCAAAATCTGATTCCAATATAGAATATATATAGCAACCCCCCTCCCTTCCACTACCTACCTTACTAGAAACGATACGGTGGTACACAGCTTCCATGCCACCGGAACTAATAGAATCATTGCAATTAGGAGAATGTCAGTTTTAAGCCCCGTACAGAAGGCCTACTGGTTTTTGTCCGGGATATATAAATAGATGCCGACAATCACGCTGTGCGAGCTTCTGCGGGCGAATATAGGCATATCCAAACCGGTGCCGTCGGTTCGCCAGGGTTTGCTCTACAGAGGGTGAAGCGCGCGAACGTATCAATGTGATGGGAAGCAGTCCGTCCGCATTCAGGCAGGCGGATGCAGATAACTGACATAACCGAGTGACTCGGAACCACTCCAACTTCAATTATGGGGGCCGGTTGGTCGCGTGTCGGCATTACCGCACCCAATGAACGCATAAGGCAGAAGCCGCAAAGGAGCTTGCCCGTGTGATCTTAGCAACCGCGACGCAATTGCCGTCAGCGTTTTAGAAGTGTGAGGGTAGCATAATCTCGGCATAAAAATGCACGTTGAAAGGTGTATTGTGTATGCGATACACCTAGGACTTCGACCTGCTATTTGCCGGTGCCGCTGGTCAGCTTTGTGCGGTAAGCGCAGACATAGTAACCTCATCTACGCGCTGGTGTCCTTGCGACAATATAGTACGAAATCGCCCGTACCACTCTTCCAAGGTCTTCGCCCGCAATGTTAGCGCGCCATTGTTCGGCCCGCCGCCCGCCGAGTTCTTGTAGAACTCCACCTTACAGAACGGCGTCACCAAGTCGCTGAAATAGAGTTTTAGCGACAACTCGGTCACTTTGGACGTAGTTGTGCCAACGGATCGCGTTGCACCACCGAGAGCAAGTCCGAGCGGCCCAATTAACGCCAGACCGACCGCACCCCCAGCTATCCCGCTCCGCCCGTTCGTGGTGGTAACTGTATTTCCATCGCGCTCAACACCAACTTCGATAAGTTGGTCAAAGCGGAAAACCTTTGGCGGGACACCCACTCCGATAAGTGCGATCTGCTCGGATGAAGTGTCAATGCTAACCCCGTAACAGCCGGGCAGACCGTCGTAGGTGACGGCTGGGGTGAAGCCTTCGATGGTAGATAGCGTCGCAACCTTAGCGCGCTGCACCGCCGAAATTCGCCGTGCCATCACAATACAGATGGCGATGAAGCCTATTACGACAAACACGAAGCCGACGAGCATGTTGCCCCCATTCTTTTGCTACGGTGTTCCCACCCGTGCTCGGCTTATGTCCCCATCATGGGGACAATCGCAAGGAGGGATATTTCGATTGCCCCGGATTAATCGAGGCCATCGAATGCAACGCGGTTGGGTGGCGTCGTCAGAATATAAGAGCATGATCGACCACCTTGCGGCCATTAGGCAGGAAGAGGGCATCAGCCAGCGCGAACTGGCACGCCGTATCGGCAAGCCGCCGTCCTTTGTTAATAAAATCGAATTGAGAGAGCGACGGCTCGACCTATTCGAATTTATCGTCATCGCGGAGGCGTTGGGCAGGCAGCCGGGGGAGTTGCTTCGCATCCTGCGGCTTGAACTTCCCGAGGCTTTACCCCTCTAGGCCGACGCCGATCGCTTTTCGACGCGCTGAATTGCAGGACGCGATACATTGTACTGCTTCGCCAAGACGCCCAAGGAGACACCTTGCGCACGCGCAGCTATGATTTGCTCTTGCTGCTGTTTGCTGAGGGCCTGTGGCCTTCCTAGAGCCTTTCCTGCCGCCTTGGCGCGGGCAAGACCTGACTGTGTACGTTCGATCAGCAAGTCGCGTTCGAACTCGGCAACTGCGGCGATAACGCCCATCGTCATCTTGCCTGCCGCGCTGGTAAGATCGACGCCGCCAAGCGCGAGGCAATGAACCCGAACGCCTTCACCCGCAAGGCGTTCAACGGTGGCGCGCAGGTCCATTGCGTTCCTGCCGAGCCGATCAAGCTTTGTAACAATCAGCACGTCGCCAGCCTCAAGCCGGTCCACCAGCTTAGCGAAGCCCTTACGCTCCAACGCCGCCACCGACCCGGATACCGTCTCGGTGATGATACGCTTGGCATCGACTGCAAAGCCCGCCCCTTCAATCTCGCGTACCTGATTGTCGGTCGTCTGATCGCCTGTGCTAACCCGGCAATATGCAAAAACGCGGCTCATGCTGACACCTTCTGTATCCGAATCGTGTCACGTAACTAATAGCTGTATCTTTTATAGTCGACTCTAATTTCCGTTAGTGTTCTGCTTATTGTATCTGAAAGGACCGATTTAGAGCCACTTACATATTCCAGTTATCAATCGCGGTGCGTTACCGACGCCGGCCGCATGCACCTTTCTTCGCCACCGAAAATCAGGCATCCCGGCCTGACGAGAGTTGGGGAGCTACGCGATGGAACCGGTAACGACGATCCTAGGCTATGCCGTGGGGAAAGCAGTGTTCAAGGCCTGGTTTAAGGATAACGAGTTCGCGTCTAGCGCCTCCGAAACCGCCGCTGATTGGCTAAAGACCGTCATAACCGACCGACGCGCACGGGGTGCGGCGGAGCGCCAGCTTGCTCGAATTAGCGAGAGCGCCTCTGATGTCTTGGAGGCTTACATCCGGTTCGAATGGGCGACGTTACCGGACGAGGAAAAGATAGCTGCAATTAATGTTGTGCAAAACACAATCGACCAAATTGACATAAATTCTTCTTTAATGGCAGCCCTTGACTTCAATACTGATCGATTAACCGCGCTAATTAGTGGAAGGCTTATAGACGGAGGGCTAACCTCGGAGGGCCAAAAGCTGGCGAAAGTGTTGGCGAGTGAAGCAGCTCAACTTATCTCCGATCTAGTTTCTTCATTTCCGGAGTTTCACCGAGATACCTTTGCCGAGGTTTTGAAGCGCGAAGCTGAGATGATAAATAAACTGGACAGGGTTTTTGATGAGGTTAAGTCTATAAGAGAGGTGTCTATTAGAGACTCTTCCGATGCGGCATACAAGTGGTTCGAAGAGAACTATAGGCGATCTATTGCCCGTGAGTTAGACCGGATAGAATTATTTGGATTGGATTCCGGCCTACGGCAGTCTAGTAGGCAACATAGTCTATCTACTGCATACATTAGCCTCAATGTAAGCGGCGGTATCGAAACTGCGCAGGAAAATGAGGAAACAGAGCAAGATTCGGAAGGCGACAATGCGATCCTAAAAAAGTTAGCATTTTCGGTGCGCGCGGAAGAAGCCGCGAACTTAAGTAAGCTGGTGGTGATCAAGGGGGAGGCTGGGTCAGGCAAGACAACCCTGTTACAGTCTCTAGCGGTTCGATGCGCTACCGCCTCTTTCGAAGCAGAAATGGATTCTTGGAATCAACTAATCCCATTTTTCGTAAGACTGCGCGCGCTAACGGGCAGCACCCTGCCTGCACCGGAAGACCTCCCAGCATTAGTGGCCCCTATGATATCTGGAACTATGCCAAGCGGATGGGTTCATCAGCAGCTACGGAATGGTCGCGGATTGGTTTTAATCGATGGGCTTGATGAAGTTTCTTACGAGAGGCGCGAAGCTACACGCAAGTGGGTTGAAAGTATATTAAACGAGTTTCAGGCCATACGAGTCGTGGTGACGAGTCGTCCAACAGCAATACCAGATGGGTGGCTTACGCAAAAAGGATTTAAGCAACTTGAACTATTGCCTATGTCACCTGATGACGTAGCAGTTTTCATCGAGCATTGGCATGAAGCAGTAGCCGGAGAAGAACAGGACTTGCCTAAGCGGACGGCTGTAATGGCGCTGATCGCCCCGCTAAAGGAACGGATTCGAGTTGACCGCGCATTGCGCGAGCTAGCGGGCACGCCACTACTATGCGCAATGCTTTGTGCAATGAATCGCGACAGAAAGCAGGTCTTACCAAACAATCGAATCGCTTTATATGATGCGGCCGTGCAAATGATTCTTCACGGAAGAGACGAGGAAAGGCGCATAAAGGTCGAATCCATCGTCAGATTAGACTTTGAGACCAAGCAAAGTTTAATACAAGAGATTGCATTCTGGATGATGCAGAATGGTACGTCCATGGCGGACCAATGGCGAATTGAGGATTTCGTATCATCTATTATGCCGGCGTTTACGAAGCTTTCGTCCACAGTGACTTCTAAGGAGATAGTTGCGGCTTTGATACAAAGAAGTGGCCTTATTAGATCGCCAGTTGAGGGGAAGGTTGACTTTGTTCACAACGCTTTCAAGGAATATCTCTGTGCGAAAGCTGTAACTGCGGCAGATAGATTCGGTTTCCTTCAATCTGTCATTGAAAATGAAGCTTGGAGAGAAGTGGCCGTTCTCGCTGTAGCGATGACCGACGAGCGCAGGCGCGCGGAATTCATTACCAGTTTGCTTGAAGCTGGCGATACCAGCGGAGCGCGAAGGGCAACCTTTCATCTGCTGGCGGTCAGGTGTTTGGAGACTTGCACACAGCTCGATCCCATTCTCCAGCTGGGAATAAAAAACCGTCTTGCGAGCATGTCAGCGCCAAGCACCTTCACCGAAGCCCGTTCCCTAAGCGCAGCAGGTGAGCTGGCGCTGCCGCTCTTGAAGTACGGTAGCGGGCTTTACGCAAGAACGGCTGCGTCGTGTGTGCGGGCTTTGAGGCTTATTGGAACACCAGAGGCGCTTAGGTATATAGCGGACTTCGCCCCTGATCCCCGCGTGACGGTTGCCAAAGAAGTGATTTCTGCTTGGCCATTTTTCGATGCGGAGGAATACGCAAAAGAGGTTCTCTCGCAGAGTTCCGGGGTATTTGGTAGCATAAGAATTGACTACGCCGATTACCTAAAGGGTATCCAATATCTTCTGAAAACCACCGGCCTAGTGGTAGCTCTAAGACGACAAGTTCTGCCCGAGTGGGCTATGCATCAGATTGCCAGCCTGAGACAACTATTTAGGCTCTCAATATATAGTGAGGGGAGCATTGACATTCGCAATATTGTTTCACTTCAAGAATTGAGAGCGCTAACCGTTACTGGAAAGATCATTGACAACATCAATGATGTTTCCGCATTTACTAACTTGCAACGGCTGTTATTTGCAGGGGAAACCAATGAGCCATTCAACATTGAGAGCCTCCCATCATCGATAACTTTTTTCGGTGCCCAGAACATCGGGAAATCAGTATTAGGGAGTCCTAGAGCAGATAATTCGGTCAGAGAGGTCCAGCTTTACAACAGGTCGCCCTTCGATGATTTTTCTTATATTCAAGGCTTTGCAAAACTCAAAATTTTGACGATCCACAACATACACTTGGAGGAAGAGCTTCTAGTTCTCTCAAAATGCCAGTCGCTTGCTAATGTCGTGCTCGGCTCGCTTTCTGAGGCAATCGAGACTCTTGAGGGCCTCAAAGATGCTCTAAGTATCACTACTCTTCGCATTACGGGAGCGCCAAACTTAAAAGACATTCGGGCGCTATCAAATTTAAAAAACTTGAAAAGACTTCGAATTATCCGCGCACCAAACCTAATCGACGTGCAGGCTATTCAAGAACTTGAAAGTTTGCAAGAATTGACTTTGAGTATAAGTAAAGAAGCAGATTTGAGGTTTTTAGTAGACTCTCCGAACCTGAAATCCATCTCTCTTGGATATCAGCATCAAATTAGTGAGTTAAATGGCAAGCCGGGTGTCAAGGTGTCTCATGTTTAAGAATTAACACTGCCAAACCTCTCAAGGCCCGCTTTTCCTTATTGTAGGACGGCTTGTGCGTGCCTCATGGGTCGATCACACTTCGTAGATGAGTGCCGCAATTTTTGCCTTGAGAGCCCTTTGGCCCTTGTAATCAGCCTATGCAACCTCTTCGAGCGCGCCACCCGATTGCATCCCCACCTTGCCTTGTGCGGTGTAGGCAGGGTCCAGTGCGCGCAGTTTCATCATCTTAAGATAAACGCCGTTTTCGTTACGAAGCGTAGGAGCGCCGCTGACACCATTTAACCGATGAAGCTTGTTGAGGATCGCGGAGCTCGGCAACCGCGCTACTGCCCTTCTCAGGCGGGCTAGCGGGGTTCGTAAAGTACAGGTCGAGCGCCAGTATAAATTCATCGCGTGACCAGGGTGGGTTGCGTTGCAGCTTCTCCATGCGCTTAACCTGAACACGACATAGCGATGCGCAACGCTGTGTCTTCAAAGCCGCTGCTTACGATGCGTGATCGTAGCGTTTCCGCGCATCCGTTCCGTACAGCATACCCCCTCGTATCGCGGCTCTCGTACGCGATCGTGTGTAAATCCTGTGTAATCAAGCCGGGAAATTGGAGGAAATGGAGGGCCAATCCGGGTAAGCGGTCAACTTGATAAATATCACAATTCTTCATCATTATAGAGACTTAGGAAGTTTTGGGATGCGCCGGGAACATCCTCGTCCGCGATTGAAAATCGCAGTGTCGGCGGTTCGACTCCGTCCTCGGGCACCCCCCCCCCCCATCAAAACTGTGATCCTGCACGTTAGCAAAGCCAGCGCGGGCAGCAGGCAGGCCGGGATCGGGATTACACGGTCATGGCATGATGAAGCCGGAGCAGTAGAAGCTCTAGCGCATCGCTCGCCCCAAGCTGGCCTGCCGAGCGATCTACTAGTGCGGCGCGAGCAAAAAAAGAGCCGATCCCCAAAAGGACCGGCTTTTGTAAGTTTTAGGAGAGGATGCCTGAAAGGCACCGTTTACATGCGGCGCTGCGGATCATGCTGCAAGTGCGAACACCACGCTACCGGTTGCAAAGATTGCAACTGGTAGCGGTATCAACGTACGCGCAGCGTCCAGCGGCCCACCATCAGCACCGCTACCGATGCTAACCCTGCGGCAAGCCCGATCCAAACCCCAAGGCCGCCCCAGTCCCACCAGAATGCAAGCGCCACCGCCGTTCCCAAGCCAACGATCCAGTACCCCACCAGTGCGAGCAGCATCGGCACGAAGGTATCCTGAAGCCCGCGCAGCATCCCCGCGCCCACAGCCTGCGCACCATCGAAGAACTGGAATAGCGCCGCAACGCCGAGGAACGACACCGCAAGCGTGGCAACGCGCTGTTCCGCGAGGCTATGCGGCTCAAGGAACAAAGCAACCAGTTCCGACCGCAGGACCAGCAGGATGGATGCGGTCACCGCCATCACCACCATCGTGATCGCCAAGGCCGCGCGCCCGGCGTGGGACACGCCCGCCGCATCGCCGCGCCCGAAGGCCAGCCCGACCCGCACCGTCGCCGCTTGAGCAAGCCCGAGCGGGATCATGAAGCACAAGGCGGCAAGCTGGATGGCAATAGCGTGCGCGGCGAGTTCGGCGGTACCGATCAGCCCCATCAGGAAAACCGCGCAATTGAAGATCGTCACCTCGAACCCGACCGTCACCGCGATTGGCAGGCCGATCCGCCATAATCCACGAAACCGCGCCCAATCCGCCCGCCACCAGTTGCCGAGCAGGTGAAAGCGGCGGAAGCGGCGCTGCCGCGTCACCACCAAAACCATTCCGACGAACATGAACAGATTGGATAATGCGCTCCCCAACCCCGCGCCGAACAGGCCGAGGGGCGGCAGGCCGAACCGCCCGAAGATCAGCGCGTAGTTAAGCACCGCATTGAGCACCACCGCGACCGCGCCGATCACGAACGCCCACATCGGCTGTTCGAGCGCGGAGACGAACGCACGCAGCACGTAATAGAAGAATAGCGGCAGCAGTCCGATCATCATCGGGTGCACCAGCCGAACCGCGTCGTGCGCGAGATCCGGTTGCTGGCCGAACAACAGCAGGATCGGTTCGGCCTGCCACAGCAACAGCCACATCGGCACGGCGAGCGCGACCGACACCCACATCGCCTGCCGAACCGTGCGCCGCACGTCGCGCACCGCATTGCTCCGCTCACCGAGCGCCTGCGCGATCATGGGCGCGGCTGCGCTGACCAGTCCGGTGCCAAAGAACACGCAGGCGTTGACGAGATTAACGCCGAGCGACGCCGCCGCCAGCGTGTGCGCCCCGGCCCAGCCGAGCAGCACCACATCGGTAGTTGCGATCAGCGCCTGTGCAAGATTGGTCAGAACGAGCGGATACGCGAGCGCGACCATCGCACGCACTTCGCGCCACCACCAATGTGTATCCCCCGACGCCTGCATCATCCGGCGATGAACGGAGCCGGATGGAACGGCAAGCGCAAGTTTCGGCGACCCGGTACATCAAATACCGCCAATCTGGGTTGACAATAAGTAAGGCATTATATAGAAGATCGTCCCATAATATGAACATATGAGAGGATCGATCATGGGGCGCATCTCGCAACGGATGATATCGGCAACGATCATCGCGCTTGCCCCCATCGCCGCGCACGCACAGCCGCAGGCGCAGAATGTGCCGCGCGCGTGGATCGACCCTTCAACCGGGCACCGCGTCGTCCGCCTGTCCGACGAACCGGGCAGTTCCAGCCTTTATTTCAACTTTAACGGCTACACCCCACAGGGCGATCAGCTCGTCATTTCCACACCGCAAGGTCTCGCCAGGGTCGACCTCAAGACTCATAAGCTGACGACCTTCGTCAAGATCGCCACGCCGTTCCGTTTCCTGTTCGTCGGCCACCGCACCCGCACCGCATTCTACCAGACGCAATCCGCCGACGGCACCGGCCCAAAGACGGTGTTCGCCGCCGATGTGGATAGCGGCAAGGTGCGCAAGGTCGCGACGCTGGACCGGGGCGACATCCAGACGATCAATTCGGACGAGACCTTGCTGGCCGGCGTCGACACCGATCCCGCCTCGACCAGCGGCGCACTCGACGCATTCAAGAAGCGCGATACCCGCTACGATCAGGCCGATTACAAGGCGAACGGCCCGGACGGAAAACCGCTCAGCTACGCCGAGTCCAAGGAGGTGCGCATGAACGAGCGCCTCGAGGCCAAGATCCCGATGACGATGTTCACCATCGACACGCGCACCGGTGAAAAGCGCGTGATCCACCGCGCGACCGACTGGCTGAACCATCTGCAGTTCTCGCCCACCGATCCGCAGCTGCTGATGTTCTGCCACGAGGGGCCATGGCACAAGGTCGACCGGCTATGGCTGATGCGGCTCGACCATCCCGAGACGCCGCCGCTTGCCCTCCACCACCGCATCATGAACATGGAAATTGCCGGGCACGAATGGTTCAGCCAGGACGGCAAGACGATCTGGTACGACCTGCAAACGCCGCGTGGCGAGGATTTCTGGGTGGCGGGCTATGACGTCGCGACCGGTGCGCGCACGCGCTACCACCTCCAGCGCAACGAATGGTCGGTACATTACCACAGCGCACCCGACGGTCAGCACTTCTCCGGTGACGGCGGCGATCCCGAGATGGTTGCGCACGCACCGGACGGAAAGTACCTCTACCTGTTCACGCCGCATGGCATTCCCGATGTCGCCGGCATCCATGCGCCCGGTGCCGCCTCGCTCATCAAGCCGGGCTACTTCACCTCCGAGAAGCTCGTGAACATGGCAAAGCAGGATTACCGCCTGGAGCCGAACGGCAACTTCACGCCGGACGGCAAATGGCTGGTGTTCCGCTCCAACATGTACGGCGGCACGCAGGTCTACGCGGTTGAAATCGCCAAGGCGAAGTGAACCGACCGCCGGTTTCGTACAAGAATCAGTGCAGGGAAGAACGAGATGACGAAGATCTTCGCGACGCGGCAAAGTCTGGTGACATGCACCTCCACGCTGGCGATGGCGGGTATGCTCGCGATGCCGGCCGCGGCGTTCGCGCAAAGCACGGCCGCCCCCGCGACCGCCACCGCCGCGCAGCCGAGCGCCGACCCGCTCGCCACGCCAACGGCCACGACGACACCAACCCCGACCCCGCAGACGCCAGCCGAAGCTTCGAGCGCCCCTGCCCCCGCCGCGCAGCCCGCCACGGCCGCGCCGGTGCAGGACATCGTCGTCACCGGCTATCGCCAGAGCCTCGTCTCCGCGCTCAACGTGAAGAAACAGTCGAACGGCGTGGTCGATGCGATCAATGCGTCCGACATCGCCTCCTTTCCGGACGCTAACCTCGCGGACTCGCTGCAACGCATTCCCGGCATCTCGATCGAGCGTGACGGTGGCGAAGGTCGCCAGATCACCGTGCGCGGCCTGTCCGGCGACTTCAGCCGCACCCGCCTCAATGGCCTTGAATCGACGATCGCAACGACCGGCTCGACGCTGGGCGCAGGCGTCAACAAGGGGCGCAGCTTCGATTACAGCGTGCTCGCGTCCGAGCTGTTCAACTCGATCGTCGTGCGCAAGACGCAGTCCGCGGAGATTGACGAGGGGTCGCTTGGCGCGACGGTCGATCTCCAGACCGCGCGGCCGTTCGATCTGCCCAAGGGCTGGCAGGCGGCGTTCTCGGCTCAAACCGCCTATTACGATATCAACAAGAACGTCGAACCGCGTCTAGCCGGATCGGTCAGCAAGACGTTCGCGGATGGTCGCATCGGCATCATGCTGTCGGGCGCCTACAGCAAGCGCAACGTGCAGGAAGACGCCTATTCCGACACCGCGCTCGCGGATTTCGGCGGCGTGAACGGCGGCTTTTGCCCGGTGGTGCCGAACACGCCGGTCACCCCGGTCGATCCGCTGGTCGGCTCCAAGCCGGTCACCAACCCGTGCATCCCCGCAACCGGCCAATATCCCGGTTCGACCCCGTCGGCGTACAACACGGTCAACCAGCCCAACGTATTCGTGCCCAAGCTGCCCGGTTATGGCCGCTTCCTCGACCGCGAAGAGCGGATGGGCTTCGCGGGTACGTTCCAAGCCAAGCCGACCGACACGACGCTCATCACGATCGACGGCGTGTACGCGCGCTACAAGCAGGATCAGAACGATCTCGCCACCAACCCGATCAGCCTCAATCGTGCCAACGGCACGGCGACGGCGGGTCTGACCGCCGCGCAGCTGACCGGCCGCCCCAACATGAAGATCCGGGATGCGCAGGTCGATGCCAGCGGACAGCTGGTCTACGGGGTGTTCGACGACACCGATTTCAGCGTGACGAACAGCGAGAACCGCTCGACCACCAGCTTTTATCAGGCCGGCATCAACATCGATCAGAAGATCGGGGAGAAGGTCAATCTGCACCTACAATACGGGCAGAGCGAATCGATCTTCGACAATCCGTACTCGCGGCTCGTGACGTTCAGCCGCTTCGACAGTGATGGCTTCGTGTACGACGCGCGCACCAACCCGACGCGACCGATCCTCAATTATGGGTTCGACGCCACCAATCCGAACAACTGGCAGTTCCTCAACGGCTACGATCAGATCCGCGAATACACCAACAAGGTCACAAACCGGCTGCACACGGTAAAGGGTGACCTGAAGTGGGAGGTGAACGACCAGTTCACGGTGAAGTTCGGCGGCGCGTACAAACGCTTCAACTTCATCTCGCGCCGGCAGCAGCGCATCGCCTCGACCGGCACGGTTCCGTCGCTGTCTTCCGCTGGCTTGACGATCGGCGACGTCAGCACCGCGCCGATCAACATCGACACGATCGGCCTGTCGAACGGATCGACCTCCAGCTTTATCGTGCCGAACATCGGCAAGATCATGGATGCCTTCGGGGTCGATTGCTACTGCGTCAACCAGTACGGCGACTTCCGCCTCGGCAGCCTCGGCACCGGTGCGCAGGGCGACAACCGCGCGGTGCAGGAGGAGGACGTCAGCCCGTACCTCCAGTTCGACTTCAACATGGATCTCGGCAGCATGGCGCTGCGCGGCGATGCCGGCATCCGCTACGCGCACACGCATCAATATTCGGAAGGCTATGTCGGCATCGGCACGGCGGTCAACTTCACGCGCAACTATGAAGATTGGCTGCCCGCGCTGAACCTCGCGCTCGATGTCACGCCGAAGCTGACCGCGCGGTTCGCCGCTGCCAAGGTGATGTCGCGCCCTTCGCTCAGCTTCCTGACGCCGGGCGGCTCGATCTCCACCGCCAACCCGCCGTTCTCGGCGACGGTGGGCAACCCGAACCTCGATCCGTACCGAGCGACCAACCTCGATGCGTCGGTGGAATGGTATTTCCAGCATGGCGCGCTGCTGTCGGCGTCGTTCTTCTACAAGGACGTGTCGAGCTTCGTGCAGCAGATCAGCTCGACGACGACCTATGCCGCCGCCGGACTGCCGCTGGAGCTGCTGACCGCAGCGCAGGATCCGAATACGACGACAACCGTCACCTCCTACGCCAACTCTTCAGGCGGCAAGATCAAGGGTGTCGAGATCCAGTATCAGCAGCCGTTTACGTTCCTGCCCGGCTTCCTCAAGCATTTCGGCACGATCCTGAACTATACGCACATCAAGTCGAACATCAGCTACATTCTCACCACCAATGCGGCCGGCCCGACGTTCAGCGCGCCGCTGGTCAACGTCTCGCCGAATTCGGCAAACGCGACATTGTATTACGAGGATGACAAGTTCTCGATCCGCGGTTCGCTCGCGTATCGTGACGAATATCTGCGGACGGTGCCGCTGCGCGCCGGGTACGCCGATACGGCCGGTTCGTATTCGAGCACGAACTTCGACATGTCGGCTTCGTACAAGCTCACCCCGCATGTCACGCTGACGGTGGACGCGATCAACCTCACCAATCAGCCGACCAGCTATTGGGACGGTGAAGAGCGTCGCGACCAGCAGACCTATAGCTCGACGGGCCGGCAGTTCTTCTTCGGCGCTCGGTACAAGTTCTGACGTGATCCTCGCGCCGCTCCTCATCGGGCGGCGCGATCTCCCTCCCACTTGCGCCGTCCGTCACATATGCCGGGCGGCGCTTTTGTATCTGCGCTCGAGAGGGGCGAACCGTGGCAAGATGTGAAGCCTTTCGCGAACGAAGGTGGTCACGCGTGACGTGGCTACGCACGCCAGGCGTCATGCTGGCGGCAGTCTGCGCGGGGCTACCGCTTCCCACCTTTGGGCTAGGCTGCCCGGCGGCAGGCTATCCGATCTATCAGTTCCCCGCCGACGCCATTCCGCGCATCGACGGCAGCGCGGACGATTGGGCGAAGGTGCCGGCGCGCTACGCAATCGGCACCGATGCGCTTGCCGCCGATACCGGCAGCGGCACCAAGCCCGACCGTCGCAGCCTCGACGTTTCGGTGAAGGTCGGCTGGGTAAAGGGGCTGAACCGGCTCTATGTCCTGTACGAAGCGTATGACGACTATTGGGATTTCGCCGGCCCCGGCCTGCACAACGACACGTTCGAAATTGCAGTGGACGGGAACCGTTCGGGCGGGCCGTTCATCTCGCGGTTCCACCCGCTCAAAGCCGGCGATGGCGATACCGGGCCGGGGGTGAGCGACGATCAGGCATGGTTCGATTTCCAGAACCAGGACGCGCAGAACTACCACATCTTCACGCCCGCAAAGGATAAGGACTGGGCGATGGCATGGGGGCCGCAGGCGGCGTGGATCAAGCGGCTGCCGTCATCGAACATCGCCTACCAGTACAGCTTCAAACCCGGCCAGCCGGGCAAACTCACCGCCGAGTTCTGGATCACCCCATTCGACCATGCCGATGCACGCGGCGCGGCCTATTCGGTGGAGAGCGATCTGAGCGAGGGCAAGGTGATCGGCCTGTCATGGGCGGTGATCGACTATGACGGACCGGACAAGAAGAGCCAGTTCTGGAACCTGTCGCCGCATCACACCATGTACGGCCAGGCGTCCGAACTGTGCGGCTTCCGGCTGATGCCGCTGGAAAGCGACCAGCGCCCGCCGATCAAGGCGGACTGGTCGTTCGCGATCCTCGACCGGGCGCGGCGGACGGTGGCGTTCCATGACGATACGCTCGGAACCCGGAACCGCTGGGATTGGGATTTCGGCGACGGCACCCGCTCCGCCGAACAGAACCCGGTGCACAGCTACACCACGCCCGGCAAGTTCGTGGTGAGCCTGCGCGCGACCGGGCCGGCGGGGACGTCGACGCTTGCCAAGGTGTGGGACGTCTCGTTCGCAGGAGATCCGCCGAAGTGACCAACCCCGCCCCTGCCCCCGCCATCGACCGTCGTAGCCTGATCGCCACCGGCGCGCTCGCCGCCGCTGGCATCGCCACGCGCGCGGGCGCGGCGGGGCGCCCGCTCGACATTCGCGATTTCGGTGCGGTCGGCGATGGCCGCACGCTTGCCACCACCGCCCTGCAACGCGCGATCGATACCGCCGCGCCGGGCGGCTGCGTGCTGGTGCCGGCGGGGCTGCGCTTCGTGACCGGGCCAGTGACGCTGAAGGGCGGGATGGAGCTGCGGGTCGACGGCACCCTGCTCGCCGCCACGCGCGCGGAGGATTATGCCGATCCGCTCGCCGGGTTGCTCCACGCGAACGGCGCGGCCGGCCTGACCATTTCCGGCACGGGAACGATCGACGGCCAGTCGCCCGCCTTCATGGAACGCTATGATGCGGCAGGCGAATGGTACGTGCCCAAGGCGTTTCGCCCGCGCCTGCTCGTGCTGGAGGATTGCGCCGGCCTGACGATCCGCGACCTGACGCTGGCCCGCGCGCCGTTCTGGACGGTGCACATGATCGGCTGCCGCAAAGTGTTGATCGAGCGCATCCGTATCGACAACCAGCTCGATGTGCCGAATTGCGACGGCATCGACCCCGATCACTGCCAGGACGTGGTGATCAGAAACTGCCACATCCGCTGCGGCGACGATGCGATCGTGGTGAAGACTACGCGCGGGCATGAGCGGTACGGCCCGTCGCGCAACATCCATGTGTATGATTGCGTGCTGGAGACGCAGGACGCCGGGCTGAAGATCGGCACCGAGACGGTGCAGGACATCCACGACGTACTGTTCGAACGCTGCGAAATCGTCACGTCCAGTCGCGGCCTGTGCATCCAGTTGCGCGACGCGGGCAACGTCTATGGCATCACCTTTCGCGATATCCGCTTTACCGCGCGGCATTATTCCGCGCCATGGTGGGGGCGCGGCGAGGCGATCTCCTTCACCGCCATTCCTCGTGACCCCGCCACGCGGGTGGGGACGCTGCACCACATCACCGTCGAGCGCGTCACCGGCCGCGCGGAGAACAGCGTGCGGATCGAGGGCAGCGCGGGCGCACGCGCGCATGACATCACCTTCCGGCAGGTGGCGGTGACGCTGGGGCGGTGGACGCGCTATCCCGGCGGGGTGTTCGACAACCGGCCGACCAGCGCGGTAGCGGCGGAGGAGCCGCATGACACGCCGGGGTTCTTCCTGCGGCATGTCGATCGCGTGGTGCTGGACCGCTGCCGGGTGGCGTGGGACCGACCGCCCGTGGGCTTCTCCAACGCGGTGCAGGCGGTGAATGTGACCGGGCTGACGCTGCCGGGATTTGCTGGTGGCGCGGCGCATGCCGGGATGACGGCGGTGGTACGGGAGTGAAACGCCTTTCGACCTTCCCGGCGCACCGGGGAAGGTAGATGGTGGACAAGGTCAAAGCGCCACAGGCCACGTCAGCACTCCTTCGCCCTAACGCGCCTTGTCGATCAGATCGCCGAGCAGCACGAGGTTGGCGGTAGCGGCGAGGCCCCATTGCGCGGCATCGTTGGTGGAGACGTCGCTCAGTTCGTCGACCGGCTTGAGCACCACCGCACCCTCGACATGGTGCAGCGTGCGCCACGGGTCGCGCGCGGCGCGGTCACCCGATCCGAGGAACTCGGCCAGCGCGCGCTGCGCCAGCGCGGGGTCCTTGCGCTCGACGGCGGCGTAGGCGGTAAAGCGCGAGTGCGCTTGTGTCAGCCCGCGTCCCTTGCCGCTGGCGCCGGTTTTGGCGCGGAACGCGTCGGCGGGGGCGTTGTAGAACGCGCAGTAATCGAGCCAGGTCTCGCGGTAGGCCGGTACGTCGACCAATCTGAGCAGTTCGGCGGTGATCTCAAAGACGCCGAACACGCCGTTCAGGTGCGAGATGCTGACCTCCGTGCCACCGCCGACGAAGCGACCGCTCGCCAGATCAAACGGCGCGCCGCCCGCGAACCAGCCCTTCGGCAGCGCCGCGATCGAGCGCATGCCGGCGACGATCCGGTCGCGCCAATGCGGGTCGCGGGTGCGTTCCCATTCGGTGAGCCATGCCGCGACCAGCGCTGCCCAGCTCGTGCCGAACGACATGAACACCTGGCCCGCGGGCAGCTGCCCGGCGGACACCGCGGCATTGCCGCCGGGCGGGCGATTGTCGCCGATGCGATCCTCGACCTTGCGGCCGATGTTGACGGTGAGCAGCGCGCGATCGCTGTCGATCAGTTCACGCATCAAATCGCCGCAGCGCTCATCGGTGGTGAGGTAGTAATAGACGCGGCGGAAGGCGGCGTTCGAAACGCGCGGCTGCTTGGAACTGTCGCCCCAATGCTGCACGCCGTGACGCGTGCCCAGCCCCTTGAAGCGGCCGGTGTGGTACACGTCGACCTCGCCGGTGTGGCGCGTCATCGCCTCGGCCATGCGGAACACGTCGGCGCGGCCCGTGCGCAGGAAGGCGTACCACAACCATAGATCGGTGGAGAGTTCGCTATTGTCCCACGCAAAGCCGCCTATATCGTAGCGCCAGACGTGGCGATCGGTATCGTAGGTGTGCATCACGTCGCCATAGTTCCAGAAGCCGTACCAGCGGCGCTGGTCGACCTGGCCGATGTAGAAATCGAGCTCCCGCTTGGCGCGGCCCTCGATCTTCGCGCGCAAGGGTCCGCCCTGCTGCACCGGTCCCCAGATGCCGAACAGCTCGGCGGCGTGGACGCGCTCGGGCCGCGCGACGAGGCGCGGCGGCTGCGCGACCTGCGCGGCCATCTCGAGGAGGCGGGCGCGCTCCGGCGTGGCGGGGAGCGCCCACAGCCGGAATTCGGTAGTGCGGGCGATGCCGTGCGCGTCGCCCCAGCCAGGCTCGAAATCCTCATAGGTGATGTCGAGGCCGAGGTTCTGGTGCGCGTAATCCGCCATGCCTTCGGTATCGTGGTAGAAGCGCAGGTCCATCGCCGGCGCGTCGGGCGCATGATACCAGAGCGTAAAGGTGGCGGCGTCCCCGGTGGCACCCGCCACATCGAGACCGACCGGCGGGCGCTGCCAGAAATCGTGCATCGCGAACGCCGCGCCGCCACCGGTCGCACCGCCGATATAGCCGAGGCCGGGCGCGCGACCGGCGGTGTCGACGTCGATCCAGCCATGGCCGGGACCAGTGCGCTTGGTAATGGCGAAGCCGTCCGCATTGGGCTGGCGCAGGCGGAACTCGCCCCACGGCGTAATATACTGCGCCTCGTCGCGCACCGCAGGCAACGCCGAAGCGAGCGGCGGGGTGGCGCGGCCGGCGATCTGCGCTTCGCGGAACGCCGCGCCGGGGTCGCGGCGCAGGCCGGTGAGCGGGCGGACGCCCTCCCCCCACAGGCCGCCGTTCTCCCCGGCGAAGCGGACGTGGCGGTCGTGCAGCGGGTCGCTCAAGGGCACCTGCCCCTCCAGACCGAGACCGCGCACGAACAGCTTGGCCGGGTCGATATCGAAGATCAGGCTGTGGACGATCCGCACCGAGGCGGAACCGGCGTGGAAATAGAGGCGCATGGTGAACTGGAGCCAGTCGCCGCTGCTGCCGCGATGCGTGCCGTCGAGCTTCACCACTGCGCGCACCGGCCCGCGCTGTTCGATCGTGGCGGTTCGGATCGCGCTGCTCGCGTGCGACAACGTGGCTGCACCATCGGCGTCGTCGTCCGACCGGTCCTGTGCGCTGGCGACGAGGCGCACCGCGCGCATCACCTCGCGCCCGCCGACCTCAGCGGAGCGGATCACCGCCTCGCCGTGCTTGCCGATCTGCCAGCGCACATCGCCGACCGTCACCTCGATCGCGTCGGCGGTTTCGTGCACGTTCACCCCGTCGCGGGACCGTGGGCTGATGCCGGCAACGATCTTCAGTCCCTTCGCGCGACCGCCACCGGCGGCGAGCGCGTGGCCGGTCCATTTGATCGACCCGTCCGGCCACCATGCCAGTGGCCAGCTCTGCAGCGCCTCGCGCGCGCCGCCTTCACCCGCCAACGCATAACCGCCGCTGCGATAGCGTGTGCCGCGCGGCCACGGCTGTCCCCAGCTCAAACCTTCGTGGCCGGTCGGGAGTGTTTCGTCGAGCCAGGCCACGTCGTCGCCGCCGACCGCTGCGAACGTTTCGCCGAACGCGCGCGCCGGGAAGGTCGCCAGAGTCACCGTGGCGGCGGCGCTCGCCAGAAAGTCGCGACGTCGCAAACGGGTGCCGTTCATCGAACCCTCTCCCTCATCATCATTGTATCGGCGCGCACCGCTGGCGACTCCGGCTGTCGCAGCATCGCACGACGTGACTGGAACTTACAACATACGAGTTCACATCACATTATCTGGGATTGTTCTGCCTAGGTTGTTGTGCACTGCGGTATTCGCTGGATCACCGTGACGATTTCTGCTTAGGGATGGTGAGATTCGGACATAGTGTCCGCTTGTGAGTTTCCGGGTGCAGCGATGAGCCAGAATGACGAGGATCGGATCGAAACGTCCGAGACGCCACAGGGCAACGGCGATGGCGGTACCGATCCCGCGCCCGCAAAGGACGCCAAGCCGAAGAAGAAGATGAGCCCGGTCGTCAAACTGGTGCTGATCGTGGTGGTGCTGGTGCTGATCGTCGTCGGCGTACTTTGGTTCATTCACTACCAGACGACCGGCAAGTACCTGCAATCGACCAACGACGCGACGATCCAGGCCGATGCGGTCGTCGTCGCGCCAAAGGTAAGCGGCTATGTCGAACAAGTGCTGGTGGTGGACAATCAGGACGTAAAGGCGGGCGATCCGCTCGTCCGGATCGATCCGCGCGATTACCGCGCCAAGTCCGAACAGGCGCAGGCGCAGATCGCCCAGGCGGATGCCAGCGTGCAGAACGCGCGCGCCGGGATTGCCGAGCAATATGCCGCGATCGAACAGGCCCGCGCGCAGCTTGCGGCCGCGCGCGCCAAGGCGGCGCACGATGCCGCCGAGGTGGCCCGCTACACCCCGCTCGCGGCGAGCGGCGCGGAAACCCGCCAGCAGCTCGCGCAGCTTACCGTCACCGCACGCCAGTCCGCCGACGATGCCCGCGCGCAGGCCGCCACGCTGGTGGCGCAGGAGCGCAAGATCGCCTCGTTGCGCGCGCAGGTCGGTCAGGCACGCGCGCAGGGTGAAGGCGCGCGCGCCCAGCTTTCCGCCGCCCAGGTCGATGTCGGCGCGACGCTGATCCGCTCGGCGATCAACGGTCGGATCGGCGACAAGACGGTGGTGATCGGCCAGTATGCGCAGGCCGGCACGCGGCTGATGTCGGTGGTGCCGCTCAACCGGCTCTACATCACCGCCAATTTCAAGGAGACGCAGCTTGCGTTGATGCGTCCTGGCCAGCCCGCGACGATCTCGGTCGACGCACTCGAAGGAACGGACGTGCATGGCCGGGTGGAGAGCGTGTCGCCGGGAACGGGCGCGCAATTCTCGCTGCTGCCGCCGCAAAACGCGACCGGCAACTTCACCAAGATCGTACAGCGCGTGCCGGTCCGCATCTCGATCGAGGCGACGCCCGCTGCGCGGCGCCTGCTCGTCCCCGGCCTGTCGGTGACGGTGTCGGTGGACACGATCAGCGCCAAGAACGACCTGAAGCAGATCCAGCGGCAGGAAAAGCAGCGCGACGAGGCTCGTAAACATGGCTGATACCCCCGCCGCGCCCGAACGTGCAGATGCGGCGGCGTGGCTGGCGGTGGCGGCGGGCACGCTCGGCGCGCTGATGGCGACGCTCGACATCTCGATCGTCAATTCCTCGCTGCCGACCATCCAGGGCGAGATCGGCGCGAGCGGCACCGAGGGGACGTGGGTGGCGACCGCGTATCTCGTCGCTGAGATCGTCATCATCCCGCTGTCGGCCTGGCTGACGCGGATGCTGGGCTTGCGCACCTTCCTGCTGATCGCGGTGGTGCTGTTCACCGGCTTTTCGATGATCTGCGGCATTTCGACGAACCTGACGCAGATGATCATCGGCCGCGTCGGGCAAGGCTTCACCGGCGGCGCGCTGATCCCGACCGCGCAGACCATCATCGCGCAGCGGCTGCCGCGCAGCCAGCAGCCGGTCGGCATTGCCGCGTTCGGCGTCACCGCGATCATGGGGCCGGTGATCGGCCCGGTCATCGGCGGCTGGCTGACCGAGAACGTGAGCTGGCATTACGCCTTCTTCCTCAACCTGCCGATCGGTGCGCTCCTCGTCGGATTGCTGCTGATCGGGCTGCCGCACCAGAAGGCCAAGCTGAGCGAATTCGCGCAGGCCGATTTTCTCGGCATTATCGGGCTGGCGCTGGGTCTTGGCGGGCTGACAGTGATGCTGGAGGAAGGGCAACGCGAATTGTGGTTCGCCTCCAGCCTGATCCGCACGGTGGCGGCGATCTCGGCAATCGGCTTCATCTGCCTGTTCACCGGGCAGTTCGTCGCGCGGCGGCCGGTCATCAAGCTCAGCCTGCTGCTCGACCGGCAGTTCGGCTCGGTCGCGCTGATGGGCGTGGTGCTCGGCATCGTGCTGTACGGCACCTCCTATGTGATCCCGCAGTTCCTCGCCTCGATCGCCGATTACAATTCGCTGCAATCGGGCAAGGTGGTCATGCTGTCGGGTATCCCCAGCCTGATGCTGATGGCGATCGTGCCGATCCTGCTGCGGCGGATCGATATCCGCATCGCGGTCGGCGGCGGGCTGCTCATCATGGGCATGTCGGCGTATTTCGATGCGAACCTCAACGCGTTCGCGACCGGCGGCGACTTTACCGAATCACAGTTGCTGCGCGGCGTTGGCCAGATCCTGGCGATGCTGTTCCTCAGCCAGGCGGCGGTGCAGTCGGTGCCGCCGGCGGATGCGGGTGACGCCTCCGGGCTGTTCAACGCGATGCGCAATCTCGGCGGCAGTTTCGCGCTGGCCGGCATCTCGATCATCCAGGATCAGCGCACGTGGTTCCATTCGCGGCGGATGGAGGAAACGCTCAACGCCAATTCGGTGATGGTGCAGGACTATATGGCCGGAAGCGCGCAGCGCGCCGGCAGCATGGCGGCGGCCTATCGGCAATTAGGCGGGCAGATCCAGGTCGAGGCGCTGGTGATGACCTATAACGATATCTTTTTCATCATGGCGTGCGGCACGTTGATCGTGCTGCCACTCGTGTTGTTCCTTCGGCCCCTGCCGAAACACTCCGAACCGGCGGCGATGCACTGATGCTGAAAACTTCCCCCCTTGCCGCTTTGATATTGCTCGGCGCGTGTACGGTCGGGCCGAATTATGCCGGACCGCCCAAGGCCGCGTCCGATGCGGTCGCGCGCGGTACGTTCGTGCGTGCAAAGGACACCGCGTTCACGCCGACACCCGGCCTCGCGCGCTGGTGGGAATCGCTTGGCGACGCGACGCTGAACCGGCTTGTCGACGATGCGCTGGCGCACAGCCCCAACATCGACCTCGCACAGGCGCGCATCCGCGAAGCGCGCGCGCAGGTGGATTCGCGTCGTGCCGGCCAACTGCCGAGCGTCAGCGCCAACGCCACCTATCTGCATGCCGAGCTGCCCGGCACCAGCGTCGGCAACGCCTCGAACAGTGGTGACACCAGCGGTTCTGGGTCGGATATCTCGTCGCTGAACTTCTACAATCTCGGCGGGCAAGTCTCGTGGGAGGCGGATCTGTTCGGCGGCGGCCGGCGCGGCATCGAACAGGCGCGCGCTACCGTCGGCCAGCGCTTCGCCGACCTCGCCGATGCGCAGGTCAGCCTGTCGGCGCAGGTCGCGCAGGCGTACGTCAATCTGCGCGACGTACAGACGCGGCAGCAGATCAACGTGCAATCGAGCAAGTTGCAGCATCAGGCGCTCGACCTGACGCGGCAGCGCTATCAGGCGGGCACCGCCTCGCTGCTCGACGTGCAGCGTTTGCAGACGCAGGCGCAGAATACCGATGCGCAGAACGTGCCGCTCGCCGCGCAGATCGACCAATATAAAGATCAACTGGCGATGCTGACCGGGCGCGAGCCGGGGTCGCTCGACGCGACACTGGATACGCCCGCGCCGGTGCCGCTCCCGCCCGCGCAGGTGCCGATCGGCGACCCGGCCACGCTCCTGTCGCACCGCCCCGACATCCGCTCCGCCGAGCGTGGGCTGGCGGCGGGCAATGCCAATATCGGCGTGCAGAAGGCCAAGCTGTTCCCGAAGCTGAACTTCATGGGCATCATCGGGCTGGGCGGCACCAGTCCGGGCAACGTGTTCGATCCGAGCATGCTCACCACGCTGGCCGCGCCGATGCTGAGCTGGTCGTTCCTCGATTTCGGCCGCACCCGCGCGGCGATCCGATCGGCAGAAGCGCAGCGCGACGAGGCCGATGCGCAGTACCGCGAAAAGGTGCTGGAGGCGTTACAGGATGCCGAGCAGAACCTGTCGCTGTTCGGCAACGTCCGCCAGCAACTCGGCCAGTTAAGCGAGGCGGAGCGCACCGCGGCGCAGGCGGCGCTGCTCAACCGGCAGCGCTATCAGGCCGGCACCAGCACGCTGATCGACCAGCTCGATATCGACCGACAGCAGCTCTCCGCCGCGCTGTCGGTCGCGCAGGCCAAGGCGCAGCTGACCAACGCCTATATCGGTGTGCAGAAGAGTCTCGGGCTCGGCTGGAGCGAACCGGCCACGTCGCCGGCACCCTGATCGGGGCGGTTGGACCGGGCGGAGCCGGCAGCGGCGGATGTTCGTTCCGGCTGCCGCGTCAGTGCGCCAATCCGCGCAACACTAGGTCCAGCCCCTCGGTAATCAGCGCATCGGGGTCGCGCTCCGCCAAGGGAGACTTCAGCAGTGCGCTGATCATGCGGATGCCGAGCATCACCTGTTCGGTGGTGGCGTCGGCGCGGATTTCGCCGCGCTCGCGGGCACGTGTGACAAAGGGGTGGAGGATCGCCGTCATTCGGCCGTGCAGCGCGTGGAAGGCGGCGAAGTGTGCGTCGTCTTTCGCCAGATCCAGCGTCAGCCGCGCGAACAGCAGCCGCGTGCCCAGCGTCCTGCGCACGATCTGCCGCAGCAGCACCGGCAGCGGTGCCGCAGGATCGAGTTCGGCGCCGATCGCATCGATTTCACGCTCGAAGATCACCAGCAGCAGGTCGAGCCGATCGCGGAAATTGCGGTAGAGCGTGCCCCGCCCGACCCCGGCACGATCGGCAATGTCCTCCAGCGGCACGTCATAGCCGCTTTCGGCGAAGCACGCCGCCGCCGCGCGGATCAGCGCCTCACGGCGTTCGAGCGCGTCGCGTCGCATGTAAGTACCTTCTTTCGCTTGCATCCACCTTTTGCGCATTCCAACGCGTCGCGCAACCGCACGCCAGGGGGTGCGGGCGCGGCACGCCCGGCGCGCTGGCGATGACGCACCGATTCATCGACTCGCGCGTTGATCCGGCTGGAGAAGGAGACGGACGATGGACACCCCGGAAGAGAAGATCGACAACGCCATCGGCGGCGTGCAGGGCACCGAAGAGGATCAGGCGGATGCTACCGAAGATCAGACGGCCGATCCATCCGGTAACGGACAGACGGTGAAGGCACCGGACGCGGGCGAGATCGAATGGGCCGGCGGACTGATCGAGCGGGCGCCGCGAAGTTCATGAGGTAAACCCGGCGCGGCCTGCCAACACCTGACAGGCCGCGCCGGACGCCCTCACCATTCGACGCCGATCTTGCCGAAGTGCCCGGCGGCCATCTCGTAACGGAATGCCTCGGCAAGCTGATCGAGCGGGAATCGCCGGTCGACGACCGGGCGTATCTTGCCGCTGTCGAGCGCCCGGACGAAATCCTGCTGCTCACGGCGACTGCCGACGATCAGCCCCTGCAAGCGTGCCTGTTTTGCCATCAACGCCGCGGTCGGCACCTCGCCGCTCGCGCCCGTCAAGACGCCGATCAGCGAGATGTGACCGCCGACCCGCACCGCGTCGATCGATTGGGCGAGCGTACCCGGCCCGCCGACCTCGACCACGTGATCGACGCCGCGTCCGCCGGTCCAGTCCCGCACTGCCGCGCCCCAGCCCTGCTGCTCACGGTAGTTGAGCGTGAAGTCCGCGCCGAGGCCACGCGCGCGCTCCAGCTTCTCGTCCGACGACGACGTGATCGCCACCGTCGCACCCATCAACTTGGCGATTTGCAACGCCCAGATCGACACGCCACCGGTGCCGAGCAACAACACCGTGTCGCCGGCCTTCAGCTTGCCGTCGACGATCAGCGCGCGCCATGCGGTCAACCCGGCCGTGGTGATGGTCGCTGCTTCCACCGCGTCGAAGCCCTTCGGCGCATGCGTGAAGGCCGTCGCCGGCAGGACGACATACTCGCGCGCGAAGCCGTCGATGCCATCGCCCGGCGTGCGGCTGAAGTCGCCCACCGTCGGGGTGCCGTCCTGCCAGTCGGGGAAGAAGCACGACACCACCATGTCGCCGATGGAGAATTCGGTTACGCCCGAGCCGACCGCCTCGACCACGCCCGCACCATCGGCAAGCGGGATGCGGCCGTCCTCGGTCGGCATCCGTCCGGTCGCCACGCCGAGATCGTGGTAGTTGAGCGAGCTGCCGTGCAACGCCACCCGGATCTCGCCCGGCCCCGGATCGCCGGGATCGGCGCGATCGTCCATAACCAGCCGATCGAGATCGATCGGCGCGCGCAGCACCATTGCCTTCATATTGAAAATCCTTCCACGTGTGCGGCCCACGAACGCGCGGCGGCGCGAGTTAGCGCCGAGCGTGACAGCGTTTTTGTGAGCCCAACTGGTCGCCGACGGGCCGCTACACGCCGCTACTTGGCACGGTTGGCATAATAGTTGGCGAGCACGTCGAACGCCTGTTTGCGCTGTCCGGTTTCGGAAATCAGCCCCTTGCGGTTCCAGCCCTGCTGGAAGTCCGGATTCTGCCGGCGTGGCGAACGGAAATCCTTGAGGATCCACGGTGAGAGGCCGCGCAGGGTCGGCACACGGTCCGCCATGCCGAGCGTGGCGCGGTAATAGTCGGCCTGGAACTCCTCGGAAAACTTCTGCTCCTTGACCGGATCGTGGAAGCCGGCGCGTGCGTCGGCGCCCAGTTCCGAGAAGATCAGCGGCTTGTCGGCGGGCACGCGCCATTCGCTGGTCGCAAGGGTGTTCAACCGGTCGGACGTGTACCAGCCGTTGTAGGTGTTGATCGCCAGCACATCGAGCGCACCCGCCAGCGGATCGGCCAGCGCCATCACCGGGTGGTCGGCCGTCTTGTCGCGTTCCACCAGCAACGCCGCGCTGACCAGACGGGTATCGTCGAGCCGCCGGACATCCGCCACCAGCGTGCGCAGAAAGGCGTTGCGCGCGTCCGTCACCGGCGTTTCGTTGGCAACGCTCCAGATCGCGATCGCCGCGCGGTTGCGGTCGCGACGAATGTTCTCCGCCAGCATCGCACGCGCGCGCGCCAGCGTGTCCGGATTTCCCCACGCGACGCGCCAGTAGACCGGCACCTCGCTCCACACCAGCAGACCCATTTCGTCGGCGAGCCGTAGCGTGACCTCGGCATGCGGGTAATGCGCCAGCCGCACGTAATTGCCGTGCAGCCCATCCTTGATTTCGCTCAGCAGCGCGCGCGCCGCCGCGGGTGTCATCGCGCGGGTTGGATCGGTGCCGAGTTCTTCCTCATGCATCGAAATCCCACGCAGGAAGATCGGCTTGCCGTTGAGCAGGATGTCCGCCCCACGCGTCTCGATCGTGCGAAAACCGATGCGGTCGTGCCACTGGTCCTCGCCGGCATCAACCGCGACGTCGTACAGCTTCGGCCGCTCCGGCGACCAGCGCACCAGCGCGCGCGGCGCGGCGACGGTGGCGCGCCAGTCGCCATGCGCGTCGGTGACACCGGCGCGGTCGAGGTGCAGTTCGGCGACCTTCAGGTGCACCGCCTGGTTCGCCGCCTGCGGCCCGTCGAGATGCACGTCCACCGCCAGCTTGCCGTCGCGTTGCAGCCGCACCCACGCATCGTCGACATAGGTGTCCGGCGTGGCGATCAGCCGGATCGGCCGAGTGATACCGCCATAATTCTCCCAGTCGGTCACCGGCGGCGGCACGGTGGTTTCGGTGGCCTGCGAATCGACGCCGACCGTGACCTGATTGTCGCCATCGCGCAGCAATTTGGTCACCTCGAAGGCGAACGGCGTGAACCCGCCCTCATGCCGCCCGACCGCCTTACCGTTGAGATACACGACCGTAGAATAATTGGCTGCACCGAAGCGCAGAAAATATCGCCCACGGCGCTGCACCGGCGCCGGGAAGGTGCGCTGGTACCACATCAGGCCCTGATAATGGCGCAGCTCCGGCGCCTCGGTCAGCCAGGACGAGGGCAGCGTGGTGACGGGCGAATGGCCAAGATCGAATTCGTAGAGCACGCGGTTGTCGGTCGCCATCGCCGCGCGCGGATCGATGTCGAGCCAACGCTGCTGACCTTTATCGGGTGCCTCGCCGTGAAAACCGGCGATGCCCGATCGAAACGGATCGATCGAATAATGCCACGGCCCGGACAGGTCGGTGCCGGCGCGCAGATCGGCCGCGACCAGCACCGGGCCGGATGCCGGAGACGCGGACGGCGTGTCCTGCGCGGCGAGCGGAGCGACCACCATCGTCGCCGGAATCAACAGGGCTATCGTGCGGAGCAGCGTCGTCATGGTTTCCTCCCGACCCGTCATGGCGGGCTTGCGTATCGGACATCATGCCAGCCGCTCCGCCTGACCGGAAGCCCTTCCCGACGCACCGATCTGCGCAATTCGACGTTGAACGGGCGTGCGAAAACGCGACACTGTCGAACATGCAGCAAGGAAGAACCAGGTGACCGGAACACATATCCTGGCAATCGACCAAGGCACGACGTCGACCCGTAGCCTCGTGTTCGACCGCCATGCCCGCCGCATGGCGTCCGCGCACCGCGAGTTGCCACAGCAGTATCCACAACCGGGCTGGGTCGAGCACGACCCGGAGGACATCTGGCGCGACACGCTCGCCACCGCGCGCGAGGCGATCGCGGCAAGCGGTGTGGGTGCAGCCGGCATCGCCGCGATCGGCATCGCCAACCAGCGTGAAACCACCGTGGTCTGGGATCGCCGGAGCGGCGCCGCGATTCACAACGCGATCGTCTGGCAGGACCGTCGCACCGCCGATCGCTGCCGGACGCTGAAGGCCGCCGGCGCGGAGCCGCTCGTCCGCGACCGTACCGGCTTGCTGCTCGACCCGTATTTCTCCGCGACTAAAATCGCGTGGCTGCTCGACGCGATCCCGGGTGCCCGCGCGCGGGCCGAAGCCGGCGAACTCGCCTTCGGCACGATCGACAGCTTCCTGCTCTGGCGCCTGACCGGCGGCGGGAGCCACGCAACCGATATCACCAACGCCGCGCGCACGCTGCTGTTCGATATCCGCAAAGGATGTTGGGACGCGGAGCTATGCCGCCTGTTCGACGTGCCGATGGCGATGCTGCCCGAGGTGCACGACAACGCGCACCTGTACGGCGAGACCGCGCCCGGCCTGTTCGATACCACCATCCCGATCGCGGGCATGGCCGGCGACCAGCAGGCGGCGCTGTTCGGGCAGGCCTGTTTCGCGCCCGGCACCGCCAAATCCACCTACGGCACCGGGTGTTTCATGCTGCTCAACACCGGCAGCGACGCGCTCCGCTCGACCAATCGCCTGCTCACCACCCCGGCCTACCGGCTTGATGGCCAAACCACCTATGCGCTGGAGGGATCGATCTTCGTCGCGGGCGCGGCGGTGAAGTGGCTGCGCGACGGGCTCGGCGTAATCACCCATGCGCGCGAGACCGACGACATGGCGACACAGGTGCCGGACAATCACGGCGTCTACATGGTGCCGGCGTTCGTCGGCCTCGGCGCGCCGCACTGGGAGCCCAACGCCCGCGCCGCGATCCACGGGCTAACGCTGGGCGCGGGGGCAGCGCATCTCGCGCGCGCCGCGCTGGAAGCGGTCGGCTACCAAACGCGCGACCTGCTGGAGGCGATGATCGCCGACGGTGCTACCCGCCCCGCCGTGATCCGCGTGGATGGCGGCATGGCCGCGAACGACTGGCTCTGCCAGTTCCTCGGCGATCTGCTCGAGACGACGGTGGAGCGTCCCGGCGACCTGGAGACCACGGCGCGCGGCGCTGCCTTTTTCGCGGGCCTCGCGGTTGGGCTGTGGACGGACCTCACCGAGCTTGAGGGGCTGTGGTCGCGAAACCGCTGCTTCGAACCGAAGATGACGGCAGAGCACCGCGAAACACTGGTCGCAGGATGGCGCGACGCGCTGCATCGCACGTTAGGGTCTCCCGTGATGCCGCCGCGGCAAAGCGAAATGCGCTAGCGATCACCACCGGTGTTGTTCGCACCGGTCGGTTCCGCTCCATTCACCCATCCGACAAGATCGAACCCTAGCTCCGCGCCCGACGCTCCGCTGCACAGTGTGTGCTTGCCGCAAGCATCATACCACTTGATCCAAATCAGCGCATTAGCCGCTGGCGCTCGGGATCGCATGGGTTAAACGCCGATGTCGATCTTGCAGATACGTTTGCGCCCGGAGTGCCTGAAAACCGTGATAGCAAACCTGCCTGACACTGCTCCCGCCATAGTGGCGATCCCCGCGCGAAACGAGGAACAGTTGTTCCCCGCGCTGCTCGAGGCACTTTGCGCGCTGGATGTTCAGGGTGGACGGCTGATCGTCTGCATCTATCTCGACAGTTGCAGCGACGGCAGCGAGACCCTGCTGCGACAGGCTGCGGGCCGGCTGCCGTTCGAACTCGTCATCGCGGGCAGCCCGACCCAACACGCGGAAAACGCGGGTGCGGCAAGGCGGGCCGCAATGGCGATGGCGCTGTCCGTCCTGGGCGACGCCGAGGGTCTGTTGTTCACCACGGATGCGGACAGCCGACCGCGCCATGACTGGATCCGGGCCGGCTACGCCGCCTTGGTGCAAGCCGACGCCGTGGCGGGACGGATCGTTCGCCGCAACGGGTCCGCTGATCCCGCGCAGTGCCGCATCGAGACATATTACGATCGTCTGTATCGGTACCGCCGCCTGCTCGATCCGATCCCGTGGGAAGCGCGCGACACCCATCATTTCACGGGCGGCGCGAACATGGCGTTTCGTGCGTCCGCCTACCGCGCGCTCGGCGGGTTTCCGGCCCTGCCCTCGGGCGAAGACGCCACGATCCTCGACGAAGCGGCACGCGCCGGTCTGCGGGTGCGCCGGGACGCCGCAATGGTGGTCGAAACATCCTCGCGGCGCATCGGGCGCGCGTCCAGCGGCTTGGCGAGCACGCTGCTCGCGCTCGATTCCGGTCTGCCGCCGCACGTCGCCCATCCTGGTGGAGCAGCATGGCAGTGGCAAGCGCACGCGGCGGCCCGCGCCGCCTTCGCGACGATCGGATCCCCTGACGTTCGCAAGAGCTTGGCTGCCCGCCTGGACCTCACCGTCGATCATGTCCTCGGCGTTGCGCGGGATTGTCCCAATGCCGAAGCCTTCGCGATCCGGATCGTGCCCGCCGCACCGGCCGGCTTCGGCGTGGTCAGCCTCGCCGCCGCCGAGGAGGCACTTCTGGCGCTTGAAACCGGCGCCAGCGAGATCGCGGCGTGAAGATGGCGGCGCAACTGCGAGGGGCGATCGCGGCCGCAGGCTGGGCGCAAAGTCCGGCCGCCGACCCGCGCACAGCGGAGGAGAGCATGGCGATCCTGAAACCGCTGTACGCACAGGGTCGAACCGATCTGCCGCTCGGCCGGCTTCTGGAAGGGCATGTCGACGCCACGCAGATCGTGCAGCGCTACGGCAACGACGCGCAGATCGGCGCGCTTCGACAGGCGTTGGCCGGCGGCGCGATGCTGGGCGTGTGGAACGCCGCGTTGCCGGACGAACCGCTGCTGCTCGAGCGAGGGCTGCTGAACGGCGGCAAAAGCTACGCGTCGGGCGCCGGCGTGCTGACGCACGCGCTGGTCACCGCGCAGGAGGCTGGCGGCACGAGGCTGATCCTGGTCGATCTCGCCGCCACGCCACCGGTAATCGACCGAAGCTGGTGGCGGATGACGGGTATGCAGCGCTCCGAAACGCATCAGGTCCGTTGGTCGGACGCGGTCATCGACGCGGCAGGCCAGATCGGTGACGCCAACGTCTATGCGACAGAGCCGTTTTTCAGCGGCGGCGCGCTGCGCTTCGTGGCGGTCCACGCCGGCGGCATCGCGGGGCTGTGCGACCGTACCCGCGACCATCTCGTCGCCACCGGCCGCGCGGACGATCCGTTTCAGACGGCTCGGTTGGCCGAACTGTTCTGGCTGGCCGATACCGCCGCGTCGTTCGTGCGCCGGGCTGCCGTCGCATTCTTCGAAACCGATGGCGAGGAACGGCTCGCCAGAGTCGCCGCCGCGCGCATGGCGGTCGCTCAAGCCGCCGAACGCGCGATCGATATCGCGCAGAACGCCGTGGGCCTTGCCGGGCATTTCGTCGATCATCCGCTGGCGGCGATGATTACCGATCTGTCCGTCTATCTGCGGCAACCCGCGCCGGATGCGCAGCGGCTCCGCGTCGGGCGCGCGGTGAAGGACGGTTTGCTGGTGCCGGCGCTGTGAAGCTCGATATCACGCGCGTACGGCGCGCCGTGATCGTCGCGCCGCACCCGGACGATGAGATCATCGGCGCGGCCGGTCTGATGCTCGCGCTGAAGCAACGTGGCGCGCGGGTCCGGGTCGTCGTCGTCAGCGACGGCGCCGCATCGCATCCCGGCAGCCGCTTATGGCCGGCCAAGCGACTGGTCGGTGCGCGGCGGCGTGAAAGTCTGCTCGCGCTCCGCCGCCTCGGCATCCCGGCCGGCGACGTCCGCTTCCTCGGCCTGCCCGATGGGGCGCTACCCCAGCACCTGCCCCGCTGCCGACAGCGCGTCCGCCGCGCGGTGGGACTGGGCCAGGACCTGATCGTCGGCCCGGCGGAGACTGACGCGCATCCCGATCATCGCGCGGTGGCGATGGCGCTTGGGCGCGGCTTCGGCGCGGTCCGGCAGCTCAGCTACCACGTCTGGCCGCCCCGCGCCGGTGCGATCGCACGGGCGCGGACCGTGCCGATGCTGGGGGGGCATGCGGCGAAACGGTCGCTCCTCCGCCTGTACCGCACGCAACTCGGCGCGATCACCGACGACCCCACCGGGTTCGCGATTGCACGCCACGAACTCGCCGCGTTCGCGCATCCGCTCGAAACCTTCGTGGAGGTGCGCCGATGAAGGCGATCGGTCTTGACGGTTTCGCGGACAAGTTCGCGCAAAGCGACGACCCTTGGGACACCTTCACCAACCGGGACGAGGCCGTCAAACGCGCGGCGATCCTGCACGCGCTCGGCCCCGGGCCGGTCGGGCGGGTGCTGGAACTGGCCAGCGGCAACGGGTCGAACAGCAGGGCGCTAGCACGGCGCGCGCTGCGCCTCGACGCGACGGAGGGCACCGCCGAGGGCACGCGCCTGACCGCTGCGGCGATCCGCGACTACGCGGGTGCACGCGCGATCATGCTACCGTTGCCGGGCCGGTTGCCCCGCACCCGCTATGATGCGGTGATCGTCGCGGAGTTGCTCTATTATCTGTCGCCGGCGGACATGGCGCGGGTGGCGAAGGATGTCGCCGCCGCACTGCGCCCAGGTGGCCGGCTGGTGCTGGCGCACCACGCGATCGACTTCTACGACTTCGCGCAGCACGCCAGCGGCATACAGGAACGGTTCCTGCGGTTCGCCGGCGGCGGCTGGCACATCAGGCGGGTGCGGTCGTGCCGCCGCTGGCAGGTCATCGTGGCAACCCCCGTACCCCGGTTGCAGGAACCCGCCGCCGATCGCTGATGCGGGTCAGCCGAACGACCCAGCATTCCTGCTTCAGACACGCGACTAAATGGATCGCCCGCCGTTTAGGCGAGGCGCTCGCTCGGAGATAAACCTTTGGAAGACACGATATTGCTGCTGGTCGTCGGCGTTGCCGTCGCGGGCGTGTTCGGCCAGTGGCTCGGCTGGCGGCTGAAGCTTCCCGCCATCATCCCGCTGCTGGTGATCGGCGCGATTGCCGGGCCGATCGCCGGAATCGTCAAACCATCGGTCGCGCTTGGCGAGGTGATGCGTCCGGCGATCGGCATGGCGGTCGCGATCATCGTGTTCGAGGGCGGCCTGAACCTCAACCTGCGTGAGCTTCGGTCGGCAGGCTCGGGCGTACTGCGGCTGGTCGCGGTCGCGCTGCCGCTCAACTGGCTGTTCGGTACGTTGGCGGCGCATTTCGTGGCGGGCATGTCGTGGCAGGTATCGATTCTGGTCGGGGCGATCCTGGTGGTGACCGGCCCGACCGTCATCATGCCGCTGCTGCGGCAGGCGAAGCTGGAACCGCGCTCCGCCGCGTTCCTGAAATGGGAAGCGATCGTCAACGATCCGATCGGCGCGACCATCACCCTGCTCGTCCTCAGCTTCCTGACGTTATCGACAACGATGAGCAACACCGACGCCGTCCTGCAGCTTGCGTGGCGGACGTTGCTCGGCGGCGGGATCGCGGCCGCGCTCGGGCTGGCGGTTCCGTTCGGCATCCGCACGCTGTTCCGGCGGGATCTCGCCCCTGAGTATCTGAAAACGCCGATCCTGCTCGCCGGCGCGCTGGGCGTCTACGCCGCTGGTGAGGCGATCCAGCCGGAAACCGGTCTGGTGGGCGCGACGCTGTTCGGCGTAGTCCTGGCCAACATCGACGTCACCGGGCTTCAGGAACTCCGCCGCTTCAAGGAATCGCTAACGGTGTTCCTGGTGTCGGGCCTGTTCATCCTGTTGACCGCGAATATCGACCGGCAGACCGTGATGATGTTGAGCTGGCCGATCGCCGCCACGACCCTAGCGATCCTGTTCGTGGCACGCCCGCTCGCGATCGGTCTCGCCACGCTCGGCGCCAAGGTGAGCTGGTCCGAGCGTCTCCTCGTCGGCTGGATCGGGCCGCGCGGCGTCGTCGCCGCCGCCATCGCCGGTGTCGCGGGGGAACGGCTCGCCAAGGCGGGCTACCCGGACGCCAACCTCGTCCTGCCGCTCGTCTTTGCGGTGATCGCGTCCACCGTCCTGCTCCACGGCCTGTCACTCGCTCCGCTCGCCCGCCGGCTGAAGCTCGCCAGCGGCGGTCGCGGCGGTGTACTCATCGTCGGCGCGTCCGCCTGGACGATCGGCCTTGGCGAGGCGCTGCGCGGTGCCGGCATACCGGTGCTGCTGGTCGACCGTTCCGCCAACGCGCTGCGGGCGGCGCGCCTTGCCGGCCTCCAGACCCTCCGCGTCGAAATCCTGTCCGTCATCGGCGAGGAGGTGGTCGACCTGCGCGATTACGAGCATCTCCTCGCCGCCACGCCCGACGACGCCTACAACGCGCTGGTCTGCACACGCTTCGCGCCGGAGCTTGGGCGCGAGCGGGTCTGCCAGATCGCGCCGGACGACAGCACCGGGCGCTACGCCTCTGCGCGTGAATGGCGCGGTAAGATCGCGGTCGCCATGGACATGGCGCACGCGCGTTTGTCCGACCTGATGCAGGCCGGTGCATCCTTTCTCGTCGAGCCCGCCGATCAACGCTCGGGTGACGACGAGCATAGCTGGGTCGTCGCGACCATCGCCACCAACGGAGACTTCACGCTGGTGAGCCCCGAACAGGAAGCGCCGCCGCCCACGGACGGTCTGGTGGTGGTGCTACATCAACCGGTGCTGGCGGTCGAACCGGTACACCGCAAGCGGAGGCTCATCACCCTGCTCACGGGCCGGCTGCGATCGGCCCCGCGCGAACAGAAACACGGCGCCTGACCGGCTGGCGCCTGGCTAAGGTGCCGACAGCACCGGCAGCGCCGGTGATAGATTGAAGAAGAACCGATTACTCAGACAAACCACTTGCCTTAAACCCGTTTACATCGGCATCTTGGCGCCGCGTCAACGGCGGGCAGCAAGCTCGACGTAGGAACGCGAAAGCAGGAGCGGGACGGTGGCGGCACGACAGGAACGATCGGCGCAGAGACAGCCGGCGTCGAACGGCCCCGAAACAGGCTGTGACCGGCGCGCCTTTATCGGAACTGCCGCGTGGCTAACCGCCGCCTCCGGCCTCGGCTTTGGCACGACCGGCACGGCGACCGCGCGGGACGGCAGCGCCACAACCGACACGCGCTTGCCCGACGGGACGGCCTTCCCCCGCTGGGAACAGCCGCTTACCTTTTCCAAAACCTACTACGTCGACATCGCGTCCCGGTCCGCCGACGACGCTGGCCCGGGCGACGCCGCACGACCGTTCCGCACGATTGGTCGCGCCGCCGAAATCCTGCAGCCGGGCGAGCGCGTCGTTATCGCCGCCGGCGTGTACCGTGAGTGCGTCCGCCCGGCGCGCGGCGGTACTGGCCCAGGCGAGATGATCAGTTACGAGGCGGCACCCGGCGCGAAGGTCTGCATCCGTGGTTCGGAAGTGCTTGGCGATGGCTGGCGGCGGGTGGCAGTTCCACGCGGCCCGGCGTGGGGCGCCAGCGATGCGTCGGATGTCGCGGTGTGGCGACACGATCTGCCCGGCACGCTGTTCCCCGACGGCTACAACCCGTTCGCGCTGCCCAGCATCATGGGATCGTGGGAGTGGCTGGACGGCGCGACCACCGATCTCGGCCCCTATCTGCGGCGGCGCGGGCTGGTGTTCGCCGACGGCAAGCCGCTGGAGCCGATGGAGCAGCTTCGCGAACTGGTGATGCCCGACCTGCCGCCGATGCCGGATTTCACCCAACCTGCGAAGCCGCAAAACGGGCTGCCGCCACGCCGTCGCGGCGGTCCGATCATGCAGGAGATCGGTGGCACGCCGACCGCACGGTGCTGGACCGATCATAGCGGCACTGCGATCTACGTGCGGCTCGCGGCGGGAACCCCCGCCGATCACATGATGGAGGTGACCACCCGTCAACACGCCTTCATCCCGGCGCAGAGCGGCACCGGCTACATTCGGGTGAAGGGCCTCACCTTACAGCAGGTCGGCAACGCCTACCCGTTCCCGCAGTTCGGCATGGTGTCGCTGGCGGGCGGCGACCACTGGATCCTTGAGAATAACGTGCTGGAGTGGGCGAACGGCATCGGCCTGGATATCGGCAGCGACGGCGATAGCGCCGGCGCGCCGCGGGCCGGCACGGCGATCATCGTGCGCGGCAACACGTTACGCTACTGCGGTGTCGAGGGGATCGGCGGCATGGGCACCAGCGACGCGCTGATCGAGGACAATCTGATCGAGTGGTGCGGCTGGGCCGATGCCGAACGCGGCTGGGAGGCGGCCGGCGCCAAGTTCCACCGCGCGCGCGGCATGCTGTTCCGCCGCAACGTCATCCGCCACATTCGCCACGGTGCCGCCGCTTGGTGGGACGTCGGCAACGACAATTGCCGGGTAACGCAGAACGTCTTCACCGACGTGCTGACCGTCAGCGCCGCGGTGCATTTCGAGATGAACCCGGCGCGCAACATGATCGACAACAACATCATCTGGGACGTGCGCAATGCCGAACCCGGCACGCCCGGGCAGCGCGGCTGTGCGGGTTCGGGCATTTTCGACAATGCCACCAGCAACCTCGTCATCGCGCACAATCTGATCGGCCGCTGCGACAATGCCGGCGTCTTCACCATCGTCCGACCCGATCGCGGCCGGCCGGTCGCGGAGGGCAATACCATCTCCGGCAACATCTTCGCCAAGTGCAAGGTCGGGATCGTCTTTCTCAGCACCAACAATACGGCGGACGGCAACGTCTATGTCGATATGCCCGACGCCTTCCAGGGTCTGCTGACGAGCATGCCCGCCACCGCCCGCCTGCCGGACGCGTGGCGCTACATCCGCTACGAGACCCTGGCGGGCTGGCGCGCGGCGCATGGCTGGGACCGGACTTCCGTGATCGCCGACCTGCGGATCACGTTCGATCCCGATGCGCTGACGCTGACGCTCTCGTCCGAAGCGCCACTGCCGCGATCCGCTGCGGGACCGGCAGGCGAGACGGACATGCTTGGCAAACCGACCGGCGCGGTCCGGGTCGCGGGTCCGCTCGCCAGCCTGCGCGCGGTACGATCGCGACCAATCGACCCGCGCAGACAATCCTGACGGCCTTCGCCCCCACACCACGGCGTCCGGCACTCGCCATCTGATGTTACACCAAGCGTAAGTAGCGCAATCCAGGAGAGCAGACCATGAAACGACGTTCATTAGCCTGCGCCGGCATGGCATTTGCCATGCTGTTGCCCACCGCGAGTTCGGCGCAAGGGCCGGCACGACCGCCGCTCGCCAGCGTCTCGCACATCGCGGTCTATGCCGCCGATCCGGCCAAGAGCGAGCGGTTCTACGTCCATGATCTCGGCGCGGTGAAACAGCCAGACCCGGAACAATCCTCCGGCGCGCGCTACTATTTCTCCCCCACCCAGTTCGTAGAGGTGTTGCCGCTGCCAGCCGGCGACCATTCGATCAACCGGCTCGCGCACGTCGCCTTCAGCACCGCCAATGCCGCGCAGATGCGCACGTATCTGGCCGCACACGGCGTCACGGTGCCTGCCGCGCTCAGCACCGCGCCCGATGGCAGCCGCTGGTTCTCGGTCACCGATCCCGAGGGTACGGTCGTGCAGTTCATGCAGCCGCCCGCCAAGCTGCCGACGGTGCCGGTCAACCCGCTGTCGAGCCACATCATGCACTTCGGCTTCATCGTCCACAATCGCGCCAACGAGGATCGCTTCTACAAGGGCATCCTTCGCCTGAAACCTTATTGGGAGGGCGGGATGAAGGAAGATCACCCGACCTGGATCTCGCTCCAATTGCCCGACGGGCGCGACTGGATCGAATATATGGTCGTCGGCACGCCTGACACCAAAGGCATTCCTGCCGACATGAGTGCGGCAAATCTCGGCGTACTCAACCATTTCGCGCTGGGCGTGCCTGACACGCGCACCGCCTATACCCTGCTGTGGAACGGCGACCGGTTACAGGGGCAGGATCAGGTTCCGAAGATCGGTCGTGACGCGAAATGGCAGCTCAACCTGCTCGATCCGGACGGCACGCGCGCGGAGTTGATGGAGTTCCACGCGATCGGCAAGCCGTGCTGCTCCCCCTTCGCCGCGCCCGATCCCGAAAAGTGAGCGAGGTGTCTATGCGCAAGATCCTGAGCCTGGCAGCAATCGCGGCGATCGGTGCCGCGCCTGCTGCAACCCCCGCACGCGCGCAGGAGCATGCCGACGTTCCCGGCAGTTCCGTCGCCAACAGCCCGCCGGGTGCGCCGATCGCGCCCGATTGGGCGTACCCGCAATCGACAGTGCACAATCAGGTTGGGCCTGCGCCCGGCTTTCACCGCCCGACCCGGGTCGATAATCGCGCGATTGGTGTATTCTCCGCGCAGGCTGATGTCGGTGGGGCGGTCGCACCCGGCAGCGCGACCTTCGCGAACGGCACCTACACGATCCACTCGGCCGGCTATAACGTGTGGTACACGCGCGACGAGTTCCGCTTCCTGTTCAACAAGATGTCTGGCGATGTTTCGTTGGCGGCGGACATCGCTTACCCGAACGGCGGCTTCGGCGATCACAAGGCGCTGCTCGTCATCCGCCAGTCGCTGGACGACGATGCCAAGGAAGCGTTCGTTGCGCTGCACGGCGATGGCATGTTCCACCTCGCGCAGCGGCCGGAGCCCGGCCGGCGGATCAGCGACATGGAATATCGCATCGGCAGTCGCGGCGGCCTGCCCGGCGGCAAGTCGCCCGACAGCCTGGTTACGCTCAACGCCAAGCGCATCGGCATCGAAAAGAAGGGCAACCAGTTCACCTTGTGGGTAAGCGAACAGGGTGAGCCAATGCATCAGTTCGGTGCGCCGATCACGCTCGACATCACCGCACCCTTCTATGTCGGCATCGGCTTCTCGTCGCACCTGCCCGGTGTTGCGGAAACGGCGACCTTGTCCAACGTGGTGCTGGAGAACCGCGCCGGCCGCGTGCACTGAGCACGCGGCCGGCGCCGCATCATACCGAGGTGCGAATGCCGACGGTCGTGGCCGGATCATACGCGCGCCGGTAGCCGCCGGCGATCTTCACCGATGCACCGCCGTTCGCGACCGACTGCTGGATGGCGTGGATGATCCGCATGTCCTGCAGCCCCTCCTCCCCCGGCGAGACGTTGGGCGACTTGCCGCGCACCACGTCTGCGAACCAGTTCATCTCATTGCCGAACTGATCCATCTCCTTTACCTGCGGCTGAGGGTCGTTCTTGCCACCGACGATGCGCAGGGAATTGCCGCCGTAAAAGCATCCCGGATCGGCAACCATGCGACGATCGCTGCCGATCGCCTGCCACGACATCGTGCCCGGCTGCGAGAAGCAGGACGACCCCTCCCCGATTGCGCCGGAGGGAAACCGCATCTGCCACGCGATCAGATCGTCGACCGTCTTGAAGCGTGGATCGTTCCGGTCGGTCCGTGCCCAGCCGCGCACCTCGACCGGTTCTTCCAGCAGCAGATACCGTGTGGCGTTGATGCCGTAGATGCCCATGTCGGCGAGCGCGCCGCCGCCGGACATCGCCATGTCCAGCCGCCAGACGTCGGATGGATCGGACAGGTCGGTCTGCTTGCCCATCACCGCACTCACCAACCGCGGCGTGCCAAGCGTGCCCTTGCGCATAATCTGCATCGCGGTGACGTTCACGGGCTCGTACTGGCAGCGATAGGCGATCATCAACTGCCGGTTCGCGGCCTTGCCGGCAGCGATCATGCGCTCGCATTCCGCCAGCGTGACCGCCATTGGTTTCTCACACAGCACATGCTTGCCGGCCTTGAACGCGCGCACGGTGAAGTCGGCATGCATCGAGTTCGGCAGAACGATGTAGACGACCTGGATGTTGGGGTCTTTGGCGATGCTGTCGAACGTGTCGTAACTGTAGATCGCGGTCTCGGGCAGGCCATATTCGGCGGCGAGCCGCTTCGCCTTTTCAGGGCTTCCACTCACCAAGGCGGCAAGGTGTGCGTTCTTGGTTCGCTTCAGTGCGGGCAGGATCTGCCCGATGCTCAGCTTGCCCAAGCCGACCACCGCATAGCCGACCGATCCGGGCGATTTCTGCTGCGCCTGCGCGGCATCCGCCATCGCGCCGGCGGCCGGGATCGCCAGAGCGGCGCCCATGCCAAGTTCGATCACGCCGCGTCTCGTTACTTCGCGCTCCATCGCATCCTCCATCCTGTGACGTCGGCCGTTTATCTTCCTACGTGCCGGCGGTGTAACGCAGCTTGGTGCCGGAAAGAACCACATTGCACCACCGTGACCTGCGAAATGCTGCGGGAACCTGGCTCCGGCGACGGCGTCACGCGCAAACCGGCCTTGGCTCTACAATCGGAAGCCCGTCGATTACGCCGACTTTGAAGCATTATCATCGTGTCATTGAAGCATTATCATCGTTTCAATGCGTTGTAGGGTGGGTCCGATCAGCTTACACAAGCGTTAGGGGTATGATCCGGAGCGCCGCTGCGCGGCAATTCGGCGCCAAGTCGTTCAACGAGGAAATCTTTGATGTCGGATACGTCCGAATTCGAATTGTCGCGGCGCGGCATTCTTGCGGGGGGCGCTGCCACTGCGATGGTAGCCGCCGCGCCCGCGTCCGCCGTGTCGCAGCCGGCGCATCGCACCGAGGCTTCGCCCGCGTTACCGCTTCGCCTGAAGGTGAATGGTAAGCAACAGACGCTGTCGCTCGACCCGCGCACGACGTTGCTCGACGCACTGCGTGAACATCTGCATCTCACGGGCACCAAGAAAGGCTGTGACCACGGACAGTGTGGCGCCTGCACGGTCATGGTCAACGGCGTGCGGATCAATTCGTGCCTGAGCCTTGCCGTGATGCACGAGGGCGACGACGTCACCACGATCGAGGGACTGGGTACGCCCGAGAAGCTTCATCCCATGCAGGCCGCGTTCGTGAAGCATGACGGATATCAGTGCGGTTATTGCACGCCCGGGCAGATCTGCTCGGCAGTCGCAGTGCTCGACGAGATCAAGCGCGGGGTTCCCAGCCACGTTCAGGCAGATGTCGGCGCAAAGCCGCAGGTGACCAACATCGAAATGCGCGAGCGGATGAGCGGCAACATATGCCGCTGCGGCGCCTACTCCAACATTGCGGATGCGATGGCGGAAGTGGCTGGAGACGACTTCAGGGAGCAGCGGGCATGAGGGCCTTCACTTACGAACGCGCGCACGATCCCGTCGCTGCGGCACGCGCGGCGGCACAGCCGGGCGCCAAGTTCATTGCCGGCGGTACCAATCTGCTCGATCTCATGAAGATCGAGGTCGAGACCCCGACCCACCTTGTCGATGTACAGAATCTGGGTTTCGACAAGATCGAGAACACAAAGGATGGCGGGCTACGCATCGGCGCGCTCGTCACCAACACCGATCTTGCGACGGACACTCGTGTGCGCCGCGACTATGCCGTGCTCACCCGCGCCATCGTTGCGGGGGCAAGCGGACAGCTTCGCAACAAGGCCTCGACCGCCGGCAACCTGCTACAGCGGACGCGCTGCCCGTATTTTTATGACATCAACATGCCGTGTAACAAGCGCAAGCCCGGCTCGGGCTGCGCCGCGATTGGCGGGGTCTCGCGCCAGCTCGGCGTGATCGGCGTGAGCGACAAATGTATCGCGACCTTCCCCGGCGATATGGCCGTGGCGATGCGCGTGCTCGATGCCGCGGTCGAGACGGTCGATGCGACCGGCCAGCACCGCTCCATCCCAATCGCCGAGTTCCATCGGTTGTGGGGCGACCATCCCGAGCAGGACACCGTATTGAAGCCGGGCGAGCTCATCACGGCGGTGACGCTGCCCCGCCCGCTTGGCGGCAAGCACTTCTATGAGAAGGTACGTGATCGGGCGTCTTATGCCTATGCGCTCGTCTCCGTGGCGGCGGTGATCCAGCCCGACGGCACCGGTCGGGTCGCCTTTGGCGGCGTAGCGCCGAGGCCGTGGCGGGTCGAAGCGGCCGACGCACTGCTACCACAGGGTGCCGCGGCGGTGACGGCGCGCGCTTTCCAGGGCGCGACGCCGACGCAAGATAACAAGTTCAAGCTGCCGCTCGCCACCCGTGCGCTGGCATCCGTCATCGCCGAATCGCAACAGAAGATCGGGGCCTGATCCCATGAAGTTCGACACTCCCGCCGGTACCAACCCGATCGATCGCATGAAGGTCGTAGGCCGCGCGCACGACCGGATCGACGGTCCGCTCAAGACCACCGGCACCGCTCCCTATGCCTATGAACATCAGGATCCTCCCAAGCCAGCCTATGGCGATGTGGTCGGCTCAGCGATCGCCAAGGGCCGGATCACATCGATCGATCTCGCGGCAGCAAAGGCGGCACCGGGCGTGCTCGCCATCGTCACCGCGCAGGACGCGGGCAAGCTCGGCAAGGGCAAGTTCAACACGGTGAAGCTGCTCGCCGGGCCGGATGTCGATCACTACCACCAGGCAGTCGCGATCGTGGTGGCGGACACGTTCGAGCAAGCCCGCAGCGCGGCGATGCTGGTGCGTGTCGACTATGCTCGTACGCCCGGCCAGTTCGACTTGGCGGAAGCGCTCAAGACTGCGCCGCTGACCGGCGGCTCCAGCAAGGAAGGCAGCGGTTCGCCCGCGATCGATCGCGTCGGCACCTTCGAGCCTGCCTTCGCGGCCGCGCCGGTCAAACTCGACGAGCATTATACGACACCCGACCAGAGCCACATGATGATGGAGCCGTTCGCCTCCATCGCGGCGTGGAACGGCGACGAGCTTCAGCTGTGGACGTCGAACCAGATGATCGACTGGGGCCGTGGCGATCTCGCCAAGACACTCGGCATAGCGAAGGAAAAGATCCGCTTCATGTCGCCCTATGTCGGCGGCGGTTTCGGCGGCAAGCTGTTCCTGCGTACCGACGCGGTCATGGCGGCGCTCGGCGCAAAGGCGGCCGGGCGTGCGGTGAAGGTCGCTATTACCCGGCCGATGATGCCGAACAATTCCACGCATCGCCCAGCCACCGCGCAGCACATCCAGATCGGCGCGGAAAAGGACGGGACGATCACGGCCATCGCGCATCATAGCGGTTCCGGCGACCAGCCGAACGGCCAGCCCGAGACCGCGACGAGCCAGACCAAGTTGCTGTACGCCGGCGCCAACCGGAAGATCTCGATGCAGCTTGCGGTGCTCAACCTGCCCGAAGGCAACGCGATGCGTGCGCCGGGCGAAGCACCCGGCCTGATGGCGCTGGAGATCGCGATGGACGAGATGGCCGAGAAGCTGGCCATGGACCCTGTCGCTTTCCGCGTGAAGAACGACACGCAGGTCGACCCTGAAAAGCCGGAGCGCCGCTTCTCGGAGCGTCAGCTGGTGCGCTGCTTGCAGGAGGGCGCACAGCGGTTCGGCTGGTCCAAACGGAACCCGAAGCCAGGCCAGGTTCGCGATGGCAAGTGGTTGGTCGGCATGGGTGTGGCGTCCGCATTTCGCAACCACATGAACATGACGTCCGGCGCGCGCGTTCGGCTCGGCAAGGATGGCGTGGTAACGGTCGAAACCGACATGACGGATATCGGCACCGGCAGTTACACCATCATCGCGCAGACCGCGGGCGAGATGATGGGCGTTCCCGCCGAAGCGGTGTTGGTGAAGCTAGGTGATTCCGCTTTCCCGGTATCGGCCGGTTCGGGTGGTCAGTTCGGCGCCGCCAACTCGACCGCAGGCGTATATGCCGCGTGCGTAAAGCTGCGCGATCAGGTTGCGCAGCGGCTCGGCTTCAACTCGGCCGATACGGTGTTTGCGGACGGCAAGGTTACGAGCGGCAATCGCTCCGCCGACCTGCGCCAGGCGGCCGCGTCGGGAGAGCTGATGGCCGAGGACAAGATCGAGTATGGCGACATCGACAAGTCGTACCAGCTCTCAACCTTTGGCGCGCACTTCGTCGAGGTCGGCGTCGACAGCTTCACCGGCGCGACCCGCGTGCGGCGCATGCTGGCGGTCTGCGCAGCGGGTCGGATCATCAACCCGAAATCCGCGCGCAGCCAGGTGATCGGCGCGATGACGATGGGCGTTGGTGGCGCGCTGATGGAGGAGTTGGCCGTGGACACGCGGTTCGGCCTGTTCATCAACCACGATCTCGCCCAGTATGAGGTGCCGGTTCACGCCGACATCCCGCATCAGGAGGTCGTTTTCCTGGAAGAAGCCGACCCGCTCGCCAACCCGATGAAGGCAAAGGGTGTCGGCGAACTCGGCCTGTGCGGCGTCGGCGCGGCCGTCGCCAACGCGGTCTACAATGCGACAGGTGTCCGGGTGCGTGATTATCCGATCACGCTCGACAAGCATTTTGAGCACCTGCCGACGGCCGCCTGATTTCACGCGGGACGATTACGCAGGGCCATCTCGCGATATCGCTGGGCGGTATGGAGATGCGCGCCTGCTGTCATCCTGCAACAACGGGAAGGAAACGCCATGAACCCGAGCACGACTGCGCTGTTGCTAATTGAATACCAGAATGACTTCGTCAGCGATGGCGGGGCACAGCACGATGCCGTCAGCAACGTCATGGCGCAAACGAAGATGCTGGCCAACAGCAAGACATTGGTCGAGGCGGCGCGCAAGTCCGGTGCCACGATCCTGCACGCGCCGATCAGCTTTGCCGACGGCTATCCTGAAATCGGCACCGACGCCTATGGCATTCTCGCCGGGATCGTGGCCGCCAAGGCCTTTCGCAAAGGCAGTTGGGGTGCCGAATTCGCACCCGAGATGATGCCTGCCACGGGCGATATCGTTGTGGAAGGAAAACGCGGGCTCGACTGCTTCGCCAGCACCAACCTCGACTTCATCCTGCGCCAGCGCGGCATCACCAATCTCGCTATCGCAGGATTCCTGACCAATTGCTGCGTCGAGTCGACCATGCGCTCCGCCTATGAACGCGGCTATGACGTGGTGACGCTAACCGACTGCACCGCAACGCTCAGTCCTGAAGAGCAGCAGGCGTCTGTCGCCAAGAACTTTCCCATGTTCTCGCGTCCGATGACGCATGATGTCTTCCTCAACGCGCTGAGCCGGGCCTGACACTCGCGACACCGCTGGGCGCGAGCGAGTTCCGCGTCCAGCACCCAACCGCCACGTCAGCCGGACGCCGCCGCGTCCGGCTGTCTCGTCAGGCGGGATCAGCAAGGATCAACGCGTCGAGCGCCATCGCGCCATGCCCCACCGGGTACACGATCACCGGGTTGAGATCGATTTCACGGATCGCCGGGGTACCTGCCAGCACACGCCCGAGGCCGACGATGATGTCTGCCACTGCCGCCACATCCAGCGGGGGCGACCCGCGATAGCCTGCGAGGATTGCCGCACTTTTGAGCTTGCCGAGTTCGGCGATGATCGCCGCGCGCGCAAGGTCGGGCGCCAGCAGCCGGACATCCTGCAATACCTCCGCCTGCACGCCGCCCATACCGACAAGGATCGTCGCGCCCCATTCGGGATCGTTTTTTGCGCCGACGATCAACTCGGTGCCGCGTGTGGACATGGCCTCAACCAGCACACCGTCAAGCGTGACGTGCGGCGCGCGCTGCGCGACATTGGCGTATAATTGCGCCCACCCCGCTTCGACCGCCGCCTCGTCGGCCAGGTTCAGGATCACGCCGCCGGCGTCGCTCTTGTGCGGCAAGGCGGACGCCTGTGCCTTGAGGACGACCGGATAGCCGACCCGCGCCGCGATGGCGTTGGCCTCGGCAGAGCTGCGCGCAAATCCACCTTCGGGAAACGGTATGCCCAATGGGGCAAGCAACGTCTTGGCGAGGTATTCGGGGATCACGCCGCCACCGGCTGGCAGTTCGGCCACGACCGCCGCCGCCTGCGCGGTGACAACGTCCCGCTTCGCACATCGCGTAAGCTGTGCAATCGCGCGGAACGCACGGTCGGGCGACGGGAAATACGGCACGCCGAGACCGCGCAGGTCCCGTATGAAGTCCGCTGGCACATCGGCCCCGTCATCCAGTCCGGCGAAGATCACCGGCTTGGCCGGTCGCAGCTGTCGCACCGCTTCTATGATCGGGCCGAATTTTAGCCGCGCCGTCGCTTCATCGGTCTGGATGATGCCGAGAACGATGCTGCCGAACGCGGGGTCATCCAGCAAGGGCGCCAGGGTCCGCCGATACAGGTCGGGATCGACCAGCGCCTGCGCGGTGAGATCCATGGGATTGCTGACCGGGATGAAGTCGGGGATGGCGCTGCGCATTACCGCCGCGGTCTCGGTCGCCATAACAGGAAGATCCAGCGACAGCGCTTCGCACACATCAAGCGCCAGCGCCTTGAACGCCCCGGATTCGGTCAGCACGGCGGTTCCGCCCGCCCAAACGCCACCGCAACGCAACACCAGATCGAGAACGTCGCCAAGTTCTTCGAGGCTGTCGACCAGCAATACCCCGGCCCGTTCGACCTTGGCACGCATGACGGCGTAATCACCCGCCATGGCGCCAGTGTGTGTCGCGGCGGACTCCCGCGCGGCGCTGCTTTTGCCCGGGTGTAGCAGCACGATCGGCTTGCCGGCAGACCTCGCCCGCGCCGCCAGTGCGAGGAACCGCGCGGGCGCGCGAAACTGCTCGACGATCATGCCGATCGCATGGGTATGGGGATCGTCGAGCAGATACTCGACATAATCCTCTACGCCGGAGGCGGCTTCGTTGCCGGTCGAGATCGACATGGAGATGTCAAGATCCTTCGCCATGAGCGTCGTGCCGAGCACGACCGCCATAGCGCCGCTTTGCGAGACGATACCGATGGCGGGTTTGCCCTCCGGACGGCGGACGGGCGTCTCGACGAAGGTCAACGGCACCCCGTCCACATAGTTGACCATGCCGAGGCAATTTGGCCCCTCGATCACCATTCCGGACTCGGCCGCCAGCCTTGCCACCTCTACCTGCGCGGCCAGCCCCGCCTCGCCGCCCTCGGCAAAGCCTGCCGAAAAGATCACGGCGGCCCCGACATGCTTTGCCGCCAGTTGGCGGACCGTGTCGAGCACCGCCGTCCCCGGAACAGCGAGCACCGCGGCGTCGACGCCGTCAGGGAGTTCGGTGATTGCCCCCCAAGCCTGGCGGCCGCGGATTACCGGACGTTTAGGATTGATGAGGTGGATATCGCCGGCGAAGCCATGCCGTTCCAAATTGCGCAACACCGCGTTGCCCAGCGCCCCCGGCTTTTCCGAAGCGCCGACGATCGCGATGGAGCGCGCACGCAACAGTCGCTCGAGCGACCGCACCGGCGCCCGTCCAGCCGTATTTCCACTCATCCCTCATCCTCTCGCCGTATGTTGCGTGGCAGCGTTCAGCCGCGCTGCTTGTTCAGATCATAGGCCTCAAGGCCCGGCTTGAAGGTCTTGTCGTCGATGAACTGCTTGATGCCTTCCTTGCGACCCTCGTTGTCGTAGGAATTGGCGGCTTCTTGCGCGCGGATCAGATAATCCTCGGCATCGTCGTAGCTCAACACGCCGACGCGCCGAACCGCGTCCTTGGTGGCCTTGAGCGCGACCGGATTTTTCTTGAGCAGGACTTCGGCAACCGCCGTCACGCGCGCTTTCAAATCCGCCAGCGGCACCGCCTCGTTGACCAGCCCCCAATCGGCGGCCGTCTTGCCGTCGACGTTTTCGCCCATCATGGCGTGGTACATCGCCTTGCGGAACGGCATCAGTTCGGTCGCGACTTTGGTCGCCCCGCCACCGGGGAGGATGCCCCAGTTGATTTCGGAGAGACCGAACTGCGCATCCTCGGCCGCGAACGCAAGGTCACAGGCGAACAAGGGGCCATAGCCGCCGCCGAAGCACCACCCGTTGACCATCGCGATCGTTGGCTTCTGATACCAGCGCAGCCGCCGCCACCAGCCATAGCTCTCACGCTGTGCCTGGCGGGTCGCGCCCATGCCTTTGGCTTCCGTCTCGCGGAAATACTCCTTCAGGTCCATGCCGGCGGACCATGCGACGCCTTCCCCCGATAGGACCAGAATCCCGACGTCGGTTCGGAATTCGAGCAGGTCGAGCACCTCCATCATGTCGCGATTGAGCGTCGGCGACATGGCATTCCGCTTTTCCGGCCGGTTGAAGCGCACCCAGGCGATGCGATCGGCGACATCATAGGCGACAGTGCTGTTGGTAGATGTTTCGGTCATGAATTTTCCTCGAACGAATGGATTTAAATCGGGTAGTGGCCCGGCTGGGTCTCGATGGTGATCCAGCGCAACTCCGTGAAACTGTCGATCCCGGCCTTGCCGCCGAACCGGCCGTAACCGGAGGCTTTGGTGCCGCCGAACGGCATCTGCGCCTCGTCATGCACGGTCGGGCCGTTAATGTGGCAGATGCCGGACTTAATCGCTTTGGCAACGCGAAGACCGCGCGCAGTGTCGCGCGTGAACACCGCCGCCGACAGGCCGTATTCGGTGTCGTTGGCAAGCGCGATCGCATCCGCTTCATCCTTGGCGCGGCTGATGCCGACCACAGGGCCGAAGCTTTCGTCGCGAAACAGCTTCATCGCCGGCGTGACGTGATCGATCACGTGAGCGGGCATCAGTACCCCGTCCCCACTGCCGGAGACGAGCGCCTGCGCACCCGCCGCAAGCGCGTCGTCCACGAGGGCACGGACATGATCGACGGTTTTCTGATCGACGACCGCGCCGAGCGGGGTTTTGCCTTCGCGCGGATCGCCGACCGCCATACCGCCGACCTTTTCCTTGAACTTGGCGGCGAAGGCATCGGCAACACGCTCGTCCACGATGATGCGCTCGGTCGACATGCAGATCTGCCCCGAGTTCATGAACGCACCGAACGCTGCCGCTTTCACCGCTTCGTCGAGATCGGCATCGTCCAGCACGATGAGCGGGGCCTTGCCGCCGAGTTCGAGCAGGACGGGCTTCAGATGCTCGGCCGCACGTTTGGCGATGATCTTGCCGACGGCAGTCGATCCGGTGAAGTTGATGCGCCGAACGGCGGGATGGTCGATCAACGCACCGACGATCTCGGCCGCATCCTGCGGCGCGTTGGTGACGAGGTTCACGATCCCCTCGCCCATGCCGGCCTCCTCGAACGCTTCCACGATCAGCGCATGCGTGCGCGGGCATTGCTCGCTCGCCTTCAGCACCACCGTGTTGCCGCACGCCAGCGGCATCGCGATCGCGCGCACACCCAGGATGATCGGCGCGTTCCAGGGTGCGATCCCGAGGATTACGCCCACCGGCTCGCGGATCGCCATCGCGATGCAGCCCGGCTTGTCAGAGGGGATGACCTCGCCACCGATCTGGGTCGTCATCGCCGCAGCTTCGCGAACGATCCCCGCAGCGAGCATTAAGTTGAAGGCCGCCCAGCCCTGCGTGGCGCCGATCTCGCCCATCATCGCTTCGATGAATTTGGGAGCACGCGCCTCCAGCGCATCGGCCGCCTTGTTGAGGATAGCGCGACGCGCATTCGGGCCAAGCGCCGCCCATGCGGGAAACGCCTTCGCGGCGGCGGCGCAAGCAGCATCGGCGTCCGCCACGGTTGCGGCGGGCGTCGTACTCGCAAGCACGCCCGTCACCGGGTCATGGCGATCGAAGGTCGCAGCGCTATCTGCGCGCTCTGCAAGCGCGTGATGTTCAGTCATTACCCTCTCCTTTTATTGCTATGTTCCATAGCTTAATGTTTGTGGCCTCGCAAGGGTTGGCGATGGCAAAACATCTGTCGGAAAGGCGCTCGGATCGGTCACACCTGCCGGTTTATCTGGAATCGCTGTTCCTCACTGCGGCCGTGCGAGTCACCGCGCAGTGTCCGCGCTCTAAACCCTGCGCAGGTTTGCAGTTATGGCAGCCTCCACGGTTCCTCATCTTCTCGTTACCCGGGGTTTGCGGACCCGTTCCTCCGCATTGAGGTTCCCAAATCAATCCAAAGGTTGCACTTCTGCCAGCTGCTGCATGAGTCAGTTTTAGCATCGGCACCGACATCCAAGGAGTTGCTGTGAGCGACGTTGACCTCCTGCCTGGCCGCCTGCTGCGGCAGCTCGAATTGATAAAGCGAGACGCTTATTTTCGAGGCGGCCAAATTGATGATCCTGAGCTTGCGGAGGTGCTCTCCCCCGACGCGCCCTTGCTCGTGTTGCACGAAGCGACAATCCGCGCCGAGGGATCGGCGTGGCAGGCGTCTCACGGCCGTCTCCTGTTCTCCAAAGTCCCAAACCGCCGGCTGAACGCGTGGTATGAAGACGACGGCCGAGTGGAGGGTCTCGATCGACGCGACCTGGTTCCACGAACGATAACGCTGTCGCGCCTGATGGCTTGGTCTCGGGCCGTCACCGTATCAGCCGCTCCTCCGCACATCTGACGGGTGGCCCCAAGCCGGTCATCACACTTTGAGGGCAATCCCCTCAACGCGCCGCTCGACGTGACAGTGGCGCCTGGCGGATCGCTCTGGTTCACCGATCCGATCTTTAAACATCGCCATGCCGAGCCAGGGCGCGCTGGCCGAACCGGAGCTCGATCACCGCAGCGTGTACCGCTTGAATCCCATAATTGCCGAACTGACGCGCATCACGGACTTCGAACAACAAAACGGTGTCGACAACGCGGGACATAGCCGGAAAACACGCTGCACTATGGGCCAGAAGCCTGGGAGGGAGAAGGAATCCCGTGGTCGCCACCAAGGCGCGCAGAAGCGGCGCGCTGCATACTTAACGCGCGGCGAAGATTGAGCCGGTCGCGCTCGATACAACGCTATCGAGCGCCGCCCTTACACATTGCAAACCAAGCGGCTCGCGGCAGCGCCAAACGCCACGATCATGCCACGGCAGCATCCGCCTCAATGCTCCGTGGCTTCAGCGACACGATTCTGCGAACGTGTTCTGGGTCGGCAAGCACACGCGACGGTTTGCCAACCAGATAGCCTTGGATGGCTGAACATCCTTCCCGGGCCACGATCGACAGTTGAGCCGGATGTTCAACACCCTCCGCCAGAACGGGCATGTTGAGGACGGTTCCCAACGCCGCCACCGATCGCAAGATCGAGACGGCTTGCTCGTCCGTATCGATCTCGGCAACAAAAGACGCATCCAGCTTGATGCGATCAAAGGGAAATGACCGCAGGACATCCAGCGAAGAGTAGCCGACACCAAAGTCATCCAGTGCGATCGCGATTCCCATCGCTTTCAACGCGGTGAGCTGCTGCAGCGCGAACCGGCGATCATGAATGATCGCGCTCTCTGTCAGCTCGAGCGATAGTCGTTCGGGCGGAAGGCCGCTGTCGATCAACGCTGACCTTACCGTCTCGACCAGCCTGGGATCAGCCAGATGTATCGGCGAAATATTGACGGCAACGGGATGCCGGTTTGGCCATAACGCCGCTTCAAAACACGCCTGTCGCAGTATCCAGATGCTGAGCGGAACGATGTCGCCGCTCTTTTCGGCTAAAGGAATGAAAACACCGGGCGGCACCATGCCCCTGACCGGATGCTTCCAGCGCACGAGAGCTTCATAGCCCGATATGTCACCAGACGGTATCGCGGCTTGTACCTGAAAATGGAGTTCAAGCGCTGATGTGTCGAGCGCCTTGCGCAAGTCGGCAATCAGCTCACGACGCTCTCGAACTGCATCATCCATCTGACTGTCGTAGAAACACGGCGTATCCGAGTGCGCCGACTTCGCCCGGTACATTGCGAGATCTGCCTTGGCGAGCAAAACGTCAGCGTCGAAACCGTCGTGAACGGCGAGTGCCACCCCGATATTGGCGCTGATTGCCGCGCTGAACCGATCGAAGACGAATGTCTCGGTGCAAGCGGCCTGCAATCTGCTCAAGAAGCCTGTAAGCTCATTGTCGTTGTGATATGACACGACCGCCGCGAACTCGTCGCCGCCGAGGCGCGCTACGCATTCGCCGGGCTCCAGCAATGCCGCCATGCGCGCGGCGAGTGCGACGAGAAGCTGATCGCCCGCCTGATGACCATACGTATCATTGACCACTTTGAAGCGCGACAGGTCCATCATGATGACGGCCATGCAAGCATAGCCGCCTTTTATCATGAAGCGCTGTTCCAGTTCTTCGATGAAGCTGGTGCGATTGGGAAGGTCGGTCAAGCCGTCGTGCATCGCCATACGTCGCAGCCGGCGATAGGCCTCCGTTTGGGTATGCCCGTCGATCAGGGCGCTGATCGCCGCGCATCCCACGATGATGCAGGTCGCAACGGTCGTGGTGACCGCGAGCGCCACCATCGTAACGTGGGATAGACCCTGTCCAGTTTGCAGCACGGTGATGTCCATCGCTGCCATGCCTGTGAAATGTAGCGCGGCTACGGCTGTGGATAGAAGGCCTGCCGCCTTGATGCTTCGGGTTCTCCCGCGGCCAGTGAGTACGTGGAACGCGAACGCGGCGAGCACGCTGGAGAGTATCACGGAGGCAACGACGTAGCCCCACTCCCATGTGACGATGCCGTCAACGCGGTACGCCGCCATACCGACATAGTGCATGACCGAAATCCCAGCGCCGATGATCGCACCGCCCACCGCACCGCCCCAGCGACGACGACGTGCAGCGATCGACAGGCCGGGAATAGCCAGGAAGATCACCGCGAGAAGCGAGAACAATGTTAGAATAGGGTCGAGTATCACGGGTGCCGTTGTGCGGAACGCCATCATCGCGACGAAGTGGGTGGCCCACACCATCGTACCGGTTGCAACCGCCGTCAGCACGATCCAACCGATACGGCTACGCTTAGCGCTTGCCGTCACGCGGCTGAAAAGCTGGACCGTGGCTGCAGAGCCGATGACGCAGATCAGCAAAGCCAGCAGCACCAGACGCAGATCATGCTCTTGAGCGATGCATAGCGCGACCCGCATCATGCCGCATCTCCCCTGTTCAACAGATCTAAACGAGCCTCCATCGCGGTGGACGCCTGGCGAGCTAGGCCGATGAGATAGGCCTTTTGATCTGCTGAAGCCGGTAAGCGGCGCTTCGTGTCCAAGACACACAGTGCACCGACATCAATGCCGTTCATTCGACGTAGCGGCGCCCCGATGTAGTATCGGACATGCGGTTCACCCACAACAACCGGAAGCTGAGCAAATCTCGGGTCGTCTTCGGGGTCGATCGATTCCAGAACCTCGGGACGATCAAGCGTGAAGCTGCAAAACCCACTATCGCGTGGGATGCAGTCGATGACCAAGCCGTGACCGGCCTTGAACCATTGCTGATCGTTGTGGATTAACGACAGCAGCGCGATCGGCGCGTCGAACGCACGAGCCGCAGCGGAAACGAAGCGATCATATATCGGTTCGGACGCCGAACCGACAATACTGAGGCCACGTACAGCCTGAGTGCGTTTTCGCTCCTGGAAAAGGGTTTTCAGCATAAGTTCGCCACGGTGCACAATCCCAAGCGTTATTGTCGCAAAACCGTTAAAGAAGGTTCCTATTCAGACACCCTTTTGAGTGCCACCGTTCCGTTCACCACGAACTGAAGCCGTTTCAGTGCCTCCGCGTCGGTCGGATCATGCTCGCTCACTCAGCACGCGTCAGTACGCCCGACTTGTTGATGAATGGGAAGGCCTACGCCGAGAAGAGTATTGGACGCATTCACTTCGACGAACCAAGGTGTCGATCATCTACAAGGCTTCGGGGAGCCTGCGAGCGGTGCAAGCCCTGTCCGGGCATGCCAAGAATGAAAACGCCGTCCATTACCTTAGCGCGGATGTGAAGATGCTCTCGTTTTTAGCAGCGGACGTCAGGTCTGATCCGGCATCGGCTCCTCGTATCTGCGGGTAGCCGGATTGCTGTCCGTCGAAACGCAGACCGACGGCAGCGCCCCCACCTCCGGACCTTCCAGGCCTTCGCTTCGCTGGTAAAGCAGCATAGTCCGACCGGATTTGGGACGGCCTCATGCTTCCTGTCACAACTGCTGAGGAGTTGTGGCGTCAAGACCTCGCATTTAGTCTTTTTCACTGCTGGATGTAGCAACCCGAGCGCAGAGCGGAACGGAGCAGAGCAACGCGGCCAACAGCCAGAACGCTGCTGGCAATCCAATTCCCTGTGCAATGAAACCCATGCCGGCAGGCCCTGCGAGAACACCGGCATAGCCGACCGTAGTGACTGACGCGATTGCGAGGCCGGCAGGCATGCCGGTCTGCGCTCCGGCCCGGCGGAATAGGATCGGCACGGTGTTGGAGGCGCCAATCCCGATAAGGGAAAAGCCCAGCAGTAGACCGAGGCGAATGGCACCAGCAGGATGACGGCATAGCCGGTGATCGCGAGCAGGCCGCCCCACACCATCGTCCGCATATCGCCGAGACGCGCGACAATCGTGTCACCAGACAAGCGACCGGCCGTCATCGCTACGGCGAAGACACTATAGCCAATGCCCGCTTGCGTGATCGGCAACAGATTCCTACCACTCAGCAGCAACGCGCTCCAGTCGAGCATGGCGCCTTTGCTCAGGAAGGTAATCCCAGCAAGTACCGCAACTACGCCACGCGGCATCACAAACAGTGAAGTGTCCTCTGCTTTCGGCGTGGCGACCAGGCGCGGTACGGCGACGATCAGCGCCGCGAGCATGAGCCCCGACGCGGCAACAGTGCCGGTAATCGGGCTCGCTTTGGCTGAAAGGACGGCAGTAAGCGACAGCGAGCCGGCAAAACCGCCAACACTGAACAGGCCATGGAACCCTGAAATAAGTGGACAGCCGGCGCGCTTTTCCACCTCGACCGCATGCACGTTCATGCCGGTTTCGATCAAACCAAGGGATGCGCCGAACACCAACAATGCTGCCGCCATCGTCGGCAAAGTCGGTGCAAGTGCGAGACATGGCAGCAGCAGTATCAAACCTATCCCCCGATCAGGATCGCTGGCCGAGCACCCAGCCTATCGGTCAGCGGCCCAGCTAGTTGCATCGCACCGACCGACCCGAGGCCAAGGCAGAGTAGCAGAACCCCCAAAGTGCCATCGCTGATCTCCAACCGAGCTTTGGCGAGCGGGATGAGCGGTGCCCAGCATGCGAGGGCAAAGCCGGAAACGAGAAAGGCTAGACGAGTGGCGAGGCGTGACCCTGCTGCGGTTTCAGACATTGAACACTTCTTAGATGGGAGGACGTCGCGAGCTCCCGGTGGAGGTAGATCGTCGAAACTCTGTGCTTAGCGCGGCTGTGGAGCCGCGCTTGGCAGGTTCAGGCTTGCCGTTTGAGGAACCGGGCGCTGAGCCATCGCCGCATTGGTTCGTCGTAAAGCTTTAGGCTGGCATAGACGAACGTCACCGCCGCGATGAGCAGCGCTACGCCCCAAACTACGCCTTGAGCCGCAGACGGATGGCTTTCCACAACCCAGGCGGTGTAGAGGTAGATCAGCGGATAATGGGTTATATAGAGCGGGAACGATAGATCGCCGAAGAAGCGGGCGATCCGCACGGTGGTGCCATCTGCCCGCTTGTCGCTGGCACCGATCGCCACGATCAGCGGGAACAGCAGGATCACGCATAGAGCGTCGTACAAGCCGTTGCTCCAATGGTGCGGCGTGTCGCCGAAGCGCGGAAGCGCCAACGCCACGACCAGCAGCAGGCTGCTAATCGCGAGGCGTGGCGGCTTGCGATGCGCTTACCCACTCGCATCAGCAGCATGCCTGCTAGAAATGGGTACAACGGCCAGGCAAAACCGACGTGGATACCGTCGAAGACGAGCGCCCAGCCGCCGATAAGATCGCGGCGCTCACCGCCGAGCGCGACCTCCAGCAGCAAGGCCGCAGCGCAGGCGGCCAAAACAGCCAGCCAGCGGACAGATAACTTTCGGAATACCAGCGCGTAGCCGATATTAGCGAGGTACTCGTAGAAGAGCGACCACGCGGGGCCGTTGAGCTGGTGAATTTCGTTCCAGCCCCGGATGTCAAACGCCTTGGGCAGCGGGAGCAACGTGCAGCCCAGCAGCATCACCAGCAGCATTTCCCAGACGGGCGTCGTGCCGATCTTCGGAAAGACGGAGCTTGCCTGGAGGTAGACGAGTGCTGCGCCGAACAGGCTTCCCAGCACCACCATAGGTTGCAGGCGGATGAGCCGGCGTTTGTAGAACCGCCACTGGGTCATGCGGCCCCAGCGATCATCATACGCATAGGCGATCACGAAGCCTGAAAGCAGAAAGAAGAAACCCACGGCGAGGTAACCATGGTTGATGATCTGCTTGGTCGGATCGTTATTCGAAAAGGTTTCCAGGATGTGAAATGTCAACACAAGCAGCGATGCCACGCCGCGCAAACCATCAAGCACGACGTAGTGGCTTTTCCCCGGCGCCACGGCGGAAGTGGAGGTCGCAGCCGATGATGTATTCATGATCTCTCCTCGCGCAGATAGCACGTGGAGAGGCCAGTTCAGTGATTTAAATCTAAAGCACAAGCGCTTTTTCGACTCTTGTCGAGGCTCGCTCAATCAAGATAAAATCGAACAGTTTGTCTCGCACTGTTGGGGGGTGACTGCGTTTCCGGTGAAGCCAGGCTTTCCAACAGCATTTCAATAGCGCACGCCGCCATTGCATCGATGGGCTGGCGAACCGTCGTCAATGCCGGCCAGACGCGACTGGCGACGAGACTGTCGTCAAATCCCGTGACGGCTAGATCCTGCGGCAAGCGCAGACCTCGCCGATGCGCGGCCCAAAGTGCGCCCGCTGCCATGTTAGCCACGCAGTGACTGCTTTCGGACGACAAAGCTGCCCTTCCGCAGTCGCCCAGAACCAGACATTCTCGGCGCGCCGCTTGTCGATTGCGTATTCTGAAGCGTGGCTTACACTCTCTACAGTCAGGATCTAAATGCGCTGGCGGCCGCTTGTGCGCGTTACTGGGGATAGACCATGGGCGAGATACAGTTTCACTATTCCCAAACGTACTTGGATCTCAACAATATGCCCCTTGCGTCCGGAGGACGGGAGGTGAATTTCACAGTCACTTACAACGAAAACGCTTCGACAAATCTCTATGTTGGCGGCGATACGGGCTATGCCACTGCTTATCATGTCACGTCTGTGACGGGAAGCTATTCGATCACGGATGCGGATGGGATCGTTAGAACTGACACTATTAGTACCGCCGGGAACTTCTACGACAATATAACGCCCGGTGGCACCTTCCAAGATCTGCACTTCAACATTAGCAATGTCGCTGACACGCAGGACGGATCAGGACTCATAGACATCTACGGCATAAACTACGCCAAGCACCAAGTAGATTTTCAATATACGGCAAGCAACTCGACATACACTGGCAACGCCTTGGCAGGACAAACTATACGACTTACTGTTGTATGCTTCA